>PHEH01000036.1 GCA_002841155.1 Alphaproteobacteria bacterium HGW-Alphaproteobacteria-18
GAGCAGGGTGAGATAGTAGGCGCTCTCAAACCGGGCGCCGCCTTCTTCTGCGGTGACGCCGCGCTCCTCATCGACGAGCCAGGAAACAGGATCCGGAAACTCCGAGGACGGATAGTCACCGGCTTCCTCGCGCGACGCTTCGAAGAACAGCGCCCAGCCTGATCCGAAGCGGCGGAGCGCGTTGTTGACCCGCGCCATCACCGCGATGAGTTCCGGCTCGGTCGAGCTCTCAAGATCAGGCCCGCGATACCGGAAAGTGGTCTGGAACGCGCCATCCTTGTTGAGCACAACGCCGGGCGCCACCAGCGCCGCCCAGGGCAGGTAGTCGGCCAGGAGGCGCGGACGGGCGGCGTATTCAGAGAGGTTCAGCATGAGAGGTGTTCCTTGTGCCGGAGCGCGCGGATAAGCGTCGCCATGAAGTCAGGGTCCCGGCGGGCCAGGAAAACCGCCGCCGAATGTCCGATGAGCCAGACAGCCAAGCCCGGGATCCAGAGCTGCAGGCCGAGGCCCACGGCGGCCGCCAGCGTGCCGATGGTGATTGCGAGGTTGCGCGGCGCGCCGGCCATCAGGACCGGCTCGGTCAGGGACCGGTGCAGCGGGATATCAAACCCCTCAATCATCAGACCAGCGCCCCGCCGCCGAACGAGAAGAAGGTCAGGAAGAAGCTGGTCGCGGCAAAGGCGATCGAGAGCCCGAACACGATCTGGATCAGCTTGCGGAAGCCGCCGGAGGTTTCTCCGAACGCCAGGGTCAGGCCCGTCAGGGTAATGATGATCACCGCGACGATCCGCGCGACCGGCCCTTCGATCGAGGAGAGGATCTGGTCGAGGGGGCCCTCCCAGGGCATGCCCGTGCCGGCCGCATGGGCAGGCAGGGCGAGGCTCGCGGCGAGCGTGAAGAGGAGGGCGGCCTCGCCGGTGCGGCGCAGGGCGTCCAGGGTTCTTAGGCGCGTCATGTCATTTCTCCATGTCTGACAAGGGTGGGCTTGGGAGCGGAAAGGGGCTCGGTAACGTAATGACGGCCGTCGAAGCCGGTGACGCGGACGACTTCGTCCACCCGGCGCGCGCCGCCTGTGCGGCTCATGAACACGACGGCATCGATGGCCTCGCCAATCAGCTCCCGAGGCGGTTCCCGGGTCGCTTCGGCCGTGAGCTGTTCGAGGCGGCGCAAGGCCCCGGACGCCGAATTGGCGTGCAGGGTGGTGATCCCGCCCGGATGGCCGGTGTTCCAAGCCTTGAGCAGGTCGAGCGCTTCGGCCCCGCGCACTTCGCCGACGAGGATCCGATCCGGGCGTAGGCGCAGCGTCGAGCGAACGAGGTCGCGCAGGGTGACAGACGGGCCTTGGGTGCGCAGGGCGACGAGGTTGGCCGCCGGGCAGCTGAGCTCGCGGGTGTCCTCCAGCAGGACGATCCGCTCGCCGCAGAACCCGCCTTCGCCGAGCAGCGCATTGGCGAGGCTCGTCTTGCCCGAGGATGTCCCGCCGGCGATCACGATGTTGGCGCGTTCAGCGACAAGCGCTTTGAGATGGCCGGCAAGCGCCGGGGATAGCGCGCCCTGGCGCACATAGTCCGCCAGCGTGAACGGGGTACGCGCCAGCTTCCGGATGGAATAGCAGGGCGCCGCGGACACCGGCGGGAGGATCCCTTCGAACCGCTCGCCCGTGCCCGGGAGCTCGGCCGAGACAATCGCCGATGTCTGGGACGCCGGGCCGCCGAGGCCCGACGCGATAAGCCGGATCACACGCTCACGGTCACCTTCGGTCAGGACATGGCCTGTCGGGATGACCCCGCGTCCAGCTTCCTCGATCCAGACACTGCCATCCGGATTGGCCATGACTTCGAGCGTCGTATCGCTTTGAAGCGCGGCGCGAACAACCGGGCAGAAGGCGGTCACCAACATGGCCTGGCGGCGCTGGGCACTTTTGTCTGCGGGATGATCCGTCATCGGCTGATACCTGTCTTGAACGTGTCTTGAGCTTTCCCACAGTGTTCCGGAGACGGAGGCTTTTGACGAGTTGGAGCGTAGGCCATTGTGTGCAGGCCAGCGCGACGGCGCGCAGCGTCCTGCAAAATGCCAAGTTCGGGGAAGGCGGCCAAAGTCGTCGCAAAAGCAGGGGCAAAGGCCGTCTGGACTCTCTGCGCGACAAGGATTTAGGGTTAATAGGAATAATCGTTAAAGTGGAATCATTCTTGCATCCTTCGTTGCAAACGGAGGATGTTCCGATGAAGACATTCACGCTGGCGCCGAGTACGGCCCTTGCTCGCTATGACTATCTTTCCGGGCTTTCGATGGATCGCTGGGCGTGGGAATATCTCAGGCGTAATCCCCGGTTCCGGCGGGATTACGCTCTGTGTGCAGATCTCGGTCCTTCAGAATCGATGGCGCCCTGCGCGCCGATCCGCATGCTGAAATCCCGCGCCGAACAGAGACTGGCAGGCCG
>PHEH01000013.1 GCA_002841155.1 Alphaproteobacteria bacterium HGW-Alphaproteobacteria-18
GCGGGCCGTTCGCTAACTCGCGGTCCTCAAAGACCAAGGGTGGGGACAGACCCCGCCTGTCACCCAATCCCTACAACAAAATCACAATACAAGGGTGGGGCGCGGTGAGGACAATCCGGGACAGATCCGGACAAACTCGGACAATCTGGGACAAATCAGGACACTTCAGGACATCTCGGGACGGTCCCGCACAAAAAAACATCTCATCCGGTATTAACCGTCCTCAAACTATCTTCTGGTAGAAACTGTCACACAAGATGGCATGAATGGACCCAAAATGGGCGCGCAACTGATCGACCGAGCACCTCTGGCAACGCCGTCCGAACAACGGGCGCAACTCGATTTTCGGGAAGCCTGCAAGGCAGCTGTGCGCGTGTTTCAGCTCAGCGAGAAGTACAAGACGGCGCCCTACCCCAATGCCTATGCTGTGTGGTTTGCCTATTCCATCAAGGCTGACGCCGCGCTGGTGGCGGAAATTGACGAATTGCTGCTCGGGCAGGATGCGATCTCGGCCTATGACATCGAACTCTTGTTCCAGGCTTATCTGGCGCAAGAGCAGAGCGTGTTTGCGACCCATGACATCAGCCAGGCTATCGGCGACGAGATTAACGAAGTGCTCACGGTCATCGGGACGAGCCTGCAACAGAACAGCGCCTTTTCCGAAACGCTCTCGACCCTGGAGCAAGACCTACCCCAGGCCGCCTCGCCGGAACAGTTCAATACGCTCGTCTCCGGACTAATCGAGGAAAACCGGCGCATGAATGCGATGACGCAGGAACTGAACCAGGGCCTTGCCCGGTCGCAGAGCCTGATCACGACGCTGAGTGAACAGCTTGATGAAGTGCGCACGCAAAGCCTGCGCGATCCGCTGACCGCCATTCCCAACCGCCGCGCCTTTGACAAGACGCTGGAAGAAGCGATGGAGCATGCCGCGCGCACGCATGAGCCGCTCTGCGTGGCGATGGCAGACCTCGACCATTTCAAAGCGCTCAACGACACATTTGGCCATCCGGCCGGCGATGTGGTGTTGCAGAATTTTGCGCGCCTGATCGCCAGCAACGCCAATGAGCCCAAACTCGTGGCCCGTTATGGCGGCGAAGAGTTTGCGATCATCTTCCCCGGCAGCGACCTGATGGCGGCCTATAACCGGCTGGTGAACATCAAGCACACGCTCAGCAAGACCGCGCATGAAGCCGAACGCAGCGTGGGGCCCTTGCCGACCGTAACAGCCTCATTCGGTGTGGCAAAATACCAGCCGGGCATGAGCGCGCGCGAACTGATCCAGAAGGCGGATGCCAGCCTCTATGACGCCAAGGCCAAAGGCCGCAACCGCGTCTGCGCACAGGGAATTGGCTGAGCGGCAAACTCCGGCCCGGCCTTCCTGACGACCCCCTATATAACGCTTGCGGCGACGCGCGCCATAGCGCGCGTGTTCGATAATTTGCGGAAGCCGCGAGCCTGCCGCTCTGCCGGTTAACCAGGCGAGACGTTAATCTTCATGAGCCCTGAAAGCTGATGATGAAAATTTTCGCGGTCAAATAGTCTGAGAATTAACTCAGTAAGCGTATCAAAAGACACTGATACTACCTTGTGAGAATGACAAATGTTAACGCAACAGGTCTTTGGGTCGCAATTTTCGGGAGTCGTAAGATTTATCAAATCGGTTCCTGTTCCCGAGAAGCTTCAGCCTGGCCTGAGGGCAAAGCAGGTCAGCTCGATTAATCATCTTATCGTGGTGATGTTGCTGGTCGGACTGTTGAACACCGCCATTGTCCTGCTCCAGCTTAACATCGACGGGGCGAGCCCGATGTCAGCCTTCTGGGGGTTTGGGCTGATCCTGTTGAATGGCCTGACATTCCTGCAACATCTCCGGAGCCTGAAATACAGCCACACCGAACGCTATGCCGAGCGGAAAATAGATGCCGTTGCCAAGAGCGCGACGCTGCACGGTCTTTTTTGGGGCGCGCTCCCGCTGATGGTGGCCATTGGCGCCGCCGACCCGCAATTCATGGCAATCGTGACCATCACGGCGGGCATGATGTTTGGCGGGACATTCCTTCTTTCCCGCGTTCCGATTGCGGCGGTATGCTTTATTGTCCCCATCGGTATTGGCCTGGTAGCATCCGCGGTGTTGCACGGGGGAATAACCAGCCAGCTCGTAGGCGTACTTGCCGCTGTTTATGTCTTTGTACTGATTTACTCTGTGCGCTGGGCGCATCGCCAGTTCGTTCAACAATTCCTCAGCGAGGCAGCACTGAGCGAGCAGTCACAGGTGATCAGCCTCCTGCTGCGCGACTTTGGCGAAAGTTCTTCAGACTGGCTGTGGCAGACAGGGACCGATTACCGTCTCGAAAGCATCCCCTATAATGGCAGCAACGAAGAGAATGCCAAGTCCTTCATGAGTGTCGGGCGCAACTTCTTCTCCCTGTTCCAGATCGGAGAAAGCCGCCAGAAGCTGGAAGAGACGATGCAGGGGCACCAACCGTTTCATGACGTGCTCTTGCAGGTCCGCGTATCTGGCTGTGACAATTGCTGGGTCTCTCTTACTGGAAAACCAGTCTATGAAGACAACCGGTTCATGGGCTTCCGCGGTGTTGCGTCAAACGTGACCCAGGCCAAGCAGACCGAGGACCGCATCCAGCGGATGGCGCATTTTGACGACCTCACAGGCCTGCCCAACCGCGCCAACCTTCTCTCGCAACTCGACGGATGGGCAAATGCACCACTTGAGATCGCATCCGAACGGGCCCTGCTCTGCCTTGATCTTGATACATTCAAAGTGATCAATGACACGTTGGGTCATCAGGCCGCCGATCAGCTTCTGCGGCAGGTGACCAACCGCCTCACTGAATCTTCTCTTGCCAGCGACATCGTTGCGCGCATTGCCAGCGACGGATTTGTGATGGCAGTCGAACGCCCCAGAGACGGTCGGCTGGAGCTGTTTCTTGACCGCTTATCGGACTATCTCAGCCAGCCTTATTCGGTATGGGGCGCTGCGATTGTGTGTACGGCTTCGATCGGCGTGCGCCGGCTTGACGACAGGAACTTGGATGCCCCCACGACTCTGAAACATGCAGATCTGGCGATGCACGCCGCGCGCCGGAAGGGCAAAGGCCAGTGGGCCCTGTTCTCACCGATCCTGGCTGACAAGGCCGAAGCAAGACTGCGAGGCGAATCGGATTTGCGCCACGCCATCGAGCTTGGCCAGCTGCATCTCGTCTACCAGCCCCAGATAAGCGCCCAGACGCACAAGGTTGTCGGCTTCGAGGCACTGGTGCGATGGGATCATCCAAAACTCGGCATGATTCCGCCCTCGGAGTTTGTTCCCATCGCGGAGGAAAACGGGCTCATCGTGCCGATCGGCGAGTGGATTATCCGCTCTGCGACGGCCCAGGCTGCGCGCCTGCCTGAGAACATCCGGATCGCGATCAACATATCGCCCCTCCAGATGAACTCAACCAATCTTGTGTCGACGATTGTTCACACACTTGCGGCCAACCGGGTTTCCCCCTCCCGGATCGAGTTGGAAATCACCGAGTCCGTTCTGATGGCCGATACCGGCTTTGCGCTCGACCGCCTGCACCAGTTACGTGATATGGGCCTGCGCATCTCGCTGGATGATTTCGGCACGGGGTATTCTTCCCTCAGCTATCTGCGGATGTTCCCGTTCCACAAGATCAAGATTGACCAGAGCTTCGTGCGCGATATTGAGACAGACTCTGAAAGCCGCGCGATCACGCAGGCAACGCTTAGCCTTGCCAAGCTCATGGGCTTGCGCTGCACTGCCGAAGGGGTGGAGACACTCTATCAGGCGAGCTTCCTGCGTGAGCATGGATGTGACGAATTGCAGGGCTATCTTGTCGGCCGGCCCCAGCCGATGGACAAGATGTGGCACCTGGTTGAAGCGGCTGCCGGAAAGCTGCCCCAGAGCCCGCCTGAGACCCCTGCGCTGGTTTTGGAAACGGACCCTTCACCGCGGAAAACCGCATAGCAAACGGATCAGGCCGCCTGCCCTACTCTGCCTGCTGCGCGACGCCACCGCGGCTAGCGGTGCGGGAGGAGCCGGAGGCGGCGGCGAAGGCCTGGGCCATGCCGCGATAGAAGGTGATGCGTTCTTCTGCAGCCGGATCAAGCACCACCGCGCGATTGGCACCGAAGAGGGCTTCGGGTTTCTGCCCCTCATGGGCGACCTTCATGATCTCTGACCAGAGCTCGGCCGGCAGGCCGCCGCCGGTGACGCGCTTCATCGGGGTATCGTCATCATTGCCGACCCAGACCCCACCCAGATAGGCCGCAGAGAAGCCGACGAACCAGGCATCGCGCGACTCCTGGCTGGTGCCGGTCTTGCCAGCGATGGTCCAGCCGGGGATACGGGCCCGCCCGCCTGTCCCATAGGCAGCGCTGACAACGCGCATCATCATGGCGTTCATTTCGGAGGTCAGGTCTTCCGGGTACACACGGTCTCGCTGCGAGACGGGGTGCTCGTAATAGACCGCGCCGCGCGAGTCGGTGACGCGTTCGATCAGGAATGGCTCTGTGCGGTAGCCGCCCGACTGGAACACGCCATAAGCGCGCACCAGTTCCCAGAGGCTGACTTCCTGGCTGCCCAGGGCGATGGAGGGAAAGGGCTTCATCTCGCTGGCGATGCCGAACCGCTTGGCAAGGGCAGCGACACGCTCGGGATTGGTTTCATTGCCAAGCTCGGCGGCGACGGTATTGGTGGAGCGGGCGAGCGCTTCTGAGAGCGTCATCGGGCCGTGATACTCGCCGCTATAATTGACCGGCTGCCATTTGCCGATGCTGATGGGGCGGTCGTTGAAGACGTCATAGGGCGAGTAGCCGTCTTCCAGCGCCAGGGCATAGACGAAGGGCTTGAAGGCAGAGCCGGGCTGGCGTTTGGACTGGGTGGCGCGGTTGAAGGGCGAGGTTGAATAGTCGACCCCGCCGGTGAGCGCGATGACGCGGCCGTTCCGGTCCACGATCAGGGCGGAGACCTGGCTGGCGGCAACACTCTTGCCATCCTTGGCCATACGCTCTGTGAGCAGGGTCTGTGTCTTCTGCTGGACCTTCGGATTGATCGTGAGCTGAATGACCGCGTCGCCCGGCACACGCGGCAGCAGCGTTTTCAGACGCTCGGCGGCAATATCGAGCACATAGCCGAGCTGGGGGTCGTATCGGGGCGGCTCGATGATGTGGATCTCGGCGGTGCGGGCGGCGGCGGCTTCCTGCCGGGAGATGTAGCGTTCGCTTTCCATCTCCTTGAGCACGTAAAGCTGGCGCGACTTTGCGCCTTCCAGATTGTCACGCAGGTTGAGTTTTGACGGCGCCTTGGGAAGCGCGGCCAGAAGGGCGGCCTCATGGATCTGCAGCTCCGCCGGGGACTTGCCGAAATAGAAGCGCGAGGCCGCGTCGATGCCATAGAGACCAGCGCCGAAATAGATGCGGTTGAGATAGAGCGAAAGGATCTCGTCCTTCGTCATCTTCTTCTCAAGCTGGCGGGCGAGGGTGATTTCCTGCGCCTTGCGCTGCATGGTCTGGCGCGAATCCAGGACGAGGTTCTTCACCAGCTGCTGGGTGATGGTGGAGGCGCCCGAGACGGTTTCACCGGCCGCTGCGTTGGAGATGGCAGCGCGGGCGATGGCGGCCTCATCCGCGCCGTCATGCTCGTAGAAGCGCTTGTCCTCGGCTGCGATGAAGGCCTGGGAGACGTGTTTGGGAAGCTCTGCCACGCTGATGGCGCGGCCATAGCGGGGACCGCGCACGGCCAGCGTGTTGCCTTCGCTGTCGATGAACTCGATGGCGGCCTCGCGCTGGGCCTGCCAGAGCTCGGACACTTCGGGGAGCCGGGGCATGCCGGTGTGCAGGCTCTGCCATTTCCATAAGCCCCAGGCGCCGCCGCAGAGCGCAATGGCAAGGAGGGCAATCAGGAGAAGACGCAACGGGCTGAGGCGCCGCGCGGCAATGGCCTGCGCGGGCACGCGAATGACCCTCGGCATACGGGGCGGTTGATGGCGATCGGTCATTTATGAATGGCCCGGCCTGATCTCTGAAGCTGCCTTACACCCGGAGCCTAACTGATAGAAGATTACGGCAGGGTGAAGGCGCCTGCTGGCATAGGGGAATCTACGGGCTTGCCTTGCTCCCGCCCGGTTGCAGAGTGATGATGCCGTCAGCCCTGCACCGGGCGCCTGCGATTCTGCCAGGAGGAACCTACCGATGCGCACTGCCATGCCCCTTGCCCTGCCCGCTCTTGCCGCCGCAACCGGCCTGTTGCTGATGACCGCCTGCGGACAGCAAATACCCGAACCGCCACATGTGCCACCCGCCGAAAGCACCGAAACGCTTGCCCCCGTTGAACCAGCCCGCCCTGTGTTCGATACCGAAGCCCTGGGGATTCCGATGGATGAGGCCTCGATTGCCGATGGCAAGGCGATTGCCCAGACCCATTGCGCGATCTGCCACGGGCTGGACCAGGATGCGAGCCTGCGGGCCGATGCGCCGCCGCTGCGGTATGTATTGTCGCTCTATTCACCGGAAAACCTCTCCGAGGACTTCCGGGCGGGCATTCATGTCGGCCATGAAACCATGCCCGACTTCGTGTTCGGCGATCTGGGGATGGACGTGCTGCTGGCCTATCTGGTCAGCATCCAGGAGACCCCGACGCTGGCGGAGTGATGTTTCAGGCCAGCCCCGGACGCCAGGCGTCTTTCTGGTGATAGGGTAGCTGGCCCGGCGCGAGGGCGATGATGTCGTAGCGCCAGCCATAATCAGCGAATTTCGGGCGCTGGCCCATCCAGGCTTCGGCGGCGCGGGAGATGCGCTGCCAGGACTGAACGCTGACGGCGCCAAGCGCGTCGTCCCGCCGGGCACGGGCTTTCACCTCGACAAAGGCGATGAGACGCCCCTTGCGGGCGATGATGTCGATCTCCCCCACCGGAAGCTTCACGCGCATGGCGAGAATGGAATAGCCCTTCAGGCGCAGCCAGAGGGCGGCGCGGTGCTCAGCCTGCCGCCCGCGCGCCTCGGCCATCTGGCGCTTAGCCGGCATTTTCCGATTTGAGCTGGAGGGCGCGCTGGTAGACCTCGCGGCGTGGCAGGCCGAGGGCTTCGGCCACACTGGTGGCGGCGTCTTTCGTCGGCATGGTGAGGAGGGCGTCGCGCAGGGCGGCGTCGAGATCACCGGGTGTGGAGGTTTTTTCCTCCGGCGGGCCGGCGAGAATGACGATTTCGCCTCTGGGCGGGCCAGCGGTTTCGTAATGTTCGGCGAGGCTGGCGAGGGTGCCGCGCCTTGTTTCCTCGAACATCTTGGTCAGCTCACGGGCGACGGCGGCGTTGCGGCTGCCGCCCAGAACGGCGGCGAGATCGGCGAGGCTTTCAGCCAGGCGCGGGCCGCTTTCATAGAAGACCAGCGTGCCGGGCACATGTTTGAGGGTTTCGAGCGCGGATTTGCGGGCGCCGGATTTCGGCGGCAGGAACCCGGCGAACATGAACCGGTCACTCGGCAGGCCAGACGCAACGAGCCCGGCGAGCAGCGCCGAGGCGCCGGGCACGGGATAGACCTTGTGGCCGGCTTCCAGCGCATCATGCACCAGCTTCCAGCCCGGATCTGAGATAAGCGGCGTGCCGGCGTCCGAGATCAGGGCAATCTTTCCACCTTGGGCGAGGCGGGAAAGGATCTGCGGTCTCCGTTCGGCCCCATTATGGTCATGGTAAGGGCTGAGGCGGGCTTTAATCCCGTAGGCGGACATAAGCTTTCCCGCCACGCGGGTGTCTTCGGCCAGCACCTCATCGGCAGCGGACAGGATATCCAGCGCGCGGAGGGTGATGTCCCGGAGGTTGCCGATCGGGGTGGAAACAACATACAGGCCCGGAGAAACGGCAACGGGCTGTTGCCCGGCACCGGCCGCGCTCATAGAGTCGCGCTGGGCTGGAATCGAATTGGCGTCAGAAGGATCGGAAGATGACATTGTTGCCACCCTTACTCAGGAAACTCCGGGCGCCAAGCCTTGTGCTGGCCTCGCTGCTTCTGGCAACTGCCTGCGCCTCGGCGCCGGCGCGTCCCCCGGTGTCGATCGGAACGGGCCAGCCCCGCGTCGATCCGGTGACCGGCGAGCCTCTCCAGGCCCGTCCCGGCGAGACATTTGAGGAAACGCAGCTGGAGCCGTTCTTCCGCGAAGATGGTGGCCTGACGCCGGAATTCATGCGCGGCAAGGATGTGAAGCGCGCCGCCGTGCTGCTGCCTTTCACCCATCCAAGCACAAATGTGCGCGCCGAGGCCGAAAGCATGCTGGCAGGCATTGAGCTGGCGCTGTTCGAACTGGCCGGGACCGACTTCCTGATCATGCCTATGGATACCGCCGGGCGCGCCTCGACGGCCCAGGCCCGCGCCGATGAAGCCCTCAAGGAAGGCGCTGACATCATTCTGGGGCCCCTGTTTGCGGCCAATGTGGGCGGCGTGAAGGCGGCGGCGAACCGCAAGTCGATCCCCGTGGTGGCCTTCTCGAACGACCCGACTGCGGCAGGTGGCGGCGCGTATCTCGCCTCGATCATGCCGGAAGAGGAAGTGATCCGCGTGATGGGCTATGCGGCCAGCCGTGGCACCCGCACCTTCGTGTTTCTTGGCCCCGACAGCCCCTATGGCCGCCAGGTGGAAGCAGCCATGCGCGCTGAAGCCGCCAAGAATGGCTGGCGCATGGCGTCGAGCGCATTCTACCCGGCAGATGCGGGCGCAGGCGATCAGGCCCGCCAGATCGCCAGTGTGGTGAAGGCAGAATATGCCGGGTCCAACCAGCGGGTGGGGGTCATGATCCCCGAACGCGGGGTCAAGCTGCTCGCGGTGGCGCCGCTGCTTCCCTATAATGGCGTGGATCTGAAACGTGTGCGCCTGATGGGTACCAGCTTTTGGGATGATAACTCCATCTGGCGTGAGCCGACCCTGGAAGGCGGCATTTTTGCCACCCCCGATCCGGACAATATGGCGACCTTCCGGGAAACCTATCGCCGGATCTATGGCCGCGCGCCGACCGATCTGGCCGCAGCGGCCTATGACGCGGCCGCAATGGCTGTGAACCTCTCCACTGCCGGGGCGATCCAGCATTCCGGCGTGACCGATCCCAATGGCTTCATGGGGGTCAATGGTCTCTTCCGGTATCGCCTTGATGGCACCGCACAGCGCGGCCTCGCCGTGAAGCAGATTGGCGGCTCTGGCGCCTCTGTCGTGGAAAAAGGTATTACCCAATTTCCCCCCGGTGGTAGCTAATTGGCCTGACCTGCGCCTGATTCCGGCCCTTGCGGGGCGCCGGAGGGCGCCCCAAATGACCCGCACAGGGCGACACAGAGTTCAGGCAGCAACGATATCATGAGTAAGCGCGACTATTATGAAGTGCTGGGCGTCGAACGCGGCGTCGACGAAAAGGCGCTGAAATCGGCATATCGCAAACTGGCGATGAAATATCACCCGGACCAGAATGCCGGGGATGCGGGCGCCGAAGAGAAGTTCAAGGAAGTCGGCGAAGCCTATGCCGTGCTCTCCGATGCCCAGAAACGCGCGGCCTATGACCGCTATGGCCACGGCGCGTTCGAGAATGGCGGCATGGGCGGCAGCCCGTTCGGCCAGGGCGGAAACCCTGATGACATCTTCCAGGATCTGTTCAGCCAGGTGTTTGGCGGAGGCTTTGCCTCCAGCCGCCGCCGCAGCGGACCGCAGCGCGGGGCAGACCTGCGCTATGACCTCGAAATCACGCTGGAAGAAGCCTTCTACGGCAAGGACGAGACCATCCATGTGCCCCAGGCGGTGACCTGCCGTCCCTGCGATGGCACAGGCGCTGCGCCCGGCACCAAGCCTGAAACCTGCGAGACCTGTGGTGGCCATGGCCGGGTTCGCGCCCAGCAGGGCTTTTTCACCATGGAGCGCACCTGCCATATCTGTCAGGGCCGCGGCCAGATCATCCGCAAGCCGTGCAAGACCTGTGGCGGGCATGGCCAGGTCAAGGAAGACCGCAAGCTACAGGTGAAGATCCCTGCCGGCGTCGAGAGCGGCATGCGTATCCGCCTCTCGGGCGAAGGCGAAGCGGGCAGCGCGGGCGGGCCGAAGGGCGACCTTTATATCTTCGTCGAAGTGGTCGAGCATGACATCTTCGAGCGCGACGGGCCCAACCTCTATTGCCGCGCGCCGGTGCCGATGGCGACCGCTGCGCTGGGCGGCGAGATCGAGATCCCAACGATCGATGGCGGCCGCGCCCGCGTGGCCATCCCCGAAGGCGCACAGACCGGCCGCAAGCTGCGCCTGCGCAGCAAGGGCATGCCGAGCGTGCGCGCCAATGGCCAGACGGGCGATCTCTATGTCGAGATGTTCGTGGAAACCCCGCAGAACCTGACGGCCCGGCAGAAAGAATTGCTTCGCCAGTTCTGTGACTGTTCAGGCGCCGATTGCCATCCCGAAAGCGAAGGCTTCCTCGGGCGGATCAAGCGCTTCTGGGGCGGCGAAGGCGACGAGAAACGCCCGGTCTGAGTTGCCGTAGGAACACCGAGCTATTGATCTGGGTCTCGCGCCTTTACAACGTGTTCTGCTTCCCTAAGCGCCACGTAACTAATGTATGTTTGAGTGTGTTCTCAAAGAGAGTTATGTCGCTTTCTGGAAAATAGTGGGCGACGATAATTCCGTTTCTATTGCTTACAACAGTACTTTCACTTCGGCCCAGTTTTCTTTGGAAGCTCGCCAAAACAAAGCTGTCGCCAATTGCAGTGTTCTCCATCACCCAACGTTGATTTTCATTTTGTTTCGCAACCGCAGACGATGATTTTCCGCTTCCAGATATTTTTATTGGTAAAGTGGCACTGACATTCTTCTTGATTGCTTTGGTTGATGCTGGCGATTTTTCTGCTCCCCAACGGGGATAAAAGTTTACCTCCACGATATAGTTTCCAGAGGGCAAACTCTTACTCTGATCGAGTTTCGGGATACTGATCGTTTGCTCGAGAGAACGGATGTTGGCACGAGTGGATCGGCCTATCCAAACATCGTCATCCTTTTGGCCAGCAAGGTTCACACTTACCATGACTTCAAAAGGTGTCGCGATATCCGTTGTAATAACAACATCGACGTTTGAGGCCGACTCTGATGCAGATTTGATTGCAATTGTTTGAGCTTCGGCAATCGAAGTAACGGCGGCCAGAATTGCGGCAATCGCAATAGCTATTTTCATCCCAAGTCTCTCATACTGATGAATGCATAGCCGACTAAATAGAATAAGCCTCAACAATCAATCTAAAATAGTTCATCCATCCCTGCCCCGGCGTCACGGCTTTTCGAGGCGCTTACGCGCGCGTAAGCCTGCCTGCAGACGCCATTTGAGCGCGCCTATCCATAAAGACAGGGAGTACCATCATGGCTGAAGCCTATATCATCGACGCTGTCCGCACCCCACGCGGCATCGGCAAAGTCGGCAAGGGCGCCCTCGCCCACATGCACCCGCAGCATCTGGCCGCAACCGTTCTCAGCGCCATTGCCGAGCGCAACAAGCTCGACACCGCCACCGTCGACGACATCATCTGGGGCACGTCCAGCCAGCGCGGCGCGCAAGGCGCCGACATGGGCCGCATGGCCGCGCTTGATGCCGGCTTCGACATCAAGGCTTCGGGCGTGACGCTCGACCGTTTCTGCGGCTCGGGCATCACGACGGTTTCGCTTGCTGCGGCGCAGATCATGTCCGGCATGGAAGACTGTGTGATTGCCGGCGGCTGCGAGATGATGAGCTACACTGCCTCGACCGCTGACCCGAAAAATCCGCCGACGATGGACGCCGGCAACACCCGCCTGCGCGAAAAGCACCCGCAATCGCAGCAGGGCGTCTGCGCCGATGCGATTGCCACGCTGGAAGGCATCGACCGCGAAGCCGTTGACCGTCTGGCCGTTGTCAGCCAGCAGCGCGCTGCCCGCGCCATCGCCGAAGGCCGTTTCAATAAGTCGGTCGTTCCGGTTTACAACGTGGACGGAACACTTGCGCTTGACCATGAAGAGTTCCCCCGTCCGCAGACGACGATGGAAAGCCTCGCCGGCCTGAAAACCGTGTTCGGCATGTACATGGACATCCCGGTCGACGATCAGGGCAATACCTATGGCAACATGGTGACGCGCAAATATCCCCAGCTCGAAGGCAAAGTGAACCATGTTCACCACGCCGGTAACTCGTCGGGCGTGGTTGATGGCGCAGCAGCGATCCTGGTGACCTCGGAAGCCTACATGAAGAAGCACGGCCTGAAGCCGCGCGCCCGCATCGTCGCCACAGCGAACATGGGCGACTGCCCAACGTTGATGCTCAACGCGCCGGTCGCGGCTGCCAAGAAAGTGCTCGAGAAAGCTGGCCTGAAAACCACCGATATCGACGTCTACGAAATCAACGAAGCGTTCTCGGTGGTTGCCGAGAAATTCATCCGTGATCTCGACCTCGACCGTGAGAAAGTGAATATCAATGGCGGCGCAATGGCGCTGGGCCACCCGATCGGCGCCACTGGTTCGATCCTGATCGGCACCGCGCTAGACGAGCTTGAGCGTTCGGGTGGCCGTTATGGCCTCGTGACCATGTGCGCCGCTGGCGGCATGGCCCCTGCGATCATCATCGAGCGTATTGAAGCCTGATCTTCCCGCAAGGGACGATAAGACAAGACCCCGCTGGCAACCGCTGGCGGGGTTTTTTCTTGGGGCGCGGCCCGGCGCCCCGCCTCACCTTCCGCGCGAGGTGGCTTTCCTCCGCGCGCGCAGGCGGCTAACGGTGCGCGGATGATGGATACGATTGTTTTTGATACGCTGCTGATGGCCTTGGATACCGGGGCCGTTCCTGTGCCCGAGGAGGGCCCGATCCTCTTGCTGAACGCCGAGCCGGGCAGCTGGCTCTCGCAGCTTCCCAAGGAGCGCGTCGTCTGCCGGACGAGCATGAAACCGGCCTATGATGCGCTGAAAGCAGCGGGCTATAACGTTCTGGCACCGGACTCGGTGGAGATCCCGGAGGCGCGGCTGACGATCGTGGTGCCCCCGCGCCAGCGCGACTTTGCCCGCGCGCTTTATGCCAGGGCCCTGCTGGCGGCGCCGGAAGGGGGCTATGTGCTGGCGAGCCTGCCCAATACGCTCGGCGGCAAGACTGCCGAGAAGACCCTGGCAGAGATCGCGGGCGATGCCGGAAGCTTGTCGAAGCACAAATGCCGGGCGTTCTGGACGGTCAAGCATGCCGGCCTGGTCAACGAAGACCTGGCGCAGGCATGGATCGAGGAAGACGCGCCGCGCGAGATCGAGCCCGGTCTCTGGAGCCGGCCAGGCCTCTTCAGCTGGGACCGGATTGATCCGGGCAGCGAGCTGCTGGCTGACAGCGTGCCCGAATATACCAAGGGCATTGGCATCGATATCGGCGCGGGTAATGGCTTTCTCAGCCGCGAGGTACTCAACAATTGCGACAAGGTAGAGCGGATGGATCTGATCGAGGCGGACTATCGCGCCCTCTTCTGCCAGGAACAGACGATGGCGCCTCTGGCCGCGCGCTGCACGATCAAATGGGGCGACGCGTTGAAGGACATGCCGCGGGCGACCTATGATTTTGCCCTGATGAACCCGCCCTTCCATACCGGGCGCGCGGACAATTCAGAGCTTGGCCGCGCCTTCATCCGCGCGGCGGCAGCGACGCTGAAACCCTCGGGCACGCTGTGGCTGGTGGCCAACCGGCATCTTCCCTATGAGAGCGAACTCACTGCCTGTTTCCGCGGGCATGAGATGCTGGAAGACGAGGACGGCTACAAGATCATCAAGGCCGAGAAACCCAAGCGCCCGAAATGAGCCGGCGATGACGGAGACCCGCAAACTCGCAAAGCAGCTGGCAAGCCTCGGCTATGGATCGCGCAAGGAAATGGAAGTCGCCATCCGGCGCGGCCGGGTGACCGGCTGGGGCGAGGATGTGCAGTTTGACGGCGAGCCACTCGACCCCGCGCCCGGCATGGTGATCCTCATGCACAAGCCGGCGGGCTATACCTGCTCGCATCAGGATCAGGGGAAGCTGGTCTATGATCTTCTACCCCCGCGCTTTCTCAAGCGCGATCCGAAGATTTCCTCTGTCGGGCGCCTGGATGCCGACACAACCGGGCTTCTTCTGTTTACGGATGATGGCGCCCTGCTCCACCGGCTGATCTCGCCAAAGTCTGACATTCCCAAAACCTATGAAGCCACGCTCGCCCGGCCGCTGGAAGGGTTTGAGCGCGAGTTCTTTGCTTCATGCTCGCTGACCCTGCGCGGCGAGGACAAGCCCTGCCTGCCCGCTAAGCTTGAAGTGACGGGCGAGAAGACCGCGCGGCTGACGCTGAGCGAAGGGCGGTATCACCAGGTGCGCCGCATGTTCGCCGCCGCCGGCAACCATGTCGAAGCCCTCCACCGGTCCCGCTTCGGCCCTCTGGAGCTGGGCGGGCTGGCGGCGGGAGAGTGGCGGCTGCTGACGGAGGCGGAACGGGCGGGGCTTATATAAGCCCGTCAGGCAGCTGAAAGCACTTTGAAGGTCGCGCTGGCGCGGGCGACTGGAATGCCGTCTGCCCGGACAAGGCAATCAGCAAAACAGATCGAACCACCCGTCTTGACGAAATGCGTGTCGGTTGCGAGCCATTGGCCGATCTTTGCGCTGCCGAGATAATCTGTGTTCAGTGTGATCGTGACAAGGCCCGCAGGGGACGTGCGCGCCTCTTCCTTGAGCGCAGCGACGCAGGAGAGGCCCATTGCATTGTCGGCGAGCGAGGCAATCAGCCCGCCATGCACGAGACCGCGCGAATTGCAGTGCGCTTCTGACAGGACAAGGCCGATGGACACCTGCCGCGCCTCGGTCTTTGAATACAGGGGCTCCCAAGGATCAGTGAACCGTGACTTGCGGAAATGGGGGGTGTAGCCGTCGGGGATCGCCAGTTCTGCCATGGAACGAACAGTGCATATCCTCCCGCAGCTTGTCCAGTCATCCCCTAGCGCCCGCGGCTCGCAGCGGCTATCTCCCCGCTATGGCACAGCCCCCTCTGATTACGCTCACCGATGTACGGCTTTCATTTGGCCAGACGCCCCTGTTTGAGGGGGTGACGCTGGCGCTTTCCAAGGGCGAGCGCGCGGCGTTGGTGGGGCGCAATGGGGCTGGCAAGTCGACGCTGATGAAGATCATCTCGCAGCAGGCCGAGGCCGATTCCGGCGCGGTCTGGCGCCAGCCCGGCGTGACCTTTGCCAATGTGGTGCAGGAACCTGACCTTACCGGCTATGCCACCGTGCTCGACTACGCCACCGACGGGCTGGAAGCGACCTATATGGCCGAGGCCGAGCTGATGGAGTTCGGCATTGATCCGGCCGCCGACCCCAGGACGCTGTCGGGTGGGCAGATGCGCCGCGCGGCGCTGGCCAAGGCGTTTGCGCAGGAGCCGACGATCCTCCTGCTCGACGAGCCCACCAACCATCTCGACGTGCCGATGATCGAGTTTCTGGAGGGCCGCCTGAAGGCCTTCAACGGCGTCGTTCTGGTGGTGAGCCATGACCGGCGGTTCCTGGAGAATGTCTCGACCAACACGCTGTGGCTGCGCCAGGGCAAGGTGCTGAAAAGCCCGGAAGGCTATGTGAAGTTTGATCAGTGGGCCGAGCAGATCGAGGAAGAGGATGAACGTCAGCTCAAACGCATGACCACCCACCTCAAGGACGAGCAGCACTGGCTGGCCCGGGGCGTGACCGCGCGGCGCAAGCGCAATCAGGGGCGCCTTGCCCGGCTGCGCCAGTTGAAGGTGGAGCATGCGCAGGTGCGCAGCGCGCTGAATGACCGCAAATCCCTGGCGACGATCACGGCGGACGCGGGCGACTCGCTGAGCAAGAAGGTGATCGAGGCCAAGGGGCTTTCGAAAACCTATCAGACCCCGGAGGGTAATGACCTCGTCATCGCGACAGATCTTTCGCTGCGTATCCTGCGCGGGGACCGGATCGGCATCATCGGCCCTAATGGCGCGGGCAAGACGACGCTGGTGCGTCTTCTGCTGGGCGAGATCGAGCCCGACGCCGGGTCGGTCACCCATTCCAAGACGCTGCAGGTGACCTATCAGGACCAGACGCGCGAAACGCTGAGCCCGAAAGACACGATCTGGGAAGCCCTCGCCCCGGAAGGCGGGGATTCGATCACCGTGCAGGGGCATCAGCGCCATGTCGCCGCCTATGCCAAGGACTTCCTGTTCAAGCCTGAGCAGCTGCGCCAGCCGGTCGGCGCGCTGTCGGGCGGCGAGCGCAACCGGCTGGCGCTGGCCATTGGCCTCGCGCGCACATCAAACCTGCTGGTGATGGACGAACCGACCAATGATCTCGACATGCAGACGCTCGACCTTCTGGAAGACATGCTGCTGAACTATGAAGGCACGCTGATCCTCGTCAGCCATGACCGCGCCTTTCTGGACGCGACGGTAACGAGCTGCCTATCGCCCATCGGCGGGGGCGAATGGATACAGACCGCTGGCGGCTGGAGTGACGCGCAGGAGCAGCTGAAAGACGTGCGCCGGAAAGACGCGCCGAAAGCGGCGCCGGCCAAGGGAGCGGCTCCCGCCTCGGCCGCGCCAAAGCCCAAGGCGCAGGTTAAGCTCTCCTTCAAGGATGAGCACCGGCAGAAGGAAATCGACGGGCTGATCCCAAAGCTGCAGGCGGAAATCGCGAAGCTGGAAGCCGAGCTGGCGGATGCGGCGCTGTATGCGCGCGATCCGGCCGCTTTCAACAAGAAGTCTGCCCGCATCGGCGCGGCCCGCGAGGAGCTTGAGGGGGCCGAGATGGAATGGCTGGAAATCGAGGAGAAGCGGGCAGGCCTTGGCGGCTGAGCCAGCGTAATCCAAGGCAAACGCTTCGTTAACGCGGCCGGGCTACCTTGCCCTTCGGATATATGCCGGGAGTCCGAACCGATGCGCTTTGCCATGCTGATCGCCGCCGCCTGCCTTGGCCTTGCCGCCAGCGCCCATGCCGATGGCATGGACGGGAAAACCCTGTCGGTGCCTCCGGTTGCTCCGCTGGAAGCGACGGGCACCGAAGCCCTGTATGAGCCTGCCGCCCTGCCACCGGGCCATGAGCGCGATGTCTATCGCTTTGGCGCGACCTATGCCGTTGTCGGCAGCGCCTCGTCCCTCGCCTGCGAAGCGGCGTGTGACGGCGATCTCAGCTGCCAGGCCTGGTCATTTGTTGACACGTATGGCGCCTCGCCTGCCCGCTGCGAACTGAAACGCGGCCAGGGGCGCAAGGAAGAAAACCGCCTCGCCACATCGGGCGTCGCGACGAAGCTGAAAAAATCCATGCTGGGCGAAACGCCTGCCCCCGCCTATCGCCCGATGACGGACCCCGGCCAGTTGCAGGGCGGTCTTGCAGGCGGCGAGACGGGCCTTACGTCAGCGCCCGCTCCTTCGTCGCCGTGAAGCGGATGTCCGGGTTTTTCTCCTGGGCATAGCCGACATCCCACGCATTTTTCGCAAGATAGACCGGCGCGCCGTCCAGGTCTGTGCCCGAGGCTGATTTGTTCCGGTCAAGGAACTCTTCAAGCTTCTTGGGATCATCACACGCCATCCAGCGCGCGACATTGTAGGGCGCCTGCTCGAACATGACTTCGAGATTATACTCGGCCGTCATCCGCTCGATCATCACTTCAAACTGCAGCTGGCCGACCGCGCCGACGATCATGTCCGAGCCAATCGATGGCAGGAAGAGCTGGGTGACGCCCTCTTCGGCGAGGCTTTCGAGGGCCTTGCGCAGGTGTTTGGCTTTCATCGGGTCCTTGACGCGGGCGCGGCGGAGAAGCTCTGGCGCAAAGTTCGGGATGCCGCCGAACTGGATGTCGCCATTCTCCGAGAGCGAGTCGCCGACGCGCAGCTGGCCGTGGTTGGGCACGCCGATCACGTCGCCCGCATAGGCAGTCTCGGCGATTTCGCGGTCCTGCGCCATGAACATCAGCGGGTTGTGGATGTTGAGCTGTTTGCCGCTGGTCGTCTTCAGGCGCATGCCGCGCCGGAACTCCCCCGAGCAGAGGCGCAGGAAGGCCACGCGGTCCCGGTGGTTGGGGTCCATATTCGCCTGGATCTTGAAGACAAATCCGCTGACGGACGGGTCGTCAGGCGAGATCATGACTTCAGCGCCCTTCTTGGCTGCCTTCTGAGCCCGGGGGCCGGGGGCGTAGGCATGCAGCGTGCGGAGCAGTTCGGCCACGCCGAAATAGCGGAGCGCCGAGCCGAACACGACGGGCGTCATATTGCCGGCGCGAAACGCTTCGGGGTCAAACTCCGGCAGCAGGCTGCGGGCCATCTCGATGCCTTCTGTCATCTCGGCGAAAACATAGGGGTCGAGGTTGGCTTTCAGGCTATCAGACTCGCCGGAGATCTCCGTGGACGGACCGATACGGGCGGGCTCGCCGGGGCGGCGCTCGAATTGTAGGAACTGGTTGCGGGCAAGGTCGAGCATGCCGGCAAAGCGCTGGCCGCTGGCGGCGGGCCAGTAGAGCGGCGCGGTATCAAGCTGCAGCTTGTCCTGCACTTCATCCAGCAGCGCGATGGGCTCAAGCGCTTCGCGGTCCATCTTGTTGATGAAGGTGACGATGGGGATGTCCCGCATACGGCAGACTTCAAACAGTTTGAGCGTCTGGGGCTCGATGCCCTTGGCGGCGTCGAGCACCATGACGGCGCAGTCGGCGGCGGTCAGCGTGCGGTAGGTGTCTTCGGAGAAGTCTTCGTGGCCCGGCGTGTCGAGCAGGTTGAACATGTAGCCGTCGAACTCGAACGTCATCACCGAAGCCGAAACCGAAATGCCGCGGTCGCGTTCGATCTTCATCCAGTCAGACCGTGTGCGCCGGGTTTCGCCGCGCGCGGCCACTTCACCGGCCGCCCGGATGGCGCCGCCTGCCAGGAGCAGGTTCTCCGTCAGCGTCGTCTTGCCCGCGTCAGGGTGGGAGATAATGGCAAAGGTGCGCCGCCGGGCGGCTTCGGTTACGTGCGACATGGGTCAGGTTCTCTCTTCGCCGGAGGCCCTAGCCGATTTGGCGAATGGAATGAAGGGGCTCGCTGCCCCGGCGGGGGAAATCAGGGTTTCGCCCTTAAGCGTTATGTCGCGATTTGGCCCAAAACGGTCATTTTTAATAGAAGCCGATTGCGGCTTGAAGGGCCTTAGGTTTACTTTCTCTAGAGTTGGGTCACGGGGAATTGCATGTCGGCACCAGTTCCGATTGACGGAACGATCTACTCGTTTCGGACGTCGCCATTGTCTGAGTTCGCACCGCCAGTCGTACATCGCTACGGTGCATTAAAAGTCCTGGGCTCCGACAAAAGGTTCGTCGTCGTAGCGGCGTTAGATACCACGTGGCGATCCCCACCGTCGTTGGCCGATGTGAGTTGCTGTAGAGTTTTGCGGCTGACGCGCTTTGCTCATCAGGGCCGCCCCGCCGTCTGGGGGGTCAATGTCGAGTGGTGGACGCTCTCTGATCTTCTTGAAATGATCCCCTTGGGCGCAACGAGATTAGAAGAGGAAGAGGTGCAGTTTGCAGTCAATACTCTAGACCTATTGCCGGGATCGTCCTTCTCGACCATGCGAGCCGTAAATCACGCAGTTGAAGGAGAGTGGCGCTGGGCCAATGATCGCGAAGCCTTAATCGCAGAACAGAAACAAGTGGAAGCTAAGGCGGCCGCGAAGAGAGCGGCGCAAGAGGAACGCTATAAAACTCGATTAAAGGGGCTCACCTGGGAGCAGTTATTGGCTGAAACCCCATTTGAGCGATGGGTTTCATCCCCGCCCTTTCCAGACGCCGAATTTACGCAAAAGGCTCGCGTGGTCATTCACGACACTTGCATCGTGCTCCGCGAACTCGGCCAAAGGCCGCGAAAATCTGACGTGCGCAAAGTGTTGAAGGGCTGCGTTGAATGGTTCAACAATGCTGATGAACTGGCCGGTGGCGTGATTGAAACCGAGGAAAGAGAAGACATCTACGGTGTGTTGGAAGAGATTGCTCATGTCGCTCGTCAAAAATCGCTAGTGGACGAAATTGACGCTTGGCGAACGTGGTGACGGCCGACCGCCTTCCGGCGACTTCCTGCCGTTCGGCTTTTGGATCGACTCTAAGCCGCCCGGGTCCAGAAGGCGCCGGTATCGGTGCCGCGGCCTTCGGCGAAGCGGGTGCGCACGGCGGCGAGAATGGCTTCCGGCAAGATGGTCAGGCGGGCCTCGGCCACGCGGCCGTCATGGACGGGGAACAGCGCGGCATTGGCGCCGGTCTTGGCGATGATGAGGGCGGCCAGATCGTCAACCATCGTCTGGTCGGGAACCTGCCCGCGATCATGCAGTGCCTGCAGGCGCCCGCGCGCCAGCTCCATTGCCTCGCGAGGGCGCAAGGCCTGAACATCGCCGCCGAATACGGCTTCCCGGATCAGGAGCCGCATTTCCGGCGCCTCGATCTCGGTCACAATGTCATTGAGAAGGAACAGCATGGCCGCCCAAACCCCCGTTGATCCCAGCAGGCCGCAACCTGCCGGGATAGGGTAAACAGGCGGTTTATAAGGCAGGCTTCAGCGGTTGAGTTTCAGGCCGAGGGCCTCAATCAGCACGCCGGTGCGCGCATTTGCACCACACGCGCCTTCATGTGCGGCAATCGCGGTCATCAGTTCGGCTTCGGCGGCGTCCCATTCGGGCTGGCGCTCGGTCCATTGCAGCTCGGCCGCGCGGATTTCAGCTCGGAAGAAGTCGATCTCCTTCTGGCGCTCGGGCGTGTTGCCCTTGGTGTCGATCTCGCGGCGAACGAGACCGCGCTCGGCTTCGGCTTCCTCAAACCGGATCTGGACGGCCATCCGCTCATTATTGGCGCTTTTCACGGCAAGCCCGGCCTTGTTCACATCGGCCACATAGGACTCGCAGGCAAAGGCGGCGGGCGTAAGCGTCAGCGCGGCCATCGCGCAGGCAATGATCAGTTTCATGGAATCTCCTCCTGTCAGTGCCGGGAGGATGCCTCGCGCATTGCCATATGACCAGATTACAGTCGCATCAGGCTTGGGGCGGAAAAGGGGCGGCGCTCAGGGCGCCGCGCCCTCGACAGGCTCGGTCAGGAAATGGCGGCCTTCACGGTCCTCGATCTCGATGATCCAGAGGTCGCGGTCACGGGCCTTTGCGCGGCGGATATATTCGTCCACCGCCGCCTCTTCGGGGCCAATGCCCTGAGCGGCAAGGTTGAGGAAGATACGTTCGCCATCAAGGCTCATGGAGGGGGTATAAGCGGCGGCCGTGCCATCCAGGCGGGCGACCTTCACCAGCACATCTCCGCGCTCATCATCGCCGTGCTGGAGAACGAACGCGCTGGCGCCGGCAAGGCTTGCCCGGCGGATCAGCGCGTCCGTCCATAGTCTGGCTGGCAGGCGGTCCATCATCGGCCGTGATGCCTCGTGTTACACCTGCCCGTCACGCATCAGCCGCCAAAGGCGCACTGCATGCCGGTGCTCATCATGGCGCCCATGATCTTGCCTTGCTGATCTGCTGGCAGCTTTTCAATGATCTCCCCGCCCTTGTCATCTCCCTGTGCCATTGCCTTGGCGACAGTGCTGAAGGTTTTGGCGTCCAGATTCTTCTCCAGACCATCGGCAAGGCAAGTACACATTGCTTTGTCTTCACCGGCGTCGATGCAGGATTTCACCATCGAAGCCTTGGCTCCGCCGGTTCCACCGCATGCTGTAACGGCAAGCGCGAGGGCGCCTGCCAGAATTGCCATTCTCATTTTGAGATACCCCTTGGCTGACAGTAATATACGGAGGGTTACACGCTTTGCCGGGTCAGGCCACTGTTTTTTAGGCCCCCACAATCGTCGCCAAAAGCGGCTTCCCCGCCGCTGAACCAGTCCGGCTAAAGACCAAATGCCGACGCCAGGCGCGCGTGCAGGAGCGTGTGGTTCTGGGTCGTGAGGCCCTTCTCGCGGGCAGCCGCTGCCATCGCGGCGAGGCGATTTCGGGCCTCTGATGACTGGATGAGGTCAAGACAGGCGCCTGCAAGATCGACCTCTCCCTGCACGCAGATGTAATGCTCGCCCTCTGTCAATCCGAGGCCCTCGGCCCCGACCGGCGTGGTGATAACGGGAACGCTGTGCTCCAGCGCATCAATGATCTTGGTCTTGATGCCCGTACCCTGAAGAATGGGCGCCACCAGCACGGCATCACCGGACAGGAACGCTGACAGATCCGGCACAAAGCCAACGGCTTCAACCACCTGATAGGCTGCATCCGCCAGCGGTTTGCCTGCCGCCAGGAAGCGGAATGCTGCCATCTTTCTGCCCGCAGCTTGGTTCACCTTCACCGCCGCCCGGTCGAGCAGTTCCAACGCTTCGGCATTTGGCGCGTAAGCAGCATTGCCGATAAAGACAAAACGGACACTCGTGCTGAAATCCTGATGCGGTACCGGCAGTTCGTTGATCAGGGGCGGAAAGGCAATCACATCGGCCTTACCGGCGCAATCAGCGCGCATCTCTTCGGCTTCCAGGGCCGATACCATCAGGATCGCATCAAACTTCTCGGCTACGCGCTTTTCGCAGCGGACCATCAGACGCCGCTCCAGACTGAGAAGCAGTGTTTTGAGCTTCGGCACCAGAAAACGCACCAGGCGCGGCAACCTTGCCTCGAACGTGCCGCCCAACTCGCCAGCCGATCCGTTGGAGAGCATGCGCTGATAACGCTTCGAGAGGCGGTCATCCATGTCCAGCACAAGACGGATGCCGGGATGCCGGCGGTGAATGGCGTCCGCGAGGGGGGATAGGCGCGCCATGTCGAATATGACGACATCCGGGCGAATACGCTCCACTACGCTCATCACTTCACGGATCGCTTTTCCGTTCAGGAACAGATGACTTTGCAAAGGCACCAGCGGACGGAAAATCAGGCTTCGCACAATACTGGGCAGTCCCGACATGCTGAGCATGGCCGAGGAATGGATATGGTCAGGCGCAGGTTTCTGAGGCGCATCCCCGAACGCCAGAAGATTAACCTCGCCGAGCCCGGCGGCAAATTCGAGGGTCTGCGCGATCATGCGCTGCCGGCCCATTTCCACCGGCCACGGCCAGCGTGTGGATATATACAATACTTTCAATGGCATCCCTATTTCCCCCAGGCGCACGCCCCGCCGCCTGGTCCCTACCCATGCTGAATGCGGAGCATGCAAACCCCATGCAAACACGCTTCACTACAGACAGATTAACCATAAGAGGCCCGCGCAGACAGCCCTAAGCGGGAATTACTCTGCAGCTTCATCCAGGGGCATGAGATCGGCTTCGCTGGCGCGGGGCAGGATCACTTCCGCTTTTGTGCCGCGTCCGGGTTTCGAACTCAGGCGAAGTTCTCCCCCATGCAACTCCGCGAAGCGGCGCACCACGGAAAGGCCAAGGCCAGTGCCGGGCTTGGCACCGGTTGCCTGGGCAAAAGGCTGGGTGAGGCGGGCCAGATCTGCCGTGGGAATGCCCGCGCCACGGTCCTGAACGCTTAGGATGGCAGCGCCCCCTTCTATCCGGGTTTCAAGCGTCACGGTCTTGCCGCTGCCCGAATACTTGATCGCGTTGGAGACAAGGTTCTGCCAGATCTGACGTACGGCGCGAGCATCTGCCTCAGCCCAGGTCTCGCCCTGAGAGCGCAGCTTGAGTGTCACGCCGGCACGGTCTGCATGGCCGGTCAGCTGACGAATGACAGACTCGGCCGATGCGGCAAGATCCACCGGTTCCGGATCAAGCCTTGGCTGGCCAGCCTCAGCCCGCGCAAGATCCAGTATGTCATCGACAAGCAGCAGAAGGTCTGTGCCGCTCTCGTGAATGATCGCTGGATAGTCTGCATAGACCGCTGGCATCGGGCCCATCAGCTCGGCCTGCATGATCTCGGCATAGCCCAGGATCGCATGCAACGGCGTGCGCAGATCATGGCCAAGCGAGGCGAAGAAGGCTGTGCGCTTCTTCAATTCCTCATCATAGGCCAGGCGAACCGCCTCGGCAGGATCAGGGCCTCCTTCCGGCGGAGCAAACAATACGATGGATGTTCCGTCCGTACCCGTTTCGGACGCAAACAGAATGCGCTGACCGGACGCAAACCTCGCCTCTCCGGCTGAATGGCCCTCCATTATACCGAAACCGTCCGGAACAGTTCCCGGCTCGAACAATGCTGTCAGAGCTGTGCCCGGGCGCAGGGCGGGATTGGCGAATGTGTCCCCTTCAATAGCGCGAAGCCGCCCTTCGGGGGTCACCTGAAGCACCGCAACTCCCTGGCCAGGGAGAAGCGGGCCCGGTTGATTTACAGGCCCTGATTCTGGAACTGTTTCCGGGTGAGGGATCAGAATGAGTTTCCCAGCCATGCCGGAATGCACCAGCATCCAGACCATCAGCGCGGAAACAACCACCCCTGAAAAAGCAAACGGCACCGCCAGGCTGCCCGCCCAGGCGACGGGTTGAGGCAGCCACCCCAGCCCACTCGCAGTGAC
This sequence comes from Alphaproteobacteria bacterium HGW-Alphaproteobacteria-18, assembly GCA_002841155.1. GTDB lineage: Bacteria > Pseudomonadota > Alphaproteobacteria > Caulobacterales > Hyphomonadaceae > Hyphomonas. Next base: position 24,482 of record PHEH01000013.1, read on the forward strand.
GGCCATGAACAGGGCAAGCGCGGCAAACACGGCCGCTTCGGCAGACATCCGGCGCGCCCCGGCGAGAAGCCCGGCAAGCGGCGCGGCCAACAGGAGTATGGTTAATGGGGACGCCCCCCCGCCCGTAAGAATCAGACCGGCAAGCGCTGTCACGGTCCAAGTGATGACCAGAAGTCCACGCCATAGCGAATCACCCGCCGGCAGCGCGATACCCATGATACCCGGCACGCTGGCAGTAACCATAATCGCAAGCACCGGCCACAGCGGCGCACCTGCGATTAGCCCCGCAAGGCCGCTGCCGCCGCACATAGCGAGCCAGGCAACGTGGACAAACTGTAATCGCTTCTGCGACATACGGGGGTCCAAGCGTTAACACCCCAGAGAGATTTATTAGGCATTTTCTGCCAGAACGATCACCTGCTGTATTTGTAATGCAGGAAACAGACAAGGTAAGGTTCCCCCATCAGGGAAGTTAAGGCATCACTATCGCGTGTCGCGTGAGGGAGAGAAGAAATGGCTGCATTGCGGGTTTTCGCAGCGGTTCTGGCAGTAGCAGGACTATCTGGCGTATCTACAGCTCAAGGCAACGACCCTGTCTCTGAAAGGGCCGCCGTCTACATGACTTACCAGTCGGATGCGGACCAGGTGGGCGTTAAGCCTTTCAAGAATACAAATGATATCGACGCCGCACTGGCCACGCTCGGCTCCTACAATGCCGATCAGCTCACACGCGGCTGGATCTCCTACTCTGCCCTGGTCGCCTCACAAGATCCGGAGTTCCGCGCCAACGTACGTGACATCGAAGCCTTTTATGGCCGGGACCGCGTGGTCAACAGCTTCGCCAGCGGCGGTGGCTATGCCCGTTCGCTCAAAGGCGGGGATGATGCTGTCGGCTCTGCCATCGCGGTAACGGACGAAGACCTGGCGCGCCTCTACTCAAGCGCCGCCATCGTGAAGGAGCAGGGCTATTCTCTCCAAGGCTATGGCTGGGCCAAGTCGCGTATCCGCAATGGCGGTCAGCGCGCTGACACGGTGAAGGTGCTGCAAGGCAAGGGCCAATCGGCAGACAATCTCATTCTCGCCGCCCTGGTCTCACCAGGTGGCGCCACGCCGCTTTCCGATTCTGGCGCTGCGGGCGTTACTAATGCGGTCGCGACAGCCTCGGATGTCGCCACAGCCGTTCGCCTGCCCACTTTCCTCACCGGCAATTTCACCGGCGGCAAGAAGAAGGTGAAGTATGGCAAGGAGCCGGTGGCCAATCAGATCGCCTCTGTGGCGGCCCTGCGCATTCTTGGCGCGGACGCTGTTGACGATGCCCGGCTCAGCCGCGTGATGCTTGAGCCGAGCGTTCAAAGCTGCATGCGGATGCAGAACCTGCAACTGCAAGGCTGCGTTGCCGGTGTGGGCCAGGAATTCGAGGTTCCCCATTGCATCAGCCAGCACGCCCTGGCCGAAATCGCAGACTGCCTCGGTGCGGTCTATAAATAGATCAAAGCTCAGATTTCTCTCTTCACCCCGGCGTATCACTGCGCCGGGGTTTATTTTTTGTCCTGATGGGCCCAGATGACGGCCATGAGCATCCAAGCCGCCGCCGCCGACATTCGTGAAGAGTTCTCCTGGCTTGAAGACTGGGAGGCGCGCTATGCCCATATTATCGACCTTGGAAAGCACAACGCCCCTCTGGAACCCCACGAGCGCACAGAGGCGACCCGTGTAAGAGGTTGCGCGTCTCAGGTGTGGATGGTGACCGATATTTCGGAGGGACGGCTGAAATTACGGGCCGAGTCTGACGCCGTGATCGTCTCGGGTCTGATTGCCCTGCTGCTGCGCCTCTATTCTGGAGCCAGTCTGTCAGACGCGGTGACTTTCGATACCGAAAGCCTGCTGGAGGAGATCGGCGTCAAAGGCGCCCTCACGGCCCAGCGGTCAAACGGGCTTGCCTCTATGCTGGCGCGCATCCGCCGGGATGCGAGCGCTGCGCTCGCTGGCTGAGCCGCGGCTCATCACTGCGGCGTCTTGATGGCCAGATCATACGCGCGCGCCAGCGTTCGCAAGGCCGCCAGCGCGACCGCAGGCGCCTCAACCACCGCGCACCCACTCTGTTGCGCAAAGGCCGCTGACGCGGCCGCATCCACCAGCAGGCATTCCAGCTGCCGGACCGTGCCAAGCCCGATCTCCTTTTCCAGAACGCTCAGGCGGGTCATGGCAGCCTGAAAATCTGCGCGGGAAGGCTGCCCCGTCATCCGGGGTGATGGTTGGCGCGCGGCGGCCTGACTGATGTCCGCCAGGAAGCGGCGGGCGGAGGCTTTCAGGCGCGTCATTTCACCGGGCTGAACTGCGGCAGTGACGGCAAGCTCGGTGAATAACGAGACGGGCCGATGGGGTCTGCCAGCTTCCAGTAGCCGCGCCGGAGGCGGAATGCGGTTACCCCCTGCGGATGGTGGAGACGGATCGGAGATCAGCCGCGAGGGCCGGGCGGGGTCAGCAAAGACGATGCCCTCCGCCTTGAGCCGATTGACAATCAGCGGCGTGATCCGGCCTGCCGCTTTGCGCCGCGCATCGTGATTGCGATGGGCGCGCCATTGCCCTCCAGCCTCGACAAGCATGCCACCCCCGGCCAGAACCTTTCGGACCTGTGGCTCGGTCAACAGGCGTAAATGCGCCCCACTCATGCGATCACCTCGGCAGAGCCAAGCAGAACGACTGACTGAATGCCGGCCGAAAGTTGCTCGATCCAGGTGTCGAAATCGGCATCCTCGCGATAGTCCTCGATGATCCGGCAGCCATGCGAGACAGTCGATCGGTCCCTCCCGAAGGCACGGGCGACACGCGCCAGACTCATCCCGCAGGCAGTATGGGTCAGATACATCGCTATGTGTCGCGCACGCGCATGGACCGGGTTTCCCCGCTCTGCGGACAGGACAACTTCCGCTTTCAGGCCGAGCGCATACGCAACCAGCGCACCCGCAAGATAGGCCCTGTCTTCATCTCTCTGGGGATTGAACTCCGCCATTCACTACTCCTCTTCGGCTATGGAAGAACCATATCCGAGATAGAGAGGTGTAGGATAACTTTCCTATCTCAACAAGGGATCACCCAGAACTTGCTGGGGATCAGGCCGCAAATCGCGGCTTGGGATGTTGGATAAGGCTGCTCTCTTTGTGGGCCGGACGAAGCATGCGCCGGCTGGGCAACAGTTCATCATGACAGAGAACCTGGTTCAGCTGGCCATCATCTCCGGCCAGCGGAAGCCGCAGCCATGCATGGATACGCCCGCCGATCTCAATGACCCCGCCTACAGGCTCGCCCCGCTCCAGCGCGGCTGACAGACCTAGCGCATAACACTCGCCATGCGCGCCCGCGATTTCGGCAAGACGCATACCGCGCACTTCAACGCCGAAGATTTCGCGCAAACGAGAGCCTGCAATCCGGAAGCGGCTTTCACCGGCCTCATCGACTTCAACAATCGAAATGCAGGCAAGGGTGCTGCGCAAAGCACCGGGATCGATATTGTCACGGGCGACACGCCCCTCGCCGTCACGGCGCGACTGCCAGTGCCGGATCAGCACCTCATGGGCCTCAGTGACACCCGCAAAAACATTCTGTTGACGCATAACTTGCCGCCCCCGCGGTGATTCGGAAGAATCACCTATCGCGCGAGTAGACTCCGGGATCAAGAGTCAACGAAGGTATTGGTTAACACTGATTAGCGAAATATTTCATTTCGATTTCGCAACGAGCTGTTTTTTCTTCGGGTGTTCTTAGCGTTCCTGGCGGCCAAGCCCCATTTTCTTTGCAAGTTTTGACCTCTGGGCTGAATATCCTGGAGCAACCATCGGATAGTCTGCCGGCAGTCCCCATTTCTCCCGGTATTCATCAGGGGAAAGGTCATACTTCGATCTGAGATGGCGTTTGAGAGATTTGAACTTCAGACCATCTTCCAGACAGATCAGGTAGTCATGATGAATGGATTTCTTGATCGGAACGGCGGGTTTCTGCCTTTCCGGCTCTTCTGCGGGCACGCCCAAATCCACCAGTGAACGGTGAACATTCCGAATCAGCTCAGGCAGTTCGGTGGTCTCCACCGAGTTGTTCCGCACATAGGCGGCCACGATTTCTGTAGCATATACAACGAAATCGCTCGATCTGACCGATGCGCTCTCTTCTTCCGGCATACCCAACACCCCTACATTACTTGCAAAGCGTATGTCACCTCTGACAAACGTCAAATACAGAAATGCTGAGACTGGTCACCTGTTCCATTTCATTGAAGATTTATTGATCCGGTTTTGACGATCCCGGATGAAGGGGCTGACCGGTGGGAAACCGGCCAGCACCCTGTCAGCTCGACAAGAAAGACAGCAGCAACACGGCCGCCAGAATAACTGCGGTCCAGATGGTGGCCCCTCCTGAGAGACCGCCACGCGCTATCTCACCCCGAGGGCTGAACGTCGATTCCAGGCGCTTGTAGGCGCGCTCAGACAACCGCGTGAAAAGCCCGGTCATGGCAGGCCCCATCTTTCCCCAGACCGTGCCCGACCATTGGACGAGCCCGTAGCCTGCCTTGCGGTAGAACCAGTCGGTATCGAGGATCGTGCCTGGCTTCTCCGCCGGATAGAGCGCGAAACGCCTGAGCAGGATGAAGGCGAAGGTTGCCAGGATCAGCAGCTGCATCTGGGTGAGGACGTGTTCCAGCGTGAAGGGCTGATAACTCGCAGCCTCAATCGGGTATGGCATCAGGCTGTAGAGCCACTGATACCCAAAGCCCGGCACCACAGCCGGCAGGCCAACCGCAATACAGAGGAAGGCTGCCATACCCATTGCCAGAAGCATGTTGAAGGGCGCTTCCTTGACGCGTTTGCCGCTGTCATGCCCGAAGAAGGCAAAGTACGGGATCTTGATGCCCGAATGCTCCAGCACCCCTGCCGAGGCAAAGAGCAGCATCAGCCAGACCACAACCATGCCGATATCCGATACCCCCTCATAGGCAACGGCGCTCATTGTCATGGACTTGGCGACAAAGCCGGAAAAGAGCGGGAAGGCCGAAATCGACAGACCGCCAATAATGCAGAACAGTGTCGTCCAGGGCATCGAGCGGTAAAGGCCGCCGAGCTCTGACGCCTTGGTCGTTCCGGTCCGATAAAGAACCGCGCCCATGCTCATGAACAGCAGTGCCTTGTAGATGATGTGCACAAAGGCATGCGCGCTGGCGCCATTGATTGCGAGCGGATTGCCGATGCCAGCGGCCCCGACCCCGATTGCACAGATCATGAAGCCAACCTGGTTGTTCAGCGAGTAAGCCAGAACGCGGCGCAGATCATTCTCGATGACCGCGAAGAAGACCGGGAAGATCGTCATGACTGCGCCGATCCAGATTAGCGCATCAAAGCCTGGGAAGAGACGTGCAAATCCATAGACCGCAAGCTTCGTCGTGAAAGCCGACAGGACCACAGCGCCAACCACCGATGACTTCGGATAGGAATCCTGCAGCCAGTTGTGCATGAAGGGGAACGCCGCCTTGATGCCCAACGCGATGAATATGTAGATCGCGCCCGGATCGCTGAAGCTCTGGAAAGCCTCCAGAGAGAGGGTGCCATTATAGCGCCAGACATAGGCCAGGCCGTCCAGCAGGATCACGCCCGAAAGGATCTGGATCACCAGATAGCGCATCGATGCAAAATAGGCTGCGCGGGTGCCCGCCTGCAGGATCAGGAACACCGAGGTGATGGCCGTGAGTTCCCAGAAGACAAACAGGGTCATCAGGTCGCCCGCAAAGGCAGCTGAAACGGCTGCGCCGGCATAGGCGAGCGCCATACCGTCCTGGCGCGGGTTATTCGTATGCAGAGCATAGATCGCGTTCAGGAGTGAGGCGATCAGGAAGGCCAGGCCAAAGATGAAGTTCAGGCTGTCGACGCGGTAGAAGCTGAACGTGATGTCCAGCGCTTCGGCGGTCAGCAGATCAACCTCATGCGGCGCCATCACGAGCATTGCTATGGCGGCGATTGGTGTGCCGATTGTCAGCGCCTGGCGAACCTTGCGGTATGGGAGAAACAGCGCGACGAGACCCACAAGGATCATCAGCCAGCCGGGATTGAGGGCAGCAAGCCAGGCCGGCATTATTCTTCTCCCTCAAAGGCTTTAGGGGCGCCCGCATTCAAGCGGTCAGCAATGGCAGGATCGATATCGGCGGGGGGGCCGCTGAGATCGCCGTAATAATTCTCGTCACGGCGCAGCAGGCGGCCGAGCGGCCACCCCATCAGCACGACGAAAGAAAACGCCGCGAATCCCCAGAGGCCATAGAAGCCAACCGCATTTGCAATACCGATCTTTTCGTGACGCGGAATGACCAGATCAAGCAGGACCAGGACAAGAGACAGGCCCGCCATCCCCCAGAAGATGATGCCGCCAATGCCCTTCTTCTCGGTCCAGCCAAAGAGGACGCGGGACATCGGATGCACGCCATCTTCTGACGTGCGGCTCATGGCGTTGACCTTTTCCGCCGCCGTTTTCACGAAGCGGCCGGAATTATCCCGGACGGGAGGATTCGTATCGTTGCTCATGGCAGCGCGGCCTCCTGGACTGTGGTTGTGGCGGCATTGATCGCGGGCGACAGGAAGTCGCCTATCGGATCGATCAGCAAGAATAGGATCAGGCAGAGAACGGCCGTGAACATCGGCGCGGCCACGGTGAGTGCAGGTGCCCCGCCCGGCCGTTTGAATTCCTTTGGCGGCGCTTCCGGAGGCGGTGGCATAAGCGCCAGAATCGGAATCGGCAGTAGGTAGGCGATGTTCAGAACAGACGACGCGATCAGAATGAGGGGCACCCAGTCCGCCCCGCGGTCGACTGCGCCCTGCATCAGCTCATACTTCGGCCAGTCGCCCGCAAAGGGCGGCACCCCGATGATCGAGAGCGACGCCATGAAGAAGGCGACGAAGACCCACGGCATCTTGCGGCCAAGCCCGCGCATGTCGGAGATGTTGGTCAGACCTGTCGCCACATAGATGGCGCCTGCACACATGAAGAGTGTGATCTTGGCCGCGGCATGAGCGGCGATCTGCAGGGATCCCCCCATGAAGCCAGCCTTGTCGGCCAGCATGGCGCCGAGCGTGACATAGGCAAGCTGCGCAATGGTCGAATAGGCAAGACGCGCCTTTAGATTATCCTTGGTCAGCGCAATCAGCGAGGCCAGAATAATGGTGATACAGGCGACATCCATCAGGAATTCGCGCGAGGGTGTGGCATTCAGCAGGTCAGCGCCAAAGATGTACATCGACACTTTGAGCACGGTGAAAACGCCCGCCTTCACAACAGCAACGGCATGCAGGAGCGCAGACACAGGCGTGGGCGCGACCATCGCGTTGGGTAGCCAGAAATGGAATGGCATCAACGCCGCCTTGCCGATCCCGAAGACGAACAGGAGCAGCAACGCGCTCGCCACCACCGGCGAAATCTCGACATTGGCAAGCAGGCCACCATCGACAAAGTCCAGGCTCTGGCCGGCGATCACCCAAGTCCACATGATGGCTGTGAGGAACAAGCCGATCGACGTGCCAAGCAGCGTCAGAAGATAGATGCGCGCGCCGCGCTGAGCCGCTGCATCTCCCTTGTGCGCCACAAGCGGATAGGTCGAGAGCGTCAGCACTTCGTAGAAAATGAACAGCGTGAACAGGTTGCCCGCCATAGCCACGCCCATGGCGCCGCAGATCGCGATGGCAAAGCAGATGTAGAAACGCGTCTGGTTACGCTCGCGGTTCCCGCGCATATAGCCGATGGAGTAGAACGAGTTCACGATCCAGAGGCCGCTGGCGACAATCGCAAACAAGGCGCCGAGCGGCTCCACCTTGAACGCAATTTCCAGACCCGGCGCCGCCTGGCCAACAAAGAGTTCGGGCCGTGCGCCCGAAGACACCAGCACGACAAGCTGCACGACAAGGACAAAAAGCGCGATCGAGCCGAGGATCGTCACGCCTTCCCGGATATTCGGAAACTTGCCCGTAGCGGCAATGCCCGCCGCCATCAGCAGCGGCAGAAGGAGGATCGATGCAATGAGGGTTTCCGGGTTCATCGGAACGCCTCCAGTCCGAGGGCAGCCACCGCCCCGTCACGGGCAAGGCCCAGCGGGAAGTCAGCAGCTATGCCGAAATAAATGTTGGCGAGCGCAAGTATCCAGAGCGGCACAAGAATGAGCAGAGGCGCCTCCTTGTGTGTCTTGCGCGGATTAACCGGCGGCTGGAAGAAAGCCGCCTGAAGAATCCGGCCGATATAAAAGACCGCCAGGAAGCTCGAGAAGACAACCAGCAGAACGGCCCACCACCAGCCTTCCGCGAACAGCGCCGCGCCCAGCTGCAACTTCGACATGAAGCCCGCCGTCAGCGGCACACCGATCAGCGATAGACCAGCGATCGCAAAGGCCGTCATGGTCCAGGGCGCGGTGCGTCCAAGGCCTGCAAAGTCACGGATCGTGGTGCCCTGATGGGTCATCACGATACCGGCAACTGCCATGAACAGCGCGCCCTTCATGAGAGCGTGATTGAAGAGGTGCAGCAGACCGGCCGCCACACCCGGCGCGGTCGCCAGCGACACACCGAGCAGCATGTAACCGACCTGCGCCACCGAGGAATATGCCAGTGTCCGGCGCACATCGGTCTGGAACACGGCCTGGAAACTACAGATCACCATCGCGGCAATCCCGAGCGGCGCGAGTACCCAGGAAAAGCTGGCCATCTCGAACGTGTATTCCGGCTGGAAAACAGTGAACAGGAACCGGATCAGCGCATACAGCGCCACTTTGGTAGCCGTTGCCGACAGGAACACCGTAACGAAGCTCGGGCTGTAGGAATAAGCGTTCGGCAGCCACTGGTGGAGTGGCCACATGGCCGCCTTGAGGCCAAGCCCCACGATGATGAAGGCAAAGCCAACCTGCACCGCGCGGCTGTCGGTCAGCGCCGGGAGGCGATCTGAGATGTCAGCCATGTTGAGCGTGCCGGTCGCGGCATAGAGGAAGCCGATACCGATAATGAAGAAGCTCGCGCCAAGCGTTCCCATGATGAGATAGTTGAAGGCCGCCGGAAGCGCGCGCCGGTCGCGCTTGGCCCCCATTGCCACCATCACATAGGTGGCCAGAGAGCTGATCTCGAGGAAGACAAAGAGGTTGAAGGCATCCCCGGTCGAAGCAACGCCAAGCAGGCCAGACAGGCAGAGCAGGAATGCTGCATAGAACATGCCGAGCTTGTTGTGATTGCCAAGCTCCGACGAAAGAGTCGGCCAGGAAAACACCGCCGCCAGGAAACCGATACCGGTTACCAGCAACAGGATCATGGCATTGAGGGCATCGGTCCTGAACTCGATCCCTATCGGTGGGGGCCAGCGGCCGGCTTCATAGGACAAAACACCCGTCGGCGAGGACTGCACGAGGCCCAGTGTGACGATGGCGAAATAGAATGCCGCAGCGGTCGCCACAATGGAAATCAGCCAGGCGGCCCTTCCATTTGGGAGCATCGCCAATATGGGCGCGATAAACATCGGCACCACCACAAGCAACACCGGCGCATGCGCCAGTGCCCATGCGGGCGCGGAAGACAGCACGGATTCGAGTATCATGCCGAAGCCTCTTTGATATCTTTGGCTTCTTCGAGTTCCTGGGCCAGCGCCGTCTGGATATCGATCTCGCGGACTTCGTCAGCCTCGATCGTGCCATAGGCTTCCCGGATACGGACAATCAGCGCCAGGCCAAGCGACAGCGTAGCCACGCCGACCACGATGGCTGTCAGCATCAGAACGTGCGGCAGCGGATTGGAGTAGACATGATGCAGATCAGCAAAGCGCTCACCCCCCGCAGCCAGAAGCGAGTCTGGGCCGGGCGCGCCCTCATGAATAGGATGGTAATGCTTCGGGGTATCTTCCGGCAGCAGGATCGGCGCGGTTCCGCCATTCACCTTGCCCAGAGACACATAGAACAGGCAGATCGTCGTCTGGAATATCGACAGGCCGACCAGGCGCTTGATCAGGTTTTCCGCAGAAAAAGCGATATACAGGCCGATCATCATCAGCCCGATGATGGCCCAGTAACCGGCGCGTTCGAGGACAAATTCGACCATGAGCTTACCAGTCCTCGTCGCGGATTTCAGCCACGCGGCCGGCAAGCGCGTAGAAGATTGTGATCATGGCGCCGGTCACGGCAAACAGAACACCAAGCTCGACAATGATGATGCCGGCATGCTGGCCGTCATGACCGCCCGGCGGTTCCCCAAACAGGGCCTGATACTCCAGAAAGAGCCCGCCTTGCATCATCGACCAGAAACCGACGCCGACATAGATCAACACGCCAACGGCAGCGAGTGACCGCGCAAAGACAGGTGGCACCGCGCGCATGGTAGCGGTCAGGCCAAAGGTCAGCGAGTTGAGAATGATGGCAACGGCGAGAACCACGCCCGCCTGGAACGCCCCACCCGGACCAACCTCACCGTGGAACTGGACATAGAAGCCGTAGATCACGATCAGCGGGATGAAGCATTTTCCGATGACGCGCAAAATCACGTGATGATCGCTTTTCATGATACATCGCCCTCCTTGCCCTTGCCGCGGCGCTTTTTCGTCTTGCGCAGCGTTTCGGCCAGAGAGCGCTCCCCAAAGCCCAGAAGCATGGCAACCGCCAGGCCCGCGACAAAGACCACGACGGTTTCGCCCATCGTGTCGAAGCTGCGATAGCTCGCCAGAACCGACGTCACGACGTTAGGAACAGCGGTGTCATACCAGTTGATATGAACGTAGGTCATGCCTGGGCCGGTATTGGCCGGTGAACTCGGATCTCCCAGGCCAGGCAGATCGACCGTTGCATAGATCAGCATGACCGCAGTGGCGCCGCAGATCAGGAACGGACCAATACGTTTGAACGGTTTGTCGGGCTTTGCTGTCCGCGCGGTCAGCAGCATTGCGCCCAGCAGCACCGCCGTAGACATGCCTGCGCCGACCGCCGCTTCGGTGTACCCGACATCCACAGCATCGACTGCGATGTACCAGGTTGCGGAAATGAGCGAGTAAACGCCTGACAGCATCACGATCGCAAACAGGCTGCGCAGCCGGGCAATCGCAAGCGCCACAATGAACAGGATCGCCAGAAGCGTGATGTTGATCAGCGCCGGGCCGGCGTCTGCCGTAAACAGCTCCCTCATGCCTCATCCTCCCGATTGGCAGCGCCGACAGGTCCGATGCGCGGCTGCAAGCCGGCGACATGCGCCGCATTCACCAGCGCATGGGACGATGTGGGATTGGTGAGAAACAGGAAGATGAATATGCACAGCAGCTTCACCAGAACCAGCCAGTTGGGCGCCATCAGGGCCATGCCGATCAGCAAGAACCCCGTACCCGCTGTTTCGGTAATGCTGGCCGCATGCATGCGCGTGTAGAAATCGGGAAAACGCAGCACGCCAATCGCGCTGACAATGCAGAGCAGGCCTCCGGCCAGGCAGGCAAGCCCGCCGAGCGGAAAGCGGGCAACTTCCCAGAAGTCGCCGAGCATAGAAAGGAAATCGCCCATTCTACTCGCCTCCCTTGCCTGTCCCAGCGCCCGTATCGGGACGCCGTATCAGCGGCACCTGGAAGGAGCGATAGCGGAAGAATTTCAGGATCGCGATGGTCGTGACGAAATTGATGAGTGTGTAGATCATGGCAATGTCGAGGAAATCAGGACGCCCCATCACATAGCCAAGCAGACCGATGACCAGAACCGTCTTTGTACCAATCACGTTCACGGCCAGAATACGGTCGTAGAGCGTCGGCCCCATCAAGACGCGCACAAGTAAAAGCACCATCCCGATAAGGACAGCGATCAGGGCTGCGGCTGTCATGTATGTCCCTCCTTGGGATCACAGGCCGCGGCGCAACGCTTGTCCATCTCGAGGAACCCTTCAGGCTCTGTATTGCTCTCGTAAAGGCCATGTACCAGCAGCTTGTCGCCATCGATCTCCACAGTGACCGTGCCGGGCGTCATGGTGATGGAGTTGCCAAACGTTACGCGCGCAAGATCGGTTTTGCCGATTGTCTTGATCTTGGCGAGGGTCGGGGTGATGTCGAGATCGGCGCGGAGACAGGCGCGGATGACGACCCAGTTGGACTTAGCCACCTCAACCGCCAGCCAGGGATAGTACTTCATAAGCTGGGGCAGACGCACATAGGGCGCACCCTCGCGGTCAATGATGTCCAACCTGTAGGCAAGTATCATCGTCAGCAGCACAGACGCGCCGCCAAAGCCAAGCATCAGCGGCTTGTACTCGCCCGAATTACCGAGCCAGAAGGCCACCAAGGCCGCCAGTAGTCCCAAGAAATACGCCACAGCGCCCCTAGCTCCGAACGATCCCAATTTGGTGAACGCCCCACCTAAAGGGCCGCAGCCCGCTTGGGAAGCCCGTTTACCCCGAAAAAGACACTAGCGCCCGAAGACGAGGCGGGCCGTGCGCTGCGCGGTCGAGAATTCAGCCTCTTCATTGGCAGGCTCGCCCATAGACTGGGCGTGACGCAGCGCCGCAGGGGAGTAAGCAGATGACAAGGCCCAGTTCCAGTAACGCAGAGTCGTCTGCGCCTTGAGAACCGAAAGAACCTCATATGTTTCGGCCACAAGCGCGAATTGCGGATGCGGGACGCCGATGTCCAGCTCAAGAGGCCGGCGCAGCGCTGTCCAGAGCATGCCGAGATAATCGCGCTTCAGACCCGTTGCCTTGCAAAGAACTGCCAGCGCCTCGCCGCCTGGATCAGACAGGATTTTTGCGGCCGTCACCGGCTGGATGCCCGAGAGGTAGCCGATCTCCTGCGCGATCTTGGCCTCCATACCGGAATCTGCGGCATCCTGGATGGCGCTCTCAAGGCTATCATAAGGACTGCGCTCGATGGCCGCCCGGTTGCGCTGGCGACGCTCGATCATCTGCAAGGCCTTGCGGACGACAGGATCCTGCCATCCCTCTGCGGCCGCCATTTCGAAGACATCAGAGCAGAGTGAAATCATCTCCTGCCGTTCGGCCGCATGCCGCGTCAGTATCTTGCGGCGGGTGGCGGCATCAGCCCACCAGAACATCGCCATAGCGTGGGAGGGCTTGAGCTCGATGCGGTCCACAAGCAGAAGGCAATAACCGGGTTCATCGCGGGACGCCGCGATCAATCTGTCCATTGTGGTTTCGGCAAAGGTCGCTGTGCGGTTCGCCAAAATCTCGCGGACAACATGTGGCTCGGCAACTTCTACAAGCACGGCCGTAACCGCTGCCGACAGATTCCGGCGCCGAGCGATTGTTAACCGGTGTTCAGGCGTGGTCAGGCGAATGATTTCGGACAGATCACAGTCATCAAAGGCGTCGCTCTCCTCAAGCAGTGGCCGCGCCACCTGAAAGCTCGACTGGGCAAGATATCTCAGCAGGCGTCTTGGCGCCTCCCGGCTGCCCGCAAGGCGATTTGAGCAAATCTGACGCTCGCGTTCCCCTGCATGGAACAGCATATCCAGCAGGATATCCCCCGCCATCTGCCGATCCTGCGATGAAATGCGGGAAGCTGGCATGGAGACGACATCGAGAACCCGCCGCAGCAGAGCATCCTGAGCCGCGCCGGGTGGCGGGATATTCTTGGAATCTGTCGCGTTGGCCATGCGCAAACCTCAGGCGTTGCTCGCCAGATTTGCATCAATTCATTAACGAGACATGGAACGCCGTTTACGCTTGCCGCCAGTATTGGGCAGGGCTCAATACCCGGCTTGTGCGCGATTTGCCCGGATGCACGACCAACAGCAGCAGGCTGAGCGCAAACAGGATGACCGTGACCAGAAACTGGGCACCACCATCGCTGGAGCCATCCGCCAGGGTGAGTTCACGCCCCAACCAGGGCGAGAGATGAAGCGCGAGCCCGCCCCCAAAAAGCAGCGCCGCGACGACGGCCCCGAAACGGCGGCTGAAGGGCATCAATATCAGGAAGGCCGTAACCAGCTCCAGAACCCCTGCAACAAACCGGCCGGCCGGCTCGAACAAGGTTATTCCGGACTTCTCGGCCAGGGTCGCAAATACGGTGTGCTGGCCCGGCGGATCAAAGAATTTGACCTCTCCAGGCACAGGATCCGGCCAAGGATGCAGCGTCAAATGAAGAAACATGGCCGCCAGGGCGAGGGCGAGCCCCCAGCTGACCGCGTGCCGGAACATCCGCATGGGAAGAGACCTCGCCCGCTTGGTTTACAAGTTTTAAAAAACCTATCGGCACAGCCACGGCTTTGCAACCATGGCCAGCTGCTGCTAGCGGTCGCGTTCCATTATCGGCAGGTTTGTATGAGTATGCGCCGCGTGGGGACCATTCAGTGACAGATGAGACCGGAAAAAGCGCCGGACAATCAAGCGCTCAGGAAGAAAGCCCGGCCGCAGTCGATGCGGCCGTAAAGGTTACATCTCCGGTCAGCGGCGTCAGCGAAGCCATGACGGCGGGCGCCTCTTTTCTCCTCACGGCCACCAACTGGCGCGCGCGGAAGCTCCGCCGGGGCGTGAAGATCGAGCTACCGGCCTATCTCGGTGTGCAGTGCAGCTGGTTTATGGCGTTCGGCCTGCAACTGGTGCTGTTTCCGTATCTGATCACCGGCCGCAACCACCTTCATCTCGACGGGCTGGCCCTCGGTCTGGCCAACATGGCGCTCTCGGCCCCGTCGGTTGTGTTCCTGCTGATCGGCGGCGTCGTGGCGGAGCGCGCCGATGGGCGGCGCCTGCTTATCCTGCTGCACTTGCTGGCAGGCGTGCCCTCTCTCTTCCTGGCCGTTGCCGTTTCGCGCGGCGAATTGAGCTATCCGGCAATGATCTTCTATGCGCTGAGCCTCGGCACGATCGGCGCCTTCATGATGCCCGCGCGCGATGCCATCGTGAATGAAGTGGTCGCGCGGCGCATGCGTGTCGGCTCGAACGTGACCTTGCAGCTGGGCGTGACCCTGGCGACAATGGCGCAGTTCCTGGCTCAGATCGCGGGCCTGATTTTGGCGGGATATGCTGACAAGGCAACCCGCATGCCCCTCTGGATGGGTGGTTTCTCCATCGGACCCGTGAAGACCGAGACCCTGCTGATCGTTCAGGGCGTCGCGCTCGCCTGCGGGGCGGGTTTTGCGCTCTTCATGGCCCGCGGGAAGCAGGTTCGCACCGGCCGCAAGGGCCTCGGCGCGGCGTTCGGGGATATCCTCGACGGCGTAAAAGCGGTCCGCAGCGACGGAAAGCTTTCGGCCATGACGCTGCTGATGTTTGGCGTCGGCGTGTTCGTGATCGGCTCCTTTCTCGTCGTGCTGCCGATCATCAATCGCGATGTCTATCATTTCGGCTCATCCGGTATCCGGGACATGTTCGTGACCTTCTGGATGGGCGCCTTTGCCTCATCGGTCGTGCTGGCCATTTTCCGGCGGATCAAGCGGCAGGGACGACTTCTGCTGATCGCGCAGTTCATTGCCTCGGCCGCGATGATCCCGATGCTCTGGGTGGTGCCGCATTGGGCGTTCCTGATGATCGTCTTCGTCTGGGGCAATGCGGCGGGCATCTCCATCGCCATGAGCCGGTCTATCGTGCAGGACGCCGCCCCCAAGGAAAAACTCGCCCGCGTGCTCTCCATCTACCAGCTCGGCTTCATGGCCGGCGCGCCGTTCGGGGCCGCGCTGATGGGCCTGCTGGTGGATCTGTTCGGCCCGCAGAAGATTGCCGTCGTGCCTGCAGGCGGCATGATCCTACTGATCCTCTGGATGGTGTTCTTCACCCCGGTCTGGAACATGAAGGGGTCTGCCTGGCTTGCGCATAACGAGGGCGGCAAGCAGGCAGGATGACAAGGCGCTGAAACTCGCCTAGCGGTGAGCCCATGAGCCAGATGCCCCGCGCCACCGTGTTGACCGGCAATATTGCCGACAATTGGAGAACCCTGGACGCCCTTCATCCAGGTGCAACAACGGCCGCCGTGGTGAAGGCCGATGCCTATGGGCTGGGCGCCATGCGCGTGGCGCGTGCGTTGAGGATCGCGGGCTGCCAGACCTTCTTCGTGGCCTATGCAGAAGAAGGCCTCGTCGTGCGCAAGGCGGCCGGAAAAGCGGCGCGCATCTTCGTGTTGAACGGCCCGGTTCGCGGTGAGATGGCCACCTATCGCGACGCGGATCTGACAGCGGTGCTTTCCAGTGAAGCACATGTGAAATTGTGGGCGACAGCGCCCAAGGGGTCATGCGCGCTGCACTTTGATACGGGCATGAACCGGCTCGGCCTGCCGGGGGATATGAGTGAGAAGGATCTCGCCGCGCTGCGCCGCTTGCAGCCGGTGTTGGTGATGAGCCATCTGGCCTGTGCTGACGATCCTGAAAACCCAATGAATACAGCGCAAAGAGAAGCGTTCAACGAAATTTCCGACGCCTTCCCTGATACACCTGCCAGCCTTGCCAATTCCAATGGCTGCTATCTCGGCAAGGGGTTTGCCTATGATCTGACGCGGCCGGGCCTGGCCCTTTATGGCGGCACAAACCCACCCGAAAAGGTCAAACTCAAGCCCGGCGTGATCCTCGAAGCGACCCTTCTGGCGACATTTTCAGGACAATCGGGGACAAAAGTCGGCTATGGCGGGACACATACGCTCACCGAAGACCGCCTGCTCGCCACCTGCGCCCTGGGATATGCCGACGGCATTCCGCGGGCAGGCGAGGGTCAGATTACCGGATGGCTGGGAGGCCATCCCTGCCCGGTCCTCGGGCGCATCTCCATGGATCTGATCACGCTCGACGTCACCGATTGCGCCAAACATGCAAAGCCCGGCGCCCGGGTTGAATTTCTGGGGGAAAACGCCAAACTTGAGGCGCAGGCAGCTGCCTGTGGCACGCTGGGTTATGAACTGCTGACGGGCCTTGGCCCCAGGGTGCAACGTGTCTACCGCTGAGGCCTGATGATGCAGAACCCCATTCAACTGATTGGCCGGGCAACGCTTGGGCTGTTTGGCGAGGTTGGCCGTCTGGCCGTCTTTGCAGGCCGGGTGAAAATCGCAGCGGTCACCCCGCGCTGGTATGGCGGTGAAATCCTGCGCCAGATGGTACGGATCGGGTTCTACTCCCTGCCCGTTGTCGGCCTGGCCGCCGTATTCATCGGCGCCGCCCTTGCGCTCAACATCTATGAAGGCGGCAGCCGCTATGGCGCCGAGCAGTTCGTGCCGAGCATCGTGGTGCTGGGTATCACGCGCGAACTTGGCGTCGTTATCACCGGCCTGATGCTGGCGGGCCGGGTCTCTGCCGGGATCGCCGCCGAGATTGGCGCCATGCGCGTAACCGAGCAGATTGACGCGCTGGAAACCCTGTCGGCCTCCCGCTACCGCTATCTCTATGCCCCGCGCTTTATTGCGGCGCTCATCACCCTGCCGATGCTGGTGGCGCTGGCCGATGTTATCGGCGTCATGGGCGGCTGGCTGGTGAGCGTGTTCGGGTTGGGATTTGACTCCACCGTGTACCTTCGCAACACGCTCGATTTCGTCACAACGAATGACATCCTCGCCGGCCTGATCAAGGCCGTCGTCTTCGGCGGCGTCATCGCGATCATGGGCTGCTATCAGGGCGACCGTAGCCAGGCAGGTGCCACCGGCGTTGGCCGCGCGGCAACCCTTTCGATGGTCGGCGCGGCGGTGCTGATCCTCGCCTTCAACTATGTCATGTCCACCCTCTTCGTGGAGATCGGCCTTTGACGGATACCCTCCTCAAACTTGAAGGCGTCGAGAAATCCTTCGGCAAGAATCAGGTGCTGCGCGGGGTCGATATCGATGTGGCGCGCGGGCAGAGCCTCGTCATCATCGGCGGTTCGGGCTCGGGCAAATCCGTGATGCTGAAAAACGCGCTCGGCCTGATGACGCCCGACAAAGGCCGCATCTTCTTTGACGGCGAAGACGTGACCAAAGCCACAGGCAAGACACGCGAGAAGATGCGCGCGCGCATCGGCATGCTGTTCCAGTCGGGCGCGCTTTTTGACTCGCTCACTGTCTGGGAAAATGTCGCCTTCCGGCTGCTCAATTCTGAAGGCACGCGCCGGAAAGACGCCAAGGAACGCGCCATCGAGACATTAAAGAAAGTGCGCCTCGGCGCCGATGTCGGCGGGCTCTATCCGGCGGAGATTTCCGGCGGGATGCAGAAGCGCGTCTCGCTCGCCCGCTCGATCATCTCCGAGCCGGACCTCATCTTCTTCGACGAGCCGACCACGGGCCTTGATCCGATCACGGCCGACGCGATCAACGACCTCATCCGCGAAATGGTCGGCGGCCTCGGCGCCGCCGCCGTGACGATCACCCATGACATGGCCAGCGCCAGGAAGATCGCCGATGAAATCGCCATGCTCTTCGAAGGCCAGATCATCTGGCGCGGCCCGGCGAAGGACGTTTATGCGAGCGGCAATGCCTATGTTGATCAGTTCGTGAACGGACGGGCAGATGGGCCGATACAGCCGGCGATTTAGGGGTCTACGACGCATCCTAAAATTGACTGTTGCGGTTGAGCACAGATCCAAATATCCACTTAAGCAAGACATATTTACGGCCTTGGGAGGGACGGGGGCGTGCTATCTCCGCTAATCTTTTTCAATTTTATTGATGCGCTCTCTGTGGTCATCATTCGCGCGATAACTGGCCTCTTGCTTTCAGACCGAGAAGTCAAAGAAATTGCTCAAGAAGCAACTGAACATCTATTGAGGTTTGACCCATTCGGACCAATCCGTGGCACTGGTGATCAGCCTCCAGAAAAAATTGCAATCGCTCAAAATCATATTCGCTCAGCGTCAGCGATTATTGGAGAAATTGCCGGAGAGCTAGAGGCGCAATCCATCGCACTTGAAAACTTAACTGCCGAATTTGAAAGCAAAAGAAAAGTTGCGGCCGAATATGAACAGCTTGCTGCAACAAATGAGGCAGCAGCGGAAGCGTTCACGAATCAGATGAGAAGATCAATTGCTACAGAGCTCGAAGAAAGGTCGAGGAAGGGAAGGAATATGCGCCGTTTCACTACTTTATTTATATGGTTCATCACGCTGGTGTCGGGCGCCGCTCTCGGACACTACTTTAGCGATATTCTTGGATACTTCTCTGAATTGTTTCGCAGAAGTTAGTAAACTCATCATACAACCACGCGCCCCACACCCCGCCCCATCGCCAGGCATGCCGTGAGCAGATAGCCGCCCGTGGGCGCGTCCCACGCCACCATCTCCCCCACACAGTACGTACCCGGAACAGCTCGGAGCATCAGGCGCTCGTCCAGTGCGTCCCACGCGACGCCGCCGGCGGTGGAGATGGCGGTGTCCATCGGGGCAGTGCCAGTGAGGGTGAGGGGCAGCGCTTTGAGGAGGCGGGCGAGCGCGGCGGGGTCTTTCGGCGCGGCGCCTTGGGTGACTTCATTGAGGAGGGCGATCTTTACCGCGTCCAGCCGGGCGGCCTTGCGCAGGCGGTTTGAGGCTGAGTCTTTGGTATGTGCGCTTTCGAGGCGCGCAGAGAGCGCGGCTTCGTCCGTATCCGGCAGGAGATCAATGATGAGCGTTGCCATGCCGTGCGCGGAAAGTTCCTGCCGAAGCGCCGCCGAGAGTGGATAGACCGCGCCGCTTTCGATGCCGGTCCGCGTGATAACGAAATCGCCGCGCTGGGTTTTGCTGCCGGCCATCAGGGCAACGCCCTTGACCGGCGCGCCTTCATGGGCGGCCAGCAGTCTGTCTGACCAGTCCACCGCGAACCCGCAATTGGAGGGCGCGAAGGGCTCGATCTCAACCCCGCGCGCAGCCAGAATGTCCGCCCACGCCCCATCTGATCCAAGCCGCCGCCAGCTTGCCCCGCCGAGCGCCAGGATGGTGGCGTCTGCCGTCACGTGGACTTCGCCTTCCGGCGTATCGAAGAGAAGCGCGCCTGCCCCGTCCCAGCCTTTCCAGCGATGGCGCGTGTGCAGGCTTGCCCCGCCCTCCCCCAGCCGTCCGAGCCAGCGGCGCAGCAGCGGCGAGGCTTTCATGCCAACGGGAAATACCCGGCCTGAAGAGCCCGCATAGCTTTCGATGCCGAGACCGGCCATCCAGGCCGTGATCTCTGCTGGGCCGAAGGCTTCCACCAGCGCGGCGAGGCGCGCATCCGGCGCAGTATACCGGGAACGGAATATTTCGGAGTCTTCAGAATGCGTGATGTTGAGGCCGCTCTTGCCCGCCATCAGGAATTTGCGGCCCACGCTCGGCATCGCGTCATAGATCGCGACGCGCGCGCCCTGGCTCAGCGCCGTCTCCGCCGCCATCAGACCCGCAGGCCCTGCCCCGATGATCATTATCTGTTTCATCCCGCCCCCTTAGCGGGCGGGCGCGCACGTGGCCAGCTATTGCGCAGGCGGCGGCGCGCACTGTCCGAGGATGGACACAAAGCTGTAATCTTCTCCCCAGACCACACCCTCGGCGAGGTCCCAGGCTTTGTCGGTCTGCAGTTCGATATAGAGTTCGGTTTCGGCGTCGAGTTCGGCCATACCGAGGCCCATCTTGAGCGCCGCCTGCCCTTCCCAATAGGTGAAGGCTTCCCGCCCCGCTGACTCGGCCAGCGGAGGGGCCAGTTTGGCCATCATCGCCTCGCCGAACTCATCGGCGGCAAAATCCGACCAGACATGCCAGAACGCCGCGCAGGTCCAGTATTCATTGGCGGTTTCCGGTCTCTCTTCCGATGCCTGGCCCTGCGCGAAGGCGGCGTTGATGTTGGCGGAGTCGTCATACTGCGCCGCCGCCGGAAGGCTGACTGCGGAAAACAAGGCGATGGCGGCGAGCGTTCTGGCGATCATGGTGGTTCCCCTTTGCTTCAATCTGCTGCGGAAATGCGCACCGCGAAACCACCTGATCAGGTGGGCTTGCCGTTTGCGCGCATCGCGCCCCGCGCCTAGACTCCGGCGCGTATAATCCTGATGGAAACCGATTCCCCATGGCGAAGACCTCAACCTCTGCTTTTGTCTGCCAGTCCTGTGGCGCGGTTGCGGCCAAATGGGCCGGGCGCTGTGAAGCGTGCGGGGAATGGAACACGCTGGTCGAGGAGGCCGTCTCCGCCCCGCCCGGCGCGTTGAAGGCTGAGAAAACCGGAACCAAGCGCGGGCCAAAGGTGGATTTCGTCGCGCTGGACGCGGAGACGGTAACGCCCGACCGGATTGTTATCGGCGTGGAGGAGCTCGACCGGGTGTTTGGCGGGGGCATCGTGCCGGCCTCTGCCACGCTGATCGGGGGCGATCCCGGCATCGGCAAATCCACACTGCTGCTTCAGGCGGCCGCGCGGCTGGCCCGCAATGGCGTGAAGACGGTTTACGTGTCTGGCGAGGAAGCGGCTGCGCAGATCCAGGAACGGGCCAAACGGCTGAAAGTGGCCAATTCGCCGGTGCAGCTCGCCACCGAGACCGACCTGCGCAAGATCCTCGCCGCGCTGAAGGAAGGCGCGCCCGATTTCGTGGTGATCGATTCCATCCAGACGCTTTGGTCAGACAGCCTTGAGGCGGCACCCGGATCAGTGGCCCAGGTGCGGGCCTGCGCGCAGGAACTCGTGCGCTGGGCGAAGAAGTCCGGCGCGGCGCTGGTGCTCGTCGGCCATGTCACCAAGGAGGGCACGATCGCGGGTCCGCGCGTGGTGGAGCATATGGTCGATGCCGTCTTCTATTTCGAGGGCGAGCGGGGGCACCAGTTCCGCATCCTGCGCGCCGTGAAGAACCGCTTTGGGCCCACTGACGAGATTGGCATTTTCGAAATGCACACTTACGGCCTCGCCCCGGCGAAGGAACCCTCTGCCCTGTTCCTGTCCACCGAGGATGAAGGCGGCGGGGGCACAGCGGTGTTTGCCGCGATGGAGGGCTCGCGCCCCGTGCTGGCTGAAGTGCAGGCCCTCGTCGCCAAAAGCCCGTTCGGCACACCCCGGCGCAGCGTGATCGGGTTTGATGCCGGGCGGCTCGCCATGCTGATGGCCGTTCTGGAAACGCGCTGCGGGGTCAATTTTGCGGGGATGGATGTCTATTTGTCTGTTGCGGGCGGCTACAAGATTACCGAGCCTGCGGGCGATCTGGCGGCAGCCGCAGCTTTGCTCTCATCGCTTGCCGGAAACCCGGCGCCCAAACGCTCGGTGTTCTTCGGCGAAATCGCGCTTTCTGGCGCAGTCAGGCCAGCACCGCGCATGGACCAGCGCCTGAAGGAAGCCGCACGGCTGGGTTTCCAGACAGCTTTCGTCCCCGAGGGCAGCCCAGCAGCAGAGAGCGGGTTGACGGTGACCCCGATTGCGCGGCTTATCGCCCTCGTCGAATTACTCGCGCCGGACGCGCCTGATGCTTGAAAACATTTCAGCTTTTGACGGAATTGTCGTCGGCGTCATCATCGTTTCGGCGATCATGGCTTTCGCGCGCGGTTTCCTCAGAGAACTCGCCACCCTGGGCGCTTTCATCGGCGCGCTCGCTGCCGCTTACTACGCCCGCAAATTCTTCAGCACGACCGTTGCCGGCCTGATGCCGGAAGGCACTCACCCGCTGGCGCCCGATATCATCCTGGTCGTGACGGCCTTCCTGATCGTCTATGTGATTGTTGCCTGGTTCGGGCAGAGCCTGTCGAAATCTATCATGACGAATGGCGAGATCGGGATGTTCGATCATATCGCCGGCCTGATCTTTGGTCTGTTCCGGGGCTTCATCGCGCTCGTCTTCTTTGCGGTGCTGCTGAATGTCGCCGTCGAGCATGACCGCGTGCCGCCCTTTATTTCGGAAAGCTTCAGCTATCCCTATCTTGAGCAGATTGCTGATACGGTGACGGGCGAAGCCGAAGAAGCCGGCCGCGAAATCGAAGCCCTGCGCCAGCAATAATCGCTCCGGCTTGCCAGCCCCGTCAGGCCCGTTAGTCTCACGCCCAGTAACGACCGGGGACACTTATGACGCAGATCTGCGCGCCAATCTCTACCAGACGGCCGCTTCTGGCGGCGTTCACAGCCGCCCTGCTCGCGGCCTGCGCCACGCAGCCTGCGCCGCCTGAGCCCGTCGCGCCCATCCCGCAGGAGACGGTTACCGACATGCTGCGGACGCAGGTTGTGACCGTGACTGCCCTCTCCCCGGATGATCCGGGCATAGCCGCGCTGGCACAGGCCGTTTCCGGGGCAGATCTCGTCAGCTTCGAAGGCGGCGGGCCGCCCTACCGGGAAAGCACTGCGCTGAAGAGCGCCCTTACCGAAGCGCTCGTCCAGTCCGGATCGCTGGGCCTCCTGATCCTGGATGTCCCCTGCGATGGCGCGGCGGTCCTGGATGAATATGCAAGCGGTGGCGCTACAAGCGCACTTGCCGCAGACGTCGTACGCCAGGCCCCCCTCTACGAGGGCCAGAAATCAGCCGCCCTCGCCGACATGCTGACACTGCTGCGGGGATGGAACGCCGTGAACGCGGACCAGCCCGTGCGCGTGGCCGGCATGCACTGCGATATCGCCGCGCAAGCTGATCCTGACCGGCTCGCCAT
Source organism: Alphaproteobacteria bacterium HGW-Alphaproteobacteria-18 (assembly GCA_002841155.1). Classification (GTDB taxonomy): domain Bacteria; phylum Pseudomonadota; class Alphaproteobacteria; order Caulobacterales; family Hyphomonadaceae; genus Hyphomonas. The sequence continues at coordinate 47,944 of PHEH01000013.1, forward strand.
CTTCTGGGGCCTCGACCAGCTTCCTGCCCATACCGGCGAGAAGGATATGGCGGCTGCGGCCCGCAACTATGGTGAACCGGCAACAAACCATGTCTGGATCGTTCAGACCGATGACGCGGCGCTCTCCGATATCATTCCGGTCTCCGGCTGGATCGATCTCCGCGACCTGCCCGACAGCGCCGATGTGACGGCCTGGCGGCAGGAGAAGGCTCAGACCCTTTACCTTCTGCGACCAATGTATCCATCGTCTGCGGACATCCTTTTCCGGCACGCCACCCTCACACCGGACACCCCATTCTGAAACACTCTCTGTGATTTGATGACAGGAATGTCACTGGCGGGCTTTCGCCTGCTGGCAAACCGGCCTATATCCCCGCCTAGGCATAGGCCCCCACCAGCAAAGCCGGAACGTCCGATGGTCTTTTTCGATCATGATGACGATAAACCCCACGAAGAATGTGGAGTTTTCGGAGTCTTTGGCAGCCTTGAAGCAAGTCTGCTGACAGCATTGGGGCTCCACGCCCTCCAACACCGAGGACAGGAAGCGGCCGGTATCGTCAGTTTTGACGGCAAGCGCTTTTCCTCTGAGCGCCATATGGGCCTCGTCGGCGAGAGTTTCGGCGGAGACCTTCGCCAGCGCCTTCCCGGCCATGCCGCCATCGGCCACAACCGGTATTCCACGCAGGGCCGCCCGATGGCCCGCAACATCCAGCCGATCTTTGCAGACCTTGATACCGGCGGTTTCGCCGTGGCGCATAACGGCAACCTGACCAATGCCCGCATCCTGCGCCAGGAACTCGTGCGCAATGGCGCAATCTTCCAGTCCACGATGGACACCGAAGTCATCCTGCATCTGGTTGCCCGCAGCCCGAAGAAGAAGTTCGTCGAACGTCTCGTCGATGCGATGCATCAGATTGAGGGCGGCTACGCCCTCGTCGGCATCACCGGCAAGAAGCTGATCGGCGCGCGTGACCCCATCGGCCTGCGTCCGCTGATCCTTGGCCGTCACGGCAAATCCTATGTGCTCGCCTCGGAAACCTGCGCGCTGGACATCATCGGCGCCGAATTCGTGCGCGAGATCGAGAATGGCGAAGTGGTCGTCATCAGCGAGGAGGGCATCGAGTCCATCCGCGCCTTCCCCCCGCGCCCGCCCAGCCCGTGCATCTTCGAATACGTCTACTTCGCCCGCCCCGACAGCTTCATCCAGGGCCGCTCGGTCTATGAAGTGCGCCGCCGCATGGGCAATCAGCTCGCGCTCGAAACACATGCCGACGCCGATGTGATTGTGCCGGTGCCAGATTCCGGCGTGCCGGCCGCGCTCGGTTTCTCGGAGGCTTCCGGCATTCCTTTCCAGATGGGCATCATCCGGAACCATTATGTCGGCCGGACCTTCATCCAGCCCACACATACGGGCCGCCAGACCGCTATCTCCAAAAAGCACAGCCCCAACCGCGCGGTGCTTGAAGGCAAGCGCGTGATCCTGGTCGACGATTCCATCGTGCGCGGCAACACGTCGAAGAAGATCGTGCAGATGGTGCGCGAGGCCGGTGCCCGCGAGATCCACTTCCGCTCGGCCAGCCCGCCGATCGTGAACCCGGATTTCTACGGCATCGACATGGCGGCCAAATCCGAACTCTTCGCTGCCACGCACACGCATGAAGAGATGGTCCGTGAGCTGAAGGTGGAAAGCCTCGGCTTCCTCTCCGTGCCCGGCCTCTACAAGGCCATCGGCGAGCCGGTCCGCAACGGCATGCAGCCGCAATTTGCCGACCATTGCTTCACCGGCGACTATCCGACGCAGCTTCTCGACCACCAGCGCGCCCAAGCGGACAAAGAGCGCCAGCTCTCCCTGCTGGACGATGTGTGAGCCGCGCGCTAAAGCCGCGCGATGACCACGCCACCTCGCCTTGTTCTCGTCACCGGTGCCTCCCGCGGCATCGGCCGTGCCATCAGCCTTGAGCTGGCCCGCCAGGGCAGCATTGTCGTTGCCGTTGCGCGCTCGAAGGCAGCGCTCGAAAAGCTCGACGATGAGATCCGCAAACTCGGCTCCGAAGCCGTCCTCGTCCCGATGGACCTGAAGGACACCAAGGGCATCGAGACGCTCGGCAAGATCATTGCGGAGAAGTTTGGCAAGCTCGACGGCTTCGTCGCCAATGCCGGCATCCTCGGCACGCTCGGGCCGCTGGAGACCTGCGGCCCGCGCAGCTTTGAGGAAACGATCCAGGTGAACCTTACTGCCAACGCGCATCTCATCCGCGCGCTCGGGCCGTCCCTGCACCGGTCTGAGAGCCCGCGCGCGGTGTTCGTCACCTCTGGCGTGGTGCCGCGCCCCCGCGCCTTCTGGGGGCCGTATCAGGCCTCCAAGGCGGGCCTGGAAGCGCTCGTCAAAGCCTGGGCCGATGAGAGCGAGAAGATGGCACTGCGCATCAACCTGTTCGACCCCGGCGCTGTACGCACCGGTATGCGCGCTGAAGCGATGCCGGGCGAAGACCCGATGACGCTGCCAACGCCGGAAGACGTAGCCAGAGAGCTGGTGAAGCTGGTGGCGCCGGAAGAGTCCCGCACCGGCGCACGCGTCGTGTATCGCGAGGTCGCCGCAAACTAAGGCTACTTGGCGGGCGCGCCCGCCAGCGCCCTAGCCTCGGCCGCTTCAGCCATCGCCACCGCCGCCACTGCGCCATGGGCAGGCACGGGGCTGCGCGCGAGGCCGAGACACGCCGCGTAGAAACCTTCATCCGCCGCGCCGAGCGGATCGGGCAGATCTGCGGCGATATCCACACGGACTTCATAAGGCGTCGTGTTCTTGAGGCGCCTTGTGAGGAAGTCGATGTCGATCTCGCCGGAGGGATAGACCACGCGCATCGTGCGCTCCCGCAGATCGGCGGCGCGGCTGGCCCGCAGCTTTGCCTTGCCGCCGCTGGCATAATCGAACACCGCTTCGGCCTCATCGATATGATCCGAATGCACCTTGCGACCACTGGCCTCGACATGGGTGAACTCGCGGCCGAGCATCATGGCGGCAAGATCAAGGTCATGGATCATGAGATCCCAGATCACCGAAACATCCCCTGCCCGGCCACCGGGCGCGGGCGGGCCGGAGCGGACCGATTCGATGAGGAGCGGTGTTTCCTTGATCGCCAGAACGCCCATCGCCATCGCCACAAAGCGTTCCTGATGGCCCACCTGCAGGATGCGTCCGCGCGCGGCAGCTTCATCGGCAAGGTCGCGGGCGGCAAGGCCTGTCAGGGCGAGCGGCTTTTCGACCAGCACATGGCAGTGAGCATCAATCGCCTGGCGGACAAGTTTTTCGTGCCAGACAGCCGGGACAGCAATGACCACCGCGTCGCAGAGGCCGAGGAATTCAGAATAGTCCGAATAACCCTTCGTACCGAAGGTGTCGGCGAGTTTCCGGGCGCGTTCGAGGTCCACATCGAAGATGCCGACAAGGTCTGCGCGCGCGGAGGCAGCGGCTTTCTGTGCGTGGTAATTGCCGAAGACACCGGCGCCAGCGACGCCTACTTTGAGCCTGGTCATTCCTGCCCTGTCCCTTTTTTATCTGGGCGACATGACATGCAGACGGCGGCTTCTGCAAGCCTCGGTCTCAGGCTGGCGCTGCGGCAGCATCTGGGGTTTCTTCGGGTCACCCCCTTCACATGCCGGGTCAGGCAGGTCATCTGGTTGGGACAAAGCCGGACATCTCGGGACAATCCAGGACAGTTCGGGACACGAAAAGACACCCCTAGGAAGGAACAGCCATGTCCAAACTGACTTCGACTGACTGGAGCCTCGCCGCGCGCCCCGTCGGCATGCCCAAGCTCTCCGACTTCGCCAGCCGCGCGGTCGACGTGGCCGATCCGAAGGACGGCGAGATCCAGGTCGTGAACACATGGATGTCGGTTGACCCCTACATGCGCGGGCGGATGTATGACCGCGAAAGCTATGTGCCGCCCTTCCAGATTGGCGAAACACTGCAAGGCGGCGCGGTTGGCCGGGTGACAGCGTCGGCCCATCCCGACTTCAAGACTGGCGACCTCGTCTCCTCGATGCTCGGCTGGCGCACGGCCTGGGTGGCCACGCCGCAGGCCGCGATGGTGCAGAAGCTGCCCAATATTGGCCTGCCGGAAAGCGCCTATCTGGGCGTGGCCGGGATGCCGGGCCTGACGGCCTATGCCGGTCTCCTGCGTGTGGGCGAACTCAAAGAAGGTGACACGGTGTTTGTCTCCGGCGCAGCCGGCGCGGTCGGCTCAACGGTGGTCCAGATTGCCAAGATCAAGGGCTGCACGGTGATCGGCACGGCCGGTGGCAAGGAGAAGTGTGATGTCGTCAAATCCCTCGGCGCCGATCATGTGATCGACTACAAGCAGGCTGGCGGCTTTGACGGTCTCGTCGCTGCGCTCAAGGCAGCCGCGCCCAAAGGCATCGACGTCTATTTCGACAATGTCGGCGGCGACCACCTCACCGCAGCCATCGAAGCGGCGCGCCCCCTCGCCCGCTTTGCCCTCTGCGGGATGATTGCGCAGTATAACGAGACCGGCAAACCCACCGGCCCGCACAACATTATCCAGGCCGTTGGCAAACAGCTGAAGCTTCAGGGCTTTATCGTCTCCACACATGCGGATATGACGCCCGCCTTCCATGCCGATATGGCGAAGTGGATCGCGAGCGGCAAAATGAAATACGAGGAAACAGTCATGAACGGTATCGAGAAGGCGCCAGACGCTTTCCTCGGCCTCTTCACCGGTGCCAACACCGGCAAGATGCTGGTCAAGTTGGGCTAACCGATGGCTGCCCTGTTTGACGCCTATATCATGGTGGACTGGAGCGCGGCGGCAAAGCCGTCGCTCGGCGCCAATTCGATCTGGATCGGCATCCTGGCCAAGGATGCGCGCCTGAAGCTGCAATATCGCGGTGTGAACATCGACACGCGCCTGAAGGCCCGTGCCCTGATCGAGGACATCGTCGCCAAGCTGACCAAGCGCGGCGACAAAGTGCTGATCGGTTTTGATTTCTCGCTGGGCTTTCCGGCAGGGACGGCGGCAGCGCTTGGCCTCGACACCTCAAAGCAGGCGCCCTGGGCGGCCACCTATGCCCACCTTGCCAGCAAGCTGAAGGACAAGCCGGACAATTCCAATGCCCGCTATGCCATTGCAGCCGGTCTCAACTATGCCATCTCCAAAGGTGCGTTTCCGTTCTGGGGCGCGCCGGCGCGCGATGTGGTCTCCACGTTGGCGGCCACCCGCCCGGACTATGCCGGCGCGGCGCTGGCCGAATACCGGATCTGCGAAAACTACCTGAAAGAGAAAAAACTGGGACAACCAAAGTCGGTCTGGCAGCTGGCTTATACTGGCTCTGTGGGTAGCCAGACGCTGACGGGAATTCCGCACGTCCATGCCCTGCGGCAAGCCTGGCCAACCTCCAGAATCTGGCCTTTTGAACTTGGCACCGAGCCGCTTACCGCCGGGTCTCTGGAGGGTATCGATGTCGTCATGGCGGAGATTTACCCCGCCCTGGTCAAGGCGAAGCCGGAAAAAGGTGAAGTTGCCGATGAGGCCCAGGTCCGCCAGATAGCCCGCCACTACGCTGATCTGGACGAAAAAGGGGCCCTTTCGGCGGCTTTTTCCACAGCCAAATCACTTTCCCCTGAACAAAACCAGCACGTGACCGAAGAAGAGGGCTGGATTCTCGGCGTTTAGCCCGTGTTTATAGGGCGTCCGGCATATTCACGGTCAACGAATCGTGGGTAAGTCGGCCCAATGGCGTGCAAGCGTCATTTAACCTAGAGGAGAACCCCTATGAACAAGGGTGAACTGACCAAAGCGGTGGCAGCAGCTTCCGGCCTGTCGCAAAGCGACGCGGGCAAAGCCGTTGACGCGCTCTTTGAGACCGTCGCTGCGGCAGCAAAGTCACGCCAGCAGGTTGCAATCGCTGGCTTTGGCACTTTCTCGGCCAAAACCCGGAATGCGCGCGAAGGCCGCAACCCGGCAACCAAAGAGACGATCAAAATTCCTGAGAAAACCTCGCTGGCTTTCAAACCGGCATCGGCTCTGAAAGACATCTAAGGTTCTGGTCCTCACTGAGGACTGATCCGGATCAGGCGGCGCGCTCCACACCGGGGCGCGCCGCTTTCCATTCCAGCAGGATGACTTGCAGGAATCCTGCAACCAGCACCCCCAGAAACGCACCTTCCAGAACCCCCTGAGCCCCGCGCCCCTGGATGATGGCCAGCCAGTAGCAGGCCGGGATCATCACCAGGAAGAACGAGCCGATATGGATCGCGCTGGGCAGCCAGATCATGCCTTGCGCGCGCAGCGCAAACGAGGCCGTTGCCTGCAATCCATCAAATACGGTGACCAGCGCCGCCAGCCAGATCAGGGCGGCAATTGCCGGGGCAATGGCGACACCGCCAATGATTGCATCCTCGCGAACCAGCAGCCGCGATATCGGCCCGCCCAACACGACCAGCGCCGCGCCCAGGACAACCCCCATGACGATGGTTGCCACCACGCCGAGCCGCCCGGCATTTCGCACTTCATCGGGGTTTCCCCGGCCAATGGCTTCGGCCACGCGCACGCTCGTGGCTGTGGCAATGCCGAGATAGAACATGAAGCACACCCCGATCACCTGCACCGAATATCCATAGACGGCATTGGCCGCGATGGAGACCCAGGTGGCGATGATGAAAGTGACGTTGAAGCCGCCCCATTCGGCAACGTTGCTGATCGCCGTGCCGGTGCCCACTTTCAGCTGGCGGAACGCCTCACCCGGCATAGAAGGGGGCGAGCGTACGAAGGCCGGCGTCAGGAAGAAGCAGAAGCCCAGCATGATCACCACGATCAGCCAGCGCGTGCCGGTGGTGGCCCAGGCGACGCCCTCGGCGCCCATCTGGGGAAAGCCCCACCAACCGGCGACGAGGGCAAGGTTCAGCACCAGATTGACCGCGACACCGACATACATCACGACCGTGACCAGCAGCGGCCGCCGCAACGCCTCCAGGTAATAGGAACAGGCCTGGCTGATCATGTGACCGCCGAGACCCAGCGCCAGAATGCGCGTGACCGATGCCGTGGACGAGGCCACCACTTCAGGCGCGAGCACCGCCATTTCACTGGGCGGGGCAATGGTGACGAAGACAAAATGAAAGAACGGCTCGGCAAAGGGCAGAAGCGCCAGCGTCAGCGCGGCGCCCATCAGGATGGCCCACCACAACCCGCGCCGGAAGACCCGGCCCGACCCTGCCGCCTGGCCTGTGCCCAGCAATTCGGAGGTCAGCACCTGAACGCCGAGCAGAATGCCGATGCCAAAGCCCAGCGACACCCCGATGGGCAGCCAGGCCGAGAGAACAAAAGCGAGTTCCTCCGGCGCATACTGGCCGAGCACGATCGCGTCCGTCAGGCCCATGAGCATCATGGCCATACGGCTGACGGCGATGGGCACCGACAGGCGGATCAGGTCCGCAATATCTTTTGGCCGTGCCCAGGCGGGCAGGCGCGACGTCGCCGCCATGACTGCCCTCCCTTTGGTATTGTCAGGTCTGTGCCTGATTTCTGAGCAGCCGGGCGTGATGCCTGAAACGCAGGCGAAGGGCAAGATATGCAGGCAATGAAATTTCTGCGTCAGGCTGGTTGCCAGCACCCGAAAATCGCGCCCGCCAAAACGCGCCGGATGCGGAGCAAATACTACACAATGCGCGCAAGGGTTAAGGCGCGCTTAGCCAACACGCGCCGCTTTTGGGGTTGATCAAGATGGGAGCGTGGGACAGTTTCGGTGCAAATTCAGACTCTACCGGCTCGAGAGGGGATATGACCGATGCCGCATGGACGTTTGCTGATGGCCTGCCTGGCAGGGCTCATCTTCGCTGCTGTGGCCTGGTCAGAGCCGGGCGCGCCGCCGGGCGACGAAGTCAAGGCCGTGAAACTTGAGTATGCCGAACGTCCGGACAAGGACGGCAGGATCGCCGCCGCCGAATTTACCGTCAGCGATACGCCGGTACGATACTATGTGCGCGGCACCAATGTCTCGGCGCCTTTCTCGGTGCAGGTGATTGCCGCCAGCAAGGCGCGCCCGCTGGAGGTGACGCTGCATCGGCAGAGCTGGGGCAAGGCCGTCCAGTCCGGATCGACGGGCCGCGAGGGCAGCTTCGTGTTCGAGGGGCGCGCCTATGGCGATGTCGGGGTTCAGCTGGTCTCGCCTGATGGATCGCCCGCACGTGCAACCCTTGTTTTGTGGGAGGGCGTGCCGGCCCCGCCCGATCTGGCGCGCGTCTATATCAATCCTGAGATGGCCGCCGGAGACCAGGCCGGCTTTCCCGGCCGGCAAAGCGGGGGCACCTCGCCCATCCTCTATGTCATTGCCGGCCTGCTGGCCGTGATCGTGGTGTTCCTGGGCGTGACGATGCTGCGCCGGGGCAAGGGGGGCGCAGCGGCCGCGCTGCTGATCGGCGGCCTGACAATGGCGGCGATCCACGATCCGGCCCCCGCCTACGCGCAGGGCGAAGAGGTGCCCAATCCCTTTGATGTCGACGCCCCCCTCCCCCCGGTGCCGCGCGACAAGGATAAGGACGCCAGCGCCGCCAAACCTGACGAAGTGCCCAATCCCTTTGATGTCGACAAACCCCTCCCCAGCCCGCCACGCGACAAGGACAAGGACGCCAGCGCCGGAAAGCCTGAGAAGGACGCCTCTGCCGGGACAGCTGAGCCCGCGCCCGTGGATGAGGAATATGCCCGCCGTCTGGCGGAGGCCGAGGGGCGGATCAATGACCTCAACCGCCAGGCCTCTGCCAACCGCGCAGAGATCGAGCGTCTCAGGATGCTGGTTGAATCTGATCGCCAGAACGAACCGGACCCGTCAAACCTGCCGCCGATGCCGCTGACCTGCCGCCCGCCGGGGGTGGAGCGCAACGGGGATGTGAGGCTTTCCGAAGCCTGGGAAAACTACAATGCCTGTGGCGCCTGCTACCAGGAGCCGCTTGCGAAGCTCGACGAGTTGATGCTTCTCTATGAGCGCCTGCGCATCCTCTATATGAGCACGGCGGATTTTGTCAGCGAACAGCTGCTGATCGGGGATCAGGCTCCGAAGCCGCACTTCCTGCTCGACAGTGCCTGGCAGACGCAGAAAGCCAGCATCCTCGAAAGCCTGAACGGCACACGCAAGGCCTATGACGACAAGTGGGCCGAGTTCAATGACCGGCTGACCCTGATCCTGGATGATCTGGGCACCTGTGAGGCCAACCACAATAACAACCCGATGTGGCGGGAAACCGAAGGCCGGCTGTTCTACCAGACCATCAAGGCAAGTTATCAGAGGACGAACTGATGCCTTATCTGAAGACGCTGCTGGCGGCTGCCAGCCTTGTGTTGCTGGCGGCCTGTGGCGGCAGCGAAACAGCGCCACCTGCTGAGCCCGAGGCCCTCCCGGCCGCCGATGGAGATAGCGTGCCGCAAGGGACGCAGGCCGCTGATACAGGCTTCGTCCGCCCCGAAGGCCTGCCGGAAACAGCAATCCCCGTCACTGATCTGGATGGCTCGGTCTATTGGGTCGAGGCACGCGGCGAGGGGCGCGTGGCGCTCTATTCATTCACCGATGATGGACAGGCAGGCGCCACAGCAGGCACGTTTGCCCAGCTGCAGGACGCCTATCCCACCCTCGATCTCAGCCCCCTGGCCGACCAGATGGCCCTCGCCGAGGAAGTCGCCGCAGAGAAAGAAACAGGCTCTGGCGTGGACACCCTGCGCGCGGCCCAGGACGGGCTGGTCGCGGCCACGCCCGGCGCCCAGAAGGCCCTTGACCTGGCGCGGCTCGGCCCGGTTATGGAGCTGACCGGGCCGACGCTTCACCATCTGGTCGAGAGCATGGGCGGCTCGTTCACAATGACCCGGGAAGAACTGACGGCCCTGTTGCAGGAACAGACGGACGGCCGCTTCACGGCAACGAATGCTGAGCTTAATGCGCTGATTAAGGGAAGCGGTGAAGGCGGCATCACGGCTGAAGATTTGCGCCTTCTACTGCCCAAGACCCAAGACGCGCCCCCGCCGAAACTCGACCGTGACGCGCCCGGCAAGGGCCGCGAAGCGGACGATTGCCCCGGCCTCGTCTATGGCAGCGGCAAGCGCGAGATCTGCCTGCCGCTCGGCGCGCTCTCCTTTGCCGACAGGGTGGTGAGCTTCACGCCCGGCGAGAAGCCCTCCAAGGCGCCGTTCGATTTTCCGGAGAATGCGCTGGGTGAACCCAACTACCGCAATACCTACAGCGCCGACTTCATCTCGCTCGGCTGCGACGGCGTTCTGGTCACGCAGTTCACGGACAATATCCTGGTCGATGTTGAGGGGGTGGATCTCTACATTTTCGAGATCGGGCCGATGGTGGAAAAAACCCTGCTCGCCATTTCCTCTGACGGGGAGACATGGATCGAGGTCGGCGAGATCGAAGGCGCCCGGTCGGAGGTCGATATCGGGCCCTTCGTCAACAAGGGGGACAAGTTTCCCTTTGTCCGGCTGACCAATGCCAGCGATGCCTGCGGGGGCAATCATTCGGGCGCCGACATTGATGCCATCGCCGCCGTGGGCGCGGAAATCCGCCTGTCGCTGGATAGCGCGCTGCTGTTTGACGTGGGCAAATACGAGATCAAGCCGGAGGCGGAAACCGCTCTCACAGAGCTTGCCGCGCAGCTGGAAAATTATGGCGCAGACATTCGCGTGACCGTCGAGGGGCATACGGACTCCACCGGCTCGGCCGCGTCCAACCAGACCCTGTCTGAAAACCGCGCGCGCTCTGTCTGGGACAATCTCTCCGGCAAGATTTCACCCGTGCCGGAGGACGTGACGATCAAGGGCTATGGCGCAAGCCGTCCGGTGGCGGACAATGCGACCGAAGAAGGCCGCGCGGAAAACCGGCGCGTCGATATTCTCATCCTGCCCGGCAAGAAGGGCTATCTGACGGAGTGATCCCATGACGGCGCTGAAAATCCTCCCCCTCCTCGCCCTGCTGGCCGGGGCTGCTGCCTGCGGCGGCAGCGAACCGGCCGCGCCGGTCGAGACGCCCCTCACGCCTAAGGCCGCCCCTGCCGCCGCCGAGCTAGGCGAACCTGCTGCCCCGGTAACCGCGCCCGCCGCAGGCTTTGACTGGGACAAATGGGCTGCCGTCGTGAATGAAAACCCGTGCAGCTGGCTGACGCCCGGCGATCTTGCCGCCCTCGACCTCCCCGGCGCAGGCGAACTTGAAAACTCCGCCAGCGGAGCACGCTGCCTCTGGAAAGACAGCGATGGCGCGCAGCTTTTCAGCGCCGGCATCCAGACCTGGGACAGCGCGGCAAACCTCGTGGGCGAACGCCAGTCCCAGATCGGGCTGGTCGCAGATATGGACGGTTTCAGCCGGATCGGCGAAGGTACCGGAACCGTCACCGCCATCTACCGCGCCAGCCGTGGCAGCCTCGTCATTTTTCCGAACGCGGACGATGAAACCGCCGCGATTGTTCTGAGCGCCCAGAAGACGATGCGCGACGACGAGGCCACCAAAGCCGCCAAGGATGAACGCGCCGCCGCCTTTGCCCGCAAGCTGATCGAGACCTACGGGCTGTAAGCGTCAGAACAGCGTCGAGGCACCATTGGCGATGTTGTGGCCGATGACGGGCATGACGAGACTGCCCGTGCGCTCGCGCAGCCAGAGCAGCAGGAAAGCCGGCAGGCCGGTCATCGCGAAGGTCATCAGGTCAAAGTCCACCCCGCCGGCCTTGTAGCTCAGCGCATGGGTGAGGCCGAAGAGCAGGCAGGTGAGGACGCCGCCATAGCCGATGGGCGCGGCGAGGATGCTGATCTTTGGCCGGAAGGCCTCATTGAGGGCAAGCAACAGCGTGCCGCGATAGAAGAATTCTTCGTCGAGCCCCGGCATAGTCCACTGGAAGGCGATGGTTTCAAGGTCGTCCGGTTTCCCGTCTGCCCCGCTCAGCGCCAGCCAGAAGAACAGCCCGCCAAGCGCAACGAACATCACCAGCGCCTCGCCCCAACGCGGGCCCTGGTCCAGCGTCATGCCGCAACGCTTCCGGCCGAAGGCGGGCAGAGACATGACGATCAGCGTGCCTGCAATCGCCGCAAGCTTTCCCGCCCAGTTCCAGTCTGCCTGTGGGAACGGGTCCGGCAGCGTCCAGAAGCCCCGCGTCAGCAGCGCCTGATAGACGAGATTGAGGAGAAGTGCCGCCACCAGCCAGCGCCAGCGGAACCCGCTGCGGAAAATCAGCGCCCCGAGGAGGCCAAGCCCCGCCAGCAATCCTGTCTCGATCAATGTCCGGATCAGCTCATCCATACATCCTGTCTCCTCTGCCGATGCTCAGATGCAGCGGCAGAGGCGTTTGGATGCAGGCGCCGAATTTTTATCCCGCCTTGCGCGCCGTTGCGGCTTCGACTTCGGCGGCCTGGAGTTTCTCGGCCACGAGGAAAGCCAGTTCCAGCGCCTGTTCGCCGTTGAGGCGGGGGTCGCAATGGGTGTGGTAGCGGCTGGAGAGGTCTTCTTCCGAGATTGCCTGCGCGCCGCCGATACATTCGGTGACGTTCTGGCCGGTCATCTCGAAATGCACCCCGCCCGGATAGCAGCCTTCGGCCGAGAGCACGTCGATGAACTGGCGCACTTCGGAGAGGATACGGTCCACAGGGCGCGTCTTGAAGCCGGTGCCGGTTTTCAGCGTGTTGCCATGCATCGGGTCGCACGACCAGACGACCGTGCGGCCGGATTTCTTCACCGCGCGGGCCAGCGGCGGCAGGCCCGATTTCACGCCCTCCGAGCCGAAGCGCGAGATCAGCGTGATACGGCCGGGCTCATCGCCGGGATTCAGCGTGTCGATCAGGCGGAGGAGCTCGTCGGTCTCCATGCCGGGGCCGCACTTGATGCCGATGGGATTTTTCACGCCCTTGCAGAAATTGACATGGGCATGGTCGATCTGGCGCGTGCGGTGGCCGATCCACAGCATGTGGGCGGAGGTGTCATACCAGTCGCCGCTGGTGGAATCGATGCGCGTCATCGCTTCCTCATAGCCCAGCAGCAGCGCCTCATGGCTGGTGTAGAACTCCACCTGCGACATCTGCGGGACGCTTTCGGCGTTGAGGCCGACCGCTTCCATGAAGCGCAGCGAGGCGGAAATCTGGTCGGCCAGCTTCTGATAGCGCTCGCCCTGCGGGGAGCGGTCCACGAAGCCGAGCATCCAGCGCTGGACGTTGGCAAGGCTGGCATAGCCGCCCTGGCTGAAGGCGCGCAGCAGGTTCAGCGTGGCGGCCGATTGCGAATAGGCCTGGATCAGGCGCTCCGGGTCCGGGATGCGGGCCTCGGGCGTGAATTCCATGCCATTGATGTTGTCGCCCCGGTAGGAGGGCAGCGTCACGCCGTCGATCGTCTCGATGGGCTCAGATCGCGGCTTGCCGAACTGGCCGGCAATCCGGCCGACCTTCACGACCGGCTTGGCGGCGGCAAAAGTCAGCACCACGGCCATCTGGAGGATCACGCGGAAGGTATCGCGGATGTTGTCCGGGTGGAATTCCTTGAAGCTCTCGGCGCAGTCCCCGCCCTGCAGCAGGAACGCCTTGCCGGCGGCCACATCGGCCAGCCGCGCCTTCAGGCGGCGCGCCTCGCCGGCAAAAACCAGCGGCGGATAGCTTCTGAGACGGTTCTCAACAGCTGCCAGGGCGGCCGCATCAGGATAATCCTGAGGGATGTGCTTGGCAGGCAGATTGCGCCAGTCGGAAGGGTGCCAGGTCATTGCTCGGTTCTCGCTCAAGTTTTGCCGCATAAAACATATGAGCGCCCCTTGCTCAAGTTTCACCATAATTTCACTGCAAGAAGATGGCGGAATCGCCGGTTGGGCCGCTACAAGGCCGATCAAGACAGAAGATTCACGAGGCGCGGGGCCACATGTCGCACGTGTATATCAGCCATTCGGGCAAAGACCCGGACGCCCTGCTCGCTTTACATGAAGCGCTGCGGGCAGCTTCCGTTACGGTATTCCACGCCGGGGAGGACACCTCGCGCGAGGAGGCAGACGCCGCAATCGAGAAGGCATTTGCCATTATCGTGCTGGTTTCAGCTGCGGCTGTGCGCTCCAGATGGGTGCGCCAGGATGTCGAGGTCGCCAAGGCCATTGGCCTGAAACTCATCCCCTATCAGGTCGACAAGGCGCGCCTCAACGGCTTCTTCAAGCAGGAGGTCCAGCCTGCCTTGCGCCTCTCTTCGTCCATGCCGGACGGCCTGGCCCAGCTCGTTTCCGAAACGCAGGACGCCTACCGGAAGAAATGCCCGGTCATCGCGGTGATGAACCTCAAGGGCGGGGTCGGCAAGACGACCGTGTCGGCGCAGGTGTTCGGCGCCTGGCAGGAGGCCTTCGGCGGCCGCGTCCTGCTGATCGACCTCGACCCGCAATATAACCTCACCCAGACTTTCTATTCGATGGAGCTGGCCGACGCCTCCTCCGCGCAGGACCGCTCGGTCATCTCCCTGTTCGAGCGCTCGCGCCTGCATGCGCGCGACGCGGCCTCTCCGGCGGAAAACTGGCTCGGCCTCACTGTTCAGCCCTTCACGCCCGCCCCGCGCGATCAGTTCGTACACCCCGTTCTGGGCCTCGATGGCCCGCCCGGACGGCTCGACATCATCTCCGGCCAGTTCGAGATTTCCAAATACGCCTTCTCCGGCGACCCGGACTCGCTGGCCGCCGTGAAGCAACATTTCCTGCGCTGCGTGGACCATTACCGTAGCGAATATGACCTCATCGTGTTTGATACCAACCCCAACGCCACCTTCCTGACGCGCTGCGCGCTGGAAGCGGCCGACCGGGTGATCGCGCCGATGCATGCGGACATTTACTCCCTGCGCGGCGTGCGCCTGCTCAATCAGGTGATCCAGAACCAGGTGGAAGACTATAAACGCCCGGACCTGCGCATCCTGTTCAACGCGGTGAACCGGAATGAGCAGTCGACCTTCGAGGCCGATGCCCGCAATGGCGTGTTCGATGGCGCGGCCGGATTTGCGCTGTCAAAAGCGCTGCTGACCGCCGCCCTGCCCCGCTCGGCGCATTTTGCCGTCAAGGCCCCGCAGGACGATCAGCCCGCCTGGCGCCAGCTGGTCATCCATGCCGGTCGCGGCGGGGGGCTGAAAGCCATCCGCGAGAGCCTGACACAGGTGGCGCTGGAAATCCGTGGGCTGAACGAGATAAAGAAGGGGCACTGAACTTCTAGCCCCCTCTCCTAAGGGAGAGGGGGTTGGGGGTGAGGGAGCGCAACGCCTCCTCAATTCACTAGCCCTGAAGAGGAGCTCCCCCTCATCCCAATCCTTCTCCCAAGGGAGAAGGGATTCAATGTCAAACGCCCTCAGGCACCCATTTCGTCCGCAGCGTGACGAGTTCTTCGGCAGCTGACGGATGCAGCGCGCAAGTGCGGTCAAAGTCCTGTTTCGTGGCGCCCATCTTGACGGCAATCGCCGCGGTCTGGATCATCTCGGCGGCGTCTTCGCCGACCACATGTACGCCGAGCACGCGCTGGTCAGAGGCACGCACGACGAGTTTCATGAAGGTGCGCGTCTGGTCGCCGTTCAACATGTTCTTCATCGGGCGGAACTTCGTCTTGTAGATGTCGATCTCGCCGAACTGTTTGCGGGCCTCGGCCTCCGAAATACCGACCGTGCCGACTTCGGGCTGGGTAAACACCGCTGTCGGAATATTCTCGTGATCCATGTTCCAGGGCTTGCCGCCAAACTCCGTGTCGGCAAAGGCATGCCCCTCGCGGATCGCCACCGGGGTCAGCGCCACGCGGCCCGTCACATCGCCCACCGCCCAGATGTTTTCAGCGCTGGTGCGCGACCATTCATCAACGATGACATCGCCATTCCCGGCGAGCTTCACGCCGGCCTTGTCACAAGCAAGATCGTCCGTATTCGCACGGCGGCCCACGGCCATCAGCACAACATCGGTGTCGATTTCGGTACCGCTGTTCAGCGTAACTTTTAGACCGTCCGCGGTCTTGTCGATGGATTTGAACACGCATTTGGTCACCACGCGCACGCCCGCTTCTTTCAGGCCCTCATGCACGGCAAGGCGGATCTCATCATCAAAGCCGCGCAGCACCGTCTCCCCGCGATAGACAAGGCTGACTTCCACGCCGAGCCCGGCAAAGATGTGGGCAAACTCCACCGCGATATAGCCCCCGCCCGCGATCAGCATGCGCCCCGGCAGCTTGTTCATCTCGAACACGCCATTGGAATCAATGGCGTGCTCGATGCCCGGCAGTTCCTCGGCCGAGGGCATCCAGGGGCGCCCGCCGACCGCGATCAGGATCTTGGCGGCGGTAATCGTCTTGCCGGATTTTTTCAGGCGCAGCGTGTGAGTGTCGACAAATTCGGCGCGGTCATCGAACACGTCCACGCCGGCGTTCTTGAGGTTGCGGTCATAGATTGCCGAGAGCCGGTCGACTTCGGCATGCAGGGCCACCATGAACGCTCCATGATCATAGGAAACATCGCCCACAGACCATCCGTACCCGGCAGAGAGTTTGATATGCTTTCCATAGGTGCTGGAATAGACCATGAACTTCTTCGGGACGCAGCCGCGCACCACGCAGGTGCCGCCCATCCGGTATTCCTCGGCCAGGCCCACCTTCGCGCCCGCCTGCGCCGCGATCCTTCCAGCGCGCACGCCCCCCGATCCGCCGCCGATCACGAACAGGTCATAGTCAAAAGCGGCATCGGTCATGGGAAGTTCCTTAAATGTCAGCGTCTTGCCGGCAACAGATGTGAGGCGCCCACCTCAGTATTCAATGATATGGGCGCCATTTTCCTCGCCGATGATCACCGTGCGGGCGATGCCGATGAAGAGGCCATGCTCCACAACGCCGGGCACGCCGGAGAGATAGGCGCCGGTCTTTGCCGGGTCTGGAATGCGCCCGCAATGACAGTCGAGGATGTGATTGCCGCCATCGGTGACCAGCAGATCCGCGCTGCCGGGGACTTTACGCAGCTCGATGCGCGGCCGCTCGACACCGGACGCAACGAGCGCGTCATGTACCTTCTTCGCCGTGATCGTGTAGCCGAAGGGGGTGACTTCCACGGGCAGCGGGAACGCGCCGAGATGGGCAACCTCTTTGGAGCTGTCGGCGATCACGACCATATGATCAGACGCGTTGGCGATGATCTTCTCGCGCAGCAGCGCCGCCCCGCCACCCTTGATCAGCACGCCGCCGGGGCCAACCTCATCGGCGCCGTCCACGGTGAGGTGGATGCGCTCGACCTGCTCAAACGGGATCAGCGGCACGCCGAGGCTGCGGGCAAGATCGCGCGTCTGGTTGCTCGTCTCGATGCAGCGCACGATCAGGCCATCGGCGATCTCGTCGGCCAGCATCTCGACGAAGAACTTCGCCGTCGAGCCGGTGCCGAGGCCGATCGTCATGCCCTCTTCGACAAATTCCATCGCGGCGGCGGCCGCATTCTGCTTTTCGTTTTCGCTAGCCATTCGGCGATCAGCCCTTCTTGTCCTTGTCTGCGGTGCGGGCGGCCTTTTCTGCGGCCTTCTTTGCCCGGTAGTTCTTTGCCCAGCCCTCGCGGGTGATCTGCTGGCCGCGCCCGACAGCGAGCGCGTCGCCGGGCACATCCTTGGTGATCACACTGCCGGAGCCGATATAGGCGCCATCGCCGATTCTCACCGGCGCGACGAGGGCAGAGTTTGAGCCGACGAACGCCCCCTCGCCCACATCGGTGTGATGTTTGAGGTAGCCGTCATAATTGCAGAAGATCGTGCCGGCGCCGATATTGGCCCCTGCCCCGATGGTGCCATCCCCCAGATAGGCCAGGTGATTGGCTTTGGCGCCCTCGCCCATCGCGGTGTTCTTGGTCTCGACGAAATTGCCGATGTGAACGTTCGCCGCCAGCACTGTGCCAGGGCGCAGGCGGGCATAGGGGCCGACGCTGCACCCCTCGCCGACCACGGCGCCTTCCAGATGGCTGAACGCGCGGATCTGCGCGCCGCCCGCCACCTTTACGCCGGGCCCGAACACGACATTGGGCTCGATCACGGCGTCGGCGCCGATTTCGGTGTCATGAGACAGGAACACGGTTTCCGGGGCCACCATCGTGACGCCCGCCTCCATCAGGGCGTGGCGGCGCCTGCGCTGGAAGATGCCTTCGGCTTCGGCAAGGTCTGCCTTGGAATCGCAGCCAATGAGATCGTCCTCGCCCGAGACCGCCACCGCGCAGCGGATGCCTTCGGCGCGGGCGAGGCCCACAAGGTCGGTCAGGTAGTATTCGCCCTTGGCGTTGGTGTTGGTAACTTTGGCCAGCAGGCGGAACATGTCCGCCGCGCGGCCGGCCATGACGCCTGAGTTGCACAGACGAACTCTGAGCTGATGCGGGCTTGCCTCACGCGCTTCGACGATGGCTTCCAGGCTGCCATCCTCGGCGGTGATCAGCCGGCCATAGAGGCCGGGGTCTTCGGCCTCAAAGCCGAGCACGCCGAGGCCGGTTGTGTCCGAAAGTGTCCCGAAAAGGTCTTCGATTGTCGCCGCCGGCACCAGCGGGCTGTCGCCATAGAGCACCGCAAGGTCGCCCTCAAACCCGGCCAGCGCCTCTTCGGCGCAGCGCACGGCATGGCCGGTGCCCTGGGGCGGATCCTGATAGGCAATGGCGATATCGGGGTGATGCTTTTCAAGATGCGCGATCAGCACGTCCTGCGAGGGATGGACCACCGCCACAATCTGCTGCGCGCCGACCTGACGGGCGAGCGCGATCGACCAGTCCATCATCGGGCGGCCACCCACGGCATGCATCACCTTGGGCAGCGGCGACTTCATGCGGGTTCCCTTGCCGGCAGCAAGGATGACGGCGGCGCGCTGTTTTGGGGTGTCAGTCAAATGCGGGCTCCCTCTCGCTTTCCTCTGCCCCATCGCCTAGACGAAACCCCGCATCTTGGCGAGGGCGAAGGAGGGTTCCAGATGGCTGAAACAGGCGCCTTTGAAGGCTGGACGGTCGCGTTCGATCTGGATGGCACGCTGGTTGATACTGCGCCAGACCTGCTGGGCGCGCTCAACCATGTCCTGACCGATGCCGGCCTCAAACCCGTGGACCTGCCCACGGTCGCTACGCTGATCGGCAATGGCGCGCGCGCAATGATGGAAAAGGGCTTCGGAATCCAGGATGTGACCCTGCCGGTCTCGGAAATGGATGCTGCCTTTGACCGGTTCATTGCCTACTATATCGAGAACATCGCGGTCGGTTCGCGGCCCTTCGAGGGCTGTGTCGAGGCGCTCGACATGTTGCTGGAGGCAGGCGCCACACTCTGCGTGTGCACCAACAAACGCCAGGATCTTAGCGAGCGTCTGATCGGCGAGCTTGGCCTCACGAACCGCTTTGCGGGCATCCTTGGGGCAGACCGGGCCACCAACCGCAAGCCGCACCAGGATCATGTGTTCGAGGCCATTCGCGCCGCCGGCGGCACGCCGGAGCGCGCCCTGTCTGTGGGCGATAGCCGCACAGATGAAAGGGCAGCCCGGAATGCCGGACTGCCCTTCCTGTTCGTGACCTTTGGCTACGAGGCAGAAACACTCGAGATGATCGCGCCCGATGGGGTCATCGGGCACTATGCTCAATTGTTTGACGCCTTGTCAGTCCTTAGGGATCAGGCCATCGCCTCATTGCGCGGACGGTAAGTCGGGCGGGAAGAGCCCACTTCACCGGCAGCGCGGCGGCGCGGCATGCCATTGACCATGTTGGAACGCACGTCACAGCGGGCGCTCCGCATCGCAGGAACAAATCCAGCGTCTACGAGGTCGACATCGACTTCATAGCCACGTTCTGCCCAATACGAATTGATTTTTTCACGGAGGCGCTTTGCGCCTTCCTCGTCACACCAATCTTTCACTCTGCTCTCTCCAGGCGATTTATCGTTCTAGATGTTAAGACGGTCCAAGGGGGGACTATCTGTGCCTGTCCTTCTTAAGGTTCATCACGCAGGCCTTACCGGCCCATCTGTGTATGTCCGCTAAATGACAATGTTTGCAGGGTTTCTCAAGGGGAATTCTATATAACTTTATCTTAATCAACTAAGATGAACAGATATTCATCGTGAACGGTCATTCATCTGGCGTTCAGCTTGTGATCCAGAAGATGGTAATGCCCGTTTAAATGCAACCGCTTGCGACTATGGCGAGAAACAACGAAGTTCTACCGGTGTCACTCGTCTTGCGGGCAATGCAACAGGCACGGCACCAGCGCATGCAATTACGCATGGCTAGCAACACGATCTATGCATACACATTCCGGTACTTAACCACGAAAAAACGGCTCTGCCTATCGCACATATGCTTTGCGATATGTGCTTGACCTCCTCGCGCAGCAAGATTAGGCACCCCGCTCTCGGTCGGGCGATTAGCTCAGCGGTAGAGCACTGCCTTCACACGGCAGGGGTCACAAGTTCGAACCTTGTATCGCCCACCATCCTTCCGGCCCGCAAGTCCCAGCTGAACTGATACATGGCGCTTGATGCGAAGCGCAGTATAAGCCGCCCGATGAAATCGTTTCTCCGCTCTGCGCCTGTTGTATCTGCGCTTGGATTTGTCATCTGGGCATGGATGGCGCTGGTCGCGCGTACCGTGCGCTGGACCATTGAGGGGGAGACCGAGGCCCGCGCGGTGCTGGCAGCGGAAAACTCCGGCGTGGTGATCGCCTGCTGGCATGAAACCATCCTTCTGATCCCCTCAGGCTGGAACCGGGCGGTGCGTCACTGGCCGGAAAGGCGCGGCCGCACGGCGATGATGATCTCCCTGTCGGCCGATGGCGAGGCTGTGGCCCGCGCGGTCAACCATCTGGATATTGATGTCGTACGCGGCTCTGCCGGCAACAAGAAGAAAGCCAGCAAGGACAAAGGGGGCCTGCGGGCGATTGCCGAGGCCGCTGGCCGGCTGCGCGCGGGCGGCTATGTCTGCATGACGCCCGATGGCCCGCGCGGCCCCCGCCGCATCGCCAGCCCAGGGGCCGTCACCCTCGCCCAGCGCGCCGGCGCGAGGGTGTTGCCCTATGTCATTGCGTCCCGGCCAGCTATCCGCCTGAAGAGCTGGGACCGGTTCATCATTCCCCTGCCCTTCACGCGCGGCGCCATCGTATTTGGCACGCTCATCGACTGCCCGCGCGAGGCTTCGCCCGAAGCGTTGCAAGAGGCGCTGCAACGCGGCATGGATGAAGCAACCCGCCGGGCCGAGATGCTTGCCGGATATCCTGTTCAACCCAAGCCGGAGCTATTGCCTGAATGACGCCTGCGTTGTTCGCCTACCGGCTCGCCACTTATGCCGTTTCGCCCTTTCTCGGCTTCCTGCTGGGGCAGCGGGCAAAACAGGGCAAGGAAGACTATCTGCGCCTGCATGAGCGCTATGCCAAACGCCTGCCGCCGCGCCGGCCGGGCCCGCTCGTCTGGCTGCACGGCGCCAGTGTCGGGGAAAGCGGCCTGCTGCTGGAGCTTGGCCGCCGCCTGATCGCGCAACGCCCCGGCGTGATGCTGGTCTTCACCAGCCAGACGCAAACCTCCGCCCGCCTCCTTGGCCCCCTCCTACCCGACAATGCCATCCATGTGATGGCCCCGCTCGACACGCCCCAGGCGGCCCGGCGGTTCATCCGGCACTGGAAGCCAGATGTCTGCGTCTTCGCCGAGGGCGAGATATGGCCAAACCTGATCCACGAGGCCCGCCGCAACGGCGCCCGCACAGCGCTCGTCAATGCGCGCATGACACAGAAATCGGCCGAAGGCTGGCAGAAGGTGCGCGGACTTTTCCGTCAGCTCGTCGGCCGCTTCGATATTGTGCTCGCCGCCGACCTGGATACCGGCCAGCGCCTTGAAGGTCTGCTGGGCCGGCCTGTCCGCGCCGCCGGCAATCTCAAATCCGCCCTGCCCCCGCCGGCCGCAAATGAGGTGGAACTTACCCGCATTGCGACCAACTTCATTGCCGGCCGCCGCTGCCTGCTTGCCGCCTCCACTCATCCGGGGGAGGAGGAACTCTTCCTCGATGCGGCCGCTACGCTGGAGGAAGATGTCGCCCTCATCATTGCTCCACGCCATCCCGAACGCGGCGAGGAGATCGAGGCCCTGCTGAAACAGCGCGGCCTTCGCCATGCCCGCCGCGCCAAAGGCGTCCAGCCCGACAAGCGCGACCGCGTGCTGCTGGCCGATACGATGGGCGAGATGGGTCTCTGGATGCGGCTTGCCTCGGCGGTCTATCTCGGCGGCGGTCATACCGAAGGCGTCGGCGGGCATAACCCGCTTGAGCCGATCCGCCTCAACCGTCCGGTTGCGACCGGGCCACGCGTGCATAATTTTGCAGACATGATGGCCAGCCTGGAAGCCCAGGGCCTTGTCCATATCCTAGCCGATGGCGCCGCGCTGGGCGCGTTCCTGCGCGATCCTTCGCCAGTGCCCGAAGCGGCGCTGGCCGCCCTTGCAGCCGAAGCCGATGAGCCGATGCTGCTGACGCTTTCCGCGCTGCTGCCACTGCTGCCCCGCCCCCTGCTGGAAGGCAGCGATGGCAACTGGGAAACGCAGCGGTGAAGGCGCCGTATTTCTGGTCGGCCGGCCTTGATCCGAGATCCCGGGAAGCCGCCCCGCTCACCCGTTTGCTGCTGACGCCTTTCTCGATGATCTATCTCTGGGCTCTGCGCCGCAAGCTGGCGCGCGCCGCGCCGGAGACCGCGCCCATCCCGGTTGTCTGTATCGGAAACCTCACCACCGGCGGGGCGGGCAAGACGCCGGTGACCGAAGCCATCCGCAACCGGATCAATGAGCGCGGCCTGCGCGCGGCAAGCCTGTCGCGCGGCCATGGCGGATCGCAGCGCGGCCCGCTGAAGGTCGATCCCGCCCGGCATGTCTATGGCGAAGTGGGCGATGAGCCTCTGCTGCTCGCCCAGTCCGGTGAAGCCTGGATCGGGCGCGCGCGGCCTGAAGCGGCCCGCGCAATGGCGGCTGACGGGGCAGACATCATCGTCATGGATGACGGCCATCAGAACCCATCACTGAAAAAAGACCTCACCCTGATCGTGATTGATGCGGGCGCGCCCTTCGGCAATGGACATGTGCTGCCCAAAGGGCCGCTGCGGGAGAAAGTGCCCGAGGGCCTCGCCCGCGCGCAGGCGGTCGTGCTGATGGGCGAGGGCCCTGTGCCCCGCGACGTGATCGCCAGCGGCCTGCCGGTGCTGCGCGCGCGCCTTGCGCCGGTCTCGCGCGCCCCGGCCGGGCCGCTCGTTGCCTTTGCCGGGATCGGCCGGCCGCAGAAATTCTTCGACAGCCTCGCCGAAGCGGGCGGCACCGTCGCCGACGCCGTGCCGTTTGCCGATCACCACCCCTATGGCAAAGGTGACATTCAGTTCCTGCGCCGTCTGGCGAAGGACCATTCGGCACACCTGATCACCACCAGCAAGGATCATGTCCGACTGCCGCCTGAAGTGCGGCAGGAAATCCACGCCTGGCCCGTAACCGCCCTGTTCGAGGACATCGCAGCGCTTGACGCGGTGCTCGCGCCGATCTTCAAACGCGCCATAACACCATGAACGATCAGACCCCCACCGCCTATGTCCGCCCCAAGGACATCGACAACCGCGCAACCCTCGGCCAGCGGATTGCCTGGCGGCTGGAGACGATTGCCTGGGATCTGATCTATTGGGGGCCGATGAAGATGCTGGGTCCCGACAGGGCGTCAGACTTTGGCGGCTGGCTGGTCAGGAAAATCGGCCCGCTCTTTTCCCAGCACAAGACGACCAAGCGCAACCTGCGTCTCGCCTTCCCCGGCTGGAGCGAGGAACAGATCAACGAGACCGCCCTCGCCGCCTGGGAAAATGCCGGGCGCACCGCCGGCGAGCTGCCGCATCTGCCAAGCATCGATCCCTATACTTCGGGCCGCGTCGAAATTGCCGGCCTGGACGTGCTTGACCAGATCAATACCAGCGGCAAGGGCGCGGTGTTTGTTTCCGGCCATTTTGCAAACTGGGAGATCATGCCAGCGGCCATCGTGAAACGCATTCCCCATGCGGTGATGACCTACCGTGCCCTGAACAATCCCCATATCGACCGGCGCATCTCGGATCTGCGCCATGCCTATGGCACGGCGATCAACGCGCCCAAGGGCATCGGCACGCGGGAGCTGATGCGCGCCCTCGCCAAGGGCGCGCCGGTGGCGCTGATGAACGACCAGAAGTTCAATGAGGGGATCGCCGTGCCCTTCTTCGGCCACCTCGCGATGACCGCGCCGGGGCCGACACGTCTTGCCCTGAAATACGGCGTACCGATTGTGCTGGTCTCCACCGTGCGCACCGGCCCGGCCCGGTTCCGCGTGGAGTTTCACACGCCTTTTGTACCTGAAGACACCGGCCATCCGGAGGCGGACATTCAGCGCGCTGTGCAGCGCATCACCGATTTCATTGAAGCGCAGGTGCGGGCCGAGCCCGGCCAATGGTTCTGGCAACACCGCCGCTGGCCAAAGGAAGCCTGGCGCGAGGCGGGCGTTGTCTGAAGCGCTTCACACTTCGCCGGTGTTCATCGCTTTCATGATGCAGAAGCGCTTGGTGAAAGGGTTCGGGTTTTTGCCTTCGCAGTAAAGCTTGCGCAGCCGGAAATGGGCGATGGCCGGGCGTAGCTGTTTGGGCGCCGGCGAAACAATCGGCCCAAACGCTTTTGAGGCGTGACGGCGCGCGGCGGCATAAGCAGGGGCAACTGCCTGGATATCGCCCGCCCAGTTGTGGACCGGAATCAGGACATTGGCGGCCGTCAGGCCGAGCCAGCCTTCGGGTTCCTTGGCGCGGTCTGCGTCGAGGAAGGCAAGCTGGTAGCCATCCACCAGCTTCTGCAAGGCGCCGGGCTTCAGGCGGCCGGCGGCGATCTCTTCAGCCAGGGCGAGGCAGACGTCATGGCCGCGCGGCGGTTTGCCAGCCTCAATCTCCTCAATGGCTTCGCGCCACCACTGGAAGCGGATGAGGCCGAGGGTTTCTTCAGAGACCGCCTCGCGCACTCTTACAAGTTCGTAAGCGAGCGCATAAAGGGCGACCAGCGCTCGGCGCTCCGTAGGGGCAGCAAACCGGCTGGAAATCCAGCGGTCTTCGTCTACCCGGCGGACTCTTTTATCAATTTCCGCCCATGGCGTTTCGGTCAGGGGTCTGGTCTCATTTGACATGGACCCCATATGTGCGAAACCGCTCCCGAGCGAAAGAGACCAAAACGCGCAAAGAGGACACCGCCATGGCCTTCACCCTTCCCGAACTTCCCTATGCCCGCAATGCGCTTGCCCCGCACATTTCGGAAGAGACCCTGAACTTCCACTATGGCAAGCACCATCAGGCCTATGTGACCAACCTGAATGGCCTCGTTGAAGGCACCGACCTTGCCGGCAAGTCGCTGGAGGAAGTCATCAAGGTTTCCGCGGCCGACAAATCCAAGGCCGGCATCTTCAACAACTCCGCCCAGGTCTGGAACCACACCTTCTACTGGCACTCGATGAAACCCGGTGG
Organism: Alphaproteobacteria bacterium HGW-Alphaproteobacteria-18; assembly: GCA_002841155.1. Classification (GTDB taxonomy): domain Bacteria; phylum Pseudomonadota; class Alphaproteobacteria; order Caulobacterales; family Hyphomonadaceae; genus Hyphomonas. The sequence goes on from PHEH01000013.1 coordinate 73,432, forward strand.
CGGCGGCAAGCCTCATGGCAAGGTCGCCGAGCTGATCGAACGTGACCTTGGCGGCTATGATGCCTTTGTCAAAGAGTTCAAACAGGCCGGCGCCACACAGTTCGGCTCGGGCTGGGCCTGGCTCTCCTACAAGGGCGGCAAGCTGGTGATCTCCAAGACACCGAACGCCGAAACACCCCTGACCGAAGAGGGCACAACGCCCCTGATGACCATGGATGTGTGGGAGCACGCCTATTATCTGGACTACCAGAATCGGCGCCCCGATTACATTGACACCTTCCTGAGCAGCCTGGTTAACTGGGACTTCGTGAACCAGAACCTCGCCGACGCCGGCGCATAAGCCTTTCTTGAATTTGCACAAAATAAGAACGCCCGCCCTTCCCTGGCGGGCGTTTTTGCTATAAAGGCACGCACATCAAACGCTCCGGGCATGGGATTCGCCCGGCTGCGGCTTGCCGGTCATGGGGATCAGCAGCTGCAGGACAGAGCCGTCAATATGGGCGGCCGGGCAAATCAACCAGACATCCCGGAGACTACCCCTTTGACTGAGACCACATTCGCGGACTTCGGCCTGGCCGAAAACATCCTCAAAGCCGTTATCGAGTCCGGCTATACCATCCCCACCCCGATCCAGCGCGAAGCCATTCCGCATATCCTGATGGGCGGAGATGTGACCGGTGTTGCCCAGACGGGCACCGGCAAGACCGCCGCTTTCGTGCTGCCGATGATCCAGCGCCTGTCCAGTGGCCGCGCCCGCGCGCGGATGCCGCGCTGCCTGATCCTCTGCCCGACACGCGAGCTGGCGGCGCAGGTTGCCGAGAACTTCGAGAAGTATGGCAAATACCTCAAACTCACCATGGCGCTGCTGATTGGCGGCGTCAGCTTCAAGGAGCAGGAAACCCTGCTCCAGCGCGGCGTGGACGTGCTGATCGCAACGCCGGGCCGCCTGATGGACCAGTTTGATCGCGGCAAGCTGTTGATGATGGGCGTTGAAACGCTGATCATCGACGAAGCCGACCGGATGCTCGACATGGGCTTCATCCCGGACATCGAGAAGATCTGTTCCAAGCTGCCGGCAAACCGTCAGACGCTCTTGTTCTCCGCCACCTTCCCGGCCGACATCCAGCGCCTTGCCAAGACCTTCCAGAAAGATCCCAAGAAGATCGAAGTCACCCGGCCGGCCCAGACCGCCGAAACGATTTCGCAATTCGTGGTCAAGCTGCCAACCAATGACGGCAAGGCCCGCCGCACGGCGCTGCGCCGCGTGATCGAAGCGACCAATGTCAAGAACGGCATCGTGTTCTGTAACCGCAAGGTCGAGGTGGATATCGTTGCCGCCTCACTGACCAAGCATGGCCATGACGCCGCGCCGATCCATGGCGACCTGCCGCAGAGCGTGCGGTCTGAAACGCTGCAACGCTTCCGGGATGGCAAGCTGAAACTGCTCGTGGCCTCTGATGTGGCCGCGCGCGGGCTGGACATTCCCGATGTCGGCCATGTGTTCAATTTCGGCCCGCCGCCGAAGGATGAAGACTATGTCCACCGCATCGGCCGCACCGGCCGCGCCGGACGCACCGGCGAGAGCTATACGGTTGTGACGCCTGCGGATGAAAAATCCTGGGGCTTTGTGGTCAAGATGATCAAGAAGGACGTTCCCGAATTCATGCCGGACGGCCTGCTGGAAGAACTGGAATCCCTGCCGCCGGAAGAAAAGCGCGACCGCAAGCCCGGCGGGCGCGGCGGAGACCGTGACCGGGATCGCGGTGGCCGCAGCGCCCGGGGCCGCACCGAGCGGACCGAGCAGAGCGACCGCAGCGAACGCGCCCCACGCCGCCGCCGCGAAACCGAAGAGACTGGTGATGTGGCCGTCGCCGAGGCGCCCGTTGAGGCCATCGAGAGCGAAGCGGTTGAGGCTGTCGAAGCCGTCGCCGTGCAGGAAAAGCCCAAGCGTGAACGCAGCCCACGCGGCGAGAAACGCCGTGAGCGGACGGATGAAACGCCTCAGCCACGCGCCGAAAAGCGCGAGCGCAGCGGCGGTGACCGGGACCGTGAACGGGAGCGTCCGCAGCGTGATTACAAGCGCAAGGATGACGACCTGATCCTGGAGCCGGCGCCGGACCGTGTGGTTGGATTTGGCAATGATGTCCCGGCCTTTTTGAAACGCTGAGGCGTTTTTTCCAGCGCCTTTAGCCGGCCGCGCCCTTTTCGGGCTGCGGCCGGTTTGCGTTTGGGGTGAGGGGTTTCGGGAAAGAGCGGCGGCGGTGGGTTGCGCTCAGCCTAGGACGTATCGTGTGGGGCTCCCCCCTCCGCCCCTGCGGGGCACCTCCCCCGCGCGCGGGGGAGGAGACCAGCGCCAGATAACGGATGTTGGGTCGTTGGAGGATTTTCGGAGTCCTCCAGGAAAACGCCAATGAGGTTTGGCGAGATATGGCTCTGCCAGACGGGATCGTCCCAGCCCGCTTTCACGGGCGCGGGTTTGCGATAGGCGCGCCAATGATCGCCGACCTGGACGATGTGGACCTGGCCCCATCTT
>PHEH01000014.1 GCA_002841155.1 Alphaproteobacteria bacterium HGW-Alphaproteobacteria-18
GCAAACGCTTGTCCCTCGAAGCCCCCGCAAGCGGGGGAGGAGATCCGTGCCGGATAGAGGGGTTTTGGAGTCCTCCTGGAAAACGCCAACCATGTTTGGAGGCAGGGCGCTTTCCCAGACCGGGTCGTCCCAGCTTGGCTTTACGGCTTCGGGTTTGCGATAGGTGGTGACCTTGTCGCCGATCTGGACGGTGTAGAGATTGCCCCAGCGGGTGACGGCGACGAGGAGGGGGCGGTGAGATTGTTTCTGCCAGCTCGTGAACCATTGCAGCTGAAGCCAGAGCCAGCCCCAGAAGAGGGGGTGGACGTAGGCATACATGCGGGCGTGTTCGGGCGACATGGGAGGATAATACCTCCGTTCCCGGAGGGGGTGGATGAGATTTCTGGAAATCGCGGATTTGCTGCAGGTTTGGGGGGAATAATGGTGGATAGGGTGAGTTATTAGCTGAGAGGGCCCCCACCCTATCCCTCCCCATAGCCATGGGGAGGGGACCTGTTGTGTGCGGGGAGAGCTGAGGTTTCGACAGAGAGCGACCTGCCCCCTCCCCATGGCTATGGGGAGGGTTGGGGTGGGGCACGGTGAGGTCAGATCAGGACAGATCAGGACAGATCAGGACAGATCAGGACAGATCAGGACAGTTTGGGACAATCTCGGACAAACCCGGACAAACCGGGACACTTCCGGTCAGCGGCGGCCGCGTTTCAGATCTTCGGTGATCTGGATGTCGGCTTCTTCGCCGGTGATGCGGTGGCGGTAGACCTGGATGTTTTCCAGGACGCGCTGGATGTAGTTGCGGGTTTCGGAGAAGGGGACGAACTCGACCCAGTCGACGGGGTCGATCTGGCCGGTGCGGGGGTCGCCATAGTCGCGGACCCACTGGCTGGGGCGGGAGGGGCCGGCATTGTAGGCCGCCGCCGTCATGATGTAGCTGCCGCCGAACTGTTTGAGCAGGGTGTCGAGGTGGAGGCCGCCGAGCGTCATGTTGTAGGCGGGGTCGGTTGTCAGCCAGGACTGCTCATAGGGCATGCCGCGCAGGCGGGCTTCGGCGCGCGCGGTGGAGGGCATGAACTGCATCAGGCCGAGGGCGCCGACGGGGCTGCGGGCGTTGGGGTTGAACTCGCTCTCCTGACGCGTGATGGCGAGGATGAAGGCGCGCTCGACTTCCGGCTGGCGCGAGAGGGGATGCATCAGCACCGGATAGGCCGCTTCGGGCGCCATAACGCCCTTGAAGAGGCCGGCCTTGCCGGCGCGCACGGCGGTATCGGGCTGGTTATACTGGTGATTGAGCTCTGCCAGCAGTTCGAACTCCGCTGGGGTGGAGAGGACGTCATCGAGATGGTGGGAGAAGGTGCGGTAGAGGCCCATCTCACCGGTGGCGCCGATGAGGCGGAGGGCGCGGACCATCGGATTGGCATCGAAGGCGGCGAGTTCTTCCGGGGCCGGAACAATCGGCGGGCCGAAATTGATCTTCCGGTCGCCGAGGCGCTCGGCCGAGAGCTGGCCGTAATAGGTGTATTTATGTGTGGCCGCAGAGGCATAGGCGAGGGCGGCCTGGTCTGACTGGCCGAGCGCATCGCGGGCGCGGCCGGTCCAGTACTGGCCGCGTGTGAGGCTGACGGGCGCGCCGACGCCATTGGTCATCGTCTCGAAATGTTTCAGGCCGCGCGGGGCGTCGCCATTCAGGCGCAGGGCAATCCAGCCGGCCAGCCATTCGGCCTCGGCAAAGTCTGAGCCGCTGCTCATGCCATGCGGGGCGGTGAGATTATAGGCGCGCGAATAGTTGCGGGCCTTGAGATCACTGCGCACGGCGATGGCGCGCTCGCGCCAGAGACGGCCGCGCCCGGCGGCGGGCACGTCCTTGCCATTGATCTGGGTGAGGAGCGGGGCCACCGAATCTTCCATATTCTTGGCGCGGCGCCAGTTGGCGCGCTCATAGAGAAGGCCGGGATGGTTTTGCAGATTGGCCGGCACAGCCTGAACGGCGGCATCGACATTGCGGGCGCGCTGGGCGAGGGCGATGCGGGCATCCACCAGGGCGCGATAGTCCGCCGTGAGCTGAGGCTTGAGGGCCTGGGCATCCGTGCGCTGTCCGGTCCAGAGGAGGAAGTCGACGCGGGCACGGTGGTCGTCCTGGCTCAGCGACTGGCCCCAGCCAGCCAGCACCGTGCGCTGGACGCTCGATTCCAGCGTGTTGCTCCGCCAGACATCGCGGATCACGTCCTGGGCCTTTGCCGTCTGGCCTGTCTGGCGCAGGGCATTGGCGAGGGCGACCTTGCCGGCGCCGGTGATCGGGCCGGATTCTTCCAGCCATTTCACGCGGGCCTCGGCGGTGAGGTTGCTGTCGCCGATGATCTCTTCGGCGCGGCGGCGCATCCGGTCGGTCAGCGGCCAGGTGGAGAGGGTGGTGAGGGCGTAGTTGAGTTCGTCAAAGGTGGTGCCGGGCACGCCGTCGGAAGCGCGTTTCCAGAGGATCATGTCGCGCACGGCCGGGTCGGTGGTGTCGTACTGGATGCGGGTGACTTCGCTCCAGGCGCCGCGCTCGATGGCGGCAAGGGCGGCTTTGAGCTGGGCGACGCTGGCGGCGTTGACGGGCTGGGCGGCGAGGGTGCGGGGGGCCGCGGAGGGGAATTGCGGGCCGGTGGCAGCGGGGGCTGCGACAGGCGTGGCGCCCGGCTGGGCGGGGGCGGCGCCGGGCAGGATGACGCCGGGGGTGAGCGCGCGCAGGACGGGGGCGGGCGTGGTTTCCGAAACCTGAACAGGCGCGGGCGCCGAAGATTGCGGCGGGGCGTCAGCGCGCGGCTTCAGGCTGGGCGATTCGGGCCGCGAGGCGGCCGAAGTGCCGGTAATCAGGAAAGAAATCGCCACAAAAACAGCGGAAATCCGGAACATGGTATGGCCTACCCAAGTTTATTTCTGCGCCAAAGCGTGACAAGTCAGCTCTCTGAGCCTAGCACGCAATCCCAACCAATCCCTGAACACGGCCACGTTAAAATGTTTCACGGCTCAATCCCAGCCCTTGTAACACCCTTCAAGAATGGCGCCGTCGACGAAGCGGCGTTTGCAGCCCTCGTGGAGCGCCAGATCGCAGGCGGATCGGCGGGCCTTGTGCCGGTCGGAACGACGGGGGAAACCTCGACGCTGTCGACGGAGGAGCACAAGCGCGTTGTCTCGCTTTGTGTAGAGGTGGCTGCAGGGCGCGTGCCGGTGATCGCGGGGGCGGGATCCAATTCCACCGATGAGGCGATCGACCTTGTGGCCCATGCCAAGGCCGCCGGCGCGGACGCGGCGCTGGTCGTCTGCCCGTATTATAATAATCCCAATCAGGATGGCCTTTTCGAACACTTTCGCGCGATCAATGACGCGGTTGCCCTGCCGGTGGTGCTTTATAACGTGCCGAGCCGGACGGTGGTGGACCTGAAGCCGGAAACGGTGGCGCGTCTGGCGCGGCTACCCAATATCGTCGGCATCAAGGATGCGACCGGGGATATGGACCGGGTGAGCTGGCATTCGGCGCTGATCGGGGACGCCGAGCAGTTCGTGCTGCTGTCGGGCGATGACCCGTCGGCGCTCGGCTTTCTGGCGATGGGCGGGGCGGGGTGTATCTCCGTGACCGCGAATGTGGCGCCGGAGCTCTGCGCGGCCATGCATCTGGCGTTTCAGGACGGGGACCTTGAAAGCGCGCGCGCGATCGAGCGGCGACTGATCACCCTGCACCGGGCAATGTTCTGCTCGCCCTCGCCGGGGCCGGCGAAATATGCGCTCTCGCGGCTGGGGCTGTGCGCGCCGGACGTGCGCCTGCCGCTGACCGGGCCGGATGCCTCTGCGCGCGAGCAGATTGATGTGGCCATGGCGCTGGCCGGTCTTAATCCCTAGATAGCCCTGATGGCAGTCAAGAAGAACGAACAGATCAAGGGACGCACCGACGGGCTGGTGGCGGAAAACCGCCGCTCCCGGCGTGAGTATTCCGTGGAGGATACGCTGGAGGCCGGCATCATGCTGGTCGGCTCGGAAGTGAAATCGCTGCGCGAGGGGCGGGCCAACATTGCCGAGTCCTATGCCTCGGTGGAACAGGGCGAGCTGTGGCTGATCAATGCCGAGATCCAGACCTATGGCGGGGCCAACCGCTTCAACCATGAGCCGCGCCGCAAGCGTAAGCTGCTGGTCTCCAAGCGGCAGCTCTCGAAACTCAGCCAGGAAGTGGAGCGGGCGGGGCGCACGATTGTGCCGCTGAAGCTTTACTTCAACGACAAGGGCCGGGCGAAACTGCTGATCGGCGTCGCCACCGGCCGCAAGGCGCATGACAAGCGCGAGCATGAAGCCAAACGCGACTGGGCGCGGGATAAGGCGCGGATCATGAAGGCGGGGTGAGCCGTCAGGCCGCCTGCCCTTCATCCACCTTCAACCGCATGTGCTGAAGCTGGCTCATGGCGTGATTGCCGAGCCAGTCATAAGGGCCTTCGGTGAAGGATAGGCGCAGGCCGCGCGCCGCGACTTCTTCCAACAGCAGGCGAATGAGCATCAGCGCGACGTGGCGGCCGGGGCAGATATGCGCGCCGCCGCCGAAGGTGGTGATGCCGCGATGGTCGCGGTCGAGCCGGAAGGTCTGGGGCTCGGGGAAAACCGCGGGATCATGATTGCCGGCGGCCCAGAGCATGAGCACCTGCGTGCCTTTGGGAATGTGGATGCCGGCATAGTCGAGATCGCTTAGCATGTAGCGCCTCAGGAAGAGGACGGGCGGTTCCAGCCGCAGCGCTTCCATGATGGCGGCGGGGAGCTTTTCCGGCGCGGCAAGAACCTCCGTGAACGTATCAGGTTGTTGCAGGAGGGCGAAGAGGGTGTTGACTGCGCCGATGGCGGCGGTGTGAAAACCATCCACGAGATTGCCCGCGAGCAGTTTGCCCACATTAGGCGGAACGATGCCCGCTTCATCGGGATCGTCCTGCGCCTCGATCTTTGCAAGGTCTGCGGCCAACTCGGTGACGAAGGGATGCGTGCCGGCGGCAAGGCTGCGCAGGGCGGCGGTTTCGACCAGGCGGCCATAGGCGGCGGTTGCGGTATCGGCGAGGTGGAGATCTTCCCGGGTCATCTGGATAAGGAACATCGCCGTCATGTCGCGCACGGCATTGCCGGCCTCGGCCATTTCCTTTTCTGTCATGCCGATGAGGGCGCCCCAGAAGCGGGCGGTTAGGCGCTCGGCGATGTCTTCCACAAGGTCGATTTCGTTACGGTCTTTTATACCATTGAGCAAATCCTGAACGGCCTCGCGCGCGACGGGCTCCAGCAGGGCGGCCTGTTTGGGGCTGAGCTGGCGCAGCAGGGTGAGGCGCACCGGCATATGGATCGGCGGGTTTGCAGTGAACACCTGATGGGAGATGACGCCGCCGATGCCTCCGCCCGGCGGGAGTGGCGCGCCGGGGGAAAGCAGGTGGAGGCCGGGAAACATGACGCCGGGTGGTAGAGCGCCGACTTCGGGCAGCGCGCCGAACGCGCGCAGATCGCCATGGCGGAAGACGACCAGTTCGCCCGCCTCAGTGCGCAGGAGGCGGTGGGTGTCATCGGCAAAGACGCGGGCGCAGAAGGCGCGGAAACTGTCGCGGCCCCCGGTGAAGCCGAGGGATTCCAGGCAGGTGAGCGATGCAATGTCCGGCATGGGCGCGGCCCCTTCCTGTTCGATAGCTATCACTACTGAACATGAAGGGGCCAGTCTGGCAATATCTGGCAAGATTTTGTTGGCGCCGGGATCAGAGCGTCAGATCAAACACCATCTTCATGGCGCCGTCGGTGCGTTTGTCGAAGATGTCGTAGGCGCGGGCGCCGTCTGACAGCGGAAGCGTGTGGGTGATGTATTTCTCGGGCTTGAGGCGGCCGGACTGGATGAGGGGGATGAGCTGCGGCCATTCCTCGGGCACCGAACATGTCCCGATACGGAAGGTGATGCCCATGGCGAAGGCCTTGGCCATGGGGAAATCGAAGCTGCGATCCTGGTTGACGCCGATGACGGACACTGTGCCCCGGCGCCCGGTGAGGCCGAGGCTTGCCTTGATGGTGGCGCTGTGGCCGACCGCTTCGATGACGCTGTCGCACATGCGCCCGTTTGTGGCCTCCTGGATGATCGCGCGGGCGTCTTGCGGGTCTGGTGTTTCAAGGCCGATGGCGCGGCCGGCGGCGCGGCGCTCTTCGACGAGATCAATGCCGAAGACGCGCGCGGCGCCCATGATGAAGGCCGCCTCGGCGGCGAGAAGGCCGATGGGGCCAAGGCCGACGACAGCGACCGTGGCGCCGCGCTGGATATCGGCATTACGCGCGCCGAACCAGGCGGTGGCGAGCGCGTCGGTCATCATCAGGGCCTGATCGAGGCTGACACCGTCCGGGATTTTCTGGGCGTTGAAATCAGCGGCGGGGACACGGACGGCCTCGGCCTGGCACCCCTGGAGCTTAGCCGAGAGGCCGTAGCAGCCGGCCGCGTTATGCTCACACCTGTTGACGACACCGGCGAGGCAGGCGCGGCATTCCCCGCACCCGACGGCGGCGGAGATCATCACCTTGTCGCCGACTTTCAGCTGGTGAACGCCCCGGCCGATTTCCACGACCTCGCCGACCGCTTCATGCCCGACGCAATAGCCGGTATCCTCCGAAAAGGTTTCGCCGTGATAGATGTGCAGGTCGCTGCCGCAGATGGCGCATTTGTCGACCTTGATGATCGCGTCACGCGGATCGTGCAGCTCGGGGTCTTTCATGGTCTCATAGGCGATGTCGCGCGGGCCGCGATAGACGAGGGCTTTCATGGATTATTCTCCTGGGGCGGACGGATCAGCGAACCGGAAGCGCGTTGTATTCCTGGATTTTCAGCTTGCCGAGCTGGGACATGTGGACTTCGTCCGGGCCGTCGGCGATGCGCAGGAAGCGGTTCAGCGTGAAGAAGCTGGCGATGGGGGTGTCGTCGCTGACGCCCATGCCGCCATGCGCCTGGATGGCACGGTCGCACACAGTCTGGGCCATCTGGGGCGCGATGACCTTGATGGCGGCGATGAGATCCTTGGCGACCTTGTTGCCGTGACGGTCCATCGCGTCGGCGGCTTTCAGGGTGAGCAGGCGGGCCATCTCGATTTCGCAGAAGCTTTTGGCCACATCCTGACGGATGGAGCTCTGGTCTGAAATCTTCTTGCCGAAGGCAACGCGATTTTCGACGCGGCGGGACATGATCTCCAGCGCGCGCTGGGCCTGGCCGATGGAGCGCATGCAGTGGTGGATGCGGCCCGGTCCAAGGCGGCCCTGCGCGATTTCAAAGCCGCGGCCTTCGCCGAGGATGAGGTTTTCCTTCGGGACACGGACATTTTCAAATCGCAGCTCGCATTCGCCGCCCGGGGAGTTGTGGGAGCCAAAGACCGTCTGATTCCGGACAATGGTGATGCCCGGCGTACCCGGCTCAACCAGGATCTGCGAGTGTTGCAGGTGGCGGGGATTGTCCAGCAGGGTCTTGCCCATGACGATCCAGATCTTGCAGTTGGGGTTCATCGCGCCCGAGATCCACCATTTGCGGCCGTTGAGGACGTAATCATCGCCATCCGGAAGGATGGTGAGCTCCAGATTGGTGGCGTCAGAGGAGGCAACCTGCGGCTCGGTCATGACGTAGGCGGAGCGGATGGTGCCTTCGAGCAGGGGCTTCAGCCAACGCTCCTGCTGGGCCGGGGAACCGAATTTGGCGAGGACTTCCATGTTTCCGGTGTCGGGCGCCGAGCAGTTGAAGAATTCCGACGAATGGGGCACGCGGCCCATGATCTCGGCGAGCGGGGCATATTCCAGATTGGTGAGGCCGGGGCTGAACTCGCCATATTCATGCGGCAGGAAGAGGTTCCAGAGGCCCTCAGCCCTGGCGTGATCCTTGATCTTGTCGAGGCCCGGCCAGCGCTTCCAGAGATTTGCCGGATCATGGTTCCAGTCATAATGGTCCTGCTCGGTCGGGTAGACATGCGTGTCGAAGAAGGCTTCGAGGCGGGCGATCAGATCTTGCGTTTTGGGGCTGTGGTCGAACTGCATGGGAGTGTTCCTGTTATTATGTGTGAGTGTTTTGAGCGGGGCTCAGCTGATCCAGCGCAGGGCGCGTTCGAGCAGCCAGATGGTGCGGCGGTGAAGATCGTCGCCGGTGGCCTTGGGCGCCTTGCCGGCGCAGGCGCGCGCATAGGTGCCTTCCAGGATGATGCCGAGCTTGTAGCAGGCCAGGACGCTGTACCAGTGGAGGCCGGAGAGATCGCGGGTGGTCTGTCTGGCGTAATGCGCAATCAGCTCGTCGGCTGACGGAAACCCCTCCCAGGGCTGAACGGCGACGGTGCCCGCGCTGGATCTGTCGGATGTGTCCGGCCAGGTGGCGAGCAGCCAGCCGAGATCGAGCAGCGGGTCTCCGATGGTGGTCAGTTCCCAGTCCACGATGGCGGCGAGGCGCGGGGCATCGAAGCGGAACATCACATTGGCGAGGTGATAATCGCCATGCAGGATGCCGGGCTGGAAGCTCCGGGGACGGTTGGTGTCGAGCCAGTCGCCGATCCGGTTGATGCCGGGGAGGTCCTTGCGGCCGTCCCATTCGGGGATTTCGCTATAGCTCTCCAGCTGGGCTTTCCAGCGGCCGACCTGGCGCTCGAGATAATTGTCGACCTTGCCGAGGCCTTCGAGGCCAAGGGCGATGTAATCCTGCGCGCCGAGCGCGGCGATACCATCAACCAGGGAGAGCCCCATCTGGTGGCGCAGGTCCGGCGAGGACGCGAAGGGCTCGGGCAGGCCTGTGGTGGCGTTATAGCCGTCGATGGGCTCCATCAGATAGAAGGCAGCGCCGAGGACTGTTTCGTCCGGGCACGCGGCAATCAGGCCGGGATGGGGCACGTTGGTGCCCTTCAGGGCAGCGAGCATGCGCGCCTCGCGGCGCATGGTCTCGTTGGAATTGGCGCGCAGCACCGGGGGCGGGCGGCGCAGCACATAGGCGCGGCCAGACCGGGTGAATTTCAGCAGGATGTTCTGCGTGCCCCCGGCGAGGAGGGCGGCATCCGTGATGGGCCCTTCGCCGAGGCGCTGTGTGTCCATCCAGGCGGCGAGGGCGTCGAGATCTACAGGTTGGCTCAATTTTCCCTCCCCGGGACATTCTTTTAAATCAATTGGATAATATGGTTGACTGAAACGCTGGCATTTTGCAAGCATGCCGTATGGTCCGCCTGCACGAAAAAACCGAAAGTGATGCTGTCGAAGCGCTGAAACGCGCGGCGATGAAGCTGTTTGCCGAGCGCGGGGTGGACGGGGTCACGGTGCGCGAGATTGCAGCGGCTGCCGGGCAGCGCAATCATGGCGCGGTGGGCTATCATTTCGGATCAAAGGCTGACCTTATCCGCACGCTGATCGTGGACGGAGCAAAGCTGATCAATGACCGGCGCAATGCGGCGCTTGACGCGCTGGAGGCTTCCGGCGCGCCGCTGACGCTGGAGGATGTGGTGGGGATCATGGTTTATCCTTCGGTCGACATCACGCCCGACGGCGAAGAGGAATGCTATAACCGCTTCATCGTGCTGTTTGCGATGACGCACCGGGCGCTGTTCATGGAGGCGCTGGGCGGGCGGTGGAATACCGGTTTCAAGCGGTGCCTGGACCATCTGCGCGCGTTCATGGGGCATTTACCCCGCGCCCGGCAGACCGAGCGGATCGTGTTTCTGGAATCCTATCTCGGCTCTGTGCTGGCGGCGCGGGAGGCGCGGCTGGCCGATACGAGCCGGGCGCATCCGACCTGGTCGCGGCCCGCGATGTTGGCGCATCTGGTGGGGACGATGGTGGCGATCGTGCGGGCGCCCTAGCCGAGCGTGCGGTGGGCCTCGGCAAACACGGTCTCGAACATCTCCGGCGTCAGGCGGCCGGTGTTCGTGTTGTAGCGCGAGCAGTGATAGGAGGAGAGGAGGGTGACGGGTTTGCCGTTTGCCATGACCTCATATCTTGTTCCGTGTCCGAATGGATATTGGGAGAGTTTCAGGCCCAACGCCCGCAGCGTGGAATCATGGCTGATCTTGCCGAGGCAGAGGATCACTTTCAGCTTGGGCAGGGCCGCGATGCGCGCTTCCAGGAAAGGGCGGCACTGGTTGATCTCGGCGCCGACGGGTTTGTTTTCCGGGGGCACGCAGCGCACGGCATTTGTGATCATCGCGCGCTGAAGGACGAGGCCGTCATTCGGATCGGCGGCGAATGTGCCTTTGCTGAAGCCGAACTTGTCGAGCGTGGCGTAGAGGAGGTCACCGGCCCAGTCGCCCGTGAACGGGCGGCCGGTACGGTTGGCCCCGGTGACGCCGGGCGCGAGGCCGACGATGAGGAGCTGCGCCGTGTCGTTTCCGAAGCTGGGGACGGCGCCGTTGAACCAGGTGGGCTCCTTGGCGCGCACGGCTTCGCGGTAGGCCACGAGGCGCGGGCAGAGCGGGCAGTCGCGGGGGGCTTCAGGGGCGGCGGGGATTCTTTTCATGGCCGCCTCTTAGCCTCTTCTCCCCTGGGGGAGAAGGGGCTAAGAGGTCAGTACCCATCCGCGCTGCCGTCTTTGCGCATTTCGGTGGCGGCGATCCAGGCGCCGCTTTTGAAGTCGCGCATGATGGCCTGGTAGCCGCCATAATTGGCCTCGCAGCAGGCCACTTCATAGCCGCGCGCTTCCAGTTCGGCGGCGGCGCCCGCGAGGCCGCGTTCGAGCATGACCTTGCCGGTGCCGGTGTTGCAATCCGTCGACAGAGCATCGGTGGGCTCGCAACCGCCATCATGTTCCCAGCGGGCCGCGTCGCCGGCCTCCTGAAGGCCCATTTCGAAGTCCACGAGGTTGGTGATGATCTGCACATGGCCCTGGGGCTGGAGCGCGCCGCCCATCAGGCCGAAGCTGAGCCAGGGCTCATACGGGCACGCCATTTCAGGCGCGGTGGCGCGGACCTGGCAGCCGGGGAGATCTTTCCTGAAGGCGAAGGCCGGGATGATCGTGTGGAAGGGGCGCTTGCCGCCTTCAAAGACGTTGGGGTGGGCGGGGTCGAGGCTGAAGAGTTCGCCCCGGTCCTGGAACATGAAGCCGAGGCCATCGGCCACAAGGCCCGAGCCCATGCCGCGATAGTTGGACTGGATGAGGGAGACCATCATGCCGTCTTTATCGGCGACGGTGAGGTAGGTAGTGTCGCCGTCACGCAGGGCGGCGTCGGTGATCTCCGTGCCCGGAGCAACTTCCGGCATGGCGCGCGTGATGTCGATGGCTTCGGCGCGTTTGGCGTTATAGCCGGGGGCGACGAAGATCGACGGGTCGATGCCGGAGAAGGCAGGGTCTGCGTAGCCGAGCGCGCGGTCTGCGAAGGCGAGGCGTTTGGCTTCGACCATGGCGGTCAGCGCGTCGGGTGAGCCGAAGCCCATGGATTTCAGGTCGAATGTCTCCAGCATTTCGAGCATCTGCAATGCCGCGACGCCCTGCGTGTTGGGGCCAAGCTCGCAGACTTTCACCTCGCCGCGATATTCCACGCAGATCGGTTCGACCCAGTCGCCAGTATGGGTCGTGAAGTCTTCATACGCCATCTTGCTGCCCTGGCGGCGGAGATAGGCGGTCATCGCGCGGGCCGTGGCGCCCTTGTAGAACTCGCCGCGGCCGAGCGTGCCGATCCGTTCCAGCGTGTTGGCAAGGTCCGGGTTCTTGAACAGCGAGCCGGCGACGGGCGTGGGGTCAAAATAGGTTTTGCGGGCGTTTTCGTATTCTTCCAGTTCGCCCCTTGCGAAGGCAGGCTCGAAGCGGAGAGGCCCGCGTGACCAGTACCAGGCGATCATTTCCGGGATCGGCGCGCCCTCGCGGGCATATTTTACCGTTGGCGCGAGATTGTCTGCCATCGGACGCTTGCCGAATTTTTCATGCAAGGCGAACCAGCCATCGACCGTGCCCGGAACGGTGACGGTGATGCTGCCAAAGGAGGGCAGCACCTTGCCGTCCTTGAACTGATCGGCCTTGGCCTGCGCGTCGGCGAGGGTGGCCGCCTTTGGGGACCGCCCCGAGCCATTATAACCGTAGAGTTTCTGCGTTTGCGGATCCCAGACGATGGCATAGAGGTCGCCGCCGATGCCGTTTCCGGTCGGCTCGACAAGGCCGAGCATGGCATTGGCCGCGATGGCGGCGTCCACGGCGGAGCCGCCGGCTTTGAGCACATCAAGGGCAGTCTGCGTGGCCAGGGGATGGGCGGTGGCGGCCGCGCCATTGGGGGCGACAACGGGCGAGCGGGTGGCGATGGGGTGGCCGCTTTCGGGGCGCTGGCCGGTCATCGGGTGGGCTGCGGTCGGCGGGGCAGGCTCGGCTTCGGGCGCGAGGGTGAGCGGGGCCGCTTCGGGGGTGGGTTCCGGGGTCTGGGCGCAGGCGGACAGGGCGAAGGCGCAGGCCACGCCGACGAACAGGGCGTATTTCATTCGAATCCTCCTCCGCCACGGCGGGTGTTTTTAGGGAAATAATGGGTGGCCAGACGTCCGGCGATGTCCTCGCCGGTGCGGGCAAAGCGCGCTTCGGCCTCGACCGCGCGGCCATCGCAGATGCGGAACTGGCCGCTCGTGCGGGAATAGGTGTCGTTGAAAGAGGAGACGAGGGAGGAGCGCAGATTGCCCGGTTCGGGCGCTTCATAGGCCAGGAGATCTGTCATGTAGCGGCGCCAGTACTGGTCTTCATTGCCATTGCAGAGCACGCGGATGGCGTGGGCGCCGCCGAGGACGCCGGCGAGGTCGGCCGCGTCGCGGAAATAATCGGGGCCGCGCACGGGCAGGTTTCCCTGCGGCAGGGCTGGCATCATGCTTGTGCTGGCGCCAAGGGCCAAGCTAAGCAGGAGGGCATGAAAACGCTTCTTCTTCATGCGCGGACTTTCGCGCGCATCGCGCCCCGGCTCAAGGGGCTGAACGCCGCTCTCAACATCGTCACGGTCGATGACGCCCAGCGCTTCCATGAGGCCTGGACATCGACGGAGCTGAAGGAGCCGCCGCAGGTGCATCTGGCCTTTGGCAATATCGATGCGTTCTATTCTCCCTCCGTGCGGGATTTCATGACTGCGATCCTGAAAAGCCCGGATTTCGACTGGTTCCAGTCGGCCGCCGCCGGGATCGAGAATCCGGCCCTGGTGGCCATCGGGCAGAAGTCGCAGCGCTATACGACCAACCATACCCAGGCCGAATCGATGGCCGAATGGGCGATCTGGCAGGCGATGGACTATTTCCGGAAGGGGCCGGGCCACCGGGCCAATCAGGCACAGGGGAAATGGGAACGTCTCCGCGTGCGGGAGATGAACGGCGCGCGCTGGCTGATCGTGGGCTATGGCTCCATCGGGCAGGCGGTGGGCAAGCGGGTCAGCGCGCTGGGCGGGATTGTGACGGGGATGCGCCGCACGCCGGGGCCGGCAGAGGGCGCAGCGCGGATCGCGGCGCCCGATACGCTGATGGCGGAGTTGCCCGGCGCCGATGTCGTGTTGCTGTGCCCGCCGCACACCCCGGAGACCGAAGGCATGGCAAACGCGGCCTTCTTTGCCGCCATGAACGCTGACGCGCTGTTCCTCAACCTCGGGCGGGGCGCCCTGGTGGATGAGGACGCACTGCTGGCCGCTCTGGACGCCGGACGGCCGGAGTTTGCGGCGCTGGATGTGACGAAAATCGAGCCTTTGCCGGAGGAAAGCCCGCTCTGGAAACATCACAAAGTCGTGATCACACCGCATGACAGCTCCGATACGCCCGGCACGATCACGCGGGCGGATGATACTTTCCTTGCCAACCTGCGGCTCTATCTGGACAATGAACCCATGAAGCATCTGGTCGACCGGGCGGCATTCTCTGCTGGTTGATCTGGATACAGAGGAGTTATCGATATGCCACATCTCAAGCTTGTTTCCGCCGCTGCGCTGGTAGCCGGCATGGCCCTGGCTGCCTGCGCCACACCGGCCGAGAATTCCAGCGCCGCCGGGGATGGCAGTTTCACCGTTACCGGATCAGACCGGGTGAAGCTGATAGCAACACCGCTGGAAACCTTTGATGCGCCCTGGGCGATGACCTTCCTGCCCGATGGCCGGTCGGTTGTAACCGAGAAGGCCGGCGCACTCTGGCTGCTCAACGCCGATGGCACCAAGGCCGGCGAGATCACCGGCGGGCCGGAAGTGCAGCCCTGGGGGCAAGGCGGGCTCGGCGATGTGATCCTTCATCCCGACTTTGCCAAGACAGGCGAAATCTACCTCTCCTATTCGGCGCGCGAGCCGCAGAACATGGAGGCGTCGAATGCCGTGGTGGAACTGGCGAAGCTGAGCCTGACGGAGACGGGCGGCGCGCTCAGTGAACGGAAGATCATCTGGGAGCAGACGCCCAAGCATACCGGCAGCGGACATTATGGCCACCGCATGGTGGTCTCGCCTGACCGGCACCTCTTCATCACGTCGGGAGATCGCCAGCTGTTCACGCCCGCTCAGGACATGACCAGCAATATGGGCAAGATCGTGCGCCTCAATCTGGACGGCAGTGTGCCGGAAGATAATCCGTTTGCCGATCAGGGCGGGGTCGCAGCGCAGGTCTGGACGCTAGGGCATCGCAACCCGCTGGGCATTGACTTTGACAATTCCGGACGCCTCTGGGCGCAGGAGATGGGCCCGGCCCATGGCGACGAGTTGAACCTCATCATTCGCGGCGAGAATTACGGCTATCCGGAAGTTTCCAATGGCGACCATTATGATGGCCGCAAGATTCCCAATCACGACACACGGCCCGAATTTGCCGCCCCCGCCGCCTACTGGGTGCCGGCGATCAGCCCGGCGGGGCTCGTCATCTATTATGGCGGCATGTTTCCGGACTGGAACGGCAATGCCTTTATCGGCGGGCTTTCTTCCCAGGCGCTGATCCGCGTCAAGATCGATGAAGAAAGTGCCCGGGCCTCTGAAGGCGGCCGGTATAGCTGGAACAAGCGTATCCGCGAGGTCGAAGAAGGGCCGGACGGGGCGATCTATGTGCTGGAAGATGGCGACAATGGCCGTCTTATCCGCCTGACGCCTGTCAGCAACTAACCGGGCAGTTGCCATTGCCCGCGACTTTGAGCAGACATGGGCGGACCAGTTCCGGGGGCCGCCCATGATCCGCACATTCACCAATACCGATGGTCGTTTCGTCCATTCCGGCGATACGCTCGAGCATCTGGACGGAGCCGTCTGGGTAGACATGCTGCGGCCCGACAGGGACGAAGAGACCGCCGTCGAACGCGCGCTGGGCATTGATGTGCCGACCATTGAGGAAATGAGCGAGATTGAGGTCTCCAGCCGTCTTTATACTGAGGATGGGGCCACCTTCATGACAGCCATGATGCTGTCTCACACAGATGCGGATAATGTACTGCTCTCGCCGATCACCTTCATTCTGAAGGGGGAGCAGTTGATAACGGTGCGCTATGCAGAGCCGCGCTCCATAGATGCGTTCATTGTGCGTTGCCAGAAGAACTCCACCTATACTGCGGACGGTGTTGTGACCGGACTGCTGGAGGGGCTGATCGAGCGGATAGGGGATGTGCTGGAGCGGACGGGGCATGAGCTTGATTCGCTTTCCGACAACATCTTCGCAATCAATGCGCCCAAGGTGATGGGCGGTGAGCCGGCGGAGACGAAGAAGCCCCCCAAGCCGAAACCGCGAAACTATCAGGCCGTGCTCCAGCAGATCGGGCGCAAGGGAGACCTTCTCTCCAAGGCGCGCGAGAGCCTGATCTCGTTTCAGCGTCTTCTGACCTTCGGGGCCGAGATCGCAGCCAGCCGCAAGCCGGGCAAGGAATATGAAGGGCGCATCCGCACGCTGTCGCGCGATGTGCAGTCGCTGAGCGACCACACGACCTTCCTGACACAGAAGATCAACTTTCTTCTCGATGCCACGCTCGGCATGATCAATATCGAGCAGACCGGGATCATCAAGATCTTCTCGGTGGCGGCGGTTGTGTTTCTGCCGCCGACCCTGATTGCCTCGATTTACGGGATGAATTTCGAGGTGATGCCAGAATTGTCCTGGCCGCTTGGCTATCCGATGGCGATCGGCATGATGATCCTGTCGGCCGTTGTGCCTTACCAGTTCTTCAAATGGCGCGGCTGGCTGTAGATTGAAAAAGCGCGGGACAGGCTGAGCCCATCCCGCGCACTTTCGGTCTGGTCTGGCCGTATCAGGCCGTAACGCGCAAGGCCGCCATCCGCGTGATCGCCGCTTCGGCGTCGCGCATGATGTCGGCGACGATCTCGGCGACGGGTTTGACTTCCTTCACGCCGCCGGCCGACTGGCCCATCGCGAAGCAGGATTTGTCGACCGAGAGTTTCGCTTCATCCGTGATTCCCCCAATGCCGCCGATCACACCGGTCTGGGTCGAATGGATCGCCTGGAAGGGGAAGGGCTTGATGTCTTCCGGGCGGCTTTCCCAGTCATTGATGTAATCATTCGTGCGGCAGCGCATCGGCTTGCCGGAATAGCAGCGGGTGCGGGTCGTGTCGGTGTCGCCGGCGGTGACGACTGCGTCCTTGTACATGTTTGCAGCATGGGCTTCGGCCGAGGCGATGAAGCGGGTGCCCATCCAGACGCCCTGCGCGCCGAGGGCGAGGGAGGCGGCCAGGCCGCGGCCATCATAGATGCCGCCGGCGGCAATGACGGGGATCTTCACCGCTTCAACGGCTTGGGCCACCAGCGGCATCGTGCCGACGAGGCCGGTATGGCCGCCGCCTTCGCCGCCCTGGAGGATGACCGCGTCACAGCCCGCCTGCTCTGCCTTGATGGCGTGCTTTACCGCGCCGCCGACGACCATGACCTTCAGGCCCGCCTTTTTCAGGCGTTCCATGATGGGCATGGGCACGCCGAGGCCGGCGATGAAGCTGTCGGCGCCGCCATTGATGATGACATCCACCGATTCTTCGAGGCTTTCGGGGCTGGCGGCCAAGAGGTCTACGCCGAAGGGCTTGTCGGTCAGTTGACGCACTTTTTTCATCTGACCGGCTATGAAGTCCGGCGACGTGCCAGCCATGCCGAGGACGCCGTATCCGCCCGCATTGCACATGGCCGCGCAGACTTCCGCATAGGAAACCCCGCCCATGCCGGCGAGCATGATCGGATGCTCAGTTTTTAGCAGTTCAGTCAGGCGTGTCTTGATGGCCATGTGTATGTCCCTTTGTCAAAGCGAGTGCTTGATTTCAGGGCTATCCTGCCGCCCCAGCGTCAACGCAATAGGATAAGGGTTGTACCATATTTGCCTTTTTTGCCGCCAGTTCGCCGCAATCTGGCCGTGATCGCCCGCCAGAAGTTTGGAAGTTGGCCGGGTTGAGCCGGGTAACGGGTGTCACTCAGACAAAAATTTAAGAGGGGAAGCTCTTATGAAGAAACTTTTCGCAGGCGTTGCAGCTGCAGCCTTTATCTCCGGTGTTGCCTTTGCAGGCGAGCCGCCAGTTGAAGCAGAAGCCGCTGAAGTTGTCGTCGAAGCAGAAGTCGTTGCTGAAGAAGCCGCTGAAGAAGCTGAAGCCGCTGCCGAAGTGGCCGAAGAAGCTGCTGAAGTTGCTGAAGAAGCAGCTGAAGAAGCCGCCGATGAGACTGCTGAATAAGCAGGCAGAAATGCTGAATATCGCCCCTTCCCAAAGCGGGAGGGGGCTTTTCTGTAAAGAGCCCGCGAAAGGCTTTCCCTATCTGAAGAATGAACTTTCAGTAACGGAACAAAGGTGCTAAAGCACCGGCCGTTCGCAAGAACACAACAGGGGTACTACCAACATGAAAAATCTGTTCCTGATCGGCGCTGCTGCGCTCGTTCTGGCCGCTTGCGGCGCAACCGAAGAAGCTGCTCCCGCAGTTGAGCCGGCGACCGTTGAAGAAGCTGCTGCTGAAGCTGGCGAAGCCGCTGAAGAAGCTGTGGTCGAAGCATACGAAGCAACTGAAGAAGCTGCTGTCGAAGCTGCTGAAGCCACCGAAGAAGCAATGTCGGACGCTGCTGAAGCAACCGAAGAAGCTATCGACGAAGTTACTCCGGAATAATTTCCGGGCCGGGCAACCGGTTCAAGAACAAGGCCGCTTCCTTTGGGAGGCGGCCTTTTTCTTTGGCGCAGGGATTTATGGTTAATCCTTATGCGGAGGCCAAATCCGCGCAGAGAGGTGGGGCCTTCCTGCGCGGATGATGTGCCTCAGAACTTGGCGTAGCCGCCATCGATGACGAGCGTGTCGCCCGAATGGTATTTCGAGGCATCCGAGCAGAGATAAACGGCCATGCCGCCGAAGTCTGCCGGCTCGCCCCAGCGGCGAATCGGAACGCGGGAGATGACTTTCGACTGAAAGACGTCATTGCCCTGGGCGCCTTCGGTCATGTCGGTGGCGATCCAGCCGGGGAGGATGGAATTGGCGCGGATACCGTAGCGGCCATATTCGACAGCGCAGGCGTTCATCATGGCGATCAGGCCGCCTTTTGTGTGGGCGTAGGCCTGGTTGCGGCCAGCCCCTTCGATGCCGGCGAGGGAGGCGGTGCCCACGAGGCTGCCGCCGAGATCGCCCTTCTTGGCGCGGGCGACCATCGACTTGGCCGCTTCGCGCAGCGTGAAGAAGGCGCCTTCGGAATTGATGTGGGCATTATAGCGCCAGGTCTCGATGGTCATCGTTTCGAAGGAGGCAGCGCCGCGGCCGACACCGGCGTTTGCGATACAGGCGTCGATACGGCCGAATTCTTCCTCGGCCTCTTTCATCGCCTTGATAACCTGAGCTTCTTCGCCGACATCCACGGCCCAGGCCTTGACCTTGCCGGTGCCGAGACCCGAGGCGGATTTGACGGCGGCGTCGTTATCGGCCGTCTTGCGGCCCCAGATCACGACATCCGCGTTTGAGGCGGCCAGCGCCTCGACCATGCCGAGGCCGATGCCCTTGTTGCCGCCGGTGACAACACAGACCTTGCCGCTCATATCGAAGGGTTTGTAGACCATGAACCTGATTCCTCCCTGGTAATCTCTCAATTGACTGAAGCGTACAGACAGACCTGACGCAGGGGCGGGTCAAGGGAAAATAAACGGGGATAAGCGCCGCAAAAAACACCAACGATTCCTCCAACGGAGGGCGCAAAAACTCCAACGGCGCGTCCGATGGTTGGAGTTTTTTCAGAGCGCGGCGGTCATCGCCCGCGCCTTTTCGATGACGCGGCGGGTTTCGTTCCAGAGGGGGATTTCGGCGAGGTGCTGCGGCGAGATCCATTCGGCATGGCCGGCATCATCGCCCGCGACCGGGTCGCCCGAGACCCAGAGGGCGGCGAAATCGAACAGTACGTAATGGCGGGTGACGGCGCCGGAGGTGCGCGATGTGAAGATCGCGTCCACCACATCGACGAGGCCGATGAGGCGGGCGGTGATGCCGGTTTCTTCTTTCAGCTCGCGCAAGGCGGCGGCCTCGGCCCGCTCGCCAAATTCGATGCGCCCGCCGGGGATAGACCAGTCGCCTGCCATCGGGGGCGTGCCGCGCCGGATGAGGAGGACATCTTCGCCCTTGAAGCACACCGTGCCAGCGGCAGGGGACGGGCGGCCGGGCAGGGGCGCGGTCATGACTTCTCCAGCAGGGCAACGGCCTCGACATGGGCTGACCAGAGGAACTGGTCGATGGGATGGATACGGATGATCCTGTAGCCGCCATCGGCCAGCGTGCGCAGGTCGCGCGCCAGCGTGGCGGGGTCGCACGAGACATAGGCCACACGCGGGACGCCGGACTTTGCGATCTCTGCGGTCTGCGCGGCAGCGCCCGCGCGGGGCGGATCGAGCACGAGACCGTCGAAGGGGGCAAGCTCGATGGCGGCGAGGGGATTGCGGAAAAGGTCGCGCACATCGGCGGTAACAGGCTTCAGGTGCGGGACGGCGTTGGTGGAAGCACGCAGGGCCTCGATGGCGGCGCGCGCGCTTTCGGCGGCAAAGACGGGGGCGCGCTCGGCGAGGCGCAGGGCAAATGTTCCGCAGCCGGCGAACAGGTCGGCGGCGTGTTTTACGCCTTCAAGATGGCCCAGCACCAGGCGGGCGATTTCGGCCTCTGCCTCGGCGCTCGCCTGGAGGAAGCCGCCGGGCGGAGGTTGGAGGCTGGCGAGGCCGACGGGCAGGCGAGGGGCGCGCTCTGTGAGCACGTCCACGCCCTCCAGCGACACACGCGCGAAACCGGCGCGCAGGGCGCCACCGGTCGCCTCGGCGCGGGCGAGGCGGGTAGCCTGTTTTGCAATGCCGGTGATGTGCAGGTCCAGCCCGGAGGCCGTCTCGGTGATCTGCAGGCTGAGTTCTTCCTTGCCGGTGAAGAGAGGCGCGACAATCTCTTTCAGCTTGGGCAGTGCCGCGACGATGGCCGGGCGCAGAACCGGGCAGTCTTCCAGCGCGATCAGCTCATGGCTCCTGCGGCCATGGAAGCCGATGGTGATCGCCTTGCCGGATTTCTTGGCTGCGAAGGCGGCGCGGCGGCGCGAGGCGGCGGGCGTCACCCAGGTTTCGGCAACCTCTGCCTCCAGGCCTCTGGACTTCAGGGCACGGAGGATCAGATCGCGCTTGAAGGCGGCATAGGGCGCGGGCGCCATATGCTGCAGCGTGCAGCCTCCGCAGCGGGTGAAATGGCGGCAGGCGGGGGTGGCGCGCACCGGGGCGGGCGCGGCGATGCGTTCCAGCTTCAGCCGGTCGCCCTCGCCGCTGACCTCCACGATTTCCCCGGCCAGGGTAAACGGCACGGAGACCCAGCCTTCACCTTCCCGCGCGCGGCCATCGCCCTGGGCGCCGACATGGTCGATGGTGAGCGTGCGCAATGGGGTGGCAGGCGGGGGCATCGGGTCTCCGGGCTGGGCGTTGGAGGTAGCGGGGTTCATATTCCTCCGTTAGCAGGGACGTGACGCAGCCGAAAGGAGCCGGGACATGGCAAACGCCAATGGAAACGGGAAAGCCAACGGGAAACCCAATGGGAAAGCCAGGCCCATCAGCCTGGCGCTGCAGGGCGGCGGCGCGCATGGCGCCTATACCTGGGGCGTGCTGGACCGTCTGAGCGAGGACGAAACCCTCGCCATTGAGGCGATTTCAGCGACATCTGCCGGGGCGATCAATGCAGTCGCCTATGCGGCGGGGCTGGCGGCGGGCGGGCCAGCAGGGGCGCGGGCGGGGCTGGAACAGCTCTGGCGCGCGGTATCAGATGCCGGCTCGGGCATGAATGTGTTCGGCGCGGCAGGCTTTCAGATGGCGAGCGCGTTGCAAAGCTTTGCCAGCCCTTATGATTTCAACCCGTTCAATTTCAATCCGCTGCGCCGGATCGTGGAACAGAGGATAGATTTCGACGCGGTGCATGCCTCCGGCCTGAAACTCTTCCTCTCGGCCACGAATGTGGAAACAGGCAAGGTGCGGGTCTTTTCGAAGGACGAGATCACCGCCGATGCCGTGCTTGCCTCGGCCTGCCTGCCGCAGACATTTCAGGCGGTGGAGATCGGAACGGAGGCGTTCTGGGATGGCGGCTTCATGGGAAACCCCAGCCTTTTCCCGCTGATCTATTCGGGCGCGCCGCAGGATGTGCTCCTTATACTGCTCAACGCGCTGGTGCGGCCGGGCGTTCCTAAACGCGCGGCGGAAATTCAGGAGCGGCTGAACGAGATCAGCTTCAATGCGTCCCTGGTGGGGGAGCTGCGCGCGATTGCCTTTGTGCAGCGCCTGATTGATGACGGGATGCTGAAAGAGCCGCTGATGAGGAAATACCGTAGGCTGAATATCCATGCCATTCGCGGCGGGCAGGATCTGCTGAGCTATGGTCTCTCGACCAAATATAATTCGCGCTGGCGCTTCCTGACAGAGCTGCGCGATCTTGGCCGGGCCGCCGCTGACCGCTGGCTGGGCGAATGCGGCAAGGATGTCGGCACCAAACAGTCGAGCTTTGATCTCCGCAAGGAGTTTCTGGAGGTTTAGGCAGACCAGATCTGGCGCTGCCTGTTTTCCAGGTCTGGAACCCAGCCGGTTAAACCGGCTGAAAGGTCCGTGATCATGCGGGGCGTAAACGCGTAAGCGAGCAAGGCACTGCGATAGGGGGTCGAGAATTCAGCCGGCTCATAGGAGGCGTACGGCACATGCGGCCAGACATTGAGTGGGTCGCTGTCTTTGTGACTCCGAGGGCAGTCCCGGACGTAAGCCAGGCCAAAAGTCTGCCGGTTCCGGGTAAGAAAATCATGGGCCGCGCTGCCCAAGGCGTGTGCGTTGAGGACTGGGGCGAGAAATCGGGCGGACAGGTAACCTGCGACGATCTCTGACATGCCTTCGCAAGTGTCGAATACGAAGATTTGCCGCTCCAGCGGCCGAGCTGCACCAATAGCCAAAGGAAGTAACGGCAGTCCTGCCGATCCGGCGAGCAGCGTTCGGCGATCAATCTGCATCCGGCGTCCCTCCATCAAGACAAGATGAGTGAAACACACATCCGTGCACAAATGAATGCGGGGCGGATTACAATTTTTTCAGGAAGCTTGCGTGTGCTGTTTCCGCGTATCAATGGCCTGAATATCCATGCGGTTTGCCTATTCCGGCCTGCCCGGTTTGCGTTAGACTGGCGCGAGGATCACAAGGAGTGATGTGGATGCACAAGGCGGCCATTCTTGCCTTTTACGTGGTGTGTGCGGCGCTGCCTGCCTGGGCGGAGAACCGGGCAGGCAACGAACCCTTGACCGCGCAGGCCATGAAGGCGGAGCTGTTCGGGGTGCGGATGTCCGGCGTGGTGGTGCAGACCGGCCAGACCTGGGCCGAATGTATCGAGCCGGGCGGGCGCACGCTGTATGAGATCGGGGATTATATCTCTGAAGGCGTGATGGAGATCACCCCCGATGGGCAGGCCTGTTTCACCTATCCGGGCACGGGCACGTCCTGCTTTCGCGGGCAGCGGGCACCGAAGGGTTATATGTTCTATGGCGTCGGCGGGGGCGGGGTGTTTCACGCCAACAAGGTGGAACGCGGCGTGAAGAAGTGCATTGCGAGTGACCTGATCGGTTAGCCTCGTTTCAGGAACTGCACGCGGGCGGCGCCGAAGTCGCGCGTGTCGATGACCTCCCAGCCGGGGAACATCAGGGCTTCGTCAGAGCCGGTTTCGACCATGGCGATGGCGTCCTGGCTGAGCCAGTTGCCGCTGACGAGGCAATCGAGCGCGGGGGCGGCGAGGCCCTTGTGATAGGGCGGGTCGAGGAAGGCGAGGGTGAAGGGGGCGCCGACGCCGGCGGGCTTTTCGCCAAGGTCGGTGGCCGAGCGCCGGTGCAGGCGGGTGTTCCCGAAGAGGCCGAGGGTTTCGATATTGTCGCGGATGGCGCCGCGTGCGCCGTGATCGGTCTCCACGAACAGGCAGAAGGCCGCGCCCCGGCTCATCGCTTCCAGCCCCAGCGCGCCGGAGCCGGCAAAGAGGTCGATCACACGGGCGCCTTCCAGCGGCGGGGCCCAGGCCGCATGGGCGAGGATGTTGAAGATGCTCTCGCGCGTCCGGTCGCTGGTCGGGCGCGTGGTCATGCCCTTGGGGGCTGAAAGGGGGCGGCCCTTGTGCTGTCCGGCGATGATGCGCATGGGCGTTCGTTTCCTGATCGTGCGGTCCAGCCTCTAAGCCGGGCGCGGGCGAAAGACAACGGCGCGGTGTCTGACGTTGCGCGAGGGCTTGATTTCTACTCTGACTAGAGTTTCATCGGTCCGCACAACCGAGGAGACGCCCGCGTGACCGCTACCGTGAAGATCGAGAATGAGATTGCCGTTGTCACGATGGATGATGGCAAGGCGAACGCCATCAGCCTGACGATGGTGGAGGCGCTCAATGCCGCGCTTGATGAGGCGGAGGCCTCGGCGAAGGTGATCGTGCTGGCCGGGCGGCCGGAGCGGTTTTCGGCGGGGTTTGATCTGAAGTTTTTCGCCTCGGCTGAGCCAGACCAGATGCGCGCGCTGGTGGTTGGCGGGGGCAAGGTGGCCTTCCGGCTGTTTACCTCTGACAAGCCGGTCGTGATTGCGTGTACGGGCCATGCGATTGCGATGGGCGCGTTCCTGCTGCTGGGCGGGGACAGCCGGATTGCGGCGCGGGGCGCCTACAAGATCGGCGCGAATGAGACAGTGAACGGCATGACGCTGCCCGCTTTCGGGGTGGAGCTGCCGCGGGCGCGGCTGAACCCGATGTATCTGACACAGGCGCTGGCGCAGGCGAAACTCTACACCCCGGACGAGGCGGTGCCCGTCGGCTGGATCGACCAGGTGGTGGAGCCGGGCGAGGTATTGAACGCCGCGATGGCGGAGGCCGAGCGGCTGCTGCCGATCGCCAACTATGCCTATGGCCACAACAAGCGGATGGCGCGCCAGCCGGCGATTGAGGCCATCGGGCCGACGCTGGCACTCTGAGGAACACTCTGGACAAGGGATCACCGGCTGGCGGAAGCTGCGCGTGAACTTGGAATATCTGCGGAGATGACATGACCCTCCCCATGGCCCGGGCCCTTGAACTGGCGCGCCTTGCCGCCGAGGCGGGCGAAGTGCCTGTTGGAGCCGTCGTGCTTGATCCGGAAACCGGGGAGATCCTCGGCGAGGGCTATAACCGCCCGGTCAGCACCCATGACCCCAGCGCCCATGCCGAGATTGTGGCCATCCGCGCGGCGGCGCAGAAGATCGGCAATTACCGCCTTACGGGCCTGGAGCTGCATGTGACGCTGGAGCCGTGCGCGATGTGCGCCGGGGCGATCAGCTTTGCGCGGATCGGGCAGCTGGTTTTTGCGGCGGCTGACATCAAGGGCGGGGCGGTGATGAGCGGTCCGCGCTTCTTTGAGCAGCCAACCTGCCACTGGCGGCCGGAATGGCGCCAGGACGCACTGCACGAAGCCGATGCAGCCGACCTTCTGAGGGAGTTCTTCCGCACCCGCCGGGGCTGACAAAGCCTCTGCCAGGCGGCATGACTGATCTTCAAATCAGAACGGGCCAGAAGGGGACAATCTGCCTATGGAGCATGCCGCGCACGGGCCCAGCCCGACCCTGATCAAGGACATGCTCGTTTTCCTGATTGCCGCGGGCATCCTTGTTCCAGCGCTACGCTGGCTGAAGATGCCGACCATCATCGCCTTCATGCTGGCGGGCGTCGCGCTCGGGCCGTTTGCGCTCGGTCATTTTGCCGAGGCCTATCCGGTCCTCACCTATTTCTCGATCACCGAGCCCGAAGCGGCGCTGCCCTTTGCCGAACTGGGCGTCTTGTTCCTGTTGTTCCTTCTGGGGGTGGAGTTTTCCTTCCAGCGTCTCTGGGCGCTGCGCAAGGTGGTGCTGGGGGCAGGCGGGGCGCAGACGCTGCTCAGCGCGGGCGCCATCGCCCTGGCCGGCTGGGCGCTGGGGCTTGATCCGGCGGTATCGCTGATTGTCGGCCTGGCGCTGGCGCTTTCTTCTACCGCCATCGTGATGCAGCTACTCGTGGAGGAAAAGCGCGCGGCCCAGCCTGTCGGGCGCACATCGCTGGGCGTGCTGCTGTTCCAGGACATCATGGTCGCCCCGATCCTGATTTTCGTCGGCTTTGTGGGTATGAAAAGCGGCGCCAATCTGGGCGGCGTCCTGCTGGACGCGCTTGTCCGAGGGCTGATTGCGATTGCGGTCATCTGGGTGCTTGGCCAGTTCGTGCTGGGGCGGGTGTTCCGGCTGGCGGCGGCCAGCGGCGGGCGCGACTTCCTGATGGCGCTAACCCTGCTGACCGTGGTTGGCGCGGCCGCCATCACCTACAGCGCGGGGCTGTCTGTGGCGCTCGGCGCATTCCTGGCGGGTCTTCTGGTGGGCGAAACGGAGTTCAAGCACCAGACGGAGGTGGACCTTGAGCCTTTCAAGGGCCTGCTGCTGGGTCTGTTCTTCATGACCGTCGGCATGAGCCTCGACCTGACGGCCATTGCCGGACAGCTTGGCTTGATACTCGCCGCCCTGGCGGGCCTGATCGTGGTCAAGGTGGCGATTGCCTATCTCGCCTGCCGCCTGTTTGCCGGCGGCCATCCCATGTCACTTGAAGCGGCGTTACTGCTGGCGCCCGCCGGGGAATTTGCGTTCATCGTGCTCACGGCGGCGCAGGCAGGCAACGCCGTCACGCCGCAGGTGGCGACCTTCGTGGCCGCCGTGGCGGGCCTCTCCATGCTGTTGACGCCGCTGCTCGGCCAGTTGGGCCGGAAGCTCGCCGCGCGCCGGCCCGTGGCGCCAGATGCCAACGGGATGGACCTGACTGAACCTGCCGAAATGCAGAACCATGTCATCCTCGCCGGCTATGGCCGGGTCGGGCGCGCGGTGGCGCGGGTTCTGACAGACGAGGGCGTGTCCATCCTTGCGATCGACCGCGACCCGGACAAGGTGCACCAGGCGCGCCAGGATGGGCTCACGGCCTATGTTGGCGATGCGGCGCGGCCCGAGATTCTGGAACTCACCGGCATCGAGAAGGCTGAGCAGTTCATCGTGACAGTGGACGATTCTGAGCGGGCCGAAGCCATGGTGCGGTGCGCGCGGGGGCTGCATCAGGAAATCCTGATCCTGGCGCGGGCCCATGACGGCGAACACGCCGCGACCCTGGAAGAAGCCGGCGCGGCGCATGTGGTGCCCGAGGCGGTGGAGTCCGGCCTGCAGATGGCTGGCATGGCGCTGGAGGGCTTTGGCTATGACACCGAAACCGTGCGGGATATTCTCGCCGTTGTGCGGGATGAGGAATATCGCCGCGCCTGATCCGTATGCGGATCAGATCGTGACGGAGACATCCCGGATCAGACCACGCAGCCAGATCAGAGCGGGATCCTGCGCATATTCGCGGTGCCAGTAGAGCATCGACCCCGGCGAGGGAAAATCAAAAGGCATTTTCAGAACGGCAAGGCCTGAGCCTACGGTTACCGGCTCGGGCGCGGCCAGGGCGAGATGCGTGCAGCGCACCACTTCAAGTGCGGGCTGGTAATGCGGCAGGCGGTGAACAGGCGTGATCCGGTGCCCCAGGGAGCGGGCCATTTCCTCGATCAGGCTGCGCCCCTCGCGGCGGCTGGAGACGGCGATATGGCGCATACTGAAGAATTTATCCAGCGTCAGAGGCTCGTTTGCCAGCGGATGATTGCTCGCCAGAGCGCAGACATAGTTCGTGGAGGAAAGCAGCACGCGTTCAAGGTCTGCCCCGCGCAGATCCTGCACATCAATGGCAAGGTCGAGGCGCCCGGAGGCAAGTTCGCTGGCGATGGCCGAGCGCTGGGGCTGGCTCCACGAGATGCGCACGCCGGGGGCCTGCGCCTCCAGGCGGCGGGCAATGGGCGGGGCCAGGATATGCGCGCTCGCGTCCCGGCTGGAGATGTTGAACACGCGGGTGGAGCGCGAAGGCTCAAACACCGAGCGCGGCTCCAGCCCGTTGCGCAGCTTGTCGAGAGACTCGCGAATGGCCGGCATAAGGGCTTCGGTCATCGCGGTGGGCTTCACCCCGCGCCCTTCACGCACAAACAGCGGATCTTCAAAGTGCAGGCGCAGGCGCGAGAGGGCGTTGCTGACGGCGGGCTGGGTGATGTGTAGCACTTCGCTGGCACGCGTGAGGCTGCGCTCGGCGTAAATTGCCTCCAGCACGGGCAGGAGATTGAGATCAAGAGACCTGAGGTTCATGGCAAGACCTGTGGGAGGAACAGGGGTGTATTATCACGGATAGTGATGACATTGTTTCATAAAATAAAGTAGCCGAATAGTCTTGCATGCGTCATGGGAGAGGCGTGACTTGGAGATCCCATGCGTGAGTACCTGACGCCAATGCCGGACACCCGGCAGGCCGGGGCTGGTTTACAGCCAGCCGGCCGCGCGTATCAGCATGAATACGCCCACAGCGGTGACCAGCCAGCGCATCCAGCGGCGGAAGTCGATATCGGTCATCTTTTCCAGCAGCTTGCCGCCCAGCGTGGTGCCCAGCATCGACAGCGGCACGGCGGCGGCAAAGAACCAGAGCGGCGGCATCAGGCTGTCGCTGGCCGAAACGAGCAGCGCCGTGCCCCAGAAGGCGATCTTCACCAGATGCGCCAGCACCTGGGTGATGGCCTTGGTGGCCACCACGGCGCGCCGGTCCATGACCGTGCGAGCAAAGAAAATGTCGAGCAGCGGGCCGGTCACCCCGGCGAGCGTGTTCATGGCCTGCAAGGCAAAGCCGGCCAGTTCAGCCTGGCCCCGGCGCTGAACGTCAATATCGATCCACGCCTTGGGCACCCAGACGGTGAAGGCCGCTGCCGCCAGCAGGATGTAAACCGCCGTCGCCTCCGGGCGCCAGGAGATGAGAAACAGAAGGGCAATGGCCGCAACCGAGCCGAGCGCGTAGCGGCGGAAAATCGTCCAGTCGATATATCTGCGCCAGAGGATCGCCCGGTAGCCGTTCGACACCAGCTGCACCGCGCCATGCACCACCATGGCCGTGGCCACGGGCAGCAGCGCGGTCAGCGCCGCCATCAGGATCAGGCCGCCGGCCATGCCGAAGACGCCCGATATGAAAGACGTGACGATGACAGTCACCAGAAGAACAAGGGCGATCACCGGGCTCATATCCCGCGCCTTAGCGCATTTTCCCGCGCGTCACGAGGGGGCGAAAGAATTTGCGCCTGCCCCCCCATCTCAGTTACCCTGAAGCCAGGGAAAACAAACAAGCACACCCATCCAGAGAGGAAACACAGCCATGGCTGATACCCAGCACACACCTAATGCTCTTGAAGAGCTCAATGACCTGCGCATGTCCGAAGCCGCGCGCCCGCTTTACGAACATGTGAAGCGGTTCATCGCCGAAACGGTCGAGCCCATGTATGAGGAATTCGAACGCCTCGGCGAAGGCAAGAAGGACATCTGGTCCTATGCGCCCGGCCAGCTCGAAGCCCTCGAGAAAGCCAAGGACGAAGCCAAGAAGCAGGGCCTCTGGAACTTCTTCCTGCCTGACGCCGACACCGGCGAGGGCCTGAAAAACCTCGATTACGCCTATATCGCGGCCGAGCTTGGCAAATGCCCGCTGGCTTCAGAATCGATGAATTGCTCGGCGCCCGATACCGGCAATATGGAAGTGCTTGAGCGCGTCGGCACGCCCGCCCAGAAGGAAATGTGGCTGAAGCCCCTGCTGGAAGGCAAGATCCGGTCGGCCTATGTGATGACCGAGCCGGGCATGGCCTCTTCAGATGCCAAGAACGTCTCGATGAGCGCCGTGCTTGAGGGCGATGAGTGGGTTCTCAATGGCGAGAAATACTACATCTCCGGCGCCGGCGATCCGCGCTGCAAGATCATGATCTGCATGGTGAAGACCAATAATGGCTCTGATGTGAACCGTCAGCAGTCGCAGATCCTCGTGCCGCTGCCGCATCCGGGTGTCACCATCGTCGGCCCGATGCATGTCTTCGGCGATCCGGACGCGCCCCATGGCCACATGCACCTGCGCTTTGAAAACGTCCGTGTGCCGAAGGAAAACATGCTGCTCGGCGAAGGCCGTGGCTTCGAGATTTCGCAGCTGCGCCTCGGCCCCGGCCGTATCCACCACTGCATGCGCTCGCTCGGCGCGGCTGAGAAGGCGCTCGACCTGATGTGCATCCGCGGCCTCTCGCGCGAGGCTTTCGGCCGGCAACTGATCAAGCTCGGTGGCAATACCGAGATCGTCAGCCGCGCCCGCATCGAGATCGAGGCGATGCGCCTCATGGTGCTGAAAGCCGCCAAGGCGATGGATGTGCTGGGCAACAAGGAAGCCCGCGTCTGGATTTCGATGGTGAAAGCCATGGTGCCCGAGCGCGTCTGCCAGATCATCGACCAGGCGATCCAGATCCACGGCGCCACCGGTGTTTCCCAATGGACCCCGCTCGCCCGCATGTATGCCAACCAGCGTACCCTGCGCCTGGCAGACGGCCCGGACGAAGTCCACCACATGGTCGTCGGCCGCCACGAGCTGCGCAAATATGAAGGCGGCGTGGAAGATCCCGCGCTGGCCGCCATCTGGCGCAAGTAAGCCTCGCCCGAGAGGGCAGGTGATCTGATCAAACCCTCCCTGTCCGCACAGGGAGGGTTTTTTCGTGCGCTGCGTGAAGAAACCCGCTAAGCCCCGCCGGCTATGACTGCCTCCATCCTCACCCGTTCCCGCGCGTTGGCGCTTGCCTGGCCGATCATGCTGGCGCAGGTGGCGATGGCGACGACTGGCATTGTCGATACCGCCGTCATGGGACGCTATGGCACGGCGGTTGAACTGGCCGCTGTGGGGCTGGCGGCCGTTGTGTTCAACTTTCTCTATTGGGGCTTCGGCTTCCTGCGCATGGCCACCACCGGCCTCACCGCGCAGGCAGATGGGGCAGGCGACGGGCTGGAAGTCAATGCCATCCTGATGCGCGCCCTGATGCTGGGGGCGGGCCTTGGCGTACTTCTCGTCATCACCTTCCCGCTGACATCCCGCATCGCGCTGGCGCTGTTCCAGGCAGAGGGCGCTGTCGAGACCGAAGCATCGGGATATTTCTGGGCGCGGATCTGGGGCGCGCCGGCCATCCTGATGGGCTATGCCATTTCAGGCTGGCTGATCGGCACGGGCCGCACGCGCGCCTTGCTGGCCATGCAGATCGTGCTCAACGGGATCAATGCCGGGCTCGACTATGCCTTCGTGGCGATCTGGGACTGGGGCGCGACCGGCATCGGCGCAGGCACGGCGATTGCCGAATGGGCGGCGCTCTGTTTCGGATTGATCATCGTGCGGAAGGGCCTTGGCCCTGGCCCGCGCCTCATGGACCGGGCAAAGCTTCTGGCGCTGTTCAACGCCAATCGCGACATCATGATCCGTACACTGGCGCTGCTGTTCACCTTCGCCTGGTTTGTCAATTCCGGCGCCCGGCAGGGCACGGCGGCGCTGGCGGGCAATCAGGTGCTCCTGCAGTTCATCGCGGTCTCCGCCTTCGTGCTCGATGCCTTTGCCTTTGTAGCGGAAAAGGAAGCGGGCGCCGCCTTCGGCGCGCGCGACCGGGCAAGGCTCAAGCGGGCGATGCGCGTGACCAGCGAGATTGCGCTTGCCTGCGGCGCGGCGTTTTCGCTCGCCTTCTGGTTCGGGGGCGGGGCGGTGATCGAGGCCTTCATTGCTGACCCCGCCGCGCGGGACGCGGCGCTTGCCTATCTGCCCTGGTGCTCGGCCGTGCCGCTCATCGGCGTGGCCGCCTGGCAGCTGGACGGGCTATTCCTCGGCACCACGCAGGGAGAGGCCGTGCGCAATGCCGGCGTGATGGCGATGATCGCCTATCTGGCGAGCGATCTTCTGCTGGCGCCATCCTTTGCGAATGCGGGCGTTTGGACGGCATTCCTGCTGAGCTATGCCTACCGCGCTGGGGCGCTGGCGCTCTACTGGCCGCGCCTGATGGGGCAGATGGCGCCGCGCGCAGCGGCGAGCTGACGCGGGCGCATCCGCAAACATCCGTATTCCCCCTCTTGCGCCGCAGGCGCAGGCTCTCTCAGGCAAGATGAAACCGGAGAGAGATGATGCAGTTCGAATTCAGCCCAAAGACGAAAGAATACATTGCCCGCGTCAGCGCGTTCATGGACCAGCATGTCTATCTGGCGGTGGCCGACTATAAAGCCCATCACGTCAAAGACCGCTGGGGCGTCAATCCGGTTCTGGAACGCCTGAAGGAACGGGCCAAGGCCGAAGGCCTGTGGAACCTCTTCCTGCCACCCAACGCCGATCATGATGAGGGCATGTTCCGCGGCGCGGGCCTCACCAACGCTGAATATGCGCCGCTTTCGGAGATCATGGGCCGCGTCTCGTTCGGCTCTGAAGTGTTCAACTGTTCAGCGCCCGACACCGGCAATATGGAAGTGCTCCACCGCTATGGCTCGGCCCTCCAGAAGGAGCGCTGGCTGGGGCCTTTGCTGCGCGGGGAAATCCGCTCCGCCTTCCTGATGACCGAGCCGCTGGTTGCCTCATCGGATGCCACCAATATCGAGACGACCATCACGCGCGAGGGCGACGAATATGTGATCAATGGCCGCAAATGGTGGTCCTCCGGTGTGGGTGATCCGCGCTGCAAGGTCGCCATCGTGATGGGCAAGACCGACCCAGCGGCCGAGCGCCACCGCCAGCAAAGCCAGATCCTGGTGCCGATGGACGCGCCCGGCATGAAGATACTCCGTATGCTGCCCGTGTTTGGCTATGACGATAGCCCGCATGGCCATGCTGAAGTCCTGCTGGAGAATGTCCGTGTGCCGGTCTCAAACCTTATCCTGGGGGAAGGCCGCGGCTTTGAGATTGCGCAGGGGCGCCTCGGGCCGGGGCGTATCCATCACTGCATGCGCACCATCGGCGCAGCAGAAGTGGCGCTGGAAAAGCTTGCCCGCCGCGTGCTCAGCCGGGAAGTCTTCGGTAAGGCACTCTCCCAGCAATCGATCTGGGAGCAGAGGATCGGCGAAGCCCGCCTCGATATCGAGATGACACGCCTCCTGACCCTGAAAGCCGCCTATATGATGGATACCGTCGGCAACAAGGGCGCGGCCAACGAGATCGCCATGATCAAGGTCGCCGCCCCGCGCGCCGCGCTTAAAGTCATCGACGAGGCGATCCAGGCCCATGGCGGGGCGGGCGTCACCGATGATTTTGGCCTTGCCGAGCTTTATGCCGGCATCCGTACACTGAGGCTGGCTGATGGTCCGGACGAGGTTCACCTGCGCGCCATCGCCCGCAACGAGCTGAAGAAATACCGCGAAGCGCCAAACTATCCGACCCATCTTCCGGAAGCGGGCATCGCCTGGCCGCCGGCGCGGGAGATCGCCTAATCAGGATTGCATGATCAGAAGGGGACGTTCGGGTCGTCTTCGCCTTTGTCGCCGAGCATCAGCCCGGCAAAGTCAAACACCCTCGGATCATGCAGATGGCTGGGGCGCACATTCGTGAGCGCCCTGGCCATCACCTGCCGCGTGCCGGGTTTCTTGCGTTCCCACTCGTCCAGCATCCGGTTCATCACCACCCGCTGAAGCCCGTCCTGGCTGCCGCAGAGATTGCAGGGGATGATGGGAAACTCCATCGCCTCGGCAAACTTGGCAAGGTCGTCCTCGGCGGCAGTGATCAGCGGGCGGAACACCTGCACATCGCCCTCATCATTCAGCAGCTTGGCTGGCATCGCGGCGAGGCGCCCGCCATGGATGAGGTTCATCATGAAGGTGGCCAGCGCGTCATCCCGGTGATGGCCGAGCACGATGGCCTCGCAGCCTTCCTCGCGCGCCACGCGGTAGAGAATGCCCCGGCGCAGGCGCGAGCACATCGAACAATAGGTGCGCCCCTCGGGCACCTTGTCGGTGACGATGGAATAGGTGTCTTCGGTGATGATCTTGTGGGTGACGCCGTTTTTCGTCAGCCAGTCTGGCAGGATATGCTTGGGAAAGCCCGGCTGGCCCTGATCGAGATTGCAGGCGATGAGATCCACGGGGAGCGCGCCCTGCCATTGCAGGTCGAGCAGCACGGTCAGCAGGCCATAGGAATCCTTGCCGCCGGAGAGACAGACCAGCCATTTCGGGCGCGGCTTTTCCCCGGTCTCGATCGCGCGGCGGTCCACGAGGCCATAGGTGTCGATCACCTCCAGCGCGCCGCGCACCAGCCGCTTGCGCAGCTTCTTGAAGCTGACGCTGGACGGCGTGTTCGCGAAGAGCGGCAGGACGGGAGAGAGCGAGGTGTCTGGCATAGGCAGGGCTTTGCCATGGGGGAAAGCGGGCGGCAAGGGGCTTCCCCCCTCCGTCAGCCGGCTGCGCCGTCTGCCACCTCCCCCGTAAACGGGGGAGGATAAGGTGGCGTCCAGGTGCTGCTCCATCCTCCCCTGCAAAGCGGGGGAGGTGCCCCGAAGGGGCGGAGGGGGCTTACTTCGCCATCTCCGCTGACTGATCCGCCAGCCAGCCATCAAAATCCTTCAGCGCACGGATGGCTTGCGCCGCTTTCTTGGAGCGGCCCTTGTCCTTGCCGCGCAGGCGTTTGCCGTCCGGGCCCTGGCGGTCATACTCCTCGATATCGGGGAAGAGGCCGAAATTGACATTCATCGGCTGGAAGGTCTGCTTCTCGGCAAGATGGCCGCCGGTGATGTGGTTGACGAGCGCGCCCATCGCGGTGGTCGGCGGGGGCGGCTCCAGCGTCTGGCCGAGGCGTTCGGCGGCCGCAAGGCGCCCGGCAAGCAGGCCCATGGCCGCGCTCTCGACATAGCCTTCCACGCCGGTCACCTGACCGGCAAAGCGCAGCCGCGGCATCGATTTCATGCGCAGCTGCCGGTCGAGCAGTTTGGGGGAGTTGAGGAAAGTGTTGCGGTGGATGCCGCCAAGGCGGGCAAACTCGGCCTTTTCGAGGCCGGGGATCATCCGGAAAATGTCCGTCTGCGCCGCATATTTCAGCTTCGTCTGAAAGCCGACCATGTTCCACAGCGTGCCCAGCGCATTGTCCTGGCGCAGCTGCACGATGGCGTGGGCCTTGACCGTAGGATCATGCGGATTGGTGAGGCCAACGGGTTTCATCGGCCCAAAACGCAGCGTCTCGCGCCCGCGCTCGGCCATCACTTCTATCGGCAGGCAGCCTTCAAAATAGGGCGTATCCTTTTCCCAATCCTTGAACTCTGTCTTGGGCGCGGCGAGCAGCGCGTCGAGGAAGGCATTATACTGCGCTTCCGTCATCGGACAGTTGATATAGGCGGCCGTATCGCCCGATGGGCCGGCCTTGTCATACCGGCTCTGGCGCCAGGCTTTGTCCATGTCGATGGAGTCGAAATAGACGATGGGCGCGATGGCGTCGAAGAAGGCAAGATCGGTTTCGCCGGTATGGGCGCGGATGGCTTCGGCGAGCGCGAGGGAGGTGAGCGGCCCGGTCGCCACGATGACGCTGTCCCAGTCTTCGGGCGGCAGGCCGGCGATCTCTTCGCGCACGATGGTGACGAGGGGGTGGGCCTCCAGCTTTGCCGTGACAGCCTCCGAAAAGCCTTCCCGGTCCACCGCCAGCGCGCTTCCCGCAGGCACCTGATGATTCTTCGCGGTGGTGATGATGATGCCATTCGCCCGGCGCATTTCCTCATGGATCACGCCGACGGCGTTCGTCGTATGGTCGTCCGAGCGGAAGGAGTTGGAACAGACAAGCTCGGCGAGCTTGTCGGTCTGGTGGGCATCGGTGCCGCGTGTCCCACGCATTTCGTGCAGGATCACGGGAACGCCGGCAGAGGCGATCTGCCAGGCCGCTTCGGAGCCGGCCATGCCGCCGCCGATTACATGGATGGGTTTCAGGGTCATGAGGCGGACATGAGCCCGCCGCCCCGGCGCGTCAAGATAGCGTTTGCGGGCCGGGGCGGGAGGCTTTAGGTGTCCCGCCGATGAAAAGAGCTGACGAGATGACGACCCGCCTTGCCGTTTTGCCGCTGATTTCGGCTGCCTGGACGGGCGCACGGGCGGCTCTGAAGCCGGCCGGGCTGTGGCTGATCCTGTTTGCGATGGCGGGCGGACTTTACGGCGCGGCGCTGCGTTCGGAAATGGGCTTCTGGGTACCCTTTGGCGCCGCAATCCTTGCATTTCTGGCCGGAACCGAGTTTTCCCGCCGCACCTATCGCGCCCTTATCCCAGGGGCGAAAGCGCCTTTCCTGCCGCTCGCCCATGCCAATCTCTCGGTCTATTTTCTGTTTCTGCTGCTTCTTGTCTTCATCGCGCCGCTTCTCAATCTTCTGAGCGGCATATTGATCCGGGCAAAGGGTACGTTCGCGCTGGGCGCAGAGTCCCCCTCCGAGGAAGTGGGCGCGGCGATGTTGGATTTGCTGGCGTCCACCTATGGCGCGGTGTTCATCCTCTGCTGCCTGATTGGTGCGGGCCTCATCTGCTGGATTGCCCTGCGGCTGACGCTTTATGGCGCGGCCACGGCCGCCACCGGCAAGGCGCATGTCTTCCGCACATGGGGCCTCACAAAGGGCGGGCTGAAGACCCTCGCCCCGGCGAGCCTTGCCACGCATGTGCTGCCTTTCATCCTCGGCGTTGGCGTCAACGGCGCGCTCCACCGCGCCTTGCCGGATACAGGGATCGGCCATTTCATCGGCGGCGCTGCGGGCGTCATCGTCTTTGCGCCTTTCCTGCTCGCCGGCCACGGGATGGCGGCAGCCGCGTGGGAAAAGCTCAAGCCGGGCGAGCCAGTCCTGGCACCCCCCGTTTCAGGCGATTGATACAGGCTCCCAATCGGGCATAGTCTGCTTCGACTGGCTGATGGGAGACCCGAAATGAGTACCGGATTTTCATTCGATCGCGCGCTGACCTATCCGTTCAAGGCGCCGCATTTCGGTAGCTTCCCCTGGATCTTCGGCCTCGCCTATGCGGGGGCCTATGTTGCCTTGTTCCTGGTCCTCGGGCTTCTTGGCTGGCGCAGCCTGGCGCAATGGTTCCTGACGATGGAGCAGCTCCAGAATGATCCCAACCCTCAGCCAGCAGAGGTGTTTGGAACCATGTTCTCCGTTTTCGGCACGCTCATGCCGCTGATTGTGGCCGGGACACTGCTGGGATGGGTTCTCTGGGCAATGTTCGAGGCGGCATCGCAACGGCGCTATATTTTCGGGCAGACATTCTCGCTCGGCTTTGGCGGGGACGAACTGCGTCTGATGGGCGTCGGGGCGTTGTGGGGCATCATGAGCTTTGTCATCTTCGCTATCCCCGGCATTCTCATGATCAGCGCCTTTGGCGTGCTGATGGCAGACGGCCTCAGCGGTCCGATGGACGATCAGACTGCCGCGCGCTTTATCTCGTCTTTCTTTATCGGCTTTGGCCTGATGTTCCTGCTGATGTTTGTCTACATCTTCTTTGCGACGCGCTTTTCGCCGTGTTTCGGGCTGACCGTGAAGGAAAAGAAGCTGCGGTTTTTTGATGCCTGGAACGTTTCCAGGGGCCGGTTCTGGCCGATCCTGGGCGCCTATGTGATCATTGTCATCGTGGCGAGCATTGTCTCCCAGATCGTGTCGATGGTGGCACAGCTGATGATCATGCCGCTGTTCATGGCGCTGCCGCAGAATGCAGACGCACCGGTTGAGGAACTTGCCTCGATTTTCCTGTCACCGGGCTTCATCATTCCGATGGCCGTCATCTATTTTGTGATGCTGTTCGTTCAGGGGCTGATGCAGCATGTTGCCGGCGCCCCCGCTGCGCTTGCCGCCTTGCATGACCCACGCAATGACCCTGCCGATACGCTGCGCGTTGACACATTCTCCTGAGGCGGTGAGGCGCCAACGCTATTTTGCGCTGGCGCCGGCCTTGGTTTTCTTCGCGGGTTTTTTCGCCTTGGCGGGCGGGGCGGGCGCAGCGGCCGTCTTCGCCGCCGCCTTCTCCCGCTTGTTGCGCGCGGCGCGCCGTTCATCCTGACGACGGAACGTTTCGGCGAGGAATTTTCCCGTCCAGCTTTCGGTTATCGCGGCGATGTCTTCGGGCGTGCCTTCGGCCACCAGCTTGCCGCCGCCATCCCCGCCTTCGGGACCCAGATCGAGCACCCAATCGGCAGTCTTCACCACATCGAGATTATGCTCGATGACGACCACGGTGTTGCCCGCATCGACCAGCTCATGCAGCACTTCGAGCAGCTTTTTCACATCCTCGAAATGCAGCCCCGTCGTCGGCTCGTCGAGGATATACAGCGTACGGCCGGTTGCGCGTTTGGAGAGTTCCTTGGCGAGCTTGACGCGCTGCGCCTCGCCGCCCGAGAGCGTGGTGGCCTGCTGGCCGACCTTGATATAGCCAAGGCCCACCTGGTTCAGCGTGTCGAGCTTTGAGAAGATCGCCGGCATCGCCGCGAAAAACTTCGCCGCGTCTTCCACCGTCATGTCCAGAACATCGGCAATCGACTTGCCCTTGAAGAGGACGTCCAGTGTCTCGCGGTTATAGCGTTTGCCCTTGCAGGTCTCGCAGGTGACGTACACGTCGGGCAGGAAGTGCATCTCGATCTTGATGACGCCGTCGCCCTGGCACGCCTCGCAGCGCCCGCCCTTGACGTTGAAGCTGAACCGGCCGGGCGCATAGCCGCGCGCCTTGGCTTCGGGCAGGCCCGCATACCAGTCGCGGATCGGCCCGAAGGCGCCGGTATAGGTGGCGGGGTTGGACCGCGGCGTGCGCCCGATGGGCGACTGGTCAATGTCGATCACCTTGTCGAGATGCTGCAGGCCCTCCAGGCTCTCATAGGGCGAGGGCGGGTCTGAGGCGCCGTTGAGCTTGCGCGCCAGCGCCTTATAGAGCGTCTCGATGATGAGGGTGGATTTGCCCCCGCCCGAAACGCCGGTGATGGCGGTGAAGGTGCCGAGCGGGATGGAGGCCGTGACATTCTTGAGGTTATTCCCGGTTGCCCCCTTCAGCGTGATGCGGCGCGAGCCTTTCACCACGGGGCGGCGCTTTGGGATCGCAATCTCGCGCGTACCGTTGAGATAGTCCGCCGTCAGACTTTTCGGATTCTTCATCACCTCTTCAGGCGTGCCCGAGGCAATGATCTCGCCGCCATGCACACCGGCGGCCGGCCCCATGTCGATCACATAATCGGCGAGCAGGATCGCGTCCTCGTCATGCTCCACGACGATCACGGAATTGCCGAGATCGCGCAGCCGTTTCAGCGTTTCGAGCAGGCGTTCATTGTCCCGCTGGTGCAGGCCGATCGAGGGCTCGTCGAGCACATAGAGCACGCCGGTCAGGCCCGAGCCGATCTGGCTGGCAAGGCGAATACGCTGGCTTTCCCCGCCCGAGAGCGTGCCCGAGCCGCGATTGAGGGTGAGATAATCAAGGCCCACATCATTGAGGAAGATCAGCCGGTCATTGATCTCTTTGAGGATACGGCTGGCAATCTCGTTCTGCTGTTTGGTCAGGGATTTGTGCACCTTGCCAAACCACTCGCCCGCCTTGCGGATCGAAAACTCGCCGGCCTGGGAGATGTCCAGCCCCGCAATCTTCACCGCCAGCGCCTGGGGCTTCAGGCGTTTGCCGCCACAGGCCGGGCAGGGCGCGGCCGACTGGAAACGGCTGATCTCTTCGCGCACCCAGGCTGAGTCCGTTTCGCGGTAGCGCCGGTCGAGATTGGGGATCACGCCCTCGAACGTCTTCTTCACTTTGTAGCTGCGCATGCCGTCATCATAGACGAACTGGATTTCTTCATCCCCGGTGCCATGGAGGATGATATCCTGCACCTTTTCCGGCAGCTTGTTCCAGGGCTTGCCGAGGTCAAACCGGTAATGGGTGGAGAGCGCCTGCAAGGTCTGCGTCTGATAGGGCGAAGAGGATTTCGCCCAGGGCGCAATCGCGCCGTTCATCAGATCAAGATCCTTGTCCGGAACAATCAGCGCCGGGTCGATCTTCAGCTGTTCGCCGAGGCCATCGCAGGTCGGGCACGCGCCGAAGGGATTGTTGAACGAGAAAAGCCGCGGCTCGATTTCAGGGATCGAGAAGCCCGACACCGGACAGGCAAAATTGGCGCTGAAGGTGATGCGTTTGGGCTCGGTTTCGCCCGGCGCAATGTCAGCATACTCGCCGATGGCGATGCCCTGGGCAAGGCCGATCGCGGTCTCGAAGCTTTCCGCCAGGCGTTGCTCCATACCGGCGCGCACAACGATCCGGTCCACGACCACATCAATGTCATGCTTGAACTTCTTGTCGAGCTTGGGCGGGTCTTCCAGCTCATGGAACTCGCCGTTCACCTTCACGCGCTGGAAGCCGTTCTTCAAGAGCTCGGCAAATTCCTTGCGGAACTCGCCCTTCCGGCCGCGCACCATCGGGGCGAGCAGGTAAAGCCGCGTGCCTTCCTCAAGCTCCATCATCCGGTCGACCATCTGGCTGACCGTCTGGCTCTCGATGGGCAGGCCGGTCGCAGGCGAATAGGGAATGCCCGCGCGCGCCCAGAGGAGGCGCATATAGTCATAGATCTCAGTCACCGTGCCGACGGTCGAGCGCGGATTGCGGCTCGTCGTCTTCTGCTCAATCGAGATGGCGGGCGAGAGGCCCTCAATGCTCTCCACATCCGGCTTCTGCATCAGCTCCAGGAACTGGCGCGCATAGGCTGAGAGCGACTCCACATAGCGGCGCTGGCCCTCGGCATAGATCGTGTCAAAGGCGAGCGAGGATTTGCCCGAGCCCGACAGGCCCGTCATCACGACCAACTCGCCGCGCGGAATGTCGACATCGACGTTCTTGAGATTGTGTTCCTTGGCGCCGCGAACGCGGATGAAGGGGGATTCGGCCATGGGAGGGGTCGCTCAGCAGATCTGGAAGGGAGAGGAAATTTGAATGTGCATATGTGTGGCGTGAG
The DNA here is from genome assembly GCA_002841155.1 of Alphaproteobacteria bacterium HGW-Alphaproteobacteria-18. GTDB lineage: Bacteria > Pseudomonadota > Alphaproteobacteria > Caulobacterales > Hyphomonadaceae > Hyphomonas. Next base: position 40,222 of record PHEH01000014.1, read on the forward strand.
TCCAGCTTGACGACAAGAACAAAGTGTGAACTTTTGTGATCAGCTGCTTTTAGGGGCAGGCGGGGCGGTGGAATTTCGTCCCGATGAGGCGACATGGGGACCGGGGAAGAGTAGAACAACTCGAATCGGACTCGAAACAGTATTTCAGCGCGGAGGCCCCACATGGCGGGATCGGTAAACAAGGTCATTCTGGTGGGCAATCTCGGGGCGGACCCCGAAGTGAAACAGTTCCAGAATGGCGGGCAGGTCTGCAACCTGCGCATCGCGACGTCGGAAACCTGGCGCGACAAGGCCTCGGGCGAGCGCAAGGAAAAGACCGAATGGCACACTGTGGCCATCTTCTCCGAAGGCCTCATCAAGGTTGCCCAGAACTATCTGAAAAAAGGCTCCAAGGTCTATCTTGAGGGCAAGCTGCAAACCCGCAAATGGCAGGACAAGGACGGCAACGACCGGTACACGACCGAGATCGTCCTGCAGGGCTTTGATGCCACGCTTGTGATGCTTGATGGGCGCGGCGAAGGCGGCGGCGCCAGCGCTGGCGGCGGTGGCCGCGAGATGGGGTATTCCGGCGGCGGCGGCGGGGCGCGCCAGCAGTCGAGCGGCCCGAAAGAAAGCTTCAGCCAGGATCTCGATGACGAGATCCCGTTCTAGGGAATAGATCATGATCGCTGCTGCGGCTTCTGGGTGGACGGGCCTTCGGGCTGCTTTTCTGATGCTTGCGGCGGCGGTCCTGACTGCCTGCGCCAGTTCTGGTTGGAACATCCCGGCGCCGGAGACAAACCCGCTGGAACAGGCCCTCCTGCAGGAGGGCGTCAGCCCGGCCCGCTCGGCGTTGGTGATCTACCGGCTCGAAGACGAGATGGTCTGGGCCAGCGGCGGGGCGCGCATCCGCGAGCGGTTTACGCCCGCCTCCACCTCCAAGATCCCCCACACCCTGCTGGCGCTGGAAACCGGCGCCGTCACGGGGCCGGCGGAAAGCTTTGAGTGGGACGGCCAGACGCGCTTTGTCGACAGCTGGAATGAAGACCAGGATTTTGCGGCTGCCTTCCAGCGTTCCACCGTCTGGATCTACAAGATCGTCGTGCCCCGCATCGGGGCGGAGCGCCTGACTGAAGGCCTGAAAGCCTTCGGATATGGCAATGCCGAGATCGGCGGGCCTGACCTGATTTCCCGCTACTGGCTGGAAGGCCCGCTCGCCATTTCTGCAACCGAGCAGGTGGAGTTTCTCTCCCGCCTCGCGCGCCGCACGCTGCCGCTGTCAGCGCGCACCTATGAGCTGGCGGTGCCGGTGATGGTGGTGGATCGCGGTGAGGGCTGGACGCTTTACGGCAAGACTGGCTGGAAAAGCGTCGAGGGCCAGATGGACATCGGCTGGTTTGTCGGCTGGGTCGAGCAGACGCAGGGCGCGGCGCCTGGCACCTACGCCTTCGCGCTGAACATGGACATGCCCGGCGGCATGGAAGAAGCCCCCAAACGCCGCGCTGCCGTGGAACGCGCCCTGCGCGACATCGGCGCGCTACCCGATCAGGGCCGGTAAATCTCTACCAGCGCGCTTGTCTCCACGCCGCTGGCCTTCAGCGCCCCGCCGATCACATAGATCGCCCCGCCGAGCGTCACCGCGCCCAGGCCGTGGCGCGGATGGGGCATCGGCGCAATCGCCGCCCAGATGTCACTGGCCGGATCATAGACCCAGGCCTCCGGATAGACCCCGCCGCCATTGTCGAAGAATTCCCCGCCAAAAGCATAGAGCTTGCCGCCGAGCGCGGCCGCCGCCAGCCCGCCCTGCGCCTGAGGCATCGGCGCGGCCGTGCGCCAGCGATCCTCGCGCGGATCGTAGACTTCATGCGCGGCCGTGTTACCGTCCGCCACGCTGCGTCCGCCAACCACATGCAGGTTGCCGCCGATCTCAGCGCCTGCCGCGCTGTTGCGTGCGGTGAGGCAGGGCGCGGCCGCCTGCCACTGGCCCTCAGGCCCGTCCAGAACAAAGTGATGCGCCCGGTCGATCTGGTCATTCCAGCTGGCGTTGGCGTCCCCTTCTGGCGAGCGCCCGCCGATGAAGTGGAGGCCGCCCGAGGGGGCCGCAAGGACCACGGCTTCGCCGCAGGGCCGGGGAAGCTCGGGCGCGCGCTCCCAGGCGCCGCCCGCCGCGTCGCGCCACCAACCGCCAGCCTGCGCTTCCCAGATCGCCTGCGGAGAGGGCGATTGGTAGCCTGCCAGCGCCCAGAGGCGTCCGGCATAGCTGACGAGATGTGGATGGTGCCGCGCCACCGGCAGGGGCGTTTCCGGGCGCCAGCCCTGCCCATCGGGCCGCCAGGATTGGTGCAGGGCGGTTGGCCCGGTGATCTGGCCGGCCTCTGCGATAAAGCCGCCCGCCAGATGGATCGCCCCGTCATGCAGGCAGGGATAAATCTCCTGCACCGGAAAGGGCAGGGGCTCTCCCATGGACCAGCCCTTCGGCAGGCTTTCCGGGGCGCGCGGCATGGCCTCATCCGGGCCTTTGCACGCAGATGCCCCAAGGGCGGCCACCATCCCGAGGCAGGCTTCCCGCCGCGACAGGCGAAACTTCAATGATTCTGGCATGTTAGGCTCCTTGCGGAAGGGGGCGGAATTCTGCCGGAAAGCCCGGAATTCACTGCAAATAAAGGCACCTGGACGGTAGCCCCGGCCGGGCGCGGCTGCTAGTCTGATGTGAGAAAAAATGGCGATTCGGACGTCCCCGTCCTGAACCCAGCCCGAAGACTGCAGAAGGCCTTCCCATGAGCGATCCGACCACCCCTCCGGACGAGCCGGAAACCCCGGAAAATGGCGCGGGAAAACCGCCGCCTGAGGACGGCATCGAAGCGATCTCCATCGAATCGGAGATGAAATCCTCCTATCTCGATTATGCGATGAGCGTGATCGTCAGCCGGGCGCTGCCGGATGTGCGCGATGGCCTGAAACCCGTTCACCGCCGCATCCTGTTTGCGATGAACGAAGGCGGCAACACGCCCGACAAGCCCTATTCGAAATCCGCCCGTATCGTCGGCGACGTGATCGGTAAGTACCACCCTCACGGCGACCAGGCCGTCTATGACGCGCTCGTGCGCATGGCCCAGCCCTTTTCGATGGGCGTGCCGCTGGTCGATGGCCAGGGTAACTTTGGGTCGATCGACAACGATCCCCCGGCCGCCATGCGTTACACCGAAAGCCGCATGACCAAGGTGACCACCCATCTTCTTGCCGACATCGACAAGGACACGGTGGACTTCCAGGACAACTATGACGGCAAGGAAAAAGAACCTGTCGTCCTGCCGGCCCAGTTCCCGAACCTGCTGGTCAATGGCGGCGGCGGCATCGCGGTCGGCATGGCCACCAATATCCCGCCTCACAATCTGGGTGAAATCATCGACGCCACTCTGGCGATGATCGAAGACCCCACCGTCACCGATGAAGCGCTCTGCGAAATCGTTCCGGGCCCGGACTTTCCGACCGGCGCGCTGATCATGGGCCAGTCCGGCAGCCGCAAGGCGCTGATGACCGGCCGGGGCAGCGTCATCATGCGCTCGAAAACCTATATCGAGGAAGCCAAGAACGGCCGCCAGGCCATCATCGTCTCGGAAATTCCCTATCAGGTGAACAAGGCGGCGATGATCACCAAGATCGCCGAACTCGTCCGTGAAAAGAAGATCGAAGGCATCTCGGACCTGCGCGACGAGTCCGATCGCAACGGCATCCGCGTCGTGATCGAACTCAAGCGCGACGCCAGCGCCGATGTCGTCCTCAACCAGCTCTACCGTTTCAGCCAGCTGCAAAGCTCGTTTGCGGTCAACATGCTCGCCCTCAATGGCGGCCGTCCGGAGCTGATGAACCTGCGCAAGGTTCTCGAATGCTTCATCACCTTCCGTGAGGAAGTGATCGTCCGGCGCACCAAGCATGATCTCGGCAAGGCGCGCGACCGCGCCCACGTCCTCGTCGGCCTTGCCCTCGCCGTGGCCAACATTGACGAAGTCATCCGCCTCATCCGCACATCGCCCGATCCAGCGACCGCCCGCCAGCGCCTGCTCGACAAGGCCTGGCCGCAGCAGGATATGGGCCCGCTGATCGACCTGATCGCGGACCGGCGCACGCGCCGCGGCACCGAAGACGGCACGATCTATCTTTCTGACGAGCAGGCCCGCTCGATCCTGAACCTGCCGCTCCACCGGCTCACCGGCCTCGGCCGCGATGAAATCGGCAATGAGGCCAAGGGCCTGGCCGACAAGATCGCCGAATATCTGGAAATCCTCCGCTCCCGCCCGCGCATCCTCGGCATCATCAAGGCCGAGCTTGCCGAGGTGAAGGAAAAGTTCGCCGTGCCGCGCCGCTCGCAATTCGTCGATGGCGGCGTCGACATGGAAGACGAAGACCTCATCGAGGTCGAGGATATGGTCGTCACCGTCACCCATGGCGGTTACGTGAAGCGCACGCCGCTCTCGACCTACCGTACACAGAACAGGGGCGGCAAGGGCCGCTCGGGCATGTCGATGAAGGACGAGGATTTCATCGTCCGCGTCTTCTCGGCGACGACGCATACGGAAATCCTGTTCTTCTCCTCGGCCGGTATGGTCTATAAGGAGAAAGTGTGGCGCCTGCCTGTCGGCGGGCCGACCTCGCGCGGCAAGGCGCTGGTCAACATCTTCCCGCTGGCCGCCGATGAGCGCATCGAAAGCGTCATGCCGCTGCCCGACAGCGAAGAGGCCGCTGAACATCTCGACGTCATGTTCGCCACGCGCTCGGGCAATGTCCGCCGCAACCGGCTGGCAGACTTCACGCGCGTCAACCGCGCCGGCAAGATCGCCATGAAGCTCGATGACGGCGATGGCATTGTCTCGGTCCAGCTCTGTTCGGAGAAGGATGATGTCCTCCTCACCACAGCGCTCGGCCAGGCCATCCGCTTTGCCGTTACCGATGTGCGCGTCTTTGCGGGCCGCGATTCCACCGGCGTGCGCGGCATCCGTCTGGGCGCAGAGGATACCGTCATCTCGATGGGCATCCTGCGTCATATGGGCGTCTCGTCTGAAGAGGCACGCGCCTATCTCAAACATGCTGCGGCCATGCGCCGCGCGGTCACCGGCGAGGAAGAGGAAATCTCTGACGACGAGGACGAAGTGGTCGCCGAGGCCGCCCTGTCGGCCGAGCGGATTGCCGAGCTGGGCGCCGCCGAAGAGTTCATCTTCACCGTCGCCGATGATGGCATGGGCAAGCGCTCGTCTGCCTATGATTACCGGGTCACCGGACGCGGCGGAAAGGGCCTTGTTGCCCAGAATATCTGGGGTCGCGACAAGAAAGGCGGGCCGGTCAAGAAGGTCGCCCAATCCTTCCCGGTCGGGGATGGCGATGAGGTCATGCTGGTCACCGATGGCGGCCAGCTGATCCGCACCCCGGTCGACCAGATCCGCATTGCGGGCCGCTCCACGGGCGGGGTCTGGGTGCTGCGCACAGGGGCCGGTGAACGGGTTGTCTCTGCGGCGCGGCTTGTCGATGACGGCGAAGGCGGTATGGATAAGGCGGAGGGTTGATGCTGCGGTGCGGTAACAGGCTCTCGGCGTAAGTTTTGAGAGGAGGCGCCCCCGTGCATCGTATTGGCCTTTACCCTGGCACTTTCGATCCGCCGACCGCAGGTCATATCGACATTTTCAGCCGGGCGGCAAAGCTCGTCGACACGCTGATCATCGGTGTGGCCATAAATGAGGCGAAAAAGCCGCTATTCAGCCTGGATGAACGGGTTGCGATGGTGGAGCATGAATGTGCCCAGCTGAAAGGCTCAGGCCTGGCAAAAATAGAAATCCTGCCGATGCGGGGCCTGCTGATGCACTTTGCCGAGAAGTGCAATGCCAACATAATCGTGCGTGGTTTGCGCGCCGTTCAGGACTTCGAATACGAGTTCCAGATGACGGCCATGAACGAGCAACTGAATCCCGACATTGAAACCGTCTTCCTTATGGCCGATGTTCGCCATCAGGCGGTGGCCTCGCGGCTTGTAAAGGAAATCGCGAGCCTGGGCGGCGACATCACGCCGTTTGTAACTCCGTCGGTGAAAAAAGCTCTGCTGGAGAAGTACAAACAATGAAGATACGCGGCTTTGCAGTGGCAATGGCTCTGGCAGGATGTCTCCTGCCGGCGTGCGCCGAGACGGTCGATGGCGCCTGGTCATTCGAGACGCCGGAGGATGTTGCGGCAAGCCCTGAAGACTGGCGCCCGGTTGATCCGGAGCGGCTGTTCATTTTTGAAACCAATAAGGGCCGTATCCTGATCGAGGCCTTCCCGGAAGTCGCGCCGAACCATGTGGCGCATTTCTCGGCCATCATCCGTTCCGGGGATTATGATGGCACGAGCTTTCACCGCGTCATTGAGGATTTCATGGCCCAGGGCGGGGATATCTTCGCGCTCAAGGGGCGCCCCTCTGCGGAGCCGAATGTGAAGGGGGAGTTCACCTTCCGCCGTGATGTTATGAAGATGCCGCTGGAAGCAACCATCGGTCCCGATGACAGCGCAAAGCATGGCTATTATAACGGGCTCCCGATCCAGACCCAGCCTTCCTTCTTTGCCGAAATGTCGGTGGACGGACTGGTGGAAAGCTCGGTTCCGCATTGCGCCAGCATTGTTTCCACGGCGCGCACCGACGATCCCAATTCTGCCAATGGCCAGTTTTTCCTCATGCGGGGATACTCGCCCCATCTTGACCGTCTTTACACGTCCTGGGGCCGTGTGATCGAGGGGCAGGATGTGGTCATGTCCATCAAGCCGGGCTCTCCGCAAAGCAATGGATCGGTCACCAACCCCGATATCCTCACAGCCGCAAAAATCGCCGCAGACCTTCCGGAGGCAGAGCGCCCCAGGGCGTATGTTCTGCGCACGGATACAGCTGGTTTCAAGGATGCGCTGGAGGCCAAGGGCGAGTTGAACATCTGCGATCTCGCGCCGGTCCCTGCCATCATTCTGGACTAGGGAGCAGCGTGGCCAGATCTGATCAGATCTGCCAAGCGCATATGGACCTCTCTATATTCCACTTTGATCTGCCTGAAGATCTCATCGCCCTGCGGCCGGTTGAGCCGCAGGATGCGGCGCGCCTGCTCGTCGTCCACGGCGATGGGCGGCTGGAAGACGCCACCGTCCGTGATCTGCCGAAGTATCTGAAATCCGGCGATGTGCTGGTCTTCAATGACACGCGCGTGCTGCCTGCTGCCCTCAAGGGCGTGCGCCCCGCGCGTGATGGGGCGAGCCGCGATGTGGAGGTCGACGTCAACCTCGTCGAGCGTCAGGGCGATTGCCTCTGGCTGGCCCTCGCCCGGCCCGGCCGGCGCCTGAAGGAAGGCGACGAGATTTTCTTCGCCGAAGGCTTCTCGGCCAGGATCGCCTCACGCCGCGAGGGCGGGGAAATCCTGCTGGATTTCAATTGCGAGAGCGAGGCGATGATCGCCGCGCTCGATGCCCACGGCGCCATGCCGCTGCCGCCTTACATCGCCCGCCGCCGGCCGGCCGACGCGCGCGACCGTGAAACCTACCAGACCCGCTTTGCCGGGGAAGACGCCGCCAGTGTCGCCGCGCCCACCGCCGGGCTCCACTTCACCCCGCGCCTGCTCGCCGAAATCGAGGCCGCCGGCCTCAAGCGCGAAACCGTCCGCCTGCATGTCGGCCTTGGCACATTCAAACCGCTGGAAGACAGACACCTCACCGAAAACCGTCTGCATGAGGAATGGCGCCGCATCACCCCGGAGGTGGCAGACCGTCTCAACGCCGCCCGCGCGTCTGGCGCCCGCATCGTTCCGGTCGGCACCACGGCTATGCGCACGCTGGAAAGCTGCGCGGGCGAAGACGGCCTCCTCCACGCCGCCACCGGCCCCACCGACATCTTCCTCAAACCCGGCGATCCCGTCCGCGCGACCGGCGCGCTGATGACGAATTTCCACCTGCCAGGCTCCAGCCTCTTCATGCTCGTCTCTGCCCTGATGGGCACGCGCCTCATGCGCGCCGCCTACGCCCACGCTATCGCGCAGAAATACCGCTTCTACTCCTATGGCGACGCCTGCCTTCTGCTGCCCTAGCTCTTCAGCGCGCATTCCGCCGCCGGAAGCCGAAAAATCCCGCAAAAAACTCCGCCCACCACCGGCGCCAGCGCCAGGCTTTGCGCAGGCGCGCATTGCGGGGCGCGTCATGTTCTCCGCGCGGAACAAGAATGTCGTTCATCTTTGGCTGATAGCGGCGGATCAGGTCTTCCTCGATGCGCGCGCGGTCCATCCCGCCACGGACGATCAGCACATGCCGCTCGGTCGCCCCCCGCTTCCACCAGGCTTCCCACCAGCGCTCATGCCCGTAGAGGCGTGATTTCAGATTGCTCGCCTTGCCGATGTAAAGCGGGAACAGGAAGAAGGCGAAGCGCCGGCGCACGAAGATGTAAACGCCGCTGCCCTCGGTGATCCCCTTGCGCGTCAGCGTGATCTTGAACCGGTAGGCCTGGCCGCTTTCGCCATACCAGGTGTGCCAGCCAAACAGAAACCAGTTGAGTAAAAACATGCGGCCGCGTCCCAAGAGTGTCCCAGCGGGAAACTCTTAGGTGCCGGTTAACAGTGTCTTAAAAGCGCCCGGATCGGGGCAAAGCTCTGGCGATGCGCCGCGCAGGGGCCGAGCCGGGCGAGCGCGGCGGCATGCGCGACCGTGCCATAGCCCTTATGCCCGGAAAACCCATAGCCAGGGTAGGTATTGCAGAGCGAGACCATCTGCGCGTCGCGGTGTGTCTTGGCCAGGATCGAGGCGGCGGAAATGGCCGGCTCGGTAAGGTCGCCCTTGATGATCGCGCGCGCCGGGGCGGGCAGGTCACCGGGCAGCCCATTGCCATCAATCAGGATCATCCCGGCGGTGGCCGAAACTGTCCCAAACTGTCCCGATCTGTCCGCGATTGTCCCAGATTGTCCAAGAATGGCCCGCCGCATGGCCAGAAATGTCGCCTGCCGGATGTTCAGCGTGTCGATCTCCTCCACGCTCGCCTCGGCCACGCACCAGGCCAGCGCCCGCTCCTTGATCAGCGGCGCCAGCCGATCGCGCTGTTTCTCCGAGAGTTTCTTCGAATCCGTCAGCCCCTCGATCGGCCGCGCCGGATCAAGAATCACGGCGGCCGCCGTCACCGGCCCCGCCCAGGGCCCGCGCCCGGCTTCGTCTACGCCCAGAATGAGGGGTTCGTTTCGCATCTGTCCCACAAAGCAGGAGTCGCGCCGTCCCGCCAATATCGGCGCTGTTGACGGCGGCGGCCCTTGCGAATACCGCATATCGCATGCGGATCGTAAAAGGCCTTCTCCAACAGCAGACCTGCCAGCAAGTGCTGGCGGCGCGCGTCCGCATGGGGAGAGACAGGCAGGGCTGAAAGCCTATCCCACACCTCCCGAATGACGCGCCCGCCCGGACCCCCGAGGCGGGTTTTTCATGTTCTGAAACAAGGAATTACAGACAATGCCTGAGATGACAGATGAAGCGATAGAGCGGCTCGCCAGCGGCTTTCTGGACCATTCGCTCCCCAAATCGGAATGGACCCATGGCGCCCATTTTGCCGCCGCCCTCTGGATGCTCGCCCGGCATGGGGACGCCGCCCTGCCGGAAATGCGCGCAGCCATCCGCAGCTATAATGAAGCGACCGGCGGGGAGAACACAGACACCGCCGGCTATCATGAGACGATCACCGCCGCCTCGCTGATCATGGCCCGCGCCCATATGGCCGCTCATCCGGGCGCGCCGCTGCGCAGCCAGCTCGCCAGCTTGCTCGCCGGCCCCTGTGGCCGCCCCGATTGGATCTTGTCCTACTGGACCAAAGCGCGCCTATTCTCCGCCGATGCCCGGCGCGGCTGGGTCGGCCCAGACCTCCAGCCCCTGCCGGAATGACCGCCTCGCGTGGGGGAAGGGCTGGCCAGGGCGGCGCGCCTTGGCCAGCATGCGCGCCACACAGGGAAGGAACACCATCATGGATCTCGGCCTCACAGACAGGATCATCTTCATCGCTGGCGCCAGCCGGGGCATCGGCCACGGCATCGCCCGCAGCCTGCTGGAAGAAGGCGCCAAAGTCGCCCTCACAGCGCGCGGCGCCAAGGCGCTGGAAGAAAGCCGGGCGGATTTTGCCGCCGAGTTTGGCAGTGAAAAAGTCTGGGCCTTTGCGGGCGATCTCACCCAGACGGCCGGCATCGAAGCCGCGCTTGCCGCCTGCGAGACAGAGTTCGGCCAGATCAGCGGCGCCGTCGCCAATGTCGGCCTCTCGCCTTCGCCGCTTGGCATTGAGGTCTCCGATGATGACTGGCAGGCCGGGCTCGACCAGAATCTCAATTCCGCCTTCCGCCTGGCGCGCGCCGCCATTCCGCGCATCTCCAAAGCGGGCGGGGGCAGCTTCCTCTTCATCAGCTCGATTGCGGGCCTTGCCTCGCTCGGCACGCCGCTGATCTATGGCGCCACGAAGGCGGCGGTAAACCACCTCTCCACCTCGATTGCCCGCTTCACGGCGGACACAAACGTCCGTGTCAACACAATCGCGCCGGGCAATATCATCTTCGAAGGCAGCACCTGGGAGAAAAACGCCAACGGCCCACGCGGCGATGCCTGGGCAAAATGGATACGCCGCGAAGTCCCCCTGAAACGCTTTGGCACCCCTCGCGAAATCGGCGACACCGCCGCCTTCCTCCTGTCGGAACGCGCCAGCTTCATCAATGGCGAAGTGATTGCCGTGGACGGTGGCCAAACCAGGTGAGGGGGTAAATCCTCTCATACGGTTGGAGTCCCGTTGGAGTTTTTTTGGAGTTTTCCCACAAAAACTCCAACGGCGCGCTGACCGATAGCCACCCCACCCCAACCCTCCCCATAGTCATGGGGAGGGTTGGGGTGGGGCACCTCTCCGTAGAACGCACCCTCACATCCAGAAAAACCGCGAACAAACCCCGCCCTATCCACCCTCGCACCCCCCACATCCACGCCACAACACGCCCCAAATCCCTCCACCCAATCCGCCCGGCCTTGCGTGCCCTTTATCCTGATGCGGATGTTCCACGCGCTCGCCAACCCGCCGCCTTGCCTTACGCCGCTTCAGCGCCTTCTCTGGCCGTTGATCTATATGCAGCTGATCGCCCTGCGCGACTGGGTGCGCAAGCATTACGGCCGCGTGCCTTACTGGATCACCATTTCGAAATTTGGCCGCGTGCGCCGCTGGCGGCGGCCTGTGTCGAAGAAGAAACCCCGCCTGCGCCCGCCCCGGCGGCCGCCCTCACCCTACCCCAAACGCAATCGGGGCAGGCCCCCTCACAAAAGGGAATGGCCCACCCCGACACGTCTTGAAGTTTATTTCCGTTCCCGGATCGCCGGGGCTCAGCACTTTCGCCGGACAGCCAAGCGCTGCGCCGGCCAATCGTGCTGGCGTTATACCACCCGGCCTTTCAGCGAACTGAGCCAGGGGATCAGCGCGGCGTTCACCTCTTCCGGGCGCTCCTGCTGGGTCCAGTGGCCACAGCCGGGCAGGACGAGGGCTGTCTCCAGATTAGGCACAGACTTCCGCATGCGGCCAATCGGATCGTCAATCATGCCAAAGCCGGAATAGGCCGGGTCCTTATCACCGGCGATGAAACAGGCCGGCTGCCCGATGGTGCGGTCCTTGAAGGGCTGCAGGAATTCCCAGTCGCGCGTATGGTTGCGATACCGCGAGAGCGGCCCGAAGAAGCCTGAGGTCCTGAACTCGCTTGTGTAATAATCAAGGTCTTCTTCGCTCATCCAGGCGCCGATGGTTTCGGGCGGATGGAGGCCGTCCATCAGCGGGAAATCTGAAGGCTTGCCGACCGGGAAGTCGCCTTCCTTCGCCTCGCCGGAAATGGCGTGGTAGAACCCCTTCAGGAACCGCCTTGGCTCTGCCTCGAAGGCGGCTTCCGCGCGGCCAGGTTCGCGGAAATAGGACTGGTAGAAGAATTTGTTCTTGTCGTCCCACACCTGCTTGATGACGAGATCAAACGAAACCTGCGGCACCCCGAAATAGGGCACCGACATCGCCGCCACCGCCGCGATCCGGCCCGGATGGACAAGAGACGTGTTCCAGACCTGCGGCGCGCCCCAGTCATGGCCGATCAGCACGAAAGGCGCATCCGGCGAAAGCGCCGCGCCGACGCCCAGAATATCCCCGATCAGCGCCTCCATCCGGAAATCGGGCACGGCGCTGAATTTCGAGGAGCCGCCATAGCCGCGCACATCCATCGCCGCGGCCGTAAAGCCCGCCTTGGCGATGGGGGCAATCTGGTGGCGCCAGGAATACCAGCTCTCGGGAAAGCCATGCACCATCAGGACCAGGGGCCCGGCGCCCTCGATGGCCACCCGGATTTTCGCTTCGCCTGTGTCGATCATCCGGAATTCCGGCATGGCTTGTCCTCCTGTGTCCTTGCCGGGGAAGCTGCGTCAGGGCCGGGCATCTGGCAAGCTCGGCCGCCGCGTAAAGTGCCCGCCCGCTTTACGCCGGGGCGGGGATTGCACGGGGCATGGGCCAGGCGCAAGCTTCGTCAAAAGAACATAAGGGAGGAATGGATATGACAGCGCATCATATCAAACTTGCGCGGGAGGATGACGGCATTGCCCTCCTCACGATCGACCGGCCGGAAAAACGCGGGGCGATGACCTATCTGATGCTGAAGACCTTCATCGAGGCCGTGCGGGAAGTGTCCAGCGATGACAGCATCCGTGTGCTGATCGTGACCGGCTCGGGCGGCAGCTTCTGCGCCGGCACCGACCTCTCCGATCTCTCCACCATCCCGGGCGAAACGCGCGGGGTGCGGGGGCAGGCGCATGAGGGCGATGTCTGGTGGCCGCTGGTGTCCTGCCCCAAACCGGTGATCGGCGCGATTGATGGCCATGCGGTCGGCATGGGCGCGGAGTTCTCCAGCCAGTGCGATGTGCGCATCATCACGCCGCGCGCCCGCTTTGCCTGGAACTTCGCCCATCGCGGCCTTGTGCCCGATACCGGCGCGGGCAGCTGGCTGTTGCCACGCCTGATCGGGCCGAGCCGGGCGCTGCGCCTGCTTTATTCGGGCGCGTTCCTTGAGGCTGAGGAAGCCCTGTCCATTGGCTATGCCAACGCCGTCGCCGAGCCGGAAAACCTGCTGGACGCCGCCCGCGCCGAAGCGCGGCGCTACCTTGCCTCCTCGCCCTTCTCCATCCGCCGGATGAAGGAACTGGTGTGGAAGGGCCTTGAGCGCGATGTGGCCGACCATATGCAGGCGCATGTCACCGCGCTCTCGGCCTGTTTCAAATCTGCCGATCACAAGGAAGGCGTTGCCTCCTTCCTTGAGAAACGGCCTGCGAAGTTTACCGGCCAGTAAGCTGGCGCTTCAGCCCATCACGAAGGCGTTCAGCTTGTTGCCATCAAGATCGCGGAAATAGCCGGCATAGAAGGTATCGCCGCGTGGGCCGGGCGGGCCTTCGCAGGTGCCACCGAGACTGAGGGCGAGGGCGTGCAGCCGGTCGACCTGCGCCTTGTCCTTCGCCTGGAGGGCCACCATGACGCCATTGCCGACGCTCATCGTGTTGCCGTCATGAGGATAGCAGAGGCAAATACCCGCCGCACCATCGGGCGCGCCCCAGGCGATGAAATTGTCCATCGTGAACATGCGCGGCGTCTGCATCTCCTCGGCGATGGCATCATAGAATTTCGCAGCGCGATCCAGGTCGCGCGTACCCAGTGTTACATAACCGATCATGTGATCCTCCCATCTAAAATTGATGCTTGGAACATAAAGCGAACAATCTCGGGTGTCGAGTGGGGTCATAAAAAATTGACGCGAGGCCCGTGCTAGGCTTGATTGCCCCGCAAATCAGGAGACAGCCCCATGACCGACGCCACGCCCTATGCTATCCGTATACAGAAAACAGGCGGGCCGGAGGTTCTTGCGGCCGAGGCTATGCAGCCACGCGCGCCCGGTGCGGGCGAAGCGCTGGTGCGTCAGACGGCGGTGGGGCTGAATTTCATCGATACCTATCACCGCTCGGGCCTCTACCCGGTGAAGCTGCCGGCAACGCTCGGCTCTGAAGCGGCCGGTGTGGTCGAGGCTGTCGGCGAGGGCGTCACGCATCTCAAACCAGGTGACCGGGTGGCCTATCTGGCAGGTGGCACCTATGCCACCCATTATACCGGCGCGGCGGCCGCGATGGTGGCGCTGCCTGATTTCGTCAGCGACGAAGAGGGCGCGGCGCTGATGCTGAAAGGCTTGACGGCCTGGATGCTGCTGTTTGAAATCCGCCCCGTGAAGGCGGGCGATGAGGTGCTGATCTGGGCGCCCGTCGGCGGGGTCGGCACGATCCTGACGCCTTGGGCAGCGCATCTGGGCGCACGCGTCATCGGTGTCACGTCCAGCGAGGAAAAAGCCGCCAAGGCAAAGGCGCTTGGCGCAGCAGACGTCGTTATCGGCTATGAGGGCGTGGCCGAAAAGGTGCGTGGACTGACCGGCGGCAAGGGCGTCGATATTGCGTTTGACAGCGTCGGCAAGATTTCCGCCGACGCCTCATTGTCGAGCCTCAAACCGCGCGGCTGGTTCATTACCTATGGCAATGCCTCCGGCCCGGTCGACCCGATCCCGCCGGCGCGCCTCGCCCAGGGCGGCAGCCTGATCATGACACGGCCGGGCGTGTTCACCTTCCTGCAGGCGCCCGGCGCACTGGCGCGCGGCGCGGGCCTGGTGTTCGAGGCGCTGCAAGCGGGCGTGTTCAAGGCCGATATCGGCCAGCGTTTTGCCCTGAAAGATGTCGCCGAAGCGCATAAGGCGCTCGAAAGCGGCAAGACGACCGGCGCGACCATTCTGACGCCCTGATGCGCTCGGCGGTCGCGCAGGCGCTGTCACTGGCCTTGCATCCGGCGATTCTGATGCCGGTGGCTGCCGGTCTTGCCGCTGTCGTTGGCGGCGCGTCCGCGAAGATGACCCACGCCATCCTGCTGGCCACGGCCGGGATGGCGGCGGCTGTGGTCATCGTTGCAATCATCCAGGTGCGTCGCGGCAAATGGGTCGATGCCGATGCCTCTGTTCCGGAAGAGCGCCGCCAGCTGAATTTCTTCCTGGTGCTGGCGCTCGCGGCGGGCGCGGCTCTCGCCGGGTTTGGCGCGCAGCCTCAGACCCTCGTGGTGGGCCTCGGACTGTCAGCTGCGATCATCATTGCAGCGCTTTCTGTGTCACGATGGCTGAAGCTCTCTCTTCATACGGCCTTCGCCGTATTGGCCGCCGGCCTGTTCTGGCCAGACCTGCGCTATGTTTCGGCTGGGCTCGTCCTCGCGGGTCTTGTAGCCTGGTCGCGGCTGCATCTGAGACGGCACACTGCCAGCGATGTTGTTGCCGGGGGCGCCGCGGGCGCCCTTGCAGCGATTGTGTTTCAGGTGGCCGTTGTCGCACTCTAGGCTTGCAACCATTCTGACGCCCTGATCCGGTCCCGCATTCCGCCGCAATCGCCCGGCATCGTCAGACGCTGTGGACACAAGGAGGGATGCCGTGAAGATTGGACTGGCTGTGCTGGCGGGTCTGCTGATCCTGCCGGGGTGCGCACATGAGCGCGACAAGGCGCGGACGCTGGACGAAGTCCACGTCATCTATAACTGGCAGGATGAACCGGGTACGGAGCTCGCCAGAGCCTATGCGGGCGATGTCCGCCGCTTTCTTGTTCCGCTGGGCCGGGAGGGCGCGCTGGCCGCGCTGCGGTCTGCCGGCTATGAGTGTATCTTCGGTGAGGCGCACGAGGCGTATCTGGAACCTGCGGCGCAATGCACCTACAGCTTTGCAAGCCGGGCCTGCCAGATGGACTGGGAAGTGTTCCTGACCAGCGAACCCGCCATGCCGGGCGGCATCGAAACGCTGGACACCGCCTTCCAGCGCGACTGTGTCGGAACCGGCCGGGACTGGCCGGAGCCGGTTCTCTCCGCCATCGACAGCCAGCTTGCGCCGCCGGATCTGCCATCGCGGCCTTGAGGGGCGCCGGTCACGGGATCAAGTCGCGGGGATCACCCTGCGGTGGGCATCAATCCGAAGGGAGACGCCCGGATGGCGATGCCCCTCCAGCATGCGGCGGGTGATGCGCTCATAATGCTGAATGAACCGGATGACCCAATCGCGGCGGTCTTCCGGTATCGGCTCGCCGCGCGTCTGCCAAAGTGCGGTTTCCTGCTCCAGCCGCCAGCCAAGGACGGCGTCAAAGCCCGGCGCGAGAATGTGGAAGAAGCCGTCGGCCTTATCCCAGAGCGTGGCATAGCTGCCCGCCAGAGCCTCTTCCTGATAGCGGCGCCACCGCCCCGTCTGGTCTTCTGCCTCCACCGCGTTCAGCGGCGGAGAGTCGGGCGCGGCCATGTCTGCCAGCGCGCCCATCAGCCAGCCCTCAATCACGATGGCGGCCGGCCGGCCCCGGAAGGTGCGCCAGGCGCTGGCGGGGGCACGGTCATCGGCGAGTTTGTCAAAGACAGGGATTGGCGTTGAAGATCGGGCATCGGCCGCGCGCAGGCCGGCGACCGTGCTGTGCAACAGGCCCAGGTCATGGGTGCCCGGTGGGCCGCGTGTTGAGAAGAGTGGACTGATCCGCCGGGCAAGGTCTGCGCGCGCAGCTTGTGTCAGATAGAAATCGTCGATGCTGGCGCCCGCGATGGGCGCGGGGATCGAGGCGATCACCTGTCGTAATGCGGTCGACTTGCCAGAGCCTTGCGCGCCGGAGAGGAACAGCAGCGGAATATGGCCGGGCGGGGCGGCATCTATCGATCGGGAAATCCAGTCGCCAACGTGCCGCGTGGTCTCGCTGGCGGGGGTATCTGCCGGAACGGACGGGCCGGACATGGCGTCAGTCTGCAGTGGGGAGTTCG
This sequence comes from Alphaproteobacteria bacterium HGW-Alphaproteobacteria-18, assembly GCA_002841155.1. Lineage (GTDB taxonomy): Bacteria > Pseudomonadota > Alphaproteobacteria > Caulobacterales > Hyphomonadaceae > Hyphomonas. The sequence goes on from PHEH01000014.1 coordinate 57,068, forward strand.
AGCAGGAGCGCGGGGTCTATATAATAGTCGCCGTCACGATTTTCCGTATCCGGATTACGCCATTTGACGGCCCAATGCAGATGCGGCCCCGTGCTGCGGCCTGTATTGCCGGTCCTGGCGATAAGGTCGCCCCGCGCGACGGAGGCGCCTGCGGCGACGTCCACCTCTGACAGGTGCATGAACACCGAGAGCAGACCATGCCCATGATCGAGGAAGATCGTGCCACCTTCATAATAGAGATCGGGATCGGCCAGCGTCACGATGCCGGCGGCGGGCGCCCTGACCGGTGTGCCGACCGGGGTGGCCAGGTCAAAGCCCTGATGGACAGAAATGGATTCGCAGGCCTTGCCGCTGGTTTTCGAGACGCCGACATATTTCCGCGTCGGGCCGAACGGCGAAGAGGGCGGCGCATCAGATGGCAGGACAAAACCATCCAGCGCGCCGCGGCCGGAATTGAAGCTGCCAAAGCCTGCCTGTTTTTTCGCCCAGCTGTCAGCGGCATGCGCTTTCTGGGCGGGTGTGCGGGCATCTATGCGGTCGCAGTCAAATCCGGGGACCACGCGGAATTCGTCTTCGCGGGGCTCAATCGCAAGGCGGGCGCTTGTCCCGCCATACCGGACTTCAATTTCGGCCGGCATGGTGCGGGACAGGCCATATTGCGCCGTTCCGGTCTCGCGCGCGATCATCTGTATGCCGCCAAACTCGACGAGGCTGCCTGGTTCTGCCGGGCATATGATCAGTCCGCCCTGTTTCAGGATGCCAAAACATGTGGCCGCCTCTTCCGCCGGTATCACCTCCTGGGTTTCCTCCGGCGCGGAAGCGGCGGGAGGCTCAGACGGATTTGCCGCCACGGAGCAGCTTGCAAGAAGCAACAGCAGGGCAGCAACCGGCAGTGTGGACAAGCGGCCGGGAGGCGTGTGCATCAGCTCTTCGGCGCCAGCCTCTGGGATGCGGCGTCTGCGTCCCAGTAAGCTTCCTGAAGATCCACGCTCCAATAGCGCACGGCGCCGAGCGGAATTTTTCGGCCCGTAACGGCGCACGCCACGTAACTTCCGGCAGAGACCTGCTCGAAATCGTTGTCACCATAAATAAGACGGGCTTCGCCGCCGTCAGAGCCGGGTCGTGTGAGCATGAAGGCACCTTGCCTGAAAAAGCGTGCTAAGGAAAGTCTGACTGTTCACAAGTTTCTGCTTTGTTCCCCAGAACAAACATGGTACATCCGCGTTTGAGATGGCATTCGGGGGCCTTGCCAAACCGGCCCTCATGGTAGACCAAAGGAGACGACTCGTGACCAAACCTGCTCTCATTCTCGTGGACAAGGAATCCGGTGTGGATAAGCAAAAGGCCCTCGAAACGGCGCTCGGTAACATTGAGCGCGCCTTTGGCAAGGGCTCTGTCATGCGCCTTGGCGACAAGAAAACCCTGGATATCGAGGCGGTTTCCACCGGCTCGCTGGGGCTCGACATCGCGCTCGGCATCGGCGGCCTGCCGAAAGGCCGGATTGTCGAGATTTTCGGGCCGGAAAGCTCAGGCAAAACGACGCTGTCTTTGCACTGTGTGGCCGAAGCCCAGAAGAATGGCGGCGTTTGCGCCTTTATTGACGCAGAGCACGCGCTGGACCCGGTCTATGCCTCGAAACTGGGCGTCGATCTGGACGACCTTCTGATCTCGCAGCCCGATACGGGCGAGCAGGCGCTTGAAATTGCCGACACGCTGGTGCGCTCGGGCGCGGTGGATCTTGTGGTTATCGACTCTGTCGCGGCCCTGACCCCGCGGGCCGAGATCGAAGGCGAGATGGGTGACCAGCTGCCGGGCTTGCAGGCACGCCTGATGAGCCAGGCGCTGCGCAAGCTGACGGGCTCGATTTCCAAGTCGAAATGTATGGTCATCTTCATCAACCAGATCCGGATGAAGATCGGTGTGATGTTTGGCAACCCGGAGACAACGACGGGCGGCAACGCCTTGAAATTCTACGCTTCTGTCCGCCTCGACATCCGCCGCATCGGCCAGATCAAGGACCGCGACGAAGTCATTGGCAACCAGACGCGCGTAAAGGTTGTGAAAAACAAGGTGGCACCGCCTTTCCGTCAGGTTGAGTTCGACATTATCTATGGTGAAGGTATCTCCAAGACGGGCGAGCTCATTGATCTCGGCGTAAAGGCGAATGTCGTCGAAAAATCAGGTTCCTGGCTCTCCTATAATGGTGAGAGAATTGGCCAGGGCCGCGAAAAGGCACGACAGTTCCTCAAGGATAACCCGGCGGTTGCAAACGAGATCGAGGATGCGGTCCGCCGGAATGCAGGGCTTCTGGCGGAGGAACTCCTCTCAGCCGGTATGGCAGCAGACGGCAGCGACGACGATGACGCGGAGGCCGCCGAAGGCTGACATAAGAGGCTTCCGGTCGTTTATCTGATCTCCTGACCGGAAGATTCCCCCCTTTGCGGTACGCCTGAGCTTGGCGGGCCGCAAAGGGGGCTTTATATCGCCGGTGTAATCTTGTGCCGGTTTCTTGTCTGATTCCGGCATATCCATCTGTTGAACCGGCAAGGGCCAGAAACGACACATGAACGGCGTCAATGATATCCGGGAAACTTTCCTCGGCTTTTTCGAGAAAAACGGGCATGCCCGGCGTCCTTCTGCGCCGCTGGTGCCGCAGAACGATCCCACACTCCTGTTCGTGAATGCGGGCATGGTGCCGTTCAAGAACATCTTCACCGGTGCCGAGAAGCCATTTTCGCCGCGCGCCACCACGTCGCAGAAATGCGTGCGGGCTGGCGGCAAGCACAATGATCTCGACAATGTCGGCTACACCGCGCGCCACCACACCTTCTTTGAAATGCTGGGGAATTTTTCCTTCGGTGATTATTTCAAGGACGATGCGATCGCGCTCGCCTGGGAATTGGTGACGAAGGAGTATGGCCTCGACGCCAAGCGCCTGCTGGTCACGGTCTATGCCGATGATGAAGAGGCTGCCTCCATCTGGAAGAAGGTGGCTGGCTTTGACGATTCGAAGATAATCCGCATCGCCACCAGCGACAATTTCTGGTCGATGGGCGACACCGGCCCGTGCGGCCCCTGTTCGGAAATCTTCTTTGACCATGGCGACAAGGTTGCCGGCGGCCCTCCCGGCAGCCCGGATGAGGATGGCGACCGGTTCATCGAGATCTGGAATCTCGTCTTCATGCAGTTCGAGCAGCATCAGGATGGCAGCCGGACGAATCTGCCAAAACCCTCTATCGATACCGGCATGGGTCTTGAGCGCGTCGCGGCCGTGCTTCAGGGCGTTCACAACAATTACGACATCGATCTCTTCCGTGCGCTGATTGACGCCGAGGAGGAAGTTTATGGCCAGAAGGCAGAGGGCGATAAAACGGCCTCGTTCCGGGTCATTGCAGACCATCTGCGGACTTCCGCCTTCCTGGTGGCTGATGGCATCCTGCCATCCAATGAGGGCCGCGGCTATGTGCTGCGCCGGATCATGCGCCGCGCCATGCGCCACGGCCATATGCTCGGCGCGCGCGTGCCGCAGATGCATCGTCTTGTGTCGGCCCTGGTCGCGCAGATGGGCCAGGCCTATCCCGAACTTGGCCGTGCGCAGGTTGCCATTGAGGCGGCCATCGAACAGGAAGAAGCCCGTTTTCAGCGCACGCTGGGCAATGGCCTCAGCCTGCTGGACAAGGCCGCTTCGGAACTTTCGCCCGGCGAGGCGCTGCCCGGCGATGTCGCGTTCCGCCTGTCGGATACGTTCGGCTTCCCGCTGGACCTGACGCAGGATATCCTGCGCGGGCGCGGCATCGAGGTTGATGTCGAGGGCTTTGAAACGGCGCTGGACGCTCAGCGTGAGACAAGCCGCGCCGGTGGTTTCTCCTCGGGCGATCAGGCGACGGAAGAAATCTGGTTCTCGGTTCGGGGCGACAAGGGCGCCACGAAGTTTACCGGCTATTCCAGCACGTCGGGCGAAGGCCGGCTGGTCGCCATTGCCGAAGGCGGCGCGCTGACTGAAGCCATCGGCGCAGGTCCTGCCGAACTCGTCTTTGATGCCACGCCTTTCTATGCCGAATCCGGTGGCCAGGCTGGCGATCATGGCGAGATCCTCTTCGAGGACGGCGCGCGCTTCGTGGTGCGCGATGTGCAGAAACGCGCTGGCGACCTGCACGTCCATATCGGGGAACTCGTCTCCGGATCTGTGAAGACCGGCATGAAGGCGCAGATGAACGTCAATGCCGCGCGCCGCAAGGCCATCATGGCGAACCATTCGGCGACCCACCTCATGCATGCGGCCCTGCGCAAGGTTCTGGGCCAGCATGTCACGCAGAAGGGCTCGCTGGTCGAGGCAGACCGTTTCCGGTTTGACTTCTCGCATGGCGCGCCGGTCACGGCCGCCCAGCTTGAAGCCATCGAAGACGAGGTCAACGCCCAGATCCGCGCCAATATCGAGACCGGTATCAAGGTAACGACGCCGGAGAAGGCAATCGAGGCGGGCGCGCTGGCCCTCTTCGGCGAGAAGTATGGCGATGAAGTCCGTGTGCTGTCGATGGGCGATGCCGGCGATGGCACGCGTCCCTATTCGGTCGAGCTGTGCGGGGGGATTCACGTCTCCCGGTCGGGCGATATTGCGGTCTTCACCATCCTGTCGGAGGGCGGCGTTTCGGCCGGTATCCGCCGGATCGAGGCCGCCACCGGCGCCGAGGCGCTTGCCTATCTCAAAGGCCGCGGTCAGATCGCTGCGGATATCGCCGAGAGCCTGAAAGTTCCGCTCAAGGATCTTCCGCGCCGGGTTGCCTCGCTCACTGAAGAGCGCCGCAGTCTGGAACGAGAGCTGAGCGATGCCAAGCGCAAGCTGGCGATGGGCGGCGGGGGCGGCGCGCCCGCTGGCCCGGAGGTCATCAATGGCGTGAACCTGATCGCCCGCGTGGCAGAAGGCGTGGGCGGCAAGGAATTGCGTGCCCTTGTGGATGAGGCCAAGTCGAAGATCGGTTCGGGCGTGGTCGTGTTCGTCGGCGTCGATGGCGGCAAGGCCGGCGTTGCCATTGGTGTGACCAAGGATCTGACGGAGAAATTCTCCGCCGTTGAGCTGGTGAAGGCTGCTGCCGCAGCGATTGGCGGCCAGGGGGGTGGCGGACGCCCCGATATGGCGCAGGCCGGCGGCCCGGATGGCGACAAGGCCAATGAGGCGCTCGAAGCGGTGCGGGCAGCCCTGAAGGGTTAAGCGCTCCGGCCAGCAGGCGCCGATTTCAGATAGGGGGCGGCCGGATTGATACCTGCCGCCCTTTCCTTTTGCGCCCCCCTTGAAGCCGGGCGTGCAAGTAATAAAAGAAGTTACATGAAAAGAGACAGCCGCCTTTCCTCCGTCCTGCACGCCCTGCTGCATATGGCAGAGCAGGACCGTCCGATGACGTCCGATGCGCTCGCTGAATGTATGCGGACAAATCCGGTGGTCGTGCGCCGGACGATGGGTCTGTTGCGCGAGGCGGGTTTTGTGACCTCCGAGCGCGGACATTCCGGCGGCTGGCGGATCGAGACAGATCTCTCAAAGCTCACCCTGCGCCAGCTGCATGAAGCGCTGGGCGAGCCAACGGTCTTTGCCATCGGAAACCGCAATGAAACGCCAGACTGTCTGGTCGAGCAATCGGTCAATGCCGTGCTCGACTCAGCTTTTGCCGAGGCCGAAGCACTCCTGTTGGAGCGCTTTGCGTCTGTGACACTTGCCGACCTCGCGGCGGAGTTCACCCGGCGATTCAAGGATATCAAACTCCAAAAAGGATAGACCCATGCGTCATGACGTGATCGTCATCGGGGGCAGCTACGCCGGTATGGCCGCTGCCCTCCAGCTGCTGCGTGCGCGCCGGAAGGTGCTCGTGATTGATGCCGGCCAGAGGCGGAACCGTTTTGCAGACAGCTCTCACGGTTTTCTCGGGCAGGATGGAGCCGACCCGGCTGCGATTGCTGATGAGGCTCGCAAGCAACTTGAAGCCTATCCAACGTTGGACTGGCTGGAAGATGTGGCGCTCGCGGCGGGTAAGTTAGAGAATGAGGGCGGATTTCAGGTTCGCAGCTGGAATGGCGGGCGGCATGAAGCGGCCCGCCTGATCTTCGCGACCGGGGTCAGTGATCAGTTGCCGGAGATTGAAGGTCTGGCCGAGCGCTGGGGTCGGCATGTGTTCCACTGTCCATATTGTCATGGCTATGAGCTTGGACAGGGGCAGATCGGCGTGATCGCGACCAGCCCCATGTCGCTCCATCAGGCAGAATTTCTTACAGAATGGGGGGATGTCACCTTGTTTCTGAATGGCGTTTTCGAGCTCGATGACGAAACGCGAGACAGATTGAAGGCCCGCCGTGTACGGATTGAGGTGGCCCCGATCATCAGGATCGAAGGTGAGGCAGAGGTCGTGATTCAGGGCGGGAAACGCTATGCGTTTGCAGGTCTGTTTACGGCTACGCGAAATGCGCCTGCAACGCAGATTGCAGAACAGCTGGGCTGCGCGCTGGAAGAGACGCCCTTCGGCACACAGATCCGGCGGAGCGAGATAAAGGAGACAAATGTGCGCGGGGCCTATGCGTGTGGGGATACGGCGCAGATTCCCCATTCTGTGTCTTTGGCGGTCGGCGACGGTGCCCTGACGGGGATAATGGTGCACAGGTCGCTGGTTTTCTGATGGGCAAGGCCCAGCCAGCCTGGCGTGCCATGGCTCTGTTTTCACGGGGTGGATGGTCGGAGTGAGAGGATTCGAACCTCCGGCCCCTAGCTCCCGAAGCTAGTGCTCTACCAGGCTGAGCTACACTCCGCCGTCCATCGCCGGCAGGCCCCTGGCCCGCCTGAAGGTGGCGTGTTTACGCCCGGCGCCGGATTTTTCAAGGGGCAAAAGCGGTTTCCAGTCTGCCTTCCTGGCCTGCTTGTCACAGGCTGGAATTTTACAGGTCGGAGATGTCGATGACCTTGTAAGTCAGAGGCGTTTCGCCGTGAAAGGCGACCGTGATGTATTCCCCTTCGCGGAAAACATGGTCGCCGAGGCGGTGGACGCTCTCATCATCGCCTTCTTCTTCCTCGTCATAGCGGAAGAACCAGTTATTGCCGCGATGGCTGAGCCAGCCATCGGCCTTCTGGGCCGGATCGGGATGAAGCCGGAAGACGCGGCATTCCTTGCGGTTGGCGCGCCATTCATCGACATCCAGACGGCCCTCTGCCGTCAGCGGGGCGAGAATGGTGTAGCCCTGTCCGGGAGTGGCATCGACGCCGGGATTGAGGGCAAGTTGCAGTGATATGCGCTTGAGCGACATGGGCAGGCTCCAGTTCGGGCGTTGGATTAGGATTAGCGGGCGAGGGCGAGGGCCGGGGCGTCCTCAGCGTTCAGCAGGCGCCGGCTGGTGCCGCCAAACAGACGCTCGCTGATGCGCGAGTGGCCATAGGCGCCGGCCACGATCATTGTGGCGCCGCTGCCTTTGGCGAGTGCCAGCAGGGCGGCGGAAACCTCGCCTTCAATTGCGGAAATGCTGGATTTGATGCCCTTGCGCTTCAGCCAGTCTTCCAACGATCCGGGCTCGATGCCGGGCCGGGCGCCGTCGCGTTCGGCATCCTTGCGGTTCTGCGCGATGATCACTTCCCCGGCCGCTTTCAGGAGCGGGATATGGAATCGCAGCGCGCGGGCGGCGCCGTTGGAACCGTCCCAGCCGATGATGACCGGTCCGGGCGCATAAGTCTGGGTGCCAGCCAGCACCAGCGGCAGGCGGGCATCCATCATCACATAGTCAAAGGCGATGGAGAGCGGCTCGCCGCTGCGGGCTGCGCTGCGGGGAAAAACCAGGGCATCGGCCAAGGTCGCCGCGCTTGCCGCAGCGGCTTCGGCATTGGCCACCTGATGGAGGAAAACGCAGTCTGTGCCGGGCGCGGCGCCGACACCCTGGCGGAAGGCGGCTTCGGCCTTTTCCAGCATTTCCCTCTGTAATTCGATGATGTTGGTCGCAGCGGCCGCCGTCAGGCCGGTCGATTCCGGCGTGGTCACGAGCATGACCGCAGCCTGAGGATCTGGTAGGGCGCAGAGGCCGGTCAGGCTGGTGCCCATCTTCTGGGCCATGGCGAGGGCCGACCGGGTTGTCTCCACATCCGTTTCGGGTGTGCCCTGAAGCATTGCAACGACTGACATGTTTCTCTCCTGCTTGTGTCACCACTCTTTGCCGAAGTGATAACATGAACGTAGCAGCAGAGGCATAGTTCCGGACTAAGGAGGTCTACTTAGGCGCGCCGGCTTTCGCGTCTGCGATGCGTTTGCGGGCAATCCGGTCGGCGACGGCATTGGCCGGCTGATCGGTTGAGCGCGCTTCATCGAGCACCTCGCCCAGCGTTTCGATCAGGCGGGCGAGCTTCCCGTCGACCCATTCGCGCGAATAATTGCCGGAGATTTCGGCGGCCACATTGATGATCCCGCCACCATTGATGACATAGTCCGGGGCGTAGAGAATGCCTTTGCGGCGCAGAAGCTCGCCCATTTCCGGCACGATGAGCTGGTTATTGGCGGCGCCGGCCACGCCTTTGACGGTGAGGCGGCCGAGCGTCTTTTCATTGATCACCGCGCCGAGCGCGCAGGGCGAGAAGATGTCAGCCTCCACGTCATAGATGTCACCCGGCTGGACAATCGTTGCCCCGGTCTGGGCGGCTACAGTCTTCAGCGCTTCCTGGTCGATGTCAGAGATGACGAGCTTGGCGCCATCCTTGGCCAGATAGTCGCAGACATGCCCGCCGACCGAGCCAACCCCCTGCACCGCGATGATCCGGCCGGAGATATCGTCTGATCCGAAAAGGCGTTTGGCGACTTCCTTGATGCCGAGATAGACGCCCATCGCGGTGATCGGCGAAGGATCGCCGCTGGCGGCGGCGCCTTCATCCAGGCCCGCCACATAGCGGGTCTCCCGGCGTACGATCGCCATATCAGAGGTCGCGATGCCGACATCCTCGGCCGTGTAATACTGGCCCTGAAGGCTTTCCACCGCGCGGCCAAAGGCGCCGAACAGGGCTTCGGATTTGTCCTGGCGCGGGTCGCCCCAGATCACCGCTTTGCCCCCGCCGAGGGGCAGATCGACCATCGCATTCTTGAAACTCATGCCCTGCGACAGGCGCAGGGCGTCGGTCAGCATCGCGTCGCCGGTGGCATAGTTCCACATCCGGCACCCGCCGGCCGCCGGGCCCAGCGCTGTGGAATGAACGGCAATAATGGCTTTCAACCCGCTTTGGGCATCGTGGAAAGCATGAACGCCCTCATGGGCGTCAAAAGAGGGGTGATCGAACATGATTTGCCGGGAATGGTTGCAATTGAAACAGTTGCCAGCGCTCTAGCCGGGAGGGCGCCGTAAGGTCAACTGGTGCCATCCGGCAGGCGTCTCATATTGACACCTTTTCAGGGATTGGGGCTTAAGGTGCCCGCCGAATGCAGCTGCGCCCGGTCCTCCTCGCTCTTGGCATCATGACCGTCCTCCTTGCCGGGGCGATGCTGCCTTGCGCGCTGCTGGATCTGGCCGATGGCAATGATGATGCCCACGTCTTCTGGTTTTCCTCCTTTGCCTCGGGATTGGTGGGGGGCCTGCTCTGGGTGCTGGCGCGCGGCGGGGATACGCGGATTGGCCAGCGGGAGACGTTCCTGCTGACCGTTGCGGTCTGGGTGCTGGTGCCCGCGGTCGCGGCCGTGCCGTTCGTCGTCTCCGGGGTTTCGTTTACCGATTCCATATTCGAATCCGTCTCCGGCCTCACGACAACCGGCGCGACAGTGCTTTCCGGGCTGGAAGCCCTGCCGCGGGGCATGCTGCTCTGGCGCGGTATCCTGCAATGGATCGGCGGCATCGGCATCGTCGTCACGGCGGTTGCGATCCTGCCCCAGCTGCGGGTCGGCGGGATGCAGCTCTTCCAGATCGAAAGCTCGGACATCACCGGCAAATTCCTGCCGCGCATCAAGGACATCGCGGCCTATATGGGCCTCACCTATCTGATCATCTCGGCGGCTTGCGCCTTTTCCTACAGCCTGGCGGGCATGAACTGGTTTGATTCCATCGTTCATGCGATGTCGACGGTCTCGGCCGGCGGTTTTGCCAATTACGACTCGTCTTTCGGGCATGAGAACCTGCGCCTTGCCATGGGGCCCGCCATATTCTTCATGGCCCTGGCCGGCCTGCCATTTGCGCTTTTGACGATGCTGGTGTTGCAGGGGCGGATCAGCCCGATGCTGCGTGATCCCCAGCCGAGGCTCTATTTCGGCCTGCTCCTGTTTTTTTCTGCGGTCATCGTGATCTGGCACGAGGCTGTGGTTGAGCCGCCCCTGTTCGATCACATCTTCCACGGGATCACGGAGACGGTGTTCAACATTGTCTCGGTCATGACGGGCACCGGCTATGCCTCAACCGCCTATGACACCTGGGGCCAGCCGGTGATCATCGTGTTCCTGCTGGCGACCTTCATGGGCGGCTGCGCGGGGTCTGCTTCCTGCGGCATGAAGATGTTCCGGCTTGAGATCACCGCCAAGGCCCTGATCGCCTGGTCGCAGCGCATGGTACAGCCCCACCGGCGCACGCCTGTGCGCTATGCGGGCAAGCCGGTGGATGAAGAGACGTTGCAGTCGGTCATGGTGTTCATGTTCCTCTACCTGGTCACCTTCATGGTGGTCGCCGCGCTGCTCTCCTATACCGGCCTTGATGCGCTCAGCGCGATTTCAGCCTCGGCCACGATGGTGTCGAATGTCGGTCCGGGGCTTGGGCCGGTGGTGGGGCCGTCTTCGAACTTTGCGTCGATTACAGACTTTGCCAAATGGGTTTGCTCGGCGGCCATGCTGCTCGGACGTCTGGAGTTTGTCGCGGTGTTCGTGGTGCTGACCGGGCGCTTCTGGCGCGGCTGAGCTAGAGGCCGAGCGCCTGCCAGAGCATCCGCAGGGATACGAGACCAAGCAGGATGCCGAACAGGCGGCGCAGACGGTCTGCGTTGAGCTTATGTGCCAGCGCCGCGCCGACCGGGGCCATCAGCACGGTGAACACCGAGATCAGCGCAAAGGCGGGCAGGTTGACGAAACCGGCCGAAAAAGGCGGCAGCCCGTCCCGCCCCCAGCCGACAATGATCGCCGCGATGGCGCCGGGCAGGCCGATGGCCACGCCCCAACCGGCTGCGGTGGCCACGGCGCGATGCATCGGCATGCCGCACAGCGTCATCAGCGTGACGCCGAGCGTGCCCCCGCCGATGCCCATGATTGACGAGAGGGCGCCGTTTACGGTGCCAATAGTGGCGCGGATTATGCCGCCCGGCATCGCCTCTGAAAGTCGCCAGCCGGGGCGGCCGAAATAGAACTGGGCGGCAAAGAGGATCAGGACTGTGCCGAAAATGCCGAGCATGACCTGTTTGGAAAAATAGCCCGCCAGCAGGATGCCGATGACAGATCCCAAGATGATCCAGGGCGACCAGCCACGGATGATGCTCCAGTCCACCGCGCCGCGCTTGTGATGGGCCATCACGCTGCGGATCGAGGTGAGGATGATGGTGGCCAGCGATGTGGAAACGGCCACATGCATGGCCGTTTCGGTATAACCGAGGCTATCGAGCAGGAAGAACAGCACCGGCACAATGACGACGCCGCCGCCAATGCCGAAAAGGCCGGCCGCCAGCCCCGCAAACAGGCCGGCAATCGCCAGCGCCACCAGCATGGGGCCATAGGTGCTCAGAAAATCCATCATGGCCCGCGCTTTTGCTGTCGGTTAGTGATGGTGGTGGTGGGCTTCGGTGTTGAGGCGCCCGCATTTGCCGCACTGGATCACCACGCCGTGGACGTCGCGGTGGGCGACATTGATCATCAGCTTGGTCTTGCAGGCGCCGCAGCGATGGGTCTCGTCGCCGCCGCCTTCGCGGACGGGCTTGCCGGCGGTGTGTTCAAGCACCTCGGCGCCTTCGGCCTGTTGCGGGGTGAGGAGGATCATGTCGAACTGGGGCATGGCAACGCCTTTCTGAAGGGGCAGATTTTCTTCTCTCTACTACGGTCGCCGCAATTTCAAAGCATTCCCAGGACAGAAGCCGCCCCGGAAGGGACATTTCTGGTCAGGAGGCGTCAGGAGGTGGACAAATCGGGACAGTTTGGGACAGGCAGACGCCGTTACCAGACGCCGGCATTCTTGAGCGCCGCGTCGAGGTCGGCGGGCAGGTCGACGGCGGCTTCACCCGATTTGAGATCGCGGGGCGCCTCTTCCGGTTTCAGATAACGCCAGCCCTGGAAGGGCCGCTTGGGCTGGGCATAGGTGCGGACCAGTTCGGGATCGAAAACCAGCTCGCACATGTCCTTGCCGTCATCGTCCTGGATCGTACGGATGTCGATGATGCGCTGGCGCACCCGGATGGCGCGTTTGATGACCCAATAGATCGAGCCGCCTTTCAGCATCTCGTCGGCGCGCTTTGGCGCCATGCGGGTGTGGTGGACGGGCGCGGGCAGCTTCTTCATCAGGCGCGCCTGCCAGTCGGCCAGGTCGTCGATGTCGTCCGCGCCGACGCAGAGTTTGACCATGTGAATCGTCATGGATGATATCGTAGGGCGCGGCGGGGCAAGTGCAATGTGGTGGATGCTGTGGAGGGTGCATTGCGGCCTTTAGCAACCCCACCCCATCCCTCCCCATAGTCATGGGGAGGGGGCAGGTTTCGCCATCCTGAGAACTTTCCTCTCCCCACAGAGCAACAGACCCCCTCCCCATGACTATGGGGAGGGCTGGGGTGGGGCCGCTCTCAGTTGATATGGCAGATCAGAGCCCTGTGTTGGCGGTTGCCAGGTAGAGTTGTTCCGCTTCCGGGCTGGCGAAGAAGAACTGGATGTCGGTGACTTCGGCCTGATAGCTGCGGGTGATGCGCTTGAAGGCGGCACGGGCTTCCAGGTCGATGGTGAAGCCGGAGACATAGGAGAAGCCCCAGCGTGGCTCAGTGCTGAGGATATAGGTCTGGTTGTACCGGGTGAGCTTGCCGCCGGAGGGACCGTTCACGGCCTTGGGCAGGGTATAGTCGATCTGCAGGAAGCGCTCGCCGACGGGATCGAGCAGGGCATTGGCCTGCAGGCGCTCGGCGGCCCAGCGGTCAAACTCATTGTCATTGAAGTTGGGCTGGTGGCGGAAGCCGACCCGCCAGGCATGGCCCTCGGTGTTCACCTGAACGGTCTGGCCGAGGCAGGCGCGCAGATCATCGGGGAAGAGGCGCCCGTCGGGGGCCGGCTCGCTCGCCCAGTTGGCGGCCACGGCGTCGAGCTCTGCATCCTGGCCTTCGTGGGAGACGAGCTGCCAGCGCAGGTCGCGTGGCTGACGTGGATCGAAGGAATAGACCTGCCGGGCAGATTGCGAGCGCAGCTCGACGGTAAAGGCCGCGCGCAGCGTTTCGGGCGCTTCAGTGGCCTCCAGCGCGGCGTGCATCGGGCCGGTGCCGGTCGCCATCGTCAGGGATGCCAGAATTACCTGCAACAGCATCAGTCCACCCGTCATATTCGGCGCCAACTCATCCTGAGGAATTGCGGCAACATCGCGGCAGGCGCCGCCTGCCATAGTCTATCAGCGAAGATCAGCATCCAGATGACCAAAGCTTGCGCGTCGAACATTTACAGGAGTTGAACAAGCGGCATTCCTTACCGGTTTGTCATCGCCGATAAGCCAGCGGGCGCTCGCTTTCGTCGAGGCTGAGATAGCGGTCGCGCAGTCTCGTCTGGCGCGATTCCATCGGTTCGCTGACCCCGTCGATGAACACGGCCGTTGGCGCCGAGGTGATCTCCAGCGGGTCGCCGTCCCAGGCCACAACATCGGCGCGGGCGCCCGGCGCAAGCATGCCGAGGCCTTCCATACCGAAGATCCTGGCCGGGGCGGTGGTCAGTGCCTGCATGGCCGTATCAAAGGGCAGGCCATTGGCCACGGCATTGCCGGCGATCTGGGCGGCGAGGCGGGCCTGATGGCTGCTGTCATCAAGATTGACGATGGCAACGGTCACACCGGCCTCGGCAAGGCGGGCGGCGTTCTCGCTGGTGGCGGCGAGCTGGGAGAAGGTCGACGGTAGGTTTGAGAAGGCGTCGACAATCACGGGAATGTTCATGGCGGCCAGCCGGTCTGCCACGCGCCAGCCCTCATCGGCGCCGACAATGGCGATCTTCAGCATCGGGTTTTCCTGCTTGAAGTCCATGATGGCTTCCAGGTCGCTCGCCCGGCGCGCCTCGATCAGGATCAGCTGCTCGCCTTTGACCGCAGGCATGAAAGCCTGCGCGTCGAGGCGGGTCAGCACGTTGCCGTCATTATGCGTCATGTAGCGGGCGGTGAAGAAGCGCACATCATCAAAGGCCCCGCGCAGGGCGGTCCAGGAAGCGGGGCGCGAGCCGCCCGAAAGCGCCGCGCCGCGCTCGCCCAGCACCAGGAAGGCAAAGGCGCGCTGCTTGAAGATGGAACCCGGCAAGCCGCTGGTATCGGCCAGGAAGCCCTGCCCGGCGAAGAGTTTCGAGCGCGCGTCCGGCGCCACGGCGATGCGCGTGAAACCTTCAAGGCGTGTGACGGCAATTGGGGTGGCGTCGGGGTTGAAGCCATCGGCGGCGTTGAGCGCAGCGGAGAAAGGCGAGCCGCCCGCGCCGGTGTCGTTGGCTGATTTCTCACCGGGCACTTCGGCAATGCCGGTGCGCGAGAAGGCGGAGATGAGGCCGGGGGTGACCCATTTGGCCTGAACCTGCGCCATACCGGCGGGGGCCGCGCCTGTGCCGACCGAGACGATCCTGCCGTCATCAATCACGACAACGCCATTGGTGAGGGTGCCCTGTGCTGTCCCGGTCCAGACCTTTTCGCCAATAATGGCGACGGGCTGGGTGAGGCCAAGCGGGGCAAGACAGAGCGCGGCGAGAGAAAGGATCAGAGGGCGGATCATTTACGGTCTCCTTCGCCGGGCTGGCCAAGTTCAAAGTCCATCACCGGCTGGATGGCCGGGTCGTTGCGGTCATACATCAGGGCGCCGTCGATATAGACCTTCTCGGCCTGGGCGTAGACGCTGAAGGGGTTTGCCGACCAGACGACGACATCGGCCATCTTGCCGGGCTCAAGGCTGCCGGTCTTCCCGTCGATGCCGAGCGACTTTGCCGGGTTGAGCGAAAGCCATTGCCAGGCGACCTCGATGGGGATGTCTATCCCGGCGCGCTTGCCATCTGACCAGGCCTTGGCGGCTTCCTGGTTGAGGCGCTGGATGCCGATATCGCTGTCGGAATGGACGATGGCGCAGGCGCCCGCATTATGAACCATCGGGATGTTCTCGCGGATGCCGTCATAGGCTTCCATCTTGAAGCCCCACCAGTCGGCCCACATGGACGAGCAGGTGCCGTATTCGGCCAGCTTGTCGGCGATCTTGTAGGCCTCCACGGCATGGTGGAAGGAGGCGACCTTGTAGCCGAACTCCTGGGAGAGATCGAGGATGATGGCCATCTCGTCGGCGCGGTAGCAGTGCATGTGGACGAGAATGTCGCCCGAGAGCGCGCCGGCGAGGGTTTCCAGTTCCAGATCGCGGGCCGGCTCATCGCCTGTCCCGTCGATGAAGGCATCCCATTTCTTTTTGTAGTCGCGCGCCTGAATCCAGGCGGTACGGTAGCCGGCGACATTGCCCATGCGCGAATAGGGCGCGCCGCCCGGATAGGCGCCGCGGCCATAGCCATAGACGCGCTTGGGGTTTTCCCCGCAGGCCATCTTCAGCGTATGCGGCGCGCCGGGAAACTTCATCGCCTGGACGGTTCGTGCAGGAACGTTTTTCAGCACCACGCCGCGTCCGCCGAAGAGGTTGGCGCTGCCCGGAAGGATTTGCAGGGAGGTGATGCCGCCGGCCAGCGCGCGAGTGAAGCCGGGGTCCTGCGGCCAGACCGAATGCTCGACCCAGACCTCGGCCGTGACCGGGCCGGAGATCTCGTTGCCATCGCCGTGGGCTTCCACGCCCGGTGAGGGGTAAGCGCCCAGATGGCTGTGATTGTCGATGATGCCGGGAGTGACCCATTTGCCGGCGGCGTTGATCGTGGTGGCGCCTTCCGGGGCGGTCAGGTCTGCGCCGATGGCCTTGATCTTGCCGCCCTCGATGAGGACGCTGCCACCCTCGATCAGGCCGCCTTTACCATCCAGCACCGTGGCGCCGGTGATCAGCGTCGCGCCGGAGGGATAGGCGGCGTAGGTGGAGGGGAACGGATCAAAGATGCGCGGAACGTCGCTCTTTTTCTTCCCGTCTCCAGATCCTCCACAGGCGCTCAGGACCAGGCAAAGCCCGAGGCCTGCGCTCAACAGCAGCTTGTTCATGAATGCCCCGCAAATCAGCTAACCTTTGCGCCTATCAGGGCAAAGATTGCTTCGGCATGCAAGGCCTAGAGGCAGGGCTTGGCCCGTGAACGGGTTATTCGGACACAATCCGCTTTTCGCGGCCGAACACGCTGCGCATCAGCCAGTTGGGCGCCATGCGCTCGACCCTCGGATGCCGCGCCAGGATGCTCTCCATCCAGCGGCGGCCCCAGACGGCGTTACGGCCAAGAAGGACGACACCCACGATCGCCATCGGCAGGCCGATGGGAAGGATCGGCGTGGCGATGCCGATGGGAATGGCCAGCACAATCATGCCGAGGCCCGTGATCGCCAGCAGCTGGCGCGCGGCAACGTTCACCCCGTTCCGCAGAACATGGATAGGTTTGGGCGGCGCGTAGACCGGTTCACTCAGGAGGGGCGTGTTATCTGGCGGCATGGCGATCAATATGGGTTTCGAGTTGGCAGTTACCAGAGTAACGCACCAGATGTGTCGAAAGTCTGGCAAGGGCGTGACCCCATTGCTACACCTTCAAGAAAATCCGCCATGCCGCGTTAAAATCCCTACAGGAGAGCAGATGAAGCTGCAGTCGATCCAGAGCCTGCGGGGGCTCGCAGCCTTTGCCGTGATGGTGTTCCACATCCGGGCCTCCGAGAAGGTTTTGATCGCCGCAGGTGCAGGCACAGAAGTGCCGATGGTGGGCGGGCTGTTCACGAATGGCTATTTCGGCGTCGACCTCTTCTTCGTCATCTCGGGCTTCATCATGGTTTTTGTGGCAGGCGCGTCGCCAGCCACCCTGAGAACGGCCTCTGAATTCCTGTTTGCCCGGCTGACGCGCATCTATCCTGTATGGTGGCTCTTTGCCGCCCTGCTCGCCGCCTACATGCTCTGGACCTACGGGTTGAGCGGGACCGGCGCGAACGGCACACCGGCGATCGGGCGGGGTATTCCGCCGATTGAGTATCTTGTGAAATCCTTCCTGCTGGCCCCCCAGACCGAACACCCGATCCTCGGTGTGGGCTGGACGCTGGTGCATGAAGTTCACTTCTATATCGTGTTCGCGCTGATCCTGCTGGCCCCTATGAAATGGCGGCCCTGGCTGCTGGCGATATGGGCGGCCTTTGTCATTGCCGGCTCTCTCTCGGGTCTTTCCGCGCCGATTGCAGGTACGGCGCTGCAACTGGCCACGTATCCGATGACCTTCGAATTCATTCTGGGCGCGGCGGCGGCCTATCTCGTCACCTCGGGGCGGCGGTGGCGGCCGGCACTGGTGACGACGGCCGCCGTGTTCTGGTTGATGTTCGCCGCCTTCTTTCATGGGGTGGAAACAACCTTTACCCTGATGTGGGGGCGCGTGCTGTGGTTTGGCTTGCCCTGCGCGCTGCTGGTCTATGGCTTTGCCAGCCTTGATATCGCCGGGAGGCTTGGTGCACTGGCGCCGCCTGTCGCAGGCGCGGTGGTGGCCGCGATCATCTTTCAGGCCTATGGGCTGCCCGATCCGAGCCATGACGGCGTCCGTCTGCAAGCCAGCCTCACGGCGCTCGCCTCAGGCTTGGCGATGTGCGCGGTGCTCAGCGTGATCGGCGTACAGATGGGCCGGCGGATGACGGGTGTGCCGGCGTTTCTGGAGGGGTCCGCCAGACTGGTGAAGTCGGTGACCGTCGCCCTCGGTGACTGGTCCTATTCCCTCTATCTGACGCACATCTTCATCCTGCACGGCATGCAGCAAGTCTTCAGGCGGCTGGCAGAGACGCCCGGCAGCGCAGGCGCGTTGTTTGACGTGGCGGCCGATGGGCGCCTCGGGAACCTGGTGTTTCTCTTCACCTGCATGGCTGGGGCGATCATGCTGTCCTGGCTGGCCTACCGCTTCTTCGAAGTGCCGGTGACCCGGCAGTTCAGCAAGACGCGGCATACGCTGTTCCACGGTCATGAGGGGCGTGTGCGCCCCGCGACTGTGGAAGCGTCCATCTGGTAGGCAGGCAGCCGGGTTCTGGAAAACCCGGCCTTTGCCCTATTCGGCGGCCACCTTGCTGGTATCTTCAGCCGTCCACTTAAGCACCGGCTTGCGGGCCGCGCGGGTCTCGTCGAGGCGGCGCATCGGGGCGAGGTAGGGCGCGCCTTTCAGCGTGTCATCCCCTTGGGCGGCGCGGCGGGCGATGGATTCCAGCGCGTCGCAGAAGCGGT
This sequence comes from Alphaproteobacteria bacterium HGW-Alphaproteobacteria-18, assembly GCA_002841155.1. Lineage (GTDB taxonomy): Bacteria > Pseudomonadota > Alphaproteobacteria > Caulobacterales > Hyphomonadaceae > Hyphomonas. Next base: position 75,537 of record PHEH01000014.1, read on the forward strand.
CCAGCTCAGCCTTGGACTCGGTCTCCGTCGGCTCGATCAGCATCGCGCCATGCACCACCAGCGGGAAATACATCGTCATCGGATGGTAGCCTTCATCAATGAGGGCCTTGGCGATGTCGATGGTTTCGATGCCGTCTGCGGTGAAGGCGTCGGAGAACAGCGCCTCATGCATGCAATAGCCGTCAAAGGCGGGGCTCATGACATGCTTCAGGCGGGCCTGGATGTAGTTGGCATTGAGGACGGCGTCTTCGGCCGCCTGCTTCAGTCCATCTGCGCCGTGGCTGAGGATGTAGGCCAACGCGCGCACGAACATGCCCATCTGGCCATGGAAGGCGACCATGCGGCCAAAGCTTTCGCTGGCTTCCCCGTCCACCTGTTCGACGAGGCGGTAGATGCCATCCTCATCCTTGGTGACGAACGGCACGGGCACGTAGGGCGCCAGCGCTTCGGAGAACACCGTTGGGCCAGAACCGGGGCCGCCGCCGCCATGGGGGGTGGAGAAGGTCTTGTGCAGGTTGATGTGCATGGCGTCCACGCCAAGGTCGCCGGGCCGTACGCGGCCGACGATGGCGTTGAAGTTTGCCCCGTCGCAGTAGAAGTATCCGCCGGCCTTGTGGATCAGGTCGGCGATCTCGCGGATGTCTGTTTCGAAGAGGCCGCAGGTGTTGGGATTGGTCAGCATGATGCCGGCGACATCCTCAGACTTCTCAAGCTTCGCTTTCAGGTCTGCCATATCGACCCGGCCGCGCTTGTTGGCCTTGATCTCATCCACCGTGAAGCCGCACTGGGCCGCCGTCGCCGGATTTGTTCCGTGGGCGGACTCGGGCACCAGCATCCGTTTGCGCACATCGCCCTCGCCGCGCGCGATCAGCGCCTGGCGGATGGCGAGGAGGCCGCAGAGCTCACCATGCGCGCCGGCTTTCGGGCTCATGGCCACAGACGGCATGTTGGTGAGGGTTTTCAGCCAGGTGGCAAGTTCGTCGATCAGTTGCAGCGCGCCCTGAACGGTAGCTTGCGGCTGGAGGGGATGAATGTCGCCAAAGCCGGGCAGGCGCGCCATCTTTTCGTTGAGGCGCGGATTGTGCTTCATCGTGCAGCTGCCCAGCGGGAAGAGGCCAAGATCGATGGCATAATTCTTCTGGGAAAGGCGCATATAGTGGCGCACGGCCTGAGGCTCGGAGAGGCCGGGCAGGCCGGTGTCCACCTTGCGGGCGACGCCGCCGAGGCGGGATTTGAGGCCCTTGGGTTTTGGCAGGTCAACGCCGGTGGTCTCAGGCGTGCCGATCTCGAAAAGAAGACCTTCCTGCTGAAGAAGCCCGCGCGAGCCCGAGATCGTCTCGATGGCGGCGGTGGAGACGGCGGTGGGCGCCGTGGGGCGGCCTTGAGTGTTCATGGTCATTACACGTCTCCAATCAGCCGGGCATGAAAAAATTCGCGAAGGCTTGCCGAGTCCAGAATTACGTCGCCTGAATACAGGGCGAGGTTTCTTTTGTGAAAATCATCCGTCGCAGCAATGAGGCTGGGTACGAGCCTCAGCGCTAGCTCCAAAGCCTGATAGCCATTCGAGCCATAGTGGTTCTTTCGGCAGGAAAAGTCCTGCCACTCAATTGAAATGTCACATCGCCATGTATCGCCTTTCTCATCAAACTTCAGATCTTGAAATGGCTGATAAACTGAAATGTTGCCTTTCGCCCAAGCCCCGGCCCGACGGCAGTAAATGTCCCGCTCGACGCATAGGGTCCCCATCACACAATCTCCTTCAGAGCGTCGGTGTAGGCGGCAATATCATCCGCCGTCGTGCATTCGGTGGCGGCGACGAGGATGACGTCGCCCAGATGGTCGCCGGGGAAGAGGCGCGAGGCGCGCACGCCGCCGACAACGCCGGCTTCATCCAGCATGGCGAGGACGGCTTCGGCGTCCATCGGTGTGCGGATGGCGAACTCGTTGAAGAAGCGCGGGGTGACGACTTCGACGCCCTTCACCGCGCCGAGGGCATCGGCGAGTTCAATCGCCGCTTCATGGTTGAGCTGCGCGAGCTGTTTGAGGCCCTTCCCGCCCAGCAGCGTCATGTGCGACGTGAAGGCGAGGGCGCAGAGGCCGGAATTGGTGCAGATGTTGGAGGTCGCCTTGTCGCGGCGGATATGCTGCTCGCGGGTCGAGAGCGTCAGCACAAAACCGCGCTTGCCATCGGCGTCAACCGTTTCGCCGCAGAGGCGGCCGGGCATCTGGCGCACCAGCTTTTCGCGGCAGGAGAAAAGACCGACATAGGGCCCGCCGAAATTGAGGCCATTGCCAAGCGACTGGCCTTCACCGGCGGCGATGTCTGCGCCCATTTCGCCGGGCGGGGTGACGAGGCCGAGGCTGACAACCTCAGTGAACACCGAGACGAGCAGCGCGCCCTTGCCATGGGCGGCGTCGGCCACGGCGGAAAGATCGGTGACCGTGCCGAACACGTTCGGGCTCTGGCCGATGACGCAGGCGGTTTCTCCGTCCACGGCCTTTGCGAGTTCCTCCTCGCCGTCGATGGCGACGGGGAGCTGAACGACTGTGAGGCCCTGGGCTTCAGCGAGCAGGCGGGTGGCAGCGGCGTAATGTGGGTGGAGGCCGCCCGAGAGGATGATCTTCTTGCGGCGGGTGACGCGCGCGGCCATCACAGCGGCCTCGGCGCAGGCGGTCGAGCCGTCATACATGGAGGCGTTGGCGACATCCAGGGCGGTGAGGCTTGCCACCTGCGTCTGGAACTCAAACAGGGTCTGTAGCGTGCCCTGCGCGATTTCGGGCTGGTAGGGCGTGTAGGTCGTCAGGAATTCCGAGCGCTGGATGATCATGTCGACCGTGGCGGGCACATGATGCTTGTAGGCGCCCGCGCCGACGAAGAACGGCCCGGAAGAGGCTGAGCGGTTTTTCTCGGCGAGCCTGGTGAGGTGGCGCTCGACGGCAAGCTCGCCCTGATGGTCTGGCAGGCCGGAAACCTTGCCCTTCAGGCGGGCAGCTTCGGGAACATCTGTATAAAAATCATCGACAGATTTCGCGCCGATGGTCGCCAGCATGTTGGCGCGGTCCTCTGGCGTGAGCGGCAGGTAGCGCATGGATCAGAGCCCTTCGCAATAAGCGGTGTACGCGGCCAGATCCATCAGGCCGTCGAGTTCAGACGTGTCGGCAATCTTGATGCGGACGAACCAGGCATCGGTCTCGGCCGCTTCGCTGACTTTTTCTGGCGCGTCGGCAAGTCCGGTATTGGATTCCAGAACGGCGCCGGAAATTGGCGCGTACACGTCCGAAGCGGCTTTCACGCTCTCGACGACGGCAAAGCCGTCGCCCTTGGCAAGGCTTGCGCCCGCTTCGGGAAGCTCAACATAGACGACATCGCCGAGCTGTCCGGCGGCGTAGGTGGTGATGCCCACAGTGCCGGTGTCGCCTTCGACGCGAACCCATTCATGATCTTTGGTGTAGTAGGTGGTCATGTGCGTGCCCCTGCAGGTCTAGCGTTTATAGTTTTGTGGAACGAACGGAAGGGCGGCCACTTCGGCAGGCCGGGCCTTTCCGCGGACGATAAGGTCGATCTTTGTGCCCGGCGCGGCATGGGCGGCGGTGACATAGCCCATGGCGACGGGCGCGTCATAGGTGGGGCCAAAGCCGCCGGAGGTGACGACGCCGATGGTCTCGCCATTCACCTGGATTTCAGCCCCTTCGCGGGCCGGGGCGCGCTCCAGCGGGCGGATGCCGACGCGCTTCTTGGCCGGGCCGTCCTTCAGTTCCCGGAGGATGCGATCGGCGCCGGGGAAGTTGCCCGCTTCGCGGCGGCGCTTCTGGATCACCCAGGCAAGGTCTGCCTCAATGGGAGATATTTCGGGATTGAGGTCGTGGCCATAGAGGCAAAGCCCGGCTTCCAGGCGCAGCGAGTCGCGTGCGCCGAGGCCGATGGGTTTTACCCGCTCATCCGTATACATCTCTTCGATCAGCGGCAGGCCGGCTTCGGCCGGGATCAGCACTTCAAAGCCATCCTCGCCGGTATAACCGCAGCGCGAGACGATGCAGCGCTGGCCGTTCACTTCAAAGGGCATGTGCTGCATGAAGGTGAGCGCTTCGCAGCCCGGGAAGAAATCGGCCATCACGTCCACAGCCTTGGGGCCTTGCAGGGCGAAGAGGATGCGGTCGTCGGCGCGGGTCAGGATCGCTTTGCCGGCGAGGGCTTTTTCAAAGATGGCCCAGTCCTGCTCTTTCATCGCGCCATTGACGACGATGTAGAGCGTGCCCTGGGCGGCGTCGCCGAGGGGGCGGGTGATGATGAGGTCGTCGAGGATGCCGCCGTCATCATTGAGCAGAACGGTGAGGCGCGCCTGGCCGGGCTTCAGGCTGGTGATGTCGGACGGGACAAGGGTTTCGATGAGGGCGGAAATTTCGGCATGGGCGTCGTCGCCCCCGCCGATGCCGGCTTCCAGGGTGAGGAAGCAGGGGCCCATATGCGAGACATCAAACAGGCCGGCCTGCGTGCGCGTCCAGATATGTTCGGCCATCACGCCTTCAAACTGGACGGGCATTTCATAGCCGGCAAAGGCCACGAGCTTGCCGCCCATCTTGACGTGGGACTCATAAAGCGGCGTGCGCTTCAGCTGTTCAGTCGAGGCCTCTGACATGGCGCCCTTTCATAGAGTGACGGCGCAGCGCGTGGGCGCGCTGCCTTGGTCCGTCGCCCCCGCTGTCCGGGCGCCTGAGAGATTCCGCCTGGCATCGACGGCTCATCCTGAGCGACGTCGAAGGACAGGCTTGCTCCTTCGGCGAGGCTTATTTCAGCCTCTTTCCAGCGTGTTGATCCTCTTCCGGCCCTTTTGCCTGAGCGTTTCCGGGGCGGTTGCGCCTTCGGCGGCGGTCTCGAAGGACCGCTCTCTCCCGGAAGAGAATGTATGGCCGTGAGCTAGCCCGGATTCTCAGGCGCGGCAAGGGCTGGGCCGCTCAGCCCGGCTCACCCGCCTGTTTTGCATAGGAAGTGAGCGTTGCCATCGCCGCGCGCCACGGAAACGGGCCATAGCTGATGCGGCGCACGCCGGCCTCTGCCAGCGCGCCAAAGCCACCGGCCTCCGGCCCGGCCATGACATTCACCGGCAGCGGGCAGGCGGCGCAGACCTGCGCGATCAGCGCCAGGTCCCGCAGGCCCGGCACGAAAAGGCTGCTGGCGCCCGCCTCAGCATAGGTTTTGCCGCGCGCGATCACGTCCGGGAGATGGGCGGCGTGGTCCTCGGGCTTTGCGTTGAGGCAGATGTCAGTGCGGGCATTGATCCAGAAGCCGCGCAGAAGATCATCGGCAGCCGCGCGAGCGGCCTCGATGCGGGCAGCGGCGTCCTCGACCGGGCGGAGGCCCTCGCCATCGCCGGCCGGATAGCCATCCTCAAGGTTGATGCCGACGGCGCCTGTGCCCACGACGCGCCGGATATTCTCCGCGACGCCGTCTGGCGAGGCGGCGTACCCGGCTTCAAAGTCGATTGAGACCGGCAGGTCCACAGCCGCCGCGATGCGCGCGGCGTGACCCAGCACCAGATCAAGCGGCACTGCCTCGCCATCGGCAAAGCCGAGCGCGCCGCCGACCGAGGCGCTGCCGGTGGCCAGCGCGCGGGCGCCAGCGGCCGCCACCGTGCGGGCAGACCCGGCATCCCAGATATTGACCAGTACAAGGGGCTCAGCCCCGGCATGGAGGCTGGCGAAGTGGGTGAGTTTTTCGGTCTGCGTGGGCATGGCGGGCTTCCTCTGGGCTGGCTTGGGGCTCGCGGCGGGGATGCCAGAAGCCCCCGCCGCCTGCGACCCGATTCTTGCGCGTCGCAGACAAAGCGCAACCCAAACCTGATTACACCGCGTTCCGGGCAATGCGCAGCTCGATGCGTTTGAGTTCGCGCAGCAGGGCGAGATGGTTCATCCGCATCCAGAACCAGATCTTGATCATCGACACCGCCAGCATGCTGAAGAGGAAGGTGGCGAGCCAGAAGATCATCTCGCGCAGTTCCTCTGCCCCGAGGATCTGGAAGGCCGACCAGACGGCAATCGCAAAGAACGCAAAGCTCAGCCCGAAGGCGAACGCGGTCCAGAGTTTCAGCGGCCCGGTAAACGTCGCGCCCAGCTGGCCGATGAGGCTTTCCCCATCTTCCAGGTTTTTCAGGAAGGCTTCGTCTTCCGCCGAAAGGCCGTCCTTCAGCCGTGTTTCAAAACTCGTCATCACAGGTCTCCTTCAAGAAGCTGTTTGAGATGTTGGCGCGCATGGAAGATGCGCGACTTTGCCGTGCCGGTGGGGACGCCCAGGGCAGCGGCGGTTTCGGCAAGGGTGAGGCCCTCGCTGAAATGCAGAATGGCGGCGAGGCGGTGGTCGGCGCTGAGCTGGCCGAGCGCAGCCATGAGGGAATGGCGCAGCGGCGCGGTGTCGATGCCGGCCGGCTCGGGCGCGGCGTCTTCGGGCAGGAAGCGCTGGCGCGCCGCGCTCGTCCGCCGGATACGGTCTGCGCATTTGCGGGTGAGGATGCCATACGCCCAGGCGGGAAACATCGCCGGGTCCGACAGGGTGAGCCAGCCGCGGCAGATGCCGCCCCAGGCCTCCTGCACCGCCTCGCGCGCTTCTTCAGTATCGCCCAGCATCCGCCGGGCCGCCCGCATCAGGCGCGGTTGCCAGCGGGCGGCCAGCCGGTCTGCGGCGCGGGCATCCCCGGCGCGCACCAGCGTGACGAGCAGTTCGTCATAGATCCTGTCTGTATCGCTGAGAGCCATCGCCGCGCCTGTCCTTCAAAGGGATAGTCGCGCGTGCAGGCCGAAAGGTTCAATCAGATTCGCTTTTTGCTTCGGCCGCTTCTGGCCCGTCCGTCCGGCGGAGCAGCGCGACCACCGGCTGGTGGTCCGTAATCCGGAAGCCGAGATCGAGGCCGCGCACCTCCTCCACCGCCACATTCGGGGAGGCAATGAAGCCATCAATGATCGTCGTATAGTTCACTCCCGCCGTGTAGGGCTGCTCATTGGTGCGGGTCGTCGGGACAGCCGGGTCGATCACGATTTGCCAGCCCCGGCGCAGGATCTCCTGCGGAAAATCATGTACCCAGAAAAGCGCGCTTTCATCGCTTTCATAGGCAAAATCCGTCCGAGCAAGGCGCATGTTCCAGTCCCCGCCCAGCACCACGGCCTTGCCCTGCTGATAGTGCGACTGAGCCAGGTCGAGCACCTCGCGCACCTGTCGCATCCGCGTGCCCGCGCCCTCGTCAAAGGCGGAGAGGTGGACATTGATGATCACCCAGGGCGCGCCAGCCACATCAAGCTCTGTGACCTGCACATGATAGCGCCGCTGGATGAAGCCCATGATCGGCGCGGGCTCTTCCACGAGGCGCAGGATCTTCGTGCGCTCCCCGGCCACCTTCGCAAATGTCCCCAGCCCGTGGCGCAGCCCGAGCGGGCCAGGCAGCAGACGCGTGCGGATGTCAGACGAGAAGACCATGCCATAGCCCGGCAGGGCATCCTTCACGCCCGAGAGCACATCGACATTATGTGTCAGAAATCCCGGCGCGGCGAGTTCCTGCATCAGCAGGATGTCCGGCGCCTCCTCGCGCAGCACGTCCTGAATCCCGGCAAGGTTTTTCTCCACCGCCTTGCGGCCAGGCGGGCGCAGCATCTGGCCGCCATCGGTCTGGAAATCCGATTCCTCCCCAAGCCCTGAATAGCCGACATTCCAGATCATCAGCTTGAGCGGGGCCTCAGCCACGGGCAGGCTTTCCGGGGCCTCCACACGCCGCTCGGGTATGCCCTCATCATTCAGCGTCACAAAGACCGCAATGCCAAGCCAGAGCGCGGCCAGCATGACCAGCAGCGACACATAGACGAGAGTTCTGCGCAGCCACATGTGCACCGCCCGGTCAGCCTTGATCCCACCACGCTCCATCTGAACTGAGCCGGGCAGGCCTGTCCACCTGCGCATCTGACGCAGCGATAAAATTGGCGTCAGCTGCCCACCGGCCGCCCGCCGCCAAACCAGCTGCGGATCAGTTCCCAGGTGCTGCGTGATCCTGAGAGAACCTTTTCGGTGGCGCGCGCGGCATGCGTGCTGAGGCCGCCAACGCGCTTCATCAGATCGCTGATCACCGAGCCGGATTCGGCCTTCACTTCCTGCAACGCCCCTTCCGAAATCGCCGCCGCCTGGCCCGCCGACCAGCCCTTGAAGCTGCGGCAGCGGCGCTTGGCGAGATAGCCGAGCTTCAGCGTCATCATCGCATTGATGCCGCCATCCATCACCGGCCCGGCGATCAGCCCGCCCATCCGCCCCAGCAGGCTGCCAACCACATCTCCGGTGAGATCGGTCACATCCTCCAGCGCCCGGGCGGCGACCACGATGGCGGCCACATCGCGCAGGATACGCAGGCTGCCCATCAGATGCGGCCGGCCGAAATAGATGCGCGAGATGCGGGCGATGAGATTGGCATTGCGCCAGAGCACGATGAACGCGTCCACCGTGCCATTCATCGACAGCGCCGTTGCCACGCCCACCGCCACCGCCTCGGCATGGATTGCGGCGTTCACGCGCTTGTCGAGCGGGCCGAGCAGGGCCTCGATATGGGCGCGCTCGAAGGTCTCAAGCTCAGAGGAAAGCCCGAGCGCTTCCTGCGGCGTCGCGCGGCCCGCGCGGGCCACCAGCGCGCGGCCTTTGGCGATGGCCTCCTCAATGGCGGCGCGCTCGGCCTGCACTTCGGGGTTTGCTGCCAGCATCTGCAGATAGCGGATATCATACCGGATGCGCGCCACCAGCGCCTTCGGGTCAGGCGCCCTCGGATCAATCAATATGTCCGGCGGTTTGGCCGCCACCGGCATCGACAGAAACGCCACCACCGGCCGCACCACCAGCAGCGCCAGCCCCACCGTCAGTAGCAGGATATACCCGTACCCAAGCAGCGGATGGACATCATCAAACAGCCGGTAAAACAGATAGCCCTGCCCAACCACCATCAGAAACGCGATGACCACCACCGCGCTCAAAGACCATTTCACAATCCGCCACCCCTGCGCCCATTGCGCGGCGAGCTCCCATTGCTGCGGCGGCTTCTCGGCAGGCGGGGCAGCAGGAACCGGAACGGGCGCGTTGGCCATGAGCAGTCTCCTCCAGTCTGAGGGTGCATTAAGCCCCCCAACCCATAGGTCGGATAGAGGCCAAAGGCCGAAATCCGACACTGATTGCCTCGGTATTCGGGCCCGTTTCCTGCGCTGTCGTGCGTTTGTCGTGGTGCCCGAGCCCGTTTTGAGTAGGTTCGGCGGGAGGAGTGCCCGATGATCGTCAACAAAAACAAACTCGCTCGCCTTCGCAGGAGCAGGCATTGGTCACAGGAGGACCTGGCTGCAGCGGCCCAATTGAGTTCGCGGACCGTTCAACGTCTGGAATCTGCGGGCCGGGGGTCCGTGGAAACGGTGAAAGCCATAGCCGCAGCCCTTGCAACCCGTGTTGACGATCTGGCTGAAGAGCCGATCGACAGATCTTGGATCCTGGGGCCGATCATTGGAGCAGGCGGAGGCATAATGGGGTGCCTCTTTGGCTACCTGGCGATTTTTGCTTCACAGCCTGACTTTGCCACTGCGATGAAACACAATTGGGGCTCGCTCGCCTTCGTCACGTCCATGCTCGCATTTTCGGTTCTTTTCCCGGCATTCATGATCCGGCGCAGCTGGAATTCCCCTCCGCCGGATTTGGATTAGACGGGCCCGCCCCAACCGGTAGGTCGGATAGAGGCCAAAGGCCGAAATCCGACATTCCCAAACACCGCATGCCGCATTTCGCTGCGCTCTATCCGCCCTACGGGTTACATCCGCGCCGGCACATCAATGCCCAGCAGCCCCAGCCCCTTCTCCAGCTGGTGCCGCACAGCGTCCGACAGCGCCAGCCGGCTCGCGCGCTTTTCGGCGTCGGTTTCCGACGCAATCGGCAGAGCCGCATAGAAACTGCTGAAGGCCTGCGCCAGATTGAACAGATGCTCGCACAGGATATGCGGCATGCGCTTTTCGCGCGCGCCCAGAAGCGCCGCGCCGAAGCCGTCGAGCTGTAACACCAGCGCCCGCTCGGCGTCCTCGGTAACCACCACTTTGCCCGGCGCGTGGCCGTTCTCGGCGGCCTTGCGCAGCACCGATTTCACCCGCACGGCAGCATACATCAGGTAAGGCCCGGTCTTGCCCTCGAAGCTGGTGAAGCGGTCGAGGTCGAACACATAATTGGTCGTGCGCGTGTTCATCAGGTCTGAGAAGCGCAGCGCCGCGACGGCCACTTTCTTGGCCACATCAAAGCGCTCGGCATCACCCATATCGGCGGGGAGGTTCGCGGCGGAAAGTTTCTTCTCCGCCTCTTCCATCGCCATCGCCTGAAGGTCAGCCAGCCGCAGCACGCCGCCTTCGCGTGTCTTGAAGGGTTTGCCGTCCGGGCCGTTGACCGTGCCAAAGCCGATATGCTCCAGCTTGTCCTCAGCGATCAGGCCGAGCAGGTCCGCCGCCCGGAACACCTGCTCGAAATGCAGCGCCTGGCGTTGGTCGACCACATAGAGCATCCGCTCCGGCGTTGGGGTCAGCGTGTCCATCCGGTCGAGGATCGTGGCGAGGTCTGTCGTGTGATAGCCCGTGCCGCCGCGGCTGTTGACCAGCATGACGGGCGGCATCTCTTTCTTGTCGCTCTCCCGCGCCACATGCACGATCAGCGCGCCATCGCTCTCCTCGGCAAGGCCCGCGGCCTTGAAGCGCTCGACGAGGCCGGGGATGAGGCCGTCCACATCGCTCTCGCCCTTCCAGAGGTCGAAGGAGACATTGAGGAAGCCGTAATCGGCTTTCAGCGCCTTGATCGAGACATCAATGAAATGACGCAGCAACGCGCGATAGCCCGGCCGCCCGGCCTGCAGTTCGGCGACGGCCATCTGGCTTCGCTCATTGCGGGCGGCGTCGGCCTTCGCCTTGTTGCTCGCCTGGGGGTAAAGCCGGCCGAGATCATCGATGGTGACGGGCGGCTCAGACGGGTAGGGGCCGGTATAGGCGGCGTCGAAATAGATAAGGCCGGGTTGCTCGTCGCACAGCTCGGTGACGAGGTGGCCCATCTGAAGCCCCCAATCGCCGAGGTGCACGTCAGAGGTCACCGTGTCGCCCGCAAACCGGCAGATCCGCTGCAGCGTATCGCCAATCACGGCTGAGCGGAGGTGGCCCACATGCATCGGCTTGGCGACATTCGCCCCGCCAAAGTCGATCACCGTCACAGCGGCGTCGGCGGCCTTCTCGGCCCCCGCCATCGCGTCCCCGCGCACGTCTTCGGCCCTGGCCGAGAGCGCGGCATCTGAAACGCGCAGATTGATAAAGCCCGGCCCGGCAACCTCTGCCGACAGCACAGAGCCATGCTCTTTCAGCCGCGCGGCAATCTCCCCGGCAATCTCGCGCGGGTTACGCCCGGCCGCTTTCGCCGCCGCCATCGCGCCATTGCACTGAAAATCCGCCAGCTCCGGCTTGTCGCTCCGGCGCACTTCGCCGAAGCGCGCCTCAAGCCCCATTGCCTCGAAGGCGGCGCCAGCGGCCGCAGACAGGTTCTTCGCGAGGCTGGTCATGTCCTACTCCGACAGGCCCGCGCCCGCATCAAGGCGGAATCGCTTGCCGGCGCGGTTGAATTCCAGCTGCTCGGGCGTCAGTTCAAAGCCCACGACAATCTCGAAGTTCACCCCCGAGATCGAGCTGTCAGCCCGCGGGATCGTGATGCGGTTCACCAGTTCGGACTTGCTCGTCAGCGTCTTGCCGCGGAACTCAGCCTGGCTGGCAAAGGTTTCCCGCGCCAGAACCTTGCCGTTGCGGCGGATGACGGACACGAAATACGGATAGGTATGGCTGTCGCCACGCGCCTGCGGGCCTTTGCCATAGGCAAAGTCGATCTCGATTTCAGCCGCCAGCGGGCGGTCATCGGTATAGCGGCAATAGATGCGCACATCGGTAATCTCGCCGGTGAACGCGATATCTGTGTAAAGCTCGCCCGAGCCATCCACGAATTTCACATAGCGCGCCGCATCATAGACCGAGCCCACAACGGGGCAGGGGCCGGCATTGGGCGTTGAGTCCAGGCTCTGGGCGAAGCGGCTGCTGCGGCAGCCGGTCACCGCCGTGGCGGCCAGGAGGGAAGCGGCGAGGATAAGGGCAATTCTGCGCATGCGTCGGCGTGTCCATCTTGGCCTTGTGAAAAGGCCTGTCCATCTAATAGCTCGACCGTGTTAAAGGCCTTGCAGGCGCCGCGCAACGCATTCGGCGCAGGAGAAATACCCCAGATGACGACGAAACCGCCCCTCACCCTCCGCCTGGCCGCCCCACGCGGCTTCTGCGCGGGCGTGGACCGCGCCATCCAGATCGTCGAGGAAGCCCTGAAAAAATGGGGCGCCCCGGTCTATGTGCGCCATGAAATCGTCCACAACCGCCATGTGGTGGAGCGTCTGGAGGCCCTCGGCGCCATCTTCGTGGAGGAGCTGGAAGAATGCCCGGATGACCGCCCGGTCATCTTCTCCGCCCATGGCGTGCCCAAATCCGTGCCCGCCGAGGCCGGCCGCCGCAACATGATCTATGTCGACGCGACCTGCCCGCTGGTCTCCAAGGTCCATGTGGAGGCTGAGCGCCACTTCTCCAACGCGCGCGAGATCGTCCTCATCGGCCATGCCGGCCACCCCGAAGTGATCGGCACGATGGGCCAGCTGCCGCCGGGCGCCGTCGCCCTCATCGAGACGGTGGAGGATGCAGCTGCCTTCCAGCCGCGCGACCCCGCCAACCTCGCCTTCATCACGCAGACGACTTTGAGCGTAGACGACACCGCCGAAATCGTCGCCGCCCTTCAGGCCCGCTTCCCCGGCATCGCCACGCCGCACAAGGAAGACATCTGCTACGCCACCACCAATCGTCAGGAGGCGGTCAAAGTCTTCGCGCCCGGCGCCGGCCTCGTCCTGGTGATCGGTGCCCGGACGAGTTCAAACTCCGTCCGCCTCGTCGAAGTCGCCCTGCGCACCGGCGCCGCCCGCGCCGAACTCATCGCCAGCGCCGACGACATAGACTGGACCTGGTTTGAAGGCGTCACCACCCTCGGCCTCACCGCCGGCGCCTCCGCCCCGGAGGATCTGGTGCAGGGCGTGATAGAGGCGTGCCGGGAGCGCTTCGAGGTAACGATGGAAACCGTGAAGACGGCGGATGAAACGGTGACGTTTAAGCTGCCGCGGGTTTTGGTGGGGTAATCCGTAGGGTGCATTAAGCGAAGCGCAATGCACCAAATAACGGTTGCGAAGTGGTGCATTGCGCTTCGCTTAATGCACCCTACGAACTCTGCGTCTCAGGAACCCAAAAATCGACAAGCTCAAAGCCATTGGATAGATCGATGTCAAATATGCAGGTCTCCAGCTTGAGATATTGGTACGTCGCTTTGAGCCTTTGTCTAAACCTTCCGTCTCTAGTAACTACCGCTGAACATAAAGTGCCCCAGGCAGCGTGCCCCAAATCAGATGCACTCGCTGTAAATTGCTGAGGTTTGTGGAGCTTTCTATCTGGATAATAGCCGATCATGTTTAACGTCAGCATGAGATTGTTTGCTATCTCGGGTATCGTGAAAGGATCACCTGTAATTGGGTTTTTTCCGCTCTTTGGGAAGAGGTCATGAATCTCTGAGTAAATTGAGTTTTTCGACGAATTTCGGATCAATTCCCAAACTTGCTCAATTATGTCGTTGTCAGTTATCGCGTTCAGTTTTTGTGCGTCTACGGATAATATTTTTTTAAATTCGAGTGCCGGTGTTGAATTGCTTTCTTTGGGCCCAAACAAAGATTCATCAATGTGAACGGCCTGTTGCGGGAGTAGCCCTAGAATTGGATCAATGCCTTCTTCTGTCATTCCTAGATTTTTCAGTTCAGTGGACAGAACGTTTTTCAGTTTTGTCAGCTGCTCAGAAGAAATATCGTTGTGACTTCTATCCTTATCGCCTCCGAAAATTTTGTGTAAATGGGCCAAACCGTTTAGTTCAAATGACATAAACCAAGGGTTATTTTTGAGCTCGTCAAATCTCTGTCGTGGTTTTTGGGATTGGCAAAGAAATCGATTTGTCTGTTTGAAATTAATCAGTTCACGAAATAATCGAATAGTGTCGAATTTATCAAGATTGTCGAGGATGCGATCTTCCAATCCTGCGGACCGTATAACTTCAGTTATGGTTTCGTCAGAGTACGCAATTATGACGTCTCTTTTCCAGGCCTCGAAATTTTTCGATGTGAGTAAAGCCTCAATTGGCTCGATGAGCATATTTTGATCAAAGTAGACGACTGGGCGGTTCATATCAGACGCATTCATTGGAGGCTGTGGAGGCGATTTGGAGGGGGGCGCTTTTCTATCTATATTAGTGATTCGTTGTTGGAAGGAGTTTGAACTGTAGCCTTTCCCAGAACGTGCGTAACTCTCACCAAATCCCCGCCCCAACGCCTGCCGCCATCCCCGCGCCTAGCTCCCGGCACGTCGCCAGGTCCGCCGTCCCCAGCACCTTCGGCGCGAGGATTTCCTCCGCTGTCTGAGCATGGGTGCAGAGGATGAGCGGGGGCTGGGCCTCCTTCAAACGCCAGCCTTTGCAGATGCGGGTGGCCTGGCGGGCGGCGCTGGTGCCGTCTGAGCCGGCCGCGATCATCAGGGCATAGGGCCGCCCTTCGATCCGTCCGAGGACGGGATAGTAGCAGCGGTCAAAGAACTCCTTCATCTCGCCGGTGAGGCTGGCGAGGTTTTCCGGCGCCGCGAAGAGATAGCCATCCGCCCCGATCAGATCCTCCGCCTGCGCCGCGCCCGCCCGGACCAGCCGCGCCGCGCACGCCTCATCCCCTTGCGCCCCCTCAAACGCCGCCCGCGCCATCGCCTCGGCGGCCCCCGTGCGCGAATGCCAGATGATGAGAAGCTGTTTCATGGGGGCATCCTAAACAGAGCCGGCCGGGAAGGCGAGGCGCGTTCCCCCCTCCGTCTCGCGCCTGCGGCGCGATCCACCTCCCCCGCTTTGCAGGGGAGGATAAGGAAGGGGCCGGGCGCACCCCAATCCTCCCCTGCAAAGCGGGGGAGGTGCCCCGCAGGGGCGCAGGGGGGGGCTTTGAGGCATGCGCCCCCGCCTCTCCACCCCCCATCCCCCGCGCCCGCCGCCCATCGCGCTCCGCCAATCCGCCCGGCCTGCGCGCCATGCGATCTTCTGCCCGTCGCTCGCTGCCGGGTTCATCTCCCCGGCAGAGGGCGGGGGCCTCCCCGGCCCCGGCACCGGAGGCGGAGAGCGTCGCGATCTCTCTTCCTCAACTGACCTACCCAACGCACGCGGCGCATTCCGCCTCCGCCTGCCACAGCCAAGCAAAACCGGAAGGGCGGCGCCCTGTCCGGCTTCTGGTGCTGGGAAAGCCCGCCCATCCTTCGACTTCGCTCAGGATGAGCTTCTCTGGCGGACGGTTTTGAGCTCATCCTGAGCGAAGTCGAAGGATAGAGCGGGCGCGCTGGCGCTGGCGGCATAAGGGATTCCCCCGTTTTCCCGCGCGCCGCCTTCTGTCATAAGGCGGGCCATGACGATCCAGATTGCTGCCCTCTACAAATTCTTCCGCTTCCCGGACTATGCCGCCCGCCGCCAGGATATTGCGCAGGCGCTGTGCGGCCTTGGCATCAAGGGCTCGCTGCTGCTGGCCGAGGAAGGCATCAACGGCACGATCGCCGGCAGCCCCGAGGCCATCGAGGGGGCCCTCGCCACGCTGCGCGCGCTGCCCGGCGCCGAGACGCTGGAGGCGAAGTTCTCGCAGGCAGACGAGATGCCGTTCCTGCGGCTCAAAGTGCGCCTGAAGCGCGAGATCGTCACCATGGGCGTGCCGGGCACAGACCCCAATGGTCTGGTCGGCACCTATGTGAAGCCCCAGGACTGGGACGCGCTGATCTCAGACCCCGACACCGTCCTCATCGACACCCGCAACGATTACGAAGTCGCCATCGGCACCTTCGAAGGCGCCATCGACCCGCAGACGGAAACCTTCCGCGAGTTTCCAGACTGGTTCCGCGAGTTCCGGGCCAAGCTCGAAGCGGAAGGCCGCAAACCCAAGATCGCCATGTTCTGCACCGGCGGCATCCGCTGCGAAAAGGCGACGAGCTTTGTGAAGGCCGAAGGCATCGACGACGTGTTCCACCTGGAAGGCGGCATCCTGAAATATCTGGAGACCGTGCCGGCCGAGGGCAGCCTCTGGCGCGGGGAGTGTTTCGTGTTTGACGAACGTGTCTCGGTTTGTCCCGATTTGTCACCTGGCAGTCACGTTCTGTGTCATGCCTGCGGGCACCCTGTCTCGGAAGCGGCCCGCGCTGACCCGGCCTATGTGGAGGGTGTGTCCTGCCCGCATTGCCTTGATAAGATGACAGATTCTCAGCGCGCCCGCTTCGCCGAACGTCAGAAACAGATCGACCTGGCAAAAGCGCGGGGCGAGGCCCATGTCGGTCCCCGGCCCCCCAGAACGCCCCCCTCAAAACCGGTGGAAAACCCCGCTAATTCCAGGGGTTGAACCGCCGCGGAATAGTTGGTGGGCCCTCATCATCCCCGTCGCTCCCCCGGCTCTCCGGCAGGGGGGGCATGTCCGGCTCATCGCCGAGGGATGGCGTGAACTCGGGAAGATCCTCGGTCCCGTCAATCACCAGCGTGCGTGGCTCCGAAGGCGCTGATTCAACAGGCTTTTCTTCCGGCGCCGCCACGGCCTGCGTGCCCGCAAAGCCCACCCCATAGGGAATGCCTGAGAGCGAGAAACGCTGCTGCATCGGGCTCGGCGCAGGCGTGGGGGCAGGTTCTGTCTCTGCCTCTGGCGCGACCAGCGCAGCTGCCTCTTCCATCGTTTCTTCAGGCTCTGCGTCCAGCTCGGATTCGGCCTCCTCCTCGCTGCTTTCCTCTGTCTCGGCATAGGCGGCAGGCAGGGGGGCAGGGGCAGGTTCTGGTGCGGGCTCTGCTTCGGTTTCTGCTGCAACCAGGTCAGGTTCGGGCGCAACCGTGATCTCCGGCCCGGCCATCGGCGCAGTGTTGTTGATCTGGTCGGCCAGCGTCGCCACGGCCGCCGTGATCGCGGTTTCCCCGTCCATCGAGGTCGTCTCATCGGTCAGCGTTTCGGGCACAGGCTCAGCTTCCGGTGCGGCCACCACGGTTTCCGGCGGCGGCTCATCAGCCGCTTCCAGCCCGGCCAGCAGCGTGCGGATCGCCTTCTCGGCGCCGCGCGCATGGCGGTGGGCCTCGCGGAACAGCTCGCCGATGAACTGGGAATAGGGGCGCCCGGCGGCGTCCTTCTCGTCAGCGATTTCCTCCGCCGAACAGGTCTCTATCTCGCGGCCAACGGCATCGGTCAGGATGACGCCATGAGGCTCGGGCGTCAGCACGACCCGGTAGCCCTCGGTGTCATGCACGATGGTGCCGTTCTCCCCCTCGATCCAGGAGACGCGCTGCTTGCGAGTCATCTCGCTGAGCTTGTCGATCAGTTTCTTGGTCGAAGGATGCAGCATTCTTTTCCCGCCTTCTCATCCGTTTTCAGTCATCACCGCATCTAGGACTAGCCGGTCCGCGCAGAAGATTCAAACCCTGCATCCACGCCAGCAGGGAGAGGAATGGCGAAGCGTTTCATCAACCATGTTTCGCGTGTCAGGCGAGCAAAATCAGGGCACCGGCGGCAGGTATGTCTGCCGGGCGAGCAGCGGATCATTCCCGGCCCCTGAAAATTCGAGGCGGAAACCCGGCGTTTCGCACACAAGGGTGATCTCGCCAGGCGTTTCCGGCGCCGCGCAGGTGGGGGGCAGAGTGGCGGGAACATCGCTTAGATGGCTGAGCCCCGCGCGCAGACGCCCTGGCCCGATAACGTCTGGTGAGGTGGTTGCCACGGCCCCGGCATAGCCCCGCGTCCAGTCTGGCGTCACGATGTAGAGCGGCGTCTCGCTGCCCGCCTCGCGTATGTGAAAGGCCGGCAGGTCGGTCTCCGCGACGGTGATGACGTCCAGCCCCGGAAAGGCGCGCTCAATGGCTGGCACGGTGAAGGGGGTCTGCGCGCTTAGTCCGCCTGCGCCTTCTGGCCCGATCGTATAGGGTGCCTGCGCGTTTTCCGGCGCGGCGCAAGCGGCAAGGATCACGATGACAGCAAGGGTGAGGTGGGTCATGCCCTCATTCTATGTCGGAAGGCTGCGAAGAGAGAAGGTCTCTCACATCCTTTCTCACTTCGGCGATGTCCTGAATGAAGGTCTTCACCGGCTGGTCATCGATCACGCGCAGGTCGGTGCGGAACCCGCGCACGACGCCATCGGGCGACACCAGCAGATAGCTTGGCGTCCAGCTGATCTGGAGCTGCTGGCGCAGGCTTGCATCATTGTCCAGCACCACGGACGGGATCGTATATCCGGCAGACTGGAAATACACCTCCAGGGAGCCATACTTTCCATAAAGCTCCTCCGGCGTCGCGCGGTTGGCGTTGGCCGGTACATGCAGCGACACAAAATCGAGGTCAGGATCCTGCGCGATCGCGCGGGCAAGCGCATCGACATACGGCCCATCGGCCACGCAATCGGCGCACCAGGCGCCCCACACATCAATCACCGTCCAGCGGTTGATATCGGCGGAGTTGAACGTGTTGCCGGCAGAGGTGGGCGCGGTAAAGTCAGGCAACTTCTGGCTCAGGAGGCCGTATTGGAACGGGCGGCCATCGTCATCGCGGTAGATCCCGTCACCCTTGGTGTCTTCGGCTCCGCTGGGCGGGCTGGCGTTCTGAGTAATGAAGCCTTGGGCCTTTGGTCCGCTCCGGGTCTGCTCTGGCGCGGCAGGTGGGGTATCGGGCGTGGAGGCCGGGCCGCAGGCGCTGAGGGTCAGGGCGGCGGCGAAGGCGATCAGGGAAGATTTCATCGGCATGGCTCCAGCAATGCCAGAAACGTTGCCATCAACGGGTGACAGGAAAAAGGCAGCTATCCTCAAGCCACTCATAAGCAAAAGGGCGGCCCATATGAGCCGCCCTTCGCTATTTCATGGGTCTGTTGTCCGGAAACCGGGCCGGAAAATCAGGCTCAGCTGTAGATCTCAAACAGGCCGGCTGCGCCCATGCCGCCGCCGATACACATGGTGACAACGCCCCATTTCGCCTTGCGGCGCTGGCCTTCCAGCAGGATGGAGCCGGTGCAGCGCGCGCCGGTCATGCCGAAGGGGTGGCCGATGGAGATTGCGCCGCCATTGACGTTATATTTCTCAGGGTCGATGCCGAGGCGGTCGCGCGAGTAGAGGCACTGCGAGGCAAAGGCTTCGTTGAGTTCCCACAGGTCGATATCGTCAACCTTCAGGCCGTGGCGCTCCAGCAGGCGCGGCACAGCGAAGACCGGGCCGATGCCCATTTCGTCAGGATCGCAACCGGCCACATTGAAACCGGCAAAGCGGCCGAGCGGCTTGATACCGCGCTTGGCAGCTTCCTTGGCTTCCATGACAACCACGGCCGCCGCGCCATCAGAGAGCTGCGAGGCGTTACCGGCGGTGACAAACTTGCCCTGCTTGATGACCTGGCCACCGGAGAACACCGGAGGAAGGCCTGCGAGGCTCTCATAGGTGGTGCCGGGACGGTTACAGTCGTCACGGTCGGCGACCACGTCCTGGAAGGTTTCTTCCTTGGTCTCTTTGTTGACGAGGCGCATCTTGGTGTTCAGCGGCACGATTTCCTGTGCCATGTAACCCTTCTGCTGGAACTCTGCCGTGCGGCGCTGGCTCTCGGCCGAGAACTGGTCCTGATATTCGCGGCTGACGCCATAGCGCTCGGCGACGATTTCGGCGGTCTCGATCATCGTCATCCAGATGGCTGGCCAGGTCTTGGCCAGTTCCGGCTCGAAATATTTGTAGCGGTTGGACTGGCCTGAACCCTGAACGAGGCTGATGCTTTCAACGCCGCCGCCGACAGTGACGGCTGCGCCTTCATGGATCACCGTGTGGGCCGCGTTCGCGATGGCTTGCAGGCCCGAGGAACAGAAACGGTTGATGGTCGCGCCCGAAGTGGTCGACGGGCAGCCTGCGGCGAGCGCTGCGTTGCGGGCGACGTTGTGGCCCGTGGCACCTTCCGGCGCCGCGCAGCCCAGGAACACGTCTTCGACGGCGGCAGCTTCAACGCCAGCGCGCTCAAGGGCGCCCTTGATGACGTGACCAGCCATGGTGATCCCATGAGTATCATTGAGAGCGCCGCGACCGGCTTTGGTCAGGGCAGTACGGGCTGTTGAAACGATTACGGCTTCACGCATGGCTTCCTCCTTGTAGATGCTTACGTCTTTGTGCGGCGCACCCTAGTGAGGGAATTGCCCGAACGGAAGCCTTCCCTTTACGTCAACGTGCATCTGTCGCAGCCGGGCCAGAAAAAGCCCGCCAGGATCTCTCCGGCGGGCTGTTTCAGGGTTCATATGTCAGCGAACTTACGCGGTGACCTTCGGCTTTGGCGCGGACGCCTTCACGGCGTCGTCCACATAGGCTTCGAACTTCTGGAAGTTCTCGACAAAGCTCTCGGCGAGCTTTGCGGCCTGCTTGTCGTAAGCGGCCGGGTCAGCCCAGGTCGAGCGCGGATCGAGGATCTTGGCGTCCACACCTGGCACGGACACCGGCACGAGGAAGCCGAACGTCTCGTCCTTGCGGAACTCGACCGTGTTGAGCGAGCCATCGAGGGCGGCGTTCAGCAGGGCGCGGGTTGCCTTGATCGGCATCCGGCTGCCCTGGCCATAGGGGCCACCGGTCCAGCCGGTGGAGACCAGCCAGCAATCAACGTTATAGCGGGCGATCAGTTCGCGCAGCAGGTTGCCATATTCCGAGGGGTGGCGCGGCATGAACGGGCCACCAAAGCAGGTGGAGAAGGTCGCCGAAGGCTCGGTCACGCCTTTCTCGGTGCCGGCAACGCGCGCGGTATAGCCGGAGAGGAAGTGATACATCGCCTGCGCCGGGGTCAGCTTGGCAATCGGCGGCATGATCCCGTAAGCATCTGCCGTCAGCATGATGAGGTTTTTCGGCTGGCCACAACGGCCTGTCAGCGAGGCGTTCGGGATGGCTTCGATCGGGTAGGCGCCGCGGGAGTTTTCAGCCAGCGCGGCGGAGTCGAGGTCCAGCTCGCGTGTGGTGGGGTCCATCACGACGTTCTCAAGCACGGTGCCCCACTGCCGCGTGGTGGCGAAGATTTCAGGCTCGGCCTCGGCTGAGAGCTTGATCATCTTTGCGTAGCAGCCGCCTTCAAAGTTGAAGAGGCCGTTCTCCGACCAGCCATGCTCATCGTCGCCGATCAGCGTGCGTGAAGCGTCTGCCGAAAGCGTCGTCTTGCCGGTGCCCGACAGGCCGAAGAAGATCGCCGCGTCGTCTTTGTCAGACGTGTTGACCGAGCAGTGCATCGGCATCACGCCCTGGTTGGGCAGCAGGTAGTTGAGGATGGTGAAGACAGATTTCTTCGTCTCGCCGGCGTAAGACGTGCCGCCGATGAGCACGAGGCGTTTGGCGAAGTTGACCGCGATCACAGTCTCGCTGCGGCAGCCATGCCTCGCCGGATCAGCGCGGAAGCTCGGGCAGTTGATGATGGTGAATTCGGTCTTGAAGCCAGCCAGCTCATCTGTGGTTGGCAGGCGGAGGAGATGGCGGATGAAGAGAGAGTGCCAGGCAAATTCGGTCACCACGGTGACGGGCAGGCGATAGTCGAGGTCTGCGCCGCCGAAGAGATCCTGGGAATACATGTCCTGCTTGGCAAGATGGGCCTTGAAGTCCGTCCACAGAGCATCGAAATGCTCGGGCGTCATCGCGGCATTATTATCCCACCAGACCGTTTTTTCGGTTGTCGCGTCGCGCACCGTGAACTTGTCCTTGGCAGAGCGCCCGGTGTGCTGCCCGGTCTCGACGACCAGCGCGCCACCCTTGGCAACGCGGGCTTCGCCGGCTGCAACGGCCGTTTCGTAAAGGCGTGCCTCGTTCCAGTTTTTCTTAATGGATTTGGTCTGCACACCCAGCTCGGCCAGGATTGCTACGGTATCGCTCATTACGCTGTCCTCGAATTTTTGCGAACTCTTAGGGCGCCCCGGCCCTGCCACCATGGGGCCCATTAGCGCTTCGTGAGAAGCTTTTGCAACATCCGTGCCCATGCGAATTTGGCTGCGGCGCAGCATTTCTGGCTGTGAAAATCGTAGCTGTACGGATGTCCGCCGTTGTCAGGTTTTTGGCACCGGTGTCATTGATGGGAAGGCTGGCGCGACGTCAATCCGCCTGACCGGGGCTGGCTCATCGAGGCACAGTCGCAGGCGCGTTCCGTCGCGAAGCAAGCCAGTCGCGGACCGGGCTCGTCAGTTTCGCAGGCAGGTCGGCAAGGTCAAACCAGCCCCAGCCGCCATGCTTTTCCGGTTCCATCACTTCAGGCTCACCGGAGATGATCCGCGCCGAAAAGACCGGGGCCACCCAGTGGCGCCCATCGCCGGCGTCGATGGTCTCGGCAATACAGGCCAGGCCCGTCAGTTCGATCTCGATGCCAAGCTCTTCGAGGATTTCGCGGCGGGCGGTATCCTCGGCGCGTTCACCGAAATCGATCTTGCCGCCGGGCAGCCCCCAGGCGCCGGCCTCGGGCTCTCTCAGGCGTTGGATAAGGAGAAGGCGGCCCTCGCCGTCCAGGATGGCCGCGCCGCAACCGGCTTCGACGGGTTTTGTCATTCGCGTGTCCTGAACTGTCCCAGAGTGTCCCGATCTGTCCCGGATTGTCCGCGATATGTCACGCTCTGGCGGCCATTTTTGCACAAAAAAAGCCGCCGCGTGTGTCTCGCGGCGGCTTGGGAAGGAAGGCTTGGAGAGGGGTAAGCCTTATTTCTTGGCGGCGGTGTTGCACTCGGCCAGTTCTTCGGCCGTCAGCTCGCTGGTGGTGTTGCGAAGGGCGGTGACCTGACCGACTTCCTTGGCGATTTTCTTGCAGACGCGGACGGTCGGCGCTTTGCGCTTCAGGTCGCCGGTGCAGACGGTGCCGTCACAGGTCCAGACAACGCTTTCAGCGATGACGCGCTTCTGCGAGACCGGCTCTGCGGTTTCAAAGGTGTAGCTGGCGAAGGCTGGCAGGGCGAGGCCTGCGAAAGCCAGAGCGGCGATTGCGGAACGGAGCATGGGAGGCTGCCTTTGTTCGAGGTTGTTGCTGCGAATTTTATCGGTGAGGCATCATTGCCTAATTTTCAGGCTAAAGAACGCTGAACATTTCGTCAAGTGTTCAGAGCGCTGAATTCAAGGTTTTGGAGAACTATCCGTTCCATTTGCTGCGCCGCAGCACATTCTCCCGACGTCATTGCCCCGGCGGCACAAATTGCCGGTTCGCCCCACAGGGGTAAGGTGTCCTCAAACCGCGCAGGAAATGAGGAAACGCCCATGGATTTCAACATCCCACAGGACATCGCCGACTATCTGGTCGTGCTCGATAAATTCATCGAGGACGAAATCAAGCCGCTCCAGGCACAGGACGACAATGAGCGCTTCTTCGACCATCGCCGCGAATGGGCGCGGACCGATTTTGAAAATGAAGGCCTGCCGCGTCCCGAATGGGAAGCCCTGCTGCGCGAAGCCAAGAAACGCGCCGACAAGGCCGGCCACCTGCGCTACGCCCTTCCCAAGGAGTTTGGTGGGCAGAACGGCACCAATCTCGGCATGGCCATCATCCGCGAGCATTTTGCCAAACAGGGCCTCGGCCTGCACAACGATCTTCAGAACGAGCATTCGATCGTTGGCAATTTCCCCCAGATCCTGATGCTGCGCGACTTTGCGCGCCCAGATCAGAAACACCTCGCCGAGGCCGCGCTTGCGGGCAAGTTCATCGCCTGTTTCGGCCTGACAGAGCCCAATCACGGCTCGGACGCGACGCATATGGAAACCCGCGCCGTACGCCACAAGAAAGACGGCAAGGATGGCTGGCTGATCAATGGCGAGAAGATGTGGATCACCGGCATGCATGTCGCGACCCACATCATGCTGTTCTGCCGCACGAGCGGGAAAGATGGCGACGCCAAAGGCATCACCTGCCTGCTCATCCCGGCGCGTGATCCCGGCGTGATCATTGAAGAGTACATGTGGACCTTCAATATGCCGACGGACCATCCGCGCCTGACGATCAAAGATGTCTGGGTGCCGGAAGATGCCGTGTTCGGCCCGCCAGAAGGCGGCCTCGCGCTTGCCCAGCATTTCGTCCACGAAAACCGTATCCGCCAGGCGGCCTCCTCCTGCGGCGCGGCGATCTACTGCATCAATGAGAGCGTGAAATACGCCCTGGAGCGCAAGCCCTTCGGCAAGCCGCTGGCCACCAACCAGGCGATCCAGTTCCCGCTGGTGGAGCTTGCCACCCAGGCTGAAATGCTCCGCCTCCTGATCTTCAAGACGGCCTGGGAAATGGACCAGATGTCAAAGCCGGAAGTCGCCATCAAGCTCTCCGACAAGGTCTCCATGTGTAACTATTACGCCAACCGCCTCGTCTGCGAGGCGGCTGACCGCGCGATGCAGGTGCATGGCGGCATCGGCTATTCCCGCCACAAGCCGTTCGAGCACATCTACCGCCACCACCGCCGCTACCGCATCACCGAGGGCTCCGAAGAGATCCAGATCCGCAAAGTCGCCGGCCACATGTTCGGCTTCATGGGCCCCGGCAAGCACGGCCAGCCGAAAGGCGAAGTCGACGCAAAAGGCAAAAGCGCAGAGCCGACGGATTTTGCGGTGCGATAGGCGCGCTTTCCCTGACAGACTGCAAAAGCCTTCGCGGGTGTTCCGCGAAGGCTTTTTCTTTGGGTCTCAGTTGAACTCGAAGCGGACCGGCAGGCTCTTCAGGCCCGAGACGAAATTGGCGCGCGTATTCCTGGGCTCACCGGCCAGTTCAATGGATTTTAGGCGCGGCAGAAGCTCAGCAAAAAGCGCCCTGATTTCCATCCGGGCCAGGTGCATGCCGAGGCAGAGATGGACGCCGTGCCCGAAGGCGACCTGCTTCTTCACATCCCGGTCCACCCGGAATTCGAAAGGCTGGTCGAACACCTCCTCATCCCGGTTGCCGGACCAGTAGAAGAGCGCCAGCCCGTCGCCCTTGCGGATGGTCTTGCCGCGCAGGTCATAGTCCTGCGTCGCGGTGCGCATGAAATGCTTCACGGGGGTCACCCAGCGGATCATCTCTTCCACGGCATTGGGCAGCAATGAGAGATCATTCTTCAGCTTCATCAGCTGGTCGGGCTGGCGCATGAGCTGCAGAAGGCCGCCCGACGCGGTCGAACTCGTCGTATCATGACCTGCGGTGGCCACGATGATGTAATAGCTCATCGCCTCGCGCTCGCCGATGGGGGCGCCGTCGATCTTTCCATTTGCGATGATGCTGGCTAGGTCGTCCTTCGGGTGGGCGCGGCGATCGGCCGTGATGGCGCCGAAATAGGCGAAGAGCTCCTGGGCGGTCTGCAGCAGGTTGATGCCCTGATCACTGGTCATCGACGCGCCGTCCTCGGACACATTGCTGCTCTCTGCGGCGACATCAGGGTCGCCTGGGCCGAAGATTTCCTGCGTCATCTTCATGATGAATTTCTCATCCGAACGCGGAATACCGAGGATCGAATTGATCACCCGCAGCGGATACCAGAGCGCCACTTCCTTGACGAAATCGCACTCGCTCCCCAGGCTCTGCATATGATCGACATGCTCTTTGGCAAGACCGGCGATCCGGTCTTCCAGCTTGCGCAGGCTCGGCGGCATGAACCAGCCTTGCGTCAGCGCGCGCAGCTTTATGTGCATGGGATCATCAAGATCGACCAGCGTGCGGAAGAGGTGCGTGTCGCCGGTCGTGGATTTGATCCATTCCTCGCCGGCAATCGGGCTGAGATAGGTGCGCGCGCTGTTGATGAAGATCGGATGCTGGCGCTCGATCTCAAGGATGTCGGCCTGTTTGGTAACAGACCAGAACGGCCGGAAGCCTTCCGGCTCGGTCCAGTGCAGCGGGTCTTCCTGCCTCAGCCGCGTATAGACATCGTGGATCTCTTCGCTGGCATAAAGCTCCGGATTGACGATCTCATCATCAATCCGGCCCCGCTTGAAGCCTGGAAAGGGCGTCAGTGCGCCATCATCTGCCATATCAGTTTCCTCCCGGCACTTTGTGCTCAGGGAGAAGAGTGGCGGCTTGCCGTAAGGGGCGTCAAGCGTCTCGCCGATCCGATTTCTTTTTCTTGCCACGGCTGACTTCGGTGGCCAGCGATTCCAGCTTGTGCGTCCAGAAGCCTCTGAAATGACCGAGCCAGTCGTCCACCTGTCGCATCGGTGTGGCATCCAGTGTGTAGATGCGCCGTGCACCGTCGGCATCAACCGTCGCGAAGCCGTTCTCCCTCAGCACCTTGAGGTGCTGGGAGACGGCCGCCTGCGAAATGCCGAACTCGGCCTGGATTACCTCGACCACTTCGCCGGAAGCGTGCTGGCGATCAGCCAGCAGTTCCAGGATGCGCCGGCGTACGGGATCGCCCAAAACATCAAATGCATGCATCAGTTGCCTCCGGGCGGCGCTTCGCCGAGATAGAAGGCGGTCGTGTTGTCGGCGGCCGGACCTGCGATGGCCGGGTCATTGCCGGCGGCGACGGAAGCGTCGCGCCAGCCTTCGCTGCTGCGCTGGACGAAGAACCGGTATTCCTCCGTCTGCGTCCATTCAGTGGCCGCTTCCGGCGGTTTTGACCAGCCGGTTGCGACATGCGTCTGCAGTCCCAGCAAGCCGAGATCCCAGCCTACACCGGTCGCTCCAGCACCATACTTCGCCGCCCATTCCGGATCGATGTGCGCCTCATGCACAAGCTGTAGATGCGTTTCATCATCGGATATTGCCTGTAGGTGCACCTCCACCCAGCTGACATTCCCGGCGAATTCCCATGTCAGCGTGAAGCTTTTGGGCGGATCGCAGGTGAGGACCGTGCCGCCGGCATTGCCCTCCACCTGATAACGCCCGCCGAGTTTCAGATCGCCGGTGACAGGAGAGAACCAGCGCGGCAACCGCTCGGGATTGGTCACCGCGTCCCAGAGGTCGTCGATATCCGTAGGATAGGTCCGCTCGGCGATCACCGCCTCCGCCAGCTTTCCCTCCCGCTCCCGCTTGCGGACAATGCGGGACGTGGCGCCGATTGCGGCGGCAATATCATGGGTCATGGCGGCGCCTCCTTATAAGTTCAAACTTATATAAGTTTGAACTTATAAGTTGGTCAAGCGCAAATGCGCGTCCCTAAAGCCGCTCAAACTCTGCCGTGAAGTGGCGCATCATCGGTGGCTCTTTCACGATGCGCAGGCCGCGCAGTTCGCTCTTGTTCGCGGCGACTTCTTTGAGCACCTCCACCACATAGTCCGCATGGCTCTGGGTGTAGACGCGGCGCGGCATAGCGAGGCGGACGAGGTCCATCGCGCCGGGCGTTTCGCTGCCATCGGGCTTGCGGCCGAACATGACGGTGCCGATTTCGCAGGCGCGGATGCCGCCGGTTTCATACATCGCGCAGGTCAGCGCTTGGCCGGGATATTCCAGCGGCGGGATGTGGGGCAGGAAGGCGCGCGCATCAATGAACACGGCATGCCCGCCGGCGGGTTTGACCACCGGAATACCCATCGCGTCGAGGCGCTCGGTGATGTAAGAATTACTCCGTACCCGGTAGCGAAGATAATCCTCGTCAATGATTTCCTTCAGCCCCTGCGCGATGGCGTCAAGGTCGCGGCCTGCCAGGCCCCCATAGGTCGGGAAACCCTCAGTCTGGATCAGCAGGGTGCGCGCGCGTTCGGCGAGGGCGTCATCATTCAGCGCCAGCCAGCCGCCGATATTGGCGAAAGCGTCCTTCTTGGCGCTCATCGTCATCCCATCGGCGACGGCAAAACAATCGCGCACGATGTCCTTGATCGAACGGTCTGACTGCCCTTCCTCGCGCAGCTTGATGAACCAGGCATTTTCGGCGAAGCGGCAACCGTCAATATAGAACGCCTTGCCATGCGCTTTCGCCAGCGCGGCCGCGCCCCGGATGTTTTCGAGGCTGACAGGTTGCCCGCCCCCGGCATTGTTGGTGATGGTCATCATCACGGCCGGAATGCGGTGGCCTTTTTCTTCCAGCACCTGCGTCAGGGCGGCCAGATCCATATTGCCCTTGAACGGATGGTCGAGCGAGGGCACGCGCCCTTCGGCAATCGGCAGGTCCAGCGCCTGCGCGCCCATCGCTTCGATATTCCCCCGCGTGGTATCAAAATGGGTATTCGACGGGATGAGATCGCCGCTTTTGGCGATCAGCGAGAAAAGGAGGTGTTCAGCGGCCCGGCCCTGATGGGCTGGAATGATGTGGGCAAAGTCCATCAGGTCTTTCACCGCCGCTTCGAAGCGGTAGAAGCTCGGCGCCCCGGCATAGCTTTCATCTCCCGTCATCACCGCGCCCCATTGGGCCGCGCTCATCGCGGAGGTGCCGCTATCGGTCAGAAGATCGATGATCACATCCTCCGAATGCAGCTTGAAAAGGTTGTAGCCGGCCGCCGCCAGCAGACGCGCGCGCTCGGCGCGGGTCGTCATGCGGATCGGCTCGACCGATTTGATACGGAAAGGTTCGATAATGGTCTTCATTGGGCTCACTCCCGGCTGAAACGTTCCTGGGAGTGGGGCCTTGATGGCAGAGCCCCGCGCACAGGAACCTCTGCGCTGCGGTTGCCCCTCCGGACTCCTTGGCTGGAAAACCGGAAGACGGCCGCGCTCAGCGCCTGTTGCGATGGCTGGCAGTTATCACGGGCCGGGCCGGTCTGCAAAGCGTCAAAGGTGAAATAAGGTTAACAGCAGATTCACCATTTCGGGCCACCACTGATCTCCTGATTTGCTCTCAGGATGAGACCATGACCCTGCTTGAACGCGTAATCCGCACGCATCGCTGCCGCTCGACCCACCATTTCATTGCGTTTGATGCGCTATCCCTGATTGAAGGTGACGAAGCGGAAGGCTGGAAATCGCTGATGCTGGTGCATCACGATCACCTCCTGAAAGGCGCCAAGGCGCCCGACAAAACGTTCAAGGACTTCAAGAACCATGTCCTGCATGTCGGCGAGGGCGAATGGGGCGGGGCGCGGGCCAAGGCGTCTGAATGGTATGCCGTCGCTGTCGACCTTCTGCGCCGCAAACGCTGGAGCGACGCGGCCTGGGCGCTCGGCGTGCTCAGCCATTATTACGCCGACCCGATCCAGCCTTTCCATACCGGCCAGACCGAAGCCGAAGGCGTCATCCACCGCGCCGTGGAATGGAGCATTGCCAAATCCCGTCCCGAGATTGACGCGCGCATTGCGCAGCAGGGCTATCCAGAGATCGAGATTCCAGACGGCCTCGGCTTTGTCTCCGACATGGTGCGCGAAGGCGCGCTGCGCGCCAACGCGCATTATTTCACCTTCATCGACCATTATGATCTCGATGCTGGCGTCGCCGATCCGCCGTCAGGTCTGGACGAGACGATGCGGGCTGTCATCGTCGACCTGATTGCCTATGCGACCGCCGGTTTCGCCGCGATCGTCAGCCGCGCCGTCGAGGAAGCCGCCGTCTCGCCGCCGAAGGTGAACCTCACCCTTCAGGGCTATATCGAAACACTCGACATCCCCCTGCGCTGGATCACGGCAAAGCTCGAAGATATGGGCGACCGCAGCACGGTCGAGAAGATGTACAAGGAATATCAGAAGACCGGAAAGGTCATCCGTACCCTGCCGGAAGACGACAAGCTGATCCGCGAGCAGCATGCCAAGGAAGTGCGCCGCATTTCCCTGAAAGAACTGAACGCCGAGCCGGTCGCGCCCCTCGGCACCAAGCGGGATTCTGGCCCTGAGCCCGTTGCTCCGCCAGCGCTTGCAGAGGCTCCGGAAGACGATGAGGCAAACGATCTCCTGACAGTCGAGGCCGATGATCTGGTGGATGAAGAAACGTCCATCATAGTCGATGAAGTCGATGAGGAAGACGAGACTGAAGTGGCCGAGATGTCCGATACCGAAGACGACGAAGAATTCGAAGAGGACGAATTCGAAGACGAGGACGAAGATTTCGACGAGGATGACGACGCCTCTGAGGATGAAGACGAAGAAGAATTCGAGGCCGAGGCTGAAGAGGAGCCCGCCCCGCCGCCCGCCATCATCGCGCCCGCGTCCACTCATCGCCGGAGCAATGCGCTGACCTTCGAATCTCCCGTCGTTGACGCGCCCTCCATTGGGCCCAAGACCGCCGTTCATCTGGCCAAAGCCGGCATCGAAACGGTCGGCGATCTGATCATCTGCGATCCTGATGAAACGGCCGAGCTGATCAGCGTGCGCCACATCACGGTCGACGCCATCGAGACCTGGCAGATGCAGGCAACGCTGATGATCGAGGTGCCCGGCCTTCGCATACACGACGCTCAGCTGCTGGTCGGCGCGGGCATTTCCTCGCGTGAAGACCTTGCCAATGCCTCCGCCGCCACGGTCTTCGAACTGGCGATGGAGTTCCTCCAGACGTCAGCGGGCAGCCGCGTCCTGCGTCCGGGCGAGACGCTTGAGGAAGATGAAGTGGAAGAGTGGATCGAACTGGCGCAGGAAACGGCCTGATCACATCCTGCGGGGTTTGAGCCCGCCCGCCTCATAGATCGCATCCATCATGGCCATATTGGCGACCGCGTCCTCACCGCCCGTGAGCGGGGTGGCGCGTCCCGCAATCACATCGATCACATGGGCCAGCTGGTAGTCGTAGGTCGTCGCCCCATCCACGCTGTAACGGATGATCTCCTCGCCCTTCTGGATCGAGAGGGCGTTGCCGAAGCTTGGATGAATCGGGTTCACCGCGCGCAGAACGCCTTCGCTGCCCTTGAGGGCGATCAGGGCTTTGTATGTCTGGCCCGGCTTCATGCAGGTGCGCAGGCGCGCGGGAATGCCGCCCGGAAACTCCAGCTCAGCCTCCGTCAGCAGGTCCACCCCCGGCGTTCCCTCTTCGATACGGGCGGAGACCACGCGTGGCTCGCTGCCCGCAATCGTGCGCAGCCAGTGGAGGGGATAGCAGCCCAGATCCATCAGCGCGCCGCCGCCCAGGTCGGGCCGGTGGCGAAGCTCCTCTGCGGAATAGGGAATCCTGACGGAAAACTCCGCCTTCATGGCGCAGAGCTGGCCGATGGCGCCGCCGCGTACTTTTTCGAGGATGTCGAGGAACATCGGATGAAAGCGATAGTGAAAGGCTTCGATCAGATGGTTGCCCGTGCGCCGGGCCGCGCCGGCCATTGCGCGCGCCTCACCGGCATTCATCGCGAAGGGCTTTTCACACAATACATGCTTGCCCGCTTCCAGCGCCGCGATGGAGAGGTCAGCGTGCCGGCTGGGGGGCAGGGCGTTGTAGATGAGGTCGAGATCGGGCCGCGCGATCAGCGCTTCATAGCTTTCCACAACTTCCGGAATGGCATGAGCATCCGCATAGGCGCGGGCCTTGGCGAGATCGCGTGCGGCAATGGCGACAATGGCGCAGTCATCACGGCGTTTCACCTGTGGGATCAGGGCTTTAGGTGCAATTTTTGCGGCCCCGAGAATGCCGATCCGGATCATGCCAAGGGCTCCTCTCTGTGGAACAGGTAAACAAATCGGCACGCTTTGTTTACCCCGGCCTAACACGGCTTAACGTCTTTCTTGATGAGTGACCCAAAAAGATTCACCCGATTCAGGAATCAGAAACCACACCTGCGCTTATTGGAGGCTCCACGAGGCCGTTGGAACCCAGGAGTGCCTTTGCCCATGATGAATGATCTTATAGCGCACATCGCGAACACCAACGGCCTCGAGGAACCCCTCGCACGGCGCGCGCTTGGTATCCTGCTCAATGGAGCAGACCGTCAGGGCGCGCAGCTTGCTGCGGTGACCTTCCGCACCATTCCGGGCACAAGAGCGCTTGCGGCACGCGCTGGGTCAGAGATCGGGGCGCCAACTGGCGAGATTGCCCGCCTTATCGAGCTTACCCCCGGCGGTCGCCGCCGGGTGGTCGAGCATATGTTCGGGGCGCTGCGCGCTGCCGGCATTGATCACGAAGCCGCCGGACGCCTGCTGCCATCAATTGGCGGCTGGATGAAGGAGACCTATGGCATCGACGGCCTTGGCCAGCTTGGCGCGCTCATTGCCCATGATGGCGAGACCAGCGCAGCGTCTGCCGCGCGCGCCGCCTGACGTACGGGCCAGTCTTTTCATTTGGGGAAAGGCCCGCTAGAGCCCCTCGTCAGGACTGACAAGGGCAAACATGATGATTACTGAGAGCCTCCGGGCAGATGAAGCCATTGCTGTGCGGCTGATGCAGGCGATCCGTGCGGATGCAGAGGCTGAGTGCGCGCCTGATGAGCTGGACCTGGTGTCTGTAACGCTTGACCTTTCAGCCACAGTCGAGGCGCCCGAGAAGCTGGTTTACGCGCCTCGCATGGATCGCAAGACCCGCACCATCCTCTTCACAAGCGGCTCTGCAAGTGGGCCTGGCGGTGTCGTGATGACCGCTACCGTGGTCTATCGCATCCGCCCTGCCGTTTGATGTTCTGACTATTCGGCCGCCGGAAGAACTTGCCGCGACGATTTTTCATGTTCGTTGGCCGCGATGCCGCCTGATGGCGGTGGGGGACGATCCCCCTGTTTGCGGGTACGCAGCCAGCCGATAAGCTTTAGAACATAAGGCTTGATCCAGGTGGCAACCTTCTTTGCCCGGCGTTTCATCCGATAGGGCACGAGCAGCCAGGTAGGCGTCACCAGCAGGATCATGATCGTCGAGAAGGCAAGGCCGAATACCACGGCGGTTGCCAGCTGGACCCACCACTCAGACGTTGCGCCGCCGAAGTTGATGGCGCCCTCTGAGAACACAACCGTCACCTGCAGCACCATCGGAAGCAAACCGCAGACGGTCGTGCCGGTGGTCAGGAGAATGGGGCGGATACGCTGCGCTGCGGTGGCCAATGCGGCCTCTTCCGGCGGCCGTCCGTCCGAGAGAAGGCGGTTATAGGTATCGATCAGCACGATGTTGTTGTTCACAACGATACCCGCCAGGGCCACGATGCCCGTTCCGATCATCAGGATACTGACATAAGGAAGGATGAGGTTGATACCGACCAGAACACCTGCCGTCGAGATGATGACGGCGGTAAGGGTCAGGATCACCTGCCAGAAATTGTTGTACTGCCAGAGCAGGATCACGGCCATCATGAAGAGGGCCGCGGCGGCGGCGCCGCTGAAGAAGGCGGCCGCTTCTGCGGTGTCTTCATCGGCGCCTTCGAAGCGAACTTCGACGCCGGCGGGCATGTCCTGCTGGCTGATCCATTGCTTGAGCTCAGCGACAATCGCCGCGCCGGCGCCCTGTTCCTTGGCGTTAGCGCGTACGGAGATCACCCGTTTTCCGTCCCGGCGTTCAATCGTGCTGACGCGCGGGGCGGGCTCACGGTCGACAAACAGCGAGAGCGGCACATTCCCTTGCGGCGTGGTGATCCGCAGGCTGTCGAGCGCCGATGCCGAGCGGGCATCTTCCGGGAAACGTACGCGGATGTCGAGTTCGTCATTGGAATCGTCAGGGCGGTAGCGGCCAACAAGAATGCCGTTGGTCACCAGCTGCACGGCTGCGCCAACCTGGGCCACATCCACGCCGAACTTGCCCGCTTCTGCACG
Source organism: Alphaproteobacteria bacterium HGW-Alphaproteobacteria-18 (assembly GCA_002841155.1). Classification (GTDB taxonomy): domain Bacteria; phylum Pseudomonadota; class Alphaproteobacteria; order Caulobacterales; family Hyphomonadaceae; genus Hyphomonas. The sequence goes on from PHEH01000014.1 coordinate 109,174, forward strand.
ATCAACCGTCAACTGGTACTCAACCCCGGGCAAAGGCCGGGAGTCGTCGATCTCCCGGACATCATTGCGCGCCTCAAGCCAGCCGCGGATCATGTCCGCAGACTGATAGAGTTCGTCATTGCCAAACCCCAGAAGGGCAACCTGAATGTCCTTGCCGCCGGGTGGGCCCTGTTCTCGCGCACTGATCTGGAAACGCAGCGCCGGAACATTCGAGAGACGTTCACGCACGATTTCCAGAGTGTCGCGGCCGTTATAGGGGCCGTCGGCAGTCGTCTTCAGGTCCATGAGGATCTGGCCGATCGTGTCGGCAGGCATGCCGCCGGAAGCATCCATCATTCTGCCTCCCCCCCCTGACGCCCCGGAACGGGTTGAAAGGGCTGTAATGCCGTCAAGGTCTTCGATGGCGGCCTCGGCACGCTTCACAAGCGCTGCCTGCTCGCTCGCAGACAACGAGCCCTGCGCCTGTACAAAGACATAAGCTTGTTCCGGCTCGATATCGAGGAAGAGTTCAGATTTGTGCTGGGCTGATCCAAACCATACGAAGATCAGGAAAACAGTGCCAAAGGCGATGCCTGTGGTGATCAGGGGACGGCGGATGGTTGCGCCGACAATACCGACATAGGCGCCCAGCCAGCCCTTCGCCTTGCGCGGATCCGCGTCCGCAGCGAGCGCCGCCAGGTCTTCATCCTTGCCGCCGGGCCGGGCGCCAAACGTGGCGCCCATGACGGGCAGGAAGATCAGGGCAGAGATCAACGACGCGGTCAGGACGAAGATCAGCGTAATCGGCAGATATGCCATGAACTTGCCAGGCATGGAGTTCCAGAAAAGGAACGGAACGAATGCAGCCAGGGTGGTCAATGCAGAGCTGACGACCGGCCAGAACATGCGCTTGCCGGCCATCGCATAAGCTTCGCGGCGTTCTTGCCCCTCCGCCATTTTACGGTCGGCGTATTCGGTGACGATGATGCCACCATCCACCAGCATACCGACCGCGATCACGAGGCCGAACATCACCATCATGTTGATGGTAAAGCCGAAGGCGCCCAGGAATATGAAGGCCATCAGGAATGTTGCCGGGATCGAGATACCCACCAGCGCCGCAGAGCGCACACCCAGCGCGGCCACCACAATGATCATGACGAGCAATACGGCGGTCATGATCGAGCTTTGCAGCTGGCCGAGCTGCGTGCCGATCATCTCGGACGTATCGGAAGTGACAATTGCCTCAACGGTCGGCGGCCAGCTTTCCCGCTCGATGGCAATAGCGTCGCGCACGAAGTTTGCCGTGTCGAGAATATTGGCGCCGCTGCGCTTGACCACTTCGATCAGAAGGGCGCTCTCGCCATTGAACGTCGCAAAGCCCGTCGGGTCTTTGAAGGTACGGCGCACCTCTGCCACGTCCCCCAGAGTGATGACGGCGTTTTCTGTCTGCTTGACTGGCAGTGCCAGCGCGTCGCCGGCGGTGCGGATGATGCCGGGAACCTTGACGGCAAAGCTGCCCTGGCCGGTTTCGATGGAGCCGGCGGCCACCAGACGGTTGTTGGCGGAAACCACCGACATGATCTCCTGATAGGAGATATTGTAGGTTTCCAGTTTCACCGGATCGACGACGATCTCCAGTAACTCTTCCCGCTTGCCCAGAATGCGGGCCTCAAGAATGGTACCGTCGCTTTCCAGCCGGTCTTTCAGGCCGTCAGCGATGCGCGCCAGGCCGCGCTCAGGGGCATCTCCATAAATGTTGACGACCAGAACAGGGAATTGCGCAGCATTGAACTCGGTGACAATCGGCTCGCGCGCGTCATCGGGGAAATAGCGTTTTGCCATATCCACCTTGTCTTTGACGTCCAGAACGGCCTGATTGATATCGGCGTCGATCTCGAATTCGAGGACAAGCTGGGCGGCGCCTTCGGTGCCGTAGGAATTGAACGTCTTCAGGCCCTCCAGGGACTGGATTTCCTGCTCGATCGGGCGAACCAGAAGCCGTTCGGCATCTTCCGGCGTAACACCGGCCAGCGGAACGGTGATCGCCACGAAGGGGATCGGAATATCCGGGTCCGCTTCCTTGGGCATATTTATGTAGGTGGCCGTGCCAGCAAACAGCACGCAGACCAGGATGGTGAGGATCATCCGGGTCCGGCCGATTGCCCAGTCGACGATGCCTGTCATGGACGGGCTCCCTCGTCAGGAACGGGTTTGATGGTCACGCCATCATTCAGATAGTCCTGGCCCATCGAAATCAGAAGGATACGCTCGGGCAACCCGGTGACCCAGACGCCTTGTGGTGTCTCGTCGATCACATTGACTGGCGCAAAGGCGACGACATTGCCGTCCACGACATGGCGCACGCCGAGCCGGCCGCTGTCAGACAGGGTCAGCAGTGAAGGCTTGATCAGGATCGCCTGCACGTCGCCGGCAGGAATGGTCATGGAGGCGGTGACGCCGGCAGCCACAAGGGCGTCGCCGGTTTCAAGTTCGGCTTCAATCAGGAAGGTGCGGGTCTGTTCGTTAGCGGTACGCGCCACGAAGCGCAGTTTGGCGGGGAATGTCCGCCCGTCCGCGAGCAGTACGTCCGCTGTCATGTCCTTCTGGAGGAGGCCTGCCTGCGCTTCTGTGACTTCAGCGACAACAATGACCGGGTCGAGATCAACCAGCAGGCCGCACGCCCCACCGGGGGAAAGATAGTCGCCTGCCTCTGCCATGCGGCGCTCGAATACGCCGTCAAAGGGTGCGCGGATCTGGGTGCGCCCCAATTCCACCTTCGCCGAGTTCACGGCCGCCTCGGCTGCGTCAAGGGTGGCCTTGGCCGACGCCTCACGGTTGGCGGGTGTCAGGCCCTTTTCGGCGAGCCTGACGGCGGCTTCATATTCCACCTTTGCCGAATCGCGGCCCGCTTCAGCTTCTTTCACGCGCGCGCTGCGGGCTTCAACTTCCAGCCCGCAAAGCAGGGTGCCTGCCTTCACAAATGTTCCCTCACGGACCGGGGTTGAAACCACGGTACCAGAGGTACCCGATTTGAGTGTCACGGATTTGTCGGGCGCGGTGCGGCCCTTGGCGGCAATACGGATTGTGTGAAGCTGGCTTTGGGCTTCGGTAACCAGGGCCTGGGGCACCTCGGAACGGGTTGAGGCCTCTGCGACCGGCTGGCCGGTGCTGATGCTGCCGCGCATCACGCTGCGGACTCCAAAGTAGGCGAGAATAACCGCCAGAATAATGGCTGCGATCAGGACGGAACGGTTCACGGGAGGGATCTTTCCTGGGAGGGGCGGTCGTAAAATAGGGTATCCTGACGCAAGAGTCAGGGTTTGTGCTAAAAGATTTCTAGCACGCAAGGCGTTTCCAGCCCGCAAAGGACCGGAACACTTTGGTTAATTGCTTGATCTGCCTGATTAATTCTTGCGAATATTACAGGGCAGAAAGTGGAGGTTTCCGGTTTGCCCAGGGGCGGGCGGCCTCCAGTTCCAGGGCCAGCTCGAACAGAAGCGCGTCATCGCCCCGCCGGCCGGAGAACATGGCCCCGATGGGCAGTCCCGATGGCGACCAGGTCAGCGGAACACTCATTGAGGCGGCCCCGGCGACGTTCATCGGCGAGGTATAGGCCACAAAGTTCAGCACGCTCTCCATCACCGCGTCGAAATCCCCGTCAGGGGCCTGCTCCCCGATCGGCACCGCCGGGCTACCCGTCACCGGGGTCAACAGGATGTCCAGATCGTCGAAGAAGCTATGATACACCTGCTCGAAGCCGAGAAGATGTCCGACGATCCCCGGCAGTTCTGACATGCGCGAGGCAGCCATGTTGCCAAGCCCGAGTGTCCAGGGCTCCACGATCTCCGGGCTGACTGGCTTGCCGGAATAGGCACTGACCTGACGGGCGAAATCGCCCGCGCCGGCGGCCCAGTACATGATGAAGGCGTCGGTGAATTTCGGTCCGTCCATCGGAATTGTGTAGTCGATCACGGTATGGCCGAGATCCCGGCAGAGCTGCGCCACGTCTTCGATGGCAGCGCGCGTATCTGGGTGAAGCGATGTTCCACCAATCGGCTCGGGCGCAAAGCCGATCCGCAGGCGCCGTGTCAGTGGCTGAATCTCTCCCAGCGCCGGATAGCCGCTTTCGCGGGTTTCAGCGGCGCGGAACAGCGCGATGGAGTCGCGCACGCTGATCGTCACGGCATGGTTCACGGAAATCTGCACCGGCGGCGGGATCGCGCCCGGCTCGCTGTAAGGCAACCGGTCGCGCGAGGGCTTCATGCCAAAAACCCCGCAGGTCGAGGCCGGAATGCGGATCGATCCGCCGCCATCGCTGGCATGGGCAAAGGGCACCACGCGGGCTGCCACCAGCGCCGCCGCGCCGCCCGACGAGCCACCCGGTATGCGGCTGGTGTCCCACGGATTGCGTGTCGGGCCGTTGGACAAAGGCTCGGTGGAGGAGATGAGCCCGGCTTCGGGCGTGGCTGACTTGCCGAGCGAGACGATCCCTGCGCCGCGCCACCTTGCGGCAAACACATTGTCAGCGGTGGCCACATGGCCCTCCAGGCCGCGGCTTCCCTTCAGTGTGGGGGCGCCGCGCCAGTCGATCAGATCCTTGATGAAGCTTGGAACGCCTGCGAACGGGCCTGAAAGGACCCCGCCGGCGTCGGAACGGGCGAGTTCAAATGTCTCTGTGACGATCCCGTTGATCTGGCCCTCGACCGCCCGCGCGCGCGCAATGGCCGCTTCCACTTCCACCAGCGCCGTGGTTTCGCCCGATGCGATGGCGGCTGCGATGGCGATGCCATCCCGAAGGCCGGCTGGCGCGGGTGCCAGGTCCGCGTCCGGAGCCGGAGCAGATGCCTTCGGATTGCAGGCGGCGAGGGCGATGGTAGCTGCGCCCCCCGCAAGGGCGGCACGGCGGGTCAATCGTGGCATCGGCGTTTCTCTCCAGTTTTGGTGCCATCAGGTACAAACGGCGCGTGTATCGTGGCGGGCGCTGCGCGCGGACGCAAGCCCCGGGTGAATACGGCGCTGGCACTGGCAATGCGCCTCGGTCTAAGGGGTATGCAGCGCCTGTAATTCCATGAGCCCCGACCGATGCCCCATCCTGAGCCGCCAGAGCGGGACCGCGCCGACAAGATGCTTGTGGCGCTCGGCCATTTTGAAAGCCGCGCCAGCGCGCAGGCCGCGATCGCTGCCGGGCGCGTGAAGGCGGGCGGACAGGTGATCGGCAAGCCGTCAGAGATGATTGCCCGCACCGCCCTCATCGAGGCTGAAGCGGCCCATCCTTATGTCTCCCGCGGCGGGCTGAAGCTGGCCCATGCCCTTGAGGTCTTCGCCATAGAGGTTGCCGGAAAGATCTGCCTTGATCTGGGCGCGTCAACGGGCGGCTTCACGGATGTCCTGCTCCAGAAAGGCGCGGCCCATGTCACCGCCATTGATGTCGGCCACGGCCAGCTCCATCCGAGGATTGCCGCTGACGCCCGCGTCTCGGCCTATGAGGGGCTCAATGCCCGCGACCTTTCAAGTGCCCACCTCAGGGCGCCGCCTGAGATCATCGTCTGTGATCTGAGCTTTGTATCCCTGCACAAGGTGCTCCCCGTGCCGCTCTCGCTCGCCACTCCGGACGGCGTGCTCATTGCCCTCTTCAAGCCCCAGTTTGAAGTTGGCCCTGAAAACGTCGGCAAAGGTGGCATCGTAACCGATCAGGAGGCCGTTGCGCGCGCGCTCAGCGCCTTCCCCGACTTCCTGTCAGACTGCGGCTGGATCGCGCAGGCCCCCATCCCCAGCCCGATAGAGGGCGGGGACGGAAACCGCGAATACCTGTTTGCCGCAAAGCGTCGCTGACTAATCCCGCGCAGCAACTGTAAACGGTACTTCGATCTCTTCGGTCGTCCCATCCTCAAACTGTGCACGGACCATAACCGTCACCGCTGAACCCGGTGCCAGGCTGTCGGGATCAACGCCGAAGAACATCATATGGTCGCCGCCACGAACGAGAGAATGGTCGCCATTGGCCGGCACAGCGAAGGACTCAACCTTCCGCATCGCCATCTTGCCGTCATCGCTCATCTCATGGGTGTGCAGTTCGACTGCCTGCGCAAAAGGCGCTTCGGCTGCGATGATCGTGACTGATCGGGGGCCCGCTGCAAAGGTGCCAAAACCTGCCGTCACGTCGCGTCCGGCAGGTGGCACAAGAATGTTGCCCTCCAACAGGGCCAGCGATCCCGTGATCACGCCCCGGTCAACCGGCGCATCCGCCTGCGCGCCCATATCGTCGCCATGCATGCCGGCATGATCATCTGAAAGGGGGGCTGCGGCAGGCTCTACGGAGATGTCACCGGCGGGCGCTTCGGCCGCCGGGGCGCAGGCTGCTAGCAGCAGCGCCGCAAGCGCCGCAGTAGAGATAAGAGACACGCGCATGGGAAAACTCCGTTCAGATCCGCATTTTGCCGGAGTGAACATCAGCGCGCAGGCGCGGGCAACACCAATCGTCGTCGCGCGTCAGCCTGTCTCAGTAGCCGTAAAGCTCTTCATTCTGCCAGCCATCCTGAATCTGCCACTGGCGGGTGCGATCATTCCAGCAGGCTGTGACCGGATCACGCATCACCTGGCCATCGGGCATCTGCGTTTCGCGGTGGATGACGCGGCAATCGGGACCAGATGCGGCCGGTTGACCGCCGCCATACTGATAGCTCGGCGCGGGCGGGTAAGCGGGCGCTGGGGCCGGTGCTGGATAAGACGGATAGCTTGAAGCGGGATATTGCTGTGGCGCAGGCTGGGGATAGGAATTAGGCGCTCCGCGCATCACTTCGGCTCCGCCATAGAGCCCGTGCGTCGTCTGCGGGATCGAGCCATAGGGCACCGAGGAATAGCCACTGACCGGCGCATAGGCGACCTGGCAATCGCCGCCCGATTTCTTGCCGATATCGCTGCCGGCCATGCCGCCAACAAGGGCGCCCAGTGTTGCGCCGACAGCCACCTGACCGGAATTCGACCGGCTTTCCTTATAGGTGCGGGGCGGGCCGCGGCGGCGATATTCTGTATAATAGCGGTCATTATCAATGTTGTTGCCGATGGCGCCGCCGATCAGCCCGCCAACCACGGCACCCATGATCGCACCTGTGGTTCCGTCGGAGGATTTCTGCCGCTCGCACTGCACATTGCGGGCGGGCGCCGGATATGGATCATATCCGTAGCCATACTGGGCGTGGGCCTCACCCGGCACGGAAATAGCCAGGAGGCTGACGCCGCAGGCGAGAATGGCCATTTTCATCATCACCACACTCCTTGTATCGGGGCCTGAGGCCGCCAGTGTTGAGATTATCCTTGCCTGTGCAAGCTGAATGGAACCTGAAGGCGTAACATGGCTGGACGGGCAGGGCAGGCAGGCACATATTCCGCTTATGGGATGGCAGAAGACAGCCGCTAGGACAGCCGCGCGTGCCCGGTATGCCGCCGGGCAAGGGCTGCGCTCTGCCTGGTATACCGCCCAGATGCAGGCCGCCCGTGCCCGCGCCGAAGGCTTTAACCGGCCCGGCGAACCAGCTTTCCAGCCAAGCCGCGGCAAACCTGACATGGCCGAGCTGCGCCGGGCCTATTTTGAACTGTTCATGCAGGATCGGGCCAATATCGAAACGGGGCTGTATCCGCCCCCGCAGGACCTACAGCTGACCCGCCTACCCGGCGCGCTCAAGGCGGCTCGCGCCTTCCAGGAGGATGTCAAAGCTGTCGACCAGAGGCGCCTGTCCAGAGACGGCAAGGAACTCCAAAGAGCCCTGGAGGAAGAAGGCAATTTCCTTAAGCGAAACGCCAACCGCTATCCGGATTATTACCTCCAGAACTTCCATTACCAGACCGGCGGCTGGTTCACCGATGAGAGCGCGCAGCTTTACGATACGCAGGTCGAAGCGCTGTTTTCCGGTACGGCAGACGCCATGCGCCGGGCGGCTCTTGCCGAGATTGCGAAGGAATTGAAAGGCCGCGACCAGAGACAGATAAGCCTCATGGATGTCGCCTGCGGCAATGGCCGATTTCTGGAGAGGGTGCTGGATATCTGGCCCCGTCTGAAAGTGACGGGGCTTGATCTCTCTCCCTCTTATACAGAGGCGGCCCGCGCGCGCCTTGCGCGGTGGCGGCAGGCAGACATTATCCAGGATATGGCAGAGGCCATACCTGTGGAAAATGGCAGTTTCGATATCGCTGTCTCCATCTTCCTGTTTCATGAATTGCCCCCACATGTGCGCCCGCTGGTGCTGGCCGAGATATTCCGTGTGCTGAAACCTGGGGGCCTGTTTATTCTGGCTGACAGCTTGCAGTTTTCTGATCGCGCGCCTCTTGATGGCCTGCTCGAATATTTCCCGCACGGTTTTCATGAGCCCTATTACAGAGACTATCTCGCATGGGGCCTGGATGAGGCGCTCATGCAGGCGGGCTTTGTTAAGGAATGTGGCAAACTTGCCTTCCTTACGAAGGTAACAGCCTGGCGGAAGTCACATCTCTGACACCTATATTAAGCGTCAGTAAGTTATCGTGTTTTTTTAGACACAGTCCGTCTTCAATGCTCTCACATGACTGTATGGAAAGGTGGCACACGGAGATTTCGTGTCTATTTCCACCGTGCGCCCAGCCAGAAAAGCCGGGCGCACCAATAAGGAGAAAGTAGACCATGAAACTTGCACTCGTGTCCCTTGCAGCGATCCTCGCAGCCAGCCCCGCAGCCTTCGCCCAGGGCGATGTGGAAATCAGCGGTGGCTATTCGAACTTTGATGTTGGTCCGGCAGAAGTTGGTGCCCTGACAGCCCGTGGCACCTATTTCCTCAACAAGAATTTCGGTGTTGAAGGCGAAGCGTCTGTCGGCGTGAAAGACGATGATTTCGGCGTCGGTACGGTTGAGCTCGACCATTCGCTTGGCGCGTATGGCGTCATGCAGGCTCCGGTTTCCGAACGCCTCAGCCTGTTCGGCCGTCTGGGCTATTCGGCAACTGAGCTGAGCACCAACAATGCCGCATTGAACGCGGCTGCTTCTGACATCAAGGGCGTCGCCTATGGTGTTGGCGCCAAGTTCAATGCCAGTGAGCGCTTCGGCATCCGCGGCGACTTCACCAAGCATGAAGGTGATCGTAATGATGCAGACGTTGTCTCTATCGGCGGCGTAATGCGCTTCTGATCGATTTAGTCAGCAATTTCCTCCCAAACACTTCCCCAGCGCGAGAGCGCTGGGGTTTTTTGTTTGTGTGCAGAACTCTGTGGAAATTCTTAACATTAAACAGCTGTAATTAATCGTGTTTTTTTAGACACACTACGATGTATTTCCTGTCACATAACTGTATGGAAAGGTGGCATACGGATTTTTAATTGCTATTTCCCCGATGCGCTCAGCGCAGTTACTGGAGATAGCGTATAATGAAAATCGCACTTGCTTCCCTCGCCATTGCCCTCACGGCCGCCCCGGCGGCTTTTGCTCAGGGTGATATCGAACTGAGCGGCGCCTATTCGAACGTTGATATCGGCTCTGCCGATCTCGGCGCAATCACGGGCCGCGGCTCTTACTTCTTCACCCGCCACCTGGGTGTCGAAGGTGAGGCATCCATTGGTGTAAAAGACGATGATGTTGGTCTGGGCAAGGTCGAACTCGACCACTCCATCGGCGCTTTCGGCGTCGTGCGTGCTCCGATCTCTGAACGTTTCCACATGTTCGGCCGGGTTGGCTATGCCACTTCCGAACTGAGCGCCAGCGTTCCGGGCGTCGGATCGGCTTCGGCTGATTTCGACGGCGTTGCTTACGGCGTCGGCGCGAAGTTCTTCGTCACCGAACGCTTCGGCATCCGCAGCGACTTCACGAAATATGATGGCGACGACAATGATGCCGACGTGATCTCGATTGGCGCAGTGGTTCGCTTCTAAGCTTCCCCTGCTTTGCTGAATTGAAAAACCCCGGTGCAGAACGCGCCGGGGTTTTTGTCTTTAGGCTGACTATTTGTGTGTTAGCGCCCCGTCTGACCCCGGTGGCGCAGTTTGGCGTCTGCCAGCACGCAGGCGAGCATCGCTTCGGCCACCGGCACGGCGCGGATGCCGACGCACGGATCATGGCGGCCGATGGTGCGCACGTCCACTTCCTCGCCATCGCGGGTGATGGATTTCACCTCGTTCAGGATGGATGAGGTCGGCTTTATCGCGATGCGGACAACCACATCCTGGCCTGTGGAAATCCCGCCGGCAACGCCGCCATTATTGTTGGCGAGGAAGCGCGGCGTGCCATTGCCTGCGCGCATCTCGTCGGCGTTTTCTTCCCCGCTCATCGCGGCGGCGGCAAAGCCGGCGCCGATCTCGACGCCCTTGGCCGCATTGATGCTCATCATCGCGCCGGCAAGTTCAGCGTCGAGCTTGCCATAGACCGGCGCGCCCCATCCCGCCGGCACGCCGCTCGCTTCGACCTGAACGATGGCGCCGGTGGAACTGCCGGATTTGCGCACGCTGTCGAGATACTCTTCCCATTGCGCCGCCATGGCAGCATCCGGGCACCAGAAGGGATTGTTCTGGGTTTCCGCCCAGTCCCAGCTTTCCGGGTCGATCATGTGCGGGCCGATCTGGACGACCGCGCCGCGAATGACGATCCCATCCCCCAGCACGCGCCGCGCCACGGCTCCGGCTGCCACACGGGCCGCCGTCTCGCGCGCTGAGGAGCGCCCACCGCCGCGATAGTCGCGCACGCCATATTTCTGGTCATAGGCATAATCGGCATGGCCGGGCCGGTAGCGGTCGCGGATCTCTCGGTAATCTTTCGAGCGCTGGTCGGTATTCTCGATCATCAGCGAGATCGGCGTGCCAGTGGTTACGGGGCCACCGGTGCGGTCGTCCTCGAAGACGCCGGAGAGGATTTTCACCGCATCAGCCTCCTGGCGCTGCGTCACGAAGCGGGAGGTTCCCGGCCGGCGTTTGTCCAGGAATTGCTGGATGAACGGGGCGTCGAGCGGCAGGCCGGGCGGGCACCCATCAATCACGCAACCAAGCGCGGGCCCATGGCTTTCCCCCCAGCTGGTGACGCGGAACAGGTGGCCAAATGTATTGTGCGACATGTGACAGGCTATCCTCTCGCGGCTGCGGGCCCCGTCCTATATGAAAAACACTGCCTTACAAACCGCGAAAAGGTGGGCCTGCCCATGACGTCTTCTGTAATCCCCCCGACCCCGAGCGCGGCTGACTATGCCGCCGAGGGGGATCGCCCGCTGGTGCCGGAGACCGATAACCCCATCGGCCTCTTCCAGGACTGGATGGCGCAGGCACGCGCGTCCGAGCCCAATGATTCCAATGCCATGTCACTGGCGACCGTAGATGCCGAGGGCCGCCCGGATGTGCGGATCGTGCTGCTGAAGGGCGTCGATGCCGACGGCTTCACCTTCTTCACCAATCTGGAGAGCGTCAAAGGCGTGCAGCTGACGGCAAATCCTGTCGCCGCGCTCTGCTTCCACTGGAAGAGCCAGCGCCGGCAGGTGCGGGTGCGCGGCGGGGTGACCCCGGTGAGTGCGGCGGAAGCCGACGCCTATTTCGCCAGCCGCGCGGCCCAGAGCCGGATCAGCGCGATTGCCTCCGACCAGTCCCGTCCCCTGGCCGACCGGGCCGTGTTCGAGCAGCGGGTGGCCGAGATTTCCTCGATCTATGGCGATGACAAGGACATCCCGCGTCCTCCCCATTGGGGCGGCTTTCGCCTGGCGCCCAGCGAGATCGAGTTCTGGCAGGACCAGTCCTTCCGGATGCATGACCGGCTGCGCTTTTACCGCAAGGCCGATGGCGGCTGGGCGACGGTGCGGCTTTACCCGTAAGCCGCCGCCCTTTTGCGTCAGATGATCCCGGCCCCGGTGCGCTCCAGCATCATATGGGGCGCCCCGTCGCTGGTGCGGGCCTGCGAGATGCCGGACGCCGAGACCGTAACGGTTACCCGGGTGCGCAGGTTCGAGAAGCTGTCGAATTCGACCACATCGACAGGCGCGTCGAAATGGATCGTCACCTCGAATGCCGCCCCGCCGAAGAGTTCCTTCACCGCCAGAACGCGCCCCGTGAAGGGCTGTTTGAGATAGCGCCCGGCGACCAGATCGCCGACCTGGAGGGGAATGTCCGGTTCGTTCGAGAGGCGCGCCGACGCGGTGTTCCAGTCCCGGTAACCGAGTTCATGGGCAACCCGTTCGAGGGCTTGCGCATGGGAGATGGGCGTGCCGGCGCCGGAAAGCGCGGCGCGTAACGCGCGGGCGCGGGCCTTGGCCTGCTCGCGATTGGTAATCTGGGGAGACATCAGAAAAAACTCCTTACGGTCCAGCCAGTCTCAATGAAGCAGGGCTCGCTTTGCTGCAGGACCGGCAGGGAGAAGGTTTCTCATCTGCTGTCTTTGAAGGCGCCAAGCGGCGCCGGGGATCTTCACCTTGAGGCCGAAGCCCTGCGAGCGGCGGGCGTCCCTGAAACCCTTCCCGTCAGATATTCCCGCCCGGGCAAAAGGTCAAGAATTGCCAAGCGGGACGGAGTGGTGAAGAATATGGCATCACACATGACAAAACGCATCTCGAAAATTGGGGGAACCGCATATGAAACTGGGCTTGCAGATTGTTCTGGGACTCTTCTCGCTCATCCCGCTGACCTTTGCCGTGCTGGGCATGGCAAACGGCGCGGCCGGGCTTGATCCGGAGGGAAGCGTGGCGGCGGCGGTCGACAATCAGTTCCGCTATCTTTCGGGGATGTATGTGGTGGTCACGCTGCTGCTCTGGAGCATCATTCCCGAGATCGAGAAGCATTTCCGCATTGCCGCGATCATCTGCGCGGCGCTGTTCATCGGCGGTATCGGGCGGCTGATTTCGCAGATGGCGGTGGGGCCGGGCGCGGAATTCCAGATCTCGGGGATGTATATCGAGCTGGGGTCGCCGCTGCTGCTGGTCTGGCTCTGGTTTGTGGTCAAGCGGGCGAGGGGCTAGCAGCTTTGGCCGGAACGCGCGGGGGCGCGGCCGGTGGGGGTGTGATTGCGGAGAGCGCCCCCACCCTATCCCTCCCCACATCCGTGGGGAGGGGACCTGTTGTGGTTGGGGAGAGCTTGCGTTTTCACGGAGGGCGAGGTGCCCCCTCCCCATGACTATGGGGAGGGTTGGGGTGGGGGCGCTATCGGCTTGCTGCGCCGTTGGAGTTTTCCGCAAAAACTCCAACGAAGCTCCAACAAAACGCCAACCAGATTGGTGGGATCCCTTCTCTTCCCAGAGGGCCTCTGACCGGGCATTCCAAAAGATATCGACAAGACCGGGAACCATTGCCGGAGGCGCGCGTTTTCGTATTGAGGCGCCGTGCTCCTACCTGGAGCGGCCGAGGAGATTTCCCATGAAAAAGATTGTTGCAGCGGCCCTGATGGGCACGCTCCTGCTTGCTGCGCCGGTAGCTTTCGCAAATCCAGCGCGCGATGAACTTATCCGCACCGAAGCCCAGATCGCCGCATTGAACACGGCGGACGCCTCTTCCGCCGCGCCGGCGAACTTTCAGGAAGCACAGCTCCGGCTTAGCGAAGCACGCGCTGCCGAAGCAGCCAAACAGCGGGAAGCATCCATCTGGCGTTCCTCCGAGGCTTCGCTCCAGGCGGAAATCGTCCAGGAAAAAATCAAACTCCGCGCGCTCGAACGTACTGTTTCTGAAATCGAGACAGGCATTGCCACGCTGCGCCGCGAACTGAATTCATAGAAAGTCATCCCCATGAAATCCGCATTCAAACAAACTTCCGGCCTGGCTGCGCTAGCCCTCGTACTCTCGCTTGGCGCCTGCGCCTCCTCGCCTGATCCAAGCCCGAGACTGCTCGCCGCCGAAGCCTCGCTGCAAAAAGCCAAGGCCAATCCGGCAACGATGGAATCAGGGCGCTCCGCGATCGAGAAAGCCGACACCGCAATCGGTGAAGCGCGCGATAATTATATGCGCGGCAAAGAGGACGCCTACATTCATACAGTCCGCATGGGCGAAGGCTATGTCATGCTTGGCGAAACGCGCGGCCTTCAACGCGAAGCCAATGCACGTATCGAAGCTCTGAACACGGAACGTGCAGAAGTCGTATCCCAGGCGCGGATGCGTGAAGTGGCGACAGCCAGAGCGGCCACGACCGTTGCCGAAAACCGGGCGGACCGCTCGGATGCCGTTGCTGCGGGCGCCGTCGCTGACAGTGTTTCCTCTGAGGCAGCGCGTGTCGCGGCTGAAGCCCGCTCGGCAGTCTTGTCGGCGGAACTGGCAAACTACGAACAAACCAAGACAGATCTCGGCGTGACGCTGATCCTGCGGGATCTGCAATTCGCGTCAGGGTCCGCCGTGCTGACCAGCGGCGCGCAGGGCCGCCTTGCCCCGCTTGCGTCCTTCATGGCGAAACAGCCTGAATCCCGCATCCAGATCGCCGGGCATACTGATTCTCAGGGCGCTGAAGCCTATAATCAGGATCTCTCCGCGCGCCGGGCCGCCTCTGTCGGCACGTATCTTGTCTCGACGGGTGTGAGTGCCACGCGGATCAACAGCATCGGTCATGGCGAAAGCATTCCGCTGTCCTCAAACGATACCGCGGCTGGCCGGGCCATCAATCGCCGCGTCGAAGTGACCATCCTCGACTAGTCCGGAGACGGATTGAACATTTGATTACAGAATGAACCGCCGGGGCCCTTGTCCCGGCGGTTTTTTGTCAAAGCTTCCAAACAGCCTTCAGGGTCTGGTCCCGGAGCGGTCAGCTTCGGGACGGTTCAGATCAGCGCGTGGCGCAGGCGGCCCAGCCTTCGTCGTCGGCGGTAAGCCAGTCGGCGACGCGGTAGGGTTCGTCGGTGGCGATGAGGACAACCCCGTCATCGACAAGGCGCTGATATTCGCTGCCGTCATCATCGGCCCAATACTGGTCGTCGAGGCGTTCGCCCTTGCGGCCGAGGGTGCCGAAGGCCGGTTCGACGCCTTCCCGGAGCAGGCGCGCGAAGGCCGGCGGGTCGGGTTCTCTTGTGCCGGTCCAGGCGATGACATTGGTGCGGTCGACGCCGAGGGCTTCGAGGGTTTCGATGTCGCGGCTGCCGCGGGCGGACGCGGTCATCATGGCGGTGGGGGCGACGCGGGCGATTTCGGCGGCTTCAGCGTCTGAATAGGAAATCATGATGACGTTGTTCTCGGCGCCGGCGGCTTTCACGGCGGCCCAGATATTGGCGAAGGAGGTGGTCTTTTTCCGGTCCAGCTCGACGATGGCGCCGGTCTCCTTTGCCCAGAGCAGCACGTCAGTGAGTTTGGGGGGATGGAAGGCGGTGACCTTGCCGTCGATATCTTTCAGGCGCTTGGCCGCGATGGCGGCCCAGTCGGTGTCGGAGTTATAGCCTTCGCCCTCGATGGTGCGGCCGAAGCGGTCGTCATGATGGAGGAACAGCACGCCGTCCCGGCTTTCAGCAACATCGATCTCGAACACGCGGATGCCGCGCTCGAAGGTGTATTGCATCGTTTCCAGCGAATTTTCCGGATAGCCGGGCGCAAAGCCGCCGCGATGGGCGGCGACCACGACGCCGCCGGTTTCACGCAGGCAGTCGAACAGATCGGGCAGGCTGGAGGTCAGCGCGGCGGCCGGACCTGCCGGCGCAGAGCTTTCGGGCAGCGCGGGCGCTTTGGCGCTGTCAGCCGGAGCGTCTGCAACGGTTTCAGAACAGGCAACCAGGACGAGAGCTGAGACAGCCAATAAGAGAAGTCGGGTCATGGGGCTTGTCCTTTCCTTGCGTCAGCGCAAATGCCCGAATAGACAGGGCGTTGATAAATCACAAGACAAACCCAACGCGGCAGGACCAACAAGAACCGTTCCGGAGGAGAATTACATGAAGGGTATTATGCAGGACTGGCCGCTGACCGTGGACAAGATCCTCGAACATGCGCGCCTGCAAAACGGGGATCGCGAGATCATCACCCGCCGCGTGGAAGGCAATATCACGCGCATCACCTATTCGCAGCTGTATGACATGGCCAAGCAGGTTTCGACCGCGCTGAAGGATGAGGGCATTGGCCTTGGCGACCGGGTGGCGACGCTGGGCTGGAACTCCGAGCGGCATATGGCCAGCTGGTATGGCGCGATGGGCATGGGCGCGGTGCTGCACACCATCAACCCACGCCTGCACCCTGAACAGATCGCCTGGATCGCCAACCATGCCGAAGACAAGATCCTGATCTTCGACAAGACCTTCCTGCCGATCGTGGAAGCGATCAAGGACAAGCTGGAGACGGTCAAAACCTTCGTGATCTATGCCGGCGCCGACACGATGCCGGAGAATACGCTCGGCGCGATTGCGTTCGATATCTGGATTGACGGGCGCTCGAAGAATGTCCGCTGGGGCGACTTTCCCGAAGATACCGCCTGTGGGCTCTGCTATACCTCAGGCACGACGGGCAACCCCAAGGGCGTGCTCTATTCCCACCGCTCGAACGTGCTGCACACGCTCGTCACCATGGGCAAGGACGCGATGGGCATGGGCGCCTCGGACTCGGTGATGCCGGTGGTGCCGATGTTCCATGCCAATGCCTGGGGGCTGGCGATGTCCTGCCCGGCGACGGGGGCCAATATGGTGATGCCCGGCGCGCAGATGGACGGGGCCTCGATCTATGAACTTCTCGATACAGAGAAAGTGTCGATCACGGCGGCCGTGCCGACCGTCTGGCTGATGCTGCTGACGCATCTCCAGCAGAACAATCTGAAATTGCCCTACCTGAAGAAGGTGCTGATCGGCGGCTCGGCGATCCCGGAGAAGATCCTGCGGGCGTTTGAGGAAGAGTATGAGGTGGATGTGGTCCATGCCTGGGGCATGACCGAGACCTCGCCGCTGGGCACGCTGGGCGCGCTGCCGCCGCATCTGGAGAATGCGCCGGTGGACGCGCGGATGAAGCAGAAGCTGAAACAGGGACGCCCGCCCTTTGGCGTGGAGCTGCGCCTGGTGGATGATGACGGGGTGGAACTGCCGCGCGATGGCACCACATCCGGGCGCCTGCTGGTGCGCGGCGCGGCGATTGCGGCAGGCTATTTCAAGGGCGCGGGCGGACATGTTCTGGACGCGGATGGCTGGTTTGACACCGGCGACGTTGCCACCATCGACGAGATCGGCACGATGACCATCACCGACCGCGCGAAGGATGTGATCAAGTCTGGCGGGGAATGGATTTCCTCCATCGACATCGAGAATATCGCTGTGGGCCACCCGAAGGTGGCGAACGCTGCGGCGATTGGCATCTATCACCCGAAATGGGATGAACGCCCGCTGCTGATCGTTCAGCCAGCGGCCGGAGAAAATCCGACCAAGGAGGAAATCCTGAAAAGCCTCGAGGGCAAGATCGCCAAATGGTGGACGCCCGATGATGTGCAGTTCGTGGACAACATTCCGCTGGGCGCGACGGGCAAGATCAACAAGCTCGCCCTGCGGGAGACGTTCAAGGACTATAAACTGCCAACCGCCTGAGGCACGCCTTGCAAAGAGATGTCCTGTTTCTGCTGAAGCCTGGGTTTCACGACCCGGACCTGCCGGAACAGGACTTCTATTGCTGGCATTGCGCGCTGATGGAGGGGGTGCTGGCGTCCTTCCCTGAAATCAGGCCGGACCTCGACGTGCGGCGGATCGGCTTCGCGCGCCCTCGCGAAGATGTGATTGCCCTGATCGGGGCGGAGAACCAGTCCCTTCCCGTGCTGGTGCTGGCCGATGACGCGCCTGATGATCTGGCTGTCGCTGTGTATCAGGGGCGGCGGTTCGTGAATGAGCCGATGGCGATCCTGGATGTCCTGCATCGGCGGCATGGATTCCCGCCGGCCCATCCCTGACGTGCGCCCATTGCCGGTTTCGCAGAAAGAACTAATTTACTCGAAAAACCGGGAGACGCTGAATGGTTGGCGAAACAGAGATGAATGCAGCAGCGGCCAGCCCGTCTGCAGGATGGCGTGGCAAGCTGGCAGGCTTTGCGCTCGGGCTGTCTGTGTTTTCCGTGGCGTGGTTTGCGATTGCCGCGATTGGCACCAAGCTCGGCGCGTGGAGCTGGCAGTTTGGCCTCGGCGTGATGACGGTCCAGTGGGGGCCGATACTGATCGCGGCGGCGGGTGTTGTTTCGTTGGCCGCGCTGATTGTGGCGCTGATCCGGGCGCCGCGGAAGAAGGCGGCGATGCTGGCCTTCGCGGCGGTGCTGATTTCCGGTCTCGCGCTGGGCCGGGTGGCCGCATTTGGCGGAACGGCGGAACGCCTGCCGCCGCTGCATGACATTCAGACAGACTGGGCCGACCCGATCCAGCCGAGTGACGCGCTGCTGACTGAGCGGGAAGCCACCGGCGCGCTGAACGCGATTGAGGACGCGCCTGTGATTCCCGAAGGCGCCAATGCGCGCTGGCCTGGGCTTGGCGGGCGGCTTGTGTCTGAAGTTCAGGAAGAGGCCGAATTTGTGCCGGGCGAGCAGAAATCACCCAAGGCCGCGCCTTATCCCTATCTGGCGCCGCTGATCGCGCCGGGAAGCGTGGAAGACGGCTATGCCGCCGCGCTGGCCGCTGTGGAAGGCAAGGGCTGGAGCATCGTTCTGGCTGAGCCGGAGGAAGGCCGGATCGAGGCGACGCAGACGAGCTTCTGGTATGGCTTCAAGGATGACATTCTGATCCGTGTACGGCCCGATGAAGCCGGCGTGCGGATTGATGTGCGCTCGGTCAGCCGCGTGGGATTATCCGATCTTGGCGTCAACGCCCGGCGCGTGCGCGACCTGTTGGACGAACTGGAAGTGCGTCTGAACAAGGCCTCGCCTGCGGGAGGGTGATCACTCTTCGGCGGCGAAGGGGTCGGCCCAGGTCTGCATCGTATCTTCGGTGATGAGCGACCGGTTTGGCTCTGCGCCCCAGCACATCTGGGAGCACATGCTTGAACGATAGCTTCCAGCTTCATTGCTTGACACGGCAACGGCGTTCAAGCCTTCAAAACTGAACGTCACACCGCAAGCCGCCGAATTGGAAGCACTCCGCACCATGACATATTTTGGCATATCGCCCTTCAGGCTGCGCGTTACCTTGAAGAGGTAAACCAGCTCGGCGGGGTATTCGAAACCACCTTCGGTCTCGGACGGGAAGCTTCCCGAGGCGGGCTTGCGCACCGAGAGCAGCTCGCCGACGAAAGCGCCGTTGATGTATTCGCTGTCCAGCAGCGGCGGCTGGCTGTCACAGGGCAGGCAGCTGCAGGCGAGGGCGGCGGGGGCAGACAGGGCGGCAAGCGCAGCCAGGGCGGCGAGGGGCTTCAGCATGGAGGGTCTCCTTTGAGGCGCAGGCTGCCAGAACGCGCTCAACTAAGCCAGAGTTCCAGATCACCGGTTTGAACTGACCTGCCGGGCGGCTCATCCTGAGCGAAGTCGAAGGACGAGCCGGGGCGGGCGTTGCGCTGTGGGGCACATCCTTCGACTTCGCTCAGGATGAGCGGTGGTTTGTGTTGCCGGCGCTGCTGCTTACCGCTTCAAATTCAACTCTTCCATCGTGCGGATGGCCTTGGCGGCGGAGACGCGGACGAGGTGGCGGCCTTTTTCGTCGCGCCAGTCGGCCTCGACGAAGCCGGAGGTGCGCCCGCGTGAGATCAGCGTGCCCTTGATGGTGATGAGGCCGTTGGGCACCGGGCGGAAGATGCGGGTCTGCAGCTCGGTGGTGGTGAACCATTCGCCCTCTTCCAGCGCGCTCGCCATCGTCATCGAGACGATGTGATCGGAGAGGCCGGCAACCCAGCCGCCGAACACGCGGTCCGGGCCGATGTCGCGGCTGCCATCATTGGGCCACTCATAATAGACATGGCCGTAGGACACTTCCTTCAGCCAGTCCTGCGGGCGGATGCCGAGATTGGCGATGCCGGGCGGCAGTTCCCATTCGCCTGAACGCAGACGCGTGAAGAACGCCTCCTGCTGGGCGGACATTTGCGTGCGGGCGGCGCTCATGCGAGCCTCGCGCCATTGGGGACGGGCTGGTCGGGCGAGAAGAGGACGATCTCGCCTGCGCTGTCGGCAAAGCCGAGGGTGAGCACTTCAGACATGAATTTTCCGATCTGGCGGGGCGGGAAATTCACCACCGCCGCCACCTGACGGCCGATCAGCGCGTCAGGCTCATAATGAGCTGTAATCTGGGCAGAGCTTTTCTTTTCGCCGATGCCCGGTCCGAAATCGATGACCAGCCGGAGCGAGGGTTTCCGCGCGCCTTCCAGCGGGGCGGCGGCACGCACCGTCCCGATACGGATGTCCACGGCGCGGAACTCCTCAAAGCTGATCTCAGGGGCCGGAGGATTTTCCGGCGGATCGACAAGATGCATCAGGTAACCGTGGCGCCCCCGTCGACCACCAGCGTCTGGCCAGTCATGTAGGCGCCTGCCTTCGAGGCGAGATAGACCGCCGCGCCGGCGATCTCTTCGGGCTCTCCGATGCGCTTCATCGGCGTGCCGGCGAGCGAGCGTTTCAGGGTTTCCGGGTTATCCCAGAGGGCCTTGGCGAAATCGGTTTTGATGAGGCCCGGCGCGATGCAGTTGACGCGGATATTGTCGGGCCCGAACTCGGTGGCGAGGTTGCGGGCGAGCTGGAAGTCGGCCGCCTTGGAGATGTTGTAGGCGCCGATGACGGGCGTGCCGCGCAGGCCGCCGATGGAGGAGACGATGATGACGGCGCCATCCTTGCGGGCCTGCATCTGCGGGGCAACCATCTGGATCAGCCAGTTATTGGAGATGATGTTGTTCTGAAGGATCTTGGTGAAGGCATCATCGGAAATGCCCGACATCGGCCCGTAATAGGGATTGGATGCGGCGTTGCAGACGACGATGTCGATCTGGCCGAAGGTCTTGTTGGTTTCGTCCACCAGCGCCTGGAGGTCTTCCTTCGAAGAGATGTTGGCGGGGATGGCGATGGCGGTGCCGTCGCCATGCTTCTGGTTGATTTCGGCGGCGACCTCTTCACACGGGCCAGGCTTGCGCGAGGAGATGACGACGCGGGCGCCCTGATCGGCCATCGCCTCAGCAATGGCGCGGCCGATGCCACGCGAGGAGCCGGTGATGATGGCGGTTTTGCCGGAAAGATCGAATAGGCTCATGGGGCGCTCCTCTTTGGGTTTTATCTGGGTTTTCTTCGCGTTTCTTCGGGCGCACGCTAGGGCGTACCTGTCAGAATCGCTAGGGGTTCCGTAAGGGAATTTCCGGGCCTGCATTGTCGGCAGGTCGCTTCTGCGGCGATTACGCAACTTTGCGTATAGGGCCGGCATGATAGATCGCGCGGCGATGACGTGGCCCACCATCCCCTCCCTTGCGCGCCTTCTGGCGATGCTGGCCCTGCTGATCCAGGCGGTAATGCCCTGGGCGATGGCGTCAGCCGCCCAGCGCGCGCCGGAGCTGGTGGCCCATTACTGCTCGACGCCCGGCGAAGCCCCCGGCGCGGTGAGCATCGGCGCGACGCTCTCCAAGCTGCTCGCCGAGAAGGAAGGCAAAAAGAGCCAGACCGACCCGCCCCATGATTGCGGGGACTGTATGCTCGGCCAGCCTGTTCCGGTGCCGGAAATGGCCGCCCTCAGACCGCCGGCGATGCAGCCGGTGTCGCAGGATGCGCCCTTCTTTGAGGTGCACTTTGTGGAGACCGCGCGCGGGCCGCCTCTGGGCGCGCGCGCCCCGCCCCAGCCGACAGACATCTGATCTGAGCGCTGCTCCTTGCGGGCGGCAATCCCGGGCAATGGCCCGGACATTCTCTGTCTGAAGATCCAAATTCCATGAAAACCAGAATCAAACTGGGCTCCGCCGTGAGCCTCACCGCCCTGTCGCTTGCGTTCGGGGCCGGGCTGCCCGTCTTTGCGGACGAGGCGCCCGCAGAAGACGCCACCCGTATCGAGGAAACGATCATCGTCACCTCCGATGAGCGCGCCGCCGCCGCCAGGGCGCAGGCCGCCAGAACGCCGGGCGGCACCGATGTCATCACCCATGAAGACTATGCCGACCGCTTTCTCGTCTCGATGCGCGACACGCTCGCCTTCTCGCCGGGCGTCTACACCCAGCCGCGCTATGGCCAGGAAGTGCGCATCTCGATCCGCGGCTCGGGTATCAGCCGGAGCTTTCACATGCGCGGCCTGACGCTGCTTCAGGACGGCGCGCCGATCAATCTCGCTGACGACAATGGCGACTTCCAGGAACTTGAGCCGATCTTCTTTGATCACCTGGAAGTCTATCGCGGGGCCAACGCCCTGCGCTTTGGCTCAGGCACGCTGGGCGGGGCGGTCAATGGCGTGACGCCGACGGGCGAGACGGCGCCGGGCGTCTATGTGCGCGCCGATGTCGGCAGCTTCGAGACCTGGCGCGGCCTCGTCTCGGCGGGCATGGCGCGGGGCAAGCTGGACGCCTGGGGCGCCGTCAGCGCCGATACTTCCAACGGAGACCGGAACCATGTGCGCCGCGACTCGGTGCGCTTCCATGGCAATGTGGGGTATGATCTGACTGACAGCGTCGAGACACGTTTCTATCTCAGCCTCAACAATATCGACCAGGAACTGCCCGGCGCGCTGACGCTGAGCGACGCGCTGAACAATCCGGAGAAGGGCAACTTCGTCGGCGATCAGGCCCGCGACATCAAATCAGTCCGTATGCAGAATCAGACGCGCCTTGCGCTGGGCGAGGGTGATCTCGCCATTGGCGTCTGGGTCAATGACAAGGAACTGTTCCACCCGATCTTCCAGGTGCTCGATTACAGCTCGCTCGATAAGGGCGTGTGGACGCGCTATGACTGGGAAAGCGGCCCCGTCGCGCTGACGGTGGGCGCCGAGGCCCGCGAGGGCGAGACGGACGCCAAGCGGTTTGTGAACGTCAATGGCGCCAGCGGTGCGCAGACATTCCAGGCCGATCAGGAAGCCTGGACGGCGAATGTCTATGCCGAAGGGCGCTATACCGTCACGCCGGATCTGACGCTGATTGCCGGGGCGATCTATGCCGAGGGCGGGCGCGAGCAGCAGCTGAAACTCAATAACGGCGTGGCAACAGATGTTCTGGGAACGGCAGATTTTTCCGAGTTCTCGCCCAAGTTTGGCGCGCTCTATGATCTGACGCCTGATATTCAGCTCTATGCAAACTATAGCCGCTCGGCAGAGTTCCCCGGCTTCAGCGAATTGGCGCAGGTCGCAAACTTTGTGCCGGTGGACGCGCAGACCGCCTGGACGGCAGAGATCGGCACGCGCGGGCGGGCCGGCATCGCCAGCTGGGACGTGTCGCTCTATTCGGCCGATATTGACGGCGAGATGCTGCAATTCACGGTGAACCCGGATATCCCGGCCTCCACCTTCAATGCCGGCAAGACACTCCACAGAGGCATCGAGGCGGGTCTGGAACTTGAGTTCACCGACTGGCTCAGCCTGCGTCAGGTTTATCAGTATTCGGACTTCAGGTTTGATGGCGACGCCCAGTATGGCGACAATACGCTGCCCGTTGTGCCTGAGCATGTTTACCGCGCGGAGCTGCGCTTCACGCAGGATCGGTTCACGGTGGCGCCAAACCTCGAATGGGTGTCTGAAGGCGCGTGGGCGGACTATACCAATACCACGCGCACAGATGGGTATACCCTGCTCGGCGTGACAGGCAGCTACAAGGCGACCGACAAGATCGATCTCTTCCTGGATGCCCGCAACCTGGCAGACGAGAAAGCGGCGGGTGACATTTCCGCCGCGATCACGGCGACATCTGCCTCAGCGATCTACTATCCAGTCGAGCGCCGGGCCGTCTTCGGCGGCATCCGCGCGCGGTTCTGATCTCTGCTTCTGCCAGCGCCGGGGAATGCTCCGGCGCTGGTTTTTCTCCCGCTTGCCAGCCGGGCGCCGAAAGGCGCAGACTGGCGCAAAGTGTGGGAGGATCATCATGCAACGCTTACTTCGCGCCGGCCTTGCCGCGCTGTCTTTGGCGGCCCTCTGTGCCTGCGCAAGCGCGGGCGCGCCTCAACCGCAGGCCGTTTCACCCCAGACATATGATGCTGCGCTGGCTGAGCAGCTTGGCGCCGATGAGTATGGCATGCGCGCCTATGTGCTGGCGATTCTGAAGACCGGGCCGCAGGACGCTGTGATCACCGACAAGGACGAACGCGCGGCGCTATTCGCTGGCCACTTCGCGAATATGGGCAAGCTGGCGGAAGAAGGTAAGCTTGTCCTTGCCGGGCCGCTCGGCGGTGAGGATGGGCGGCGCGGCCTGTTCATCCTCAACACGCCCGATATCGAGGCCGCGCAAGACTGGGTAGCAACCGATCCCACCATCGCGGCAGGCATCTTTACCGTGGATTACAGCAAATATTACGGCTCAGCCGCGCTGATGCAGGTCAACGAGACCCACGCGCGCATCCAGAAAAAGGGCGTCACCGATTAGGCGCCCGCCTCAGATCACAATGCCCCAGGCCTGCATCAGAATGTCGGCGAGTTTCTCCGTACGGCGGCGCACGACATCGGAGGTCCAGGCATCCTGTTCCATAAGGTCGCGTGTCAGGGCAAATTCCTGCCCGCCGCCGCCATTGAAATAGATTTCCTTCTTGGCGCGGTAGTCGAGCCGGTCGGCCTGCTGGTTCACCTTGTTCGTAAGCAGAACAAAATTGCCGATCGTGTCGCACTGTTCGCGGCGTTTCACCGGGTCGGGCCAGGTGACCATCCAGTGGCTGTCCTCGGGCGGATTGCGCGGCAGGACATGCTCGACCGTGGCGTCGGATTCCGGGGGGATAGTGCGTCCGCCTTCGATGGCGGCGTTCAGGCGCAAGGCGATGGCGCGGCGCTGGCCATAGGTGCCAAAGCGCGTGGTCAGACGGTCGCGCAACTTGCGGGCCTCGTCGCGGGTGACCGAGAACGGGCCGGTCTTGGAGAACAGCACGCGGTCATTGCGGATCGCGTCGGTGATGCGGGCGAGCTTCTTGTTGCGTGCTTCGCGCTCCTGCACCATCACCTGCGAGATGTAGGAAGTGCGCTCCAGGCTGGCGAAGAATTCGCCCGCCATCGGGTCGGTCACGCCGCGCTCCACGATGAACTGGATGGCGGGCGCCCGCCAGGTCTTGTGCTCCAGCGCGCGCAGATGGTTGATGCTGTCGAGAACACCCTGCGGCGCGCCCAGGCCCGTCGGGTCTTGCCCGCTCTCGGTGACGCGGAAGGCGGTCACATAGTTCGGCAACATGTCATCAAGGAATTTGCGCGGGTCGATCTTGTTGAGCACCGCTTTCTGGAAACCTGCAAAGAGGTCGCCCTTGGGCGAGCGGTCATGGATCACGCGGATCTGGCGCAGCAGATCGTCAAACGCTCCCCCGCCGAGGATCGCCTCATGCTCTGCCCAGCGTTCGGCATAGGCGTTCGCCTCGGCCGTGGTGAATTTGGCGCGCTGGAAGAGTTCGGTCTTGATGATGTCATGGGCGCCGGGTTCCTTCCCGCGTGTGTTCAGAACACGGAATACCTTGAAGCCCTGATCCTTGTTGTCAACAACAACACGGACCAGCGCGCAGCCGGTGGTGACAACATCCGCCAGCGCGCGGCGGCGTTCGGGCGCCATGTCGCGCAGCTCGCGGTGGAAGGCGGCGGCATTGGCGATGATCTTCTGCTGGCTCTCGCTGTCGCCGGGCTCGTTGTCGAGCTTTACGGTGGCGCCGGGCGTCTGGATGGTGTCGCGGAAGAAGGCGCCGACATCATAGTTGAGCGCGATGCGCCAGTTGGCGCTTTCGCCCAGCATCGGGCGGTCTTCATCGGCGATCAGCTTGTGCAGTTCCTTGGCGCGAACAGGATCGGTTTCCAGGTCGCGCAGTACGCAGAGAAGGATGGTCAGGGTTGTGAGGCGTTGCTGGCCATCCACGATTTCCAGATGGCCGGCCTCATCGCCGTTCACGAAGACGAGCGCGCCGATGAAGTGGGCAATCGAGGCGTCCATGGCGTCGATGAGGTCGCCCAGAAGGTCGAGCGCTTCGCGGTCACCCCAGGAATAGCTGCGCTGGTAATGGGGCATGCGCAGGCGCTCGCCCGGCGCAAACACTTCGCTCAGAGAACTTTCCTGCGCGCGGACGCCAAGTTGCATAAGTCTACCCTTCTATTCCGGGCTCTCCCTAGCCCTTGCCAAAGCGGTCCACAACGCGAGATGAACACCGCGCAAGGTTCTTTGGGAAGTAGTGTGACAGGAGAGTAACGATATGCGCCTCGTGCGATTTGCGGCCGAAGGGCATGTGCGGTTTGGGCATCTGGAAGGCGATACTGTTGTGCCTGTTGCAGGCGACAGCTTCATCGATGCCCTGGAGGGACGGGAGAAGGGCGCGCCGCTGGCGCTGAGTGTCGTGCATCTGCTCGCGCCGGTGCCCAGCCCTCGAAAAATTCTGGGGATAGGTGTGAATTATGCAGCCCATGCCGCCGAGAGCGTGAGCTTCATTTCCACAGCCAAACCGGAGGTGCAGAAATGGTTCAACAAGCAGGCCACCGCCGTCAACGGCCCCTATGAACCCGTCCACCTTCCGAAGGTGTCATCGCAGCTCGATTATGAGGGCGAACTGGTCGTGGTGATCGGCAAGCATGGCCGGCATGTGCCCGCCAGCCGGGCGATGGAAATCGTTGCAGGCTTCTGTATCGGTTGCGATTATTCGGTGCGCGACTGGCAGAAGGCCAGCCAGACGATGATCATGGGCAAGGGCTTTGATACCCACGCCCCGTTCGGCCCGGCGCTGGTCACGCCCGATGAGCTGGGCGACATTTCAGACCTCGAAATCCGCAGCTTCGTGAACGGGCAATTGCGCCAATCCGGACGCCCGCGCGAGATGATCCATGACATCGCCGCCCAGATTGCGCATCTGACAGCGGCCTTTACGCTGGAGCCTGGGGATGTGATCTTCACCGGAACCCCGGCGGGAGTCGGGGCAGGGTTTGATCCGCCCAAATGGCTGAAGGCAGGTGACCGTGTACGCATCGAGATCGACAGGCTTGGCTATATCGAGAACGAGATCGTTCCCGAGCCTGACACAGTGCGAATCGGTTGAGGGATTGAGCCGGTTGCGGGGAACGACGGGGCCTCGCCTTGTGGGCAAGGCCCCCGTCTCCCCCGAGATCGCCCCCGCTCCGGCCAGCATTGGCCGCGGACCGGGGGCGCTCACACTTGGGAACACGTCCTGGTTAACCTTTGAAAACACTTGTGTCCACGCGCCTTCTGTAGCCGGAACATCAGGAAATGCCCGCTTGTGGCTGAATTGCAACGGTTTAGGGGCCGCTTGCCGGGAGGGGCAAATCAGGACAATTCCGAGCAATTCGTTAACCATTTTCGCCTTAATTTTAAGATTGATGGGCTGTTTGCGGGTGCTGACCTGATGACTTTTTTCTTGTTCCTCCTTTATCTCGCGGTGGGCGCGGGGGCCGGTTACGGTCTCTTTTCGCTGACCACGGTGGGCTTGCCGCTATCGATCGCGGGCGGAGCAGTCACCTCGGCCATCCTCACCCAGATCCATGTTCTGGTCCGCACCAGCCGCACCGAGAAGAAGGTCGAGGCCCGGATCGAAACCGTCGAACGTGAGGTGACTGACACGTCCCGCCGCGTGAACGTGCTCGATGCCCGCGCCGAAGCCATCGAAGAAACGCTGAAGATCGAGCTGACCGAGCGCCGCGACGCGCTCGTCAACGAGATGCGCCAGCTCGAAGGCCTCATCGACAAGCTGACCCGCAGCTTCGAGACGCGCTTGTCCGACAGCACCGTCGCGGCGCGTGTCCAGCCGGTGGAAGACGCCGCCCTGCGCGATGTGCGCGATTCGCTCAAAGACGGCCGGGTGGACCTCCACCTTCAGCCCATCGTGTCGCTGCCCCAGCGCCGGGTGACCTTCTATGAAGGCTTCACGCGCCTGCGACGCCCCGATGGCAGCCACATCACGCCTGCTGACTTCCTCGATGCCGCCCGCCGGGCAAACCTGATGGGCGTCATCGACAATTTCATGCTGTTCCGCTGCGTGCAGATCGTCCGGCGCCTGGCTGAGCGCGACCGCCGCGTCGGCGTGTTCTGCAACATCTCGTCCATCTCGCTGGAAGACCCGACCTTCTTCCCGATGTTCCTCTCCTTCATGACCGAGAACCGCGACCTCTCCGGCTCGGTGATCTTCGAGATCCGCGCCGACCGGTTCGAGGACCGCTCGCCCACGATGCGCGCCAATATGGACAAGCTGACCGCGCTCGGTTTCCGCTTCTCCATTGACCATGTGACCGGGCTCGATCTCGACCTGCCACGCCTGCAGGCGGCGGGTGTGCGCTTCGTGAAGGTCAATGGCAGCCAGCTGATCGATCAGCTGCGCGATCCCCACGGCCCGCGCCCGGCCACCGCGCTCAACCGCAAGCTCTCGGCCCATGAAGTCGGCGCCGCCTTCTCACGCTATGGCATCATGCTGATTGCCGAGAAGATCGAGGATGAGGCCAGCGTGGTTGAAATCCTGGAATACGAAATTCCCTTCGGCCAGGGGCATGTGTTCAGCGCGCCCCGTCCGATCAAGTCCTCCCTGATGGAAGACACAGCGCCCCCGCGTGAGTTGATCGAGCGTCTTTCGAACTATCACTGACCCGGCCACGGCGCGGGGGCTTGATTCTGCCCAGATTTGAGTGCTCCCTGACCGCTCCACGCCATGCGGAGGGACACCATGCGCCGGGTATTTGCCGTTATTTCCGCCATCTTGCCGGCGGTTGCCGTCGCCTGTGTGTATGCGCCTGAAGCGGCGCCCCCACCGCCGCCGGTTGCCGCGCTCGCCGCGCCCATGCCAGCTGCCGGCGCCTCTTTCGTCGCGCTGACCGCCACCCTTCCGCACGGCCCCAGTGAGGGCCTGCCGCCTTCGGTGCTCGACCCCATCGCCGAAGGCACACCGCTGTTGCTGGACCTGACCCTGCTGCCCCCGCTCACCCCCTCGATCCGCCAGCCGGACGGCACATATGCCCTCGCCGGGACGTGCGATTTCGGGGTGGTGGAGGCGGGCGCCGTCTCCCTGCCGACCGGCTCCTACCACATGCTGGTCAATGCCGAGCTCGGCACGCCCGCCGCCAATCCCGCGAGCCTTTTCAGCTGCGAGTATGATCCCGCCCTGATGACCGAAGACAGCCCCGGCGCCCGCTGGCGCCTGCGGGGGTGTTTCCTGCCTCAGTCCGTGTCGATCCCCACCGCGACGCTCTGGGCGCTCACCCCATTGCCCGCCAGCGCCTGTGGCATCGGGAATTGACCCGGAGGGCCACCCGGCCTAGCTCGCTCCCCCATGACAGCTCCGCTTTTCCCGCCCGGCCTTGCCGGTCTCGCTGACCGCTATGACACCATCCTCTGCGATGTGTGGGGCGTGATCCATAATGGCCGCGCCGCCTTTCCCGAGGCGTGCGAGGCGCTGGTGAAGTTCCGCGCCGGCGGTGGCCGGGTCTGCCTGATCACCAACGCCCCCGTGCCGGAAGCCCAGGTCGTGCGCTATTTCGAGCCCCTCGGCGTGCCCGCCGCAGCGTTCGACGCCTGCGTCTCCTCCGGCGATGCCACCCGCTACGAACTCTCCCAGCGCCCCGGCAAGACCGTCTGGCGTCTCGGCGGAGACGAAGGCTGGGAGCATGACCGCCACCTCTATGAAGGCCTCGACCTCACCTTCGAGGACAGCGCCCAGGCAGACCTCCTCCTCTGCATCGGCCTGCGCGACATGCAGAACGACCAGCCGGGGGATTACCGGGACGAGCTGCGCGAAGGCGTGGAGCGCGGCCTGCCGATGCTGTGTGCCAACCCCGATAAGCAGGTGCGCGTGGGCGGCAAGCTCTACTGGTGCGCGGGCGCGCTGGCAGACGTTTACGAAGATCTGGGCGGGCAGGTGATCTATCCCGGCAAGCCCTATGCGCCGATCTACAGGCTGGCACTGGAACGGGTGGCCGCGATGGGCGCCCCGGCAAAGAACATCCTCTGCATCGGCGACAGCCCGGCCACAGATGTGCGCGGCGCCCGCAGCCAGGGCTTTGACAGCCTCTATGTCGGCACCGGCCTCAAACAGCATGGGGCGAATTTTCAGGCCGAAGTCACCGATCTGCTCGCCGATTATGGTGAAGAGGCCACTTACGCCATGACAGGGCTCAGATGGTGAGCAAAACTTGCGCCCCGCTGCGCCTTGCAGGCGAGCAGGGGTGACGGCGGCTCCGGCCCCGTGTAACGCACTTCAGGACACAGAATCAGGGAGTAATCCGGCCGCATGACACAGTTCACCGGTTACAAATACGAAGACCTCCAGATCGGCCAGGCGCACGAGACCGTGCACACGATCACCGAGAATGACATCCAGCGCTTCGCCGAAGTGTCGGGGGATTATAATCCGCTGCACATGTCGGACGAATTCGCCGCCAAGACGATCTTCGGCAAGCGCATCGCTCATGGCGCGCTCACCGCAAGCTACATCTCCGGCATCCTCGGCAACAATCTGCCCGGCCCCGGCGCGATCTTCGTGGGCCTTTCCATGCGCTTCAAACGCCCGGTGCATATCGGCGACACGGTCACCGTGCGCGCCGAAGTGGCCGAGAAGCAGGACCGCGGCAATCGCGTCACCCTGAAGATCGAGTGCATCGTTGAGGGCAAGCGGGTCATCACCGGGGAAGCCGACGTGGTCGCGCCCAGCCGGGAGAAGTAATGCCTGTTTTTGCCGGATATCGCGGGCTGCCGGAAACGGCGCGGGGCACGTCCATCGCGCTCGGCAATTTTGACGGCCTGCATGCCGGCCACCGCGCCGTGATGGACGCCGCCCGCATCGCCGGGCATGGCGCATTTTCGGTGGCAACCTTCGAGCCGCCCCCGCGCGCCTATTTCCGCCCCGGTGATCCGCCTTTCCGCATCCTGCGGCCCCAGCGCCGCAACGATCTGATCATTGAGGCGGGCGCAGACCATGTGTTCGAGCTGCCTTTCAATGGCGAAATGGCGGGCATGAGCGATGAAACCTTCGTCCGGCAGGTGCTGGTTGAGGGGCTCGGTGTCTCGCACATCTCGGTCGGCTTTGATTACCGCTTCGGCCGCGGGCGGATGGGCGATGCCCAGCGCCTGGCCAGCCTTGGCCGCGCGCTCGGCTTTGGGGTCACCATCGTTGAGGAAATCTCCGGCCTCGGTGCCAAGGCCTCTTCCACCGCCATCCGCCAGGCCCTGATGTCGGGCGAACCAGAGCTGGCGGCCGAGCTGCTCGGCGGCCCCTGGATCGCCGATGGCATCATTGAGTCTGGCGAGAAAAACGGCCGTACATTCGGTTTCCCCACCGCCAATATGGCGCTGGGAGACCTGATCCATCCCAAAATGGGCGTCTATGCCGTTCGCCTGCGCATCGAGGGCGAAACGGAGTGGCGCGATGGCGTCGCCAATTTCGGCCGCACGCCCACCACCGGCCTGCGCGACCCGCTGCTGGAAACCTTCATCTTCGACTTCAACCGCGAGATCTACGGTCAGCGCGTCGAGGTCCAGCTCATCGCCTATCAGCGCCCGGAACTGAAATTCCCCTCGCTGGACGCCATGATCGAGCAGATGCACAAGGACGCCGCAAAGGCGAAGGAAATCCTCGCCGCCCGCCGCTAGAGGGGCGGGGTGAGCCTTTCCTTCAGTCGCGCCACCAGCTGGGCCTGCCGGCGCACGCCGAGTTTTGTATAGATTGCTTGCAGCTGCGATCTGACCGTCGGTAGGGAAACTTTCCGCATACTGGCGATCATCTCGACACTCATGCCGCCGGAAAGGGCGCGGGCGATGGCCGCTTCGGCCTGCGTTAGTCCGTATCGCATCCTCAGGACTGCTTCACGCTCGTCGGCCGTGGCGGCCTCTCGCAGGATCGCCAGCGCCGCTGGTCCGGTGCCCAGCCCGCTCCGCTCTACAGGCAGGGGCTGGAGGTCCAGAATGCACGGGCCAACGGCGACCGCTACGGGTGCCGCCCTTCCGGAAGGCAGCCTCCGTAACCATGTATCCAGCGCTTCCTGCGCGGCCGCTTCGGCCAGTTTCAACCGTCCACGGCTGATGCGAAGACCTTCCCCGCGCTCGGCCATACCGCCCGCCCGCGCCGAGGCGCCGATCACCCGCCCGTCAACGCTCAGCAGAAACGCCGCCGCGCTCACCGCATCCAGCGTCGCCAGGGTGGATTGCACCTGCGCGAGCCCAAGCGCGATGCGGGACTTCACGGCAGCTTGCAGATACGGCGCGAGCGCCATGAAGGCCTGAAAGGCCGCCGGATCGAAGACGCCCTGCCGTGTGGTCCGGCTGACAGAGGCGCGCACCAGAATGTCCGGGCCGCGCATCAGCACGATCTGGCAATTGTGGGCAAAGCCGTGGGGTTCGAACATCTCCGTATAGATCGGGGCACGGGCGCGTTCCTCAGGACTGACGAAGTCCTGGTCGGCGCGGGGCACCATGACAGGCGCGGCCCGCCCGATCCGCAGCCGGGGATTGGCGGTCACGTCCGTCAGGCCGAACGCCTCGACATCCCGGATGAAGTCCTCTGGAGTTTCGGTCAGGCGATGCAGCACCACATCGCCTTGGCCGTTCAACGCAATGATCTGCCCGCTACGCCCGCCGCAGGCCTCTGCGAACGCCGCAAGCGCGGCGTTCCAGCGCGCCGGGGCGGAAATAGTCTCAAGAATCACGTTGCGGGCAGCCGCAACACGGGCTTCGAGACTGGACGGGTATGGCCAGGGCATCATCGCCCAGAATGATGCCCAGAACGACGCCTTTCGCAAGAGTGCCAAACGTATACGGAAAGCATCAGGCGCCAGGACATCATCAATTTTGATGATGCGTATACTTGCACGGGGTGGCATGCATAGCTTCCAAGCGCGTTTCAGCGGAGAGATTTCGGGATGAACATCATGGCGCGCGGTGGGGCGATTGCCGGTAAAAAGTTTGCTCGCTGGGGGGGCGCGCTGCTGGCAGGCGCGGCAGCCTGCCTGGTCGTGTTGCCGGCGAAAGCCTCAGCTCAGGTGACGGTAACTTCAACGAGTGAAGACGGCCTCTGGGCGGCGGTGCAGACCAGCAACTGCATCCTCATCGTGTATGCGGAATACCATCCGATTTTGAACAAGTACGAAACGGAGAAGCAGTTATCCTGGAGCGGGGGGTGCAACAGCAATGGCCTGGCCCACGGCTCCGGCATGCTGACACATGCTTCGCGCTTCAATCCATTAAATGCTGCGCCTTACAGACAAAGGACGGAGTGGGAGGTTACTTTCCAGAATGGGCTTATGGAGGGAAACGCTATCCGGATGGAGTACAATGATCACTCCGGTGCGATGACGAGGCGTGACGATCCCATGCCTGAATTCTATCGCAATGGCTGCTGGTACTTTGTATGGCCTTCCGGTCAAATAGGACCTGACGTTTTCTGGAAAAATTGCGATCTGACGGCCGGCGTCGCCTTTCGTGACAAGGTTCGCGGTAATATCCGACAGGCTACTACGCAGGGTGTCACTGTCCCCGCACCGGATGAGCTGACAGAGGTGAAGGCCCGCGCGGAAGCTGGCGATGTGACTGCGCAGCTGGATCTCGCCCAGCGCCTTTTGTCCGGTATCGGCGCCGAGCAGAATATCGGCGAAGTGAAGCATTGGTACCTGGCGGCGGCTAAGCAGGGCAATCTGGAAGGTCAGGTCGCCTACGCGTCGATTATGTTCAGTCTCAAGGAGTTCGAAGACTCGGCGCATTGGTTCGGGATCGCCGCAGAGGCCGGACACGCTGTGTCCCAAAGGGTTTACGGGGATTTGCTGCTCTACGGGCTGGGTATTTCCAGCAACGGGGCGGAGGCTGTGCGCTGGTACCGCGCGTCGGCGCAGCAGGGCGATATTGATGCCCAATGGGCCCTTGGAAACCTCTACAGTCAGGGTTTTG
Source organism: Alphaproteobacteria bacterium HGW-Alphaproteobacteria-18 (assembly GCA_002841155.1). Lineage (GTDB taxonomy): Bacteria > Pseudomonadota > Alphaproteobacteria > Caulobacterales > Hyphomonadaceae > Hyphomonas. The sequence goes on from PHEH01000014.1 coordinate 142,959, forward strand.
AAGGTGCACAGAACATTGCCGTGGACCTGACCGAAGCCGCCCGCTGGTTTCTCGCCGCGGCTGAGCAGGGAAATGCCGCCGCACAACGGGAAGTGGGCGCTCTATATTATTACGGGCGGGGCACTCCCCAGGACACACAGAAGGCTATTCATTGGTGGCAGATGGCGGCGACGCAAGGAGACCAGACGGCCGTCGACAATCTCGCCAATGTGAAACGCCAGCAGCAAGCCGCGCAGCCGGGAGTGAGCGCGCGGAATGATGCAGCCGAAAACGAAGCCTTTGGAAAACTCGTTACGGGCGGCCTGATCGCCGCGCTTGGCGGCAACACCGAGCAGGTGGTGCAGGCCATGACGGGGCTGGCGATCACAACGGCGCCGGCGCCCCAGCCTGCTCCGGGTGTGACCGGGGGTGGGCAAGCTGTTCCCGCGCGCGCCTCGTCGCAGGGAGGTGGCTATGATCGGAACAATGTTCCGTATGCCACCTCAAGCGTCCATGTGCCGGTCTCCAACGACAAAGGCTGTATTTCGTCGAAGTATCTTCGCCATTCGGCGGGAACACATACCTTCGAAGTATCGAGCTCCTGCTCCACACCGGTCTTTTACGGGATCGGCCCGGCTGATTACAGCCAGCGGTGGAGTGCCAGCTCTCAATCGGAACGTACCGCCCTCGAGTACAAGAACGAACTCGTCTATGGTATTATCAAGCCCGGAGAAGCACAGCTGGTGTCCCACAATCAGGTTGAGGGAAATGCCGTCGGGCAACTGCGTACCCCGAAGGTCGTCCTCTATGCCTGCAAGAAGGAAGAATGGGCCTCTCAGGAAGTGGGCATTTCCCTCAGCCATGTGTACTTCGATCATACCTTGAACAGCTGCATGGGGCAGCCGGTCATCAGGGGGCCATCGCCTGGCACGGCCAACTAACGGGCAATCAGAGGGGCTGTCCGGGCGGCGGGATGGAGACGTCGCACCATAAATATTCCGTAATTTTGCCCTGCAGCTGCCCTTCACAGTGCCCGCAAATGGCGCAACACTGCCTGCTGATGCTTTGGCGGGGGACAAAAATTGCGCAGAATACTCACAACACTGGCCATTCTGTCGGTCGCGGCGCTCTGCGCCCATGCCGATGACAACCGCCTCCTCACATCGGTGAAACTGGCCGATCTCCGGTCTCTGGTGACAGAAGAGGGCCATACGATCATCAGCACCGGCGATGACGGCGCCGTGTCGGTCCGCGCCAGAACAGCCGAAGGCCTGATCTTCAACGTCATCGGCACGGCCTGCGAGACCGAATATGCCGATGGCTGCCTCGGGATCAACATGCAGGTGCGCTATGACGCCGACGGCGAAGAAACGCTGGAGCGCATCAACGACGTCAACCTGATGTGGCCCGCCACGACCGCCTGGTACTCGGCGGCCGGCTTTGACGGCAAAACGCCCACCGTGGGCATCACGCGCTATGTCATCCTCGACCGGGGCGCCACGGCGGGCAATATCAAGGAAAACCTCCTCAACCTCCTCTCCATCGCCCCCCAGGCGGCCGATTATATCTGGCAGGCGGGGACCTATCTGGACGATGATGACTACTGGTATGACGACTGGTGAGCCCGCGCCCGCAGGGGTGACAGGGCCGGGCCAGTCATGCTAACCGCCCCGGTCATGGAACAGGCTCAGGCAAGCAAAATCATACGAATTAGCGGCCCGGCCGCCGGCTGAAGCCTTGCTTCAGCGGTGGCCGGGTAAAGTTCGTTTGCCCCCGTTTCCAACCCCGCCGCCCCTGGCTGCCCCATTTTCCGAACGACAGACCCCATGACCGATACGACCGCAGACCGCGACTACCGCGACACGCTGTTCCTGCCAAAAACCGAGTTCCCGATGCGCGCCGGCCTGCCCAAGGCAGAGCCTGAATGGATCAAGCGCTGGGACGCGCTCGGCCTCTATGAAAAGCTGCGCGCCGACGCCAAGGGCCGCGACCCCTTCATCCTGCATGACGGCCCGCCCTACGCCAACGGCCACATCCACCTTGGCACCGCGCTCAACAAGATCATCAAGGACATCATCGTCCGCTCCCACCAGATGCAGGGCTTTGACGCCTCCTATCTGCCGGGCTGGGACTGCCATGGCCTGCCCATCGAATGGAAGGTGGAGGAGGAGTTCCGCTCCAAGAACCGCCCGAAGGACTCTGTGCCCCCCGAAGAATTCCGCGCCGCCTGCCGCGCCTATGCCGAGCATTGGGTTGGCGTGCAGAAAGCCGAATTCCGTAGCCTCGGCATCGAAGGCGAATGGAACGACCCCTACCTGACGATGGCCTTCGAGAGCGAAGCGATGATCGTTTCGGAATTCCTCGACATGGCCATGAAAGGCGGCCTCGTCCGCGGCGCCAAGCCGATCATGTGGTCGCCCGTTGAGCGGACGGCGCTGGCTGAGGCGGAAGTGGAGTACCACGACCGGAAAGTGCCGGTGGTGTGGGTGAAGTTTCCAGTCAAAGGGCTGATCACAGCGGAGTCGGTCCTTAGTCAGATCAAACCCGAAGAGTACGACGGGCTTTCTCCAGAACAGACTGCTGATCTTGAGAATAAAGTTGCGAAAGAACTACAGAATGATCTGCGGGATTCTAGCGTTGTAATCTGGACAACCACACCTTGGACCATCCCGGCGAACCAAGCCGTCAGCTTCAATCCCGACATCACCTACGGTCTCTACGAAGTCACCGATGTGATGACGGAAGAGGAACTTGGCTTCCCGCCTTATGTTAAGGCGGGCGACAAGCTGATCTTTTCCGACAAACTTGCTGGCGATGCTTTGAGCGCTGCGAAAGTCCGCGAAGGCGGCTTTAAGCGTGTTCGCGATGTTGATCCTGCCGGATGGGCCCTCGCTCACCCGCTTGCCGGTGTAGACAAATTCTTCCAGCACTCCATTCCGCTATTGGCAGGTTCCCACGTTACCGATGACGCCGGCACAGGCTTCGTTCACACCGCCCCCGCCCATGGCGAGGACGACTTTGACGTCTGGGTCGCCACCGGCCACACCACCCAGGAAATCCGCCAGATCGTTGATGCCGATGGCAAGTACACGGACGAAGTACCCGCCCCGCTCGCGGGCCTCGAAATCATCGTCACCTCCGGCAAGAAGCGCGGCGAGGCGGGCAAGGCCAATAATGAAGTCATCCGCCTGCTGGCCGAGAGCGGAAACCTGCTTGCGCGGGGCGTCACCACGATCCGCGATGCCCATTCCTGGCGGTCCAAAGCCCCGGTCATCCGCCGCGCCACGCCGCAATGGTTCATCGCCATGGACAAGCCCGTCCACAATGGCAAAACCCTGCGCGAACTCGCCGTCAAGGCCATCGCCGACACAGAATTTTTCCCCGCGACAGGCCGCAACCGCCTCTCCGCCATGGTCGAGAGCCGCCCGGACTGGCTGATCTCCCGCCAGCGCAACTGGGGCGTGCCGATCACCCTGTTCGTCAACAAGGAAGGCCAGCCCCACACGGCGGCGCTCTCCAAAGACGAAGCCGAAAAGCTCAACGCCAACATCAAGGCCGCCATCGAAAAAACCGGCGTAGACGGATGGTTCGCCACGCCGCTCGAAACCTTCTTCGAAGGCACCGGCGTCTCGCCCGAAGGCTGGGAAAAGGTCACCGACGTTCTGGACGTGTGGTTTGATAGCGGCACCACCCACGCCTTCGCCCTGCGTAAACGCGGCATCATCGACAACGCGACGGGGCAGGCGGACGTCTATATGGAAGGCTCCGACCAGCATCGCGGCTGGTTCCAGTCCTCCCTGCTGGAAAGCTGCGCCACGCGCGGCATGGCGCCCTATAAAAAGGTCGTCACCCATGGCATGGTCGTGGACGCCGACGGCAAGAAAATGTCGAAATCCATCGGCAACACGATCGAGCCCGACGACTTCCAGAAACAGCACGGCATCGAAATCCTCCGTATCTGGACGGCTTCTGCCGACTATTGGGACGACACCCGCATCTCCGACGAGATCATCAAGGGTACCGTCGAAACCTACCGCAAGCTGCGCAACACGCTGCGCTACCTGCTCGGCGCCCTCGATGGGTATAGTTCGCAGCAGGAACATGTCGCCCCAGAAGACATGCCCGGCCTCGAACGCTTCATGCTCCACCGCCTCGCCGAACTCGACGGCCAGGTGCGCGCGGCCTATGCCAGCTTCGACTTCAAACGCGCGATGACCCAGATCGTCAACTTCGTGAATGTCGAGCTCTCGGCCGTCTATTTCGATGTCCGCAAAGACTCCCTCTATTGCGATCCGTCTGCCGTCACCGCCGATCACTGGGACGCGGAAACCGCCGTCTACGGAAATCGCCGCCGCGCCGTGCGCACGGTGATGGCCGAGGTGATGGAGCGCCTGCTCACCTGGCTCGCCCCGGTCATGCCCTTCACCACCGAGGAAGCCTTCCTCGCCAGCCCGCTGGCCCATAAGGCGGCCTCCGTCCACCTCCTGCAATTCCCGGAAACCCCCGAAGGCTGGCTCGACAAACCGCTCGCGGCCCGCTGGGAGAAAATCTTCGCCGTCCGCCGCGTCGTCACCGGCGCGCTGGAAGTCGAACGCCGCGAAAAACGCATCGGCGCCTCGCTGGAGGCCGCCCCGAAAGTCATCATCGCCGACAAGGCCCTGATCGACGCCTTCGAGGGCGAAAGCGCCGCCGACATCTTCATCACCTCGGGCGCCGAGCTGACACAAGGGTCAGCAGACCCCGAAGGCGCGTTCACGCTAGACGAAGCCCCCGGCATCTGGGTCGTCCCGGAGAAAGCCCCCGGCATCAAATGCCGCCGCAGCTGGAAATATTTCGACCCCGCCACCGCCGACCCGGCTTTCCCCGACATCACCCCGCGGGATGCCCTGGCGGTGAAGGCAAGCGACAAGGCGGCGGGGTAGGGCGCCTTAAAGCCTCCTCTCCCACGGGAGAGGGGGCCGCTCCCTGCACAGAAACGCTTGATCCGCCCGCCAGCCTCTGCAATCTCAGCGGCATGAAGCTTTCGCCGCAGACAGCCTGGCCCTTCGCGGTGATTCCGCTCGTTTTCCTGTTCGATCAGGTGACGAAATGGCTGGTTCTGGCAGAGCCGCGCCTGAACGGGTTTGCCTGCCTGTCAGATGGCCGTTTGTGCGGCCGCATCGAGGTTCCTGGCCCGGTAGACCTCTCGATGGTTTGGAACCGGGGCATGAGCTATGGCCTCTTCCAGGCAGACGGTGTCATGCGCTGGGTGCTCGCCGGGGTCATGGCGGCCATCGCCATCGGCTTTTTCTTCTGGCTTCTCCGGGCAGAAGGGCGTTTCCTGAAGCTCTCGCTTGCCCTTGTGGTTGGCGGCGCCCTCGGAAACCTGATCGACCGGGTGCGGTTTGGCGCTGTGGTTGATTTCGTTGACGTAAACGAGCTGACCTTTGGCTATTTTCCCTGGGTCTTCAACGTGGCCGACGCCGCCATCACAATCGGCGCGCTGCTTCTGTTTGTAGACCAGTTCTTACTTTCGCGCCCGAAACAGGCTAACAGCCTGGAACAAGGTTAAACCACTCCAGTTCAAGCGGACCTGTAAAGTCACATGAAAAAGACCCTCCCGCTCCTCGCTGCCGGCCTCGCTCTTGGCGTGACGGCTGCCTGTTCCTCCTCCGGCAATGCCGGCACGGCGACCCCCAACGAGTTCCGCGTTGTCACCAAGCCGCCCCTGTCGCTCCCCCCGAGCTACAGCCTGCGTCCTCCGGCGCCCGGCACCACCATTCCGGCAGAAGTCGAAGCGGCCACAACCGGCGGAACGGCCGCTTTTGGCTCTGCGCTTGGCCAGAACGCCAGCGCTTCGGAGCGCGCGCTTGTCGCGGCGGCCGGCGCGAATGCGGTAAACCCCTCGGTCCGGGCCCAGGTTGACTGGGAAGAGACCAAAGCCATCCGCAAATCGCCTACGGTTGCCGACCGCATTCTTTTCTGGCGCAAGAGCAATCCTGAAGATCTTGCCTCCGCAGCCAGCGACAACGCGACCGGCGACCAGGCGGTGGTCATCGAGCAGACCGGCGGCAGCAGCCGCATCAAGCTGCCCGGCACCTGATTGAGGCCCTCTGGGGGCTGGCAGGCCCCCATTCCTGTCCACTCCTGAACGGAGATCCCCATGAAACGGATACTCGTCGCTGTAGGGCTGCTCGCCTTTGCAGTTACTGGCGCGTCGGCTGAGCCGGCATCTGCAACCAACCCGCCGAGCACCTTCCAGCTCGACAATGGCATGCAGGTCGTTGTGGTGCCCGATCATCGCGCTCCCGTTGTCACCCATATGGTGTGGTACAAGGTCGGCGCCGTTGATGAGGCGCCGGGGAAATCCGGCATCGCCCACCTCTTCGAACATGTGATGTTCAAGGAGACGAAGAATATCGGCCCGGAGGAGTTCACCTCCATCGTCCAGCGTTCGGGTGGCCAGCTCAACGCCTTCACCTCCTGGGACTACACCGCCTATTTCGAACGGGTCCACAAGGACCAGCTCGGCAAGATGATGGAGCTGGAAGCCGAGCGGATGGTGAACCTCATCATCAATGACGATCCCAAGGGCCCGTTCATTTCCGAGCGCGATGTGGTCAAGGAAGAACGCCGCCAGCGGATCGACAACAATCCCGGCGCGCTGCTCCAGGAAATGGTGCTCTCCGAATTCTGGAAGGGCCACCCTTACGAGATCACCGTCATCGGCCTGATGGATGAAGTGAATGCGCTGACCCCGCAGGACGGGCTGGACTTTTACCGGGAGTATTACAGCCCGGAGAACGCCATCCTCGTGGTTGCCGGGGATGTGACCGAAGAAGAGGTGCGCACGCTGGCCCAGGTGCATTATGCCCCGATCCAGCCCACCGGCCAGGCCCATGCCGGGCGCAAATGGCAGCCCGTCGCGCCGCTGGCGGAAACCAAGCTGATCACCCATGCCGATCCCAAAGTGCGCCAGCCTGTCTGGAGCCGCTACTATATGGGCACCTCGTTCAGCCGCGACCGGGAAACCGCGCTGGCGCTGGAAGTTGGGCTGGAAGTCCTCGGTGGGGGAACCACCAGCCGCCTCTACCAGGCCCTCGTTGAGCAGCAGAAACTGGCCATCAATGTCGCCACCTTCGCCTGGACAACGCTGCATGATGAAGGCCCTGCCGTGATTTACGGCACGCCGGTCAGCGGCCTCAGCCTTGAGGCGCTGGACGAGGCTGTCATGGCCGAGATCGAGAAAGTGCTGGCAGAAGGCTTCACCGAAGACGAGGTCCGCCGGGCGCGTAACAAGCTCGCCGCCTCGGCCATCTATCAGACAGACAGCCAATCCTCGATGGCCAATCATTATGGCGCCAATCTCGTCCTGGGCTTCACGCTGGAAGAGATCGCCCGGTATCCTGAGGAAGTCCGGCAGGTCAGCGCGGAAGAGGCGCTCGCCGCCGTGCGCGCGGTTTTCGGCGCCGACAGGAACTACATCACCTCCCATCTTCTGCCGGCTGAAGGAGACTTCTGATGCTCAAGCGCCTGCTTTCCTCCAGCGCCGCTGCGGCCATCTTCCTCGCCGCCTGCGCCACCCCGCCCGCCACGCACGCTGATCTTGACGGGGTCTCGAAGGCCCCCCCCGCCTTGCTGGAAGTCGCCTTTTATGATGGCGATTTCGTCGATATCCAGCAATTCGACACGCCGGGCGGGGTTTCCGTCTGGCTGGTCACCGAACCCTCCATCCCGATTGTCTCGGTACAGATGGCCTGGCGCGGTGGCTCGATTGCCGATCCCGATGGGCTGGAAGGCCTCGGCCAGGCGGTCGTCTATGGCATGAATGAAGGGGCAGGGGATCTGGACTCCCTCGGCTTCCAGACCGCCATGGAAGACCTGAATATGAGCTTTGGCTGCTCCAATGGCAGCGAATGGACCAGCTGCTCGGCCACCATGCTGTCAGACAACGCCGCCGCCTCGATGGCGCTGGTCGCCAGCGCGCTCACCGCGCCCCGCTTCGATCAGGGCCCGTTCGAACGCTTCGTGCGCGAGCAGGAAGTGAGCCTCCGGACGCGGGAAACCTCTGCCGGCTATCTCGCCTGGCGCGCTCAGTCTCAGGCGCTCTATCCCGGCCACCCCTTTGCCCGCGAAGTTTCGCCCGAAAGCCTGGCCGCGCTGACGCCCGATCTGGCCCGCGCCCATAAAGACGCGCTGATGACGAAGGACCGCCTCATCGTCACCGCCGTGGGCGCTATCTCGCCGGAAGAACTCGCCGTGCTGATCGACGCGGCAATCGCCGGTCTGCCGGAGACAGGCGAGGTGCCAGCAGCTGCCCCGGTCAAACTGCCCGAGGTGGCGGCCACAGAGCCGGTCGTCGTATCGCTGCCCCAGCCCCAGAGCCTGGTGCGTTTCATCGGCCCGGCGATGGACCGGTCAAACCCGGACTTCTTTCCGGCCTTCGTGCTGAACTACACCTTCGGCGGCGGCGGCTTTGAAAGCCGTCTCGTCAAGACGCTGCGGGTGGAGAAGGGCCTGACCTATGGCGTCAGTTCCAGCATCGATCCTAATCCGTCCTTCACCGTCTGGTCAGGCGGCGGCCAGACCAAGAATGAAAGCGCCGGGGAGTTCATCACCGGCATTCGGGACGAGATGCAGAAATTCATCGAAGGCGGCGTGACCGAGGCAGAGCTTTCCGACGCCAAGGCCTATCTGATCGGCTCCTATCCGCTGGGCTTTGACTCCAACGCCAAGATCGCGGGCAATATCATGTCGATCCGCCAGGACGATCTCGGCATCGACTATTTCGACCGCCGCAACGCCCTGATCGAAGCCGTCACCCTGGAAGACGTAAACCGCGTTGCGGCAACCTACCTCGCACCGGAACGCTTCAGCTTCTTCGTTGTCGGCGAACCCGAAGGCCTCGGTCCGGTAGAGTAACCTCCTTACTCCTCTCCCGAGCGCGGGAGAGGAGGGGTCCACGCCCGAAGGGTGTGGGAGGTGAGGGCGGCGACGTCCGAAACTGTCCAGGACTGTCCCAAACTGTCCTGAAGTGTCCTGAAGTGTCCTGAAGTGTCCCGGATGTGTCCCGATCTGTCCGGCTTTGGCGCGGGTATATCGGGGGACAAGGCGCTCCACTCTCCAACACCGCCGCGCCTGAAAACCCAGCCGCGCAAGGCGTTGCGCGCCGCCCAATCCGCCCGCACCGCGCAGCGGGTAAACTCCTCCTCATCCGGAAAGGAAACTTTCCCGCCAGAACTCAGTCAGGAGACTTTCGCGGTGTTGCCAGCCCCGGCGCCGCAAAGCCCCCTGAGGGGTGGCGCCGGTAGGTGAAGAGTTCGGCAGGGCGCCCGCCGGTCGAGGGTTCCATCTGGCCGGTGCCGGTCACAAGCTGCGTCTTTTCCAGAGCGCGGCGGAAATTCTGTGTGTGCAGCCCGAGGCCGAGGATTGCCTCGACCGCGCGCTGCAGCTCGGTGAGCGTAAAGCGTTCGGGCATCAGCTCGAACACCACCGGGCGGTATTTGATCTTGCTGCGCAGCCGGGAAAGCCCGGTGGCGAGAATCCGTCTGTGGTCGGAGGTCATGGCCGCGCCGAGGCGGATGCCTGCCTCGGGCAGGCCGGCATCGCGCGCGCATTCGGCCACAAGGCCCGCCTCATAGAGCAGCTCATAGCGCTCCAGCACCCGCTCCTCGATCCAGCGGGCACCGTCCAGGCCAAAGGCGATCCGTGCGCGCTCGGCCCGCTGTTCATTGCCCGCTGCCCAGGTCTTGAGGCGCGGGGCAATCTCGCCATCGATCAGGGCAGGGCGGCCGCCGCGATGATCCTCCCACGGAAAGTATTGATACCAGCTGCGCCAGCGGGCCTCGAAATTGGCCGCCACCGGGCGCTCCTCCGGCGTCAGGGCAAGATAGCCCACGGAGATGACGTGGGCATTGGGCGGGGCGTCCACCACGGTCGCCTCCGGCGTCTCGCGGTCCTTGTCGCCAAAGGTGTAGAGCTGCTCGACATAGCCCAGCTCAAAGCCCGTCTGCTCGCGCACCCAGCCCCTCAGCGAGAGGTCGAACGTGCGGTGGTTGACCGGGTCGAACGGGCCGAAGGGCAGGGCCTCTTCGCCGCTCGGCCGGCGGGTGACCAGCACATGCGGCTCGCCATCCTGAATGGCAACCATCACGGCCGAGAGACCAATCAGCAGCGCCGAGGAAGCGGGCATCAGATTGCCTCCGCCGCGATTACGGCCTGGATATCTTCAAACCGCTTCAGGAACACCCGCTGCGCGTCCGGAGAGGAAAGAGGGGTCAGGCGGAACGTCATGCCCTCGGGGGGATGGCCAAAAAACCCGTCCGACTCCGCCTCGCTGAAGCCTGCCAGCTGCACCGCCTCAAACCAGGCGCAGATATGATCGGCCTTCTTGATCGTCTTCTTCAGCCTGGCCGGGGTGACGGGTTTCAGGCCAAAACGGATATGGATCGCCTCCTGAAGGCGCGCCTCCACATCCTTGTAGCTCTCCCCGAGCAGCGCCTTGAACGGGGAGATCATATCCCCGATCACATATTCCGGGCTGTCATGCAGCAGGGCCGTCAACCAGGCGTCCGGCCCGAGACCCGGCTCCAGCTTGCGCACGATCTTCTCAACCAGCACCGAATGCTCGGCCACCGAGAAGGCATGCTCGCCCCGCGTCTGCCCATTCCAGCGCGCCACACGCGCCAATCCATGGGCAATATCCTCGATTTCCACATCCATCGGGGAAGGGTGCGCCAGATCGAGACGCCGGCCAGACAGCATGCGCTGCCAGACGCGAGGGGGCTTAACAGAACGCTTCAAAGGGTGGGGCTCCATCGGGGCATCTTAAGGGATTGGTAGCACGGGTAAATAAACCGGGGCGAAAACGTTACAAACTCGCCTTGTTTATGCCCCGCTTTGCCAATGACGCATTAAGGGGTCTCAGGCATAACCCTTGCATTACAGGCAGTGGCCCCGGTTTTGTTATGGGCTGCGGCAACAGGCAAGTAGAGTAACGGTGAACGCCCCATGATCGACATCCTGCACCAATTCGCAACCGGTTCCGGATTTCCTCTGGCCGTCCTGGTGTGTGGTGCCATCATCGTCGTCACTGAGGCCGCTCGCGCCAGCCGCCGCGCCCTCTGGGGTGACCTCTTCACAGAAGATTTTGACGAATAGTCCTCTTCGGGGCGATCAGCCCACCTTTTCCAGCACCACAGTTCCCGCCGAATAGCCTGCCCCGAAGGAGCAGATCAGCCCTTTCTGTCCGGAGGCAAAGTCTTCCGAGTGCAGATGGAAGGCGATGATCGAGCCGGCCGAGGATGTATTGGCATAGGTGTCGAGCACCGTTGGGCTCTCCGCCTCAGTGGCCTCATGGCCCAGCACTTTCGATGAGATCAGCCGGTTCATGTTGGCGTTTGCCTGATGCAGCCACATGCGCTTGAGCGTGCCCGCTTCGATCCCCAGTTCGCCCAGATGGCCGTTGATCATCTCGGCCACCATCGGCACCACTTCCTTGAACACCTTGCGGCCTTCCTGAACGAACAGCTTGTCGGGCGTGCCAATGCCCTCCGGCGCGGCGCGGTTCAGGAAGCCGAAATTGTTGCGGATATTGTTGGAGAACTGGGTCTTCAGCCGGGTGCCGAGGATCTTCCAGTGCCTGGCCGGGGCAATGGCTTCGTCTTCTACGAGGATAGCGGTTGCCACATCACCAAAGATGAAATGACTGTCGCGGTCTGTGAAGTTGAGATGGCCCGAGCAGATTTCGGGGTTCACCACCAGCACGGATTTCGCATTGCCAGACCGCACGAAATCGGCCGCTGTCTGGATGCCGAAGGTCGCCGAGGAACAGGCAACGTTCATGTCGAAGGCAAAACCCTCAATGCCGAGCGCCTCTTGAATCTCGATCGCCATCGCCGGATAGGCGCGCTGCATGTTGGAGGCTGCGCAGATTACGGCGCCGACATCCTTGGGGTCGCGCCCGGCCCGCTTGAGCGCCTCGCGGGCCGCATGCACGCCCATTTCGGCCAATACGGAGATCTGCTCATTCGGGCGTTCAGGAATGCGCGGCGTCATGATGTCAGGATCAAGGACGCCTTCCTTGTCGATCACATAGCGCGCCTTGATGCCTGACGCCTTCTCGATGAACTCGACCGAGGAGTGGGTTTTGGGCTCCAGCAGGCCGGAGCTGATATCGGCAGCGTTCTCGACATTCCAGTTGTCAGCCCAGGCATTGTAGCTCGCGACGAGCTCTGCATTGGAAATCGAGTTGGGCGGGGTCCACAGGCCTGTGGCGGAAATCACGGGGCTCGGCATAGGGGTCTCCGGCGGTGCCTGTCCACCCGCAGGCGTCAGGCCCTTCTTGCTATATCCTTGTGAAACAAGCTGTAACGCGCGTTGCAGGTGTAGCACAAGGCTGACCCGTCACGCCGGTCAACGGCGCCTTATCTGTCCACCTGGCCAGGGCCGCCATAGACCTGCCGCAGGCGCTCACGCTCCTCGGCTTCGCGGATGCTCTCCTGCATCCGGTCGATTTGCTTCTGATGTTCGCCCTTGGCCGCTGCAATCACCATCTCCCGGCAGAGACGGCGTTCTTCCGGATCGACCTTCTTCTCGCAGGCAACGAGCGCATCCGTCCCGGCCTTGTCCTGCCAGCTGACACAGCCAGCCACAGGCAAGAGGGCCAGCAAGGCGCCGGCGGCGGCCAGTGCGCGGATCATGGGCCCTTCTTGCGGCCTTGTTCCCGCTTGGTCGTCAGGGCTACGTCTGCCACGATGTTCTGGACGCATCTGGCGCGGTCTTCCTCGTCCTGGATGCTGGCGCAGGCATCAAGCGGATTGGCGTAGGCATTGGAGGGCGCGCTGCTCTGGCAGCCCCCGGCAACAGACAGCAATCCCGCCGCCGTCAGAAACATAATCGCTTTCATGATACCTCCCGCACACCCTTGTGGCGGGGACATCCTAGCTCATGATCGTTCACCATGCCAACGGCCTGAGCCCAGGCATAAACGATCGTGGGGCCAACAAATTTAAACCCGCGCTTCTTGAGGTCTTTTGACATGTCTGCCGACCAGTCCGTGCTGGTAGGGGCCTCGCGGTAATTCTTCCAGCGGTTCACAATCGGTTTGCCGCCCACAAAGCGCCAGCAGTAACGGGAAAAATCCTCGCCCGCCTCCATCATCGAGAGGTAGACCTGAGCATTGCCGATCACCGCTTCGATCTTTTTTGGGCTGCGGATGATGCCGGGATTGGTGAGGGCTTTCTCGGCGCGCTTCGGCGTCCAGCGGGCGAGCCTTTCCGGGTCGAACCCGTCAAACTCCTCCCTTATGCTCTCGCGTTTGCGTAGGATGGTGATCCAGCTGAGGCCTGCCTGCATTCCGTCGAGCTGCAACTTCTCCCACAGCGCGCGCGGGTCGCGCTCGGGTACGCCCCACTCTTCGTCATGATAGGCCCGGTAGAGCGGATCGGTCAGCGGCGCCCAGCCGCAGGAATGGGGTTCACTCATCGGCCATGGCCTCCAGATGGGCTTTGACTTCGGCAATCAGCCAGGGCGCGCCGTCGATATCTGCGGGCGCGTCATTGACCGTTACCGGCTGTTTGTCGGCAATGGATTTGGCAAACCGGTCGGTGCGGATCAAGGCGAGGGCTTCACCCGTTGCGGCGCTGGTCACGGTGCCAAGGAGGCCAGCCGTCCCGGCGCGCACTTCGGCGCCGGTCACCAGGCCCTCGCCTTTCAGGCGCACGGTGCGCTTGCGGATCAGGCCCTTGCGCTTCATCCGGCTGGCCACTTCCTGGCCGACGAAACACCCCTTTTTGTAGTCGATGCCGACCATCAGATCCATGTTGATGTCGGTGGGGAAGACCTCGGCGGCGCGGTAATCGCGGCCCCATTCGGGAATGCCCGCCGCGATGGCGAGCGCGTCCCAGCCGGGCAGCGGCTCGGCAACGTCGCCCGCAGGCGCAATCGACCGGCGAGGCAGTTTCGGTGTGCGCGGATCGGCCGCCCCGTCCACATGGATGGCCGGAACCAGCATCTCATCGCGCCCGATCTCCACCGCCGAGCGCAGCCGGAACATTTTCAGGCGTTTCATCAGATCGTCGGCGGCGTCTTCATGCACATCAATCAGCACGCCCCCAGCGGTGCGGTGGGCGATGTAATCGGCAATGATCTTCCCCTGCGGGGTCAGCAGCGCGCCGTAGCGCGCCTCACCTTCTGCCCAGTCGGCCACCTTGTGTGTCACCGTCCGCTCCAGCAGGGCGAGCGTGTCAGGGCCGGTCAGGCGGAGGATGGCGCGGTCAGGAAGGCGGTGCATGAGGCTGATCTAAGCCCGCTGACGCCCTGCCGCAATGGCCACCCCCATCGCGCCAGCCGTCTCGGCCCTCGTGACTTTTCCTCAAAGCGGCGCGATAACACGCCATGACCCAAGTTTACGACCTCATCCTGCGCGGCGGCACCGTCGTCACCCCCGGCGGCCAGGCTCAGACCGATATCGGCATCATCGGCGAGCGCATCGCTTATATCGGCGACCTGTCAAAGGCCTCCGCGGGCGAGATCTACGGCGCCGCTGGCCTGCACATCCTGCCGGGTGTCATCGACACGCAGGTCCACTTCCGCGAGCCAGGCCTCGAACATAAGGCAGACCTCGAAACCGAGGCGCGCTCGGCTGCGCTCGGCGGGGTTGTTGCCGTGTTCGAGATGCCCAACACCAACCCCTCGACCATCACGCCCGACGCGATGCTGGACAAGCTCAGCCGCGCCAAGGGAAGGATGGACATCGACCACGCCTTCTATGCCGGCGCCACGCATGACAATGTGAGACTGCTGCCCGAGATGGAGCGGATGCTCGGTTGCTGCGGTGTCAAGGTGTTCATGGGCGCCTCGACTGGCGACCTGCTGATTAAGGACGACGCCGGCGTGGAAGCCGTGCTGCGCGCCATCAAACGCCGCGCCGCGTTCCATTCCGAGGACGAATACCGCCTTGAGGAGCGCCGGCACCTCGCGGTTACGGGCGACTGGAACAGCCATATCGTGGTCCGCGATGTCGAAGCGGCGGTCTCCTCCACGCGCCGCCTGTTGCGCCTTGCCCGCAAGACCGGCAAGCGCATCCATGTGCTGCACATCTCCACGGCCGAGGAAATGGAGCTGCTGCGCGACGCCAAGGATGTGGCGAGCGTGGAAGTGCTGCCCAACCACCTCACCCTGGCCGCGCCGGACTGCTATGACCGGCTGAAAGGCTTTGCCCAGCAGAACCCGCCCGTGCGCGAAGCCCGCCATCGCGAGGCGCTCTGGCGCGCGCTGAACGCCGGCATCGTCGATGTTCTGGCGACCGACCATGCCCCGCACACGATTGAAGAGAAACAGCGGCCCTATCCCGCCTCGCCGTCTGGCATGCCCGGCGTGCAGACGCTGGTGCCGGTGATGCTGACGCATGTGAATGATGGAAAGCTCAGCCTGCAACGCTTTGTGGAACTCACCAGCGCCGGCCCGCAGCGCGTCTTCGGCCTCGCCGACAAGGGCCGCATCGCTGAAGGCAATCATGCCGATTTCACGATTGTGGACCTGAAGCACAAGCAGACGATCACGAACGACTGGTCGAGATCGAAATGCGGCTGGACCCAGTTTGACGGCTTTGAAGCCACCGGCTGGCCGGTCGGCACCGTCGTGCGCGGCGGCTTCGTCATGCGCGATGGCGAGATCGTGAAGAAGGGCGGCGGCAAGCCCGTCCGCTTCAACGAAACGCTGGAGCCGGCGGGTTGAACGAGACTGCAGAGAAAAAAAACCTCGGCCCGCGTCGGACTCTGATCTGGCTTTATGAGGGGGTCGGCAAATGGCCGCTGACTTTCCGCTGGTCGATCCTTGTCTTCGACATGCTGACGATCAGCTATTTTCTCATCTCGCCCTTTGTCGGCGAGGAGGGACGTCATTACTGGCTCGACTATGTGATCGGGGCGATCATCGCCGCCGATCTGGTGGCCCGCTTCTACATCTCCCCCAAACGGCAGCGCTTTTTCCTGCGCTTCATGAATATCGCGGACCTGATCGTGGTGTTCACCATGCTCGCCCCGCTGGTCTCGCAGAATTATGCCTTCCTGCGTATCATCCGTGCCGTGAGGATCGCGCGCGCCTTCAGCTTCCTGCGGACCGAAAGCCCGCTCGCCCGTTATCTTCAGCTCCACCGCGTCCTGATGGAGCGGGCGATCAATCTCGTGGTTTTCCTCTTCATCATGTCGGCCCTCGTCTATGCCGATCAGGTCGCCAAAAGCCCGGATGTCAGAAACTATCTCGACGCCTTTTACTTCACCGTCACCAGCCTGACGACCACAGGCTATGGCGATATCGAGCTTGTCGGCTGGACCGGCCGCGTGCTGCCGATCATCATCATGCTGCTGGGCGTCACGCTGTTCCTGCGCCTCCTGCGGGCGCTCGTCACCCCGGCCAGCAAGGCCGAAGTCGAATGCACCAATTGCGGCCTCACCCGCCATGAGCGCGACGCCGTTCATTGCAAGCATTGCGGCGAAGTCATCTACATTGAAAATGAGGGCTTCGAGCCCTGACCGGAGGCTGGCCAGGTCAGGGGTCAACCCGGTAGCCGTGAACCACCATATCGACATAGGTACCGGGCGGCAGGTCGCGCCATTGCCCGCACCATTCCGCCCAGCGGCAGCGCCACAGCTCGGTCACCGGAAACATCGCGACCGTCTCCGGCGGGAAATGCAGGCCTTGCGGCGCGCCATCCTGTTTTGCCCAGGCTTTGACCTTTTCCGGCGTGATGACGAGTTCCTCTTTCCAGCCATCGGTGAGGCTGGTTGCCCGCATGGTGACCTTGCCGGGGCGGCGTATGATCTCATAGCGCATCCGGTGCCCGGTCAGGTCTTTCTTTACCCGGTGCATGTTGAAGCCGCCGCGCCCATTGTGCAGGTTGAACTCCAGCGTGCCATTGACCAGTTCGAAGTCATATTCATGACCCCAGGCCTGCGGCCCTTCGGCAAACAGCCACAGCGGGGCGTAGACTACGCCGGGCCAGACGCGCTCGATGGTCGCTTCGACGGTGTAGTGACCTTGTGTCCGGGCACGCCGCAATTCCCGTTCCCATTTGATGGCGCCGCCAGCGCGGCTGTCGAGCCTGTGCAGCAATGACCCGTCCGCCTGCGGAATGACCCGGTCGAAACGGAAGGAAAACCCGGACGGCATCTTGGAGGGCTGGGGGCCAACGATGGGATGGTAGACCTGATCATAGTTCGATCTTTCTACCGCCTTTGAGGGAAAGCGGAGGAGGCCGTTGGCATCGCCTGGGGGCGGCGGCAATTCCATCAGGGCGCCAAGATCCTGCCAGAGCTGCGCGGCCTGCGTGCGCTGGGTGTGCACGCGCAGTTCCAGAGTTGGAACTTCTCTCTGGTCTTTGGGGAGGGCGTCACCGAATTTGAGCGTGCTCAGCCGTGATTCGTCGGCATAAAGGTTGCCTGATACCTCCTGGAGGCGCTCTAGTGTCCGCTCGATTGCCGGATCGCCGGCAGGCTTGGGCGCGTTTCCGATCCGTGACAGGAAAGCCGCGTCGATGGCCACCAGAGAGGCAACCATCAAACCGCCCAGCAGAAATGGGCCAGTACGCGAAGAGGCCAGGTCGGTTTTCTTGCGGTCTGTCATGGCAGGGCCTTACTGAACAGTGTCCCGAATCGGAACTCATTCCCACGAGATGCCGGGAAACTGGACATGCATAAGGCATGCCATGCCGATACTCCGGCCGCCTGCTAAGGCCCCGGACCGGCCTGTGGTGCGCAGGGAGAGGGCTTGCCCTTTCCAGCGGGCTGGGCAAGCAATCAGGCGAAAAGCAATAATAGATGGTGGCGCCTGCTGCCATGCGGGGAGGAAGAAAGTTCGCCAATGAGCAAGACTGCGCATATTCCGTTTCGTGAGGTGCCCTACCTGCCGCTGAAGCTGAAGATCGACCGGCGCCCGGATGGCACGGTTTATCTCGACAGCGGCCACCCTTTAAAGGCCCACCCGCCGCACATGCTCGCCCCGCTGGTGAAGTGGGGCGCCGAGCGCCGCGATCAGGACTGGCTGGCCGAGCGCTGGCCCCAGGCCCCCGCCGCCGATGACTGGCGCCGGCTGACCTATGGCGAAGGCCTCGCTTCCGTCCAGCGTATCGCCGCCGCCTTCCTCAGCGAGGGCGCGGGCCAGGACACGCCGGTGATGATCCTCTCCCGCAACTCCATCGATAATGCGCTGATCATGTATGGCGCCATGTGGGCGGGGTGTTCCGTCGTTCCGGTCACGCCCGCTTACGCCACGCTCAGCCAGGATCTCCTGCGCTTCCGATACATCGACGAGCTGACCACGCCGAAATTCATCTATGTCGAAGACGGCAACGAATATCAGCGCGCGCTCGACAGCCTCGACCTGACCGGCCGCCTTGTCATCTATTCGCGCAACCCGCCGAACGTGCCCCGCGCCGTCAGCATCGAGGAATTTTCCGGCCAGATGGGCCCGGCGGTCGAGGCCGCCTATAAGGCGCTGACGCCGGCAACGGTTGCCAAATACATGCTGACCTCCGGCTCCACCGGCGAGCCCAAGGCCGTGATCAACACCCATGGCATGGTTGCGGCCAACGCCAAGATGATCCGCTCGGTCTGGGACGAGGAACGCCTCGACGCGATCACCGGCGGCCCGCAGGTGATGGTGAATTTCCTGCCCTGGAGCCACACCTACGGCACTCATTCCATCCTGCACAACATGCTCGACTGGGGCGGCACGCTGTATATCTGCCAGGGCGCGCCGACGCCGGCACGCCTTCTCGAAATGATCCGTAACCTGAAGGAAATTCCCAGCACCCAGCATACCACCGTGCCCCAGGCCTGGGCGGCGCTGGCCACGGCGCTGGAGCAGGATGATGCCCTCGCCGACGTGTTCTTCTCCCGGCTCATCTCCATGGCCTATGGCGGCGCTTCGATGGGGCAGGATATCTATGAGCGCATTCAGGAAGTGGCCGTGCGGGTGACCGGCGAGCGCATCTCGCTGTCGGCGGGCTATGGCGCCACCGAAACCTCGCCGACCGCATCCAATGTGCATTGGCCGAACGACAAGATGGGCCTCATCGGCCTGCCGCTGCCGGGCAACACCTTCAAGCTGGTGCCGGCGGGCGACAAGCTGGAGCTGCGGGTGAAGGGCGTCAACGTCACGCCCGGCTATTTGCGCAACCCGGAGAAAACCGCCGAAGCCTTCGATGAGGAGGGCTATTACAGGCTCGGTGATGCGGTGAAGTTCGTCGACCCTGACCAGCCCGAACGCGGCCTCGCTTTTGATGGCCGCACGGTGGAGGAGTTCAAGCTCGCCAGCGGCACATGGGTCTCGGCGGGCGCTGTGCGCGTGGCCGCTGTGGCCGCCTGTGGCGGGGCGCTGTCAGATGCTGTCGTCTGCGGCCTCAACAAGGATGAGATCGGCCTGCTCGGCTTCCTCAATCTTGCCTGGTGCCAACGTCTGGTGGGTGAGGCTCTGCCCGCCGATCAGCTGATTGCACACCCCAGGGTTCAGGAGGCCGTCAGGGCCGGGCTTGAGGCTCACAACAAGGCCCATCCCAATGCAGCGGCCCGCATCACGCGGATACTTCTGCAATCGCTGGAGCCACGTGCAGACCTCGGAGAGATCACTGAAAAAGGTTACCTCAATCAGTCGCGGACGCAGTCTCTCCGGGCCGATCAACTGGAGCTTCTTTATGCAGTTGAAAATGCAGTCGGGAAAATCCTGATTTAACGACACTTTTTGTGTCAAAATCGATATTTGCTGGAGATTTCTGTCTTTTGGGGGCTCGATTCCTTATCCAAAGTGCTTAAAACTACCCCTGAAGTCCTCGGGCAACCGGAGGCTTCAGCCATTCCCCTTTGGCTTCGGCGGGTCGCAGATAGTCGGGAAGCTCCCCTTGCTTTCCAGCTGCCTGCGGCCCGCTTTGGTTTTGCGCCCGCGCCGAAACCCGCTAGGGAATGCCAGCAGAATATTTTGGGGAGTTTCGTGTATGCCCGACACTGATAGCGGCGCCACCACCACCACCACCATGACCGGCGCCGAGGCGCTCGTATCCACCCTGGCGGACCATGGCGTCACCGCCTGTTTTGCCAATCCCGGCACCTCGGAGATGCACCTTGTCACCGCGCTCGACCGCGAGCCGCGCATCCGTTCGGTGCTCTGCCTGTTTGAAGGCGTGGCAACCGGCGCGGCCGATGGCTATGCCCGCGTCACCGGCCGGCCGGCGATGACGCTCCTGCATCTGGGCGCCGGCTTCATGAATGCCGGGGCAAACATCCACAACGCCAAGCGCGCCTGGACGCCGATGATCAATGTCATCGGCGATCATGCCGTGCCGCATCTGCGCTATGACGCCCCGCTCACCTCCAACATCATGGGGCTTGCCGGGCCAAACTCGGTCTGGATCAAATCGGCCGATCATGTCTCCGCCACCGGTGAGCTCGCCGCCGAAGCCTGGGCGGCCAGCTTTGGCCCCGTGCCCGGCCCGGTCTCGTTGATCCTTCCGGCAGACTCCGCCTGGACCGAAGGCGCGCGCCCCGGCAAGACCCGCGCCCAGCCTTTCCTATACGCCCCGGACGTGGCCCGTATCGAGGCCGCCGCAAAGGCGGTGAAGTCGGCGAAGAAACCGATGATCCTGATCAGCGGTACCGCGCTCACCGGCCCCGGCCTCGGCCATGCCGCGCGCCTGAAAGCAGCGGGCATCCGTGTGCTGACGGATACGTTCTTCCCGAGACAGGTGCGCGGCGCAGGCATCTTCGCGCCCGAGCGGATGCAGTATTTCGCCGAAGGCGCGATGGCAGACCTTGAAGGCACAGACCTGATGCTGGTCGCCGGCACGCAGGTGCCCGTCGCCTTTTTCGCCTATCCCGGCAAGCCGAGCCTGCTGCTGCCTGAAGGCTGCACGCCGCTTATCCTCGGCGGCCCGGAAAGCGACAGCGCCGCCATCCTCGAAGCCCTCGCCGATACGCTTGGCCTCACCGAGGCAGCGCCTGTGCCGACGCTGGACATTCCCGATGCCCCCACCGGCGGGCTGAACGCCGCCACCATCGGCGCCTCCATTGCGCGCCATATGCCCGAAGGCACATTCGTCTCTGATGATGGTGTCTCCAACGGTCTGCCATCCTTCCTGATGACCGGTCGCGCCCGCCCGCATGACTGGATGATGCTGACCGGCGGGGCGATCGGGCAGGGCATGCCGCTGGCGCTCGGCGCGGCCATCGGCGCCAAGGGCCGCAAGGTGCTCTGCCTGACGGGCGATGGCGCAGGCATGTACACCAACCAGGCCCTCTGGAGCATGGCGCGCGAGAAGGTTGACGTCGTCACCGTTGTCTTCGTCAACCATTCCTACCGTATCCTGAATATAGAGCTTGCCCGTACCGGCGCGGGAAACCCCGGCCGCGTGGCCGCAGACCTTCTCGGCCTCGGCCGCCCGGAGATCGATTGGGTGAAGCTCTCAGAAGCGCAAGGCGTCCCGGCGGTTAACGCCACCACAGCCGAAGAGTTCGACACAGCCCTCGCCCGCGCCTTCAGCGAGCCGGGTCCGCACCTCATCGCGGCGCACGTGCCTGCGCGTTAGCGACCCGCGCCGTCCAGCCAGCGGCGGAACCGTGCCTCGCCATTGGCCGTGAACAGCACGGCGCGGCTCGCCGTATCGCGGCGGGCCCAGCCCTGCGCGTATATCTGGTCGAGCACCGCGCTGCCGATGCTGCCTGCCAGATGATAGCGCCGCATGCTCCAGTCGAGACAGGTCCGGCATTGCGGCCGCCGGGAGCGGGGCACATGTTCCGGATCAATACCGATGGCTTTCAGGCGCTGCCAGCCGAGCGTGGATACAGACAGGGCGTTCGCCTTTGTGCCGATCCAACCGCCGGTCATCATCTGGTCAAACATCAGTACACCGAGTTCTCCGGCGAGATGATCATAACAGGCACGCGCCTTGCGCATCGCGGGGTCTTTCGGGCCTGCGCGCAGGCGGCGCCCGGCCCCCACATCTGCAAGGGTCATCAGGGCTTCCAGAGCGGCGGCCACATCACGGCCAGCCAAGCGGTAATAGTGGTGGCGTCCCTGAACGTCCCTGTGCAGAAGGTCTGCTCCCAGTAACTGGGATAGGTGCGAACTTGCCGTCTGCTTGGTGACGCCCGCCTCCTCGGCCAGCTCTCCGGCAGTGCGCGCGCGCTTGTCCATGAGAGCGTTCAGCATGTTGGCGCGCGCGGGGTCGCCGATCAGGGCTGCAATGCGCGAGATGTCAGGGCCTTCTTTCATGGTTCGATCTTAACCGAACCATCAGCGCCAGCCAACAGGCTAGAAAGGCGGTGTCCAAAACAAAAGGCGCGCGCATGATAACCTGTTTCATCACCTACCAGATCGACCCCTTCCGGAAGGAGCTCTTCGAACAATATGCCCGCAATTGGGGCGAAGCGATCCCGCGTTGCGGGGCAGACCTCTATGGCTATTTCGCGCCTCATGAAGGCTCTGCCACAACCGCCTATGGCGTCTACACGCTCCCGTCGCTGGCAGACTACGAAGCCTACAAGGCGCGCCTGGCCACCGATCCGCTTGGCCGCGAGAATTACGAGTTTGCCCGGCGCGAGCGTTTCATCCTGAAGGAAGACCGCATCTTTTTGAAAAATGCGTCTGCGCCCCATGGGCCGTTGGGAGGGGGGCGATGATCGCCGTCATCTTCGAAGCGATCCCCCATGACGGGCAGTGGGACACCTATCTCGAAATCGCCGCCTCCCTGCGTCCGAAGCTGGAATTGATCGACGGCTTCATCTCCATCGAGCGCTTCGAAAGCCTGTCGGTCCCGGGCAAGGTGCTCGCGCTCTCCTTCTGGCGGGACGAAGCGGCGGTTGCCGAATGGCGGCGTCTGACAGCACATCGCAAGGCGCAGGCGGCCGGGCGCGCCAGTATATTCAGGGATTATCGATTGCGTGTTGGTGCAATTGTGCGCGACTATGGCGCCGAGGACCGCTCCGGGGCGCCAGAAGATAGCCGCCAGCTGCATGATCGCGGGGCTCAATAATTCCGCGATTCATCAGCAAGGGGACTATCTTGATTGGTGGGGCTCAGGGGCCAGGCGGTATCCAGCCCGCCTGGCCTTGATGAAGGTGGCGCGGTTCAATCCGCCGGTTCTTTGTCCTTCTTCGCCGGATCATATTTCGCAAACCAGCCCATGATGTTGTCCGTCTTGGCAATCAGGCGGCTTGGGCGGGCGGCGATATAGTGCGGTGAGCCGGGAATGCGGATCAGCGCGGTGTCGACCCCGTTCATCTTCAGGCCGGTATAGAACTGCTCGGCTTCCCATGTGGGTGTACGGAAGTCTTCCTCGCCCACCATCATCAGGGTCGGCGTCGTCACCTTGTCGACATAGCGGATCGGCGAGCGCTCAAGGAACGCTTCCGGGTTTGACCAGGGGTCTTCGCGTATCCAGTGGCGGCGCACGAATTGTGCAATATCGGCTGAAAGCGCCATCGTCATCCAGTTGATCACTGGTTTCACCGAGGCGGCCGCTGCAAACCGGTCCGTCTTGGTTACAATCCAGGCGGTCAGGATGCCGCCGCCCGAACCTCCGGTCACGAACAACCTGTCTTCGCTGACGTAGTTTCGCTTCACCAGTTCATCAACAACGCTCATCAGGTCATGATAATCATTGCCCGGATAGGCCCGGTCGATAGCCAGAGCGAACTCTTCGCCATAGCCGGTCGAGCCGCGCGGATTGCTCCAGACAGTGACATAGCCTTCCGCCGCAAATCGCTGGATCTCGCTGGCGAAATAAGGTCCATACATGGCGTAAGGTCCGCCATGAATTTCCATGATCATCGGAAAGCTGCCATCGGCCGTGAAACCTGGCGGCAGGGCCACCCAGGCCTCAATCTCCAGCCCGTCATAACTGGATGGCACCTTGATCTCCTCGATACGTGCCATCTCCAGATAGGGCAGGATGTCGTCATTGAGCGCGGTGAGGACTTTCACGCCCTTGCCATCAATCCCGGCCGAGGCCACCTCGGACGGGCGATCTGCAAACCCCGCAGTATAGGTGATCACAGGGTTTTTCCCTCCGCTGACGGAGAAGCTTCCCGAAGCATAAGGGCGGCCGATGGAATCGCCGCCGATATCGGTGATCAGTTTCGTTACCCGGCCATTCAGGCCAATGCGGAAGAGGCTCAGTACGCCGTGATCTTCAGACAGGACCAGCAGGCTGTTTCCGTCCGGCGCCCACAGGGTCTGGCCGATGCTGCCGGGGAAGTCAGCGGCAATCTCGCGTCCGCCGCTGCCATCGGCATTCATAAGGTAGAGATTGTCCTGCTGGTAGGAGAGCACCTTGTCGTCAAATCCGCGATAGGCGATTGTCTTGCCGTCCGGGGAAACGACCGGCCCATAGTCGGGTCCATCCCGGTTCGTCAGGGGGCGGATCGACAGGTCGGCAAGGCTGACGGCATAGATCTCGCTCTCCACCGGGTCGAGGTCTGCGTCCTCGGCAAGATTGCCCGAGACGAGCAGGGTCGAATTGCCCAGCCAGGCCGGGCCGGCCATGTCCGTGTTCTCAAACGTCACCTGACGCGGCGTGCCGCCATCCACAGGCAGGACGAAAATCTGCGAGGTGCCATCCTTGAGATAACCTGCCCCGTCAAACCGGAAGGTGAGGCGGTCATACACCTTCACCGGATCGCTCCATGTACCGCCTTCGGGCGTCGCAGGCGCCTTGGCAAAGCTCGGCGTCTTGCCGGGTACGAACATCGAGAAGGCGATGAACTTGCCGTCCGGAGACCAGACCGGCTGGGAAGGCCCTTGCAGGAACTGGGCGAGCGGGTGGCTGCGGCCGGTGTCGGGGTAATAGACGCGCAGCTCCGGCTTGCCGCCGGTGGCCGTGGCATAGATCAGGCGCGTGCCATCGGGCGACCAGCGCGGATTGGACGCGCCCTCGGGGCTGACGACCAGCGGGCGGTGATTCCCGGTGCCCGTGTCGATGCTCCAGAGCTGGCCCACATCGCGGTCGGTCAGCCTGTCCATCGACCGGCGGACATAGACGATGGTTTTCCCATCGGGGGAAACCTGCGGGTCGGTGGCGTATTCCATGTCGAAGACGCGCTCGGCGGTGAACCGCTTGGACGGCGTCTTGTCTTTCTTCGCCTCGGCCATTGCCGGTGTGGCCGCCAGCAGAAGCGACAGGCTTGCTGCGGCCAGTATGCGCAATTTCATCGGAAACCCCTCCGTCAGTCGTGTGCAGAGGGCGTAACATGCTGAAAGCATGGAGGATAGCGCAGCGGTAATCCGGGCTTGCGATTCGGCGTCGGGCTGCGCATATAGCCCTCGGAGGCAGGCGGCGGACGGGCCGCTCGCCAATCGGGTCAGGCGGGGAACCGAGCAGCCCTAACGAGCTTCAGTCCGGGTCGTTTGCCTGTCTCCACCCTTTCCTTCATTCTCCGCCGATACCGCCCGCACGATGGCGGCCTCCGTCAGCAGGGGATGCTCCGCCAGATCCGACACCGATATATAGACCGCGCCGAGCCGCGTGCTCTTGGCGGGCAGCGCGTCTTCGCCCAGCGCCTCAGACATCGCCCGCCAGACCAGCTCGGTGCAATAAAGGCTCGCGTCGGAGTCCAGCGAGAAGGCGCGGTCGAACGGGCGCCCCACGGCGGCTTCGGCATAGGCCAGATAGGCGGCGCGGGCCGGCCCGGTGAGGTCGATCTGGTAGAGGCCAAGCTCGCTGACATCGGAGAGGTAGGCCGTCAGGGGCGCGCGCACGACCTTGCCCGCCTGCCTTGGCGCGCCGGTATCGGCATGGATCACGGAGAGGCTGCCATCGGGATTAGCCACCGCGATGCCCACATGGCCCCAGCGTTTGTCGCCCTGAGACCAGATGGCCGCAATCTGGGTGCCCGTGCCGGTGGCCGCGCCCTTGAACAGGAGGTCACCCGGCTGGACCGGGGGCAGGGCAGAGGGGAGAAGCTCAGCGCAGGCCATGCCCGCGATCAGCAGGCAGCCGAGCGCAGAGCTTACTTCGCGAAACAATTTGAGAGAACCGCGCTGCCCGGCACAGAGATCGATTCATAAATGATCTGCATCGCGTGATCGATCGTCGGCGCAGAAGACAGCGTGTCGGCCACCAGCATCGCATCGGCCTCCGACATGTAGTCGCCGGTGCCTTCCATCGTGTATTCATCCCAGCCTTCCCAGGTGATGGAATCGGCGATGCAGCTGCAGTCTTCGCTGAAGTAGAGGCTGTCTCTGCCGGCGGCGATGGCGGCGTCATGGCGGGCCACCAGCGCCGGGCAGGCAGAGTGGGCCCGCGCCTGCTGCGCGGTGTGAACATCGGTCAGCTGGGCAAAGGCGGGCAGCGCAAGGGCAAGGCCCGCCAGGAAAGCGGTCAGGTGTTTCATGTGGTCGTCCCCGGTCAGTGGTGGGTTGAGGCTACACCTGAGCGGCGGCCGGGCGCAATTGACCGAACATCCGCTGGCCGAGTTTCTTGGATTGGTTGATCATCGGCTGTTCAAACAGGGTGAAGCTGGCCCAGGCGACCAGGGTGCAGCCCAGCATGATGGCCGGCAGGGCAATGGCATTGTCCAGAAGGCCCGGCATCGCCACCTGGCCCCAGACGAGGCCGAAGAAGTTGGCTGACAGCATGTGCGTCAGATAAAGGGAGTAGGACCAGTCGCCCAGCCGCACGGGCAGGCCGGTCATCTTCCAGCCCTGGCGCAGCTCGATGGAGGCGGCGCCATAGGTCAGCAGGGCCGCGCTCGGCAGGAAGAGAATGACGCGTGCCCGGTCAAACGTCATGAAGCCGCCGGTATCTGCGCCCAGCGCGCCGTTCACATAGAGTGTCATGCCGATGATGAGGGCGACGACGCCCGCTGCCAGCGCCGGCACGCCCATCGCGCCTTTGGTGGACCGCCACAGCAGGGCCGCTACGGCGCCGGCCACGAATTCCAGCGTCATGGGATGGGTAACCAGCCGCAGGATCGGTTCCTCACCGCGCGAGGGGCTGAGAATCAGGCCGATGCCGACGGCGACCGTGCCCCAGAGAATCAGAAGCGGCACGCGGCGGCGCTCGCCCAGCGGTATCATCAGCAGCACCGCAAAGAAGATGTAGAAATACATCTCGTGGATCAGCGTCCAGCCAGTTTGGAGCAGCGGGCTCTCGGATTTGGGAATCAGCAGGTAGTCCTTGAGTAGGCTGATCTCCTGCTGGGTGCCGCCATAGACGAGTTCCGGGCGGAACAGCCAGATCGGGACAAGGGCCGACAGGCAGAGCCACCACAAGGGGTAGATACGGGTGGCCCGCGACCACAGGAACTTCCCGGCGTCCTTCACGCTGCCCAGCGTGTTGTGGGATACCAGCACCATCACGAAGCCGGACAGCACGAAAAAGAGATCCACGCCCCAGTCGCCGATATCGGTCCATGGCCCAAGGATACGGCCCATGCCGCGCTTGGCCTCAATGTCCTCGATATGCGCCAGCAGCACCATATAGGCGGCAATCGCCCTGAGTACTTGCAGGTTATTGAGCTTCATTCGAAGAATCCCCGGAGGCGGCCTGCGCCCGTTTTGTTACTGGCTGTAACTGGGTTAAAAGTGCAATAGTCATGCCATCGCCAGCGTCAGCGTGCTCAGACTGATCGCGCTGGCCAGGCCGTTCGGAATGGCCTGTAAACACAGGCGAAGTCAGGGCGTGTTAATGTTTTGTTTACCCGATTTCCACGTCTTCTTGACGGATTTGCGAATTGAGGCGTTGACCGGAAATTAACCTTCAGACACTATATCTAGTGTCGGGGCAAAGGAGTGAGACCACATCTGGTTTAACTCCCGCGATATCCCTATATCCGCAGGAACATCGAGGAGGGTGGCCATGTCGGCAACCAACGCTAAATCCGTCGCCAGTGAAGCCGCCCGCAAAGGCAAGCCGAAAGCTGGCGCAGGCGCGAAAGTGGCGCTCGTGCCGGTCAGCCAGGTGGTGACCGATCCGGCTCGCGATTCGCTGCTGACCGATTTCGGCAAAAAGACGCTCGATGACCGGTATCTGCTGCCGGGCGAAACCTATCAGGACATGTTTGCCCGCGTCGCCACCGCGTATGCGGACGATGCTGACCACGCCCAGCGCATCTATGACTATATCTCGCGCCTCTGGTTCATGCCGGCGACGCCTGTGCTGTCGAATGGCGGGGCGGATCGCGGCCTGCCGATCTCCTGCTTCCTCAACCAGGTTGGCGATTCGCTTGACGATATCGTCGAGACCTGGACTGAAAACGTCTGGCTCGCCTCCAATGGCGGCGGCATCGGCACCTATTGGGGCAATGTCCGCTCTATCGGTGAGAAAGTCGGCCAGAACGGGCAGACCTCCGGCATCATCCCTTTCATCCGCGTGATGGATTCGCTCACCCTTGCGATCAGCCAGGGCTCGCTGCGCCGTGGTTCGGCCGCCTGCTATCTCGACATCCACCACCCGGAAATCGAAGAGTTCCTGGAAATCCGCAAAACCTCGGGCGACTTCAACCGCAAATCCCTGAACCTCCATCACGGTATCAACATCACCGATGAGTTCATGGAAGCGGTCCGAAATGACGAAGAGTTCGGCCTCATCAGCCCGAAATCCGGCGAAGTGCTGAAATACGTCAACGCCCGCAAGCTGTGGCAGAAACTGCTCGAGCTGCGCATGCAGACCGGCGAGCCCTACCTCCTGTTCACCGACACGGTGAACAATGCCCTGCCGGCCCACCAGAAGCGCCTCGGCCTGAAGGTCACCCAGTCGAACCTCTGTTCGGAGATCACCCTGCCGACCGGCATCGACCATCGCGGCGCTGACCGCACGGCCGTCTGCTGCCTGTCGTCAGTGAACGCCGAAACCTTCCTCGAATGGTCGAAGGAGCCGATGTTCCTGGAAGACATCTTCCGCTTCCTCGACAATGTTCTGGAAGACTTCATCCAGCGCGCCCCGCCGGAAATGGCCCGCGCGGTCTATTCTGCCAAGCGTGAGCGCTCGGTTGGCCTCGGCGTCATGGGCTTCCATTCTTTCCTTCAGGCGATGAACGTCTCGCTGGAAAGCGCGACCGCCAAGGCGCTGAACCTCAAGATCTTCAAGCACATCCGTCAGGGCGCAGACGCCGCTTCGGTCAAGCTCGCCAAGGAGCGCGGCCCGTGTGAGGATG
This sequence comes from Alphaproteobacteria bacterium HGW-Alphaproteobacteria-18, assembly GCA_002841155.1. GTDB lineage: Bacteria > Pseudomonadota > Alphaproteobacteria > Caulobacterales > Hyphomonadaceae > Hyphomonas. The sequence continues at coordinate 172,061 of PHEH01000014.1, forward strand.
CCCGCGATGTCGGCATGATGGCCCGCTTCTCCAACAAGCTTGCCGTTGCCCCCACCGCCTCGATCTCGATCATCTGCGGGGGCACGTCCGCTGGCATCGAGCCGATCCCGGCCAACGTCTACACCCACAAGACCCTCTCGGGCTCCTTCACGGTGAAGAACCAGCAGCTCGAAACCCTGCTCGACTCGAAAGGTCTCAACAGTGATGAGATCTGGAATTCGATCCTCGAGCATGAAGGCTCGGTTCAGCACCTCGATTGTCTCGACGCGCAGGAGAAGGATGTCTTCAAGACGGCCTTCGAACTGGATCAGCGCTGGATCATCGAACTCGCCGCTGACCGCACGCCGTTCATCTGCCAGTCTCAGTCGCTGAACCTCTTCCTGCCCGGCGATATCAACAAGTGGGATCTCCACATGCTGCACTGGACGGCATGGGAGCGCGGCCTGAAATCGCTTTACTATTGCCGCTCGAAGTCGGTGCAGCGCGCCGCCTTTGCGGGTTCTGAAAAGGCTGAGGCTGTGAATCTGGAAGTTGAGAGCACCGACTATGACGAGTGCCTTGCCTGCCAGTAATCTGGGCGGGCCAATACAGGCAATTCCATCAAGGGCGTCCACCGGTTCCGGTTGGCGCCCTTTTTCTTGCGGGAAGTAAACGGCGCCTTTGCCGCTTTTTCGCCAACTTTCTCAACACGTTAATTATAAATCCCTGCCTTTCTGAGGGGCAGGTGTGGAAAAAATATTTTTAGAATCTGGAATCTGTAGCGGCTTCTACACAAGCTGGCGGCGGCGCAATCAGTTAATCAATTTGGGCGAGAATCCGTGTTGGGCCGAATTTCTCTTCATGATATTGGAACTGATAGGGAAGAACTTCGTTAGGAATAATGTGACGAGGAACGACCTTGAGAGGCGTTAGACTTATGATCATTGCATTTGCAACAAGTCTTGCATCACTGGCTTGCCAGGGCTGTGTCTCTGGTGAAGCGTTGGATGACGCGCGCTACCGCTCCGCAGCGGCTGAGCCTTCTCTTGGAATGACGCTGGCCGTACCCGGCCTTTTGGGCGGTGGTCCGCTGAACACGCCCTCCGAAGAATCGTCAGCGGCTCTTGCCGCATCGGCGGCCTCTATGGGACAGGTCGTCACCCAGCTTTCGAGCCCGGATTCGCCGGTCACTGTTTTTGCCGTCTCTGGGCCGCCATCGGCCTTCAGTCTGACGGGCACGGGCATACCGGGCGTATCGGTGGTTGATTCCAATCTTGCCTGGAGCAGCAGCCCTGCGCTGGCGCGGGTTGCCGCTGAGCTCTCCACGCGCCGCTACGGCCAGCCGGTCAATGTGGCTCAGGATATGTCGATCGGTGTTTCTATCGCCGCCCCGGCCTCCCGCACAGGTCTTGGCTTTGATGTCGGGGTCGCTCCACGCCTCGCGATCCGCGATGAGGGTGATTTGACCAGCCAGCGGCTCGGCGGTGAAGTCCGCTTCGGTCAGGGCCTCAATCTTGTGAACAATAAGGGCCAGCCTGAAGGCTGGTATCTGTTTGTCGGCGCCGATGGCGAAGCCCTCGTCTGGGACAATGACGGCATGCCCTCTATCGGTGACGTGTTCGATGTTCAGATGACGGATCAGGTCACGGTGGGAGACCTTCAGGCAGGCCTCTCGATACAGCGCGCAGGGGGTGAGTTGTCCTTCAGCTACATCCGCCGCGAAATGAAGTTCGATGATCGCAATCGCAGCCTCAAGGACACTGAGGACTTCGCCGGCATCACCTTCACAATGCGCCGCTGAGCGGCCCCGGCCAAAGCGCCTCGCGATTACAGAAACTCAACCGGTCGCGCGCGCTCGATAGAAAATCTTCAAACATGTTTGCCCTTTGATCCTGGGCTGCCATTCTGCCTCGGCGCCGCATATTGTTAGCGGTAAGGCAATCAGGGTGTAGGCGCTTGAAGGGCGGCTGACGATGGCAACTAAGGCGCAGGCAGAGGCGGCCGGGCAACCCCAGGACGACCTTCTGGCCACCCCGCGCAGTGGCGCGTTTGGCTGGCAGATATTTGTCGATGCAGCGGTGCCGCCGATATCGGCGATCCTGTGTTTTGCGGGCGGCGTTCTGCTGCTCCTGTCTGCCTCTCAGCCCAGCATTTCAGGCCGGATGGCAGAGCTGCTGACAGTGCTGCCGCTGCCGCTGGTCGAGATATCCCACTTCGTTGCGTCCCTTTTGGGCATGCTGCTCCTCTTCCTCGCGGCGGGTCTCTGGCGCCGGATTGATGCGGCCTGGGGCGCGGCCCTGCTGGTTCTGCTGGCGGGTGCAGCCGTCTCCATGCTGAAGGCATTGCATTGGGAAGAGGCGCTTGTCCTGCTGCTGGCTGCGGCGGCGCTCCTGCCATTCCGCAGGTCTTTCTACCGGCGGGGCCATATGTCGGGCGGGCTTCTGTCGACGCCCAGCCTCATCGCCATCTTTGCTGTCACCGGGCTCGCGGTCTGGGGGCTGTTGGCGGCGTATGATCATGTTCCGTATCAGGATGACCTCTGGTGGACATTTCTGCGCGATTCAGATGCCCCGCGTTCCATGCGGGCGCTGGCCGGAGCCGTCATGCTCGGCGCGCTCATTGCCGCCTGGCAACTCGCCGGTTTCCGGCAGGGCCGGAAAGCGCAGGATGAAGCTGGCGCAGATCTGGCCAGGGCAGAGGCCATCTTCGCCGCCGCGGGGGAGGGGCATCCCGATGCCAATCTGATGTTTTCCGGCGACAAGTCCTTCGTCTTCACGCCCTCGGGAAAATCCTGCGTCATGTATGGCCGGCGCGGCGGCCTCTGGATCGCGATGGGCAATCCTGTCGGCCCGCCCGAAGACCAGGCCGAGGCGCTGACCGCCTTCCATGAAGCCGCAGACCACGCCGGCAAGTCGCCCGTCATCTATGCGGCCAGCGGTGATCTTCTCCCGGCGCTTGTCGAGCTTGGTTATACCATCCGCAAGATCGGCGAGACTGCCTGTATCGATCTGCCTGCCTTCAGCCTTGAAGGCCCGGCCCGCGCCCGTCTGCGCCAGGCCCGCAACCGGGCCCACCGGGATGGCTGGCGGGTCGAAATCCTCGCCCCCGGGGCCGATGTGCCCTGGCCCGCCCTGAAGCAGATTTCAGACGCCTGGCTGAAAAGCCATGCGGGTCGCGAGAAAGCTTTCTCCCTCGGGCGCTATGACCCGGCCTTTCTTGCTCGCTTTCCCATCGCGCTGGTTACGCAGGAAGCGACCGGCGCGCCTGTCGCCTTCGCCTCCCTCTGGCTGGCGCCCGGCGGTAAGGAACTGGCGGTCGATCTGATGCGCCATGGTCCCGGCGCGCCCAATGGCGTTATGGACGTCCTCTTCATCGAGGTCGCCCTTTGGGCAAAGGGGCAGGGCTTTGAGGTCTTCGATCTGGGTATGGCCCCGCTCTCGGGCCTCCGGCCGGGCCGCTATTCACCCGCCCTCACCAATGTCGGCCATATCGCCTATGACCGGGGGGAGAGCCTTTACGGCTTTCAGGGGCTGCGGGCATACAAGTCCAAATTCGCGCCGGACTGGAAACCGCTCTTCATCGCCGCCCCGCCGAGGGTCTCTCTGCCGGTCGCGCTGATGGCTGTTGCCTTGCTGACATCTGGCGGAGTCTTGGGTCTGCTGGTGCCGAAACAGGCTGCAAACTGACCTGATCTGTCCTGATCTGTCCCAATTTGTCCCGGTTTGTCCGGCTTTGCCGCGCCCTAATCGTCCTCATCGAGGGGCGGCGCGTCGGCCGTATCGCGGCGGGGGCGGGCCACCAGATCGCCCAGATCCGTCAGCTCGATAAAGGTGTCGGCCTCCCGGCGCAGATCGTCTGAAATCATCGGTGGGGTTGCATTCATGGTCGAGACGACCGACACGCGCACGCCCTTGGTCTTGACCGCTTCCACCAGCCTGCGGAAGTCGCCATTGCCGCTGAAAAGAACGATGTGATCGCAGTAGGCAGCCGCTTCGAGCATGTCGACCGCCAGCTCCACATCCATGTTCCCGCGCACGCGCTTACGCCCTTCGCGGTCCACGAATTCGCGCGCTGGTTTCTTCACGACGTTGAAACCGTTATAGGCCAGCCAGTCCACCAGCGGCCGGATCGGGCTGTATTCGTCGCTCTCCACCAGCGCGGTGTAATAGCTCGCCCGCACTAGCCGCCCACGCGACTGGAACTCCTTGAGAAGTTTACGGAAATCAATCTCCAGCCCGACCGCCCTGGCCGCCGAATAGAGATTGGCGCCATCAATGAAGAGCGCCAGACGTTCATCCTTGTAAAAAGCCATTGGCTTTATCCTCTTCTTCAAATAGGGAAGGGCCAAATTCATGCCCAGACGCGTTTACGTCCGGAATACCGAGCCCTTGCAGACTCTGCAAGGACGGGTTGCCGTGGCGTGTTGCAGCGCATATAAAGGGCGGTTCTTCAGGAGAATAACCCCATATGGCCCGCGTTACCGTAGAAGACTGCATCCAGAAGGTTCCCAACCGCTTCGAGCTCGTTCTGCTCGCGTCTCATCGTGCGCGCATGATCCGCGAAGGATCACCGCTGACGATTGATCGGGACAATGACAAGGACCCAGTCGTTTCCCTGCGTGAAATCGCCGAAACTTCGGTGGATCTGAAAGTCATCAAGGAAGCTCTCATCTCCAACCTTCAGGATATCCGTCCGGGCGAAGAGACCGAGCGCGAAGCCGACCGCATGGCGCTTCAGGCTGCTCCGGCGGCGACGGAAGAAGATGTCCTGCGCGCCTATCAGGCTGAACTCGAATCCGGGCGCGACGACCGGCTCTAGGAGACTCAATGGACGGCAGCGCCCTTTCCGGACCGGAAAAAGGGGCTGGCACAGGGGCTGGCACACCAGCCCCTGCCAGTGATCCTGCGTCTGGCCTGCCACCTGTCTTGTCGCGCGAAGAACTGATTTCCAAGGTCCGCGCCTATCACCCTCGGGTAAAGTCTGAGCTGCTCGGCCTCGCCTATGACTTCGCCAAGAAGCATCATGGCGAACAGTCCCGCGATTCCGGCGAGGCCTATTATTCCCACCCCGTTCAGGTCGCCAGCCTCCTGGCCGACATAAAGCTCGACGAAGTCACCATCGTCGCCGGCCTCCTGCATGATGTGGTCGAGGATACCGAGATCGACATCGGCGACATCGAAGTGCGCTTTGGCCCGCAGGTCGCCGAACTCGTCGATGGGGTCACCAAGCTGGACAAGCTGGAATTCACCTCCAAGGAAACCGCCCAGGCCGAGAACTTCCAGAAGTTCATCCTGGCGATGACTGGCGACCTCCGCGTGCTGCTGGTCAAGCTCGCTGACCGAATGCACAATATGGAGACGCTGCACTTCCGCAAGAAGCCGGAGAGCCGGCAGCGGACGGCGCGCGAAACAATGGACATCTACGCGCCGCTGGCGCGCCGGATCGGCCTTTATGACCTCGCCGCCCGTATGGACGACCTTGCCTTCAAGGAGCTGAACCCTGAAGCGCGGCGCGCCATCATCTTCCGCCTGGAAGAACTTGAGCGCGAAAACAAGGACGACCTCGGACGCATTCGCGCAGACCTGACGCGGATATTGAACGAAGCGGGCGTGCGCTGCCGGATCAAGGGTCGCCGCAAACAGCCCTATTCGCTCTGGCGCAAGCTGGAGCGCAAATCGATTTCCTTCCGCGATGTGGCAGACATCTTCGCCTTCCGCGTCATCGTGCCGGACGTGCCCGACTGCTACCGGGTGCTCGGCGTTCTGCACACGCACTGGGCCTGCATTCCCGAACGCTTCCGGGATTTTATATCCGTGCCCAAACCAAACGGATATGCCAGCCTGCACACCACGGTCCGCGCCTCGGGAAATCGCCGGGTGGAGTTACAGGTCCGTACAGAAACAATGGACATGACCGCAGAGTACGGCGTTGCCGCGCACTGGGGCTACAAGAACCGTGCTTACGGCTTTGACGTGGACTCCGCCCGCGCCGCCGGCCTTGACCCGGAAGCCAACCTCAAGGCCTTCGCCGAGCTGCTGCGGGACGGCGCCGAGCCCGGCGAGTTCCTCGAGCACGCCAAGCTGGAGATGTACCGCGAGCACGTCTTCACCTTCACGCCGAAGGGCAAGCTGATCATCCTGCCGGCCGGCGCCATGCCGCTCGACTTTGCCTATGCCGTCCACTCGGCCGTAGGGGATACGACGATTGGTGCGCGGATCAATGGCGAGGAGAAATCCCTCCGCCGCCCACTGAAGAATGGCGATGTAGTCGATATCATCCGGGGCAAGACGGCAGAGCCGATCCGTGGCTGGGAAATGCTCACCCATACCGGGCGCGCCAAATCTGCGCTTCGCCGCTTGGAGCGCGAACGCGAGATCGTTGAATTCCGCCGCCTCGGTGAAGGCCTGATCAACCAGGCGCTGCGCCGGGCCGGCGCTGATCCGGTTGATGTCATGCTCATGGATGTGGCCAAGAAATTCGGCTTCAAGAGCGTCGATGAGATGCGCGAAGCCGTCGGCCGCGGCCGGTTCAAGACCTCCATGGTCATCCAGACCGTCTTCCCCGGCTACCAGCCTGAGCGCACCGATGACGCCGCCAAGACGCCGATCGACAGCGATCACGTTCCCCTCTTCGTCGAGGGCCGCACGCTGACGCCCGGCGTCACCCTGCATCTGGCCACCTGCTGCCACCCGCTGCCCGGCGATCGGATCATCGGCGTCCAGGTGCCCGATAAAGGCCTGATGGTTCACATCTCCAGCTGCCCACGCCTTGCCGAATATGATGACCGGCCAGAGCTGTGGCACGATCTGAAATGGACCGAATTGGCGCGCACCGATGCCGTCGCGGTCGGGCGGGTGCGGGTCAATGCGTCCAACCAGCGGGGCGTGCTCGCCAAGCTCTGCGCGGCGGTGGCTGAATCCAACGGCAACATCATCGGGATTTCCACAGCCTCGCGGCATCCTGATTTCATTGAGCTGATGATGGATATTGAGGTTGAAGACCTGAAGCGTATGACGCAAATCCTTGCGGCACTGCGGTCCTTGGCCGTGGTAGACCGCGCCGTACGCGACCAGGAGGGACAATATGACCAGTGAAGACGTGCTCGCCCTATTCAAGCAGGCGGGCGCATTGCTGGAGGGGCATTTCATCCTCTCCTCCGGGCGGCGCAGCTCTGTATTCCTGCAGAAGGCGCTCGTCTTCTCGCGGCCAGACCTGTCGGAGAAACTCTGCAAGGCGCTCGCCGCCAAACTCACCGCAGATTTCGGCAAGATTGATGTGGTCGCTGGCCCTGCCGTGGGCGGCATCATTCCGGGCTATGAGCTTGCCCGCCATCTGGGCGCCCGCGCCATCTTTGCCGAGCGCGTCGATGGCCAGCTCCAGTTCCGCCGCGGCTTTTCCATTGCGGCAGGCGAGCGCGTGCTGATCGCCGAAGACATTGTCACGACAGGCCTTTCCTTCCGCGAGACGGTTGAGGCGCTGGCAAAACTCCCCGGCGAAGTGGTCGGCGGGGCCTGCATCATTGACCGTTCGGGCGGGCGCGCCGATGTCGGCTGCAAGCTGATCTCGCTCGCTCAGGTGAACTTCCCGGACTATGCGCCCGATGATCTGCCTCCGGAGCTTCAGGCGATCGACGCCATCAAGCCCGGCTCGCGGGGCCTTGCCTGATGAGCGGCCGTCTCCGCCTCGGGGTCAATATCGATCATGTGGCAACCATCCGCAATGCGCGCGGCGGGGCCCATCCTGATCCGATGCGCGCGGCGGAAATCGCCGCCGCCGCCGGCGCCGATGGCATCACCATCCATTTGCGTGAAGACCGCCGCCATATCCGCGACGGAGACCTTGAAGCCGTCCGCGCAGCAACGCATCTGCCGATCAATCTGGAGATGGCCGCCACTGACGAGATGACCGGCATTGCCGTCCGGTTCCGTCCGCAGGCGGCCTGTATCGTGCCCGAGCGGCGCGAGGAACGCACCACCGAAGGCGGCCTCAATGTCGCCGGCCTGCATAACCAGATCGCCCCGATTGTCAGCCGTCTGAAGGATGTGGGCGCGCGCGTCTCGCTGTTCATCGAGCCCGACCCGGTTCAGATCGCCGTGGCTGAAGTGCTCAGGGCGCCCGTGGTGGAGTTGCACACGGGCCGCTATGCAGAGCTCTGGATCGAGGGTGGGGCAGAGGCCGCTGCGCCGGAACTGGAGCGGCTGAAAATCGCCGCTGCTGATGCGCGCCGCCGCGGCATCGAGCCCCATGCCGGCCACGGCCTGACCTTTGAAAATGTCGGCCCCGTTGCCGCTATCACGGAGCTTGCCGAGCTCAATATAGGCCACTTTCTGGTCGGGGAGGCGATCTTTATCGGCCTCGACGCCGCCATCCGCGAGATGCGCCGCCGCATGGATGAGGCTCGGCGATGATCATCGGCATCGGCAACGACCTCTGCAATATCGACCGCATCCAGCGCTCGCTCGACCGCTTCGGAGATCGGTTCGAGCAGCGGGTATTTACGCCCCACGAGATCGCGAAGGCCAGAGGCCGCCGCCGCGTCGCCGAAACCTATGCCAAACGCTTTGCCGCCAAGGAAGCGATGGCCAAGGCGCTGGGCACCGGCGTGCCGCGCGCCGGCGTCCACTGGCAGCATCTGGGCGTCATCAATCTGCCCTCTGGCAAGCCCGGTTTTGAACTCACCGGCGGCGCCGCCACGCGCCTGGCAAAGCTCACCCCGCCGGGCCACCGCGCCGTCGTGCATCTGACGCTCACGGACGATCACCCCTGGGCCGAGGCGCAGGTCATCATCGAAGCCGTCCCTGTGGGGGACGCGCCATGAAACCCGCCCGTCCCAAGCGCACGCGCCTGCGCGCAGCCGTCAAGGCGGTCAGGCCCTCCCTGCCGCCCGAAGCGCTGAAAGAAGCCCAGGACCTCATTGGATTCAAATTCAAGGACGCGACCAGCCTTGAGCGCGCGCTGACCCATCCGAGCGCCATCCCGCCCTCGGGCGATACCGTGAAACTGTCCAACCAGCGCCTTGAATTTCTCGGCGACCGGGTGCTGAACTTGCTGATCGCCGAACGTCTGATCGAGCGGCGCCAGTCTGACAGCGAGGGCGATCTCGCCCCGCGCCTCAACCGGCTCGTCAAGAAAGGCGCCTGCGCCGAAGCGATGCGCCATCTCGGCTTGCAGCCCTTCATCCTCCTCTCCGACAGCGAGATCGCCGCCGGCGGGCGCGAGCGCGAGTCAACGCTGGGCGACACCTGCGAAGCGATCATCGCGGCGATCTATCTGGAAGGCGGGCTCAGCGCGGCGCGCAAATTCGTCGAGCGCGCCTGGGCGCCGCAATTTGAAAATGTGCCGGCCGAAACCAGAGACCCCAAGACGCTGCTTCAGGAGTGGGCGCAGGGGCAGGGACATCCGCTCCCGGATTATGTCGTCACCGGCCGCTCTGGCCCCGATCACGCCCCCCAATATGAGGTGGAAGTCCGTCTTGCCCATGGCAAGGCCGCTGCCGCTACCGGACCTTCAAAACGCGAGGCGGAGCGTCATGCGGCCGCCCTGATGCTCAGAACACTGACAGGAACAGAATGACCGAAACAGAAATCCGCCGGGCAGGTTTTTGCGCCGTTATCGGCGCGCCCAATGCCGGCAAGTCCACGCTGACCAACCGCCTCGTCGGGGCCAAGGTCGCCATCGTCACCCACAAGGTGCAGACGACCCGCTTCCCCGTGCGCGGTGTGGCGCAGGTGGGCGATACGCAGATCGTCATCGTCGATACGCCCGGCATCTTCGCCGCCAAGCGCCGGCTGGACCGTGCCATGGTGAAGGCCGCCTGGGGCGGGGCCGATGAAGCCGATTGCGTCGTCCATCTGGTAGACGCCTCCGCCTGGGTCGCTGAACTCGCCGGCCGGCCGAGCGGCGCGCAGCGCCATTCCCTCGAGGATGACCGCCGCGTGATCGAGCAGCTGAAGGAAGCGGGCAAGCGCGTCTTCCTCGCCCTCAACAAGATTGATCTCTTCCCGCACGATCAGGTGCTGCCCGTCATCGCCGCGCTCAGCGAGGCAGGCGTCTATGACGAGACCTTCCTGATCTCGGCGGAAAACGGGGAGGGCGTCGACAAGCTCGAAGCGGCCATCGCCGCGCGCATGCCCGAGGGCCCGGCACTCTATCCGCCTGATCAGATCGCAGACCTGCCGATGCGCCTGCTGGCGGCGGAGGTGACACGCGAGAAACTGATGCTGCGCCTGCATCAGGAGCTGCCCTACCAGCTGATGGTCGATACCGAATCCTGGGAAGAACGCGCCGATGGCTCTGTCCGTATACAGCAGGTCATCATTGTGGGCCGCGATGGCCACAAGGCGATGGTCCTCGGCAAGGGCGGCAGCCTGATCAAGGAAATCGGCCGTCAGGCCCGCCTTGATCTGACACAGATGCTGGACCGCCCGGTGCATCTTTTCCTCTTCGTCAAGGTCGATGAGCGCTGGCAGGAAAAGCGCGAGCGCTATCAGGGGATCGGCCTGGAGTTTGATGTCTGAGGGTGCATGAACTGGTCCGATGACGGAATAGTGCTGGGAGGGCGCCGCTTCGGGGAAGGCGGTCTCATCCTTGATGTGCTCACCCGTGAAAAGGGCCGCCGCTCCGGCCTCGTCTATGGCGGGGCCGAGTTGGACCGGCCGCCTCGACGACCAGCTCGGCCGTTTCGACGTGGCCGAAGCCCGCCAGGACCGCGCCTCCCGCCTGCTCGATGACGCCGCCGCCCTCGCCGCGCTCTCGGCCATCACATCCCTGGTGCGTGGGGGCCTCAATGAGGGCGACGCTGCCGGCTCCAGCCTCTATGAGGCCACCACCCTGCTGCTTGATCAGCTCACCCAGCCCGATGTCTGGCCCGCGCTCTATGTGCGCTGGGAGATGGGCCTCCTCTCCGCGCTCGGCTTCGGGCTCGACCTGCAGGAATGCGCCGTCAGCGGCGCCAATGACGGCCTCACCCACGTTTCCCCGCGCACAGGCCGCGCCGTCCGGGGCTCAGAGGCCGAGCCCTATGTCGACCGCCTGTTCGCGCTGCCCGCTTTCCTGATTGATCCGAAAGCGGACGTTTTCCCTGGCGACATCGCCGCCGGCCTGCGCCTCACGGGCCATTTCATCGAAAGCCGCCTCTTCGCCTCTGTCCATCGTGGCCTCCCGCCCGAGCGCGAGCGGTTGCTGAGGCGCATCAGCGCGCTCGGCTGAAGCAGGCCGTTCAGAAAGTATTCAGGCTTGGCTCTGATATGTCCGGCCGGGGAGTTGAGTTACATCAACACAAGAAGGCTGATGACATGAAATCCGTACTGACCCTCGCCAGCGCCGCGCTGGCACTGGCCCTCACAGGCTGCATCTCTGTGTCCGACACTTCGGCGGCCTCCACCAAGGTTCAGGAGAATACCGACATTGCCATCCGCGTTTGCGGCGGGGCGGACAATGTGGCCGAGGTCAACCGCGAAGGCTATCGCTGCAAAGCGAGCTGATCTGGCGATCCATGGGACTTGAAGGAGGGCTGGGAGGCCATGCTTCCCGGCCTTTCCGGCCGGCTCACCGGCACACCATCCCCCGCCCCATATCCATATGAAAATGGTCGGCATGCGCGGCGTTATACTCCGGCCCCAGTGTCACCGAGAACAGCCCGCACGCCCCCTCATGCACACGCTTCAGGAACTTCTCTTCCTTGCCGCCCTTGCCCCAATGGGTCTCCACATCAATCACCCGCCCATCCTCCAGCCGGAAGCCGGAAATATCGATGGCATTGCCAAAGGCATGCTGCGAGAGGCGCCGCGAGCCGGCAATGTTGCGGCAGGAAAAGCTGCCATAAGTCTCGATCCGCGCCAGCGGCGAGTCAAAGATTTCCACAGCCGCCGGGCGCACCACATGGCGCTCCCACATATACACAGCGGCGCTCTGCGCGCAGGTCATCTGCAGTGTGCCCGAATAGGGCGTCAGGCTCTGGTCCAGCGTCAGGGCGTCAAACAGGCCGCATGTCTCGCCATGGGGGGTGTCTTCCAGCGGCGTATAGGCCACCCCGGCCTCATCCAGCGCGATGAAACAGGCCTCCCGGTTACCCTTCAGCCGCAACAGCTGCGCATAGGTGGCAATTCCCGGCTTGTAGGTCAGGTCAATCGGCGCAAACGGGTTATGCCGCTGCGGCAGCGCATAGAGGAACACCCCGGCAATCGCGGCAATCAGGATCGCATACGCCAAGAAGATACTGATTCCACGCATATATGCAGCAGATGCCTTCTAGGTTTCTTAACCAAACGCCAGTTTCTGTTAACCTGAGCCGGTTCGTGAGTCGGGGCCCATCCTGACCCGCAAACCCGCACCAGAATGTGGCGAGACCTGCAACGAGGCCAGAATGTCCAAATCTACCGCCGAGCCCCCAGCCGACCGGATCATCAATGAACCGATGAGCGAAGCGCTGTCCAAGCGCTATCTCGCCTATGCGCTCTCCACGATCACGTCCCGCGCGCTGCCCGATGTGCGCGATGGCCTCAAGCCCGTTCAGCGCCGCATCCTCTACGGCATGCGCGTCCTGCGGCTCGATCCCGAAGGCGGCTACCGCAAATGCGCCAAGATCGTCGGCGATGTCATGGGTAACTACCACCCCCATGGCGACAGCTCGATCTATGACACGCTGGTCCGCCTCGCCCAGGATTTCAACGTCCGCTATCCCCTCGTCGATGGTCAGGGCAACTTCGGCAATATCGACGGCGACAGCGCCGCCGCCTACCGCTACACCGAAGCGCGGATGACACGCGGCGCCGAGCTGCTGATGGAAGGCCTTGACGAAAACGCCGTCGATTTCCGCCCCAACTATGCCGAAAATGACGAGGAGCCCGTCGTCCTGCCGGCCGGCTTCCCGAACCTTCTGGCCAATGGCGCCACCGGCATCGCCGTCGGCATGGCGACCTCCATCCCGCCACATAACGTTGCCGAAATCATCGATGCGGCCCGCCACCTGATCGAAAAGCCAAAGGCGACCACTGAAGAACTCATGGAGTTTGTTCAGGGGCCGGACTTTCCCACCGGCGGCGTCATCGTCGAAGACCGCGCCTCCATGCTGGAAGCCTATGAGACCGGCCGGGGCGCCTTCCGCATGCGCGCCCGCTGGCATGTCGAGGATACCGGCCGGGGCACTTACCAGATCATCGTCACCGAGATCCCGTATCAGGTCCAGAAATCGCGCCTCCTGGAAAAGCTCTCAGAGCTTCTGGAAGCCAAGAAGGTGCCGCTCCTGGAAGATGTGCGGGATGAGTCCGCCGAGGATGTCCGCCTCGTGCTGATCCCGCGCGCCAAGACGGTCGAGCCCGGCGTGCTGATGGAAAGCCTCTTCCGGACCTGCGATCTGGAAACGCGCTTCAGCATGAACATGAACGTGCTCCATAAGGGCGCGCCCCAGGTCATGGGCCTGCGCGACGTGCTCCAGGCCTATCTCGACCACCGCCGCGAAGTCGTCGTGCGCCGGGCCGAGTTCCGCCTCGACAAGATCGAAAAGCGCCTCCACATCCTGGAAGGCTTCCTGAAAGCCTATCTCAATATTGATGAAGTCATCCGCATCATCCGCACCGAGGACGAGCCCAAGCCCGTCCTGATGAAGCGCTTCAAGATTTCCGATATTCAGGCCGAAGCGATCCTCAATCTCCGCCTGCGCGCCTTGCGCAAGCTCGAAGAAATGGAGATCCAGGGCGAGCATACCAAACTCACCGAAGAGCGCGACGAACTCGTCCAGCTGATCGGCTCGGTCCGCCGCCAGTGGACGCGCGTCTCGAAGGAGCTCAAAGCCGCCCGCGACGAATTTGATCCGTCCACCGCGCTCGGCCGCCGCCGCGCCACCTTTGAACAGGCGCCCACAGTTGACCTCGCCGCTGCGCTGGAAGCCACCCGCCCGAAGGAGCCGGTCACGGTCGTCCTCTCTGCCCAGGGCTGGATTCGCGGTATGAAAGGCCACGGCCTTGATCCTGATACGATCAAGTTCAAGGAAGGCGACGGGCCGAGCTTCACCGAAGAAGTGATGACCACAGACAAGCTCGTCTTCATGTCGTCGGATGGGCGCGCCTTTATGCTTTCGGCTGATAAGCTGCCTGGCGGGCGCGGGCATGGCGAGCCGATCCGCATTTCGATCGAGCTTGAAGACAATGTCGCCATCGTCAACATGTTCAAGTTCGAGCCCGAGCGCAAACGCGTGATGGCATCGTCTTCGGGCTATGGCTTCGTTATTCCGGAGGCGGAGCTTGAGTCAAACCGCAAGGCGGGCAAGCAGATCGTCAATACCGGCGGGGGCCATCTCAATGTCTGCGTCCCGGTGCTGGGTGATATGATCGCCGTCGTCGGCACCAACCGGAAGATGCTGATCTTCCCGCTCAAAGACCTGCCCGAAATGCCGCGCGGCAAGGGCAACAAGCTCCAGTCCTATAGCGGCGGCGCCGAACTCGCCGACCTCATCACCTTCGACAAGCGCGACGGCCTGATCGTCGTCACCGGCGGCCGCTTCCGCGCCTTCGAAGACTGGAAAGACTGGAAAGGCCAGCGTGCCCAGGCCGGCAAAGTCGTCCCCAAGGGCTTCCCGCGCACAGGCACGTTCAGCGGGTAATCCCGAACGCTTGATTTCTGCTGTGAGCCACCCCACCCCATCCCTCCCCATAGTCATGGGGAGGGAGCAAGTCGTGCAGATCGAGAACTCACCCCTCCCCACAAAGCAACACGTCCCCTCCCCATGACTATGGGGAGGGCTAGGGTGGGGCTGCTCTCAATTCCGGAACAGCCTATCCAACCATTCCCACCCCCGCCGCTCCAAAAATCTCCAATTCTGCCAACCCCTTGCAAATAATCCCCCAAAATCCTCCCCACCCCCTCCGCGGGCGGACATATACTCCTCCCCATGCCGAGCTTCACGCGCTTCCGCAGACATCCAGACTTCGCCGGGTTCTTTGACCTGGTGCATCCCTTCTTCTGGCCGGTGCTGTTCTGGCAACTCATCCGCGCGTCGAAATACATTGCCACGCTCGGCTGCCGCGAAGCCCTTGTGGATGTAAACTGGTGGGGCCAGGTCACCATCGCCTTCCTCGGCGACCGCGATCCCAGCCCCTCCGCCTACAGACCACTTGAGCCCGCGCGGGCGCACTGGAGCGATCCCTGTTGGTCCACCTCTGTTCCCGCAGACCTTCTCCCCGAAACGCAACGCCTCATCTGCCCCCGCACTTGCGGGGGCTTCGAGAGAAAAGCGTTTGCACGTCAAACGCCCCGAGAAGGAATGAAGGGGGCCTTCACCCCCAAGGCGACCGCCGACACCTCCTAGTTTTCAATGCGCCCCGAATTCAGCCCCGCACACCGGCCAGCCCAAGCTGCGTCCGGCCAAAACGGCTGCGCGTTTCTTAAAGCCGCTCCATCACCGCGCGCATCAACGGCCCGATATCCGTATTCAGCACCAGATCCGCATACGGATCTTGCTCCGTCGCCTCGCGGTTCACAATAGCGAGGTCCGATCCGGCCTTCTTGGCCACCAGAGGCAGGCTCACGGCCGGATACACCACGAGGGACGAGCCGAGCACCAGGAACAGGTCTGCCAGCAGCGCCTCCTCGGTTGCCCGCGCCATCTCGTCTTCGGGCATCGGCTGGCCAAAGGAAATCGTCGCGGTCTTCACAAGGCCGGTGCAGAAGATGCAGGTGATGTCGTCATCGGCTTCCCAGCGGTGGCGCAGCGCTTCGAGTTCATACCGCTTCCCGCAATTGAGGCATTTGGCATAGCTCGCATTGCCGTGCACCTCGATCACCTTGCTGTCCGGCACGCCGGAATCCTGGTGGAGATTGTCGACATTCTGCGTGATGACGCTCGTCACCTTGCCCGCCTCCACCAGCTGCGCGACGGCAAAATGCCCGGCATTGGGCGAGGCGCCGGTCCAGCCGGCGGTGCGGTTGAACACGCGCGTCCAGGCTTCGCGCCGCGCATCGCGTGAGGCCACGAAATCCTGAAACATGATCGGCTTCATCTTGCTCCACACCCCGCCGGGCGAGCGGAAGTCCGGAATGCCGCTTTCGGTCGAAATGCCCGCGCCGGTAAACACCACAACACGGTGGGCATTGCGGATCAGCTGGGCGAGGTCATTTGCATCAGTCTCGGTCATGCGGCTGAGGCTACACAGATTTCGCGCCGCCTTCTAGCGGAACATACCTTCGCGCAGATTGATGCCATGCTCCAGGAACGCCTTCAGGCAACACAGCATCTGCATCCATCCGCCCTTGTTGCTAAGCGTGGATTTCAGCCCCTCCGGCGTCTGCCGCCAGCCTTCTTCGGCAATCGAAACCAGAGTGCGCCCGTCCTCCAATGCTTCAAACCGCATCGTCACCTGCGTCTGGTAAGAGCCCGCTGCGCCGCCGGGTTCTGCGGCCGTGTCGCTCGCATCCCAGTGCAGGATGATGCGCTTGTTCTTTTCCACTTCGGCCACATATACCGGGAAGGCACCGGGGAAATCCGCGAAGTCCCAGGTCACCGTCGCCCCGGTTTCCAGCCGCCCCTGGGCGCCACCGGTCGTGAAATAGCCGGAGAGTTTTTCCGGATTCACCACCGCCTCGAACACATCTTCGACGGGCCGCGCTATTCGCCCGCTCACTTCAAATTTCAAATCCATGATCCTTGCCTCCGGGTCTTGATCTTCGCCCAATCATGTTATAAAAATATAACATGTCAAGTGTGATCACCGAAACCAGTGAAGACCTCATCTTCAAAGCGCTCGCCGCCCCGGTGCGCCGCGCCATCCTCGATGCTTTGAAAGATAACCCTCAGACCACCACCGAGCTCTGCGCCCGCTTTCCACACATTGATCGCACCACGGTGATGCAGCATCTCAAGGTGCTTGAAAGCGCCGATCTGGTGATCGCCCAC
The DNA here is from genome assembly GCA_002841155.1 of Alphaproteobacteria bacterium HGW-Alphaproteobacteria-18. Classification (GTDB taxonomy): domain Bacteria; phylum Pseudomonadota; class Alphaproteobacteria; order Caulobacterales; family Hyphomonadaceae; genus Hyphomonas. The sequence goes on from PHEH01000014.1 coordinate 188,928, forward strand.
AAGGTCGGCCGGGTGCGTTGGAACCATCTCAACGCCCTGCCGATCAAGGCTATCCATGACCGCTGGATCGGCCCGCATGCCGCTGCCGCTGTGAGCATGCTGTCGGCGCTGAAAGCGGATATGGAGCGCGGCTAGACCACGGTTCCGAATGCCGCGCCGATCAGCCCGGTCACCACCATCGCTGCGGCGCCCCAGAACACGACACGGACCACAGCCCGCGTCTTGCCTGCGCCGCCTGCGCTCGCCGAGAGCCAGCCGAGGATCGCCAGGCTGATGAGGGACACAACTGCCACGACCGGCGTGACCAACGCCTCAGGCGCCAGCGCTGCCGCCGCCAGCGGCAGGGCCGCCCCGGTCGAAAAACTTGCCGCCGAGCTCCATGCCGCCTGTATCGGTCTGGCGGTCGCAATCTCCGTGATGCCGATCTCGTCGCGCGCATGGGCGCTCAGCGCGTCATGCCGGGTCAGCTGCGTCGCCACCGCCTGCGCCGTAGCCGGCTCCACGCCGCGCTCTATGTAGATCTGCGTCAGCTCCTCCAATTCCTCTTCGGGGAATTTCTGCAACGCCTTGCGCTCGATCTCAAGGTCGGCCTTCTCGGTGTCTGATTGTGAGCTGACGGAGACAAATTCGCCCGCCGCCATCGACATCGCCCCCGCCACGAGCCCTGCCATCCCGGCCACCAGAATGGCAGAGGGCGAAGCATCTGCCGAGGCGACCCCGATGACGAGGCTGGCGGTCGAAACGATGCCGTCATTTGCTCCCAGAACGGCGGCGCGCAGCCAGCCTGTTCTGTGGCTGAAATGGTGCTCTTTGGGCAGGTAGGGGTCGGGCATCGGTCACTCTCACCGGAACAGGGGCTATCTCCCCTGAAAAATCAGTGCAGAAGGGAGCGGCCGGGGTCAAGCAAGCCTGCCCTTGCGCCAGGGGGCGCACACCGTTACCCCTTATCGCTGATTCATAGCCATAAGGGGACACCCTATGAATACTGTTCTGATCGTGATTGCCGCCATCGGCGCGGTGATCGGCGTCATTATCCTGATCTATAACGGCCTCGTCATGAAGCGCCAGCGGGTCAACCAGGCCTTCGCGGATGTGGACGTTCAGCTGAAACAGCGCCAGAACCTCATCCCGAACCTCGTGGAAACCGTGAAGGGCTATGCTGCCCATGAGCAGGCGACCTTCCAGCAGGTGATCGCCGCGCGCAACGCTGCCCAGGCTGCCTCCACGGCCGGTGAGATGGCCAAGGCCGAAGGCGTCCTCAGCCAGGCTCTGGGCAAGCTCTTTGCCCTTGCCGAGGCTTATCCGGACCTCAAGGCCAATACCAACTTCCTGCAACTCCAGCAGCAGCTCTCATCGATCGAGGACAAGCTCGCCGCCGCCCGCCGCTTCTACAATTCGGCGGTTCAGGATTATAACACCGCCCGCGAGCAGTTCCCTGGTTCGATCATTGCCGGCAGCTTCAATTTCGAGTCGCGCGAATTCTTCGATGTTGGCGTGGAAGGCCGCTCGGCGATGGACGAGCCGCCGAAGGTCGCCTTCTGAGGCCCTCGCGCGGCGCCGCCTGCTGCGCTATCCTGACCGGGCAGCCAGGGAGGCGCCCATGTCAATCATCCGTTATCTTCCAGCTGCGGCGGGCCTCGTGCTCGCCGCTTGCGCATCTGGAACCGGCACGCCCACGGCGCGCTGGAGCGCGTCGAGCTGGAACGGCCTGGCCACCCAGACCATCGGCACGGACAATCACAGCTTCTTCGCTGCCCCGCTGGATGGGCAAGGCTTCAAGCTGAAGCTCACCCTCGTCACAGACGGCATGTTCCGCGTTCAGGAGGGCGATGAGAACACCTTGCCTGAGGAATTGCGCGCCGCCGCCGAACAGGCAGCCCCCGAAGGCTGCCGCCTCGAAGCGCTCGTTCTGGCGCCAGATGGCAGCGCTGAAGCGGCGTATGATTGCAAAACTTAAATGTTGGCAGGCATGGACAGCGCCCCGCTCACACGTTCAGAATACTGAAGGATTTTCTACAGGGGTAAGGTCGCGTCATGCGCTACATGATCATCGCTGCGTCGGCATGTCTGGCAGCCTGCTCACCATCCGCGCCGGTCGAGGAAGGGGAAACGCTTCAGGCACAGCTCACCTCGCCCGTGGAGGCCGCTTCGGATGAGGCGGACACAGCCTCTGCGGCGATCGATCCGAGCGCACTCGACTTTTCCCGCATCGCGCTTGCCATGCGTATTCCTGCCGCTTTCGAAGCGCGTCAGGAGGGCGCCTATCTCCATATCAACGTCACCAATGAACGTCTTGGTGTAGACCTTTCCGAGGAGTTTCCACTCATCCAGACCAGCGAGGTGACAAGCCCTTTTTTGGACGCCGAGGCTCGGGAGGGGTTCAGGATATGGACCTATGGAATGCGCCCCGAGGATGGCCCCCTGTTGCAGGCGATCAGCGGCGAACTTGCCCGCCTGAAGCGCGAAGCGCCTGGTGAAAACGAACTCAATCTGGGGGCCACGGCGCCAGGTTGCTGGAATGAAGCGTCCCAGTCACCGGGCAGCCTGAAACGCACCTTGTATATTCGTGTCAGTCCGGAGGCGGACTTTGAACTCTTCGTTCCCGAACAGGATATCGGCCAGGGCGAACTGCCGGGCATGGAAAGCTTCTGGGCCGCCTGCGGATCGTAGGCGGCCTTAGCGTACTGGCTGCGCCTTGAACCAGGGCTCCAGCCGGGCGAGGGCTTCCTCGATTTCCGGGGTGGAGAGCGCAAAGGACAGCCGCATGAACCGCCCGCCCTCCACGGGGTCAAAGTCGACCCCCGGCGCGGTCGCCACGCCCGTCTCCTCCAGCAGCTTCAGGCAGAAGCTAAGACTGTCATCGGTAAAGCGCGAAACATCCGCATAGATATAAAACGCCCCGTCCGGCGGCGCGATCTTCTCAAGCCCAAGGCGCGGCAGAGCCTCCAGCAACAGCGCGCGGTTCCTGCGGTACACATCGAGATGCCCCTCCAGCTCGTCCCGGCTGTCCATCGCCACAAGGCCTGCATGCTGGGCCAGCGACGGCGCTGTCAGGAAGAGGTTGCCGATATAGGCGCCCGTGCGCGCCACGCCCGCTTCGGGCGAAACCAGCCAGCCCAGCCGCCAGCCTGCCATCGAGAAGTATTTGGAGAAGCTGTTGACGATATAGGCGCCCGGCGAAAACTCCAGCATCGAATGGATCTTCGGCCCGTAGGAAAGCCCGTGATAGATCTCGTCGGAGATGATCTGTATGCCCCGCCGCTGGCAGACCTCGGCAATCGCTTCCAGTTCACCGGCCGGAATGATCGTGCCGGTCGGGTTGGCAGGGCTGGCGATGATCACGCCCCTCGGCGCCGGCTCCAGGGCCTCCAGCGCAGCGGCGGACAGCTGAAAGCGCACATCGGCCCCGCAGGCAATCTCCACCGGCTCCATGTTCAGGGCACGCACGGTGTTGCGATAGGCCACATAGCCCGGCCGCGCCATGGCAATCTGGTCGCCCGGGCTGAACGCGGTGGCCAGCGCCAGCACCAGCGCGGGCGAGGCCCCGCAGGTAATCACCAGCCGCCGGGGCGAGAGGCTCACGCCATAACTGTCCTGATAATGCCGGCAGATCCGCGCCTTCAGCGGCAGGCTTTCCCAATAGCCCATCGCCTCGCTGTCGAGCACGCCATGCGCCGCAGCAATCGCCGCCTTGGGCGCCCCCGTGGAGGGCTGGCCGAACTCCATATGCAGAATGCGCTGGCCGGCGGCTTTGAGTTCATGTGCGCGGCGGCTGATCGAGATCGCCTGAAACGGCGCAATATCCTGTCCCATCGGGAATGCCTGTCTTCGTGATTATTTCGCTGCCAGCGATGGCAGCCATGTGGCCAGTGCCGGCATGGTGGCGATCATTGCCAGCAGAAGAAGCTGCAGTCCAATAAACGGCACAGCCCCGCGCCAGATCTGCATTGTGGACACCTCCGGCGGCGCCGCCCCGCGCAGATAGAACAGCGCAAAGCCAAAGGGCGGCGTCAGGAAGCTCGTCTGCAGGTTGATCGCCATCAGGATGCCCAGCCACACCGGATCAAAGCCCAGCATGATCAGCGGCGGAGCCACCAGCGGCACGACCACGAACACGATCTCGATAAAGTCGAGGAAAAAGCCGAGCACGAACATCACGAGCATCGCGATGCCCAGCGCGCCCCATCGCCCGCCCGGCACCGAATGCAGGAGCTCTGCCACGAGGTCGTCCCCGTCAAAGCCCCGGAAGACGAGGCTGAACAGCGACGCCCCGATCAGGATCAGAAACACCATCGAGGTGATATGCGCCGAGCTTTTCAGCGCCGGCCCCAGCTCCTTCACGCGGCGCAGCACCAGCAGCCCGGAAATCAACGCCGCAAAGAAGGCAAAGGCGCTGAGCCCGGTAATCGCCATGCCGATAAAGTCCGCCCCGCTATGGCCGCCTGAAGCGGTGCGCAGGTCGAGCGTATTGCGCAGCACGATGATCAGGATCAGCCCGGCCAGCCCGGCCAGCATCACCGGCATCAGCCGGCTCTGCGCCTGGCGCGCCAGCCGCATGCCCGCCAGAAGGATGGCGCCGCCTGCGCCGATGGCGGCCGCCTCTGTCGGCGGCGCAATGCCGCCCAGAATGGAGCCCAGCACCGCCACGATCAGCGCCAGCGGCGCGCCAAGGCCGAGGGCCACATCGCGGAGGCTGAGGCGCGCGGTGCCCTCAATCACGGTGGCCGGCGGGCAGGAGGCCGGCCGGAAGATCGCCATCGCGGCAATCCACAGCATATAGAGCGCCACAAGGATCAGCCCCGGGATCAGCGCCCCGGCAAAGAGATCGCCCACCGACACCACCGCCGATCCCGCCCCTGTGCGCAGGCTCGCCTGGCTCGCGGCATTGGAGATCGCGTCAGCCAAAAGGATGAGAACGATCGAGGGCGGAATAATCTGGCCGAGCGTGCCCGAGGCGGCAATCGTGCCCGTCGCCAGGCGCGGATCATAGCCCTGCCGCAGCATTGAGGGCAGGGCGATCAGTGTCATGGTGATCACCGTCGCGCCGACAATCCCGGTCGAAGCGGCCAGCAACGCGCCCACCAGCACCACCGCAAAGCCAAGCCCGCCGCGCACCTTGCCCAGCAGGCGGCTGGCAATGCTGAGCAGGTCTTCAGCCACCCGCGAACGCTCAAGGATCACCCCCATGATCACGAACAGCGGCACCGCCACCAGCGTCTGGCTCTGCATGATCGAGCTGCCTTCGATCCGGCTCGGAAACGCCTTCAGGAAGCTTTCGGGGAAGACGCCCGTGGCGATCCCGATCAGCGCAAAGATCAGCGCGACCCCGCCGAGGGTGAGCGCAACGGGATAGCCTGCCAGCAGCGCGCCGATGGCCACCAGGAACATCGAAATGGCAAGGATCGCCTCAAGCTCCATGGCCGCCGCCCTCCGCTGCCAGTTGCTGGGGTGTCTCTGGCGGCAGCGCGCCGGTAATCCGCAGGGCTGCCTTGATCGCTTCAGACAGCCCCTGCGCCATCAGCAGCGCGGCAAATACCGGCACCAGCGTCTTGAACAGGAAAAAGATCGGCAGGCCGTCGGACTCGCGTGAGCCTTCCAGCAGCAGCCAGGCGCGCGCCAGCCCCGCCTCGCTCGTCATCAGGATACGCACGCAGATCGGGAAGAGGAAAAGATAGATGCCCGTCAGCTCCACCCAGTTGCGCCCGGTCTCGCCAAGGCGCGGGCGCAGGATGTCGACGCGCACATGCGCCCCGTCGCGCAGGGCGGCGGCCGCCCCCAGCATGAACATGGCGGCAAAACTGTATGTCGTGATCTCGTTCAGCCAGCTGAAGGAGAGCGAGAAGGTGTAGCGCAGGATCACCACCGCCAGCATCGAGAAGACAAGGATCAGCGAGCTGGCAATCGCCGCGCCCAGCGCCATGCCTGTCACCCGGTCAATCAGCCCACTGAGCTTCAGCGCAAACCCGTCGATCAGGCGCGGCGCGCTTAGCGCGATCAGCGGCACAAGGAACAGCGGCAGGCTGAGAAGGCCCAGCCATTTCAGCCCCGTCCCGATATCAAGAAATATAGAAGTATCCATAGCCCGCCCCGGCGCCGCTTACTTGCCGAGCGCGCGGGCGGCGTAATACGGCCCGTCGGAAATGTCAGACCAGCCGCGCATCAGCTTCAGCGAGCGTTCAAAGCTCTCATGGATGCGCTTCTCAATGCCGCTGCGCCCTGCGGCGGCGCGCACATCAAAGGCGGCCTCCGTCATCCGCTTGACCACATCGTCAGGGAAACTCCGCAGGCGCACATTATGCTCCCTCACCAGCAGGTCGAGATGCACCGAATTCTGATAGGTGAACTCGCCCAGAGACTGATGGTTCACCCCGTCGCAGGCGGCCTTGAAGATCGCCTGTTCGCTCACCGTCAGGCTGTCCCACACGCCGCGATTGATGCCCACGGCGAGGCTTGCGCCGGGCTCCTGGAAACCAGGCCCGTAATAGAAGGGCGCCTCGCGGTGAAAGCCGAGCGAATAATCATTCCACGGGCCCACCCATTCGGCCGCGTCAATCGCCCCGGTCTGGAGGGCCTGGTAAATCTCGCCGCCCGCCAGCGCGATGGAGGCCCCGCCGAGCGCGCGCAGCACTTCGCCGCCTTGCCCGGGGATGCGCATCTTGAGGCCGGCCATATCCTGCAGCGAGCGGATTTCCTTGCGGAACCAGCCGCCCATCTGGTGGCCGGTATTGGCGCCCTGCAGGGCCTTCACCCCGAACTGGCCCGACAGCTCGTCCCAGAGTTCCTGCCCGCCGCCAAAATCGATCCAGCCCATGATCTCCTGCGCCGTCATGCCGAAGGGCACCGCAGTGAAGAAGGGAAAGCCGGTGGACTTGGCCGTCCAGTAATACTCCGCGCCGTGATACATATCCGCCGAGCCATTGGCGACCGCATCGAAGGATTCAAACGGGGGCACCAGCTCGCCGGCCGCAAACACCTTCACCTCGATCAGCCCGTCGGTCATGTCGCTGATGCGCTGGGCCACGCGCTCGGCCGCCGTGCCGAGGCCGGGCAGGCCCTTGGGCCAGGTGGTGACCATATTGAAACGCCGCCGGTTGCGGCTGATGGCGGGGGTTGCCAGCACGGCGCCGGCGGTCGGCGTCGAGAAGGTCGCTGCGGCGCCGGCCACACCGAGTGCGCCTGCGCCGATAAGATTACGGCGGTTGATCATCCATGCCCTCCCCACGCGGCACGGGGTCTCCTGGCCAGAATGGCCATCGCTCCGTTTTGCCGGCGAAAAACTAGTCGTCGTCTCTCAAGGGCCGCCAGCGGTCGCCGTCAAGCACTTCCAGCGGTTTGTAGCGCCGTTTGTAGTCCATCTTCGGACTGCCCTTGACCCAATAGCCCAGATAGAGATGCGGCAGGCCAAGATCATGCGCATGGCGGATATGGTCGAGCACGAGGTAATGGCCGAGGCTCTGGCTCGCCTTTTCCGGGTCGAAGAAGGTGTAGACCATCGACAGGCCGTCCCGCAGCACATCCGTAATCGCGGCCGCCACCAGCGGCGCATCGGGCTCAGGCCCGTCGCGATATTCGAAGATCAGGCTCTGCACGGGGCTCCCGCCCACCATCGCCACATAGTCGCGATAGGTCATGTCCGACATCCCGCCATTGTCATGGCGGGTGGTCACATAGGTCTTGAGCAGGCGGAACTGTTCGCGCGTCGCCTGGGCGGCCACCGGGCGGCGCACCAGATGCGCGTTCCGGGCGAGCGTGCGCCGGTCATTGCGGCTGAGATCAAACTCCCGCGTCGCCACCCGCACGCTCTTGCAGGCATTGCACCGGGAACAGGCCGGGCGATAGGCAATCGACTGGCTGCGGCGGAAACCGGACTGGCTGAGCACATTATGCACAGCGTCGGCTTCGGGAATGGCAAGGTTGGTAAACGCTTTCCGCTCTTTCCGGTCAGGCAGATAGGGGCAGGGGCTGGGGTTCGTCACATAGAACCTCAGCGACCGCTCAAGGCTCGCCAGAACAAGATGGGGATCGGAAAACTTCATTGCGCCGGACGATACACCCCGCGAGGAATCCGCCAAGTGGCCATTTCGGGGCAGGGGCGTTTGTACGGCAAAAATGACACATCACTGCGCTCTGCCGGTAACAAATCAGTCTGCCAGATGAACCTGAAGGCTGATCCGGCGGTTGGCGGCAAGGTGGGGCTGGCCGGCGCTGAGGGGGCGTGTATCGGCGTAGCCTGTCACCGCGATGATCCGGCCTGTCCCGAATCCGGCCGCCTCAAGCGCCCGGCGGGCCTCATTGGCGCGCTGCGAAGACAGCTCCCAGTTGGAGGTGACAGCCCCCGCCATCGAGAAGGCATCAGTATGGCCCTCGATGGAAATGGTATAGGGCAGGGCGCCAAGGCTTGCGCCGGCCGCCTCGATCAGGGCTTTTCCGTCAGGGGTCAGCGCCCCGCTGCCGGTCTCAAACAGTGGCCGGCTGGCCGTATCCACAAGCTCGATCCGCACGCCGGTGGCGTCAGAAGAAAGCTGCACGCTCTCGCCCGCCGCTTTCAGCGCCTGCGCGTCCTGTAGCAAAGCCAGCAGGGTGGCGGGCCCCGAAGCGCCCATATCGCCCGTCATGGAAACAGACACCGGCTTGCCGGTGAATTCAGAGGCGATCACGGCGCGGTCTTCTTTCGAGACCCCGCTGACCAGCCACATAAGCAGGAAGAACGCGACCAGGGCCGTCAGGAAGTCGGCATAGGCCAGCTTCCAGGTACCCGTTTTCCGGGTAGGCATGACGGGCCTTCTGCCCGTCTGCCGCCGAGAGGTCGTGGCATATGCCATTGCTCTTTTGCGTCCGATCCTTCTGATGGATGACGCCGGTGTATCAGGTCGTGGTGAAGGTCACGCTTCGGCCGGGGGTGGGATTTTGATGAAATTCGCTCTAATTAGCCCGTAATTCAGCAGGAGAGAGCAATGGCGCGCACCGCATTTCTGGGCCTCGGGGTCATGGGTTTCCACATGGCCGGCCATCTGGCGCGGGCGGGCCACCAGGTCACCGTCTGGAACCGCACGCCCGCCAAGGCTGCCGCCTGGACTGCGGCCCATAAGGGCCAGAGCGCGGCAGACCCCGCCTCCGCCGTGTTCGGCGCCGAATATGTGCTGATGTGCCTTGGCGATGATCCCGATGTCCGCACGGTGTTTGAAGCCTTCGAGCCGAGCCTCGGCGCGGGGATGACCGTGATCGACCACACCACGGCCTCCGCCTCCCTCGCCCGCGACCTCGCCGAGCGCTGCCGCGCTAGGGGCGCCCATTTCATCGACGCGCCGGTTTCCGGCGGCGAGGCGGGCGCCATCAATGGCAAGCTCACCATCATGTGCGGCGGCGAGGAAGACGCCTTCGCCAAGGCCGAGCCCGTGATGGCCGCCTTTGCGCGCGCCACCACGCTGATCGGCCCTTCCGGCGCGGGCCAGCTTGCCAAATCCGTCAACCAGATCTGCATCGCCGGCATCGTCCAGGGCCTCGCTGAGGGCCTTCACTTTGCGGAGAAGGCCGGCCTCGACGCAGAGAAAGTCATCGCCGCCATCTCCGGCGGCGCCGCCCAGAGCTGGCAGATGGAAAACCGCTGGAAAACCATGACCGAGGGCAAGTTCGATTTTGGCTTCGCGGTCGACTGGATGCGCAAGGATCTGCGCATCACCCTGGACGCCGCGCGCGACAATGGCGCGAGCCTGCCGCTCACCGCCATGGTTGACCAATACTACGCCGATGTGCAGGCCATGGGCGGCCATCGCTGGGACACCTCCAGCCTGATTGCGCGCCTTACCAGAAAGCCTGGCTGAGCGCTCTCTGCCACGCGGACTATCTTCCGCCTACGAACATTATGCGGACAGCCGGGCGCCGGATGCGCCGCGCGGCTGAACGTGGGCATTCCCGATAGGGTTACCCTCTTTGTCCCGCCGCGGGTTTACATCTCGGCTCAATTTCCTATTTTGTCCGTGAGCCCATCCTTCAGGCAATGAGAGCCCCATGGCGCGCGTATCATCTGCGTGCCTCTGATTCCCCAACCTCTGAACAAGATTGGATTTCCCCCAATGACCCAGGTGAAACCAGGCGACACCGTCCACATCCACTATACCGGCACCTTGAGCGACGGCACGACCTTCGACAGCTCGCAGGGCCGCGAGCCGCTGGCCTTTGAAGTCGGCACCGGCCAGATCATTCCCGGCCTCGATGCGGCCATTCCCGGCATGGCGGTCGGTGATAAGAAGACCGTGACCGTTCCCTGCGAAGAGGCTTACGGCCCGGTCGATCCGGCCATGCGTCAGGAAATTTCGCGCGACACCATTCCGGCAGAGATCCCGGTTGATGTTGGCACAAGGCTCCAGATGAAGACACAGGACGGCCAGGTCGTACCCGTCACGATTGCGGCTGCGGACGACAAGTCCGTCATCCTCGACGCCAACCACCCTCTGGCTGGCCAGGACCTGACCTTCGACATCGAACTGGTCGCGATCAAGCAGGCGGCGTAGCGGAGGGAGCGGGCTGCCTCATCATCGCTCCCCGCGCGCTCAGTAAACCGGAATGTCCATCATCCTGAGCGCGTCGGCGAGTATCTCCTCACCCAGAAGCTGGGCATAGGCTTCCACGGCAGTTTCAAATTTCGGATTCTGCACGTCGGCAAAGCTCATTCCGCATTGCGAGGTTGCGATCGCCAGCGCATTGAAGCTGAAGTTCAGCAGCGCGGAATTTGCTTCAGGCTTCTGCTCCTGCAGCGCATGTATGATGACCTGTTTCACATTCGCCTTGAGTTCAGGCGTCGTATTACTTTTCATACAGGTGGCCAGCCGTTCGGGATTGAACTCGGCAGAGGCTGGCAGGCCCACGCAGGCAATGGCGACAGCGGCTATAGCAGAACGCAACATGGGTCTCTCCGAAGCTGAATGGGTCTTATCCCAGGCTACAGCAGCCAGATGCCCGGCGAAATACGGGACTGCAGAGGCTGCTGCTGATACGCTGGAGGATTATCAGTCGCAGGATGAATGGAGCGCAACGCAGCCTCCCTCAGCCGCCCAGCTTCTCCGCCGCCCGCTCCGCAAAGTAAGTGATCACGCCCGCCGCGCCCGCGCGCTTGAAGCTCATCAGCGTTTCCATCATCACGCGGTCGCCGTCGATCCAGCCATTCTGGGCCGCCGCCATGATCTGCGCGTATTCGCCCGACACCTGATAGGCCAGCGTCGGCACGCCGAACGTCGTTGATACCCGGTGGACAATGTCCAGATACGGAAGACCAGGTTTCACCATCACCATATCCGCGCCCTCGGCGAGATCGAGGGCCACTTCGCGCAGCGCCTCGTCAGAGTTCGCCGGGTCCTGCTGATAGGTTTTCTTGTCGCCCTTGAGAGCGGCGGCCGAGCCGATGGCCTCGCGATACGGCCCGTAAAAGCCGCTGGCATATTTTGCGGCATAGGCGAGGATCATCGCGTTGGTGAAACCCTCTTCCTCGAAGGCATAGCGGATGGCGCCGATACGCCCGTCCATCATGTCGGACGGCGCGACCACATCGGCGCCCGCGCCGACATGCACCAGCGCCTGTTCCACCAGGCGCTCCACCGTCGCGTCGTTCGGGATCGTGCCATCCTCGTCCAGCAGGCCATCATGGCCATGCGAGGTATACGCATCAAGCGCCACATCGGTGATCAGGCCGACTTCCGGCGCGGCGTCCTTCATGGCTTTCAGCGCGCGCGGCACGAGGCCCTCGGGGGAAAGCGCGCCGCTGCCTTCCTCGTCCTTGCCCTCCGGCCCGATATACGGAAACAGCGCCATCGCCGGAATGCCGAGCGCCCTGGCCCGCTTGGCGGCCAGCGCGGCCTCTGCCACGCTGAGCCGATCCACGCCGGGCAGGGAGGCGACGGGCACACGCCCCTCGCCATCATGCACGAACACCGCCCAGACAAGGTCTGCCGGGGTGAGGGCATTTTCAGCCACAAGGCTGCGCGCCCAGGGGGCCTGGCGCAGGCGGCGCATACGGGTTCCGGGAAAGGACTGGGGAAACTGGGTCATGAATTCTCCTAGCGCCAAACCTTTGCCCCTCACAACCAGCCCAATCGCCGCGCCATGAAACAGCGCTCGCGGACATTCAGCCCGTTATCATCCTGGATCGACTCGATCTCGATCATCCATTTTTCCATCTTCTTCCGGGGCAGCTCGCGGAAACCGTTTTTCCTGTAGAAGGGTCCGTTCCAGGGCAGGTCGCGGAAGGTCGACAGCACCACGCGTTTCAGCCCCCGATCCTTTGCCTCTTCCATCACGCGCCCGATCAGCGCCGCGCCTAGCCCCTTGCGGCCCTGCGCCGGGTCCACGCTGATCTGGTCGAGATAGAGATTGTTTTCCCTGATAGAGGTCAGCACAAAGCCCGCCAGCGCCCCTTTCCGGTCGCGCACGGTATGCAGATGGCCGCTTGATATGGCGTCCTGGAACACAGCCTCGGGCACATGATCGGCCAGCTGCGCCTCGCTCAGCAGCCCCGTGCCCGCAAACAGTTGCCCAGCGGCCAGATCAATGGCGATCAGCGCCGGAATTTCTTCTGCGGCAGCGCCGGTAATCACATACCCGGCAGGAGGGCGTCGGATTGACATGATGTAAGCCTCAAACCACAAGCGGCCCAAAGACTTAAGCCAATCCGGGAGCCCCGCCAATGAGCCTCATCTTCACCGAAGAACAAGAGATGATCCGCGACATGGCCGCCAAATTCGCCGCAGGCCAGCTCGCCCCCCATTCGGAAGCCTGGGACCGGGACAGCCATTTCCCCGTCGATGTCATCAAATCGGCGGCCGAGCTTGGCTTTGCGGGCATCTATGTGAAGGAAGATGTGGGCGGCTCGGGCCTGACGCGCACAGACGCCGCGCTGATCTTCGAGCAACTCTCCTATGGCGATGTGTCCACCGCCGCCTTCATCTCCATCCACAATATGGCAAGCTGGATGATCGACACGTTCGGGTCGCAGGAACAGCGCGCCGCCTGGCTGCCCCGCCTCACCTCGATGGAGCTGATCGCCTCCTACTGCCTCACCGAGCCGGGCTCGGGCTCCGACGCCGCCAGCCTCAAGACCAAAGCCGTCAAAGACGGCGATGAGTATGTCATCACCGGCACCAAACAGTTCATCTCCGGCGCAGGCACATCGGATGTCTACGTCCTCATGGCGCGCACCTCGGACGATGGCGCCAAGGGCGTCTCCGCCTTCATCATCGAGAAGGATGCGGCGGGCCTCTCCTTCGGGGCGAACGAGCGCAAGATGGGCTGGAAATCCCAGCCGACGAGACAAGTTATTCTTGATGGCGTGCGCGTGCCGGCGGCAAGCCGCATCGGCGAAGAAGGCCACGGTTTCCGCTTCGCCATGGCCGGCCTTGATGGCGGGCGCCTCAACATCGCCGCCTGCGCCCTCGGCGGCGCCCAGCTCGCCCTCGACAAGGCCGTCGGCTACGCCAAGGAGCGCCAGCAATTCGGCAAGGCCCTCGCCGAGTTCCAGAACACCCAGTTCAAACTCGCCGACATGGAAACAGAGCTGCAGGCCGCCCGCGTCATGCTGTATGAAGCCGCCGGCCGCCTCGACCGCAAAACCCCCGACGCCACCCGCTGGTGCGCCATGGCCAAACGCTTCGTCACCGACACCGCCTTCAAGGTCGCCAACGACGCCCTGCAAATCCATGGCGGCTATGGCTACCTCGCCGACTACCATGTCGAACGCATCGTCCGTGACCTGAGGGTCCATCAGATCCTCGAAGGCACAAACGAAGTGATGCGGGTGATTATCAGTAGGGATATGCTGAAGGGGTAGGTTGCCGGCTTGTCATCACCAGGGGCGACAGGACAAACCGGCAATCCATGTGGTCCGTTTGCAAACTAATCAGACCGTGTTGCCTTAGGGCGTGAAGTCAACGGTGGCCGTATCGGCTGCGTCCTGAAGGTTCTTGTTCACCTCGCGCACCCGGCCAACCACTTCTTCCACATAGTTGACCTGAGTATCTCGTTCCCAATCGAGATTTTTCATCGTGAACTGGAGGCTGGCCACCTGCGCGTCTGCCGGAATGCGGCCTTCGGTGTCCTCATGGGGCAGGCCGAGCCGGCCTCCGGGAGGCGTGGCAAGGGTGAATTCAGCAAGCGCGACAATGCCGCAACTGGCGCGGTAGCCGGGAAAGTCCCGCTCCTCCTCATACGGAAGGGCGGTGACATTCTTGCCGCCTATTTTGGGTTGCTCGTGAGGGGTGCTGCGATGAGCGCCGCCATAGATGAAAGCAGCGCGTGCGGGCGTGCTGAACCTGTCTCCTGTCAACAGGTTGCTGTCGTCGATGCAGAAGGTCGCGCGCGGGTCAGTTGCGCGAAGCATGGTGTGGGCTTCGGCGAGCGTTGTTCCAGGCACAATCGCATCGTTCAGCAGAACACGATTGACGTATCTGGTCCCGGTTCCATCCGGGGCTGCGACCCTGTAGTCCCGCCAGTCTTCAAGCGGCAGGGGTTGCTTGCCATCCGGATACACCCATCCGAGAAGCACTTTTGAACCTGAGAAAAACCGGAATGAGGGCGCTCCATACTGCTTTTCGTAGGCCGCGGAGATGCTGGCATAGGGTTGGGGAGCTGGCTGATTCAAGATCCGGCCATTCTGCTCGACCGGCACCATGAAGCGCTGGGCCCGGTCAATGAACCAGACCTTGCCATCGGGCGAGTAGCGCACTTCCAGCTTGTCATCCTGCGGTGCTTCAAAGCCTTGGGAGCAGGTGAGGCATATATCCAAGACCGGGTTTTCGTTGGGAATGGGTGAACTCATACTGCGCCCGGTTATGGCAGCCTGCGTTGAGCCCTCCATGGCGGCATTCGCTTCGGTCACGAGCGCGTCAAACGTGCCGAGCCCCTTGCGGAACGCTTTCATGGCATAGAGATCCCGGGAGGTTCTTAAACCCCAGGCTTCCCGCACGAATAGCTTGTGAACGTGTTCACTCCGGATACGGACTCCATCGGCCTGCTTTCCCTGGGTTTCACACAGAGCGGACAAGGACTGGTCGCGCCCCATTCCCATTTCTATTCCGCGTATGGACGTGGGAGAAGATTTCGCCCCCTGAGGCTGGAGGTAGGAGCAGGGCGAGGACCGCACTTCGGTAAACTGGCGACCCAGAAACTCCAGCCGTCTCCTGGAGTCCCCAGAGAATGCGGCCAACCGTTTGGCCACTTCTTGCACCATGGGACCAGTCTTGGATGCCCGGTCATAATAGGCTTGCAGGAGTTCAATCTTCGAGCTTGCTTCTGCAACTATTCGGAAGTGACGTGTATAAGAGTCGATACTGACTTCGGCCGAAGAGGCATTTGAAAAATACTGATCAATGGAGGGTTGGCTGCTCTCGAGGTTGCTCTCTTGTTTCTTGATTTCCGCCTGATAGCGATACATCAGGTTAAAGAACGCTTGTTCTCGCTCCATGCCCTGCAAGGCTGAAGCGTTGAGAAACTCTTTTTCCAACTCCGTCTGGAAGCTACGGATACTTTCTTCCACCTGTGTGCGGGCATTCGCCGGCATCGCCTCGGGCCAGAGGTCGAACTTGGCCTGCAACGTCTTTTCGAATTGGCGGGCGTCCTTTGCGCTGGGCTTGCCAGGGTCAGCCTGTTCCGGCGCCAACACCGCTTCGTCGCTGGCCGGTGCCTCTCCGCCACTGCCGCCGCAACCACTGACAACAACGCTCCCAAGCAGCATTGCTGCGAATGCTACCGTATTCCATCTCACCATTGCACAGGCCCATCCAGCAAATGACTTTGCGTAAAATTGTCCGAGCACCGGCCAGATTGCAAGAGGCTGATCCTCAAAGGGGAAATCGGGCGTGCTGAATGCCCGCCGCTGCCCCCATGCAACCAGAAACCCGGCTTCACCCGGCGTCAGGCCCGTGCCCGGAATTAGACCGGAAACAATCCCACCCCCGCCTTCTTGGCGCCGCGATCTCCCGCGAAACAGGCGCTCACAAAACTGCGGGGTGCGCATATATGCTGAAGAAAATCCTGATCATTCTGGCGGTTCTCATCGCCGCCCTCTGGCTGCGCAATACCAGCCTCTTTACGTCGCCCGCTTCGGACGGCCCGCCCCAGTTCATTGCCCATCGCGGTGTCCACCAGACCTACCACCGCGAAGACCTGGAACGGGACACCTGTACCGCCAACCGCATCTATCCACCCACGCACGACTTCATCGAGAACACGCTGCCCTCCATGCAAGCCGCCTTCGACGCCGGGGCGGATGTCGTAGAGATTGACGTCCACCTGACACCGGATGGCGAATTCGCCGTCTTCCATGACTGGACGCTGGACTGCCGCACCGAGGCGGAAGGCCAGACCAACAAGACCCCCATGAGCGTCCTGCGCACCCTCGACGCCGGCTATGGCTATACCGCCGATAACGGGCAGACCTTCCCCCTGCGCGGCAAGGGCGTCGGCATGATCAGGTCGCTCTCCGAAGTGCTGGACGCTTTCCCGGAAGGCCGTTTCCTGATCAACTTCAAAAGCCGCCGCGCAGTGGAAGGCCGGGTGCTCGCCGAGATGCTCGAGGAAAATCCCCGCTGGCGCGCGCAGGTCTGGGGCGTCTATGGCGGGCCCATCCCGAGTGAGGCGTTGGTAGAGCATATTCCGGACATGCTGTATTTCACCAAGGCTTCGGCAAAAGACTGCCTCATCGATTACGCCCTCATTGGCTGGTCGAGCCATGTTCCGAAATCCTGCCACAACACGCTCGTCCCTGTGCCGGCCGATTACGCCCCGCTCCTTTGGGGCTGGCCTCGCGCCTTCGAGGCCCGGATGAACGCGGCGGGCAGTACGGTGATCCTGTTCGGAACGCTCGGCGGGACCGGCAATGACGGCGCGCCCGGCATCGACACGCCTTCCCAGCTGCGCAAGGTTCCCAAGGGTTTCGGCGGCTATGTCTGGACCGACCGGATCGAATCCCTCGGGGATGACAATTAGGATAGCCACTTATTGCGGCTGTCCCGTAGTCTGGTTTCTGTCGCGTTGACAAGAAACCGGGGAGGGCGCGAGAGATGCCAAACGCAGAGATCATCCACGCGACCTTCGAGCGCGCCGCTGAGGCCTGTGCCGATCCCGCCCCGCTGATCTATACCCGCCTCTTCGAGCTGCGTCCGGATTTCAGGCCGCTGTTCGATATGGACACGGATGGCGGCGTGCGCGGCTCCATGCTGGCGACCTGTTTCGAGGCCATCCTGGGGCTTGTGGAAGGTGCCGAGACACAGCGTGTCATCATCTCGGCCGCGCGCTTTTCTCATGGCGGCTATGGCGTCCTGGATGCCGAGTTCGATCTCATGTTCACCGCCATTCGCGATGTCTGCCGCGATCTTCTGGGGCCGGGCTGGACGGCAGAAGAGGAGGCGGCCTGGGCTGATCTTCTGAGCGAGATTGCAGCCATCGCCTGATGCGTTAGTGTTTCCCTTGGCAAAGACAGGGGAGGCCAACTCATGACGGACAAGACAAGCGCTGCCTATGGTGGCCTCTCGCGGTTGAACCACTGGCTGGGCGCCCTCCTCTTTACGGGCGTCATCATTGTGGGCCTCTATCTCGCTTACAGCGGTGTGGAAGGGGAAGAACGCGCGCCCATCATGGCCATGCACCGGGCCACCGGCACTGTGCTGCTGCTGTTTGCGGTCTGGCGCGTCTGGTGGCGTCTCCGCCAGGGCTTTCCCAGGCCGCTAGATAGTGTCCCTGCCTGGCAGGTCACCGCCTCACGCGTGGCGCACTGGGGGCTGATCCTCTGCATGCTGGCAATGCCGCTTTCAGGCGTATTCTTCATGTCGCTGCTGGGCGGCCGACCAATCAACATCTACGGCCTTTTCACCATCCCGCCGATTATGGACATTGAAGGCATCCGCCCGATTGGACGCCAGATTCACGGTCTCGTCGCCTATGTCTTCATCGCCCTCATCGGCCTGCACATTCTCGCTGCCCTGAAGCACACCCTCATCGACAAAGACGGAACGCTCGCCCGCATGCTCGGCGGAAAACCGGCGGTATAGGCAGACCAATTGCCAATACACGCCCACCCGGTTTAAACTTTCGTCAACAGCCCGCCATATGAGAGCGGGCAGGGAGGAAGCCATGCAGATCACATCCTTGCCGGGCGCTGGCGCTGAAATAACCGGCGTTGACATCCGCGCGCTCACCGCGCCGCAGTTTGACGCCGTCCGCCAGGCCTATGCCGACCACGGCGTCATCTTCTTCCGCGATCAGTCGCTTTCGGAGGACGACCACATCGCCTTTGCCCGCCGCTTTGGCCCGATCAACATCAACCGCTTCTTCCTGGCGCATGAGCGCTATCCGGAAATTGCGCTCGTGCTGAAGGAGAAGGAGCAGAAAACCAATATCGGCGGCGGTTGGCATACGGATCATTCCTATGATGCCGAACCGGCCATGGGCTCGGTCCTCGTCGCGCGCCAGCTCCCCGATGAAGGTGGCGATACTTGGTTTGCCTCCATGTATACCGCCTATGACACGCTCGACGCCGCCACGAAGGAAGAGATTGCCTCCCTGCGCGCCATCCATTCGGCCAAGCACATATTCGGTTCACAGACGGATAATTTCTACAAGGCCAATGAAGACACCGGCGGGCGTATCGGCAACACCGCGGCCGCAGACGTTCTGGAAGACGTTGCCCATCCGGTCGTCATCACCCACCCGCTCAGCGGCAAGAAGGCGCTTTATGTAAACCCGGCTTTCACCACGAAAATCGCGGGCTATTCCGACGAAGCCTCAAGTGCGCTCCTCATGCGCCTTTATGCCCATGCGATGAAGCCAGACCATGCCCACCGTTTCAAATGGCAGCCGGGCTCCGTCGCCTTCTGGGACAACCGCGCCACCTGGCACTGGGCCATGAACGATTATCATGGCGAACGGCGCCTGATGCACCGCATTACGATTGAAGGCTGCGCGCTGAATTAGGAGGCGGCCGGGGCGGGCCCGTCAGTCCATCCGGAACTCGACGCCCACATCGCGCCCGCTTTCCCAGCGCTTCATGCAGGTGCGCGGGTATTTGAACTGGGGCAGCGTCATCACGAACTGTTCGGGCAGTTCTACGCCTTCGGGCACGCAGATGCGCGCGCCGCCGGGCGATATATCGCGCAGCTCGCACTCAACGCGCTTGAACAGGCCGAGGCGCACATGCGCCTTGCCATCTACGCGTATCCGCTGGCCCCGCCTGTTATATTGCAGGAAGGGCTGATGGTTGATTTGAGGGCGCTGTTGGGTCATGGGGATGGCCGGGCGTCGCGGGTAGAATGTTGGGCCATTTGGGGAATGGCATGTCGTCATAGTGACATAGCCAGGTAAAGCCCTGTCCAAAGTCATTGATTTAATTGAACAGATTCCGGTGATCCGGTGTTGATAGGTTAGGAGAGCCCCTTGAGCGCAGATGTTCACATAACGACCCTTGGCGGAATTGGCCGGATCACGCTGACCCGCCCTGCCGCGCTTCATGCTCTCAACACCCCGATGTGCGCGGACATCCTCGCCGCCATTACCGCCTGGACGTCAGATCCCGCCGTCCACATCGTCTGGATCGATCACCAGGAAGGCACGCGCGGGTTCTGCTCGGGCGGCGATATTCGCATGCTGGCGGAAAGCGGCGCAGGCGACGCCTCTGAGGCGCGCGATTTCTTCCGCACCGAATACCGCATGAACGCGGCCCTAAAAGCCTTCCCAAAACCCATCCTCGCCATTCTTGACGGCGTTACGATGGGCGGCGGCGTCGGCCTCTCCGTTCACGGCTCTCACCGTATCGCCACAGAGCGCACCCTCTTTGCCATGCCCGAAACCGGCATTGGCCTCTTTCCCGATGTTGGCGGGGGCTGGTTCCTGCCGCGCCTGGACGGCCAACTCGGCACATGGCTGGCGCTGACCGGGGCGCGCCTCAAGGGTGCCGATGTCGCCGCGGCCGGCGTCGCCACACATTTCCTCCCATCAGAACTTGTGCCGGCCCTGGCCAAACAGCTTGAAGCGACAGATTTCTCGGTTGATGCGCCCGCCATGCTGGACGAGCTCCTCCGTGGTCTGACGCATGCCATCCCTGCTCCGGCCTTCGGCGCGCATCTCGAAACCATCCACCGCTGTTTTGCCGGGCAAAGCGCAGAAGAGATCGTTGCTGCCCTTGAAGCGGCCCCCAGCGACTGGGCCAGGTCAGAAGCCGCCACGATCCGCGCCAAATCTCCCGAGACAGTCAAGGTCGCCCTCCGCCAGCTGCGTGAAGGCGCCCGCTGCGAAACCTTTGAAGACAACATGCGCATGGAATTCCGCATCGGCTGGCGCAAGGTGCAAAGCCATGATTTCCAGGAAGGCGTGCGCGCGGTCATCATAGATAAAGACAATACGCCGGTCTGGTCACCCGCTCGCCTTGAAGATGTCAGCGAGGCAGATGTGGCGCAATACTTCGCGCCGCTGGGAGATGACGAACTTACTTTCGCCTGAAGCGGGCGTTCTTCTCCAAGTAGATAGTCAGCACTGGACAATCCCATGATTCACCGGGCACTAAGGGCCCGGGAACATATGGGAGCTGATACATGCGCGGAGAAATCCTCAAACCTGACAGTCCGGAAGGTCCGGGCCTCATTCTTGGAGAAGATGGGCAGCGCTATCGCTTCTCCCAGCTTCAGGTCCACAATGGCGCCGTTCTGCGCCCCGGTGGAAAGGTGGACTTTGTCCCCACGGGGGATGAAGCGCGGGATATCTACGCGCTGGGCGGCGTTCAGCCCACGCCGCCCCCTGCCTATACGCCGCCGCGGCAGGCCCCGTCGTCTCCGGCCGGTGTGCAGGCTCCGCTTTATACAGGGGGCGTTGCTGTTCCCGCTGAAAGCCTGTGGACCTACTTCACCCGCGCCCTGACCAAGAACTTCGTTCAGTTCAATGGCCGGGCAAGACGCTCGGAATACTGGGGTTACACGCTCTTCATTATCCTCTTCTTCATTGCGGCCATCATTGTCGACGTGATCGTCAGTGTTGCCGTGATGGGCACCGATTCATATGGCGATCCGATCTTCCTTCCCATCATTACAGTCCTGTTTGCGCTCTACTCGATCCTGCCCTCTCTCGCGATCACGGTCCGGCGCCTGCATGACCAGGATCTCAGCGGCTGGCTCTACCTGATCAACTTCATTCCCTATATCGGCGGCATCGTTCTTTTCGTCTTCATGCTGATCGATAGCAAGCCTGCCGCAAACAAGCATGGCGAGAGTCCGAAGTATGGTTCGGCGGCAACCATCGATACCTTTGCATAATACTGTCCTTTCGGCCGATTCATTGCGGTTTGAAAGAACTCATTAAGTATAATCGACCGGCCTTGCGAAAGCAGGGCCGGTTTTTTGCTGCATGTCCTGAAATGAAACGGAATCCGGCCTCTAAATACGTTACGGGGCAGTAACGGTTAATGAATTCTCTGATTTGTTTACCAACATCACTTGAAACCGTGTTGTGCTTATCAATTTATTAGGTTCACCCCAGTAAATATACTCAAACTACAACAAAAGTTGAGTGAAAGTTGAGTGGTGGTGAATATGATGATGATCGACATGCAGGACACTGCAACAGGTACAATCGGCGAGTCTTTTCTGAAGTCGCTGTCTCTTCTCGAACAGGCGCATCGCCGTCTGCACGATGTGGTGAAGGATGATCTGGAACGCGCCGGCGAACGTTCGCTGACCGGCGTTCAGGCTCTGCTCCTTTACGAGATCGGTGAGGGGGAAGCTCCGGCTTCTGTGCTCCGCGCGCGCGGTGCTTTTGCAGGCACCAGCCTTTCCTATAACGTCAAGAAACTCCAGGAAGGCGGCTATCTGATCCAGACGCGCTCTGAAGACGACAAGCGCACCGTAACGCTGCGTCTTACAGATCGCGGCAAGAAAGTCCGTACACGTGTGGAGAAGCTGTTTGAGAAACAGGCAACCGCGCTTGAGCCAACCGCCAGCGTCCGCGCTGACGATCTTTCCCAGCTCAACAAGACCATCTCGCGCCTTGAGCGCTTCTGGTCCGACCAGATCCGCTACCGCCTGTAGGCGCGCGGAAGACTCTCCAAGAGAAAACAAGAAACCCCGGCGCGCCTTTTAGCGCTCCGGGGTTCTTTTATGTCCGCTAGGCCCAAATCCCGGCAGGGGGCCAGAAGGGGGGGCGATAGGGGGGCTTGCCCGCCCTGTCCCAGTCCGTAAAGCTTGCCCCATGAAACTTTACGCTGTCTTCACCGGGGGCAACCACCCTCGCGCCAATATCGAGGTCCACGATCTGCGCTTCGTTGTGGGCGACAGCCTGGAGGCCACCGTGCCGGCACTGCGTGCTGGCTGGTGGGGCAAACCTTCCTCGCTGCACATTGATGGCTATGCCGAGCTGACCGAGATTGACGGCTGGCAGGTAGATCTTATCCCCGGCCGCGCGCCGTCTCCGGCCGCCCGCCGCCTCTGGTTTGTAAATCTCGGCGGCTACACACCCGGCCTCTTCGGAGAGCAGCACAACTACCTCTTCCTCGCGGGCGCGGAGAAAGCCGAGATATGGACCCGCGCCCGCGCCCTCTCGCCCGAATGGACAAGCCGCCACAAGGACAATTTCGTCTCCATCGACGAGGTGATCGACATCAACGGTCTGCTTGAAGCGGAAGGCTGGAACATCCGTCTCGACCATCCCGCCACGGGCGCGGCCCCTTCCCGTATCGTGTCGGATTACATCAAGCTCTGACCGGAACTGTCCCGGATTGTCTCAATCTGTCCGGACTGGGAAACGCAGAGAAATGATCCGCCACTTCAGAAGCTCACTAATCCTTGCTCGCCTTGCCAAGATCTCTTGGCCGGATGCGCTGAATCCGAAATGTTCGGGATGCGCATTGCAGACAAGCACATGTCATGGTAGGTAGAACAGAATATCGATTAGGGGTTGTTTGGGGGTCGTGATGTTCAGGTCCGTGTCAAGTGTTCTCCTTTTTGTGTGCTGCTCCGCATGCGTATCTTTTGTGCCAACGCACTCAGCGTCAATTTACAAGGATCTTGAAGACACCAGCAAAGAGTTGGGGAAGCTGGAGACTGCTTTGCAAGATGTCTATGGTGAAGCGGCAAGTTTTGAAAAGGTGTCGGGAATTTATATTTCGGCGCTTGCGTCAGTCAGATCTGCCAAGGCCAAAGCTGAGGACAGAACATCCTTCCTTAAAGATCAAATTTCTGAAGCGCCCGCCCGGAAGCTTGCTCAGGCCATCGGAAATTGTGAGGCATCAATTCTCTTTGTGATGACTGAGCACAAGAGCCGCAGCATTTCCGCAGACGAATTGCGGAGACAAAGTGTTGTTGAGACATGCGGCATTCCTAAAACAATGGAGGGGCTGCTGAAATGACAAAGAAATCAAAGTTCACGCTGGATGATTTCAAGCCTGAAACAAGTAAGGACCTTGCTGACGGCATTTTCGCGTATCTTGCGCTTGAGATTGGCAAGGAATGGGTGTCGATCAAGAAAGAGATTGCCCAGCATGTGCGTGCGGTTTCGATCCGGGCAACCGAGACCAGAGCGCTTCTTGCGGCCGGTAAGATTACGGCTGCCCAAGCTGACTTTGAGATGCATGGGCAAGAGTACTATTTGAACAATATCATCTTGTTCTCAACCATCATTCCCTATGTCCTTGCACAGAAGGTCCTGAATGCGGTTTTCAAGGTCATCAATGCGGCGTTCAAGAACTGGACCGGTGTGGATCTCATGTTTGGTTCAGCATGATTTCTGAATGTAACGCTGCGCCAGCAAGTACCCCTGCTGCTTAAAACACCCCTCCCGCATTATTCCCTCCGGGATTTAAGCTGGAGAACTGCCTCCACCGCCTCCGCCCTGGGACAGCCGGGGCACGCTGGCCTCAACGCGCATTTGCGGCGACGGGATCGAAACTGTCGGAGCATTGCGGTCCGGTATCTCCCGCTTTCAGATAGCTGACGCAGTAATAGGCTGCGCGTGTGCCGTCCTCAAAGGTAGGCATGCCATGCCACTCATACTGGGCCCTCTCCCCGCTCCAGAGCTGTATGATGATCCGGCTGGGATGCTGGGGGATGGGGTGCTCATCATGGGTGGCCGTGTGCATCAGCTGGTCGTCGACATACCAGCGGATGCGGTCTGGCTCCCAGTCAAAGGCATAAAGATGGATCTCTTCGCTGGCATCAAAGGACAGCGGCAGCTCAAGATATCTGTACGGCTCGCCATCGGTGAAATAATTGGCTGTTACCATGCGCAGGTTCTTGCCCAGGAATTCGATGTCGATCTCGTCATGCTGGGCGCCGAACTGTTCTGAGGTGTGTGTAAACAGGGCGCTTACGGTTCCGGAGCCGGCCGCCGGTGTCATCACAACCTCATATCGCCCGAAGGAATAGAGGCCGCGGCGCTGGTATTCTGCGCCAGCCAGTTTCTTGTTCCCCACCCGCATGCGGCGCAGCTCAAGCTCCACACGATCCTCAAGGAAATGAATATGCCGGGCGAGCCAGGCCGGGTGTGGGGATGGGTAGCTCAGATTGGCCTTGTACCAGCGTGTGGGGTCATGATTGTCCCCGAAATAATGCAGGAAGGACGCGCCTTCCGCGGCATCTGCGGCCATTGGCGGATAACTTTCAGGATGGGGTGTTTCCTCGAACGGAAGATGATCCTCTCCCATCGGGGCGTGCCGGACGCCCGGATCAGCAAGCACGGCTGCCACAAGAAATCCGATCACGATGATGCTGAGAATGGCGCCCAGGCGTGCGCCATAATCATCGCCCCAGAGTCTCATCTTGCTGCCCATGAAAACCAAAAGCCCACAACAGGCCCCGTTGAGAGCCTGTTTCCCATGTTTTGTCTTCAAATAAAGAAAAGGCGGCACCCCTGTCGCCTCTCCAACCTTTTGCGCTGTTACCAGGCGCCGTCAGATTTCAGCACGGCGGGAATGGTCTTCAGGATAATCATGACATCGCCCCAGAAGGAACGGCTCTGGGCATACCGGGTGTCCATGCGAACGCGCTCTGGATAGCTGACCTTGCTGCGGCCGCTGATCTGCCAGAGGCCCGTAATGCCTGGGCGAACGCTGCAATAGTCCGCGAAGTTTTCACCATATTTGCCGCGTTCCGACAGAGAGATCGGGCGCGGGCCGACCAGCGACATGTCCCCTTTCAGCACATTGATGAGCTGTGGGAGTTCGTCGATCGAGGTGGCGCGGATGAAGCGGCCCAGCGGGGTAATCCGTGGGTCGTGTGTCAGCTTCTGGGTAAGTTCCCATTCGCGCTTTGCTTCCGGGTTGGTTTCCAGAAGGGCCTGAAGACGATCAGCCGCGTCTGGAACCATCGAACGAAGTTTGTAGCATTTGAAGGTGCGGCCGTGCTGTCCGTAGCGCGTGTGAGAGAAGATGGCTGCCTCACCGTCCTGTAGGCGGACGATCAGGGCAACAATCAGAAGTAGTGGCGCGACGAAGATCAGCCCCAGCGAGGCTGCCAGGATATCGAGTGCACGCTTAGCCGTGAACGAGTTGCGCGGGTTAGGGCGGCGCGGCTCGCTTATGACAAAGCTATCCTCCTCGACACCGCGGGTCGCGTCGGTGATCCGGAATTCCATTGGTAGTCCCCTTTGTACTCTACGCCACGTTACACTTCTAAACCGCGCGGCTGTTTTTCAGCCTTAGTCCCCATATGACTGGGCCGGGCGGTGCTCATGTATTGGCGTTTGCAATTCGTATACCACTTTCGCGACTGCGAAATAAGGGCTTTCCGAAACTTTCTCCTCCCAGGCGAAGTATTCAGCAAATATTGGCACAGTCTGCCGCCCCGCCGGGCAGTGACAATGGTTTATCGTTGGTTAAACATGAATGGAACGCAACGAGCGTCCCATTTCTGAGCAAGTCACAAAAAAAACGCCGCAGGGCGCGGCGCTTTTTGTTCAAACCTGTTGTGAGATTCGCGGCCTAGAAGATGCGTTCACCTATCCGAATCGTATCGCCCGGTTTTACCACGGTCGAGGGGGTGAGATCGTAGGCGATCTCCTGGTCGGCCTCGATGCTCTTGATATAGACGGCACGTTTGTTCGCCCGGTAGGTGAATCCCCCCGCTGCGGCCACGGCGTTCTGAACCGTCAGTCCACTGGTATAGGGGTACTCGCCCGGCCGGCCTACCTCGCCAAGAATGTAATACGGGCGATAGTTAATGACCTCAGCGCTCACGCGCGGGTTGAGAACGTAACCGTCAGACAGGCTCTCGGCGATGGCGTTCTCCAGTTCGATCGTGGAGAGGCCGATCGCGCGGACCGTGCCGATAAGGGGCATCGAGATCGAGCCGGTGCCATCCACCTCGAATTCACCCGACAGGGTCGGGTGGCCAAAGACCGTCACGCGAAGCCGGTCACTGGAGCCGAGGGCGTAGGCGGTCGCAAGTTGCGATTGCGTGGTTACACCGGCATCGCGGGCGCCCACGGTGGGGCTGGTTGTCCCACACGCAGAAACCATCATACCGAAGGCTAAGGCCAGAATGGCCAGAAAGGAGCGAAGCGTCAGCATGCGGCAGGGTCTCCTGAATTCATTCACAGGGATGACGTAGTCCCGTGATCCATAATCACTAGAATTTACGTGTTAAGGAAAGCAACATCTGTGCCGAAAAGCCGTGCTGCTGACAGGCGCCCCGTCAGGAAAGCGCCCGTATCAAGGCCAATCCTGCGGTCGTCTCTATAGATTGCGTCTTCCGGCGTGTGGCCGTGAACGACCAGGTGATCAAACGCAGCTGCGTCATCCAGAAACTCCTCACGGATCCACAGCATGTCCCGCTGGGTCTGCTCGTTGAGGCTGATTCCCGGCCGCAGGCCCGCATGGACGAACAGGTAGTCGCCGGCCACATGATAGGATTTGAGGGTTTGCAGGAAGCTGAGATGTGTCTCGGGCAGCCGCTCGCGGAAATCATTCCAGAGCTTGGCCCAGGCATCGCGCACCTTGGCCATCTCTTCATGCGAATTCAGGCTGGCGCGGGTGTTGGGGGGCGCAAAACCATAAGAATAGAGCGTCTCTCCGCCGCCGAACCGGGCCCATTGCGTACCGAAACTGACCTCCTGCAAGAAGCGCAACAGCGCCTCTTCATGGTTCCCAAGCAGGAAAACCGGATCATACCGGTCAAGCGCGCCACTGGCGAAATACTCGATCACGTCGCGTGATTGCAGCCCGCGGTCGATATAGTCCCCAAGGAAAATGATCTGCGGTTTGACGCCTTCGGGCAGCTGGGCAGCATCGGCATCAATCAGCTCGATCAGGCGTACCAGCAGGTCCATCCGTCCATGAATGTCGCCGACCGCGTAGAGACACAGCCCCTCCGGGGCATGGGTCACCCGCTGTGGCAGGGCTGGAGAGGGGGCGATATCGCGTGTCTGACGATTGGAATCGTCGCGATCCACGACCCGGAACTGGGACAGCAGATTGCGCCGCGCCGCGTCCGCCGACCGGGTCAGCTGTCCGAAGCGCGCTCTGAGCGCATCTGTTAGCTTTCCTCTGGTCACAGCCATCTAAGTATCCCCGGAAGCTATCAACCTATCCAATTAACCTTGTGAAACCAAGAAAACCGCTGTCAGTTTTAGCGCTTTCCGGCAACACTTTGCCAAGTAAATCCGACCGCCCAGGCCAGATGCATAGTCCCGGCCGCGAGGCCCGACATCAGCCCGCAGGCGGATTTGTGCTTCAGTGCCAAAGCTCCCGAAGCACCCGCCAGTAAGCTGAGATACCCTGCCGGAAGCATAAGGGCCTGCCATTGGAACAGGCCGGCAATGAGCCCCGTAACGCAGGCTACCAAGATCAAAATG
This sequence comes from Alphaproteobacteria bacterium HGW-Alphaproteobacteria-18, assembly GCA_002841155.1. Taxonomy (GTDB): domain Bacteria; phylum Pseudomonadota; class Alphaproteobacteria; order Caulobacterales; family Hyphomonadaceae; genus Hyphomonas. The sequence continues at coordinate 216,735 of PHEH01000014.1, forward strand.
GGCATGGCCTGGCGCAGTTTCAATTGGCAATGATTCTTACGCAAGTTCCGTGCGCGGCCTTTACCATAGTTGAAATACTGCCGGGCCAGTGCCCGGACCGACCCGCGCGGCACGTATCGGATGCGGATATCGGCATCGAGCCAGACTTTTCCGCCTGCCAGATGCAGACGGTGATCGTACTCCCCGTCTTCGTTATGCGAGAACGTCTCGTCATAGCCGCCAACTTTCCTGAACCAGTCGATATCGAAGCCGGCATGGTGGCCATGATCGACATATTGCGACTTCCGGCCGCCGCGATGTATAGAGCCGCCTGATCCGATCAGGGTATCGACCACCCAGGCATTGGCCTTCTCGAAGCAGGTCTCCCCTTCTGCGTCCATCGGGACCACCACAGAGGCGGCCCCTGTGCGCAGGAGGGTTTCGACGACATGCAGGATGAAGTTCTGAGGATAGACCGAGTGCGCGTCGCAGCGCACCAGCCATCGCGTATGGTCGCCCGTATGGGTGGCGGCGGCCAGGTTCACGGCGGCCGATTGAAGGCGCTTGGGGTTTTCCAACAGGCGCAGGTTCGGGAACTCGGCCATCAGGCGTTTCACGATCGTGACGGTTTCGTCAGTGCTTCCGCCATCGGCGATGGTCAGCGGAATGAGACGCAGCAGCGGGCTGCCCTGCATCAGCGAGCGCACGCATGTTTCAATATGGCGCGCTTCATTCAGCGCCGGGATGACCGCCAGAATGGAGGCCGGGTCCACGCCCAGCGGCGCTGGCTTGAAACTTGCGGTGTTGATCGAGGTCAGCATGCGTGTCCGGTCTATGAGGCCATAGGGTTTGGGGAGGTCAGCAAGTTCCGTTCCATCTTGATGGAACGGGAAATGAACCCTGACAATTGCCGCCGGGCTCATTTCAGACGCAATTCCCGCGAGGCTGCCCTCGCGAAAGGCTTGCCGTGGACTGCGGACATCATACTGTAGCGAAGAACGATAATCTTCGGAGGAAACGATGATCGGCGTAGTCGCAAAACTGAGAATCCAGGACGGCAAACAGGCCGAGTTTGAACAGGTCGCCAAGGATCTGATGGCCAAGGTCAAGGCGAACGAGCCTGGCTGCCTCACCTACCAGCTCTACAAGACCAAGGGTTCCTCCACCGAATATATCTTCATGGAGCAGTATGCCTCCTCCGACGCGCTGAAGTCCCACGGCCAGACCGACTACTTCAAGGCCGCCGGTCCCAAGCTCGGCGCGGTCCTGGCTGGCGCGCCGGACATCCAGTATTTCGACATCGTCGAATAAGCGGAGCGGCGGGGATGGAAATTGGCGTGGGGCCGTCTATTGCGGTAGCTGCGGGGCTAGCCGTGGTAGCAATCATCTTGGTGTTGGTGCTAAAAAGTGTTCACGAGAGAGCACAGAAAGCCGACGACGATTCTCGGACTGCATTCGGCGTTATTGTTGAATTTATCTTACATATCTACAATCCGAATTCTTACAAATCTGCCAAAGCATTCCCAGTGCTGGCCGGCATGTGGGCCGATTTGATAGCATTTCGCGAAAACGTTACTAGCAGTTTCTTCTCGAATGTAGCCGCGATTTTCGTAGTCTTGGTTTTGGCAATTCTATTGCTCTTAAAAATTATCCAGCCGGATGCTGGCCTGCCTCTTCTCGCTGCCGTCATTTCTTTCGTTCTCGGTCGCTCTTCCAACTCCGCGAGACGCGGCGTCAATACTGACAATTCTGATGGGGATGACAGATAATGGACCTTTCGCTTTCTCCCGCCGATCTCGCTTTCCAGAAAGAAGTCCGCGCCTGGATCGCCGAGAATTTCGATGACGAACTGCGCGCCCGGATGGCACTCACCAAGAATGGCTATGTCGACAAGGCAAGCCAGGTGCGTTGGCAGAAGAAGCTCTATCAGAAGGGCTGGATCGCGCCCAACTGGCCAACCGAACATGGCGGTCCCGGTCTCACCGCCACCCAGCGCCACATCCTCCATGCCGAGCTTTCCGGCGCGGGCACGCCCAATGTCGCCCCGTTCGGCGTCTCCATGGTTGCCCCGGTGATCATGGCGTTCGGCAATGAGGCACAGAAGAAAGAACACCTTCCGAAAATCCTCTCCTCCGATGTCTGGTGGTGTCAGGGCTATTCGGAGCCCGGCGCGGGCTCAGACCTTGCCGGCCTCCAGATGAGCGCCGTGCGCGACGGGGACGAATACGTCCTCAACGGCTCGAAGATCTGGACGACGCTTGCCCAATGGGCCGACATGATCTTCTGCCTCGTGCGCACCAGCAAGGAAGGCAAGCCCCAGGAAGGCATCAGCTTCATCGTCTTCCCGATGAGCCTGCCGGGCATCACCATCCGCGCGCTCCCCACCCTGGACGGGCCGCCTGAAGGCCAGCACGAGATTAACCAGGTCTTCTTCGAGAATGTCCGCGTCAAGATCAAGGACGCGCTCATTGGCGAAGAGAATAAAGGCTGGACCTACGCCAAATACCTGCTCGAATTCGAACGCGGCAATGCTTACGCCTCTGGCTTGCGCAACATGCTGCGCAAGACCAAGAAGATCGCCTCCAAAGAGGTGGACGGCAACGAGCCGGTTATCCGCAATCCCGATTTTGCCCGCAAGCTCGCGCTTCTGGAAATGCGTATCGAGGCCATCGACGCCACCGAGCAGCGGGTTCTCTCCGCGCTTTCAGCGGGTCAGAATGTCGGCCCGGAAAGCTCGATGCTGAAATATCAGGGCTCTGACTGCCAGCAGGAAATCACCGAGCTGACGCTCGAGGCTGCCGGCCTCTATGGCAATCCCTTCATGCAGGACACAATTGCCCTGGCGGAGCCCGGCTCGAACGCAAAGTCTCCGACACCGGAACACACGCTCACGGCGGCGCCAAGCTATTTCAACTACCGGAAAACATCCATCTACGCCGGGTCCAACGAGATCCAGCGCAATATCATAGCGAAGATGGTGCTCGGCCTCTGAAGGCTCAGAAGCACCACACAAAAAAATCGGGAGGAATGAATGGCGCTGACACAGTCAGGTAAGCCGGGCCTTTTCACGCGCCTATCGTTTGGAATCGGCGGCGCTGCGGATGGCATCAAGAATAACGGCTTCGACTATGCCTTGCTGTTCTTCTACAGCAACATCATGGGCGTCGATGCGGGCCTGGTCGGCCTCGCGCTGCTGATCGCCCTGGTGATCGATGCGGTTTCCGATCCCGTCGTCGGCTACTGGTCGGACAATATGCGCACCCGCTTCGGACGCCGCCACCCCTTCATGTATGCGGCCCTCATCCCCACCGCGGTCACCTACTTCCTCACCTGGAACCCGCCCGAAGGCATGACCGGCAATGATCTCTTCCCCTGGCTGGTGGCAACCACCATCCTGGTGCGGATCAGCTTTACCTTCTACGATGTGCCGAGCTCCGCCCTGTCGGCAGAGCTCACCTCCGACTATGACGAGCGTACCTCGCTCATGTCGCTGCGCTATTTCTTCGGCTGGTTCGGCGGCCTGACGATCCAGATCCTGCTCTTCCGCTTCCTGCTGGTGCCGACGGAGGAAATCCCCGTCGGTGTCTTCAACATCGAAGGCTGGAACACCTACGGCACGGTCGCGGCGGTCTGCATCCTGCTGGCTGTTTTCATCTGCGCCGCCGGTACGCACAGCCACATTCCGAACCTGAAAGCCGCTCCGCCGGCGCGTAACCTCACCATCGGGCGAATCTTCGCGGAAATCTTCGAGACGATCTCAAACCCGTCCTTCCGCGCGCTGTTCATCGCCACCCTTTGCGGCCTGATCGCCACCGGCATTTCGGCAACGCTGAACCAGTATATCAACACCATCTTCTGGGAGTTCGATAACACCCAGATCGCCAACCTCACCATGGGCGTCTATATCTCGGCCATCCTTGCGCTGATCATCGCCCCCCTCGTTGGCAAGACCTTCGGCAAGAAGCGCGGCGCCATGACCATCGGCGCGCTCGCCTTCGCCATTGCGCCGCTTCCGGTCTTCCTGCGCCTCTTCGGGCTCCTGCCGCCCAATGGATCGGATGAGCTGTTCATCTTCATCATCTCGATCACGATCTTCGACCTTTCCCTCATCATCGCCACGCAGATGCTGCTCGGCTCGATGGTTGCGGATATTGTCGAGGATTCAGAGCTCCAGACAGGCCGGCGTTCGGAAGGCATCTTCTTTGCCGGTATCAGCTTCATCCGCAAACTCTCGCAAGGCGCAGGGGTCATCACCGCCTCAATGGTGCTTGCCGTCGCCGGTCTGTCGCAGGGCGGGGGCGTTGACGCCGCCACGCCGGAAGAGATTCGCATGCTCGGCTGGGGCTATGGCATCTCCCTGATCACCGCCTGGACCCTGATGCTCATCTGCATCAGCTTCTACCGGATCAGTCGTGAGAGCCATGAAGACAACCTCGCACAGCTGAAAGTGCGGCAGGCAGAGCAGGATGCGCAATAACCGGCGCCTCTCATCGCGGGGGGCGGAAACGCTCCCCTGCGGCGGTATGACCTGTCTGAAATGTCATCTGGGCGCGATTGCGCCATAATTCGCTCCGCAATAGAGCCATGTTCATGACCCATCTCATGATCATGACCCGACACGTTTCCAAGCTGCTTGCGGCCGCCTGCCTTGCCGCGCTTATGGCGCTGATGATGGCCATCATGCCCGTCTTTGCCCAGGAGGCTTCAGATGGCGCCGCCGATGAGCGCGTGCCCGCCTCCACCAGTGAGATCAGCCTCACCTTCGCTCCCCTCGTGCGCCAGGCCTCGCCGGCCGTCGTCAACGTCTATTCAGAGAAAAATGTCGCTCAGCGCGGCATGACGCTGGAACAGATGATGTTCGGCGTTGCCCCGCAAAGCCGCGTGCAGAACTCGCTTGGCTCCGGTGTCATCGTCGGCGCGGACGGCATCATCGTCACCAACAACCACGTCATCCAGGGCGCCGACACCTTCCGCGTCGTCCTCAGCGACCGGCGCGAATACCCCGCCGAGCTGCTCCTGGGCGATGAGCGCACAGACCTCGCCGTCCTGAAGATCAACACCGAGGGCCGCGCCCTGCCGGTGCTGCCCTTTGCCGATACGCGCGATTCGCAGGTCGGCGATCTCGTCCTCGCCATCGGTAACCCCTTCGGCGTCGGCCAGACCGTCACCAACGGCATCATCTCGGCCACCGCGCGCACCGATGTCGGCATCAATGACTACTCTTTCTTCATCCAGACGGACGCAGCCGTGAACCCCGGTAATTCGGGCGGCGCGCTCATCAACACGCGCGGCCAGCTTGTCGGCGTCAACACGGCGATCTTTTCGCGCACCGGCGGCTCGGTCGGCATCGGCTTTGCGATCCCGGCTGAAATGGTCAAGCGCGTGGTCGATGCCGCCGTCAATGGCGGCACTTTCGTGCGCCCCTGGCTTGGCCTCGCCGCCCAGTCCGTCAGCTTCGACATCGCCAAGGCGCAGGGCCTCGATCGTCCGATCGGCGTAATGGTCACCGAAGTCTATCCCGGCGGCCCGGCCGAAAGCGCCGGCCTGCGCCGCGGCGACCTCGTCACCGCGATTGATGACCGGGAAGTGTTTGATGAGAAGGGCCTGAAATTCCTCGCCGCCATCCGCAATCCCGGCGAGCGCGCCAAACTCTCCGTGCTGCGCGGCGGTAAGGCCCAGACCATCAACGTGACCGTCGAGCCCCCCCCCGGCGCCACCGAGGCAGACGTTGTCCTTCTCACCAATGGCTCGGTCTTCAACGGCGCCCGCGTGATCGAACTTTCCCCGCGCCTCGCCGAAGAAAACGGCCTCGATCCCTTCACGCGCGGCTCGGGCATCTATGTCCACTCGGTCACCCGCGGCACCATCTCGCGCAACTATTTCCGCCCGGGCGACATCATTCGCTCCGTAAACGGAAAACAGACCAAGACGGTCAAGGAAATCCAGGACGTCCTGAAACAGAACACCCGCGAATGGGATATCGAAATCGAACGCAACGGCCGCGTGGTGCGGGGCACCGTGCGGACCTGAGTGCCCACCTGACCGTGCCCCACCCCAACCCTCCCCGCCAGCGGGGAGGGGGGCTGTTGCTCAATAAGGCGAGCTAACCCCACCAGCCGTACAACCAGCCCCCTCCCCATGACGATGGGGAGGGCTGGGGTGGGGCACAGTGAGGGCAGAGCGCAACGCTATGGCATAACGCCAGGTACTGCGTGTCTCAGGCCGCCCCGATCGTCGTCCGGTGCAGCAGCCGGTCATGCCCGGCATAGCCGCCCGTCGCCATGTGCAGCGTGCAGCGATTGTCCCACATCAGCAGCATGCCTTTTTCCCAGCGATGGCGGTACTGAAACTCCGGCCGTGTCTGCCAGCGGTAAACCTCCGTTACCAGTTCCCAGCCTTCCGCCTCGTCCATGCCGTCCACGCCGACGATATAGCCCGCGCAGCCAAACAGGCTCTCGCATCCTGTCTCGGGGTGCACACGAATGAACGGATGGGCCTGCGTGGCGTCGGCGTCTTCCGAATAGCGGATGTCCATGCTGCGGCCGGTGTCGCCCGCGCCATACATGCCTTGGGGGGAATAGCCATTCTTGGCCGAATGGATGGCCTTCTTCCCCTCGATCCGCCGGCGCAGATCCTCTGGCATCTCCGCCAGCGCCTTATACTGGTTGATGAACAGCGTATCCCCGCCAACGGGCGGAATGGTGATGCCATAAAGGCAGGTGCCCTGGGGCGGGGTTGCCTGAAAGCTCCAGTCTGAATGCCAGGTTTCGGCAAAGATCGGTGAGGTTTCATCCGCCGCCCGTTTTACCGCGATGATATGCTTGCGCCCCGGTATCGGCGCAATGAACGGATCATCCCCAAACGGCCCGAAGGCGCGGGTAAAGCGTTCCAGATCATCATCGCTCAAATCCTGATCAGGAAAACAGACCACCTGATGGTCGAGCCATATCTTGCGGATCTCTGCGGCAAGTTCCGCCGATACCGGTTTCGACAAATCCAGCCCGCGGACTTGCGCGCCACACGCCATATCTGAAGGGGTTACAGTCAGGGTCATTTTATATTTCCTCCCAGTCCCCACCTTACCACGCCCCGTCCAAAGTCCTAGAAGACAGTCATGAGCGATCTTTTTTCTGCCGCCGGCCTAGAGGATGACGCGCCCCGCCCGCTGGCGGACCGTCTGCGCCCGAAGAAGCTGTCAGATGTGGTCGGGCAGGGGCATCTGATCGGCCCCGAGGGTCCCATCGGCGCCATGCTGCGCAATGGCCGCCTCGTCTCGATGATCCTCTGGGGCCCGCCCGGCGTCGGCAAGACGACGATTGCCCGGCTGCTCGCCCAGGAAACAGATCTCGAATTCGAGGCCCTCTCGGCCATCTTCTCCGGGGTGAAGGATCTGCGCGCCGCCTTCGAGAAGGCCGAGGCCCGCCGCCGCATCGGCAAGGGCACGCTGCTCTTCGTCGACGAGATCCACCGCTTCAACCGCTCCCAGCAGGATGGTTTCCTGCCCTTCGTGGAGAGCGGCACGGTCACGCTGGTCGGCGCCACCACCGAGAATCCGAGCTTTGAGCTCAACGGCGCTCTGCTCTCCCGATGCCAGGTCATGGTGCTCCGCCGCCTGGAAGACGATGACCTGCGAGAGCTGATGACGCGCGCCGAAAAGGCGATGGGCCGGCGCCTGCCGGCGGTGCCCGAGGCGCGCGAAGCCCTTATCCGCATGGCCGATGGCGATGGCCGCTACCTCCTGAACCTTGTGGAACAGGCCTACGCCATGCGCGGCGAGCCCGGCCTCCTCAGCCTGGAAGAAATCGCCACCGGCCTGCAGAAACGCGCCGCCGCTTACGACAAGGACCGTGAGGAGCATTATAACCTCATCTCGGCCCTGCACAAATCCGTGCGCGGATCAGATCCCGACGCCGCCCTCTACTGGTTTGCCCGCATGCTGGAAGGGGGCGAAGACCCGCTCTTCATCGCCCGCCGCCTCATCCGCATGGCGAGCGAAGATATCGGCCTTGCTGATCCCACCGCCCTGATGATCTGCGGGGAGGCGGCCCGGTCCTATGAGCGCCTCGGCTCGCCCGAAGGCGAACTGATGCTTGCCCACGCCGTCATACACCTCGCCACCGCGCCCAAATCCAACGCGGCCTATGTCGCCTACAAGGCCGCCCGCCGCGCCGCCGCCGAAACGGGCAGCCTGATGCCCCCCAAACACATCCTCAATGCACCGACCTCGATGATGAAGGATCAGGGCTATGGCTCAGGCTATGTCTATGATCACGATACGGAAGAAGGCGTTTCGGGGCAGAACTATTTCCCGGACGCCATGGGCCGCCAGCAATACTACACGCCCAAGGGGGCAGGACGTGAACGCCCCATCGCCGACTGGCTGAAAGAAATCGCCGCCCTCCGAAAATCCCGCCGCGATGAGTGACGCTTCCTCCATCGTTTCCCTTGATCCCCAAGTGGCCGAACAGCTGATCCAGCGCCAGTTTCCCGAACTCGCGGACAGAAACATCTGCCATCAGCCCTCCAAAGGCACGGACAATCATATCTTCCGCATCGGCGATGATCTCTGCGCCCGCTTTCCAAAAGTTCCGTGGGCTGTGGGAACCGCAAGACGCGAGACGGGCACCCTGCCGCGTTTTGCGGGCGCGCCGCTCCCCGTGCCCCAGGTCTACGGCATCGGCACGCCCGGTCCGGCATACCCCTATACTTGGTCGGTTCTGAGCTGGCTGCCCGGCGCGCCCCTCGAAGATAGCGCGCTCAGCGATCCGCCGGACGCGGCCAGACACCTCGCGGATTTTTACGCCTTCCTGCGCAGTGTTCCGCCTGATGAGGCTTTCAGGTTTGGCCCAGACAATAACTGGCGTGGCGTGCCGCTCGCGGCCCGTGCCCCTCAGTTCGACGCTGCGCTTGCCCGCTTGCCGCGTGTCAATTCAGACTGGGCTGCCCGGCTCTGGTCCCAGGCTCTTGGCGCCGGCACAAACTCCGCCCCTGTCTGGCTGCATGGCGATGTGCATCCCGGAAATGTTCTGGTCACAGACGGCGGCATTTCCGGTATCATCGACTGGGGCCTCTGCGGTGTCGGCGATGGCGCCTGTGATCTGCTCAGCGCCTGGACTATGTTTGAGGCCGGCGCGCGCGACGTGTTCCGCCAATCAATGGGTGTCAGCGATGCGCAATGGCTGCGCGGCGCCGGTTGGGCCTTGTCGATGGCCGTGATCTACTTGCCTTATGCCTATGAAAATGGTCTGCGCTGCGACATGTCCGAAAACATGATCGGGCGCCTGATGAAAGACTTCCCATGACCCGCAACCGCGAAATCCAGTCCCTCAGCCCGGAGGCTGCCGCCCAGGCGCGCAGCCTGCTGATCCATGAGGATGCCGCCATCCTGGCTTTCAACAAGCCGCCGGGCATGGCGTCCCAGGGCGGGAGCGGCGTCACACACTCGCTCGACGATCTCCTCTGGGCCTTCGCCAAATCCAACGGCAAGCGCCCGCGCCTCGTCCACCGGCTCGATCAGGGCACGTCCGGCGTCATCCTCACCGCGCGCACGCAGCCCGCCGCCGCTTTCCTTTCCGCTGCCTTCGCCGGGCGCGACGCGAAGAAAACCTATCTCGCCCTCGTGAAGGGAAAAATTCCGCCGGCGGAGCATGGCGTGATGGATGCTTCCCTCGTCAAGGTCGAGGAGGGGGGGCGCCCCCGCATGATCCTCGCCCGGGAGGGTCGCAAGGGCGCCCAGCCGGCGCGCACAGGCTGGCAGGTTCTCGCCCGCAATGGCGACTACGCATGCATGCAGCTCTCCCCGGAAACCGGCCGCATGCATCAGATCCGTGTTCATCTCATGTCGCTCGGTTGCCCGATCCTCGGCGACGCGCTGTATGGCGAAGGGCAGGGCACCGGCGCCCGCCTCATGCTGCATGCCGCGCGCATCGAAGTGCCCCATCCCGATGGCGGCACGGTTTCCCTCGAGGCGCCCGTGCCGGAAGACTTCCGCGCGGCAGCCGAAAAAGCGGGCCTTCAGGACGGCTTGAAATAGTCGCGGTACCAATCAACAAAGCGCGCGATCCCGGTCTTGTAATCCGTGTCCGGCGTATACCCGGTCAGCGCCTCGAGCAGGCGTACATCCGCAAAGGTCTGTTTCACATCGCCCGGCTGCATGTCGATCATGTTCATCTCCGCCTTGCGGCCGATGGCCTCTTCGATGGCTTCGATATAGTCCATCAGGCGTACGGGGCTTGCATTGCCGATATTCACGAGGCGATAGGGTGCCACAGGCGAGAGCGAATCCCCGCGGATGATATGATCACCTATGACCGGCGGCGTATCCATCAGTCTGCGGATCGCCTCCACCAGGTCGTCGATATAGGTAAAATCGCGCAGCAGGTCGCCATGATTGAACACGTCAATCGGCTGGCCCTTGAAGATCTTGTCGGTGAACAGGAAGAAGGCCATGTCCGGCCGTCCCCATGGGCCATACACGCTGAAGAAACGCAGCACCGTGGTCGGCACGCCATAGAGATGGGCATGGCTGTGCGCGATCAGTTCGCTGGCCAGTTTCGTCGCCGCATAGATGGTCAGCGGATAGGGCGCGGAGTCGCGCTCCTCGAACGGGAATTTCTGGTTGGCGCCATAGGCTGAGCTGGTGGACGCCATCACCAGATGCTGCGTGCCATAGCGGCGTGCAAAATCGATGATGTTGAACGAGCCGACAATATTGGCATCGATAAAGTCGCGCGGATGGTCGAGGCTGTAGCGCACCCCGGCCTGCGCGGCGAAGTGGAGCACCATTTCCGGCGCGTCGCGGCGGAACACCGCCTCCATCGCCTCGCTGTCTTCCACGCGGATACGTTCCAGGCGGAAATCCTCAAATGCGGAGAGGCGCGCGGCCCGGTCTTCCTTCAGCTGCGGGTCGTAATAGGGCGTGAAGCAATCCACGCCCGTAACGCTGTGGCCTTCCTTGAGAAGCCGCAATGCCATCTCGCTGCCGATGAAGCCGGCCGCGCCGGTTACAAGGATTTTCATCTCGGTCTCATCTCATGCCGTCTGGGGCGCATGCTAACTATCAATTCCCCTTAAACTGCAACACCCCCGCCAGTTCGGCGAGGGTGCTGCGGTAGGAAAATGGCACAGGAAGATCAGCGCTCGCGGATGCGCGGGCCAATCGCCATGGTTTTGCCGGAGTTCATGGCATCTGCTGCGGCCAGTTCCTCCAGCAGGGCCTGCGTGCGTTCGTCGCCGGCGATCGTGCTGATCACGGCGGCGGCGCGCGCGGTCTCTGCCGAGACGCCGAACAGGCCTTCCAGCGCTTCAAAGCCCGACTTGCGGCGGGGATAGAATGCCAGGCGCGGCTTCACATCGGCCTCGATGCCGGCCAGTTCCTTGGCCTTCTCGATGGCGTCCATGAAGGTGCCAAGTTCGTCGACAAGGCCAGCTTCAAGGGCGGCTTCACCGGTCCAAACCCGGCCACGGGCCACTTCATTGACTTCATCATAAGTCATGCCGCGGCCTTCGCCGACCGCGCCAAGGAAGCGGTCATAGCCGCGCTTCAGCATGGCTTTGATTTCGGCTTCCTGGGTTTCGGTGAAGGCAGAGGCGCCCCAGGCGGAGGCGAAATCGCCACCCACAGAGACCGTGTCGAAGGTGACGCCGATCTTGTTGAAGGTGCCATCCAGGGCGAGCTTGCCACCGAAGATGCCGATCGAGCCGGTCAGCGTCGCGCGGTTGGCAACAATGGCGTCCGCCCCGGTCGAGACGTAATACCCGCCCGATGCGGCATAGGCCCCCATCGAGACAACGACCGGTTTGCCCGCTTCCTTGGCCCGTTCGACGGCGCGCCAGATCTGGTCAGACGCGGTGGGCGATCCTCCGGGGCTGTCGACGCGGAAGACGATCGCTTTGACATTGTCGTCATCGGCCGCATCAAGAATGGCGCGCGCAATAACGTCAGAGGCAAAGGCCGGCGGGGCAGAGAAGGGCGAGCCGCCGCTGGAACCGCCGGTCACGATGGCGCCTTCGCCGCCGACAACAGCGATCAGGGGTGCCTTGCTGTTGAATTTGGACGGCGAGACATAGGCGGCCAGGTCGATCATCGCGGCGTCATCATTGCCGGCACGTTCCTTGGCGGCTTCCTCGGCGTCTTCTGGCCAACCAAGCTTGTCGACCAGTTTCAGCTCAAGCGCGGCTTCGGCTGGCTTCATCCCGCTTTCCAGAACGGCACGCAGTTGGGCCGGTGTGGTGCCGCGATCTTCCGCTATGTCGGCAAGGGCGGTGTTCCAGATGGAATTGGCCAGCGCTTCCATCGCTTCGCGGTGGGGCGCGGTATAGCTCGTCTCATTATAAGAGTTGGGCGCGTTCTTGTATTCGTAGAAGGGATAGATCTGGGGCTCCAGATCGATCTTCTCGAACAGGCCTTTGTAGAATTCGGTCTCGAAGGTCACACCGGTCACCATCAGATCGGTGCCGGGCTGCATCCAGATTTCATCGGCTGTCGAGATGGAATGATAGGCGGACGGGCCACTGGCGCCGAACATGCCCTGCGAGTGGGCGATGACGAACTTGCCGGACGCCTGGAAGCTCTTGAGCGCTTGACGCAGTTCTTCGGCGCGGCTGGTGCCAAAACCGTAATCGGCGCCGCGAATAAGGAGGCCCTTCACGGATTTGTCCGATTCGGCTTCTTTGAGTTTGAGGAGAAGGTCGATGAAACCGGGCGTCCCGGAAAGCGCGGCAAGGCCGCTGGTGGGCGCCTGGTCCGGGTAAGACGTATTCAGGTCCAGGGTAAGCACGATCTGGGCGGGATGGGGCGGTTTGGAGCTGGCGGCGATGCCGATCAGCATGAACAGTCCTATTAAGCTGACGACTATGAACAGGATCATTGCCGTGAAGGCGCCTGCCATAGAGAGCAGAAAGGTTTTCATTTCCGGGAGGCCTTCCATAAGGGCGCGTGGGGTGCGCAAATTAAGTCAAAGCTGATATTGTTGATAATCGATAAAATGTAAAGCCCTGCTGTGCTGTGAGAGCTTGCCGCAGGCATTCTGCTGATATCCGTGTGTAAAACGCGGACAGCAGGTGTTGCCAGCGCAATAAAGGTTGGCTATCTGGCGCTTCCACTGTTGGGGTGTCGCCAAGTGGTAAGGCAGCGGTTTTTGGTACCGCCACCCTAGGTTCGAATCCTAGCACCCCAGCCATCGCCCTTCTTGCATCCTGTATTACTTCTGCCGCAGGGGCGCGCGAGACCGCGCGTGCCGGCATGTCTTGTCACCAAACTGAGTTGTCTGCGCGGGTGGCTGCCAATGATTAGAGCATCGCTGCCACAATTGACTGCATCCTTTGTCTCAGCGCACTTAAACCTGTCATGTTAGATCGCTAGAGGGGGCAGGTCGGTGCTTTGTCTCCGCCGGAAGGAACTGCGCGGCGAAGGTTGCGTTACAACGTGGTCAGGATATTTTCTGAAGGAATAGTAAAGCCCGATTGATCCGCACTTAGAGGATTGTTACCGTTCAGGTTCACCGCTAAGGGCTTTCGGCGGTCTGCAGCAGAATGCTGCTGGATCATCATAGAAAAACAGAGGGCGGATAGCGCCCCGCTATAAAGCAGGGGAGGTGATTGGGTGTTTTTTCCCTACCACTTCCGGGTCAACTTTCGGCTCTGTGTGTGCGAGCCGGCGCAGATCGGGACGACCTCGTAAGCAGGTTCGCCCGCAACCAGGATTTGCGCGCCCTGGAGGGCGCGTCACCGTTTGGAGAGTTGAGAGGCTGACCTCATGAAGAAATTTCTTTCACCCGCTCGCAGCGTGATCGCTGCCGCGCTTATCGCCGGGCTGGCAATACCCGCCCAGGCACAATTCCGCGAGGCACTGAGCACGGGCGAGCAGGCGACCCGGAGGGCTGAGCAGATCCAGGACCAGATCAACCAGCTGGATGATCAACGCTCGGATATGGTACGTGAGTACCGCACCCTCTTGCAGCGTCGCGATGCTGCTGAACTGTTTGCCAAGCAGCAGGAACTCGTTGTGACGAGCCAGCGCGAAGAGATCGCCTCGCTCACCGAGCAGCTCGGCTCGATTGATGACATCACCGCTCAGACGGTTCCGATGCTCCTCAACATGATCGAAGACCTCAAGCTCTTCGTCGCGGCTGATCTGCCGTTCAAGATGGAAGAGCGCACCATGCGCCTTGATGGCCTTGATGGCGTCATGCGCAGCCCGAGCGTTACGGCTTCCGAGCAGTACCGCCTGATCATGGAAGCCTATCAGGCTGAAATGGAATATGGCCGCACGATCGATACCTGGCAGGAAGAGATCACCATCGACGGTAACCCGACGACGGTGGACATGTTCCTCTATGGCCGTGTTTCCTATGTCTATCTGACGCCGAACGGCAAAGCCGCCCGTTATGACCGCGCAAGCGGTGAGTGGGTCGCGCTTCCGGGCAGCTACGTCCAGGACGTTCAGCGCGCCATCCGCGTCGCTCAGGGCAAGGCCCAGCAGGTCGTCCTGTTCGCCCCGGTCCAGAAGTTCTCGGTCCAGTAACCGGCCGAACCGTCAGAAACAAAGGTTTCAAAACATGTCTAAGTTCAAATCTCTGAAGGCTCTGGGTGTTTCGGTTCTGCTCGCATCGACAGCAGTTCTTGCTGCGCCGCCGGCCGTTGCTCAAACCCTTTCCGAAGTGCTCGCTGCCGTGAAACGCGACTCCGAGCAGATGTCTGCTGCTGACCAGGCTCGCCTGCGTGAGTTCCAGCAGGACACAGCCAGCCAGGCCGCCCGCATGGCGGAAGGCCGCGCTGCACTGAATGCTGCTGAAGGCCGCGCGGCTGCTCTCAGCCGTGAGTTCGATGCCAACGAAGCTCAGCTCGGCGCTCTGGAAGCTGATGTGTCGGCCCAGGCCGGCGACTTCCAGGAACTGCTTGGCCAGTTCCGTTCGGCAGCCGGCGCAACGATGCCGGAAATCGCCAACTCCTTCGCAAACTTCGACTACAAGGACCGCGTTGAGGCCATCGCCGAGATCGCCGAAGCCCGCGTCCTGCCGACCCGCGCCCAGCTGGAGCGTCTGCCTAAGGCGATGCTGCAGGAAATGATCGCGCAGTCGGAAGTCAAAACCTTCACCGCCACCGTCAACGGCATTGGTCCGCAAGGCTCCAACGCTGAAGCCGAACTGATCCGTATCGGCGTCTTCACCGCCGCGACCACCAATGGCCGCGAACTGGTTGAAGTCCGCGGTTCGGGCTCCGACACCTTCCTTCAGGCCTTCGCGAAACAGCCTGGCGGCAACTACTCTTCCAGCCTCGCCTCGCTGATCCGCGCTGGTGAAGGCGAAGTTGTCCGTGCGCCGGTCGATCCGTCCAAGGGTAACCTCTTCGGTATCCTTGGCGACCTGCCGACCTTCGGTGACCGTCTGCAACAAGGTGGCCCGGTTGGCGCCGTCATCGCCTTCCTGGCGGTCGTCGGTATCCTGATCGGCCTCTTCAAGATCTTCACGCTCTTCACCATGGGCGGCGCGATGCGCGGTACGGCGAAAACCCGCCAGGCCGGCACCGGCAACCCGCTGGCACGCGTGTTCGAGGCTTACGAGAACAACCGCAATGCAGACGTTGAAACCCTTGAGCTGAAGCTTGACGAGCAGATCCTGCGCGAAAGCCCCCGCATCGAGCGCTTCAACGACATCATCAAGGTTCTCGCCGCGATTGCGCCTCTGATGGGTCTTCTGGGTACCGTTATCGGTATGATCATCACCTTCACCGCCATCACCATCTACGGTGCAGGCGATCCGAAGCTGATGGCCGGTGGTATCTCGGTCGCTCTTATGACGACGGTGTTCGGTCTCGTTGCAGCTATCCCGCTGCTCCTGATCCACGCAGTCGTTTCGGCCATGGCTCGCGGCAACCAGCAACTGCTCGACGAGCAGGCCGCAGGTCTCGTTGCCGAGAAGATGGAAGCTGTCCACGGGGGCCGGGCATAAGCCCGCCCCTCAGAGCGCTCGAGGAGTAACCCGGTATGGGTTTCCAAGACCTACAAGCCTTTCTTGATCGTGGCGGTCCCGTTCTGATCGTCATCATGTTCGCCACATTCCTTATGTGGGCGCTGATCCTGGAACGGCTGTTCTACTTCCGTATTGCCCACAAGCATGTGGCAGCTGACGCGATCGCCCAATGGAATGCCCGCACGGACCGCAAGTCCGTGCCGGCCCACTGGATCCGCGACAAGCTTGTCTCCGAAGTGCGCGCGAAGGCGGAAGCGAACGTCCAGTTGACGAAAGCGATGGTGGCCCTTGCGCCATTGCTGGGCCTGCTGGGCACAGTGACAGGCATGGTGGCCGTGTTTGATATCATGGCCATCACCTCCGGTGCGGATGCGAAGGCCATGTCGGCCGGTGTGTCGCGCGCCACAATCCCGACCATGGCGGGCATGGTGGCCTCTCTGTCAGGCATCCTGTTCACCTCGGGCATGGACCGGAAGGTAAACCGGGCCGTGCAGGCGGTCGAAGATGAGATGGAGATCAGCTGATGCGTGGCCGTACTGCAAGAGCTGCTGATGAGGCAAACGTTGACCTGACGCCCATGCTGGACGTCGTGTTCATCCTCCTCATCTTCTTCATCGTGACATCAACATTCGCGCGTGAGGAAGCGATCGGCCTTGAGCCGCCGCCGCCACCACCGCCTGTTGACCAGCCCCCCCCGCCAGACTCTATGGCGATCCTGATTTACATTGACGAGTCGAGTCTCATCACTGTGAACGGGCGCCCGACGGACATCGGGTCGGTACGTGCAAATATTGAGCGTGTGGTCGCAGAAAATCCGCAAAGTGCCCTTATCATTCAGGCTCACCCCAAGACCCGTAGCGGCGTTGTGGTGAAGATCCGGGATGAGGCGTACAATGCGGGCTTCACTGACCGCGTGAACATCGTCATTTCGCAAACCTAGGAGAACCGCAATGGCCAGAAGAAAACGCCAGGCTGCGGCTGGGGGCAGCGCCGAGGATGACGTGAACCTCACGCCAATGTTGGACGTGGTGTTCATCCTGCTCATCTTTTTCATCGTGACGGCTCAGTTCATCAAGGAACCGGGCGTACCGGTTATCCGTCCCGATGTAGATAACAAGGTAGGGGTCAAGCCGCTTGCCATCCTGATCGCCATCAATGCGAACAGCGAAATCTATGTCGATAAACAGATCGTGAGCCCAAACGAAATCGGCTTTGTTATCAAAGAGATGCGTAACGACAACCCAGGCGGTAAAGTCGTTATCCAGGCCGATGTGGACGCTGAAGCTCAGGTTATGGTTGACGTTATGGAAGCGATCAACAAGGTTGATGGTACAACGGTCATCAACATCTCGGCGAAGACGACGAGCTAAGGAGGATCGGATATGTTCAATAATCCATTCATGCGCCTGCTGGTGGGTGTGGCGATTGCCATCCCGATCGTTCTGGCCATGTTCTTCCTGATGAACTGGCTCATCTCGGTTGATGAAATCGAGCTGCCGGAAGGGGAAACGCGGACTTTGGCCGCCATCACGCCGCAGAAGCAGGATTCCGAAGTGCGGACACGCACACGGTCCCAGCCCAAGCGGATTGATGCTGCCCAGAAGCCGCCTCCGCCGCCCAAGCAGTCTGCCACCAAGTCGAGCATTAACCTGCCGACGCCGAAAATCGATGGCGCTGTTCCGCAGAACCTCGATCTTGGCCGGATGAACTCGCTGGCGATTGATCCGGTGGCCGTATCTGACCGGGATGCGCAGCCGATCCGCCCGCCGACGCCTTCGTTCCCGCAACGCGCGGCTGAGCGCGGCCTGTCGGGCACCTGTGATGTGCGCTTTGACGTGGATACCCGCGGCAAGCCGTACAACATCTCGGCGACCTGTTCGGACAACATCTTCAAGTCGGAAGCCGAACGTGCCGTGTCGCGCGTGGAGTTTGCGCCGAAGATTGTTCGCGGTCAGGCGGTTGAGCGCCGGAACGTGGTCTACCCACTGGAATTCAAGATCCAGTAGGGCCCCCATCGGGTGATGGCTGCTGCATCAGTCGGCAGCCATCAGCCCCTTAGACGGAATTGCCGGTCAGGGCTCAGGGGCCAGCTGGCAATCCATCAGGTCCAGTATGCCGCTTGCGCGGTGAGGAGAAAAAACGATGCAACTCAAGGCAATCCTTAAAGGGGCGATCGTAGCGGGGGCGATGACGGTCATGGGTGCAGCATCTGCGCTTGCGCAGGGCTGTACGGAAACCCAGTTCAGCGCCAAGACGGGCCAGACCTATCTGGAAGCTGAAACCGCAGCGATGGCGAACAAGGACTGGAACACGGCGATAGCCAAGCTGAACCAGCTCCGGGCAACCGAACTTAACTGCTATGAAGAAGGCGCGGTGATCCGCCTTTCTGCTTACATCAAGATTGAACAGGGCGACCGCGCCGGCGCGATCCGCGATCTGCTGGATGCGATCAACAAGGGGTATATCCCGGCTGATCAGCGCGCTCAGACCTATTACAACATCGCCCAGATCTATCTGCAGGACGAAAACCTGGCCCAGTCGCTCGACTATATGAAGCGCTGGATTCAAGCGGGTGGAAAGCCTGACCGGACCCAGAAATGGCAGATGGCCGTACTGAGCCAGCGCGCGAACAACAATGCCGAAGCCATCAGATGGGCTGAGGAAGTTCGCCGCGAAGATGGCAACAAGTTTGACCAGCAGCTCTATGACCTGCTCGTCTTCCTGTACAATGACACGGGTAATAAGGCGAAGCTGGCCGAGGTGCTCGAAGCCCTCGTCGAGCGTAACCCGAAAGAGCGCAAGTATTGGGACGCGATTGCCGGCAACTACTTTGCAGGCAATGAAGAGCGCAAGGCGTTTGAAGTTCAGAAAGCCATGTATCTCGGCGGTCTTCTGACCACCGAAGACGAAATCATGCGCATTGTGAACTTCTACAACCGCTTCAACGCGCCCTATCATGCGGCCCGTGTGCTCGAGAAGGAAATGAATGCTGGCCGTATCAAGAAGACGGTTGAGCGCATGTCCCTCCTGGCCGACTTCTACCAGGTCGCCCGTGAGCATGAAAAAGCCATTCCCGTGATCCGTCAGGCTGCCGAAATGGGCGGTGGCGGCGCAATGTATGAGCGTCTCGGCGCGTCCTACAGCGAGATTGGCAAATGGCCTGAGACTGAGGAAGCCCTTCAGAAGGCGCTCAGCATGTCGGGCGTGAAAGACCGGGGCAATGCCTGGGTCCGGATCGGTCAGGCGCGTTTTGAGCGCAAGGATCGCGCCGGCGCCAAGGAAGCGTTCCGTCAGGCCAACAATGCCGGTGGCCGCGGTTGGATCGCCTTCATGGACTCCGAAGACTACACCCGCGACGCCCTCGTCTGCTTCGAGGTTCAAGCCGCTCTTCTCAACGTTCAGAACGAAGACAAGATCTGCAAGAAGCTCCAGGCGCTGGGGGATAACATGCCCGAAGGCTGTAAGACCGTTGGCGAGCGCATCAAGGCCGCCGAAACGAAGTTCAACGATACGCCTGAGTGCAAGCGCGCGGCCCAGCCGGTCTGATCCGGCGGGCTGGCAAAAGGCCAGGCTGATATTTCAGAAGCCCCGGATCTCTGGTCCGGGGCTTCTTTGTTTTGTGCTCAGGTCAGGTGCGCGCCTGTCCTGATCTGTCCTCAGCTGTCCCAAAGTGTCCCGATTTGTCCGGGATTGTCCGCCTTTTGTCTCCGCGCAGGTCATGCCTGGCCGTCCGGCAAGAAAAAACGCCGGCAGGAAAATCTGCCGGCGTTCTTCAAACTGATATCCCTGTAAGCCCTAGCGCGAATTAGCTCAGCGGCGAGGAGCTGGAGATGGAGTAAGGGCCCGGCGCGGCCGAGGACATCCCCGGCTTACTCTCGCTGGTCTGTGTCGCTGCCACAGGTCCGGTTTCCTTCAGCGGATCATCCGCATGTTTCACCTGGCCTTCAAACACGGCATTCGACTGGATCTGGAGTGAGGAGTGGACAATGTCGCCCTTCACATGGGCGCCGGTTTCCAGCTCCACCTTGCGGGCGCGGATCGAGCCCTTGATGCGGCCCTTGACCTTGACGACTTCAGCTTTGACTTCGCCGGTGATCTGGCCACTGGCACCAATGGTAATGTCGGTCGCGCTGACATCGCCGTCCACGATCCCGTCGATCTGAAGGGCGCCTTCAGACGTCACCGAGCCATTGATCTTCATGTCCGCGCAAATGATCGAGGCTGCGCGGGCGGCAGGTTTGGTTGCAGCGCCACGAATGGCATCCTGGGCTGGCACCGGCTTCTGCGGCGGTTCCGGCGGGGGTGTTGCCGGCGTCTTGTTATTCTTTGTGAACATGTTTGCCTGCTTTCAGGAATTTCATAGGGTCATACGGCTTGTCATTATACCACACTTCGTAATGAAGGTGATCCCCGGTGCTGCGCCCCGTAGAACCCATACGCCCCACCAGATCCCCGCGTTTTATAACATCTCCGGTCTTCACCGTATATGAGCGAAGGTGGCCATAGCGGGATCTGAAGCCGTGGCCATGATCAATCTCGACCAGCAGGCCATAGCCGCCCCGCGAACCCGCGAACAGAACCGTACCGGGGCCGGACGAAACGATCGGCGCATCCCGGTAAGCTGCGAAGTCAGTGCCCCAGTGGGCCGCCGGCCGCTTGGTGAAGGGGTCGACCCGGATTCCATACGGGCTTGTATAGCGGAACGGAACGGTGATCGGGATGCCAAGAGGCAGGTCGTTCACGATCCGCTCGTAATGTTTCATCTCCGCAATGCGGGCGCGTGCCTGAGACAGGCGCACCATGAAGGGCTGGTCACCGCCGACAGCCGCTTCTGAGGCGGAGGAGGTCAGCGCGCCGATGGACACCAGAGGCCCGCCGATGCCGCTCTGTGGCGCGGCGATCCGGTCGCCGGTCGCAACCTGTGTCAGCTCCAGGACGCCGCGTGCTCGTTCGGCGCGCTCTGCGGCAAGATCTTCCATCTGGTTGAACAGGACATTCATGTCAGACTCGATGGCCTTGGGCGTCCCCCGTGCCGCCGGCACGCCGATGGAGGCCAGGGTGAGGTAGGTATCGCGCGACTGGCGGCGGTCTGCTTCCTCGATCGTGGCCTCAATCAGCAGCGCGGCGCCATCCCCTTCCAGGGCTGACATTTTCATGCCGTCCTCGTCACGCATCTCATTGAGGAGTTCTTCAAGGGCGCGCTGCTTCTGTTCGAGCTCGGCGGTTTCCTTCGTGCGTTCTTCGAGCAGGGTCCGCTGAAGGGATTCACGGGCGCGCAGATCCTGGACCCAGCGCTCATACTTGGCGAGTTCCTTGCCTTCACCGGCCTGCGGGGTGCCAGGGCCGCCGCCCAGCACGAAATTGGCCGTCGCAAACATGGTCCAGCTGGCGAGGGCAGTAATGCCCGCCGCCATCATGGCCTGTTGCCAGGGGGAGATCGAGATGTAGCGGACTGTGCCACCACTGCGGTGATAGATTTGCCGTTCCGGAAAAGCGCGATCGAACGTCGCTTTGAGGTTGGCACTCCACTTCGCCATGTAAGCTACCTGTCCGCTGGAGACTTTTCATGATGACCGCGGAGGAAATTCCTTCGCAGCGCTCCCATACCCCGCGCCTATACATACCCAATTCGCTTGGGTGCGAAACCCCTTAGGAGCATATTTTTAGGCAATGTTAGCACGATTGGGTAAATCTGCTGTTAACCTGGGCAGCTGTTGCAGCCACAGCAGGTGCAGCGCCTCCTAATCTGTCATGGAGTTAATGTTTTCCAGTACTTCTCCGGCATGTCCCTTGACGCGCACTTTAGGCCACACACGGATGATCTTGCCATCTGGCCCGATGAGAAAGGTTCGCCGTGCCATGCCCATATAGGTCCGTCCGTACATGGATTTTTCCTCCCAGGTGCCATAGGCGTCTGACACCTTGCCGTCTTCATCGCTGCCGAGAAGGATGGTGAGATCATGCTTGGCTGCGAACTTTTCGTGACGGGTGAGCGAATCGCGGGACACCCCCAGAACCACGGCGCCAGCTTTCTCGAAGGCTTTCGCATGTGCGGTGAAGTCGAGGGCTTCCTGCGTGCATCCCGGCGTGTCGTCCTTCGGGTAGAAGTACAGCACAAGGTATTTGCCCGAAAAGTCGGCCAGGCGGCGTTTGCCGGCGGTCGTTTCCAGTGTGAAAGCAGGGGCCTTGCGCCCTTCCTGCGGGCCTGTGGTCATGTAATGCTCCTATGGTGCCTGAAGTTCACGAAGTTTATAGTCTTATGATGCCTGTGGACCTGCGGCAGAAGAGACTTTCCTGAGGAGCCCGCTATTGGTCCGCCAGACCGCTTCCATCGTGGTTTTCGAGATTCTCGGCGGACTTGTCCTGCTGGCTTTCGTGCTGGCTGCGTTGCTCCTGCTCCGTCTGGCCAGTGGCCCGATCGACCTTGGCCCTTTTCGGGATGATGTCGAGGAGGCGATCGCTGACTCGCGCGATGGCCGTGGCGCATCGATTGGCACGCTTCAGCTTGAATGGTCGCCGGCAAACCGCCGGGTCCAGATCACGGCGCAGGATGTTCGTCTGCTCGATGGTGCCGGGCGCCCGGCCGCAGAGGCGGCCCATGCGGTGATCCAGCTCTCTGGCTCTGCCCTGGTCTTCGGGGGGATCGAAATTCTCGCAATGGATCTCAGCGATGGCTGGATCGCCATCGATCAGATGTCACCGCGCCAATGGGCGTTGGCCGGAGATCCGCTGCCGGAGTTCCGGGAAACCATATTGCCGGACTCGCCCCAGGGCTGGATCGATTATCTCGGCCGGGTTCTCCCTGAATGGCTGCGCGCCTTGCGTGAGGCGCGGCTTGGTATGCGCTTTGAGGCGGCGGGGTTTGAGAATATCGAACTGCGCATACGCAATGAGAGCCAAGCCTTGATCGGTACGGTGGAGGAGGCAACCGGGCGTTTCGCCCTCACACAGGCCGGCATGTCGCTCCGCTTCAATGGGAATGGATTGGGCGAGGGGATGCCCGCCGGGATCGACCTGTCGATCACAAGCTTGCAGGAGGCGCGCACCCTACGTGCCGAGCTGGCGCTTGCAGGCTGGCCGCTGGGTGATTTCGGCGCCCGTCTTGGCCTGGACCGTGATCTGACAGAAGGTCTGCCCTCGGACATTACCCTGGCAGCAGACTTCTCCGAAGCCACCGGCATTGATGAAGTGACGCTGGTGGCCAAAAGCGGCGCTGGCCAGCTCTCCTTTGCAGACCAGCTCTGGCCGGTTCGTGATCTTGACCTTTCGCTGCTGTACGACCGCGCTCAAGACCGGCTCAATCTCAAGGTCGCCTCGCGCGGTGCGGGGCCCTTCAAGGGAACGGCAGACATCGCGCTTGAAAAGGCGCTGACCGGTGAAGGCTTCCGGCCCTTTGTGTTGCAAAGCCCCGCCTTGACGCTGGACCTGACGCCGACCTTCGCTGCGCCCATTGACCTTGCCAGCGTCCGGGTATCGGGGGAGGCGGATGTCGATGCGTTGGCGCTGAGGGAGGCCAAGGCCGAGTTCGTTTCGGGCGGCGCGAAGTTTGATGCAAAAGGCGATATCGCCCGCACGCCGGATCGCCAGCCTGGAGACTCGCCCGTGCTCGGCCAGCTGGAGCTTTTGATTCCGGGGCCGATGCAGACCAATACGGTGCTGAATTTCTGGCCGGTCAAGCTCGGTGAAGGCGCCCGCAACTTTACGGCGGAGCGCATCTCGACCGGCACTGTGCTCGATGCCGCCGGCCGCATCACGCTTGCCCGCGACAGCTTTGCCGCCGGCTATCTCAACAATGACCATCTGGAAGTAACCTTCCGGGTTGAAGACGCAACGGTGCGCTTTCTCGATGATCTGCCCCCGGTCGAGAACGGCTTTGGGCTGGGGCGCCTCACCGGCAACAGTTTCCGCGTTCAGCTCAGCCAGGGCCGTTTCGCCGGCTGGACAATGAGCGAGGGGCTTGTCGACTTTCCGGCCTTCAATCCGCGGGGGGAGGATTTCCGGGTCTTCGCCAGAGGGCGTGGCCTCGCCCAGCCGCTTATGCAGGCACTGGTCAATTCGCGGCTGGAGATAGACTTCGATCCGGCGCGGATGTCGGGCAATGGCGAGATGACGTTCGAACTGTTCCGCCCGGCGCTGGATGATGTGCCGTATGAAGACGTTCGCTTCACCGCCATCGGCACGGTCCGCAATGCCGGGCTGAAAGCCGCCGCGCTGGGGTTCGACCTGGCCAGCGGCACGATGGATGTGAAGGTCGATCAGGCCGGCGCGGAGCTTACCGGCGCCGCCCGGCTTGGCCCCTCACCGGTGACCTTCCGCTGGTATGAAGGCTTCACCGATGACGGCGCCCCGGCCGACCTGACGGCGCAAGGCACGGTCTCGGCAGACTTCCTCAATCGCTTCGGCATTCTCGGGCGCGCCTACATGACTGGCGAAGCGCCCCTCGATGTGACCGCCAAGCTCGCCGGAGACACGCTCGTCTCCTCCAATATCAGCGTGGACCTGACCCCGGCGCGGCTCGACATGTCCGAAATTGGCTGGGTGAAGCCGGCTGGCGACGCGGCCCGCGCCGATGTGGTCATCTCCCAGCGGGGCGAGATGTCGGCCTCCAGCATCAAATTCATCAGTCCGACCGCTCGGCTCGATGGCGACTTCACCCTCGGCGCCGATTCAAAACTGATCTCGGCAGACCTTCGTGAAGCCTTCTTCCGCAATGTCGCTGACGTGGCCGGCACGGTGCAGCGCGATCCCGGCGACCGGCTGACGCTGACACTGCGTGGAAAATATCTCGATATTTCAGGGCTTATCGCAGGCCTTGGCGGTATGGCGAGCGCGGCCAGCGCCGAGCCTGAAGAAGGCACGCCGCTGACCATCACTGCCGCTGTGGACCGGCTGACCTTGCGCGAAGGGCTCGATCTGCGCCAGGCAAAACTGGTCGCCGTCACCGGCACGCGCGGCCTGCAATCGCTGGAGGCGAGCGGCCTTGCCCTTGGCGGCGCCCCGCTCAGCGCCAAGCTGACGGCAGGCGGCGCCGCGCCAATCAAGATCGACGTCACCTCCGGTGACGCCGGTTTCATTGCCAGCGCCTTTCTCGGCGCAGATTTCATCACCGGCGGGGAGCTTGCCCTCTCCGGCAGCCTGGAAACCGCCAATGCGCCGGCCGATCTCGTCCTCCAGCTCACCAATACACGGATGAGCAACGCGCCCTTCCTGACACAGATCCTCTCCCTTGCCTCATTGCGCGGCCTGGCTGACACGCTGAGCGGGGAAGGCGTGATGTTCTCGCGCATCGACATTCCGATGAAAGTGCAGGGCGGGCGCTATGTCGTCTCCGGCGCCAAGGCGCAGGGGCCCGCCCTCGGCCTCACCGCCAGCGGCTATATCGACATGGCAACCCAGGCCATCGAGATCGACGGCGTCCTGGTGCCAAGCTTTGGCGTTAACTCCGCCCTCGGAGGAATTCCGATCATCGGAGACCTGGTTGTCGGCCGCGATGGCGAAGGCGTCTTCTCGCTGACCTACAGCGTGCGCGGCACGCTGGAAAAGGCCAATGTCTCGGTCAACCCGCTCTCGGCGCTTGCGCCCGGCGTCATCCGCCGCGTCTTCGAAAACCCGTCCGACATCAAGATCCCCGAAGCCACCCCCCGCCCCCCGGAGCAGGCGCTGCCGCAGGAGCTGCCCCCCCTGAAGGAAGAAGAGTTCTAGGCGGGGCCTACCCCGCCTTCACCAGCGCATGCCGCTTCTTGCCCGCTGACAGCTTGATCGCCCCGTCCTGCATGTCGGCCATCGAGACCTTTGCATTGGGATCAGACACAAGCTCGTCATTGACGCGGATGGCGCCCTGTTCGATCAGCCGCCGCGCCTCGCCATTGGACTTGGAAAGCCCCGCCGCCGTACACGCCGCCGCCACCAGCATCCCCGCCTCAAGCTCCGCCTGCGGAACAGTCGCCGTCGGCAGCGCGTCTGCCGAAGCCCCGCCCGCAAACACCGCCTTCGCCGCCGCTTCAGCCTCCGCCGCCGCCTCGGCCCCATGCAGCAGCGTCGTCACCGCATTGGCCAGGGCAATCTTCGCGTCGTTGATGTCCGCGCCCTGAAGCGCTTCCAGCCGCTCGATCTCGTTCTGGCCAAGGTCGGTGAAGAGGCGCAGGAACCTGCCCACATCAGCGTCCTCGGTGTTGCGCCAGAACTGCCAGTATTCATACGGGCTCTTGCGGTCGGCATTCAGCCACACCGCCCCGCCCACCGTCTTGCCCATTTTCACGCCCGAAGAGGTCGTCACCAGATGCGCTGTCAGGCCGAAGGCTTCCCCGCCCTCTGCCTTATGGATCAGGTCCACGCCGCCCAGGATGTTGCCCCACTGGTCCGATCCGCCAAGCTGCATCCGGCAGCCATGGCGCCGGTAGAGCTCCAGGAAGTCATAGGACTGCATCAGGAGGTAATTGAATTCGAGGAAGGAATAGGGCTGCTCGGCCGCCAGCCGCCGCGCCACCGTATCCTGCTTCACCATCGTGTTGATGGTGAAATAGGTGCCTACCGCGCGCAGCATCTCGATATAGCCAAGCTTGCCCAGCCAGTCGTCATTATTGACCATGATCGCGTCATTGGCGCCCTCACCAAAGCGGATAAAGGGCAGGAAGGCCTGCTTGATGCCGGCCATATTGGCGGCGATCTGGTCGTCGGTCAGCACAGGCCGGGATTTTTCCTTGTCGGTCGGATCGCCGATCTTGGTCGTCCCCCCACCCATCAGCGTCACAGGCTTGCCGCCATGGCGCTGGAAAATGCGCAGCATCATGATCGTCATCAGATGGCCGACATGCAGGCTGTCAGCGGTCGCGTCATAGCCGACATACGCGATCGGGTTTCCTGCGGCGCAATAGGCGTCGAGCTCAGCGGCGTGAGTGACATCCTTGATGAAGCCGCGCCAGCTCAGCTCGCGCAGGAATTCCGACTTGTATTCGCTCATGTTCTCGTGTCTCCGATGAGATGCGCGCGCCTAGCATGGAAAGGGCCAGCCTTGAACACCGCTGTTGAAAAAACCGCCCCGCAATGGGTCGCAGGCTTCATGTCCGGCACCTCGCTGGACGCCGTCGATGCCGCCATGATCCTCACAGACGGGCAGGAGGTGCTGGCATTCGGCCCCGTCGCCGAGCGCAAATACACCCCGCAGGAGCGCGCCGTCCTTCAGGCCGCCACAGACGCCGCCCGCGCGTGGAACTGGCAGGGCCCCCGCCCCGAGGGGCTCTTCCGGGCTGCCTGCGAAACCATCACCAGAACCCATTCCGACGCCTGGGCCATGATGACCGGGCAGGCGGGCGCGCCCAAACCCGTCCTGGCGGGCGTCCATGGCCAGACCGTCCTCCACCGCCGCGCGAAGGCAGGCCAGAAGGGCGCCACCCTTCAGCTGATCGACGCGCCCGCAATGCAGGCCGCCCTCGGCGTGCCGCTCGCCTTTGATTTCCGCAGCGCCGATGTCGCCGCCGGCGGGCAGGGCGCGCCACTCGCCCCGGCCTACCACGCCGCGCTGATGAACCGCCTCGGCGGGGAGGCGGCCGCCCTCCTCAATCTCGGCGGCGTCGCCAACATCACCGCGCGCACGGCCGATGGCACGCTGATCGCCTTCGACACCGGCCCCGCCAACGGCCCCATCGACGAATGGGTCGAAGGCCACGGAAAAGGCACCCATGACACAGGCGGAAAGCTCGCCGCCGCCGGCCGCGTGCATGAGGGCCTGCTCGCCCAGCTCCTCGCCCATGACTGGTTTGATGAGCCCCCGCCAAAATCGCTCGACCGGTATGATTTCAACGCCTCGATGGCGCGCGGCCTCTCGCTGGAGGATGGCGCCGCGACCCTGACGGAATTTTCCGCCGCCGCCGTCGCCGCCGGCATCCGTCAGCTCCCGGAGGTTCCCGCCCGCCTCATCGCCTGCGGCGGCGGGCGCCATAACCCCGCCTTCATGGCCGCGCTCGCCCGCCAGCTCCCCTGCGCCGTCCTCACTGCCGAACAGGCTGGCTGGCGCGGCGATTCCATCGAAGCCGAAGCCTTCGCCCTGCTGGCCGCCCGCACAGCCCGCGGCCTCCCCTTGAGCTGGCCCACCACCACCGGCGTCCCAGCCCCCCAGACCGGCGGGAACCTTCTCTCCCTGTAGCTTGAGCGGCAACCCACCCCACCCCGTCATTCGGGCAATCGCAATGCGATTGCTGATCCTCATGACCCCCATAGTCATGGGGAGGGGGCACGTCGTGCGGCTTGAGAACTCACCCCTCCCCACAAAGCAATAGGTCCCCTCCCCACGGAGGTGGTGAGGGCTAGGGTGGGGCACCTCTCAGTGGAGGCGCAACCCTATCCCCCCAATTCTGCGCCGCACTGAAACAAAAACCCCAATCCCCTCAACCCCCTGCAAAAAAACTCCCAAAACCTTATCCACCCCCTCCGCCTGCGGACGTAAACTCCCCGCATGTCGCGCTT
>PHEH01000027.1 GCA_002841155.1 Alphaproteobacteria bacterium HGW-Alphaproteobacteria-18
GTTCCGGGCGGGGCATGTGGTCGAACATGGGCGCTAAGATGGGCGTGCACGGAGGTAGGGCGGATAAGTTTCCAGCCCGCGCAGGGTTCGACTTCGCTCCCCCTGAGCTTCGGGAGCGGCGAGCGGCTTGGTTTGCTGGGATTTCCGGGATGACGGAAGGGGAGCGCGGAAGGGGGATAGGGCGTTGGCCTATCCCCGGCAGGCGCGGAATGACTGGTGACCCCGGCAGGACTTGAACCTGCGACCATTCGCTTAGAAGGCGAGTGCTCTATCCAGCTGAGCTACGGGGCCGTGACCTGCGGGGATTAACGAGCCAGCCTTAGTGAGTCCACGGCTGTTTGCGGTCGGCCGAGAAGTTCTCGGCATAGGACTTCACCAGGCGCTTGCGCTCGCGCGGTTCTTCGACCCGGAAATTCAGGCCTTCGCGCTCGGCATAGGCGATGGCCTGTTCGCGGGTGTCGAATTGGAGGCGGATCTGGCCTGACGTGTCGTCAATGCTGGTCCAGCCCATGAGGGGATCGGGTCTGCGGTGCGCGTCCGGGTTCACGAGTTCCAGCGTCCAGTCCTTCGTGTTGCCACGACCGGACTGCATGGCGCTTTTCGCTGGCCTGTAAATCCGCGCTTCCATTCAAGAGCCTCCCGAGGCACCCAAAAATGATTGGTCGGAGCGATAGGATTCGAACCTACGACCCTCTGGTCCCAAACCAGATTCGTCTTTGGCGCGGCCCCATCACAAGACCCCTATAAATACAGAGCATTAAGTGGCTTGGAAGGCCGCCGCTTGCTAACCCCTCACACGCCAAGCCACCTATGGGCCACCGTCTGAGTTGTAGTGTAGCTGGGATAACGAGGCTCCTGTCATCGTGCAACCGATATGATGACAAACCCAGTTCACAATTGTCTCAGCCTCGCCCCGGCCTCCCGGCTGGAAAGTTCGGTGTTGAACCACGGCCCAAAGCAATGAATTTGGATGAACCCGCGATGTAGTGGCCCGCGTTATCGCCGCGGCCGTACTCGGAATACGGTTTGAAGTGCCTGGGTATTGGCGCGGCTGGCCTGCAAGGCCTGCTGCATCTCCCTGTAGACTGGCGCTGCACCACTTGGGTCATCGATCGTGAGCAGTACGGCGAAAGGAACGCCTTCAGCAGGGAAAGTCGTTTCAGCCCGGACGAGGCTTGTGACTTCAAGTCGCCACTCCGATGATGCGCCATGGTTCTCATAGGACTTCGCGTACTGTTTCACTGGCCACCATTTCAGGCCGTGATCAATCAGGGCCTTTTCCGGAATCGCGAGATTGGCCTTCTTGGGCAGAAACTTCGCGTCTATCTGTGTCGTGAAATGGGCGGATCCATCTTTGGCATTTTCAGCCTGACGCTGCTTCAAGCTCGCCTCAAGATTAACCCGAACAAATTCTGCGCCGAACGCAGGATCCAGCGGCGGCGCATAGACAAGTGTGATGCGGGCGCGGCCTGAACACTTGCCTCCTGCCACAAGACTTTGCGGCCAGGTAAACGGGAATCTGAGGATCACCGGCTTTTTCTCACCGATTTGGAGGCGGCTTTGGAAGAGGAGTGTGATTTCATTGTCCCCGGTCTCCAACATGTCTTGCGCTGAAACCGGTTGACCGAACCCGGCGAATTGGCGCGCAAGGTCCTTGAGACCACGCTTGGTCAATGGATCCGGCATTGCTGCATTATGTATCAACATGGCGCGGAGTGCTTCGGAGGTGAGCCCGCCTGAAGTCGCTGCGTCCAACCCTGCGAGGCTTCGGGCGACCAGTGGGGCAGCAAAACTCGTGCCGATCACCGGGATGGGTACGCCGTCTTGATCGATAGATGTAAGGCCCGTCTTTGCGCCTGGTGTGCTGATCCCTGCGCCACCGTAAGCGGCAAGGTCAGGCTTGATCCCTACTTGCAGTCCTGGTCCCCGCCGCGTGTAGACCGTAGGTGCACCGGTAATATGTCGTTTGTCATCTGTAAGGGGATTCAGTGCGCCTACGGAAATAGAACGCACGCTTTCGGCCGGCTTCAATATTGTGTCTGACGATGTCCGGTTCGCAAAATATTTTATGACGTCATTAGGTTTGGCGGGCCAGGGAGCACGCGCATCCGCATGTTTGAGGTTACCGGCGGAATTGACGAAAACGACGTCATAGGTGTCCGCGATACGATCGAGTTCCGCTGCATAGGTACTATATGTATACCGTTCGACGGGTGCCGTTGCATTGATGGATAGATTAAAGATGCGCACTCCGTGTTTTTCACGAGCCTCCGAGACAGCTTGCTCCACTTCAGACAGGAATTCGGAAAAGCCATTCGGATACTGTGCGAGAAAGTCGCCGTTGGGATACAGCGGAATGTCCACAATTTGGCAGCCGTCGCGCTCGTGTGCGACGTCTGGTCCATTGATCTGCTGGCCCACCGTAATGAGGCCTGCCACCATGGTCCCGTGTAGGGCGTCATAGTCGTCAGTGTCGAGAAAATCGAACCGGTCAACGACCCACTCATCAAGAATTGGCGCAATTCCCGAATCGATCACGCCCACGATAGGATAGCGAGCGTCTTGGGAGGGGAGGGGCAGAGGGATAGGCGCAGTTTTTGTGGTTGCCTTACCTTCCGGAACTGCCATTTCCTCATCAACGAGCTGCAATCTGATCGGTGGCCGGATCGCTCGCACAAGCGGGTGGCGCTGCAAAGCGCTGAGGGCGGCTTCATGGCGGTCAGCATTTCTGTCGATCAAAGTGGGAACTGCGCTGGGGGCAATGTCGGTCCGAACAAGCCCAAGGCGGTTATCAACGATCGCCTCGGCATCACTTTGTGTGAGTTGGAATTCAAGGACAGGCATCCTCGCTAGTCGCATCGAAAGCAATGTTCTTGTGCCAGGGCCGAATGAGACCAGCAATTTTACCAAGGAGCGATAGAGCTCCGTGCGTCCTGTCGCATCGGCCGCGATTTCTTCCGGTTCAAGCGCCTCGAAGAGGTCAATTTGATAGCCCGATACCGTCGAGGGATCGGCAAACATGTCCATGGCGGCTGAAGTTGAAAAGTTGCGTTTCTCTGACGGAGCCACGATCGAGATGGACTCGATTGCCCCAACCTCTGCTCGCCTCACTGTGGGCGCTGGATAAGGGGCTCCATCGCTTTGACGGAATACTGTCCGGACCTCGTCTTCAGCCTCTTCAATGCGAGCTTTCAGTCCACGGAGGTAAATCAGTGGCGCCCTGAAGAACAGTGTTCCAACCGCCTCTGCGCCAACGCAAGGAAACTGATCGGGCTTGAATAGCGCATAGACCGGGCGATATGATTTCGCGAGGGCTTCGGTGCGCATTCGGACCTTAAGGTAGGTGGCAGGTCCAAATGCGCTATTCTCCACTTCTTCAATAATTCGTTGGACATCGGTTGCTAAGCGTTTGCGGTGCGCGATGAACTCCCGGTCCGCATTGGCGAAAAAATCTTTCGGCCTTGGCGGCTGGCCCGGATCAGGCATTGCATGAAAGTCGGTGTCATTCAGAACAATCTGGACCGGATTATTGGGCATGGGTCGCCTCTATTACGTCCTTGTGCAGCATTTTTTGCTTGAGTGCGCTGACCTGGCTTTGCGATGTCCCGGTGGCATGACCGATTTGTTTCTGATCTAGGCCGATATCGGGATCATTTGCGATTAGGCTTACGAAGGCTTTTGGGTCAGTCGCAAGAACCCGGGCTGGGATGTGATCGAGTTGCGGCATACGCCCTAGGACGCTGCTCAGTGAATTGAACAGGTTTGATGGGTCGGGTGCTTTATCGGCCATTGCTATGGTTCGCTTGACTGCCCGGCAAATGCGCTCAAGATCTGCGCCGGATCGTCCCGGCAGGCAGTAAGAGAAAATCCGGACTGTCGAGTCCTCGGCTTCGATCGGTGCAAGAAAGCGTCTGATCAATGCTTCGCGGGCTGCGAATTCCGGTTCGGAAACGTGCAATTGAGTTTCGAAGCGCCGCCAAACAGCCGGATCCAGCAGCCTATCATGGTTGGTGATGGCAATTGTTACCCCGAAATGCCGCCGCCGGTCGAGATTTTGGAGAAGCGTATTCACCACCCGCTTTATCTCTCCCACTTCGTGCGGATCGTCCCGAAGTTTGGCAAGGGCATCGAACTCGTCGAGCAAGAGGACGCAGGCGTAACGATTGGCAAAATCGAACAGGTTCGCGATGTTACGTGCCGTGGTGCCAAGGAAAGACGAGATCAACCCGTCTATTCGGGCTGTGACAAGTGGCAGCCCGAGCTGCTCGGCGATATAGTGCGCTGAGATTGTCTTTCCCGTGCCCGGCGGACCGTAGATCAATAGAGACCGCGTCGGCTCGACGCCGACTGACATGAGTGCTGAACTATTGCGCCATTCAGCGAGCAGCCCATCGATCGTTTCTTGAGCTGATTGGCCATAAACCGGCTTGGGCGTTCTTTGACCCGGAAACTCAATAAGGCACAGCTGGGCTCCGGTTTCCCGGTCTATAGGCGGATGGATTTCTGGGGTCAGCTTCTCCCCCGTAATGAGCACACGCGAGACTTCTACCTGGCTGGGGGCCAGATGTTTCACTTCAGTCGAAGTATTCAAAAGCCGCTCGATTGCAGCCACCTCGTTGTTAGCGCCTGCTTTACTCAACCGGGCCTCTAGGCGATTCACTTGTTTGCGCACTCCTGCTTCATCTCCGGCCAAGGCGGCTTTGATAATGCTTTGTACGACCGCGAAATGCTCCATATCGATTATCCTTGGGCCCGAATCTGTGAATGCCTATTTCAAATTAACATATTTAGCGATAATATCAATAAATGGTTATTGATATCGCGATTTGTCATGTTTGAATCTTAAAATTGGCCGATTCAACCACTGAAGTCGCGGTCTGGGAATTTGCCAGTTGGCTGCGGTAACTGAGGCCGAAAGTAAGGAGGCGGCAATGGCGCTGCATTCTGACGAGCGCGCGCAGCATGGTTGTTAAAGTGCGCCATGCGTCTGGAGGCTCGATCGACAGGTTTTGCCGATTGATCAATCAATGGCTGAGTGCCCTCGAGGTCGTTAGCTGCGCTGGAATGCCTCATTCAAGGCCGAAGCCTGAACTGTATTCGTCACAACTGCCTCTGCGAATTTTTGCCGGATATAGTCGCCGGGATATCGGGGGCGGCCCGCGCGCACAGAATAAGGTGGCCATTGTCCGCGCGCGCGACGCTTTTCCAGCCCAGCAAGCGACCATCCTGTCAGTTCTGAGCACTGTTTCGGCGTCAGCCAGTTTGTTTCGTTGGCAAAATCGGTGTCATGGATTCGGCTTCTCATCTTTTGACATTGCTCCAAGTCCTGATGGCGCGCCGGCAAGCGTCACTTCCCGGCTGACAGTTCCCGGTCAAGGCGCCTTCCGGCAAAAGCGCGTTTAAGGCCTCCGCGCGATGCTTTCGCTCTGTGATAACTCTGCGAGGCAGACGACGCGGCTGCCGCTCTTCACTATTGTTTCGGACGGTTCCAAACGAGGACGCCGGTGCCTTCCTTCGCGTTCTCGAAGAAGGCTGCGCGCATCGGCTGGGCAAAGCTCGGGTCATCGAGTTTGACAGCGAGGAACGGTGTTTCGCCATCCTTGGACTCTTGATGCCAGGCTGCGCCGAGTTCAGCGCCGCCTGCGTAAAGCCGAAAGTCCGGCGCACCGTTTGCCTTGTCCTTGTTGGGTACAAGCTGGGCTTTGACATTGATGGTCATGGTACGGATGGTCCCGGTCCAGGCTCCGTCCTTCAGTGTAAATGCGCCGATCTGTGCCATGAGTCAGTCTCCTTTGCTGGCATTGGTGGGCAGGGCCTTCCGGGCCCGTCTGAACCCGGCATCTGACGCCAGGAACATCTCGATCATGGCGGCGGCGAGCGTTTCGCTGCGCTCGGCTTCGCCATAAGTCTCTTGGTAGACCGCCGCATAATCCTGCAGCGCGGCGGCGGTGTCGGGATCAAGTGCGAGGGTGAGTCGGACCGGCGTGCGGTCAGCAAGTTTTGCAAGGCGGAGGTTCATGGGGCTGTGTCCTTGAAAGGACGAAGGACGAGATCCCTGGTCACGATGACACGCACCGGCCAGCCAGGCCGGATCGTGATCGAAGGCTGGACGCCGAGACTGCGATCAACGGTCCTCTGCCCGGCTTCGTTGATCGTGTCGGTGGTCCCGCGGCGGATCGCGCGTTCGATGTCGCCGTCCTCGCCGGGACCGAGCTCCGCACCGATGCCAAGTAGCGTGGCGAGACCGGCCGCCGCAAACACCTTGTCCCAGTGATGATCGGTCCGGTCTTTCAGGCCCGCATAGCCGGACGCGTCGCTTCCCGGCTCCGAGATCGTGATCGAGCTGCCATCAGGCATCAGGATCCGGTCCCAGACGACGAGCGCGCGGTCCTGGCCGAACGAGATCTCGGACTGGTAGCGCCCGATCAGGCGGCTGCCCTGCGGGATGAGGAGGTGCTGGCCGCGCACCGTGTCGTAGACGTTCTGCGTGACCTGCGCGATGACCGTACCTGGAAGGTCCGAGTTGATACCCGTGATGAGGCTTGCGGGGATCAGCGAGCCTGCCATCAGCTGGTAAGGCGATAGCGGATCCTGCACGCGGTCCGGATTGTAGACCGGGCTGGAGGCCGGTTCACGGACAAACGCGGTCTTGCGAGACTGGAGGTTCGGGTCTGGCTCTGGGCTTAGAGTGGCGCTTGTCGATTGCCGGTTAAGCGCAAGGAGCTCCGATGCCAGATCGAAGCCGGATTCCTGCGCTCCCTGCTTGGAGCTTGGCGGCGCTCCGGCCCCGCCGAGGCAGAACAGGATTGGCGCGCGGGCGGCTTCTTCAGCTTGGGCGGCGGCTTCAAGCCGCGCGGTTCGGACAGCTTCGTCTTCCGGACGCGTGCGAAAATCCGCCCGATACTCGGTCTGGAACTCTGTTTCGATACCGTAGGCCTGCTCGGTCGCCAGAATGGTCGAGCCGAGGTCGCCGGACAGCGGCGCCCCGAGCACCGGCACATCCGCGAGCGCCGTATAGTCCGCGGGCAACGCCGAGAACCCATCCGGCTTCCGCTTGCCGGTCGTGACAAGCTCTTCCTGCGAGGCGGGCTCTGCGGCGCGCGGCGGCGCGAGCGCAATCGAAGTTGCCGCAAAGAGGCCCAGCGCGCCGAGGCCTGCGCCGGCCATGAGGAGTTTGCGGTTGATCCGCGTGGCGGGCTTCGGCGCCGAGCGGATCTGCAGCTGCCGCGCTGCTTCCTTGAATGGGGGAGGCTCGGTCATCGGCTCAACCCCCGAACCAACGCGACCTTTGCGCCGCGCTTACTTTAGAAATTCGCACGACTGTCTGGGGCCTTGTCCCGTGGCGCAGCTCTGCCGCGCCAAACAGCCGGTCGACGATGTAGTAGCTGCCTCTGACCCGGTAGTTGACGAGTTCGGCCTCTCCTGCGGATGACAGGACAAAGAGCGGCGGCATCTCGGAGGCAGAAATCGACGCCGGCATCTGGATGAACACCTGGCGCCCGTCATCGAACACACGGACGGGTTTCCAGTCCGGCGTGTCGCCTGTGACGCGGTAGTCGAAGTTCAGGGTCTCGAGGCTGAGGCCGCGTTTGACCGAGATGGCGTCCTCTGCGGCAGCGCTCGTGTTGCGGGCCGTGAGGCCCGCTAGCTCATCCTGAGGATAGCGCCAGGAGAGCGCGGCCATGTAAGTGGAGGCGGTCGATTCCAGTTCGAGGTGATAGGTCCGCCGGTCGGTCGCGATCATCAGGTTGGTGCGCAGGCCCGTCGCAACAGGCTTGACCAGGATATGCGCCCGGGCGGTGCTGCCGGAACCAGACGCGGTGTCTCCGACCACCCAGCGCACCGTGTCACCCGCCGAAACCGACACGAGGCTTTCTCCCGGCTGGAGCGCGATATCCGTGACCTGGCCGGGGCTCGCGTAGAGGCGGTAGAGGGCGCCTTCCGTATAAGGATAGATCTGGACGGCGTTGACGAAACCTTCCGAGGAAGGCTCGATCACGGCACCGGCGCGGCCATCCCTGATGGTGGCTGCCGGGCTTTGTGGGGGCTTTGTTTCAGCCTCCGGCGGGGTCGGCTTGAGCTGGCCGGGCAGCGGCAGCGCGATCGCTGTTTCGACAATCTCGACGCGTTCGGGCTTCGGCTCTTCCAATGGAATTGCCGCGATGAAATCGCCACTATCGATTAGCGGCTCGGGTGGCGGCGAGGTGGCACAGGCCGCGAGTAGGGCGGTGGCCGAAGAGGCGAGCAGGAACCGGGTCATTGTCTTTCTCCTGTGACAAGGTCTTCGCTCCAGCTGAGCGAGCGGACATAAAGGCCGAGGGGGTTGGCGCGCAGGGTCTCAGCATCCTTTGGCGGGAGACGCGGACGATGCTGACGACATCCACCGTGCGCGAGCGCCGGCCAATCGCGGCAAACGGGTCATGCTCGCGGGCATACTCTGAGAGCGTTGTGGCGGCCGCAGGTCCGGCGAAGGTGTAGGCCTTCAGCCAGTTCTCGCGAACAACAACGGGATCGATCGACAGGCTGCGGACATATGTGATGAACCCGGCAAGATGGTGCGCGATCTGCGCGTCGGACGGCGTGTAGGTCTCGGTTGCAGGGCCGATGGCCTTCGCCGCGCCGGTCTCGTCAACTTCGACGACATAGGGCGTCACCGTCGACTGCAGGCTCCGCCAGATCAGCGCGCCGGACGTTGCAAACGAGAGGGTGAGACAGCCGAGCGCCATCAGCCGCCAGTTCTTCGCCTGAACCCGGGCGGAGCCGATCCGCTCATCCCAGACCTGTCCGGCTTTCTGGTAAGGCGTCTCAGGGTATGGGGAGGTGCCATAATGAGCAGCGGGGCGTTTGAAGCGCATGAGGTTACTCGTCCTTGTCTTTCAGGGAGGGGGCCGCGCCGGTGGAGCCGCGATCACCGTCGCGCAGGCTGTGCATTGCGAGCTGGCGGGCCTCGCCGAGGCGCTGGGAGGCGCGCATGCCGCGCGCCCAGCCAGGGCTCTTCTCCTGCGGGGAGGAGGAGGGGCTCTCTGAAGGCGATGAGCCTGAGCCGCCGGTGGATTCGAAAGCGCCGCGCGCGCCGCGCCGGTAGGCATCGCGCACGGCTTGTCCCGGGCCCGTGGCCGCGCGGCGAACGGTATCGCCGGCCGCCTGGGCGACGCCGCCAAGGCCGGCGGCAAACGCGGCCGTTCTGCTCTTTCCCGAAGCCGTGGATCCAAGATCGAACGCCGTGCGGGCGCCGCCCGCCATCGAGGCGCCCGCTTTGACCGCGCTCGCCGCGCCGCCCGCGGCGGCGCCCAGCGCAGCCCTGGCCCCAAGTCCCGCGGCGACGGTTCCGGCGGCGACACCTGCGGCCGCGCCGATGGCGGAGCCCGCGCCAAGCTGCGGGGCGCCGGTGATGAGCCCGCTCGCCATGCCTGGGCCGAACACGCCCATCCAGAGGAAGACGATGGCGGCGAGCACGGTGCCCATGACCTCAGCCAGTGTCACATCTCCGGTTCCGGCGAATGCATCGGTGATGGTAGCAAACAGCGTCGAGCCGATGCCGATGATAATCGCGAGCACCATCAGCTTTAATCCAGATGTGATGACATTGCCGAGGACGCGCTCTGCCAGGAACGAGGTTTTGTTCCAGAGCGCGAAGGGCACGAGCACAAACCCGGCAAGCGTCGTCAGCTTGAACTCGAGGATCGAGACGAACAGCTGCACGGCGAGCACGAAGAAAGCCACGAGTATGGTCGCCCAGGCCACCAGCAGGACCATGATCAGGACGAAATTCTCGAAAAAGGCGATCGGTCCCATCAGCTCGCCCGCCTCTTCGAGCAGCGGCAGCGCGGCGCCATACCCGACGCCCGCGATATAGCCGGGCCGCATCAGGTCCTCGGCCGTGATCAGGCTCGAGCCTGCCTTCAGGCCGAGCCCGGCAAAGCTGTCGAAGATGATCTGCGAGAGCCCCGCGAAGTTACCGAGCAGGAAGGCAAAGAATCCGACATAGAGGACTTTCTTGATGAGCCCGGCGATCACGTCGGCGTTCTGTGAGAGGGCCCAGAACAGGCCCGCCAGCGTGATGTCGATGACGATCAGCGTGGAAGTAAGATACGCGACATCGCCCTGCAGGAGCCCGAACCCGCTGTCGATATAGCGGATGAAGGTCTCGAGGAACCGGTCGATGACGTCCATCTCTTCCATGGCGCTTACTCTCCGGTATTGCCGAGGAAGGTTTGCAGGCGGGCACGGCCACGCTCCGCTTCGGCCAGCTTGCGCGCCTCTTCCAGCGCCTCGGCGCGGTGCTGGGCGGCGAGCATCGCCTCAATCTGCATCAGCTGCTGGTTGGTCATGGCGCTGAGCTCGTTGCCGGCCTGAGCCGCCTGCAGCGCGCCGACCGCGTCCTGGCTTTGGGTCACGAGGCTGCGGATCGCATCCGCATCGGTCTCGTTGTCTTCCAGCGCGGCGGCAGAGACCGTCAGCGTCTCGCGGAATGCGTCGCGGGACTGGCGCCAGCGGGTGCGGGCATCCTCGACAAGCACCGCGTTCGGCGTCGAGGTCCGGTACTCCTCTGGATAGGCCGTCTCATAGTCGCGTTCGATTTCGTCGACCGAGTAGCCGATGCCCTGAGCGCGGCGGAGCAGATCCTGGATACGGAGGATCCGCTGGCCGATGATGCTTTCAGCGACGGAGACGGGGAGGGTTTCGAGATTGCGGGCCATGTTCTCCAGCATCTCGATCTCATGCGCGAGCTGCTGGACCTGGCCTTCGAGTTCCTGCAGCGCGCGGACAGCCTGCAGGATGTTCTGGGCATGGTTTGCGGGATCATAGACAGCCAACTGCGCCACGGCGGGCGGCGCGACGAGGCCAGTCACCGGCACGGCGACCAGTGGCAGCGTGGTGATCAGCAGGCAGGCAAGTCGGCGGCGCATGGGAGGGCTCATTCGGCAGCGAGGATCTGTGGACGGAAGGTTGGGCTTGGGGCGTGCTCGGCGGAGGAATAGCCCGGCCAGCGGGCGAGCAGGTCCGCCGCCCAGGCGAGGCCCTTTTCATGGAGCCAGGTCTGGGCAAAGCCTTCGCCCTCGGTTTCCGCCATGACACGGTCGAGCGTGGCCTGGTCTTCCGGCGTGCCGGCGGCCGCGAAAGCGAGCGCGACCGGGCCAAGGCTCAGGTCAAACTGGCGGGAGCCTTTCGGGGACTGGAAGTAGTAATCCCGCTTCGGCGTGGCCCGCGCGATGATCTCAATCTGGCGCGTGTTCAGCCCGAACCGTTCATAGGTCTCTCGCAGCGCCGGCTCCTGCGCGCGTTCGTTGGCGAGGAATATCCGGGTCAGGCAGCTTTCCAGGATGGCCGGGGCAATCGCGCTCGCGCTGATGTCGGACAGTGACTGCGTTGCAAACACGACGGCCACGTTCTTCTTGCGCAGGGTCTTGAGCCAGTCTCGCAGGCGTGCCGCAAAGACCGGCGCATCCAGGAACAGCCAGGCCTCATCCAGCATCAGCAGCGTAGGGCGCCCGTCAAAGCGCGCCTCGAGCCGGTGGAAGAGATAGGTGAGCACGGCTGTCGCCGCCGCGCCCTGCTGCATCAGCTCTTCCATTTCGAAGCAGGTGACGGAGGCGAGGGAGAGGTCTTCCTCGTCCCCGTCGAGCAGGTGGCCATGGGGCCCCGCCAGCGTGAAGGGATGCAGCGCGGTCCTGAGCGTGTCGTCCCGCAGCAGAAAGATAAGACCCGTCAGTGTACGTTCAGATTTCGGCGCTGATGCGAGCGAGGTGAGGCCCTGCCAGAGACGCGCCTTGAGTTCGGGCGTCAGGCTGACGCCCTCGCCAGCAATCAGGCCTGCCAGCCAGTCCGCTGCAAAACTCGCCTCTGCTGGTTGGTCGATGTCCTTCAGCGGCTGGAGCCGGGGGCGCCGGGCACCGCCGAGATCGAGATGCACGCCGCCCATGCCGAGGACGGCCGCCCGGGCAGAGCGTCCCTTGTCAAAGAGGAAGACCTGCGCGCCGGGATAGCGCTGCCATTGCAGCGCAAGCATCGAAAGCAGCACCGACTTGCCCGCGCCCGTTGGCCCGAGGATCAGCGTGTGGCCGACATCGCCGGCGTGAAGGTTCAGCCTGAAAGGGGTTGTGCCGTCGGTGCGCGCCTCGATGAGGGCCGGGGCGCCAAGATGCCGGTTTTTGCGCTCACCCGCCCAGACCGCCGAGAGCGGCACCATATGGGCGAGGTTCAGCGTGTTGAGGATGGGCTGGCGGATATTGGCATAGACATGTCCGGGCAGGCTCCCGAGCCAGGCATCGACCGCATTGAGGGATTCCCGGATCACCGTGAACCCCTTGCCATTGATGATGCGCTCGGCCTGCCGGGCACGTTCATCCGCCACAAGGGGATCGGTATCGGCGACCGTGATGGTCGTGGTCACGTAGCCATAGGCCACGAGATCAGAGCCAAGTTCCTGGAGCGCGGCGTCCGCATCGAGCGCCTTGTTGTCTGCGTCGCTATCGAGCAGCGCAGAGGGCTCGTTGAACATCGTCTCGCGCAGGACGGCGGCGACCGACTTGCGTTTGGAAAACCAGTGCCGGCGTTTCCGACCGAGGACTTTCTCGGCTTCCGCCTTGTCCATGGCGATGAACCGCGTCGCCCAGCGATAGGCAAAGCCCTGCCTGTTCAGCTCATCGAGGAGCCCCGGCACGGTCGATCCCGGAAAGCCGAGGATGGTCAGAACCCGCAGATGCGCGTCTCCGATCATCGGTTCGAGCCCGCCGGTGAAAGGCTCGTCTGCCAGGATCGCATCGAGGAAGACAGGGATCTCCGGGGCGGCCAGCTTGTGGCGCCGGCTCGAAATGCAGGCATGCAGATAAGTCAGTGTCTCCTCGTCCGAGAGCGGAGCGATTTCTGACAGCGCCGTCGACAGGAGATCAAAGGTGCGCTCGGCTTGCTGCTGGAAGACAAGGAGGCGTTCGCGCCAGCCTGCGCCATCGGGGCGCTCCGGCCGCTCGATCAGCGCCTTCTCTGCGCGGGCATTAGTGTCCGGCGGCGGCAGCCAGAGCAGGGTGAGATAATAAGAGCTCTCGAACCTTGAGCCTGCTTCCTCGGCCGCTACCGCGCGCTCCTCGTCGATCAGCCAGGAGACGGGGTCGGAGAAGTCCGAGGACGGATAATCACCAGCTTCCTCGCGCACGGCTTCGAAGAAGAGCGCCCAGCCGGATCCGAACCGGCGGATCGCATTGTTGAGGCGCGCGGTGACAGCAACCAGTTCGGACTCGGTCGAGCTTTCGAGGTCAGGGCCGCGATAGCGGAATGTCGTCTGGAACGCGCCGTCCTTGTTGAGGACAACGCCTGGCGCCACCAGTGCCGCCCAGGGCAGGTAGTCGGCGAGCAGGCGCGGGGCAGCAGCGTATTCGCGCAGGTTCAGCATGAGAGATGTTCCTTGTGCCGGAGCGCGCGCATCAGCGTCGCCGTGAAGTCCGGGTCCCTGCGGGCGAGGAAGACGGCCGCTGAATGCCCGAGAAGCCAGATGAGAAGGCCGGGGATCCAGAGTTGCAGGCCAAGCCCCACAGCCGCCGCGAGCGTGCCGATCGAGATCGCGAGACCCCGCGGCGCGCCGGCCATCAGGACCGGCTCAGTCAGGGACCGGTGCAAAGGAACCTCGAACCCCTCGATCATCAGATCAGCGCCCCGCCGCCAAACGAGAAGAAGGTCAGGAAGAAGCTCGTCGCCGCAAACGCGATAGACAGGCCGAAGACGATCTGGATGAGCTTGCGGAAGCCGCCGGAGGTTTCGCCGAAGGCGAGCGTGAGGCCGGTGAGCGTGATGATGATCACCGCCACGATACGGGCGACCGGCCCTTCGATCGAGGAAAGGATCTGCGTGAGCGGTCCTTCCCAGGGCATGCCGGTTCCTGCAGCGTGCGCCGGCAGGGCAAGCCCAAGCGCAAGCGCGAGGCTGAGGGCCTGGATGCCCCTACGGGTCAGGAGTGGTAAACGGGAATTCGTCATGAGGCATCTCCTTGGCTGACGAGGGATAGGGAGCGGCAAAGCACAGGCTCGGTGCGGTAGCCCTCACCGGTGAATTCAAGGACGCGGACCGCGTCTTCGACGCGGCGCTGGCCGCCGGCGCGGCTCATGAACACGATGACGTCGACGGCTTCTGCAATCAGCTCAAACGGCGCGCGGGCGGTCGCTTCACTGACGAGCTGTTCGAGTCGGCTGAGCGCGCCGAGGGCGGAATTGGCATGCAGTGTTGTGAGGCCGCCCGGATGGCCCGTGTTCCAGGCCTTGAGAAGGTCAAGCGCTTCTGGCCCCCGGACTTCGCCGACAATGATCCGGTCTGGACGCAGGCGAAGCGTCGAGCGCACGAGGTCGCGCAGCGTCACGCGCGCATCTTGGGTTCGAAGGGCGACGAGATTTGCGGCGAGGCAGGTGAGCTCGCGCGTATCCTCGAGGATGACGATCCGTTCGCCGCAGAAGCCACCTTCGGCGAGCAGCGCATTGGCAAAGCTGGTCTTGCCCGAGGAGGTGCCGCCCGCGATGACGATATTGGCGCGCTCTGCGACAAGCGCCTTGAGCGCGCCCGCCAGCGCCGGGGACAGCGCGCCTTGCCGGACATAGTCCGCCAGCGAAAACGGCGTGCGGGCGAGTTTCCGGATCGAATAGCACGGCGCCGCGGACACTGGCGGCAGGACGCCTTCAAAGCGCTCGCCTGTCCCCGGAAGCTCGGCTGAGACAATTGAAGCGGTTGAGGATGTCCCCGCGGCAAGGCTGGACGCGACAAGCCGGATCACCCGTTCGCGGTCGCCGGCGGTGATCGTATTGCCGGTCGGGTTCAGTCCGCGTCCGGCCTCTTCGATCCAGACAGACCCGTCAGGATTGACCATGACTTCGATAGTTGTCTCCGCTTCGAGCGCAGTGCGCACCACAGGGCAGAAGGCTGTTCGCAGCATCGCGCTCAGCCGGCCCTCCGTGCTTTCTGTGTCGGTCATGTCCGTCATCGGTCTCAAAGCCTGGCTTCATCTCTCGTCGCAATTGTTC
This sequence comes from Alphaproteobacteria bacterium HGW-Alphaproteobacteria-18, assembly GCA_002841155.1. Classification (GTDB taxonomy): domain Bacteria; phylum Pseudomonadota; class Alphaproteobacteria; order Caulobacterales; family Hyphomonadaceae; genus Hyphomonas. Next base: position 15,003 of record PHEH01000027.1, read on the forward strand.
CGGAATTGGTCGCTTCAGGGGAGTTGGAGCGCGGGCCATTTTGTGCAGGCTGGCGCGATGCCCGGAACACGGGTGCAAAATGGCCGTCCTGGTAAATGCGGTTCCGGCTATCCGCGCGTTGACGGATCAGGTGTTACCAAATCAGCGCAGTCTATTAACACTTAGGGTTGCGAAATCATAAATCGTTTAAGTGGAACGACTCTTGCTGGGCTTGCACCGAGGAGGCAATGCCGATGAAGACCTTCACACTTGAATCCCCCGGCATGCTTGCCGGGTACGACTATCTCTCCCGGCTCTCCATGGATCGATGGGCCTGGGAATATCTGCGGCGCAATGACGAGTTCCGACGGGACGCGTCCGTGCGCGGCAAGGATGACATCTCAGAGCGCATGGCGCCCTGCGCGCCCATCCGTATACTGAAGGCGCGTAAGATTCAGACACTCGCTGAGCGCTGGGGGCTGGTCCTCATGCCGGATCCGAACAGGAATGGCTTTGACGCGGATGTCGTCTGGAACCGTGCTGCGTTCCCGGACCAGGTCGAAATCCATTGCAGCCCTCGTGGGCCGGATCAGACATGCGATATCTGGGAGCGTAGCATGCCGTTCTGCAAGATGACCCACATCACTGATCCGCAAGGCAGGGAGTTTCTGCTCACGCGCGGCAAAGGCTGCGTGGTGCAGGTCAGGTGCACAGGTATGTCGCTCATCGGGATCGAGCCTGTGCGCATGAAACTGACAATCTCCGACATCACAGCCTACGAGCGCAAGCTCAAGGTCCAGAAGGCGGCCCTCGAAATCTATGGCGACGGGCCTGATCTCTCCCAACCCCTCTGGACCAAGACGACCCAGATCCTGCGTGACGGTCTCGTCGCGCTCGATGGCATCGCCTGCGGCATGAACCGGCGCGAGATCGCAGAGACGATCTACGGCAGGGAAAAGGTCGCGGAGCAATGGAATGATGATCGGGGCTCGATGAAGGATACGCTCAAGTATCTGGTTCGGAAGGCTGAGGCTTTGAAGGACGGCGGATATTTGATGGAACTTCTTGGTGCGAACGTTGGCCCGCAGCGTATTCTGGCCTGAAAAAGTCCCAGCTTCTCCGCGGTCCGCCCGCGCAGGCGCGCGGGTCTGTCCGGCCTGACCGCCTGCCCGGCGAGGCTCACTGAGGATCCGGTTGTTCGTCTTGAGGCCCTGCGGCTGGGACTCGCCGGCGGACGCGCGCGCCGCGCACTTCCCACTGTCCGCAGGTGTCGTTGAGATTGAAGGTATCTGAGCGATTGCGGCCAGAGGGGTCGCGGGCGCTTGATCGGAAGCCGGGTTCAGGCGGCGCTGCGAACCTGCATTGTCCGCTGCATAATCCCTGCGCGGTCGTCGGCCTTGAACTGCATATCGAGCAGTCCGGAAAGCAGATCCTTGTCCTGCGGGATGATGGGGAGCGCGATGCGGGCTGCGCCGCGTGAAGCATGCCAGAGGCTTGCTTCTGCAATGAGTTCGCGCACGTCCGATTGCCAACTGGAAGTATGGACCACGAGAATGGCCGGGATCATGCCTGTTTCGCCATCCAGGCTCAGCCAGATCGCGCCTGCGAGTTGGTCGTCGCGGAGGCCGGCGAGGGTATGCACTCCAGCGTCACGTGCGGGCAAGGCGCCGAGCAGGTGCCCGGTCTCGCTCAGCCGGGAGAGCCCTGCCGCGTCGCTTTGACGGAAATCGCGAATGTGTAGCGCCATGACACATCCGTCATGGAAAGATTCGGGCAAGGCGCGCGAGTCCTTAGAGGCCGGTGCCGCAGCGTCGGGGCCATGGGAGCCCGTCAGGCCAAGATGCAAACCGAACGGCGCATGTTCAGCATGCTGTCGCGGGCGCGCCGCTTAGGGCCGACAGGCGACCGACCTTCTGTGGACAGGTTTATCCTTTAATAGCGGCTCATCGCAATTAAAGGATACGTCCGGGCGTCGAGGGCGCAGCGCTAGTGGGCCATCTGGCGCGCGAACGCCGTTTGCACCAGGTGGGCTCCACGCAAGGCCTGTTTCGCTCATATCTTACCGATCGGGAAGTATTGGTTCGTTTCGGCCGAGGATCAGTCTATTTCTTACCGATCGGGAAGAATTAGGCTTGTGGTAACGCTTCCCTGTCAATATCTTCCCGATCGGGAAGGTGATGCATGATAACAACGGCCAAAGAGTTCGGACAGCTGGTGGCGACAGCCCGCAAGGCGCTTGGCATCACGCAGCGCGAGCTTGCGCTCGCGGTCAATGTTGGCGAGAGGTTCATTGTTGAGCTTGAGGCGGGCAAGCCCACGGCGCAGCTTGGCAAGGCGCTCGCGGCGGCGCGCGCTGCAGGCGTGCGGCTGGAAGACGTGTCAGGCCTCACCGGCGCGCGTGACGCCTGATGCCAGATGTGTATGCAGACGGCGTCATTGCCGGGGCCATAGAGACCCGTCTGGGCGAAACGGCCTTCGTCTATGACGCAGCCTGGCTGAAAAGCCCGGCTCACTTTCCCCTGTCCCTGTCGATGCCGCTTTCAGCCCGGGAGTGGGGACCGGACGTCATTCTGCCCTGGCTCATGAACCTCCTGCCTGAAGGCGCGCCTCTTCGCGCCCTAACCCGTGCACTCGGGGCGTCTGCCGAAGATGTCCTGGCCCTCATCACCGCCTCGGGGGGAGATCTTGCCGGAGCGCTGTCGATCCGCGCGCCGGACGGCCTCGCCCGGAACGAGCCGATCCGGGACGAAGCCGCGCTTGAGCGTATCCTGAACGAATTGCCCGCAAAGCCCTTCCTCGTCGGCGACGCAGGCGTGGCCATGAGCCTTGCCGGCGCGCAGGAAAAACTTCCCGTCGTGTTCGAAAACGACGCCTTCGCGATCCCGGTTAATGGAGCTGCCTCGACCCATATCCTGAAGCCGGACAATGCAAATCTCCCCGGTAGCGTCCAGAACGAAGCGCTTTGCATGCAGCTCGCACGCCGCTGCGGGTTAAATGTCGCTGAGGCTACCACCGGGACTGCCGGCGATCGAAGCTATCTGCTCGTCACACGATACGACCGTGTACGGAATGAAGACGCGGTGCGCCGGATCCATCAGGAAGACTTCTGCCAGGCCCTCGGCCGTCCGCCCGGCGCCAAGTACGAACACAACCAAACCGGCATCCCGGGGCCGTCACTTGCCGAGATGTTTGCCCTCATCCGCGAACACATGACCGCCCGGGACACAAACCGGTTTCTCGACGCTGTCATCTTCAATATCGCCATCGGTAACGTCGACTCTCATGCGAAGAATTACTCGGTCCTGCTGCAAGCGGGCCGCGTCGAACTCGCGCCGCTCTATGATCTGATGTCGGGCCTTGCCTGGGCCAACATCACCGAGAACCACGCACAATCGGTAGGTGGTCAGAGGCGGGGCAGGTACATATTCAGGCGCCATTGGCAGCGTCTTGCAGAAGCGGCGGGCCTGTCTGCACCGGCGGTTCTGCGCCGCGTGGTCGCGCTCTGCGACAGGATCGCTGCTGAGCTTCAAGGTGCCCGGCAAGACGTGATCGCCATGCCGGCCGGAAAGGGCATGCTTCTGGATACCTTCTGCAACGAAATCGCTGCGCGCGTGACAACCGTCCGCTTCAATGCGGGCGCGGACGAACCGGACGACCTGTCCGATATGCCTGAAGGCGTTGACAGCCAGGGCGGCTGATCGACGCGCGAGCTGTCTGGCAGACCCCCGAGACCCTGTCAGGCGCCAGCGTGAGGCTTCGGCCTGCCCAGGTCTTCCTCTGCCTCAACGGATTTCCTCCACAGCCGGCGGTGGGCGGACGGCGCGTTTGCCAGAGCGCGGTCGTCGCGCAAGGGGGCGGGACTTGATCACCTTAAACCATCCGTAGGCGTCCTACCTACAGCTTCCCCCTGCGCGGCGCCCTTGTGCGCTCTGGCCAAGCGCCTTCTCGCCGCCCACCCCCGTCAGCGGAGGATCATCGCAGGTGCGGCGAGAGGAGACAGACATGATTGACCAACCCACGACCGTTGCACCCCTTGGAACTGCGGGTGCGCCAACCCTTCAGGATAGGCCACGCATCTACGTGGCGTGCCTTGCAGCTTACAACAACGGACGCCTGCACGGGCGTTGGATCGATGCCACAACGCCGGACGAAATCTGGCGCGACGTTTCGGCGATGCTGCGCGCCAGCCCGGAGCCAGATGCCGAAGAATGGGCGATCCACGATTATGAAGGCTTCGAAGGCGCACACCTTTCAGAATACGCCTCGTTCGAGACAGTGTGCGAGCTGGCCGAGTTCATCGGCGAGTATGGCGAACTTGCTGCCCGCATCCATGGGCACTACGGCAGCGACCTTGAACAGGCACGTGCCGCGTTCGAGGACTATGCAGGCGAGTACCGCAGCGCCGCCGACTTCGCCGACGAGCTTCACACCGAACTCGGCACCGCGATTCCCGAGAGCCTCAGCTACTATATCGACTGGCAGGCACTCGCCCGCGACATGGCGCTGAACGGCGAGATCATGGTGTTCCAGACGGGCTTCGACGAAGTCCACGTCTTCTGGTCGCGGTGAGGGAGGGCGCAGTGATGTTCACCGACCGCTTCTCATCTTTTATCTGCCCCGGCGATGTCATTACCTGCGAAGCCGGGCCGTTCACCGTCTTGGCGCAGGTTGTGCCTGACGATTGTCCGGACGCACCAGATCAGCGCCAGGACGGTTTCTGGCCCTCGCTCTATGCGAACGCTCCGGGGTTCATCGGACCGGGCAATGGGTTGCGGCAGCGGTTCGCCGAGGCGCAGGCTAGGGCCGAAGCCGTGATGGAAGGCTGGCGCAAGGGCGACTGGTTCTATTGCGGGATCGTGCTCAGCGTATCGCTCGACGGCGTAGACCTCGCGCCGCATGCGGCGAGCCTATGGGGCATCGAGGCTAATTATCCGGGGACGAATAACAGCTACCCCAACAAGGTCGCGAACGAACTGCTCCCGGAGGCCATCGCTATGGCCCGTGAAACGCTCGCGCGACTTGTGAGCCATGCTGACACTCGGGAGAGCGCGTGATGCCGGACATCTTCGAACATTTGCTCGGCCCGCGCCCGTCGCTGGCGCTCGACATCGAGCAGGGCTTTGTCACGGCCATCTGGGTTGAGGGTCGCTGCCCGAACGTGACGATCCGGGATTTCGATCTCGGCGCCAGTGCAGCGGATGCTTCGCTCGATTACTTCGGCGCGCCTTTCGTGCCGATCAACTGGCACCTGCCGCCGTGGCGGCTGGGCCTTGCCCTTGCGCCCCCACACCTGTTTCCATTCTGAGGAGTTACCCCATGTCACAACCTGATCTGATCCATATCGAGCTCAGCAAGCTCAGCATTTCCAAACTCAACATGCGCCATGGCCGCAAGGCGCCGGATGTCTCCGACATCCTGCCGTCCATCCGTGAGAAGGGTGTCCGCCAGACACTGCTCGTCCGGCGGGAAGGTGAAGGCTATGGCGTCGTCGCCGGACGGCGCCGGTTCTTTGCGCTCCAGCAGATCGCCAAGGAGAGCGGCAGCGATCCGCTGGTGCCCTGCGCCGTGATGCAGGAAGAGGACGCGGCCTCTGCGATTGAAGCCTCGATCATCGAGAATGTGGCCCGCCTGCCTGCCACGGAAATGGAGCAGTTCGCGGCCTTCCGGAAACTGCATGAGGAAGCCAGAGCGGTGGCGGACATCGCGGGCTTCTTCGGTGTCACCGAACTGCACGTGCGCCGGGTGCTGGCGCTGGCCGCGCTCAGCGCTCCGATCCGCAAGCTCTATGCGGAGGAAGACATTGACGGCGAAACCGTCCGGGCACTGACACTGGCCACGCCCGCCCAGCAGGCGGATTGGCTGAAGCTCTGGAACAGCGAGACCGAGCGCGCCCCGATGGGCCGGGCCTGCCGCGCCTGGGTGACCGGCGGGAGTGCAATCACCACCGACAAGGCGCTGTTCGACCTAGACGGTTACACCGGCGCGGTGACAGCGGACCTGTTCGGTGAGGCGGCCGTCTTTGCTGATGCCGCCGCGTTCTGGGGGGCTCAGGACGCCGCGATCACCGAGCGAGCCGAAGGCTACCGGCAGCGCGGCTGGACTGGCGTGGTCCTTCTGGAACGGGGCGTCTGGTTCCAGTGCTGGGAATACGTCCAGACGACCAAGAAGCAGGGCGGCAAGATCATTATCGAGCAGCGCCATGACGGGACCGTGACCTTCCATGAAGGTTGGCTCAAAGCGGCTGAGGCGCGCAAGTCCAGGACGGCCACGGCCAGTGGCGAAGCGGCGCCGAAAACCGAAACGCGGCCCGAAATGTCGGGTCCGATGGCGGACTATATCGGCTTGCACAGGCACGCCGCCGCGCAGGCAAGCCTGATCAGAAATCCGGCCATCGCAATGCGTTTGATGGCGGCGCATGCACTGTGCGGCTCATCACTCTGGAACGTGCGCCTGCATTCGCCGGGCGCAGTGAAGGAAGCGACGCTTTCGAGCGTCGAGGGCGGGTCTGCTGTCGCCGAACTTGTCACCGCGCGGGAGGGCGTGGAGACCCTGTTCGAGGCGCTCAGTGCGCCGGTGCCGCGCCGTAGCGGCGATGCTTATCATCTATGCGAGACTTACGCCGCGTTGCTGGCGATGTCTGATGCCGAAGTGATGCAAGTGATGGCGCTGGCGATGGCCGAGACGCTTGAGTCCGGCGGGCCCACTGTCGAGGCCGTGCTGCAGACTTGCAGCACTGACCCGGCAGAGTTCTGGAAACCTGACGAGGCGTTCTTTGACCTGCTGCGCGACAAGCGCGTAATCAACGCTTTTATCGCAGACGCCGTTTCGCCAGAGACTGCGCGCGAGGCAGAGGGCGCCACTGCCAAGGCGCAGAAGGCGCAGCTGGCAGAAGCGCTCGTTGCCCGCGAGACCTCGCTCGACAGCGCATGGATGCCGGGTTGGATGCAGGTGCCACCCACTCGCCATATCTCGCGCGCAGCCAGTCCGCCCGCTGATGCCTGGGACCGGATCGCCGGACTGTTCGAGACTGATGGTGGGCACGAATCCGGCGCCGAGCGATCGAATTGCAAAGCCACAGCTGCCTGAGTTCTTCGTCTCCTCTCAGGCTGCATGGAGCCGCCCGGTGCGTGCCGTCGGGCGGCTTTTTTGCGCGAAGGTCTCTGTGTTCTGCCTAAGGACGATCAGATGCTCCGGGTGTCGCCTTTAAAGGTCGCTTCCGCCCCACAAGACCGCAAATTCCTCACAATGGACAAGTACGCTTTTGAACTTCGAGAGGTCAGTCCCCACCGGGATCTCGTACTCCTGCGTACCTTTGGTTTTCTTCAGTACGCCTACATTAACGGCGCCCGTGGCAGCCGTCTTACCGGTTACTTGGGACATTGACTGAGGCGAGAGAAAAACTTTGAGGTCTGGCCCGTTTGCCGCGCGGAATGTGTCGTCAAACACGATAAAAGACTTGCCGTCCCGTTTCACAACAGACCAACCGCCGGAGAGCGCTTTCGATACTTTCGTGAACGTTCCTTCAGGTGATGCAGCCTGCGCATACGCTGCAGGCGAAGTAAGAAAGATAACCGGCGCCGCGGTGGCGATCACGAGCGCGAGCGCGATCAAGTTAGGTCTCATGTCGTGTTTCCTTGGAGGTTGAGGATCGAGCACCTTTATCAGTCTGGCAGCGCGGGCCTGGATTCACGAATCACAAGGTCGAGAGAGCTCCAGTTGGGCGATGACTCTGGCATTTGCAGATCGCGCCCCGGCTTCATCGGCTGCGCTCGCAAAGTGAAACGCTGCTTAGAACCAACTCGACCAGATTCCGTTGGTAGATGAAGGAACGCCAAATCGGCGCCGGACTCACCGAAGCGCCGGCGCGGTCGGCGGACCGCAACGTCGAAGCCAGCTTGCTTCCGCATGAGAATGTCTCTCAGGCACTCGCAGATCGAAATATCCGAGGGCTCATCAAACTGGTGGCGGACAAGTCCAAATCCGCCCGTGTCCAATCCCCCTCATTCAGGGCTGCCCGGACGTGCGATTTTGGTGTCCAGGCAATCAGCGCCCTCGGTCCCCGTGTTGCAGATCGACATGATACGGTAGGCTCCGTCGCGGCCTTGCTTGACCTCGAACGCGACGGTGTCGCCTTCGGAAAATCCAGTGAGGTCGACATCACCTGCGATATCGAAACCCATGGTCATCGCGCCCATGCCAACGCCGTCAATGGGGCCGTGATCG
>PHEH01000037.1 GCA_002841155.1 Alphaproteobacteria bacterium HGW-Alphaproteobacteria-18
TGGGAATATCTCAGGCGTAATCCCCGGTTCCGGCGGGACTACGCTCTGTGTGCAGAGCTCGGGCCTTCCGAGTCGATAGCGCCCTGCGCGCCAATCCGCATGCTGAAATCCCGCGCCGAACAGAGACTGGCGGGCCGCTGGGGGCTCGTCTTTATGCCCGATCCGGCGCTGGGCGGGTTTGAGGCGGACGCCGTCTGGAGCGACGCCGCCTTCCCGGGGCAGGTGGAGATCCATTGCAGCCCGCGCGGCCCGGGAGAAACCTGCGATCTCTGGGACCGCACGCTTCCCATCGCGAAAATCACCCATATCAGCGACTATCTGGGCCGGGAGTATCTTCTGGTGCGTGGCAAGGGCTGCGTCGTGCAGGTCAAATGTACCGGCCTGCCGCTGATCGGGCTGGAGCCCGTCCGGATGAAGTTCACCGTGTCCGACATTGAAACCTATGAGCGGATGGCGAGAGGTCAGAAAGCAGTGCTCGATCTTTATGGCGATGGCCCGGACCTGTCCGTGCCGTTCTGGACCAAGACGACGCAGATCCTGCGTAACGGCCTGATCGCGCTCGATGGACTGGCAAAAGACATGACGCGGCGCGAGATCGCCATCCTGCTGTATGGCGAGGCGCGGGTCGCGGAAGGATGGAGCCAGGACGGGGGAGGCCTCCGGGACGCGGTGAAATATCTCGTGCGCAAGGCAGAAGGCCTGCGCGATGGGGGCTACCTCATGGAGCTGCTCGGCACGGAGGCCGGTCCCGGGCAGAGAGTCGCCTGATCAGGGAGGGGATGTACCGCGGTCCGCCCGCGCATGGCGCGGGGCGCTCCGGCCGGACGGCCTGCCCGGCGGGGCTCACTGAGGATCCGGTGGTTCGTTATGAGGTACGGGGCTGGGCCCCGCCGGCGGACCGCGCGCCCGCCCTTCCCACTGCCAGCAGGTGTCAGAGGGAGAAGGGCGTCCGTTGCGATGGCTGTCAGAGGGGTGACGGGCGCCCGATCAGGGCCTGACGGAAGCCGGGATCAGGCGGCGTTATGGGACCGGACGAGGCGTCTCATAGTCTCCGCGGCGGCGTTCGCCCTGAAGTCCATATCGAGAAGCCCGGCGCGAAAGACCTTATCTTCGGGGAGGGCCTGCAGATCGATCCGGGCTGCGCCGCGTGACGTCAGCCAGAGACAGGCTTCTGCAACAAGCTCCCGGGCGACCGATTGCCAGCCCGGCGATTGTTTCACGAGCAGGGCCGGCAACGTGCCGGTGTCGCCTTTAGAAGTTAGCCAGATGGCGCCGGTGAGCGCGCCGTCGCGCCTGGGCGAGCGGGGCGCCGATGCGATGCGCGCCCTCGCGGAGCTGGGAGAGCCCGGTCGCATCGCTGTGTCGGAAATCGCGGATGTGAAGCGCCATAAGGGGAGATACTGGAAAGATTCGGGACCCCAGTGCCACCCCCTGTCTTGAAATCCTCTCATCGGGCGCAACGGGCCAGCGTGTCGAGGCTTTAACAGGCAGGGCGCCTTGTTAAAGGTTGATGGCGCTTCCTTTAATAACGGTGTTGGGGCGCCGGCTGCGTCCCCCGGTTTCCTGCATGGCCGCGCCGGGCTCGTGAGGCGCGCTGACGCCAGGATGCGCGGTTACCGGGCCGGTTTTGTGGAACGGCGGCCAAGCCTGGCCGACATTAGAAAGGACGCCTCCTGGGGTTGCACAGGTCATCCCCGGGCGCCTGCCATCGCTATAAGGCCTTCCTCCTCAGCCGGAGGTGGGCGGACGGCGCGTCTGCCGGAGCGCGGTCCCCGCGCAAGGGGGCGGGGCTGGCGCATTAATTAGTCTCTGAAAGCATCCTACCTACAGCCTCCCCTTGCGCGGGGCCCTCATGCGCTCCGGCGATGCGCCTTCCTGCCGCCCACCCCCGCCTGACGCGGGAAGGATGCGGGCGGGAAGGAGACCGGAGATGACTGACCAACCCACACCTGTTGCACCCCTTGGAACAACTGACGCGCCCACTGTGGAGGCGGGACCCCGTATCTACGTGGCGTGCCTTGCCGCCTATAACAGCGGCATCCTGCACGGACGCTGGATCAATGCGACCACGGCGGATGAGATCAAGGCCGAAGTCAGCGCCATGCTGGCGGAAAGCCCTGTTCCGCAGGCTGAGGAATGGGCCATCCATGACTATGAAGGGTTCAAAGGCGTGTCGCTGTCGGAATGTGCCTCTTTCGAGACGGTGTGCGATCTTGCAGCGTTCCTGAGCGAGCATGGCAGCCTCGGGGCGAAGCTTCACCAGCATTTCGGCGGACGGCTGGAAGAAGCTCGCGCCGCATTCGAGGATTATGCCGGTCAGTACAAGACCGCAGCAGGCTTCGCCGAGGAGATGATCCGGGAGACGGGCACGGAGATTCCGCAATCGCTGCAATACTATATCGACTGGCAGGCGCTCGCCCGCGACATGGCACTGAATGGCGAAATCCTCGTCTTCCAGACGGGCTTCGACGAAGTCCATGTCTTCTGGTCGCGGTGAGGGAGGGCGGAGCCATGTTCACCGAACGCTTTGCGTCCTTTGTCTGCCCCGGCGATGTTATCACCTGCCAGACTGAAGGCTTCACCGTCTCGGCCCGGATTATTCCCGACGATTGCCCTGACGCTCCCGACCAGCGCCAGGACGGGTTCTGGCCGTCGCTTTACAAGGACGCACCGGGGTTCATTGGCCCCGGGAATAATTTCCGCGCCCGCTTTTCCAAGGCGCAGGCAGAAGCCGAAGCCATCATGGCGGGCTGGCGGAAGGGCGAGTGGTTCTATTGCGGCATCGTCCTGTCGGTCTCGCTGGACGGGGTGGAGCTTGCGCCCCATGCGGCGAGCCTCTTCGGGCTAGAAGCCAATTATCCGGAGACGGATAACAGCTATCTGACGGAAGTTGCCGCAAACCTCCTCCCGGACGCGCTCGCGGCTGGCCGGGAGGTGCTGGCCCGCCTCACCGCGTTAGCTCCCGCCGCCCTGGCTCCCACACAGAAGGAGCCGCGCGATGGACGCGTTTGAACGCGTGCTGGGTCCTCGGCCCCGGCTGACCCTCGATATCGAGCGGGGTTTCGTCATCGCGATCTGGGTCGCCGGACGCAGGCCGGATGTCACGATCCGGGACTTCGATCTCGGCGCCAGCACGCCGGATGCTTCGATTGATTATTTCGGCGCGCCCTTTGTGCCGATCAACTGGTCCCTGCCGCCGTGGCGGCTGGGCCTCGCTCTTGCCCCCCAATCCCTCTTCCCCTTCTGAAAGGAGACCTCCCATGTCTAAAACCGAACTTCTCAACATCCGCCTGAGCGCGCTCAGCATTTCGAAACTCAA
>PHEH01000015.1 GCA_002841155.1 Alphaproteobacteria bacterium HGW-Alphaproteobacteria-18
GGCGCACGCGGCCAAATTTCGAAATGGTGATCCAGTAAGGCACGCGGCCGTAATGCTTGCGCACCCAGTCGCGCAGGGCGATCAGCTGCATATAGATCAGTGGCCAGAGAAGGCGCTGAAGCGGCGTGAGGCAGGGTGGCGGGTTGGCGAGCGCGTGGAACATCCGCATCAGGATAAAGGGGGCGCAGGGCCGGGCGGATTGGGGGCGGTGTTTTGGGGCGGGATGTAGCGTGGATGTGGGGGGTGCGGGGGTGGATAGGGCGGGGGTTTGTGCGCTGTTATTCTGGATGTGAGAGAGTGATGTGTGGAGAGGTGCCCCACCCCAACCCTCCCCATAGTCATGGGGAGGGGACCTGTTGTTCTGCGGGGAGAGGTGCGTTCTCCGTCAGGCGATACCTGTCCCCTCCCCATGACTATGGGGAGGGTTGGGGTGGGTGGCTATCGGTCAGCGCGCCGTTGGAGTTTTTGTGGGAAAACTCCAAAAAAACTCCAACGGGACTCCAACGGTCAGAGCCGGACACTTCCGGACAGATCGGGACACTTCAGGACAAACCGGGACAGATCAGGACAGCTTCGGACACAAAAGAAAAACCCCGCCGGATCGCTCCAGCGGGGTTTTGTCTGTGGCCGGATGACCGGTTCATTACTTGCGTTCGTCGACTTCTTCGAAGTCGGCGTCGACGACGTCATCATTGCCGGAGGTGGGGGCTTCGTCGCCCTCGCCGGCTTCTGCGCCCTGGGCAGCGTAGATGGCTTCGCCGAGTTTCATCGCAGCATTCATCAGGGCCTGATGCTTGGCGGCGATGTCGGCAGTGTTGTCGCCGGCAGCGGCTTCCTTGAGGTCGGCGCTGGCTTTCTCGATGTCGCCTTTGATCGCGTCAGACACTTTGGAGCCATGCTCGATGAGCTGCTTCTCGGTTTGATGGATCAGGGCTTCGGCGTGGTTTTTCGCTTCGACCAGCTCGCGGCGGGCTTTGTCCGTGCTGGCGTTGGATTCAGCGTCCGCCATCATGTTCTTGATGTCGGCTTCAGAGAGGCCGCCATCCGCCTGGATGGTGATCTGCTGTTCCTTGCCAGTAGCCTTGTCCTTGGCCGAGACCGAGACGATGCCGTTGGCGTCGATGTCAAACGTGACCTCGATCTGCGGCAGGCCGCGCGGGGCCGGGGCAATGCCTTCGAGATTGAACTGGCCGAGCTGCTTGTTGTCAGCGGCCATTTCGCGCTCGCCCTGAGCCACCTTGATGGTCACGGCAGGCTGGTTGTCTTCAGCCGTCGAGAAGACCTGGGACTTCTTCGTCGGGATGGTGGTGTTGCGCTCGATCAGGCGGGTGAAGATGCCGCCAAGGGTTTCGATACCGAGCGAGAGCGGGGTGACATCGAGGAGGACAACGTCTTTCACGTCGCCTTGCAGGATGCCGCCCTGGATCGCGGCGCCGATGGCGACGACTTCATCCGGGTTGACGCCCTTGTGGGGCTCGCGGCCGAAGAATTTCTTCACCGCTTCCTGCACCGCAGGCATACGGGTCATGCCGCCGACGAGGACGACTTCGTCAATGTCGCTGGGGGACTTGCCCGCATCCTTGAGGGCCTTGCGGCAGGGCTCGATGGTGCGATCCACGAGATCCTGCACGAGGCTTTCAAACTTGGCGCGGGTCAGCTTGATGTTGAGGTGTTTCGGCCCGGTTGCGTCAGCGGTGATGAAGGGAAGGTTCACTTCATACTGCGAGGTCGAAGACAGCTCTTTCTTGGCTTTCTCGGCTTCTTCCTTGAGGCGCTGGAGCGCGAGCTTGTCGGTTTTCAGGTCGATGCCCTGTTCCTTCTTGAACTCGGAAGCGAGGAAGTCGACGACGCGAAGGTCGAAGTCTTCACCGCCGAGGAAGGTGTCACCATTGGTGGAGAGCACTTCGAACACACCGTCGCCGATTTCGAGCAGCGAGACGTCGAAGGTGCCGCCGCCGAGGTCATAAACGGCGATGGTCTTGTTGCCGCCCTTGTCCAGGCCATAGGCGAGGGCCGCGGCGGTCGGCTCGTTGATGATGCGCAGGACTTCGAGGCCGGCAATGCGGCCAGCATCCTTGGTGGCCTGGCGCTGGGCGTCGTTGAAATAGGCTGGAACGGTGATCACGGCCTGGGTGACCTTCGCGCCGAGATAGGCCTCGGCCGTTTCCTTCATCTTCGTCAGGATAAAGGCGGAGATTTCCTGGGGCGCGTAATCCTTGTCGCGACCCTTCACCCAAGCGTCGCCCGCCGGACCCTTCACGATGGAGAAGGGGGACATTTCCTTGTCCTTCTGCGCTGTCGGATCATCAAAGGTGCGCCCGATCAGGCGCTTGATGGCGTAGAAGGTGAAGTCCGGGTTGGTCACGGCCTGACGGCGTGCGGGCATGCCGATGAGGCGTTCGCCGCTTTCGTTGAAGGCGACAACGGAAGGGGTGGTGCGGTTGCCTTCGGCGTTTTCGATAACCTTGGCTTCGCCGCCTTCCATGACTGCAACGCAGGAGTTGGTGGTGCCGAGGTCGATACCGATGATCTTGCTCATGTAAGTCTCTCTCTTTGGTCAGCCGCCACTGGCTTCGTTTGGGTTCGGTCTGCTCAGCAGCCCCGCGCCGCCAGATGGCTCTATATACAAGGGTTCATTCTTGAGCAGCGAGTTGGGTTTTAAATACCGCTCGCCTCTTTGGCCGTCGATATGGGGAACTGTGTGTCAGGCTCAAGAGGCCATGACAGATTTGCCCCATAGGCGCGCTCTATGACGCGGGCAACCTGTATCTATTTGAAAATCATTCTCAAAGAGGCCAGATGGATCTGATGAGAATGAGGTTCCCCCCGATGCCGCGCCCCGCAATGAAGACTCTGACCTATAGTGTGATGCACTTTGCCGTGGCGATCACGGTGGCTTTTGCCTTGACCCGCAGCTGGCAGGCGGCGCTGGCCATCGGGATGATCGAACCGCTGGTGCAGACGGTTGCCTATACGGTGCATGAGCGGGTCTGGGAGAAGCTTGGCATCCGGGCGAAGCGGGGCGAGGATGCCGGGCCTATCGGGCCTGTCCAGCCGGTCTGAGGCAGGTGTCGCTGCGGCGGTAAGGCTGGCCAGCCCCGGATCGGTGAGGCATGGTTCCCCCCAGAAACGTCTTGGGAGGACTTCATGCGCCTGTTTGCAACCGTTGCCGGTATTGCCCTTACCTTTGCCCTGTCGGCCTGTGGGGACAGCGATATGCCTGCCCATGAGGCGGGCGCCCTTGAGGCAGCAGTCGCGCATGAGATCGGAGCGGACCCGGCGATGGCCGCTGCCAGCGCGCCACGCCTGGAGCAGCTCTGGGTAACCACCGGCTTTGACGCGCCCGAAGGGGCGGCGCTGGGGCCGGATGGCAGTTATTTTATTTCCAATGTTGCCGGTGATGGCAGCGCCAAGGCCGGGAACGGGTTTGTTTCCAAGGTCGGTACGGATGGCACGGTGCTGATGCTGCGCTGGGCCGACGGGCTCAATGCGCCCAAGGGCATGACGGTGCTGGGCGACACGCTTTACGTGGCCGATATCGACCAGATCGTGACCTTTGATGCCCATTCCGGGACAAAACAGGACACGATCCCCATCGACGGCGCGAAGATGCTCAACGACATGACCGTCTGGAAGGATGAGGTGCTGGTGTCTGATTCCGGAACGGCGAGCATCCACCGGCTGACCGCTGATGGGCCACAACTGCTGGGCTATTCAACCGACTGGGCCGGGGTGAATGGCGTTCTCGGTGATGGCGACCGCCTGCTGATCACCACGATGGCCGAAGGGTATCTGATCGACTTCCGCGGCGCCGATGCCGAAGATATCCTGGCGCGCGGGATGAAGAATGCGGACGGTGTGGGCCTTGTCCCCGGCGGCGGGTATCTGGTCTCCAGCTGGCCGGGGCAGATTCATTATGTCAGCGAGGACGGGCAGGTGACGACGCTGCAAGACACCCAGGAAGCGGGTATCCTGCAGAATGATCTGTCGGTGTTCGGGGATGTGGTGATCGTGCCCAACTGGATGCCGGGTACGGTCACGGCCTGGCGGGTGGTGCGGGACTAGCCCGCACCTTTGCCGGGGATCAGTTCGCCGGGCCGGTGCTGACGGCGACCATCGCGGCGCGTAAGGTACGATCGCCGATGCGCCAGCCGGGCTGGAAGAGCTGGGCGATGGTGCCCGACGGCTGGGGCGAGGGGATCTGCGCGACGGCCTGATGCACATTGGGATCAAATGGCGCGCCAGGGTCTGCCGCAACCGGCACGACGCCGTGGCGGGAGAGCGCGGTGTTGAGTTCCTTGGCCGTCATCTCGATGCCGCCGAGCAGGTTTTTCCCGGCATCGGTGAGGCCTTCGCGCTCGCCATCTGGCAGCGCGTCGAGGGCGCGGGAGAGGTTGTCGGAGACGCTCAGAAGGTCTGCGGCAAATTTCTCGATGGCATAGATGCGGGCTTCGCTGACCTGGCGGTCGGCGCGCTTGCGGGTATTGTCGAGGTCTGCCAGCAGACGCAGGATCTGGCCGTTCATGTCGGCCTTCTCGGCCTCCAGCCTGATAATCAGCTCCTCGACGGAGATTTCCGTTTCGGGCTGGACTTCAGGGGTTACGCCGGCGTCGAGTTCAGCGGCCTCACCCGGTTTGTTTTCGTCGCTCATCACTTCCCATCCTTTCCGCGCCGGTGCGAGAGGATATCCCCCACGACCTTGGCGGTATAATCGACCATCGGGATGACCCGGGCGTAGTTGAGCCGGGTTGGCCCGATCACGCCCAGCGCCCCGATCACTTGCTTTGTGCCGCCCATATAGGGTGCCACAATCACACTTGAACCAGAGAGCGGAAAAAGCCTGTTTTCCGACCCGATGAACAAACGCACGCCGCCCGCTTCGCGCGTTGTGTCGAGAATTTCAAGCAGGCTTTGCTGGCGCTCGAGCTCATTGAACAATTGCCGCACCCGGTCGAGATCCTGGGCGGCCTTGGCATCTTCCAGCAGATTGGCGCGTCCGCGCACGATCAGGCTGCGGCCCCGGCCGGGCGCGTCGCCGCCCCAATCGGCGAGGCCTGCCTCAACAAGGGCGGTGGTGGCCGCGTCCAGCATCGCGCGGCGTTCCTGCAACTCGGCGCGCACTTCATTGGAGGCTTCAGCCAGCGTGCGGCCCTTGAGGCGCGTGGAGAGATAGTTGCCTGCCTCGATCAGGGAGGTGGCGGGCAGGCCCTCGGGCACTTTCAGGATGCGGTTTTCAACATCGCCGTCTTCGGTGACGAGGACGCAGAGCGCGTCTCCGCCGGCCAGCGGCACGAATTCAACATGGCGCACGGCCGCGTCGCGGGCCGGGGAGGCGACAAGGCCTGCCCCGCCGGCGAGGCCGGAGAGGATGTCGGAGGCTTCGCCGAGAACCGCTTCAATGTCGGTTCCGGCAGCGGCGAGGCGGTCATCGATCTGTTTCTTGTCATCCCGCGAGGGGTCGCCGTATTCCAGAAAGCCGTCGACGAAAAGGCGCAGGCCCCTGTGCGTGGGCGCGCGGCCGGCCGAGATGTGGGGCGCGTCCAGCAGGCCGAGGTCTGTCAGATCAGCCATCACATTGCGGATCGAGGCCGGGGAAAGCTTGATTCCCGCTTTGGAGAGGGTGCGCGAGCCGACAGGCTCACCGGTTGCCAGGTATCCCTCGACGATTTCCCGGAAAATGTCCCGGGAGCGCTGATCAAGGCGCTGCATGAGGCTGAGGATGTCTGGTTGGTCTGCCATGCGTCTGGATTAGGGGTGGTATGGTCGCGGCACAATAGGGCGCGCTAGTTGAGCCCTTCGATCTGGCCCCGGTCATTGAGGTGGATGTGCTCGGCGGCGGGGCGGCGGGGGAGGCCGGGCATGGTCATGATGTCCCCGCAGATGGCCACGACAAAGCCCGCTCCGGCAGACAGGCGCACTTCGCGCAGGCGCACGACATGGCCTTCGGGCGCGCCGAGCAGGGCGGGGTCTGTGGAGAAGCTGTACTGGGTCTTGGCCATGCAGACGGGCAGGTGGCCGAAACCGGCCTTCTCCCAGGCGGCGAGCTGGTTGCGGACGGCGCGGGTGGTTTCGACCCGGCCGGCCCGGTAGATCGATCTGGCCACGGTCTCGATCTTCTCCAGCAAGGGCATCTCATCGGGATAGAGCGTTTTGAAAGCCGCCTCGCCCTTGTCGATAAGGGCGACGACGCCGCGGGCGAGGGCTTCGGCGCCCTTGCCGCCTTCGGCCCAATGGGTGCAGAGCGCGACGGGTACGGAGAGTTTTTCGCAATAGGCCTGGAGCGCGTTGACTTCGCCTTCGGTGTCGGTGGTGAAGCGGTTGATGGCGACAATAACCGGCAGGCCGAAGCTGCGCAGGTTCTCGATATGGCGGGCGAGGTTGGCGAGGCCCTTTTCCAGCGCTTCATAGCTGGCCCTGCCAAGGTCATCCTTGGCGAGGCCGCCATGCATCTTCAGGGCCCGGATGGTGGCGACCAGTACGACGGCGTCGGGTGCAAGGCCCGCCTGGCGGCATTTGATGTTGAGGAATTTCTCCGCGCCGAGGTCTGCGCCGAAGCCCGCTTCGGTGACAACATAGTCCGCCATTTTCAGCGCCGCGCGTGTGGCCATGACCGAGTTGCAGCCATGGGCGATGTTGGCGAAGGGGCCGCCATGTACGAGGCAGGGATTGTTCTCCAGCGTCTGGACGAGGTTTGGCAGCATCGCGTCGCGCAGCAGGGCCATCATGGCGCCGGTGGCTTTGATATCGGCGGCGGTGACGGGTTCTTTCTCGCGTGTATAGCCCACGATGATGCGGGCGAGGCGGGCTTCCAGATCGGCCGCATCACGGGCGAGGCAGAGAATGGCCATGACTTCGGAGGCGACGGTGATGTCAAAGCCGGTTTCCGAAGGGCTGCCATTACCGGGGCCGCCAAGGCCGGAGACGATCTGCCTCAGGCTGCGGTCGTTCATGTCCATCACGCGGCGCCAGCTGGTGCGCACGGCGTCAAGCTTTGGCTCGGCCCCCCAATGGATGTGATTGTCGACCAGGGCGGCGAGAAGATTGTGGGCCGAGGTGATGGCGTGGAAGTCGCCGGTGAAATGCAGGTTGATGTCTTCCATCGGCACGATCTGAGCCAGGCCGCCACCGGTGGCGCCGCCCTTCATGCCGAAACAGGGGCCCAGCGATGGCTCGCGCAGGCAGAGGAGGGTGCCCGCGCCGATGCGGTTCATGGCGTCGGCGAGGCCGATGGAGGTGGTTGTCTTGCCTTCGCCGGCCGGGGTCGGGTTGATGGCGGTGACGAGGATCAGCTTGCCGGCGGGCTTGTGGGCAAGGCCATCCAGATGATGCGCCGCGATCTTGGCCTTGTCATGGCCGTAGGGGATCAGGTCTGCCGGGGCGACGCCGATGCGTGTGGCGATCTCCTGGATCGGCTTTTTCTTTGCCGCCCGGGCGATCTCGATATCACTGGCCATTGGTTCTTTCCTCTCGCGCGCAGCCTTGGTGTAGACAGGCGCCGCAAAACCCGCAAATCAGGCCCTCAGCTAGAAGGATTCCCCGAGATGCCAAATCTTGTCCGCCCGACGGGCCGCGCTTTTGACCAGCTGCGCCCGATTTCACTTGAGACCGGCGTGACGCGCTATGCCGAAGGCTCATGCCTCGCCAAGTTCGGCCATACGCATGTGCTGTGTACGGCGAGCTGGGAAAAGGGCGTGCCGGGCTGGCTGAAGGGCAAGGGCGAGGGCTGGGTGACGGGCGAATACGGCATGCTGCCGCGCGCGACGCATACGCGGGGCCGCAGGGAGGCGGCGGCGGGCAAGCAATCTGGCCGGACGCAGGAAATCCAGCGCCTGATCGGGCGCTCGCTGCGCTCGGTGGTCGACCTGAAGGCGCTGGGCGAGAACACGATCACCATCGATTGCGATGTGATCCAGGCCGATGGCGGCACGCGCACGGCTTCGATCACCGGCGGCTTTGTCGCCCTCGCCATGGCTTGCCGTTACCTGCAGACCGAAGGCGTGATCAAGGCGAGCCCGATCCAGAAACAGGCGGCGGCCATTTCTGTTGGCGTCTACAAGGATCACCCCGTTCTGGACGTGGATTACCCCGAAGACTCCGAGGGCGAAGCGGACATGAATGTCGTGATGAGTTCTGATGGCGGGTTCATCGAGGTGCAGGGCACCGGCGAATCCCGGCCGATGAGCCGGGCAGAACTTGATGAGATGATGCGGCTGGCCGAGAAGGGCTGCATGGAGCTGTTCGCGGCGCAGCGGGCGGCTTTGGGGCTTTAAGGCCTATTCGGCCGCGACCTGCCGGGCGTCTTCTTCGCCTTCGGTGTCGAAGACGAGAAGGTCGCCGGGTTGGCATTTCAGCTCGCGGCAGAGGGCTTCCAGGGTGGAGAAGCGGATCGCCTTGGCCTTGCCGGTCTTCAGGATCGACAGGTTGGCGAGGGTTACGCCCACACGCTCTGAGAGTTCGGTCAGCGACATGCGCCGTTCGAGAAGCACGCGGTCGAGGGTCACACGAATGGTCATGTGCGTCTGTGCTCCTAGATCGTCATTTTTTCTTCGTCACGAAGGCGCGTGCCTTCGCGGAAGACTTGGGAAAGGATGAACAGCGCCGCCACAGAAATCCACAGTATGAGCTGGGTTGAAAGCTTGGGTGGGGCGTCTCCAACGAGGCTGGGGAGGGCGCGCACGACCAGCAGCGTTGCGATACGGATCAGCTCCATCGCGGCAATGGCAATGCCGATGCGCGACAGGCGGCCAGCATTTTCCGGCACGAAGGGGTCGCCTTCCACCAGGGTCAGAAGGATGCGGCGCATCTGGATGCAGATGAAGATAACGCCCGGCACGATGACGCAGAGCAGGCCGAGCGCGATGACGAAGCTGCCCGGTGAGACACCGTCTGCCAGCGCTTCGATACCGGGCAGGGAGGCTTCGCCATTGGAAAGGCTTGCGATGAGCCCGAGGCTGAGCACGGGAATGCCGATGATGCCGAAGGCGGCGGCAATCCAGATTGCGACCGTGACCAGCACGGTCATCGCCTCTGCCATGGAATTCCGGCCTGTCTTTGTCATACCCGGCCTTTTCACCCTGCTTGGTTGATGGTTTATGAAACAGAACTTTGCCAGTGCGCTGGCTCGTTATTACCGAATAACGATATATGCATTTGCGCATAAAGCAAGATTGGAGCCACATTACTGTGAATAATGCTACGCCTATGCCCCGCCTTGTGCCCGGAAAACTCGTGGCAGCTACACACAACAGAGGCAAGGTGTCCGAACTGAAAGATCTGTTCGCGCCCCATGGTTTTGAGGTTGTTTCTGCTCTGGATCTCGGTCTGGATGAGCCGGATGAAACCGAGGATAGTTTTGCGGGCAATGCCTTGTTGAAGGCGCGGGCAGCGGTCAAGGCGACCGGCCTGCCTGCGCTCTCCGATGATTCGGGCCTGTCGGTGACCGCGCTGGGGGGGCAGCCGGGTATCTATTCGGCCCGCTGGGCGGGGGAGCCGCGCGATTTCTACAAGGCGATGGAGAAGGTGGAGGCAGAACTCAATGCGGCTGGCGCGACCGACCGCTCAGCGAAGTTTGTCTGCGCGCTGGCGGTTGTCTGGCCCGACGGGACGGAAGCTGTCTATGAGGGCGAGGTGCACGGAACCCTTGTCTGGCCCCCGCGGGGTGAGAAGGGGTTCGGGTATGATCCGGTGTTCGTGGCGGAAGGTGAGACGATGACGTTTGGCGAGATGGACCCGGACCGCAAGCACGCGATGAGCCACCGGGCCCGCGCGGTCGAGAAGCTGCGCGCGGCGCTGCTCGCATGAGCCAGGTCTTTGCGCCTTTCGGTCCGCATTTCGGGTTCGGTCTTTACGTCCATTGGCCCTACTGCACGCGGATCTGTCCGTATTGCGATTTCAATGTGTATGCCGCCAAGGACCGGGCAACCGAGCCGCTGGTGACTGCGATTGCCAATGATATCCGCGCGCATCGGCTGAAGCTGCCCCAGCATGGCGCGCTCGATACGGTGTATTTCGGCGGCGGCACACCGGCGCTGCTGAAGCCCGAGCAAATCGGCGAAATCCTCAAGGCGGCCTCTGATACGTTCGGCATCAAGCCCGGCGCTGAGATCACCCTGGAAGCCAATCCGAACGATGTTCTGAAGGCGGACCTTATGGGGCTGCGCAGCGCTGGCGTGACGCGGCTCTCCATCGGTGTCCAGTCGATGCGGGACTCGGCGCTGGCCTTTCTCGGGCGGGATCACACGGCCGAGGTGGGCGGGGAAGCCGTAAAACGCGCGCTGAAAGTTTTCGACACGCTGTCGATGGACCTCATCTATGCCCGGCCGGGACAGTCCCCCGCAAACTGGGAAGCCGAACTTGCCGATGCGCTGGCGCTGGGCGCGCCGCATCTTTCGCTTTACGAGCTGACCTTCGAGCCGGCGACCGCCTTCGGCAAGGCGGCGGCGCGGGGGGATATCGTTCCGATGCCTGATGATGCGCAGGCAGACCTTTACGAGCTGACCCAGAAGATGACGCGGGATGCCGGGCTTCCGGCGTATGAAGTGTCCAATCATGCGGCTTCGCCGGCGCACCAATCCCGGCATAATCTGATCTACTGGCGGGGCGGGGACTGGATCGGCACCGGGCCGGGTGCGCATGGCCGCATATCCGTGGGCGGCAACCGGTATGCAAGCGAAGCCGAGAGACGGCCGGAAGCTTACATGGCGGGTGTGCAGATGTTGCAGGAGGGCTGGGCGGACGCGGCAAAGCTGCTCCCGGTCGAGATTGCGCGGGAATTGCTCGCCATGGGCCTGCGCGCCGCGGAGGGCGTGGACCTGCGCCGCGTGGAGATCGTGAGTGGCAAGGTGGTTCCCCGAGACAAAATCGGCGTGTTCGTTGAGCAGGGCTGGGTCAAACTTCAGGGGTCGGAGCTTTCGCTTACCGAGAGCGGAAGGCTTCTGGCCGACGCCTTGACCGCCCAGCTTGCGCCCTGACCTTCCTCAGGCGCGGGGGTGGGCGGCGGCGTGCACTTCGCGCAGGCGCGAGGAATCGATGCCGGTATAGACCTGCGTGGTCGAAAGAGAGGCATGGCCGAGCAGGGTCTGGATGGCGCGCAGGTCTGCGCCATTGGCCAGAAGATGCGTGGCAAAAGCGTGGCGCAGGGCGTGGGGCGTCGCGGTTTCAGGCAGGCCGAGATAGCCGCGCATGCGCTGCATCAGGCCCTGGATAAGGCGCGGGTTCAGCGGCCCGCCCTTGGCGCCGCGGAATAACGGCTTGTCGCGCGTCAGGGCCCAGGGGCATATGTCCGTATACACATGAATGGCGTCGCGCACCGGCGGGATCAGCGGCACGATGCGCACCTTGCCGCCCTTGCCCTTGATGCGCAGGCGCTCTGGCGCGGGCACATCTGCGCCCGTCAGGCTGAGCGCTTCTGAGATACGAAGGCCTGCGCCATAGAGCAGCGAGAGCACGGCGGCGTCGCGCGCATTTATCCAGGGCTCGTGATCGGGTTCGTTTTCGGCCTCCGAGATGAGATCGCGGGCGGCATCAATCGAGACCGGCCGTGGCAGGCGCTGTGGCCGGCGGGGGCCCTGCAGATAGCCGACCTCGGCATTGTTGATGCCATGGGCGCGGTCGAGCCAGCGATAGAGCGCCTTGATGGAGGAAAGAATGCGGGCGACCGTGGCGTCTGAAAGGCCCTCGCGCCGGCGCTCGGCGAGATAGGCGCGGATGTCGCGCGCGCGCACATCGGCCAGCATGGAGAGGGAGGGCTCGCCGCCCATATGCACCCGCAGGAAAGCCAGAAAGAAGGAAAGGTCGCTGCCATAGGCCTCAACGGTCTTCCCCGCCATGCGGCGTTCCCGGGTGAGGTGATCCAGAAAGGCGGGCAGGACATCCATCGCGCCAGACTGTCATAGCGCTGTTAAGGAGGACTGAAGGCGGCGGTTATGTGGTCCGCGCGAGCAGATCCTCCAGCGCCCCAAGGAAGCGTGGCCAGCCAGCCTGCGCGCCGCCGAAATAACGCGGCTGGTCTTTCCGAAAGCCTGTCTGTTCCATACGCAGCCGGGTGCCGGTGAGCGTTGGGGTCAGGGTCCAGGTTACGATGGTATCGAGTTGGCCGTCGCCCCAGCTGTAGGAAAGGGTACGGGCCTCTTCGAGGGCCAGCACTTCACAGTCCACAGCGCCCCAGTCAGCACGAAAGCTGAAGCGGTGGCCGATCTGTGACTGGAAGTCGGTCTTCATCAACCATTCCTCGATCAGATGCGGCTGTGTGAGCGCGCGCCAGACTTTTTCAGGGGGATGGGAGATTTCCCGTTCCAGGGTGATGGAGCGCGTATCGGTCATGGCTTCTTTGGCGGTTTCTTTTTGGCTTTGTTGAGGGTTGCGGCTGCACGGACGAGTGCTTTCAGGGCGGCTTCGTTGATCTTGTCGCCGGCCATGATGTCGAGCGCGCGGCGCAGGTTTCCGTCTAGACTGGAATTGAAGAGGCGGGCCGGGTCTTCGAGAGATGCGCCTTTGGCAAAGGTCAGCTTGACTTTGTCCTTGTACGTCTCTCCTGTGCAGAGGATGCCGTCCTTTTCCCACACGGGAACACCGCGCCATTTCCATGTTTCAGTCACGCCAGGAACGGCCTCATGGATGAGGGAGCGGACGCGCGACAATGCTTCTCCGCGCCAATCGGCGAGTTCCTGAATTCTGGCGTCGATGAGACTGGAGGCGGATGGTTCCGGGTTGCTGTTGTCTTGCAGGGGCATGTTGCCTTACGCCTTTTCCGGTGCGCGCCCGCGCGCAGCATAAGGCAACACGAACAAGTAAAGGCCTGTCACAACAAGTAGGAAAAGTGGCAATAGTGGCAGCATGTAAATCCATTCTGCGGGCTGTTCACCGAGGCCGAGCGCAAGAAAGATTCCGGCGGACACAAGCGTGAAGGCAATCGACACCCAGCGATGGCCCTGCCGGACCCATTTATTCCAGTTCATTGATCCATCCTGTTCAAGAGGGTTTCCAAATCGTCAAGCCGGCCTTCCCAGAAGCCGGTCATTTCCCGTGTCCAGTCAGAGAGCGGGGCGAGGGCGTGGGGCTGGGCGCTGTAATGGGTCTGGCGGCCTTCCTGACGGTGGCCCACGAGGCCGGCGCGTTTCAGCACGGCGAGGTGTTTGGAGACGGCTGGCTGGGAGATGCCCGCATCGGCGGTCAGCACGTGAACGGATTGTTCGCCCTTCCGGCAGAGCTGCTCGAAGATCGCCCGGCGGGTCGGGTCAGCCAATGCGCGGAAGAGGTCGCCATGCAGAGATGTCATGGCGAGATACATAGCTCTCCGGTTATGGGTGTGTCAACAAACCATAACTGAATGGTTATGGTTCGGTGCCTTCCCAGTCGATCACCCAGTCGATCTCGTCTTCCTCGAAGACGGTGTCTTCCGACACGGTCTGGCCGCGCACGGAATGGCCAAGCTCGTGGATGCGCTCCCGGTCGCCGCAGACGAGGTGGTGCCATTGGGGCAGGGGCTTTCCCTCGTCGATCAGGCGGTAGGCGCATGTGCGGGGCAGCCAGTCGACCTGTTCCACGATGACGGGGGTGAGCTGCACGCAATCGGGCACATGCTGGCGGCGGTTGGCATAGTCAGAGCACTGGCAGGTGGCGCCATCCAGCAGCTTGCAATGCAGGCGGGTATAGGCGAGCGCGCCGGTGTCTTCGTCTTCGAGCTTGACGATGCAGCATTTGCCACAGCCATCGCAGAGGCTTTCCCATTCCTCCGGGGTCATCTCTTCCAAGGCCTTTGTCTGCCAGAAGGGACGGGTCATGCCATCAGGCCTTCAGCGCGGCCCAGGCGGGCGTCTTGTCGATGAGGGCGCTGGCATACCAGCAGGCGGAGGTGACCTTTTCGCCGTCTGCCTTGATGTCGTCCAGGATGCGATTGACGAGACGTTTGCCGATGCCACGCCCGCCGATGGCATCGGGTACGATAGTGTGGGTGATGTGGCGCACGCCGGGCTGGCGGCGCTCATAGGTGAGGTAGCCTTCGACGCCGTCGAGGATCAGGCTGTAGCGCTGGCGGGCGGCGTCATGGGTGATTTCGGCGCTCATGCAAAGATGTCCGTCTGTTTGCTTGCGAGCTGTTTACGGACCCAGCCGGGCAGGAGGAAGAAGGCAATGCCAGTCAGCC
The DNA here is from genome assembly GCA_002841155.1 of Alphaproteobacteria bacterium HGW-Alphaproteobacteria-18. Classification (GTDB taxonomy): domain Bacteria; phylum Pseudomonadota; class Alphaproteobacteria; order Caulobacterales; family Hyphomonadaceae; genus Hyphomonas. The sequence continues at coordinate 14,144 of PHEH01000015.1, forward strand.
AGACAGGTGTCAGCACAAGCGCCGCGCCGATGGAGGCGCCGACCAGGAAGAGAACGCTGTGGCTGGGTGCCTCATTATCGGCCATCGTTCCGAAGACGGCGGCGCCGACGGCCAAACCCCCGCCGAGGATCCAGATCACGCCCAGAACTCTCAAGAGAATACTCATGCCCAGCTCCCGTTCTGTTTGCGCCGCTCAGGCCAGCACATCCTGCCATTCGGGGTGCTTCTCGATCTGCGCCTTGGCGAAGGGGCAGAGCGGGATGATCTTGATCCCGGCGGCGCGGGCATCTTCCACCGCGCGTTTGACCAGCGCCTGGCCGGCGCCTTTGCCGCGCAGCGCGTCGGGCACGCCGGTATGGTCGATAATGATGCGGGTCGCGCCGGCCTTGGAATAGGTCATTTCGGCGGTGTGGCCTTCGAGGGTGACGAGGTATCGGCCGCCGGTCGCTCCGTCTTCGCGTTTTACGTCCAGTTCGCTCATGTGCGGGCTCCTTTGCGAATGTAAGACAGGAAAGTGGGGCAGGCGCCGGCAAAGCGCAATGCCGGCCTCAGCTTTGCATTTCTGCGCCGCCGGGCTAGGGCAAGGCGCATGACGCGCCTTCTGACCCATCCGGAGATCGAGTGGCGGGAGGATGGCACTCCCGTCGCCACGGCGTTTGGCGACGTCTATTTCTCTGCCCAGGATGGGTTGGCTGAGTCGCGCGCGGTGTTTCTCAAAGGCTGCGGCCTGCCCGAAGCCTGGGCCGGGCGGCGCCAGTTCACGGTGGCCGAGACGGGCTTTGGCACGGGGCTGAATTTTCTGGCCCTCTGGCAGCTCTGGCGGGATTATCGCCCCCATCCGCAGGCGCAGCTCAGTTTTGTCAGTTTTGAAGCCTTTCCCTTGAAGGCAGAGGATGCGGCGCGGGCGTTTGGGGCATGGCCGGAGCTTCAGCCGCTGGCAGATCAGCTGCTGGCGCGCTGGCCGGGGCCGGTCCGGGGCGTGCGGCATCTGTCTTTTGAGGCTGATGGGATCGAGCTGATCCTGCATCTTGGGGAGATTGCCCGGACATTGCCGGAGAGCCGCTTCAAGGCCGATGCCTGGTTCCTGGACGGGTTCAGCCCGGCGAAGAATTCCGGCATGTGGGCGGGCGATATTTTCCCTCTGATTGCGGCGCGCTCTGCGTCTGGCGCGCGGGCGGCGACCTTTACTGTGGCCGGCGATGTGCGGCGGGGGCTGGCGGAGGCCGGCTTTGAGGTGCGCAAGGCTGAAGGCCATGGCCGCAAGCGCCAGCGGCTGGAAGCATTTCTGCCGGGGACGGATGAACCCGTGGCGGCGCCGGCGCAGCGGGTGGCCATCCTTGGCGCGGGGATTGCGGGGGCGACGATCGCATGCCGCCTCAGGCTGGCCGGAATTGACGCGGTTGTCTTCGATCCGGCGCCGGAAGCGGCGAGCGGGGCGAGCGGCAACCCGCTGGGGCTGATGATGCCGCGCCTGGATGCGGGCGAAACGGCCGAAGCGCGCCTCCTGATTGATGCCTATCTTGCGGCGCGGGAGTTTTACCGGGGGCGCCCCGGCGCGCAGCTGACCGATGTGCGCCAGCCCCCGCGCAATGAGACCGAAGTGAAGCGGTTTGAAAAGCTGCTCGCAGATCCGCCTTTCCCGCTGGAAGACCTTGAGGCGATTTCCGGTAGCGGGCTGCTCCACAAGCAGGCGATGATCGTCCGCCCCCGGCAGATTGTGCTATCACTGCTTGAGGGGATTGATGTGCGCTTGGGCGCCCTGCTGGAGGTCAATCTCGGCGCGCGGAGCGTGAATGGAGAAGTATTCGATGCCCTTGTGCTCGCCTGCGGCATGGGCGTTGCCCAGCTGCTGCCCGGCATTGAGCTGACCGGCCGGCAGGGGCAGGTGGAGCATCTTGTGGGCGCGGTGACGGCGCCCGCCTCCGCGCTGGCATCGGGCACCTATGCGATTGCGCTGGGTGAAGAACGCCTCTGGGGCGCGACCTTTGAGCCCGCCGGGCCGGGCGACAGCGCGGCCGTCAGCGCGGCGGCGCGGGCGGAGAATCTGGAGGGTGTCCAGGCGCTCTCGCCCTGGTGGGTGCGTGAGGCGCAAGGGAGCAGCGCGGTCTCGCGCGCGTCGGTGCGGGCCACGACGCCAGACCGCCTGCCGCTGATCGGCGCGGCGCCGGACGCAGGCGCGATCTCGGCGCTCTGGGACGGGAAGACCGAGCCGGAGACCTGGCCGGTTTTGCCGGGCGTCTATGTTGCGGGGGGGTATGGCAGCCGGGGCTTTACCTGGGCGCCCTGGGCGGCCGGGCTGATTGTGGCAGACCTCTGCGGAAGCCCGCCGCCGGCCGATCTGCCATCTCTGCGGGCTGTCAGCCCGTCCCGGCAGATCATCCGGCGTCTGAGGAAAGCTCGCTGACGCCTCAGGGCGCCTGTACGAAGAAGACGCGCACGCCGCCATTCTCATGAGGTTGCAGGCTCATCGAGACTCCGGCAACTTCCAGAGAGACATCGCCAGCGAGAGTGCTGAGAATGACGGTGGCGGCGAGAATGGCGACGGCAAGACCGCCGAGTAGCCAGTTGTTGTGCACGATATGCCCCTGTTTCATCGTTCCGGTCCTTGGACGGAGTAGGTTGTGTGTGGGCGATCTGCCCGGTTAGTTGCCTTTTTCAAGGTCGCGGAATTCCTGGCGAAGGCGCCATTCATCCGAAGTCACGGTGCGTTCGATATTCTTCAGGCGCTCATCGAGGTCCATGAAGGTGTACTTGATCGTGCCGAAGGTGGCCCGTGGCCGGTCCTGCACGCCGCGCCAGAAAGCGTCTTCGTCCGGGCTCATCGAGCCATAGCCGATCGGCGCGCGCGGGGTGATCATCCAGATAACGATATAGATGATGGGTGCCATCGGGCCCATGAAGAAGAGGGTTGCCAGAACAAACAGTACGCGGACGAGAACCGGCTCCCAGCCAAACCGCTCGGCGAGCCCGCCGCAGACGCCGGCAATGACCTTGTCCTGGCGGGAGCGATAGAAGCGCTTGGGGTTGGGGGAGGTGTAGGGGTCGTAAGGGCGGGACATTTCCTGTCTCCTTAATCGTCAAGGGAAGTGTGGGTGGGGCGCGGCGGGCGGCGCTGGGCCGCTGCGTCACGGGCTTCGAGCAGCGATTCGAGGGTCTCGATCCGGCGCTCCATGGCCTTGGCAGAGCGCCAGAGATCCTCAAGCATCCGTTCATCATCGGGCTGCAGGGTCTTCTGGCGCCGCCAGAGTGTGATGTAATGAAACACCATGCCCGGCAGCACCACGAAGAGGGCGAGGATGGCAATCAGAGGGATGAGGGCCTCGTTCATGATTACTCATCACCTCCGGCGGCGGCCCGTTCGGCGCGCGCCTGAGCAATCAGCCCCGGCGTGCAGATCACGGCAAGAAAGCCAAAGAGGCAGACCAGCGAGAATACCATTGATCAGCCCTCCGACTTCTTCACAGGCGCCTTGCCTTTGCGGGCTTTCAGCGCGGCGAGTTCCTTCTCAATGGACTCGTTCTGCTCAAGCTCGGCGAATTCCTGAGCCAGGCTCGGCTCGGTGCCGCGGATGGTGTCGGCATAGGCCTCCATCTCGTCGACCTTGCGCTCAAGATGGGCATAGCGGGCAATCGCTTCATCGGCGCGGCCGTCATACATCTGGGTGCGCATACGGATACGCTGCTCGGCGGCTTCGCGGCGCATCACGAGGGCGCGGTGCTTGGCTTTGGCTTCGTCGAGTTTGGCCTGGAGTTTTGTCAGGTCTTCCTGACGGCGCTCAAAGGCTTCTTCGGCGACCTTCATCGCATTGTGGCGGCGCTCGGCTTCGGTTTCGCATTTCTGCTTGGCGATCAGCGCGCCGCGGGCAAGATCTTCGCGGCCCTTGTCGATGGCAAGCTCGGCCTTGGCCGCCCAGTCATCGCGGGTGGCCGTGAAGTGAGCGATTTCGCGCTCCATTTCTTTCTTGTCGGCCATCGCGCGGGCAGCAGCCGTGCGCACTTCGACCAGCGTGTCTTCCATTTCCTGGATGATCAGGCGGGCGATTTTTTCGGGGTTTTCGGCGCCATCCAGCATCGCATTGAGGTTGGAGTTGATGATGTCACCGAGACGGGAGAAGAGACCCATGGGTAAATCCTTTCGTTACTGGAGATCAGAAGAAGAGGCCGCCGAGGAGCACGCCGGCTGCGAAGAACATCCACGTCTCCGCCCGGCGCGAAGCGAGCCAGCGGCCGAAGCGGCCAGCGTCCGTGCGGGGTGTGTAGGGATCGTCCTGGTAGCTCATTTCTGTTTCGTCCTTGGTCTGGAGGGGTTGGCAACGCCCGTCGCCCTGATGGCCTCATCATTTCAAGAGCTGTGCCAGTTTGGAATTAATTTCATAGATCATTGATTTTAAACGATAAAAAAGTTTTTCGAGGGATCGCGTTAGCAAATTAAAGATCAAATAGACCATCTGATTAGTAGATTTCACTAGTTAGATTGGCTAAATAGACCTCATGGAGCCACGCACCACTCAACTGATCGGGGAATCGGCCGCCTGGCTGAGCGCGCTGGAGCAGGCGAGCCGGGTGGCCCCGCTGGACCGGTCTGTACTGGTGATCGGCGAGCGCGGCACGGGCAAGGAGCTTGTCGGAGAGCGGCTGCACTTCCTGTCAAAGCGCTGGGAAGGCCCTTTCATCAAGGTGAACTGCGCGGCCCTGTCGGAGACGCTGCTGGATTCTGAGCTGTTCGGGCATGAGCGCGGCGCCTTTACCGGCGCGACCGATATGCGCCGGGGCCGGTTCGAGATGGCCGATGGGGGCACGATCTTCCTCGACGAGATCGCGACAGCCTCCCAGCAGGTGCAGGAAAAGCTGCTGCGGATCGTGGAATATGGGGAATTTCAACGGGTTGGCGGCTCCAAGGTGCTCTCGACCAATGTGCGGATCGTGGCGGCGACGAATGCCGATCTGCCAGCGCTGGCCGAGGCGGGGAAGTTTCGCTGGGACCTGCTCGACCGGTTGTCGTTTGACGTGATCACACTTCCCCCGCTGCGGGCGCGGCATGGCGACAAGACGCTGCTGGCGCAGTTCTTTGCGCGGCGGATGGCGGTTGAAATGGCTCAGGATTTTCCTGGATTCGCGCCCTCTGCGCTCGAAGCGATCGAGGCCTGGCACTGGCCGGGCAACATTCGGGAGCTGCGCAATTTTGCCGAGCGGCTGACCCATCGCGCGCTGCTGTCGGCCCCGCATGAACAGGTGCGGTTTGAGCCGTCTGCGCTTGATCCCTTTGCCTCTCCCTGGCGGCCGAAAAACGCGGCAAAAAACTCCAACGAAACCTCCAACGAGGGGGGCAAAAACGCCAACGGCGTTGGCGTGTTCATGGGCGCATCAACCCCCTCCAGTTCTGCCGAGCTTCAGCCCGCCGAGCGGCCACAAAGCCCGGCGCGCGGTTTTGAGGATGCCGTCCGCCTCTTCGAGATGCAGCTGATCGATGGCGCGCTGGCCGACACTGGCGGCCATCAGGGCCGGGCCGCCGAAGCGCTCGGGCTGACCTATCATCAGATGCGCGGCCTGCTCAAAAAGCATGGTTATGCCCGGCGGGCGGACTGAGCCCTCAGGGGAACTCCCTAGAGCGGGCGCTACAGGAACACATTAGATTTCAGACAGATGTGGCGGCGCCTTACGGAAGGGAGTCGCCACTGGTACCTTCCTGATGCATACTTATGTTCAGGATAGCTCTTATGGTCACACGCAAAGGAGACGCCCATGCAGATTCAGATCACCGGCCGGCATATGGAATTGGGTGAGGCGCTGCGAGGGCGAATTGAGGAAGGCCTCGAAGCGGCGGTCTCGAAATATTTCAGCCGGACGGGAGACGCCAATGTGTTCGTGTCCCAGCAGGGCCCGTTTGTGGAAGTAGATTGCAACGTACACCTGCCCTCGGGCATCGTTCTGCAATCCTCGGGCAAGGCGAGCGACCCCTATGCCGCGCTTGAGGCCAGCCTTGAGAAAATGGAAAAACGGGTGCGCCGCTACAAGCGCCGCCTGAAGGATCACCACACCAACGGCCAGCCCGCCCTTCCAGCAGAGGTTGCGGCCGAAATCCTGATCCAGTCCAGGGATGATGAGGCTGAAGATTCAGTAGATACGGGAATGGAGGTCGGTGAAGCTCCCCTCACGGTTGCCGAAACCAAGGTCCAGATCCGGACAATGAGCGTTTCTGAGGCAGTGATGCAGCTGGAATTGCAGGATGTCCCGGCACTCATGTTCAGAAATGCTGGCCATGAGGGCCTGAATATGGTCTACCGCCGCCCGGACGGGCACATTGGCTGGGTAGACCCTGCCAACACACCCCGGAACTAAGCGCTTCGCTACGGAAGTCGATAGATGGCCACCGATCTGAGTGCCCTGCTGCAAGGTGGGGCGATCATCCCCTTTCACGAGGCGACCAGCCGCAAGCAGGCCATTCATGTCCTGTGCGAAGCGCTGAGCGAGACGACGGGCATCGGTGCGCGCGCGATTGAAGACGCCGTGATGGAGCGCGAGCGCCTCGGCTCGACGGGTGTGGGCGAGGGCGTTGCCATCCCGCATGCCCGTCTACCGGGGCTTTCCGCGCCGGTGGGTGGGTTCCTGCGGCTCGCGCACGGGGTTGATTTTGAAGCCATTGATGACCGGCCGTGCGATCTGATCTTCATGCTGCTGGCGCCGGATGGGGCGGGGGCGGACCATTTGCGCGCCCTGGCGCAGGTCAGCCGTTTCTTCCGCCAGAGCGCGGTTCGCGACGGCCTGCGCAAGGCCCGCAATGAGAACGAGATCAAGTCACTGATCTGCAAGGACCCCGTCGTCGGGGGGTGATCCCGCTTTCGGACTATCCTGCCGATACGAAAAAACCCCGCCTTGAAAGGCGGGGTTTTTGTTTGGGCACCTGAGGAGCGAAGATCAGCCTTCGGCAGGGGAGGGCTCACCAAAGCCGCGATTGCGCAGCAGCGGCTCGATGCCCGGATCAGACCCGCGGAAATTGCGGTAGAGTTCATCTGTCTCCCGCAGGCCGCCGGATTCGAAGACCCACTTCTTCAGCTTCGCAGCGATCTCCGGATTGAAGATATCGCCAGATTGCAGGAAGGCATCAAATCCGTCCGCATCCAGAATTTCTGCCCACAGGTAGGAGTAGTAACCGGCCGAGTATCCGCCGGCGAAGATGTGGGAGAAATAGGTCGAGCGGTAACGCGGCTCAATGATTTCCGGGATGTTGTACTTGCGCAGAACTTCCAGTTCGAAGTCACGCGCGCTGGTGATCTTCGCGGCTTCCTCCGAGGACAGCATATGCCAGTGAAGGTCGATCAGCGAGGCGGCGATGAACTCGGTCGTCTTGAAGCCCTGATTGAAGGTCGACGCCTTGTTCATGCGGTCGACCAGTTGCTGGGGGATAACTTCGCCGGTTTCATAGTGGCGCGCATACATGGCGAGCACCTGCGGCTGGCTCCACCAATGTTCCATCACCTGGGAGGGGAACTCAACATAGTCCGGGCCACCATAGACGCCCGAGAAGCTCGGATAGCGGATCTGGGTGAGAAGGCCGTGCAGACCGTGGCCGAACTCGTGGAAGAGCGTTTCCACTTCTGTCGGAGAGAGCAGCGTGGGCCGTCCTTCGGCGGGCGTTACCAGGTTCATGTTGTTCGTGATGATCGGCCGGATCCGCTCGCCGTTGATATCGGAGGAGGCCTGATAGGTGCTCATCCAGGCGCCGCCGCGCTTGCTGTCGCGGGCATACATGTCGACCATGAAGAGGCCGAGATGTTCGCCGGTCTTTGCGTCCTTGACGTCATACGAGCGGGCGACCGGGTTCCAGCCCTCTACGTCGACTTCTTCGATCGAGATATTGAAGAGGCGTGAGGCCACCTCGAACGCACCGTCAAAGGTCGCGTCGAGCTGGAAATAGGGGCGCAGCTGGTTTTCGTCGAAGGCGTAGCGGTCGGCCCGCACCTTTTCAGAGTAGAACCACCAGTCATGGCCAAGGATTTCGTGACCGGCGATCTGCTCCATGTCGGCGCGTTCTTCTTCGGCGCGGGCAAGGCCGGGCTCGAGAACTTTCTGGAGGAATTCGATCGCCGCCTCGGGCGTATGCGCCATGCGCTGTTCCAGCACATAGTGTGCGTGGCTCGGATAGCCCATCAGCTCGGCGCGCTTGGCACGAAGCTGGGCCAGCTTGATGGCGAGAGGGCCGTTATCATACTCGCCGGAGGAGGCCACCGTGCGGTAGCCATCAAACAATTGGCTGCGCAGCTCGCGGTCTTCGGCGCTGGACATGAAGCCTTCGAAGAAGGAGCGGCTGAGACCGACGGCCCATTTCTGCTGGCCTTCAACCTTGATGGCGTTCTTGAAGTCTTCCGTCAGGCCGCCGAGGCGGGCCGGATCGGTGATTTCCAGTTTGTAGGCATTGTTCGCATTCTGAAGGTTCTGGCCATACTGGGTGGTCAGGCTGGAGATTTCCGCGTTGAGGCTGGCGATCTCTGCCTGCACATCTGCCGGAAGGGCGGCGCCTGAGCGCACGAAATTCCGGTGGGTCAGTTCCAGAAGGCGAGCTTCCTGCTCATCAAGGCCAAGACGGTCGCGTTGATCATACACCGCCTTCACGCGGGCGTAGAGTGCCGGATTGAAGGTCACCGCATCCTGCTCGCGGGTGAGCATCGGATAGATTTCACCTTCCAGCGCGCGCAGCGTGTCATTGGTATCGGTGTTGGTGATGTTGCTGAACACACGGATGACGCGGGTGAGGGAGTTTCCTGACAGTTCGAGCGCCAGAATGGTGTTCTCGAAGGTCGGTTTTTCCTTATTGCTGATGATGGCGTCGATCTCGGCGCGCATCTCGACGATGCCCTTCTTGACCGCCGGCATGAAATGCTCGTCCGAGATCTGGGAAAACGGCGGCGCGCCATAGGGGCCGGTCCATTCGGCGCGGAAGGGGTTTCCCTCAAGCTCGGCGTCCGTGATGGTGATTTCCGGCAACGCGGCCTGGCTGGCCATCTCGGTTTCGGGCTTTGCTGCGTCCGGGGCGCCGCAGGCAGCCGTGGCAACGAGTACGAGAGCAGCGGCGCCGCCCTTCAGAGCATCTGTCATTTTCATCATGCTTCCTCTGGCAATGAAGATTGCAGGGGGTTTAGCCGCCAGAGGCGCAGAATTCCAGTGATACGGGCAGAAAGGGGCGATTTCGCCCCTGATTCTGGCCCGATCAGCGTATAATCCCGCTCAGCGCGGCAGGGCGGCGACAATGCGGTGATACTCTTCCAGGGTTTCCTCGAAGATCTGGGCGACGGGTTTGACCTCCTTGATCCGCCCGGCCACCTGGCCGGTGAGGGCGATGCCTGCCTCCAGATTTCCGCCGAAATAGACGTCCTGCGTGCCGGCAAATTCGCCGAAGATATTGGGGCTGCCCTCTTTTTCGAGGCGGGTGGTGCGCGTCGTGCGCAGGGCGCGCAGGGCAGGGCCGGGGCCGGCGCGGTTGAGGAAGACGGTGTCGGTGGCGTCGGCGCTCACGATGGCGTCTTTCCAGTTGGCGTGAACCGGGCTTTCGGCGCAGGAGAGAATGCGTGTGCCCATCAGCACGCCCTCGGCGCCGAGCGCGAAGGCGGCTGCCATGGAGCGCCCGTCCGTGATGCCCCCTGCGGCGACGACGGGCACGTTGACCGCCTCGCAGACCTGCGGGATCAGCACCATCGAGGCGACATCCTTGGCATTCTTGAAGCCGCCGCCTTCGCCGCCCTCCACGATCAGGCCGTCCACGCCCGCCTCGATGGCGCGCAGGGCGCCGGCCAGCGAGGGGACGACATGGAAGACGGTCAGGCCGGCTTCCTTCAGGGTGGCGGTGTATTTCATCGGGTCGCCGGCCGAGGTGGTGACGAATTTGATGCCCTGGTCGATGATGAAGGGGATGATGTTCGGATCGCGGACAAAGGCCTGGGCGACGTTCACGCCGAAGGGCCTAGTGGTCAGCGTCTTCATCTTTTTGATCTCTTCACGGATGGCATCGAGCTCATCCGAAGAGGTTTCGATGATGCCCATGCCGCCCGCATTGGAGACCGCTGAAGAGAGCTGCGAGCGGGCAATCCAGCCCATCGCCGCCTGGATGATCGGCTTCTCGATGCCGAGCATGTCGGTGATGCGGGTCTTGATGGGCTGGGCGGGCATGGGTTTCCTCCGGGGCATTTCTGGCTTTTCCGGAAGATAGGAACCCCTGACGCGGCGGGAGGCAAGAGGCCGCGCGCTCAGCCTCCGCGCGGCATCGGTGTGCCGTGGAGCCCGGCAAAATGCCGCGCGATCAGGCGGGCGGAGGGGAGGTAGTCGTGGCCGCCCGCTTGGCTGTAGGTGACGCCGGACGCGCGGGGCGAGTTTTCGGCGAGCACCAGGGTGGGCGCGTTGTGCTTGCCCGGACCCAGCAGGCCGGCGATCGGCCCGCGCGGATGGTCGAGGCCGACATAAACCACGTCAACGGTTTCCTTCAGCGCCGGATACCAGGCGAGGACGCCCCAGATCTCAGCGCATTCGGGGCAGAATTCCCGTTGGCCATTGGCTTCAAAGCCGGGCGGCAGGAGGAAGAGTGTGTCTCGGGCCATGGGGAAACTCCTGTCAGCCGCTGAAGAAACCGAAAAGGCCCTGACCCGCCTGAAGCGTGAGCCAGACCAGCACGCCGAAATAGATCAGGGTGGCGAGGATGAACAGGTAGCCGGCGATCACCACCAGCCCATCCCGCTGGGACATGCCGATGGAGAGCAGCAGGATGGCGAAGGCGGGCAGGGTGTTGGTGAAAGGGATAAGGCCGAAAGGCGCCATCAGCAGCACCGCGGCGAAGATGATCGCGATACCATTCAGCCGCGCGGGCAGGCCGGCGGCGGTGATGCCCTTAAGGCGGGGGCGGACGACGCGCTCGATCCGGATCACGAGGCGCAGGCCCCGCTGGAGCGTGCGTTTGAGTTTTTCGGAGTTGAATTCCTTGCGGGCGAGCTGCCGGGGCAACCACGGCATGCGGTTGGCCGTGATCCCGGCGGCGATGAGGATGATCGCTGGCCCGAACACCCCGCTGACCCCGGGAATGGAGACCGGCAGCAGGAAGGGAATGGCCAGCAGCGCGCAAAGGAAGAGCAGGCCCTGTTCGCCGATCAGGTCGAACAGGCGACGCAGGGTGATGGTGGGCGTGTCGATTGCGGCCAGCGTGCGTTCCAGCGTGACATGGAGAGGATCTCGAGTGTCGTGGAAATCCTGTAGTGCCGGCTTGCTCACGCGCGCTCCTGTCGTCTCGTTCCGGGAGATAAGGCCGGATTAGGGGGAAAATAAGGGCGGCCGGGAAGGGAGGGCCAGGTTTTATGACTTGCCGGGCGGGAGGTGGAAACTAGGGTGGCGGCAAAACAGGCCGGAGGAAAAGATGAGCGCGCATTACGACATCACTGCAGATAAATGGGAGCGCTTCACCTTTGAGCGGAAGGGGCGTGTGCTGACCGCCTATATCACCTCTGATCACCCGGTAAACGGGGTGGACGAGCAGATGCATACAGAGCTCGCCCTGGTCTTCAACTGCCTGCAGCGGGATACCGAGAGCGACCTGATTATCCTTACCGCGAAGGGCAGGGCCTTCTGCGCGGGCGGGGATTTTGACTGGTTCGAGGAGCAGATTGCCCATCCTGAACGTTTCCGCGCCATCGGCTGGGACGCCAAGCAGATCGTGGTGACGCTGCTGCAGATGGAAAAGCCGATCCTCTGCCGGATGAATGGCGCGGCCGCCGGGCTTGGCGCGACGATTGCGCTGCTCTGCGATGTGATCATTGCCGATGAGACCGCCAAGATCGGCGATCCGCATGTGAAGGTCGGCCTGGTTGCCGGGGACGGCGGCGCGCTGATCTGGCCTCAGCTGATCGGCTTTGCCAAGGCGAAGGAGCTTCTGATGACGGGCGACCTGCTGGACGCAAAGGAAGCCAAAGCCCTCGGCCTGATCAACTATGCCGTGCCCGCCGGTGAACTGGACGCGAAGGTCGACGAGATCGTGGGCAAGATCATGGCGAACCCCAAATGGGCCGTGCGCTGGACCAAGACCACCGCCAACATCCCTCTAAGGGCGCTGGCCGCGCAGCTGATGGACGCCTCCATCGGCTGGGAAAGCGTCTCCAATTATCTTGGCGACCGGAAAGAGGCCGTGGCGGCCTTCAAGGAGCGCCGCGCGGCGAAGCTGACGGGGGAGTGAAAAGCCCCTTCTCCCAAGGGGGAAGGAGGAAGATTTGACGCCGCGCCCTACCCGTACTAAATCCTCCTCCGTGGTGATTTGGCCGGCCGGCTTGCAGCCACGTTAAACAAGTCGCTAAAGGGCCGAGATGCAGGATAGTCCGGCGTTCCGGGCCTGCCTTTCCCCCTCAATCGCGGCTTTGTTTATTGGACCTGAAGCGGGCCGAAGAGGATGTTTGAGCCATGCCGATCCGGATTCCTGATACGCTGCCCGCGCGTGAAACGCTGCTGAAAGAGGGCGTTGCGGTGATGCGCGAGACGGACGCCGTGCGCCAGGACATCCGCCCGCTGCAGATCGCGCTCTTGAACCTCATGCCCAACAAGATCCGCACCGAGACGCAGATCGCCCGCCTGATCGGGGCCTCGCCCCTGCAGGTGGAACTCACCCTGGCGCGCGTGGGCGGGCACACGCCCAAGAACACCTCGCAGGAACATCTGATCAGCTTCTACCAGACCTGGGAAGAAATCCGGGAACGGAAGTTTGACGGCTTCATCATCACCGGCGCGCCCATTGAGCAGATGCCGTTTGAAGAGGTGACCTATTGGGATGAGCTGACGCAGATTTTCGACTGGACGCAGACGCATGTGCATTCGCCCTTCTATATCTGCTGGGGCGCGATGGCGGCGGCGTATCATTTCCATGGCCTGCCGAAATACCAGCTGGAGGCGAAGGCCTTTGGCGTATTCCGCCACCGCAATCTGGATCTGGCGTCGCCTTATCTTTCCGGCTTTTCGGATGATTTTGCCATCCCCGTGTCGCGCTGGACCGAAGTGCGCCGGGAGGATGTTCTGGAACGTCCGGCCCTCCGCCTACTGATCGACAGTGATGAGACCGGCCCCTGCCTGATGGAAGACCGCGCCCGGCGCAGCCTCTACATGTTCAACCATGTCGAATATGATTCCTTCTCCCTGAAGGAAGAATTCGAGCGCGACCGGGAAGCGGGCAAGCAGATCCAGGTGCCGTTCGGCTATTTCCCCGGCGACGACCCCACCCGCCAGCCGCTCAACCGCTGGCGCAGCCATGCGCATCTCCTCTTCGGCAACTGGATCAACCAGACCTACCAGTCCACGCCCTTCAGCCTTGATGACATTGGCCAGCGCTGACGCCGGCTGCCTTCAGCTTTCTGGATGGGGGACGCGTTTGGTGTGGGGGCGGGCAGGCGCGTCAAAATCTTTCAGGTCTGGCACCCTGCCAAAGGCGATTTTGGCTCCGGCATATCCGCCGGGAAGCTCTGTGCGTATACCGAGTGAAATGATGCCGCCGCCATAGCGGGTGTTGAGACTGTCCATTGTATCCGTGATGCGTTCCCAGCGCTGACGGTCTGTATGGCTTGCGCCATGTTCAAACAGGTCGCCGCTTGTTTCTCCGGGCCGGCGGAGCCCGTGCAGCATGACGTAGATGTTCTGGAACCGCGCGCCTTTGAGCTTTTCAGCGCCGAGATCGAACAGGATGCTTGCCGCTTGCAGGAAGGTCCGGTCATCGCGGGAAGGGGCAAAGCTCTGCGTGCCGGACCAGTATGTGCCATCTGAGGTCTTGAGGGAGATGTCTGCTGCGCTCGCGGTATAGCCTTCCCGGCGCAGGCGCTGGGCGGCCTTGGCCGTCAGCAGGCGGAGGCATTCCCGCGCCTTGGAAGGCGTCTGCCAGCCGCGCGCCAGGACGCGGCCATGCCCGAACATCCGCCGCACGGTCTCTGGCCGGGAGACCGCATAGCCATGCAATTGCAGCCAGAGGCGTTCACCCTCTACGCTGCGCCATATGTGCCGTGCCTGTTTGGGGGAGGTTGCCCAGAGCCCTGCCATTGAGGTGATGCCGGCCACATGGAGGCGCGCCAGCATGCGGCTGGAGATTCCGGGCAGGTCGGTCAGGGGAAGGTGGAGGATCTGCTCCGGCAATGTTTCGGGGTGCAGCAGGGTGAGCCCGGCAGGTTTTTCCATTTCCGCAGCCACCTTGGCCAGGAACTGGTTGGGGCCAAGTCCGATGGACGGGGTCAGCAGCGGGCCAATGTTCTCTGCCAGCCCGTCGCGAACCTGGCGCGCGATCTGGAGGCCACGCTGCTGCTCTGATCCGAGCAGGTCACACTCCATCTCATCAATCGACCAGACGCGCCTTACGGGCAGATGCCGGTTTATCTCCTCGAGGATGCGGTGGTGGAGGCGGACATATTCATCATGCCGGGCGAGCACGAGGGCAATGTCCGGGCAGGCTGAGCGGGCTTCGGCGACGCTCATGCCGCGCTTCACGCCGCTCAGGCGCGATTGGTAACAGCAGGCAATCAGGCTTGTATGCTCGGACGGCAGGGGCACGACGCCGACCGGACGGTCGCGCAGCGCGGGCACGAGCAGCTTTTCTGCATTTGCGAAAAACGCATCGAAATCAATGTATAGGGATTCGATCCCGGTCGGCTTGCGCATGGTATCCTCACGTCTGGAACATAAAGAGAACAAATCTCCATGTCCAGTCCGCGAAACGTGTCCTTTTGCCCGGATGCCTCAGATACCTCTTCCAGATTGCGGCAACTTCCTTATTGATCTGGCATGACCAGTTTTGCCGCAGAACCCGACCACGTCACGCAAATCCGCCGCCAGCTTTCCCGTTGGGTGGCCGACAAGATGCCGCGCGAGAAGCGCCGGGAATGGGACAAGGCCGCGACCTGGGACCGGGGCCTCTTCCGTGAGATCGCAGAGATGGGCCTGATCGGCCTCACCATCCCCGAGGAATATGGCGGGCAGGGGGAGGACATCTACGCCGCCGCCGCCGTGATCGAGGAACTCTGCCAGGGCGGGCCAAGCATGGCCGGGCCTTACATCCACGCCGCCTTCTATGGCGGGCTCAACATTTCCGAGAACGGATCGAAAGAACAGAAAGCGGCATTGCTGCCGAAGCTCGCGCGGGGCGAGCTTTTCCTGGCCTATGGCCTGTCGGAGCCGAATGTCGGCGGCGATCTGCCGAGCGTGGAGACGCGCGTGGAGCGCGATGGTAACGAGATCGTCATCAACGGTGCCAAGCGCTGGTGCACGGGCGCCGACTGGGCCGATTACATCTACTGTCTCTGCCGCTCGGGCGATGCGCGCGCGCGACATGGAAATCTCACTTTTGTCCTTGTGCCCACAAAGGCAGAGGGTGTCAGCATGCAGGCCATCGAGCACGCAAACCTGCGCTACACCCATTCGATGGATGTCTATCTCGATGATGTGCGTCTGCCCGAAAGCGCCATCGTGGGCGGGCCGGAGAAGTGGAACCGTGGCTGGGACGCCCTTGCCGGGCGCGCGCTGGATGTCGAGAAGATCGAGATCACGGCTGTGGCCTATGGCCTTGCCCGGGCGGCGCTGGAGGAGGCCTGGCGCTATGCCGGGGAGCGCGTGCAGTTTGGCAAGCCCATCGGCCAGCATCAGGCGATTGCGCATAAACTCGTCACGGCCCGGACAAAGCTCGCCGCCTGCCGGCACATGCTCTATCACGCGGCCTGGCTTGCCGGTACGGGCCAGCCCTGCTCGGCCGAAACGGCGATGGCGAAGCTTTATGTGGCCGATACGGGCGTTGAAATCGCGCTCGCCTGCCAGCAGGTGATCGGGGCCTATGGCCTGTCGGACGCCTATGACATCGAGCGCAACCTGCGCGATCTGCTCGGCATGCCGATCGTGGGCGGATCATCGGATATGCAGAAGAACAATCTGGCACGCATGTGGCGGCTTTGATGACCGACCAAGACATCGAAATTGCTCGTCTCGTTCTGGACTACATCAAGGTATTGGTTTGGCCGTTGACGATAATCTTATTGGTGGGAATGTTTGAGCACGAATTTGTTTTCTTGATCAGAAGATTGATAAAATGGAATGCCCCTGGGTTTTCAGCCGAGTTTTCAGCAACTGCGGAACAAGTTGAACAAACCACTGAGCGTGCGGTTGCGGCCGGACAGGCGGTGCCAATTCCCGATCCTCCGGGAGTAGGGTGGGTTTTAAATGCGGAACTCAAACGAGCTGGTTTGACGGAATTGCCAGGGGGGTTTGATTTTGAGCGCTATAAACTCATTGCTCAATCTGATCCCAATTTGGCGTTAGCCGGCCTAAGAATAGATTTTGAAATTACCTTGAGAAACTTGGCGCAAGCTTATGACATTACAGTATCAAAACCTAGCTCTTTGAGCTTCTTGGTCACTATGCTTGTTAAAGCGGAGGCACTAAGAAAAATAGAGGCGGAAGCTATCAAGAGTATTTTGTCCGCCTGCAATCGCGCTGTTCATGGTGAAAAAGTTCTAAGTGCTGATGCACTGAAAGTAATCGAATCAGGAGAGCTTCTGATCCTATCACTAGCCGATACTGCTATGAGCAAAGTTATTGCTTGAGATGAGAGAGGCCGCGCCGGAACTTTCCTATGCGGCGTACTTCAACGATCCGCTGAAGCGCATGCTGGTGCGCGGCGTGGAGCGCGCTACCGGCCAGCCGAAACTCGCGCGCCTCTATGAACGCTACCGCGCCGGAGAACTTGGCGAGACCGGCTTCTTCGAAGCCGCCATCCGCCTTCTGGAACTGACGATCCTGTTTGACGAAGCGCGCCTCGCTGACATTCCGGCAGATGGCCCGCTGGTAATCGTGGCGAACCACCCCTTTGGCGTGCTCGACGGTCTCGTCATAAGCTGGCTGATCGGCCAGAGGCGTCAGGACTTCCGGGTGCTGACAAACTCGGTGCTTGATGCCGTGCCCGAAGCCAAGCCGTTCCTGTTGCCGGTGGATTTTGCCGGAACGCGAGAGGCGGTCACAGCAAACATCACGATGCGCAAGGCGGCGCTGGCGCATGTGAAGGCGGGTGGCTGCGTGATCGTGTTTCCGGCAGGCGGGGTTTCGACCACGCCCGGCCCGTTTGATCCGCTGGCGGTGGACGACACCTGGAAGCCGTTCACGGCGAAGCTCATTACTCATGGCCGCGCGGCGGTGACGCCGGTTTTCTTCGAGGGGCAGAATTCGCGCCTCTTCCAGATCGCCTCGCATCTGTCGCTGGAGCTGCGCCTGGCGCTGGTTTTCCGGGAAGTGCGCCGCCGCATGGGCAAGACACTGACGGTCGGAATAGGCGAGACGCTGAGCCCCGCCCTGCTGGAGGCGGCTGGAAAGCGCAACGACCTGATGGCCTTCCTGCGAGAGCGAACCTATGGGCTTGCGCCAGAGGGGCGAGCTTTGCGATACAATGAGGCAACCCGGCGCTTCATGGCGAAGAAGCCGAAAGTGTTCCGCTGAGCCAGAAGGACTGGACATGAGCGACTCGTTTGGAGAAGCCGCTGATACGGCGATGGAGCATGCCGGGGCAGACGCTGCCTCTGGCCTCAAAGCGGCCAGAGGAAAGCCTGCCGGAACCCATTGCCTGAACTGCGGCGCGCCTCTGGCCGGGGATTTCTGCCATGATTGCGGGCAGAGCGCGCAAAGCCTGCGCCGGCCTTTCTGGGCCCTTCTGGGGGAAAGTCTGGAAACGCTCTTCTCGCTCGATAGCCGCGCAGCGCGGACGCTGCCGGCGCTCATATTCCGTCCCGGCCGGGTGACCCGCGCTTATCTTGACGGCCAGCGCGCCCGCTTCATTCCGCCTTTCCGGCTTTATGTGCTCGCGTCGCTTGTCTTCTTCGTGCTGCTGCCGCTGGTGATGGGACAGGGCCTGTCGATTGTTCCCGGAGGCGCGCAGAACTTCAGCGAGGCACGCGACCAGATCGAAAAGGCCTATACCGCCGGGGATATGGATGAGGAAGAGTATAAGGATGCAATAAGGGGGCTCGACGAGGTCGAGACGCTCTGGAGGCGCGGCCCGACTGCCTTCACACCGCAGCCGCCTACGCCGCCAGGGGAAGAAGAAACGCCTGCGCTGCCAGAAGACGACTGGGCCGGCTTCATGCCGAAGGAAGCGCTGGATGCTGTCCGCGAGGCCGGCGCGCAGGGCGATGAGGAAGCGGCGCGCTTTGCCGAGGTGATGGACAATCCCGGACGGCTGGAAGATGCGACACGGGAATGGATTCCGCGCCTCATGTTTGTGATGCTGCCGGTCTATGCGCTGCTACTGGCGCTGGTCTATCTCTGGCGCCGGCAATTCCTGTTCTTTGACCATCTGATCGTGTCGCTGCATTTCCATTCGGCGCTTTTTCTGGCCATGGCGCTTGGCATGATGGCGTCCTATCTGGTCGGGGCGGGCTGGGTGACGCTCGCGCTGCTGGTCTATTCCAACTGGTATCTCTACCGGCTGAACCGGGTGGTCTATGGGCGCGGGCGTTTCACCTCAGTGCTCCGCGTGCTGACGCTCGACAGTATTTATTTCTTCATTTTGATGTCGACGCTGCTGGTCGCGCTAATCCTGGGCGCGTTGTCTATATGATCAAGCCGGAGCAGCTCCGCGCCGAGGCGCTGAAACTGCCCCGCGCGATGGAGCGGCCACATTTTGACTGGGCGAGCTTTCGGGTGGATGCGCCCAAGGGCAAGATTTTCTGCACGCTGCCGCCCCATCATGAGTTTTCCAACCTGTTCCTGACGCCGGAAGAACAGCAGATGCTGTGCGCCGCCGAGCCGGACATCTTGTTCCCCGTGCCCAATAAATGGGGGGAGAAGGGGGCGACCTCCATTCGCCTGGCTGTGTGCGACCTCGCCACCCTGCGCTCAGCCCTCACCCTCTCCTGGCGCCATGCCGCGCCGGCAAAGCTGCACGCCCTGCTGACCGGCAAATAGACCCAGCCCGCACGCGCGGGCTTGCCATCCATGGCCGGATGGGCCGATGGTTTGCGCAAAAGAAGATAATATCAGGGAGAAGAAGCCATGCCATTCAGTGCGGATCTGAAGAATTGGTGCCGGCTGGCCGCTGCAGGCCTGCTTCTGGCCGCCTGTGCCGCGCCGCAGAAGATCGCCAGCGGCGAGGGCGTCACCCTCTTTCTCAATGCCGAAATCATTACGGTTGATGAGGCCCTGCCGCAGGCCGAAGCGGTGGCCGTGCGCGATGGCCGGATTCTGGCGGTGGGCTCGCGCGAAGAGGTCAGCCGCGCAGCCGGCGCCGGTGCCCGCCTGCGCGATCTGGGCGGGGCGGTCCTGGTGCCCGGCTTCATCGATACACATGGCCATTTTGCCATGATGGCGCAGACGGCCGGTATGGCAAATGTGCAGCCACCGCCCGCCGGCCCTGTCCGCTCGATCCCCGAACTGCAGGCGCAGCTGGAAGTCTGGAGCCGCGCCCATCCCGATGCGCCCTGGATCATGGGCTGGGGTTATGACGATTCCCTGCTGGCAGAGCAGCGCCATCCGACACGGGAGGATCTTGATGCCGTTTCCACGGACAAGCCGATCCTCCTGATGCATACGTCGGCGCATCTGGCGGCGTGCAATTCGCTCTGCCTTGAAGCGATCGGCATAACGGCCAGCACGCCTGATCCCGATGGCGGAATTATCCGCCGGCAGAGCGATGGGCGCACGCCCAATGGCGTTCTGGAAGAAACCGCGCTCTATCTCGCCTACGCACATCTGCCGCAACCGGCAGAAAGCCAGCGCCTTGCCGGAATAAAGGCCGTGCAGGAGCTCTATGCCAGCTATGGCCTCACCACGGCGCAGGAAGGCGCCGCGCAGGGGCAGAATATCACTGACTTGCAGAAGGTTGCCGCGCGTGGAGATTTTTATCTTGATGTCGTTGCCTATCAGCTCTTCCAGAATGGCGGTGTGATCCCTGAGGAGTTCGCCGTCTCGAGGACTTATGACGGCCGCTTCCGCATTGCGGGCATCAAGCTGCTGCTCGATGGCTCGCTACAAGGGCGTACCGGCTGGCTGACGCAGCCCTATGCCACGCAGGCCCCCGGCCAGCCGGAAGAATATTCCGGCTACAGAATTCATAGCGATCAGAGCGTCTCCAGCCTGTTCGAGCAGGCCTATGCACGCGGCATCCAGATCATTGCTCATGCCAATGGCGACCGGGCGATTGATCAGTATCTGGATATGATGGCGCCGGTGATGGCCGCCCATCCGGGCGAAGACCAGCGCCCGGTGGTCATCCATGCCCAGGCTGCCCGGCAAGATCAGCTTGAAGAGATGGCGGCCGCAGGCATTCTGCCCTCCTTCTTCGCGGCGCATCCCTTCTATTGGGGTGATTGGCACAGGGACGCCATTCTCGGGCCGGAGCGCGCGGCGTTCATCAGCCCTCTGGCCGCCGCCAAGGCGCTTGGCATTCCGTATACGGTCCACAATGATCCCCCGGTGGTGCCGCCCGATGTGATCCGGCTGCTCTGGGTATCGGTGAACCGGGAAACGCGGTCGGGTGAGGTGCTGGGGGAAGGCCAGCGAGCCAGCCCGATGGACGCCCTGCGCGCGGTCACCCTGAATGCGGCGCGTCAGTATTTTGAGGAGGCCGATAAAGGCTCGATCACGCCGGGCAAGAAGGCTGATTTCGTGATCCTTTCAGATAATCCGCTGACGATTGATCCGGCAGACATGCAGTCGATCCGCATCCTTGAAACGATCAAGGAAGGCGAGACCATCTACACCGCTGCCCGCCAGGAGAACTGATCCATGCCAACGCCGCTCGCCCGTCTCCAGCCGCTCCTGCCCGAACTCGCCGCTCGCGCGGCCGAGATGGAAGAGGTCCGCCGCCTGCCGGCAGACCTTGCCGCAAAGCTCGCCGCCACCGGCGCTTTCCGGATGGTCACGCCCAAAGCCTTTGGCGGGCTGGAGCTCAGCCCGGGTGAGATCGTCGAGGTGACAGAAGCCGCCGCCCGGGCCAATGCCAGCGCCGGCTGGTGCGTTATGATCGCGGCAACGACGGCGCTGAACGCGGCCTATATGGCCTCCGAATACGCAAGCGAAGTCTACGGCGATCCGATGACGATCACCGGCGGGGTCTTCGCGCCGATGGGCAAGGCGGTGGTGGAGGGGGAGCATTACCGCGTCTCCGGGCGCTGGCAGTGGGGTTCGGGCTCGGCCAATTGCAGCTGGCTCTGCGGGGGCTGCACGGTCTGGGAAAATGGCGAGATGAAGCGCCTCTCAAGCGGCGCGCCCGATACACGGATGATGGTGTTCCCGGCTTCAGACGCAACCCTTCACGATACCTGGCATGTCATGGGCCTCAAGGGCACAGGCTCGGGCGATATCGAGGTGAAGGATATTCTCGTGCCGCGCGGGCGCTCGGTGTCGCTGGTGGCCGATGCCCCGCGCGAGACGGGCGCGCTGTTCAAGTTTCCTGCCTTTGGCCTTCTGGCGCTCGGCGTCTCCGCTGTGGCGCTCGGCAATGCGCGCGGCGCGCTGGATGCTTTCCACGCCCTCGCCACCGTGAAGAAAAGCCAGGGCTCGTCCAAGACGCTGAGCGAGCGCCAGGCGGTGCAGGCGGATTATGCCCGGTGTGAGGCCGAGTGGCGCGCGGCGCGGGCCTATCTCTTTGCCGAGATCGGCCGTGTCTGGACAATTGCGCAAGGGCAGGGCGCCATCCCGATGGAAGCGCGCGCCGATCTGCGCCTTGCCTGCACCCATATGACCCGCACCGGCGCCGACATCTGCCGCACGCTCTATGATCTGGGCGGCGGGGCGGCTCTCTTTGAAGCCAGCGATCTGCAGCGCCGGTTCCGCGATGCCCATGCCATCACCCAGCATATCGTTACGGCGCCCGCCACGCTGGAACTCACCGGCCGCATCCTCTTCGGCCTGCCCACCGATGGCGGTATGGTCTGAGCCTTCTGGCGGAAAACCCGCTTTTGTGGCATCCTAAAGAAAAGGCCCGGAAAGGGCATGGGAGGATCTGCCGATGTTCGGCGCGATACCGATTGGCGGTTGGGCGCGGCTTGGCGCCGTGGCGGCCGCAGCGCTTTGTCTCTGCCTGCCGGGCGATGCTTCGGCTGGCCGCCTTATTTTCCCGCTGACCTTTAATGACGCTGGCTATATCCTGACACCGATCAGCGTGAACGGCACGCCCGAAATACCGGCCATTATTGATACCGCTGCCACGATTGCCATGATTGATGGCCGGGCGGCCCAGCGTGCCGGCATAGACGCGCCGCCTGCGGATGAAATTCGGGTTCCCGTGTTTGGCCTCCTGGGGCAGCGTGAGTTTCCCTTGATACGGATCGGCTCGATCAGCAACGATAACGTGTGGGTTCTCCAGCTTGCCGCCGCCTATAACAATCGCGAACCGATGCCCGGCGCCTCACTGGTCATTCCGGCAGTCTCTTTTGGCGGCGATGTGCTGGATTTCGATTTTCCAGCGGGCCGCTTTTCCGTATATGATGGACGACCTCAGAACAGCAGCGGCAATTCAGGCCGTGGGTCGCTCACAATTGAGGGTGGGCTGATGTTTACAGACATTTCCATAAACGGTGTCAAAGGCAGGGCGCTGATCGATACCGGTTCGCCCTTCAGCTTCATCAACAGCGAAATGGCTCGCGCGGCAAAGGCGCAGCGGGACGATGATAAAACCCAGAGACTGCAAGGCGCGACCGGGGGCTCTCTGGCTGTCTCGGTTGCCTCGGTAAAGCGCTTGTCGGTTGCCCGCTTCAACATCAGTAGACTTAACATGGTCATTGCAGATCCTGCCATGTTTGACGACCTTGGCCTGCGGGACGAACCTGTCATGCTGCTCGGCCTGGACCTGCTCTCGCTTTTCCGTGTGCAGATAGACCGACGCCGGGGACACTTGATCCTGACCCCGAAGGAGGAAGGGCGCTCGGTCGTGATCAATCTCAATGCGAGAGATACCCGTATTCCCCAATAGTGGCCGGGGGTTGCCTTGCCGCGCGGCTTTCTGAATGATCCTGCCTGTATTGCGTGTGGGAAACGGGGTGGGGCACATGGCGCAGCAGATCAGCATAGGTATCGCCGGAGCCGGGATTGGCGGGCTTGCCGCTGCCGCGTTGCTGGCCGGGGAAGGCCACCGCGTCACCCTGTTTGACCAGTTTGAAGCGGCCGGGCCGGTCGGCTCGGGCCTTATGCTGCAGGAGACGGGGCTCGCCGTGCTCGGCGCCATGGGTCTGCGTGCGCAGACAGAGGCACTCGGTACGCCGATTGCGCGACTGCATGGCATTTCGGTCGATACCGGCCGGGCGGTGCTGGATGTGCGCTATGGCGCGCTGCGGGAAGGTCTCGCCGGTCTCGGCATCCAGCGCGCCGCATTGTTCGGCCTGCTTCAGGAGGCGGCGGTGACAGCGGGCGCGCGCCTCGTGCCGGCCACACGGATGATCTCAGCCGACGCGGGCGCCGGCACGCTGACCGATGCCGGCGGGGGCTTACACGGGCCCTATGACCTCGTGATCGACGCGCTCGGTGTGCGCTCGCCGCTCTCGTCTGCGCCGAGGGAGGAACTGGCTTATGGCGCGCTCTGGGCAACGCTGCCCTGGCCTGCGACCAGCGCCTTTGACCGGGCAGCGCTGGAGCAGCGCTACGAAGCGGCGCGCAAGATGGCGGGCGTGATGCCCTCAGGCCGAGCGGCGGCGGGCGCGCCCGACAGCCTGACCTATTTCTGGTCGATCCGCGCCGACCAATATGAGGCTTTCCGCGCCACCCCACTCTCGCATTGGAAGGATGCCGCGTGCCATCTGTGGCCAGAGACCGAAGCGCTGCTCCATCAGATCACGGATCATGACCAGCTCACCTTCGCCCGGTATCGCCACCGCACGCATCCCCGCGCTGTGGAAGGACGGCTCGTGCATATCGGCGATGCCTGGCATGCGGCCAGCCCCCAGCTTGGGCAGGGGGCCAACATGGCGCTGCTCGACGCCTATGCCCTCGCCCATGCGCTGCACGGCGAGGCGCGGATTGCCGCCGCGCTGCGCCGTTTCCTGAAGATCCGCGCCGGCCATGTCCGGCTCTACCAGCTGATGACCTGGGCCTTCACGCCGGTCTATCAGTCAGACGGCGCGCTCACGCCCTGGCTGCGCGACCGGCTGGCCGCCCCGATGCTGCGCCTCTGGCCGGCCCCGCCTTTGCTGGCAGGGCTTGTGGCGGGGGGCTTCGGCGCGCCGCTGAAGAAGATGGCATTGAAAGCTGAGTGTTAACGTTGACAGCTCGGACAATAAAATGTCGAGCGCCCGGATTGTACGATCCGCTTTATCTCCGTCCCGCAGCTTTTGCAGGCCTGTCCCTCGCGGTCATAGACGTCAAACCGGTGCTGGAAATAGCCGAGCGCGCCATCGGTGGCGGCAAAGTCGGAGATCGACGATCCGCCCGCCTCGATCGCCTCGGCAATCACGCCGTTGATCGCCGGGGCCAGCCGCGCCGCGCGTTGCCCCGGAATGGTCTTTGAAAGTCGTTTTGGCGAGATGCCCGAGCGGAACAGCGCCTCGCAGACATAGATATTGCCGAGCCCCGCAATCACCTTCTGGTCCAGCAGGGCAGCCTTGATTGGCGCCGCCTTGCCGCGCAATGCCTCGTCCAGATAGGCGTGGGAGAAGCGGTTGGAGAGGGGCTCAGGCCCCATCGTCATTAACCGTGGATATGCCAGGAAAGTGGCGGCCGGCCAGAGCTCCATGAAGCCAAACCGGCGGGGGTCGTTATAGGTAACGGTCTGCCCGCCCTCCATATGGAACACCACATGGTCATGCGCGGCGATCCCGCCGGTGCCATGGTGAAATTCCCCCGGCATCTGGCCGCCAATCGTAAACCGCCCCGTCATGCCTAGATGCATCACCAGCACTTCCTCGGTGGAGAGGTGCGCGGCGAGAAATTTCGCCTGCCGGGCGAGCTGGTCAATGCGGGCGCCCGATACCCGCTCGGCAAAGCGCTCGGGCAGGGGAAAGCGCAGGTCTGCGCGGCGCTGTTCCAGCTTCAGGATGCGCCGGCCCTCCATGACGGGGGCAAGTCCGCGGCGAACTGTCTCGACTTCAGGTAATTCAGGCATCTTTATCGCATATACGCTAAGGCTAACGCAGGTAAGATAGGCAGCCATGACCGGTCAGGACAGCAAAGAACGCATCGTCTCCTTCGGCTTCGAGGATGTGACGGAAACCGAGAAGGTCGCCCGGGTGAAGGGCGTCTTCCGTTCGGTCGCCTCCCGCTATGACCTGATGAACGATCTGATGAGCGCCGGCGTCCACCGGCTCTGGAAGCATGATGCGATGAACCGCATCAACCCCCAGCCCGGCGAGCGCCATCTTGATGTGGCCGGCGGCACGGGCGAGCTGGCGCGCGCCTTCCTCGATCTGGCGGACAAGGCCGGCAAGCGGCGCGGCGATACCCGCGCGGCCACCGCCATCGTCTCCGACATCAACGACGCGATGCTCGAAGCGGGCAAGGCGCGCAGCGATAACGCAAAATGGGGCGACCGGCTGAGCTGGGTCTGTGCGGACGGTCAGAAACTGCCCTATCCGGACAAGAGTTTCGATGTGGTCACCGTTTCATTCGGTATCCGGAATTTTGCAGACCGGGTCGCGGGCCTCAAGGAATTCCGCCGTGTGCTGAAAACCGGTGGGCGCCTCGCTGTGCTCGAATTCAGCCATATGACAGCGCCGATCCTGCAGGACGCCTATGACCGCTACAGCTTTGCCGTCATTCCGCGCCTCGGCGAGCTGATCGCGAGCGACCGCGACAGCTATCAGTACCTGATCGAGTCCATCCGGAAATTCCCGGATCAGCAGACGTTCAAATCTGAAATGGAGGGCGCAGGCTTCAGCCAGGTCTCCGTCACCAATTATTCCGGCGGCATCGCCGCCCTGCATTTCGGCTGGGCGGTCTGATGGCCTGTGTCTCAGTTTCCGTCGATCTTGATGCCGTCTTCGCCGATGGAAATCTCGATCTTGTCCTCGCCACCGGGGCCTTCGGTGAAGTAGTAAATGCCAAAACCGATAGCGCCAGCAACGAGTATGCCGACAATAAAGTACAGAAGCTTGTTGGATGAGGGGGATGTAGACATGATTTTTCTTCGTCTCCTGAAGATACAGTTCGATATCAAACGCGCAGCCTGCGCGATTGGTTCCAAACGGGCAGGCGCGCAGTAGATGGGCATGTTGTCTGATTATCGCCGGTTGATCCGCGCGGGCACGTCGCTGGCGCGTCATGATGTGGTGCTGCCGGGCGAGTATCAGTCGCGCCTGCCGCTGCCGGCGCGCATTGCAGGCGGTATCCTGCGCGTGTTTGGCGGCGGCGCGAAGGGGCGCCCCGGTGAGCGGCTCGCCCATGCGCTCGAACGTCTCGGCCCGGCCTATATCAAGCTCGGCCAGTTCCTTGCCACGCGGCCCGATGTGTTCGGATCAGAGGTCGCCGGGGATCTTTCCCGCCTCAAAGACAAGCTGCCGCCTTTCTCTATGAAACAGGCGCGCGCCGCGCTTGCCGCAGAGTTTGGCGCCGCCGAGGCAGAGCGTCTCTTTCCGGGTCTCTCTGAGCCTGTTGCCGCCGCCTCCCTCGCGCAGGTCCACCGTATGCCACTGCCAGATGGTGACCGCGCGGTGAAGATCCTCCGTCCCGGGATCGAGCGCCAGCTGACGCTGGAGCTTTCTGCCATGCGCCGCGCCGCGCGCACCATTGAAGGTGTGTCCACCGAAAGCCGCCGCCTCAAACCCGTCGCCTTCACCGAGACCATCGCCAGCGCCATGCTACGCGAGACCGACCTGCGCCTGGAAGCAGGCGGGGCGGACGAAATGCGCGAGATCTATCAGAAGACCGGTTTCTTCCGTGTCCCGAAGGTTGACTGGGAGCGCACGGGCAAGCGCGTGATGACGGCAGAATGGATCGAGGGCACGCCGCTGACGGCGCCCGGCGTCATGGATCAGCCCGGCATCGACCGCAAGAAACTCGCCAACGATATCACGCAAGGCTTCCTCGCCAGTGCCATCAATTACGGCGTCTTCCATGCCGACATGCATGAAGGCAACGCCATCCTGACGCCCGAAGGCACGATTGCGCTGGTTGATTTTGGCATCATCGGCCGCATCGGCGTCATCGAGCGCCGGTTTCTGGCGGAAATCCTCTGGGGCTTCCTGAAGCGCGATTATATGCGCATCGCGCAGGTGCATTTCGAGGCGGGCTATGTGCCGCCCAGCCAGTCAGTGGGCGACTTTGCCCAGGCGCTGCGCTCGATCGGGGAGCCGCTCTTCGGCCGCCCGGCTGAGGAAGTCTCGATGGGCCGCGTGCTGCTCCAGCTTTTCGATTACACCCACACGTTCGGCATGGCGCTCCGCCCCGAACTCGTCCTCCTCCAGAAAACGATGGTTCAGGTTGAGGGCGTCGCCCGCGCCATTGATCCCTCCCACAATATCTGGAACGCGTCCGAGCCGGTCATCGAGGCCTGGATGCGCCGCAATTTCGGGCCGGAAGGGGCAGCGCGCTTCATCTCGGAAAATGTCCGTGAAGTGACAAACCGCCTCAAACGCCTGCCCGAAGTGATGGACCGTTTCGAAAAAAGCCTCGAAGCCGAACCCGCCCCGCCGCCACCGCGCGAACGCTTTGCGCCCTGGTGGGGTTGGTTCGGGCTGGTCGTTGCGCTTTCCGGGCTCGTTGCCTGGGTCATTCAGAAAGCCGGCTGAGCCGTCTTGCCTGCCCCTGCTATCGCGTGCATTTTTCCGGTCCGGGGAGGATTGGATGATGGCTTACACCGGCGGCTGCCAATGCGGAAAGCATCGCTATGAGATGGACGTGCTGAAATGGGGGCATGTCTGCCATTGCCGCATGTGCCAGCGCGCGACGGGCGGCCTCTTCGCCGCCCTTGTCGGCGCGCCGAAGGACCAGTTCCGCTGGGCCGGCCCGACGCCGCCGGTGTTCTGGAGCTCTAATCTCGCCGCCCGCGCCTTCTGCCCCGATTGTGGCACGCCGCTCGGCTTCACCTATGACCGGCCAACGGCCTCTCAATATGTCACCATCGGCAGTCTCGACCATCCCGAAGCTGTTGTGCTCGAGGAACAGTTCGGTATTGAGTCGAAGCTCCCCTTCGTCGAGTTTTGCGAAAATCTGCCGAAGAAAGCCACCGGGGAGGGGCAAACGGCGGAAGGGTTGGCCTTCCTTGCCCAGCTGAAACCCAAGCAGGCTTGAGTTCAGGCGAATTTCTCGCGGCTGTGGCGCTCGCCGCGCTGCGGCGTTCCCGTGAGAGGCGTAACCGCTTCTGCGCGTTAAGACTTCGGTTACCTTCTCAGGCTCCGCCACCAGAAGGGAGCCGGATCGATGAAGCTCGCAATTCTCCTAACCGCCATGATCGCTCTCGCTGCGCCCGCCATTGCCCAGCCGCTCGCCGGCGGGGATTGCAGCAAGGCCGCCCAGCTTGACGTTTCGAACATGAGCAAAGGCGGCGTCATCATCATCACCGGCCCCTGCGCCGAGGCGGGCCCCGCCCGCGAGGTGATCCACATGGCCCGCCCCGGCGAGCCAATGGCCACCACAGTCGTCATCCGTCGCCGGGAAGGGGCCTCGTCCCAGCAGAGCGCCGTCATCAAGGTTTCCGACCGCAAGGGCTTTTCCGGTTCCACCCAGGCCCGCATCATCCGCGTCGGCGATTGAGGCGCCAAACCTTGCCGGAAGGTTGAGGCGGCGCGCGCATTCGCCGGGTTTTAATGGCGGCCCGGCAAGGTTTTTGCGCTAGAAACGCGGCCAGTAACACCCGATATAGCGGATATATGAGCGCCAAACGCATCCTACTCGTCATCGGCGGCGGCATTGCCGCCTATAAAAGCCTCGAGCTTATCCGTGAGCTCGGCCGGCGCGGCATCGGCGCGCGCGTCATCCTCACCAAGGCGGGCACAGAATTCGTCACGCCCCTCTCCGTCGCTGCCCTCTCCGGCGAAAAGGTCTATACAGACCTTTTCAGCCTGACGGACGAAACCGAGATGGGCCATATCGAGCTCTCCCGCTCGGCTGACCTGCTCGTCGTCTGCCCCGCCACCGCCGATTTGATGGCCAAGGCCGTGCACGGCCATGCCAACGACCTTGCCTCCACCGCGCTTCTGGCGACCGACAAGCCCGTCCTGATGGTGCCCGCCATGAATGTCCGCATGTGGCAACATGCGGCCACCCAGCGCAACATCGCCCAGCTCCGCGCCGACGGCGTCACGGTGATGGAGCCCGATATCGGCCCGATGGCCTGCGGCGAGTTCGGCCCCGGCCGCCTGCCCGAACTGCCCCGCATCCTTGCCGAGATCGAAGCGATGCTCCGCCCCCGGTCAAAACGCCTTGCCGGCCGCCACGCCCTCGTCACCGCCGGACCAACACGCGAGCCGCTTGATCCCGTCCGCTACATCTCAAACCATTCCTCCGGCAAGCAGGGCTATTCCATCGCCGCCGCTCTTGCCGCCGAAGGCGCAAAAGTTACCCTCGTCTCCGGGCCTGTTTCTCTGAAGCCCCCGGAAGGCGTCACGCTGGTCAAGGTCGAAACCGCTCGCGAGATGCTCGCCGCTTGCGAAAATGCTCTGCCAGCGGATATTTTTATCTCCGTGGCCGCCGTCGCCGACTGGCGCCCGGGCAAAGCCGCCACCAAGAAGCTGAAGCTGAAAGGGGAGGGCAAGGCCCCCTCCATCGAGCTCGCTGAAAACCCCGACATCCTGCGCACGATCAGCCACAAGAAGAAAAAGCGCCCCACGCTCGTCATCGGCTTTGCCGCCGAGACCCATGAGGTCGAGCGCCACGCGCAGGAAAAACTCGCCCGCAAGGGCTGCGACTGGATCGTCGCCAATGATGTCTCCGGCGATGTCATGGGCGGCCTCGAAAACGAGATCGCCCTGATCACCCGTGACAGCATCGACCGCTGGCCCCGCATGGCCAAAGAAACCGTCAGCACCCGCCTCGCTGCAAAGATCGCCGAGGCTTTCGGTAGCGATAAAGATGACCTGAGTTTGGCGGCGGAGTAAGCCCCGCTTGACTCCTCCGCAGAGTCTCCCCACGCCTCGCTTCATGATCGCTGTGACTGTTCAAGTGCTTCCGCTGCCCCATTTTGCCGGGCTTGATCTTCCTGCTTACGAGACGGCGGGTTCGGCCGGGATGGATGTGCGCGCCGCCGTTCCAGACCGCGAGCCGGTGGTGCTCGCGCCTGGCGCGCGCGCCATGGTGCCCACCGGCCTCTCGGTTGCGATCCCCGAAGGCTACGAGATCCAGGTCCGCCCGCGCTCGGGCCTCGCTGCCAAGCACGGCCTCACCTGTCTCAATACGCCCGGCACCATCGACAGCGATTATCGCGGCGAAATCAAAGTCATCCTGATCAATCTCGGCGCAGAGCCCTTCACCATCCAGCGCGGCGAGCGCATTGCCCAGCTCGTGCTCGCCCCGGTCACCCGCCTTGCCTGGTCGCAGACTGGCCAGCTCGGCGAGACCGAACGCGGAGCAGGCGGCTTCGGCTCGACCGGGCGTTAAAGCGGCTACTCCCAAAAAATAATGGCCACCGCGTTCAATTTTGCTTGAACACGGGCCGGTCTTCCCCACATATTGAATATCAATAAGGCGGGAGGCCCTCATGGCAGCAGCTTTTTACTTCTTCATCGGCGCTCTGGTTTTCTGGCTGGCTTTCCGGTCAGGCACGAAGCGCGGCGCGGCGCACAGCCGCCCGGATACTCGCGACGCGGACATCGATCGCCTGAACGCCCGCGTGCGCACGCTGGAACAGATCATCACCGACCGCGACTGGCGCCTGCGCCGCGATATAGACGGTCTCGGCTGATGTCTGGGCTGATGCTGGCGGCAAACGCAATCCTGCATTATACAAACCCTATCTGCGCATAAGGAGGCGTCACATGGACCCATTCACTATGGTTATCGCCATTGTCGCCATCACGGTTGGCGCCGGGCTTATCAAGACCTGGATCAAGGCACGGGAAAATGCGCCCGCCGACATGGCAAGCCAGTCAGACATGCTGGCCATGCGCGAGGAAATCAACCGCCTGAAGGAGCGTGTACGCGTCCTTGAGAAAATCGTGACCGACAAGGAACGCGATCTGGCTGATGAAATCCGCCGGCTGGCCTAGACGAGCACGCCTTCATCCTTGCGGAACTTCGCCAACAGATAGGCGGGCGTCTCGTCGATCTTTTCCAATTCGCCGAAGGCAAACGCTTCCCGGTCGAGCACAATGTCGCGCGGGCGCAATGCCCGTGAGATTTCCAGCCCCTCCAGTGTCCGCGCGCGGGAAAAGGCGACATAGGCCTGTCCGTGGGCGAACATTCCAGAATCAAAGTCGATGAACACCTTGTCGAGGGTAAGGCCCTGCGCCTTGTGAATGGTCACGGCATAGGCGAGCCGCAGTGGCATCTGCTTGAATGTGCCGACCACTTCGCGCTTCACCTTCTTGGTGTCCATCTCGAAATCGTAGCGGTATTTCTCCCACGCCACGGGGTCGATCTCATAGGCCCGCCCGGCAATCTCCACGATCACCGAGCGCGCGCCAAAGCCTGCCACATGCGCCAGCGTGCCGTTCACCCAGCGCCCCTCGGGGTCGTTGCGGATCATCATCACCCGCGCGCCGACGCGCAGTTCAAGGTCGAGTTCGGTTGGATAGCTCTTTTCGTCGAACTGGCCCTGAACGGTGGCCGGGAAAATCTTCCGCTCCCCCTTGAGGCTCGCCAGACGGCTCTGATTGATGCGGAAGGCGTTGGCGTTGTTCGGCGTCAGCACGACATGCGTGTCAGACGCATCCGCCGCCGAGCGCCCGGAGACCAGCCCCTGCAGGATGGTTTCATCCGAAGGCGTCACCCGGCCTGAGCGCAGCGCGCCGAGCAGCGCCAGAAAGCGCGGCTCTGCCTGCCGGAACACATGTTTCAGCGCCAGCAGCGAAAACTCCGCCTCCCGGAAAACCGGCGCATTGAAGAAATAGGAGCCGCCATACCGGTCAGCCAGGATGGGCCGCTCCTGCGCCGAAACCACCGGCGGCAACTGGTGCAGGTCGCCTGACAGGATCATCCGTGCCCCCCCGAATGGCCGTTTCGATCCGCGGTTCAGTTTCAGGCTGCGGTCGATGGCGTCCAGCATGTCGGCCCGCACCATCGAGATCTCGTCGATCACCACTGTTTCCACCGCCCGTACAACCCTGGCATTGGGCAGGCGGCGTATGTCCTGCGGCTCGACGAGGCGCGGTGGCAGCTTGAAGAAGGAATGGATCGTCTGCCCGCCGGCATTCATCGCGGCCACGCCCGTGGGCGCCAGAACAACGGCCTTGTCGCCGGCTTCGGCCAGGAATTTGCGCAGCAGCGTGGTCTTGCCCGTGCCGGCCCGTCCGGTCAGGAAGAGATTGCCCTGCGCGCCCGCCCCCCGTGCGACCCATTCGGCAGGCGCGGCATAAACCGTATCCGGGGTGGCAGATGTCATCCCCTCAGGGGCCGACAAGGCGCATCTGGCGCGCCCGTCCGGAGCCGCCGGTGCTGGCCACAACCTGCCAGCCCAGCGCCTCATAGGCGCGCCGCGCAATCATGTTTTCAGAATCCACATCCAGGCTCAGCGCGCCGGCCGCGTCCTGCCGGGCCACTTCCAGCAATCCGCGCGCCACGCCGCAAAAGCGCCAGTCACGGTCCACAAACAGATGGTCAACATAGTCCGTCGGCACCTGCAGCGTCAGAAAGCCGACAATGCCGGCATTGGGCTCTTCGGCCACCCAGGCAGGCTGGGTTTCCAGCGCCCGGCGCAAGGCCAGGTGTTGCCCCCGGTGGCGTTCCCGCCAGGGCATATCCGTCAGGCAATCCGTGAAGATGTCACGGCATTCGGGGATGTCCGCTGCTTCCAGCGGCCTGATCATCCATCCGGCTCCGAAGTGAGTATACATGGCCCCCAAAGTAAGAGGGCAAGGCGCCTGCGTCCAGCGCCAAGCGCGGTAAAACACAGCTACGCACGGCTGCCATGCGCTGCCCCGGCTGTCATAAGCTGACATGCCGCCGGGGCAGGTAAAGGGAGTAGTTCCAAAATGTGTTTTGCAGGCGAACTGACCCGGCAGTGTATTCTTCGCTTTCCCGATGCCACTTCGTAAGCGCGGTTCATCGGGGTTTGATAACGAACTAGCCATCTCGGCAGCTCTGCCGGACTTGCTCCAGAAACCAGGCGGTGCCTTCGTCAGTTTCACCCGCTCTCGTTGCGACGGAAACATTGAGTTTGCGCCCAATAAAGGGCGCATTGAGAATGGTGAGCCCCAGCGTGTCTGCGTGTCGTTCGGCCAGCCGGCGAGGGACCGTGCCAACGCCATCGCTTTGGCCGACCAGTGTGAGCACGAGGAGCCATCTGGGGACTACGGCCAATAAGCGCAGGTTTGCCGTATTCTCGGTATCACCTTCTTTGCCACCTTCTCCGGGCGCCAGCGAAAGTATGTGACTAGCTGCCATATATTGTTCCAATGAAATCTTTCGTCTGAAAGTTGGGTGTCCTTGGCGAACCACAACGCAGTAGCGGTCTTCATAGAGATGCTCCAGAATGACTCCCGGGTAATGAGATCCAAAGCGCCCAATGGCCAGATCGATCTCACCCTTCTTGACCGCACCTTGCGCGGCTTCATTTCCCAGGGAGCGTATATGAAACCCGGCGTGAGGGGCGGCATTGCTGAGCTGTTTCATGAGTGCCGGTGCTATATGTGCAGCAGCAAAATCGGGGGCTGACAATTCGAAGCGTCGATTTGTTGTATGCGGATCGAACTTGTTATCCTGCCTCAATGCTGCATCGGCGAGCTGCACCAGCGCCTCTATCTGCGGGGCGAGCTGAAGCGCGCGGCGTGTCGGCTCCAGTCCATGAGGGCGCCGTATAAACAGGGGATCATCGAAGAGTTCCCGCAGGCGCGCGAGCGCATGACTAACCGCCGGCTGCGACAAGCCCAGATAGTCGGCAACCTCACTGGCGCGCCGTCGCCTCAGCAACTCGCGAAAGATCAGCAACAGTCCGCCATCGAGGCGGCGTACTTTCGTTGTATCAATATCTCTCATGATTCGATTTCAATATCATGCATGAGCGCTCTGCGCCTAGTGTTCTTCGTAACGGAGGACACTATGAAAAGCCTGGCAGTTATCGCCCTTTGTATTTTGAGCACGACGATCGCTAACGCAGATGAAGATCCGTCATCGGAGCCTTATCTGAAACCCCCGAAAGACAAACTCTACACAACCCTTACTTACGCGACAGAGTACAGGTATGACGGCCAGAGCAATTCTTCCGGAAAACCAGTTGCGCAAGCGTCTCTCTATTGGTGGCGTCCAGATAATTTTTTTGCTGGCGCGTTTGCCACGACCGTCGATTATTCGGGCTACTACGATCCCGAGACCTCATACGAAATTGATGTTTATGCCGGATATAACTGGGATATCGGTGTGCCTTACTTTGAGATGGGCGGGGACGCCACACGCGTAACCGTCGAATTGATGGGGTCATTCTTTCCGGATCAGGGGCCGCCTGGCCCCACGTATGACTTCGTTCAATTGAAGACCATGCTCCAAAGCCGTCGAGGTCCTGTTATCGTCCGTGCAGAGATGGCGTACGTACCTGAAGCGTCCTATGGTGGAGGCCAGTCCTGGAAGGCCGAGGCCGGTGCCCGATATACTCTCAACGATTGGCTCGCCTTCAGCGGCGAGTACGGTTACCGCGAGACAGAACGGAGCTCAGATCGAAGTTGGTGGGACATTGGCGTAACCGCGACTTTTGATCAGTTTGACTTTGACCTGCGCTATTATGCGACCGACCTTGAATATGCAGAATGCGGTTTCAGTTCCAATTGCAAACCTGCCATAGTCGGGGCGATAAGCTGGCATCCGTGGCGAGGCCGATGACGAGCTGCAAAGCCAAAAATTCCAGAGCCCCCGGGAAGGGGCTCTGGAAAAGAAGTTACATCTGCATCGTCCAGCCTTCGACGCCCATCGCCGCCTGGCGGACGGCTTCTGAAAGCGTCGGGTGGGCATGGCTGGTGCGGGCGATGTCTTCAGAAGACGCGCCAAACTCCATCGCCACGACCACTTCGGCGATCATCTCGCCCACGCCGACGCCGATCATATGCGCGCCGAGGATCTTGTCGGTGCCCTTTTCGGCGAGGATCTTCACAAAACCGACCGTCTCATGGTTCGTCCGGGCACGGGAGTTTGCCATGAACGGGAACTTGCCCTTCACAAACTCGATGCCGGCGGCTTTCAGTTCTTCCTCATTCTTGCCGACCCAGGCGATCTCGGGGCTGGTATAAACAACGCTCGGCACGAGGTCATAATTCACATGGCCGGCCTTGCCCGCGATCAGTTCGGCCACCGCCGTGCCGTCGTCCTCGGCCTTGTGGGCCAGCATCGGGCCGGGGATACAGTCGCCCACCGCCCAGACGCCGTCTGCCACCTTGAAATGATCGGTCACCTCGATCACGCCGCGCTTGTCGGTCTTGCCGCCCACGGCTTCAAGGCCAAGGCCTTCCGTGTACGGCTTGCGGCCAATGGCGACGATCACCACGTCGGCGTCCAGCGTTTCGGCCGCCCCGCCCTTGGCAGGTTCGACAGCCACTTTCAATTTCGTCTTGGTCTTCTCGATGCCAGTCACCTTGGTGCCGAGCTTGAAGGCGAGGCCCTGCTTCTTGAAGGTGCGCTCGGCTTCCTTGGCGACTTCGGCATCGGCCGGCGGCAGGATGCGGTCGAGATATTCCACCACTGTCACTTCCGAGCCGAGCCGCGCCCAGACCGAGCCCATCTCCAGGCCAATCACGCCCGCGCCGATCAGCACGAGCTTCTTGGGCACCGCTTTCAGGCTGAGCGCGCCGGTGTTGGAGACAATCCGCTCCTCGTCGATCTCGATGCCGGGCAGGGTGGCAGGCTCAGAGCCGGTCGCGATGACGATGTTCTTTGTTTCCAGCACGCGGGTGCCGCCGTCGGCCAGCGCCACCTCGACCTTGCCTTTGGCCAGGATCTTGCCCTTGCCCTTGATGTATTCGGCCTTGTTCTTCTTCAGCAGGAATTCGACGCCTTTGGTCAGGCCTTCAACCACCTCGTCCTTCTGGCCCATCATCTGCGGCAGATCGATTTCCACCTTGCCGGTCTTGATGCCGAGGGTGGCAAACTCGTTCTGCGCGGCGCTGAAGAGGTGGGTTGTATGCAGCAGCGCTTTGGAAGGAATACAGCCGACATTCAGGCAGGTGCCGCCCAGCGTGCCGCGCATCTCGATACAGGCAACCTTGAGACCAAGCTGTCCGGCGCGGATGGCGCAATTGTAGCCGCCGGGGCCGCCGCCGATGATGACGACGTCATAGGTGTCTGCCATGGGAATATATTCCTTTGATAAGGCTGGTGCGAATCTGGCGCCAACCTAGGCATTCTTGCCCCAAAATCAATCTGCAAAGGCCGGAAACTGGACCTAGCGTCTGCGGATAAACAGCAGAATGCCCGTCAGGACGATCATCCCCGCTGCGCCGATAACTTCATCCATCCAGATGCTGGAGTCCGCCCCGGCCAGAATGAAGGCGGCTGACAGCGCGGCAAACAGCAAGGTGCCCAACAGGGAGAGGGTCGCGCCAAAGCGGGTATTCGCCGCGGCCAGCAAGCCGCCGATAATTCCGATGCCCGCCGCCAGGAACCGCCAGCCATTCAGCAGGTCAACTGCCTGCGCGAGCGAACTGCCCCGCGAGGTCATCAGCAACACCCCCTCCAGCCCCTGCCAGAGCAGCCAGCCAGAAAGAATGGCGAGCACAAGGCCCGCAATACGGCGATATGTCAGCATGGTGTTGCCTCCCCACGGGCGTTTGTTGCCGGAAGGGTAGGGCGAAGCGCGCGCGGCGGCAACGAAATCTAGTCTTCGTCCTCATCGGGGACGCCGTAGCGCGCCGCCATCCGCTCGGCCCGGCGCTGTTTCTTCCGGCGGGCCTGAGCAATGAACATCGCGCGCTGGCGCTGCACCACCACATCGGCGATGAACACCGGCGGACGTTTGCGCGGGGGCGCAGTGGCAACCGGTGCGGCCTGATAGGCCACCGGCGGGGGCGCGGCTTCCAGCATTTCGCGCTCCTCGGCGAGTTCTTCCGGCGAGCGGTAGCGCAGCTCCCACACCGCGATCAGCAGCAGCGCGGCTGTCGCGGCCAGCCCCGCCATCGCGCCTTCGCCCGCGCTCGGGTTCAGCCACCATTCGGGGTCAAAATGCACCAGGAAAATCGTCGGGATCGAGGCGGCCATGCCCATGATGTACCAGAGCACAGCGCCCGGCTTGCGTGCGGCAATCGTGGCGGCGGCGGCGTAGTAGCAGACAGCGGCGAGCAGATAGGCCCCGCCATGGGCGATGCCGAGCTGGCGCCAGTCTACGGCCTTGAGGCCCCCGGCCACGTCATCCGTCACGATCCAGCCCATCACCATCACGATGGACGGCCAGCGCACAGCCGTCATCGCGCCGAACGCAAAGGCGATCGCAAGGGCGGTCAGCAGCAGGGAAATGAGGCGCCGTGGCATCTCGCCCGCATAACACGGGTAAGGTAAGTGCCCGCTGAACGGATCGTTTGAAATTTCACCTATCTCGCCCAACGGCAGGATTGGCGGGCCGGGAAGATTTACGCCCTGCCCGCCACGCCGGGTGTCACACAAGCTCGGGGGCGGGCCACAGGTTCTTCGCGAAGTATCGGGCTGTTACGCGGTCCATATAGTCCACAAGATTGCCATGCCCCCGCACGAGGCTGGTCAGCGGCGTGTCGAAATACTCGGTGGCGCAGGAGATCAGCACTGCCGATACGCTGGCATCGGCCGCCGTCGGTCTGTCCCCGAACAGGAAATCCTGCCCGGCAAGCTGGCCCGCGATGGCATCCAGGTCCCACGCAGCCAGTTGCAGCCGTTCGGTTTCCGAATGCCGGCCCAGCCCGCTTTCATACTGCGTGGCGGCAATGCCATCGCGCACCTCCTGCATCACGCCGGCCCGGGCAGGCTCCGGCACGTCACTGAAAAACAGCGCTGGTCCCTTGTGAAAATTTCCGTCCTTCAGCCAGCGCTCCATCAGCATGACACCGGTCAGGTGGCCCTCGGCCATCCGCTCGAACGCCCAACTGGCGGCGCGTTCAGCCGCGTCCAGTCCGTCAAGCAGCGACCGGCCGAGCCGGGCCTCGACATGCGCGCGAATGAAATTGCTGTCCTGAACCAGCAGTCCGTTATCTGTCAGATAGGGCGCCTTGCGCTTCGATACCGAGTCGAGGTCGGCAATGGCGCGGTCAAAGTCGACCCCAAGCATCTGCAACTGCATGTCCGATTTCATCACATAGGGGCTGGGCGAGGGGCAGTCGAACATCGGGCCCCATCCGTAAAGCGTCATCATGGCAGTCTCCATTTCATCTGGTTGCGATGGGGACTTGATAGCAACACCCTGCTGACAGCATGCTGTCAGCAGGGTGGCAGTAGGACCAAATTCATGAGACGCACCGAACGCCTGTTCCAGATCATCCAGGTTCTCCGGCGGCAGCGCGCGCCCGTCACCGGGCGGGCACTCGCAGAGGAACTCGAGGTCTCCTTGCGCACGCTCTATCGCGACATGGCCGAACTAATTGCCCAGCGCGTGCCGATCCGTGGCGAAGCGGGCACCGGCTATGTTCTGGAGGAGGGGTATGACATGCCGCCCCTTATGCTGACGGCGGACGAATTGGAGGCCGCTGTCCTCGGCGCGCGATGGGTGGCCGCGCGCGGCGACGCAGCGCTGGCGCGCGGCGCACGCGACCTGATCGCGAAGCTGACGGTCGCCGTGCCACGCGAGCTACAACCGGTCATTGTCGATTCCGGCCTGCGTCCGGTCAGTCTCCGCAAGCGCCCGAAGGACAGCCTGGATGTCGCCATCGTCCGGCAGGCCATCCGTCAGCAGATGAAGCTCAGGCTCGACTATGCCGACGAAGCAGGCGCTGTGACGCAGCGGGCCGTGTGGCCCTTCCTGCTGGCCTATTGGGACGAGGTTGCTCTGATCTGCGCCTGGTGCGAACTGCGCCAGGGATTCCGCCACTTCCGAACTGACCGGGTGCGCGCCGCAGAAATGCTCGGCCGCTTTCCCGAGCGCGTCGGCCGATTGCGCAGGCGTTGGGAGATGGAAAGCCGTGGCGAGCGTCAGCGGGCCGGCCCCGCTTTGTCCGCGCCGCCGCGTTCAGGGTAAAGTTTGCCATTGGCCGCGCCTGCCTTGCCCTGCTAGGGAACACGCTGAAGCATACATATGGGAGAAGACAGCATGGGCCGCGTTTCAGGTAAAATGGCACTCATCACTGGCGGGGCGCAGGGCCTCGGCGAAGCCACCGCGCGCATGTTCGCCCGCGAAGGCGCAAAGGTCACGGTCACCGACATCAATGGCGCAGGCGCCGAGAAGGTCGCCGCCTCCATCAACGCGGCCCATGGCGCGGGCACCGCCTTCGCCTTTCAGCATGACGTGACCAGCGAAGACGACTGGAAAGAGGTTGCCCAGAAAGCCCATGACGCGATGGGCGGGCTCAACGTCCTCGTCAACAATGCCGGCATCGGCGGCCTCGGCTCGGTCGAGGACGAAACCTATGAGCGCTTCCGGAAAGTTCAGGCGGTGGATGTCGATTCCATCTTCCTCGGATGCAAATATTCCATCCCCCTGATGCGTGCCCATGGCCTCGGCTCCATCGTCAACATCTCCTCCATCGCCGGCATCATCGCCAGCGCCAATTATATCTCCTACAACACGGCCAAGGCGGCGGTGCGCCATATGTCGAAATCCATCGCGCTCCACCTTGCCAAGACGGGCGGCCAGATCCGGTGTAACTCCGTGCACCCCGTATTCATCAACACGCCGATCCTGGATGGCATCAAGGAAATGTTCGGCGAGGAAAAGGGCCTTGAAAAACTCGCCCGCCAGGTCCCCCTCGGCAAGGTCGGCGAACCCGACGACATCGCCTATGCCGTGCTTTATCTGGCCTCGGACGAATCCAAACTCGTCACCGGCGCCGAACTGAAAGTCGATGGCGGCATCAGCGCGATGTAGCGCCTTGTGAGGCCGCTAGCTTTCCGCTAGCGGCTTTCGCGCCGTCACCAGCATCGCATAGACCGCCAGAGACCCCACCAGCACCGCCGAAGCAATCAGCGGCAGGGCATGGTTCACCTGGTAAAGCCCCGCCCCCATCAACGGCCCGAAGATGAACCCCGCCGGCGGCGCGGCCGACATCAGCGCCGCCGCCGCCCCCTGTTCCTCGCGGCTCACCGACAGGCTGCCCAGCGCATTGGCCGAGGGGATCGCCAGCGCAGAACCCGCCCCGATCAGCAGGAATGCGGCGCACAGAATGGGGAAAGCGTGGAACACGTCCGCCGCAATATAGCCGACTGCTACCAGCGCCAAACCTACCCACAGAACTTTGCGCGGGTCCGGTTTCACCCTTGAGATATAGCCGAACTGAACCGCAATCGTGGCTACCGCCATGCAGGAAAACACAATCCCCGTATACAGCACCGCCGTCTGCCCCACCGCCGCCGGATTGTCTCCGGCAAGCTGATACCGGTCCTCGATGAACCAGCCGAGCGTCTGCTGAACCATCCCCACACCGATGAAATAGGAGAGGAGGAATAGGAGGTGCGGGCGCACCCGCGCGTCAAACATCGACAGCGGTTTGGGGCGTGTGGCATTCCGCGGCCGTTTCACCGTCCGGGGCAGGGAAAAGCCCAGCAGCACACCCACAAGTATACAAAACACAATCGTGCCCCATAGCGGCGCCAGCGCGCCAAACGGCGCCAGCGCGGCTGCCCCCGCTGGCCCGAGGATCGAGCCGATGCTCATGCCTGCGCCCAGCATGCCAAGCCCTGCGGCGCGGTCGCGCATGGTCGTCGCGTCCGTCATCGCTGCCATCGAGGCAGGTTGCAGGCCGGGTGTGAGCAAGCCAAACCACAGCCGCACGAAGATCAGTGTCAGAATCAGGGATGTTCCGGTGATGACGCCCGCAAGCCCCGCCTCCAGCGCAAACAGGAACGCCATATTGGTCACGCCCATCGCGATCAGCGAGAACACCATCACGCGCTTGCGGCCCACCCGGTCTGCGATGCGGCCCCAGCGCGGGATCATCACCGCATAGAGCAGCGTCGAAAGCGTCAGGATCGCCGCCACCTCCACCTCGCCCAGCCCCGCCTTGCGCGTCAGCGGGGCAACCACCACAAAGTTGATGCTCATGCCCGCGCCCATGGCAATGGTCGCCAGCATCAGCATGCCCCGCTGGAACGAGGTCAGCGGATGCAGCGGCGTTTCGGTGTCTGCCATATGGTTTGTCCCCGGCCCCAGTATTGTCACAAGCTATGTCGCCCCCCACCCCTTGCCAAACCCTTTCCTCGGGTCAGGGGGCCTCGGGGTAGGGCGGGCCTCGGGGCAGAGACAGGCCGCGCGGCATCCCTGCGCTTGCTTCAGGCCGCGGCGCCCCCTAAGTCTCGGGCCCAAGCATTGCAGCGTTATGGAGACCGGGCCGATGGCCGCTATTCTCGACGTCATTCTGGTGATCCTGAACATCATCACCTGGATCATCATCATCCAGGCGATCCTGTCCTGGCTGATCACCTTCAACGTCATCAGCCTGAGCAATCCCACCGTGCGGTCCATCTGGTCGGGTCTGGAGCGGATGACCGAGCCGGTTTACCGGCCGATCCGCAACCTCCTCCCGCAGATGCAGGGGCTCGATCTGACGCCGCTGGTCGTGCTGCTGATCATCTTCTTCCTGCGCCAGGTCATCGCGCGGTATGCCTATGGTCTTGTGCCGTTCTGATCTGTCCGGGATTGTCCTGAAATGTCCTGGATTGTCGCAAGATGCGTCATCGTTTGACCGTGCGTGTCCAGCCTAAGGCCTCGGCTGACCGGCTTGAGGGCTGGTCTGAAGACGAGGCCGGGCGCCCCTTCCTGAAGCTGCGCGTCCGCGCGCTTCCCGCTGAAGGCGCTGCAAACACGGCGGTTGAGGCCCTTGTGGCAAAAGCGCTCGGCCTGCCGAAGTCTGCCGTCAGGGTGGTGACGGGCGGCAAGAACCGGCTAAAAAGCCTCGAAATCGAGGGGCCGCCCGACCTCGCGGCCCGGATCAGCGGATTGGCGGGCGATGACAGCGGTAAAGATTGACGGCAATGCAGTGGCGGCGGATGTGCGATCTGCAGTAGCTGCTGCAGTTTCCACGCTTCCGGGGCAGCCCTGCCTGGCGGTGGTTCTGGTCGGGGATGATCCTGCCAGTGAGGTCTATGTCCGCAACAAGGTGAAGATGACCGAGGCCGCCGGCATGGTCTCTATCCACCACCGTTTGCCCGCAGAGACTGGCCAGGCAGAGGTTGAACGCCTCATTGAACGCCTGAACGCGGACCCGGACGTGGACGGCATCCTCCTCCAGCTGCCCCTGCCGAAGGGGCTCGACGCCGATGCGGCCATCGAAAAGATCAATCCGGACAAGGATGTAGACGGTCTGACGGAAATTTCTGCAGGCCGGCTCAGCCTTGGCAAGCCGGGCCTGCGCCCGTGCACGCCGGTCGGCTCTGTGATCCTCGCCAAACGCGCGTTGGGCCCTGATCTTTCAGGGAAAAATGTCGTCGTGATCGGCCGCTCGATCCTCGTTGGCAAGCCCGCCGCGCTCCTCTTCCTGGCCGAAAACTGCACCGTCACCATCGCTCACAGCAAGACGGCAGATCTGGTCAAAATCAGTCAAACGGCGGACATTCTGGTGCCAGCCGTGGGCAGGCCGGAGATGGTACGGGGCGATTGGGTAAAGCCCGGCGCCACGATCATCGACGTCGGCATCAACCGCATCCCGGCGCCTGAGAAAGGCGAGGGCAAGACAAGGCTGGTGGGCGACGCGCATTATGAAAGCTGCGCTGAAGTGGCCGGTTTCATCACGCCGGTTCCGGGCGGGGTGGGGCCGATGACGATTGCTTGCCTGCTCCGCAATACGGTGCTCGCAGCCTGCGCACGGCGGGGCTGGGCGATCCCGGAGGGGCTGTGAGTCAGAGCCATACGCCGCCAGAATCGGGACATTTCAGGACACTTTGGGACAGGCAGGGCGGCCTTTGCGCCCTTTGCGGCCGGGCGATGCCGCGCCATCGGTTCGAGGTGGATCACGCAACGCTCTGGAAGAAGCGGCGGCCAAGCTTTGACCATATCCGCGCCAGGGCGCGCGGGGGATCAGACAGGCTGGAGAATCTTCAGCTCGTGCATGCCGAATGCAACTGGAAAAAGGGGCGGGGCTGACCTGCCAGGATCAGGCGGAGAGGCCCTCGCTGTTTGCACGGCCTTCGGCTTCCCGGTCGCGCAGCAGGGCGGCGTCGAGTTCGGAAGGCTCGATCTCGATGAAGATGTGGCGCCCGGACTTTCCGGCAGGCGGATGCAGGATCATCGTCGTGCAGACCGTGCGGTAAGCCAGCAGCGAAATGTTGTCCAAAGGCTCTTCCTCGGTTTCGATCGTGTAATTGCCCGCCGGCCATTGCCGCTCGATACTGTCCAGGCTGAAGGGTTTGTTGAAGGTAACCAGCCTTTTGGAAACGCGATTTGTCAAAGAATTTAATCCTTATGCTGACTGGATGGCGGATAGGCAATTAAACCCGTAAGCCGCGTTCGGGACCAGTCGGCACCAAAAGCGGCTCACAGGTGATTTCAGACAGGGGAAATGCCTGAAAGTCTGATCTTACTTCTTGTCAGCGCCGGTGCCGGGCGCGCCAAGCTGTTTTTCCTGGGCACCGGGGGCGTTGTTTTTGCGCTCGGTTTCGGCAGCCTGTTTCTGCTGCTCAGTCATCGGCTCACCCTTGTTCGGGGCGGTTTGATTGTTTTGATTGTTCTGGTTTTTCTGATCGGCCATGGGATTGGCTTTCATTGCTACGGAGAAACTATTCCGTTCGATATATGTGGCGCTCAGAATATGGATTACATCCAGTGGTCCGGAAATAAATAAATCGTCGAGTAAAATACCTAATAATAACC
The DNA here is from genome assembly GCA_002841155.1 of Alphaproteobacteria bacterium HGW-Alphaproteobacteria-18. Lineage (GTDB taxonomy): Bacteria > Pseudomonadota > Alphaproteobacteria > Caulobacterales > Hyphomonadaceae > Hyphomonas. Next base: position 58,088 of record PHEH01000015.1, read on the forward strand.
GAGCCAAGGTGATAATTACTGATTTGTTACATGATTTCTTTTGTGAGATTCCAGTGAGTGTGAATTGAATTTCTGATTCCGGTTTGGATTTGTTTGGATTGTCCTTGCGAGGTCCCCACCTGCGCGGGATGAGCGGAGCATTCAGGTTTCAGGCAGCACGATTGGCCGGACGCAGCGGGGGGCTGGCCGGTGTGCGGGGCTGAATTCGGGATCTGTTTAAAGCTAGGAGGTGTCGGCGTGCGGGGTGAGGGCGGAGGCCCCCTTCGTCAGGGCGCTTGGCGCCCTGCCACTTCCCCCGCAAGTGCGGGGGCAGATTAGCTGCGCGTCATCCGTGCTGAAGACAGCCGGGAGCGATGACGACCAGACAGGATCGCTCCAGTGCGCCCGTGTGGGCACAGGTGGTCTGTAGGCGGAGGGGCTGGGGTCGCGGTCGCCGAGGAAGGCGATGGTGACAAAGCCCCACCCGTTTACATCCACCAGAGCCTCGCGGCAGCCGAGCGTGGCAATGTATTTCGACGCGCGGATGAGTTGCCAGAACAGCACAGGCCAGAAGAAGGGGTGCACCAGGTCAAAGAACCCGGCGAAGTCTGGATGTCTGCGGAGGCGCATCAAGCTCGGCATGGGGACGAGTATATGTCCGCCTGCGGAGGGGGTGGGGAAGGTTTGCGGAAGTTTCTTGCAAGGGGTTGATTGGGATGGGGATTTTGTTGGGTTTGGGGGTTGAGTTTGTTGGATAGGGTGACGTTTTAATTGAGAGGCGCCCCACCCCAACCCTCCCCATCGTCATGGGGAGGGAGCAAGTCGTGCAGATCGAGAACTCACCCCTCCCCACAAAGCAACACGTCCCCTCCCCATGACGACGGGGAGGGCTAGCAACTGTTGTTCGGGTCAGATGGCAGGGCGGTAGTTTCTCTGTTCTCGGAGGATGGCGTTGAGCTGGGTGAGAAGGACGCGGGCGACGGCGATTATGCGGGGTCGTAGCGGCTGGCGACAAAGGCGGCCTGATAGAGGCTGGTGCGCACGTCCTTGCGTCCGCCCCAGATGCGACGCTGGCCGCGCATCTGCCCGCTGTCGCAGGCATGCGGGGCGAGGCCCGCAAGGTTGGCGATAGCGCCGCGGCTGACATGGCCAAGCTCCGGCAGCCGGGCGATCAGGCTGGCGGCTGTGATGGGACCGATGCCGGGGGCTGATCGCAGCCGCGCTTCGGCCTCGGCCAGAGGCGCATGGGCCTTGATCAGGGCAGTGATCTCCGCCTCAAGCCGGGCAATGCGGCGCTTGAGTATCCCGATCAGGCTGGCGATGTCGGCGCGCACGAACGCATCGCGTGCCTGCCTCAGGCGGCAGGCTTCCCGCGCCGCCTCGCCGGTGAGATCATCCCGCCGGGCCATCAGCGCCGTCAGCCGGGTGCGAGCCGGATCGGGCGGCGGCGTCGGTGAAAGCTCCAGCGCCCGGCCCATGCGCGCAAGGACCTGGGCATCCACCCGGTCGGTCTTGGCCAGGCGCCCGGTGGCGCGGGCAAACTCGCGGGCCTGCCGGGGGTTGATCCGGGCATAGGCGACGCCAGCCGCGCTCAGCGCCTCGGCAAGCGGGCGCTCATAACCGCCGGAGGCTTCAAACACGACGAGCGCGCCGGCACAGCGCCGGGCAAAGGCTTTCAGGGCGTGGGGCGTCATCTCCAGACGGCCCGACCGGCCGCTGTCGAGGCAATGGGTGTCGATCCAGTCTTTGGCAATATCGACGCCGATGACATTCTCAGGCATGGTGTTCCTGTCCTTGTCATGCGGGGCCGGGCGCTTCCAACACCCGCCCCTGTCAACTGTTCAGGGCGAACTCAAACTGACAGGCGGGCCGTTTACAAGGGTGGGTTGGTTCTCAGGCTCATGCGAACGGGCGGTGGGGGCTCTGCCCAAAAAACAATGAGCCCCTGAAACCAATGGCTTCAGGGGCTCGATCAACTTGAAAAGGCAGGAAATGCCTTACGCGACGCGCTCGACCATCATGTGCTTGATCTTGGCGATCGCCTCGGCGGGGTTGAGGCCTTTCGGGCAGACCTGCGTGCAGTTCATGATCGTGTGGCAGCGGTAAAGCTTGAAGGGGTCTTCCAGATCATCAAGCCGCTCGCCGGTAGCTTCGTCCCGGCTGTCGATCAGCCAGCGATAGGCCTGGAGGAGCGCCGCGGGGCCGAGATATTTGTCGCCATTCCACCAATAGGACGGGCAGGAGGTGGAGCAGGAGGCGCAGAGGATGCACTCATAAAGGCCGTCGAGCTTGGTGCGGTCCTCGGCCGACTGGCGCCATTCCTTCTCCGGGGTGGGCGTGGAGGTTTTGAGGAAGGGCTGCACATAGGCGTGCTGGGCGTAGAAGTTTGTCAGATCCGGGATCAGATCCTTGACCACCGGCTGGTGGGGCAGGGGCGCAATGACCACTTCGCCCGAAGGCAGTTCTTCAAAGCCCTTGGTGCAGGCGATGGTGTTGCGCCCGGCAATGTTCATCGCGCACGAACCGCACACGCCTTCGCGGCAGGAGCGGCGGAAAGCGAGGGTCGGGTCGATATTGTTCTTGATGTAGATCAGCACGTCGAGGATCATCGTGCCGGCGCGGTCCATATCCACCCAATAGGTGTCCCAGCGCGGATTGCCCTCTTCTTCGGGGGTGAAGCGATAGATGCGGAACGCGCGCAGATTGGTCGCGCCCTGGGGCTTGGGCCAAGTCTTGCCTTTCTTGACCTTCGAATTCTGGGGAAGGGTCAGCTGTACCATATCTTCAATTCCCTCGGGCTGTGCGTGCCGTACTTCAGTCTGTTGCCTTGCGGCGCGCTGTAATCACCGCGCCATCCGTTATGCTAAATCCGAAACCGTATCCGCCCTGACTCATGACACCCTTTTCCGAATGGCCGCTGACGGTCGGCAAGATGGAAATGATGTCGTAGCCTTCTTCGTGCAGTGAGTTGCAGGCAGTCTCGATCAGGGTGGCCAGTTCAGCGATGTCCGCTTGATGCGGATCGTCGACCAGTTTCTTGCCCCTGCCGAGGAGTTTCTTCTCTTCCTTCTTCAGCTTCCCGGCGCGAACCCAGACAGTCTTGTACTGGCTCATCTGGGCACCGCGCCGGTCTTGATAGTCAAGTGATCAGTATACCCGCGCTTTTGGCTTGATGTACTCGATCTCGTTGGAGAGCGTGTACTCGTGGACCGGGCGGTAATCGAGCGAGACCTTTCCGGCATCGTCGCACCAGGCGAGGGTGTGTTTCATCCATTTTTCGTCGTCGCGGCTTGAGAAATCCTCGCGGGCATGGGCGCCGCGGCTTTCTTCGCGATTGGCCGCCGAATTCACCGTCACGGCCGCCTGGCAGATCAGGTTTTCGAATTCGAGGGCTTCGACGAGGTCGGTGTTCCAGATCATGCCGCGATCCTTCACATCGATACCGGGGAGTTTCTTGTAAACGTCCTCAATGGCCTCAACGCCTTCTTTCAGCACCGAGCCGGTGCGGAACACGGCGCAGTTGGACTGCATCGCGCGCTGCATCTCGAGACGCAGCTTGGCGACCGGCTGGTCGCCCGCCGCATTGCGCATCTTGTCGAGGCGGGCAATGTGGGCGTCGGTGGCGGTGTCGGAGACCTCCGGTTGGCGCGCGCCGGCCTCGGTCGTTGCGCCGCAGCGCAGACCGGCGGCGCGGCCGAAGACGACAAGATCGATCAGCGAGTTGGAACCCAAGCGGTTTGCGCCGTGCACGGACACGCAGGCCGCTTCGCCCACAGCCATCAGGCCGGGAACAACGGCGTCGGGATCGCCGCCCTTCTTGGTGAGGACTTCGCCGTGGAAGTTCGTCGGGATGCCGCCCATGTTGTAGTGGACAGTCGGCAGAACCGGGATCGGCTCTTTCGTGACATCCACGCCCGCGAAGATTTTCGCTGTTTCCGAAATGCCGGGCAGGCGCTCGTGCAGGGTTTCGGGCGAGAGGTGGTCGAGGTGGAGATAGATATGATCCTTCTCCGGACCAACGCCGCGGCCCTCGCGGATTTCCATTGTCATGGCGCGGGAGACAACATCGCGCGAGGCAAGGTCTTTGGCGGACGGCGCATAGCGCTCCATGAAACGTTCGCCTTCGGAGTTGGTGACGTATCCGCCTTCGCCGCGCGCGCCTTCGGTGATCAGGCAGCCTGAGCCATAGATGCCGGTGGGGTGGAACTGGACGAATTCCATGTCCTGCAGCGGCAGGCCGGCACGCAGGACCATTGCGTTACCGTCGCCGGTGCAGGTGTGGGCCGAGGTGCAGGAGAAGTAGGCGCGGCCATAGCCGCCGGTGGCGAGGATGGTTTTCTGGGCGCGGAAGCGGTGGAGGGTGCCGTCGTCAAGTTTCCAGGCGGTCACGCCGCGGCAGACGCCGTCTTCGTCCATGATCAGATCAAGGGCGAAGTATTCGATGAAGAATTCGGTCTCTTCGCGTACACACTGGCCATAGAGGGTGTGCAGCATGGCGTGGCCGGTGCGGTCAGCGGCCGCGCAGGTGCGCTGGACGGGACCCTCGCCGAAATTGCGGGTCATGCCGCCAAAGGCGCGCTGGTAGATCTTGCCTTCCTCGGTGCGCGAGAAGGGCATGCCCCAATGCTCAAGCTCGTAAACGGCGGCCGGGGCGTTGCGCACGAGATATTCGATCGCGTCCTGGTCACCGAGCCAGTCGGAGCCCTTGACGGTGTCGTACATGTGCCACTGCCAGCTGTCGGCCGACATGTTGCCCAGCGATGCGGCGATGCCGCCCTGGGCAGCAACCGTGTGGGAGCGGGTGGGGAAGACCTTGGTGATGCAGGCGGTGCGCAGGCCAGCCTGCGCGGCACCCAGCGCGGCGCGGAGACCCGAGCCGCCAGCGCCGACCACGACCACGTCGTAGGTATGATCAATCCAGTTGTAGCTGCTCATATTCTTGTATCTCTTCTTCGCGTGTCTCAGCCTGCCGTCCAGATCTGCACCACTGCCATGGCGACGGCGATGAACATCGCATACGCGGCAAAGGTGTTCAGGATCAGGAGGGTAGTGCGCGTGCCGGTCTTGGCGATGTAGTCTTCGATGATAACCTGCATGCCGAGGCGCATGTGATAAGATACCGCAGCGGCCGTCAGGAGGAGAAGGGTGGCGTTGATTGGCTGGCCCACCCAGACGAGCGCGCCTTCATAGCCTGCGCCCGATGCCTTGATCACGGCGTAGAGGAACCAGGGCACCAGGAAAACCAGGGCGATGGCGGTGACCCGCAGGCGGATATGGTGCTGGGTGCCGGACTTGGCAGAGCCAAGGCCCCGGGCAGCCTTGGTGGGGGTAAGGTACTGGCCTTCTGACATGGGGCTCTCCTCAGAACGCGCCAGCAGCAAACATCAGCGCGGCGGCGCTGAGGATCGCTAGGACGTAAATCAATGTGGAAACCTGGCTGGCGACTTTCGGCGAGAAACCGATGCCGGGGCCATCCCAGATCAGGTGGCGGATCCCGTTATAAAGATGGAACAGGACGGCGACTGCCCAGAGAAACAGGACGATCTTGCCGGGGATGGAGGTGATGAAGCCTTCCATCATGGCATAGGCCTCAGGGCTGATGGCCAGGGCGACGAGCCAGGCGGCGATCAGAAAGGTTCCGAAATACAGAGCGCCCCCAGTGATCCGGTGGGTGATCGAGGCAAGGGCACTGATGTGCCACCGCCAGATCTGTATATGCGGGGACAAGGGGCGCGTGGCGGCGCGCTTCGTTCCGGACATTGAGGTTTCCTCGCGTGCAATGGGATGCTGGCATCCGCTTCTACGAGCCTCTAGGGTCGTGTCAACGCAAGCACTAGAGGGAGCGACAAATTGAAACCCACAATCTGTGCACTTTTACTGGTCTTGCTCGCCCCGGTTGCCCTAGCGGAGCCAGAAGACAAGCTGGACGCGCTGATCTCTGCATATGAGGCGCATGTGCGCCAGGGTGACCCGGATCAGGCCGGGGAAGCAGCGGGTTTGCCGCCGGCTCGCTGGCGGGATGTGTCTCCCCAGGCGCTTGCCGAGCGGGCGGGGCGGGCCGCCAGCCTGAAGGTGGATATTGAGTCCGCAGAAACCGGGCGGCGTGTCGATCAGGCGATCCTGACGCGGCTGCTGAGCGATGAACTCGATGATCACACCTATGATTCGGCGCGCATCCCCTTCACCGGGGATTGGGGGTTTCAGGCCGAGCCGGTGTTTGCGGCGATGCGGCTGCGGGTGCGCACGGTGGAAGAGGCAGAGGCGTGGATTGCGCGGCTGAATGATGTGCCCCGCTATTTTGCCCAGAACCGCGAGAACATGACACGCGGGATCGAGACCGGCTGGACGGCGAATGTTGATCCCCTCAACACGGTGCGCGAGCAGATTGCCGCGCAGATCATTGAGGATGTGGCAGCCAGCGAGCTTTACCGGCCCCTGGCAGAGATGAGCGAGACGATTGATCCAGAGTCCAGATCCAGGCTCCAGATTGCCGGGCTGGACGCCGCCGGGCGGGCCATTGACGCCTATCGCGAGACGCTTGCGTACATTGATGAGACGTATGCGCCCGCAGTGCGGGACGGCGCCGGTATTGCGGGGCTTGAAGGCGGGCGCGAGGTTTATGCGGCCCTGATCGAAACGCATACGGCGGGGGCGGGCTATTCGGCGGAAGAGATCCACGCCATTGGCCTGGAAGAGGTGGCGCGCATCCGGGCGGCGATGGAAGCGATCATCGCCGAGACGGGCTTTGAGGGCAGCTTTGCCGATTTCCTCGTTTTCCTGCGCACCGATCCGCAATTCTATGCGCAAAGCGCTGAGGAGCTGATGGCGGCGGCGATGGAGATTTCCGCGCGTCTCGACGCGATCCTGCCGCTCTATTTCAACCGCCTGCCGGGGCTTGGCTATACGGTGGACCCCGTGCCGGCCTCGATTGCGCCGGGATATACATCCGGGCGGTATATGTCCGGTGACCCCGCCGAGGGGCGCAAGGGGGCGTATCTGGTCAATACTTTCGCGCTGGATCAGCGCCCGCTCTATGAGCTGCCAGCCCTTTCGGCGCATGAGGCGGTGCCGGGCCACCATCTCCAGATTGCGCTGGCGCAGGAGATGAAGGACCAGCCTTCTTTCCGGCAGACCTATTATGCGACCGCCTTTGGTGAAGGGTGGGGGCTTTACGCCGAATGGCTGGCCAGCGAGGCGGGGCTGATGGAGACGCCGTATGAGCAGTTCGGCGCGCTCTCCATGGAGATGTGGCGGGCCTGCCGGCTGGTCTCCGATACCGGGCTGCACTGGTATGGCTGGACCCGAGCGGAGGCAGAAGTCTGCTTTATCGAGAACACCGCGCTTTCCCCGCTCAATATCCAGACCGAAGTGACGCGCTATATCGGCTGGCCGGGGCAGGCGACGGCCTACAAGATCGGTGAGCTGAAAATCCGGGCGCTCCGGGCCGAGGCGGAAACGGCGCTGGGCGAGGCCTTCGACATTCGCGCATTTCATGACGTGGTTCTTGGGCAGGGGGCGGTGCCGATGGATGTGCTGGAGGCGCAGGTGAAGGGGTGGATTGCGGCGAACGTGGCGGCGGGGGCGCCTGCGGCGCCATAGTTCTTTTGTAGCCGCCTGCGCTTGTTCTTTGACGCGCGCCTCTCCAAATGGGCGGGCCATGTTTCGTTTCTTTGAACGCCGTATTGATCCGTTTCCCGAGACCCTTCAGGGGGCCCCGCCCAAGGGGCTGTGGCCGTTTCTGTGGCACTATATCCGCCCGGCGGCGCCCTGGCTGATCCTGATGTCGCTGTTCACGGCGCTAATCGCGGTGGGGGAAGTGGCGCTGTTCGGCTTTCTCGGCGGGATTGTCGACTGGCTGGCCTCGGCAGACCGGGAAGGTTTCCTACAGCGCGAAGGCGGCACGCTGGCGATCATGGGCGCGGTGTTGCTGATTGGCCTGCCGCTGGCGACGCTGATCCATGGGCTGATTGTCTATCAGGGCCTGATGGGCAATGTGCCGATGAGCGCGCGCTGGCGCATGCACCGGCAGATGCTCGGCCAGTCGATGGGTTTCTTCGGCAATGAGTTTGCCGGGCGCGTCGCGACCAAGGTGATGCAGACGGCATTGTCCGTACGCGAAGTGGTGATGAAGGTGCTCGACGTCTTCGTCTTCGTGGCGGTCTATTTCATTTCGGCGCTGGTGCTGGTGGCGTCGGCCGATCCGTGGCTGATGGCGCCCTTCCTTCTGTGGGCGGTGGTCTATGGCTTCATCCTGCGCTGGTTCGTGCCGCGCCTTGGCAAGATTGCCGAAGCGCAGGCGGATGCGCGCTCGATCATGACGGGGCGGATCGTTGATTCCTACACGAACATCCAGACGGTGAAGCTGTTTGCCCATTCGGGCCGTGAGGAAGACTATGCCAAGGGCTCGATGGATGGCTTCCTGCAGACGGTCTACCGCCAGATGCGGATGGTGACGGGCTTCAATGTCATTGTCTATCTCAACAATTCGCTGCTCGTATTCCTGGTAGCGGCTGGCGGCATCTATCTGTGGATGGGCAACCTCGTGGGCGCGGGCGCAGTGGCGGCCGCTGTTGGCCTGACGCTGCGGATCAAGTCCATGTCGCAATGGATCATGTGGGAAGTGGCCGGCCTCTTCGAGAATATCGGGGTTGTTTATGATGGCATGGCGATGCTGCAGGCCCCGGTGGCCGTGACCGATGATCCGGCGGCGGGTGACCTGCCGCGCGTGAAGGGGGAGGTGGCGTTCGAGAATGTGACCTTCCATTATGGCAAAGGCGCGGGCGTTATCGAGGGCCTCAATCTTGTCATCCGGCCGGGCGAGAAGATCGGCCTTGTCGGCCGCTCGGGTGCGGGCAAGACGACGCTGACGAGCCTGCTCTTGCGCTTCTATGATGCCGAGGGCGGGCGCGTTCTGATCGATGGGCAGGATATCTCGACGGTGACGCAGGATTCTCTCCGGGCACAGATCGGGATGGTGACCCAGGATACGTCGCTGCTGCACCGCTCGATCCGCGAGAATATCGCCTATGGGCGTCCGGACTCAAGTGATGAGGACATTCGCATCGCTGCCGAGAAGGCCGAAGCGATGGGGTTCATTGAAACGCTGGAGGATTCCAAGGGCCGGATCGGCTTTGACGCGCATGTGGGCGAGCGGGGCGTGAAGCTTTCGGGCGGCCAGCGCCAGCGGATCGCGATTGCGCGCATCTTCCTGAAGGATGCGCCGATCCTGATCCTGGACGAGGCGACCTCTGCGCTTGATTCCGAAGTGGAAGCGGCAATCCAGGACAATCTTTTCCGCCTGATGCAGGGCAAGACCGTGCTGGCCATCGCCCACCGCCTGTCCACGATTGCCGAGATGGACCGGCTGATCGTGCTCGATCAGGGACGTATCGTGGAGCAGGGCACGCATGATGAGTTGGTGGCCGCAGGCGGTCTCTATGCGGAGCTCTGGGCGCGCCAGTCGGGCGGGTTCCTGATCGAGCCCGAACCGATCGAGAGAGATTTGGCAACGGAGCCGGCAGAGTGAAGCTGACTATCATTGAAACAGGGCAGGCGCCCGCGGCGATCCGCGACCGGTTTCCGAGCTATCCGGAGATGTTCGCGCGGATGTTTGCGTCTGTGGATGCCGGGATTGCGTGCGAAACGGTGTCTCTGGTGAAGGGCGAGGCGCTGCCCGATCCGGCGAGCCTTCAGGCGGTGCTCTATACTGGCTCACCGGCGGGCGTTTATGATGACGAGCCCTGGATTGCGCCGCTGATGGATTTCATCCGGGCGGGCGCAGAGGCCAAACGTCCGCAGGCGGGCATCTGCTTTGGTCACCAGATCATGGCGGAAGCGCTGGGTGGCAAGGTCACCAAGTCGGACAAGGGCTGGGGTGTTGGCGCGCACACTTATAATCTTACGTCCCTGCCGGGATGGCAGGGGTCAGATGCGCCCGCGCAGATGCGGGTGGGGGTGAGCCATCAGGATCAGGTCGTGATCAAGCCGGGGGCGGCCAGCGTGATTGCGCATTCTGATTTTACCGAGTTTGCCGGGCTTGCTTATGACGGTTTTCCGGCGATCAGCTTTCAGTGCCATCCAGAATTCGAACCGGATTTCCTGGCCGCGCTTTATACTGCGCGGCGCGGGCAGTCGCTGAGTGAAGATCTGGCAGATGCGGCGGTCGACTCTCTGAAAGAAGAGAGCGACCGCCGGTTTCTCGCGCAGTGGATTGCGAGCTTCCTGAAGCAAGCGGCAGGCCCTGAGCTGTCTTAGGCGCCGAAGCGATACCGCGCGCCGATGCTCAGAACGGTTTGCGTGTTCTCGATGCTCAGCGTGCCGGGGAAGAGCTGGTTGCGCAGCTCGACATCATCGGTTGCCCGGTAGGCAGCTTCGCCGAAGAGGTCGATCTTGTCGGTGATGGCCCAGCTGGCGCCGCCCTTGATCTGCCAGGCAAGCTTTCCTTCGCTGCCGTCAATGATGCCGACACCAGACGGGCGATAGGTGACGCTGACATCGGAATAGCCAAGGCCGGCGCCGACATAGGGCCGGATCATGCCGTCGCGGTTGAAGTCGTAATAGATGTTGGCGAAGACGCTGGTTGATTTGAGGTCGCCCTGGCCATCGGCCACGACGGCGCCGACAGTCGCGCCAAGCTGGGTGGGGGAGCCGGTCAGAACGGCGGCGTCGACGCCATCGATGACCGTTCCGGCGACATTGACGCCGCTATGGGTGTCCACATCGGCTTTGCTGTAGACAAGTTCCAGGCCGCTGCGGAAGCCGTTGTCGTAGAAGGCGCCGAACTCGCCGGCGACGGCATAACCATTGTCGAACTCGGTTTCCCAGCCATAGGGCGTACCGGCAGCGATTGGCGTGCCGAAGGGAAGGGCGGGGGCGCCGTTGCCGGTGGTGAAGGCGCCGGTGGTGCCCGAATTGGAGCTGTCATTCTGGAAGACATATCCAGCCGAGCCGCTGACATACCATTCCTGCGCCGTTGCGGGCAGGGCGAAGCTGGCGGCGAAGGCGCTTGCGAGCGCCAGAGCAGAGTAGAATTTCATGTGTCTATCTCCTGATAAAGATGAAGATGCGCTGGGCCGGGATTTGCCTGATGCTGCATCTTGTCAGGTAACTAGAATAAAATATTTCGCCTTCAATATTTTATTTCTGAACTTTTCGTGAGAATCACAGCCGTGCCTCGCGGTGTTCCCCTGCGGCGCGAAGTCTGCATTGTGTTGCCTCAGACCCAAGGCTCGTGTTCAACACGCCTCAAACCGTTCCACGGAGAGACACATGTTTCCAAAACCGCTCGCAGATATCGCCCCGAACACGCTCGAATTCGAGATTTTGCCGTTGGTGAAGCCCACGGGTTTCCGGGAGTATGATGCGCGCTGGTGGTTCAACGGGATCGGTCACGCAAAGCCGGCAGAGCTCAACCTGACGGGGGTTCAGGCGCTGGGCCTCGGGATGGCGACGCTGTTCCACGAGCTGGGCGTGAAGCCGACCGTGGTGACCGGCCATGACTATCGCTCGATCAGCCAGCCGATCAAGAATGCCCTCACCCTGGGGCTGATGGCCGGGGGCTGTGAGGTGCTCGATGTTGGCCTGGCGCTTTCGCCGATGGTCTATTGGAGCCAGTTCGAGCTGGATGCGGCGTGCTGCGCGATGGTGACCGCCTCGCATAACGAGAATGGCTGGACCGGCGTGAAGATGGGTGCTGACCGGCCGCTGACCTTCGGGCCGGACGAAATGGGCCGTCTGAAAGAGATCGTCATGGGCGGGAAATTCGTGACCCGCGAAGGCGGCACGCATACCCGTGTGGATGGCATTCGCGATAAATATATCAAGGCTGTGGTGGGGGACACCAAGCTCACGCGGAAGCTGAAGGTGGTTGCGGCTTGCGGCAATGGCACGGCAGGCGCCTTTGCGGGCGACGTATTGCGCGCCATTGGCGCCGAGGTGATCGAGATGGACTGCAATCTCGACATGACTTTCCCGAAATACAATCCGAACCCAGAAGACCAGGAAATGCTGCATGCTATGGCGGTGACCGTGAAGGAAACCGGGGCGGATGTGGCGTTGGGCTTTGACGGGGACGGGGACCGCTGCGGCGTCGTCGATAATACCGGCGCGGAAATCTATGCCGACAAGATCGGCCTGATGCTGGCGCGTGACCTCTCGAAGAATTATCCGAATGCGAAATTCGTCGTCGATGTGAAATCGACCGGCCTCTACAAGACCGACCCGGTGCTGAAGGCCAATGGCGCGAGCGTGGACTATTACAAGACCGGCCATTCCTACATCAAGCGCCGCACCAACGAGCTTGGCGCGCTGGCAGGTTTTGAAAAGTCAGGCCACTTCTTCTTCCGCCCGCCGATCGGGCTTGGCTATGATGACGGGCTGATTGCGGCCAAGGCGATCCTGGAAATGCTGGACCGCAACCCCGGCAAGACGATGGCGGAGCTGAACAGCGAGTTGGGCGTTGCGTTCACCTCGCTCACCATGTCCGCCCATTGCGGCGACGAGGTAAAATACGATGTCGTTGACCGGATGGTTGCTGAATATCAGGGGCTGGACGGCACGATGATCCTTGGACGGAAAGTCGTGGACGTGAACACCGTCAATGGCGCGCGCGTGACGCTGGAAGATGGCTCCTGGGTGCTGGTGCGGGCGTCTTCGAACAAGCCGGAACTGGTCGTCGTGGTCGAATCCATGAGCAGCGAAGCCGACATGAAGGACCTCTTCCACAAGGAAGTGAAGCCGCGCCTCGGCAAGCATGCCGAAGTCGGCGCCTACAATCAGGAAATCTGAGAACAACGGCCGGTCATGACCTGACCAGCCCGTATTCAGCCGTTGCTGCGTCGTCGAGTTCCACCGCCCGGCGCGCGGCGGGCCGGGCGCGGATGCGTTTGAGATAGGCATCAACTTTGGCATTTGCGGGGATCGACCCGAATTCGATGGCCCAGCCGATATGCGATCCGGCATACACATCCAGCGCGGAGAATCTGTCGCCCAGCATGTAGCCCGTGTCGGGGACCAGGCTGAGCAGGACGTCGAGTGCCCGGTCGAATGTGCCATAGCCGGCCATGCGGGACTGTTCGGGCGTGACATTCACGCCCAGCGCGGCGTTTACGTTTGCCTGCTCCCACGGGCCGGCGGCAAACATCATCCAGCGGTAATAACTCGCGCGCTCGGCAAGGGGCGGGGCGAGACCGGCCTCTGGGAAGGCGTCCGCAAGGTAGAGGCAGATCGCGCCGCATTCGGTCACGATCTGTCCGTTGTGAACAATTGCCGGTACCTTGCGCATCGGATTTATGGCGGCGTAGTCCGGGCCATTCATCTCCTCGCCATAGCGCAGGAAGACGGTTTCATAGGGCGCGCCCGTTTCCTCCAGCATCCAGCGGATGATTCGGCCGCGCGACATGGGGTTGGTATAGAAAACGAGGCTCATTCGCGGCTCCAATTGTTCACGATTTGATCGTGTTGCGCCTGATCTTTTCCGTCAACCCATCTTTCGCTGCGGCAATCTCCTCTTGATTCTGCGGCTTAAAAAATGCACCCCGCGAGCATCTGCCTCGCTTCAAGAGTGTTGAGGGAATCCCATGCGTGTTGCGATTATCGGTACGGGCTATGTTGGCCTTGTTTCGGGCGCCTGTTTTGCCGATTTCGGTCATACGGTGACCTGCGTCGACAAGGACGCCACCAAAATCGAGAAGCTCAAGAATGGCATCATGCCGATCTTCGAGCCGGGCCTCGAAAGCCTGGTTGCAAAGAACGTGAAGGAAGAGCGCCTTTATTTCACGACGGAAGCGCGCGAAGCGATCCAGGATGCGGACGCTGTCTTCATCGCTGTGGGCACGCCCTCGCGCCGCGGCGATGGGCATGCCGATCTCTCCTATGTGTATGGCGCGGCCGAAGAGATTGCCCAGCTGATGGACGGTTTCACGGTGGTGGTTACCAAGTCGACTGTTCCGGTGGGTACGGGCGATGAGGTTGAAGAGATCATCCGCAAGACGCGGCCTGACGCAGACTTTGCGGTTGTCTCCAATCCTGAGTTCCTGCGCGAAGGCGCGGCCATCAAGGATTTCAAGATCCCGGATCGTGTCGTGGTCGGCACCGATGACGAGCGCGCGCGCAATGTGATGAAAGAGCTCTACCGGCCGCTTTTCCTGAATGAGACGCCGATCCTCTTCACCTCGCGCCGCACGTCCGAGCTGATCAAATATGCGGCCAACGCCTTCCTGGCGGTGAAGATCACCTTCATCAACGAGATGGCCGATCTCTGCGAGAAGGTGGGCGCCAATGTTCAGGAAGTCTCCCGCGGGATTGGCCTGGATGGCCGCATCGGCGCGAAGTTCCTCAATGCCGGCCCCGGCTATGGCGGCTCCTGCTTCCCGAAAGACACCCTCGCCCTGACCAAGACGGCCAATGATTATGGCAGCCCCGTGCGCATCGTCGACACGGTGATTGAGGTCAACGCTGACCGCAAGAAGGCGATGGCCGACAAGGTGATCGCTGCGATGGGCGGAGACGTGAAGGGCAAGACGATCGGTGTGCTCGGCCTCGCCTTCAAGCAGAACACGGACGATATGCGTGACGCGCCTTCGCTGGACATCCTGCCGGCATTGCAGGCGGCCGGTGCCCGCGTCGTGGCGTATGATCCCGAAGCGATGACGGAAGCATCCCACCTCCTCAAGGATATCGAGTTCGTGGACAGCGCCTACAAGGCGGTCGACAGCGCTGACGCGATGGTCATCATCACCGAATGGGATCAGTTCCGCGCGCTTGACCTCAATCGCATCAAGACCGCGATGAAGGGCAATGTCGTCGTCGACCTGCGCAACATCTATCACCCCGATGACCTGGCCAAGCATGGCTTTGCCTATACCTCCATCGGCCGGCCTGCCGTATAGTTCCCCCATATTCGCGCATCAGGAAGCAAGCTCATGAAGTTCTTCGTCGACACGGCAGATACCAAAGACATCGCCGATCTTGCCGCCACCGGTCTGATTGATGGGGTAACCACCAACCCCTCGCTGATCGCCAAATCCGGGCGCCCCTTTGCCGAAGTGATTGCCGAAATCTGCGGTCTCACGGATGGCCCGGTGAGCGCTGAAGTGGTGGCGATTGACGCTGAAGGCATGGTGACCGAAGGGCGCAAGCTGGCGAAGATCGCGGAGAATGTCGCGGTGAAGCTTCCGCTGACCTGGGACGGCCTCAAGGCCTGCCGCACGCTGTCAGATGACGGCATCCCCGTGAACGTGACGCTCTGCTTTTCGGCCAACCAGGCCCTGCTTGCGGCCAAGGCTGGCGCGGCGTTCATCTCGCCCTTCATTGGCCGCCTTGATGACATTCACATCGATGGCATGGAGCTGATCCAGGAGATCCGCCAGATCTATGACAATTACATGTTCGAGACCGAAATTCTTGCTGCCTCGATCCGCACGGCCAATCATGTGAAACTCTGCGCGCTGGCAGGCGCCGATGTGATGACGGCGCCGCCCTCCGTGATCCGCAGCCTGGTCAGCCATCCGCTGACGGACAAAGGTCTTGAGACCTTCCTGGCAGACGCGAAGAAGGCCGGGATCAAGGTCTGAGGCCAACATGGCAGAGGCAGAGGGCCCCCGTGGCCGTGTCCTGATCATCGCCGGTTCCGATTCCGGAGGTGGGGCGGGGATACAGGCCGACATCAAGACTGTGACGATGCTCGGCGGCTTTGCCATGACGGCGGTGACCGCCATCACGGTGCAGGATACGGCCGGGGTTCATGGGGTGTGGCCTGTCCCCATTGAGGCGGTCGTCGCGCAGATGCAGGTGACGCTGGCCGATATCGGCGCCGATACGATCAAGACGGGTATGCTGGGCACGGCGCCGCTGGTCGAAGCCGTGGCCGAAGCGCTGGCACAGCAGGCCCCCGGCATTGCCCGCGTCATTGACCCCGTGATGATCTCGACCTCAGGGCACAAGCTCGTCGATGACAAGGCCATCGGCGCCATCCGGTCTGAACTCGTGCCCCGCGCGCGGCTTGTCACCCCGAATGCGCCGGAAGCCGAAGTGCTGACCGGCAAGGCGGTCGAAAACCTTGACGGCCAGCGCCGCGCCGCAGAGCGGCTGCTGGAGCTTGGCGCTCATGGTGCGCTGGTCAAAGGGGGGCATGTGGGCGGGGCCGTCATCCATGATGTGCTACAGACCACCACCGGAGAGTGGATATTCGAGGGCCCGCGCATCAACACCAAGGCGACGCATGGCACGGGCTGCACACTGGCTTCGGCGATTGCGGCCTTCCTTGCCCAGGGCGTCAGCCTGCCGGAAGCTATCGAACGGGCGCGGGCCTATCTCTTCGGCGCAATCCAGCATGCGCAGGGCTTCGGCAAGGGGCATCACCCCGTGAACCATGGCTGGGCGTTGAAGGCGGATGACTAACGTCCGTATACCATGAACTTTTGACAACAATCAAAAGTGGTGGTTGTTTTTCTTCCGGGTTGATGAAATAATCTTCGTGCTTGATCAAGCATGACTGCACTCTCAATACGAAAGGACAGGCCATGCTAATGGCAATTACGGGTACATTCGCGTCAGGCGTCTCCCTGCTGCTGGCAGTGATCGGCAGCCCGGCGCTGGTAGAACGGACATCGTCCGTTTCATCGCCCACGATCATTGATACCGGCTATTCTTCAGTAATCGCGCAGGAACGTGTTGCTCAGTTCGAGACATGCTACTTGCTCGAGAAGATCGATGACACATGCGTCTGGGAGTATAACGGTTTGTGGATCATCGGCGAATGCTCCAATCCGCCGTCACACATTTGCCCCAGAGGCTGAAAGGCCGCTGACATATCCCGTTAGCCAATCAGTTTGACGGGATATGTCGTGCTGCGCGCGTGTCAGGCTTGCTAAACGACCTGGTAGAAAACTTCATTTTACCACGCCGTGGCCGTGTGCCAGACATCGGCTTCCTTTTAGGGAGCCAGATCCATGCCCACCTTTCCATTCTATCAGGTTGACGCCTTTGCCTCTGCGCCCTTTGAGGGCAATCAGGCGTGTGTCATGCCGATGGAGGCGTTTCTGGCGGACGAGACGCTCCTGAAGATCGCGGCAGAGAATAATGTCGCAGAAACTGCCTATCTTGTTCCGCAGGCAGACGGCGTGTGGGCTCTACGCTGGTTCACGCCGGCGGTGGAAGTGCCGCTGTGCGGGCATGCGACCCTCGCCTCGGCGCATGTGCTGTTTGATGCAGGCGGGTATGATTCCAGCGTGATCCACTTCGAGACGGTCCATTCCGGCCGGCTCACCGTGCGGCGCATGGAGGACGGGGCGCTGGAAATGGATTTTCCGTCTGCACCCATCCAGCCTGTTCCGGTGACGGATGAGATTGCCGCCGCGCTGGGCGCCCGGCCGCTGGAAGCCTGGGGCGGCATGTTTTACGCCGCGCGGTTTGACAGTCCGGAGGCGGTCAAATCCCTTACGCCAGATGTGAAGGCGCTCAAAACTCTGGGCGCGGAAGGCGGGGGCTGGGACCGGGGAAATTTCGGCTGCTTTGCTCTCGGCGGTGAGGGCGTTGATGTCACCAGCCGGTTCTTTGCGCCGGGCTCCGGCATTGATGAAGACCCCGCCACGGGCAGCTGGCACACGATGCTCTCGCGTATCCTGGGCACGCATTTCGGCTTGCCGCAGGCAGCCTGCTGGCAGGCCTATCCGGGCCGCGGGGCGCGTGTGGACGTGCGGCTTGAGGGCGACCGGGTCAAGCTCGTTGGCCGCGCTGTTACCGTCATCGAAGGCCAGTTCCGGCTTTAGGCGGGAATTTCCTTTCCGGCCCAGTCAAAACATTTGCCGCTGTCTGCAGGTGTCAGCTCACGGAGGACATCAAGCAGATGGCCCGCTGACTGTTGCGGGCTGAACAGCTTTCCGTCTGCAACATTTGACTGGAAAGGCTGGGAGAGCGCCGTATCCACCGTGCCCGGATGGAGGCCCACACAGATCGCGCCGGGCGCGCGGCGCGCCTGCTCAATGGCATAGTTACGGATCAGCATGTTGAGCGCCGCCTTGGAGGCGCGGTAGGCGTGCCACCCGCCAAGCCGGTTATCGGAAATAGACCCGACACGCGCCGACAGGGCCGCAAACACGCTGCGCTCGGTTTTGGGCATCAGGGGCAGGATGTGCTTGGCGATCAGGGCCGGCGCAAATGTGTTGGCTTCAAACACCCGGTGGAAGCTTTCGAGCGATTGTTGACGATAGGATTTTTCCGGCTGCAGCCGGTCGCCATCAGACAAGAGGCCGCTGGCGACGATAGCCAGCGTGACGTGCCCGGCCGCGCTCAGCTCAGCGGCGATCTGCGCAAGGGCGTCTTCATCCAGAAAGTCCGCCTGGCGCGCCTGCGCGCCCGCATGCGCCGCGCCGCTGCGCGAAATGGCGAATACATGAGTAAAGCCGCCCCGCGCCAGAAGCGCGCTGACCAAGGCGCGGCCTATGCCGCCAGAACTGCCAAACACCGCTGCGATCATGATACGCCGCCATTTAGGGCGCGCTGGGGCTGCGGAAAGGGGAAATGGTGCCGCTTAGGTGACTTGAACACCTGACCCCATCATTACGAATGATGTGCTCTACCAGCTGAGCTAAAGCGGCATGCCGTTTCGGCAGGCCCCGCATATACTGGCAGGGCCCCCGCCATGCAAGCCGGTTTTGCCTGCCGCTTCAGTCCTCGTCGGGGGCGTAGTCCAGCGGCTGGGTCAGCGGGCCCTGCGGGGTTTTGGGCGCCGGGACAGGGCCATCATCGGGCTGGTGGGCCAGGGCGAGTACCCGGCCGGCCTCAAGCTCGCGGCCATAGCTTTCATAGCGCGGATGGATCAGCTCGCCGACATCGCCGAAGGCATAGACGAGGCGTGCCCAGCCCTGACGGTCATAGTCAAATGCGCCGCCCTTGGGGTCGATGTCCGACCAGTCAGCCTCACGCGAAGCGGAAGCGGCCATGCGGCCCCAGCGTTGAGCCTCGCCCAGATCGCCATAGCCTTTGAGGGCGCGTTCCATCAGCAGGCAGAGACGGGCGGTGGGGTTTTCTTCCACGAGCAGGGCGAGGATCTTGATCGCCTCCACCCAGTCTGCACTGTCCATCGACAGCTCGGCCGAGAGGATGCGGCTTTCACGGTGTGCCGGATGGGCGTCCACCAGCGCCTTCAGGCGCGCGGCGATATTCTCGCGGCTGTCCTGCGGCACGAGGCGGCGGGATAGCTGGGCCAGCGCCGGGTGGGGCCGCGCTTTCCAGCCAAGTTCCAGCACGCCCTGGGCGGCCTTCGCCTTGCCGTCGACCATCAGGAAACGGGCGCCATGATAGGCGGCCGGCGGGAAATCCGGCGCCGAGCGGATGGCATCGGCAAGGGATTTCTGGGCAGCGGGTTTTTCGGCAAGGGGCAGGTTCACGGCGCGCGCGGTAAACAGAACCGCGCGGCGGCGTTTGAGGTTGATGCCGTCCACAAGGCTGCGCTTCTCACCCATGGCGAGGGTGTCGAGCGCCTTTTCCCAGTCGCCCTTGGCCACCTGGATGTCGAACAGCGAATTGAACGGCCAGTCGGCATCCGAGCGCAATTCAAGCGCCTCGCGGGCGCGCGTTTCGGCTGTGAGCTGGTCGCCGCGTTCGGAGGCGGCTGTGGCTGCGCCGCGCAGGCCGGCAAGCTGTCCGCCCGGCAGGCGGGTGAGCAGGCCCCAGGCGCGCTCGGCGCCGGCCCAGTCATCATTGGCTTCGGCGGCGCGGGCCTCAAGCAGGAGCTTCAGGCGCTCGTCTTCGGCATGGCGCATGGATTTTTTGGCGAGACGAAGCGCAGCTTTGGAATCCCCGCCTTCGGCGGCCAGCAGCCCTTCGGCGAGGGCTGCATTGGCCTTGCGCGCGCGCGACAGGCGCTGTGCCTTGGAGATACGCCCGGGCAGCACGAGGATGCCGGTCGCCAGCCACCAGGCCAGCGCAATCAGGCCGCCGAACACCAGCAGCAGGATGGCGGCAACGCCCGCGCGGACAGACACAATCTCCTGGCCGACCGGGAAGGTCACTTCCCCCGGCAGGCTGAAGGCCCACCAGGCCAGCACCGCGCCGATGGAGACCAGCAAAAGGACGAAAATGAAAAGGAAAAACCGGCTCATTCTTCTTAATTCTCCGGCTCGACCAGGCTCAGCCTGACATCTTCGAGCACCGACTCCAGCGTGATGCGGCGGTTTGCTTCGCGGGTCCAGTCCTGCGCCGCGCGTGCGGCGGCGCCTTCCAGGGGCGAGAGGGCTTTGACGCTGGCGGAAAGGTCTCCTGCGGCGAGCGCTTTTGAGGAGGCGTCCAGCGCGACCGTCACCGGGTTTTCCCGTTTGTTGGCGGGGCGCACCGTTACGGCGTCTCCGAACACACGGTTCAGCCAGGAAAGCTGGCTCTCGGGCGCGTCGGCTGCGTCGGTCTTGGCCGCAGCCGTTACGGACGCGCGCATCGTGGCAAAGTCAGCCTGCAATCTGGAGGCTGTCGGCACGCCGCTGGTATAAGGAGCAAGCCGGCGGACGGTCTGGTTCGAGGGCGCTGCGGCCCGCAGCGTGCGATAATCGGCTTCAAAGCCGGTGCCCCGGCGCGCGGCGCTTTCGATGGCGGAGAGGGCGAGGGCGGCTTCTGCCTGACGGTCCTTCTCCGGCTCGGCTACCGGTTCTGGTGGAGGCGCCGCTGCGGCAGTGGCCGTTTCCATCGCGGCGAGGCGCGCTTCCAGGGCGGTGATCGTGCGCAGCGCTTCTGCCGGGGTGGCGCCTTCGCCGGGCTCGATGCTTTCCAGCGCGGCGATCCGGGCCGTGAGGCTTTCGACGGCCGGAATGCCCGCGCCGCTGGCGAGCAGTTCATTCAGTTTTCTGGAATTGGCGCTGACCTCGCCGATCAGGCTGGAAAGCTCATCGGAGGCTTCGGGCATTTCGATGATCAGCCGTTCGAACTCTGCCTGTTGCGCGGTGAGGTCGGCCAGCTGGCGTTCGAGCGCGTCAGTCTTGTCCGGCAGGATCAGGTCGCGGCCAAAGATGCCGCCGGCGGCTCCCAGCAGCGCGGCGGCGGCCGCTGCGATGGCAACGCCGCCCCAACCGGGACCTTCTGCTGTTGCCTTGACGGGCAGCGGATCGGGCGCCGGCTCGAAATGGGCGTCGATCGGCTCCTCGATTGGTTCCTGACCTGGCGGGGGGGTATCTGTCATGTATCTGTCGGTGGCCTAACTCTTGGGCGGGAGTGTGGCACACCGCGCCGCTGCGGCAAAGGCAGCCCGTCAGGTGCCCAGCGAAGCGGCCGCTTCGCCAAGGGCCGCCATCAGCGCGGTTTCATTGGGGCGCGCAGCAATCCAGAGCCCGGCCATGGCCGTTTTTTCAAGCGGCGCGGCGGCAGGCGCAGAGATCGCCACGATGATTGCGGTGTTCAGCGGCGTGCGGGCGCGCGCAATCGCTTCGGCGCCCTTTGCCGAGTGTACCAGAAGAATGGACGGGCCTTGCATCAGGGCGGCCAGGGCCTGGTCAGAAAGGGAGGGGGCTGCTTCAGTCTGGTAGGCGGCGGCAAAGCGCGCATCCAGGCCCGCCTCTTTCAACGTTGCCACAAGATGTCCGGCGGCGGCATCATTGGCGATGTGGAGGAGGGGGCCGGAGCGGCCTGAGCGCGCGGTCAGGATCAGCCGGGCAAGGTCTGCTGCGTCGCCGTCGCCCTCCACGACCTGCCCGAAACCAGCCTCCCGCGCGGCCGCCGCCGTCGACGGGCCCACGCACCAGCCGGTGAACCCGGAAGACGGCATACCGGCTGACGTGAAAGCCCGCACGCCATTGGCGCTGGTAAAGACAATATCCTTCACGCCCTCAAGGGCGGCCGGATCAAGCCCGGTCTCCACCACGCGCAGCATCGGCGAAAGGAGGGCGTGATAGCCAAGCGCGGTCAGGCAGGCGGCGGTATCGTCCGCGCCGGGCTGGGCGCGCGTGACGATCACCGCCAGGCTCACCGCTCGTCTCCGAAGATGGGCAGGGCTTCCTTGGCCGCGAAGATGATCTCCTGCGCCACCGCCCGCCCGAGCAGGACAAGCTGCGCGTCTGTGGCGTCCTTGCGGCACACACCATCACCGCGCCAGCGGGCGCTGCCGCCGGGATTGAGGACTTCGCCGATCAGCTGCCATTCATCGCCCCGGTCAAAGAGGTGCGCGGCAATCGGCGTCCGGCAGCTGCCATCGAGTTTTTCGAGGAAAGCGCGTTCGGCAATCGCGGCGGCCCGGCTCGGCTCATGGGAGAGTGTGCGCAGAACCTCAAGAAGCTCCGTATCCGCATCGTCCCGGGTAACGACACCGATGATGCCCTGCCCGGCGGCGGGCAGCATGTCTTCCAGCGGAACGGGGGTGGCGACGTCTGAGAGGCCAAGCCGGGTGAGGCCGGCCATGGCCAGGAAAGTCGCGTCTGCCAGGCCTTCTTCCAGCTTGCGCATGCGGGTCGCCACATTGCCGCGGAAGGTCACGACCTGCAGGTCGGGCCGCAGGGCAAGGGCCTGTGCCTCGCGGCGGAGGGACGCGGTGCCAAGCTTTGCGCCTTCGGGCAGATCCCGGATCGACTTCGCCGCGTGGGAAAGAAAACCGTCCCGCGGGTCTTCCCGCTCAGGGAAAGCGGCAAAGATCTGCCCGGCTGGCAACACCGACGGCACATCTTTCAGGCTGTGAACGGCCAGGTCGAGGTCGCGGCGCGAGAGGGCGTCATCCAACTCGCGCGTGAACAGGCCCTTGCCGCCGGAATTGATCAGCCGCTCGGTTGTCAGCTTGTCGCCGGTGGTTGTGAAAGCCACGATTTCGCAGTCATAGGCGCCGCCTGAAGCGGCCCGGATACCGTCTGCGATCTGATGGGCCTGGGCCAGCGCCAGCGGAGAGCCGCGCGTTCCAAGCCGGAGGCGTCTGGCGCCTTGTGTCGGGTCTATCTTGATCATGGCCCTCCCTAGCCGGGGAATTGGCGCTTGCCAATTGACGCCGCGACCGCAGGGGGGTACCCACCCATATCGTTTTACGGCAAACGCCTCGGAGGATTCGCCATGTTGCGCAGCGCTGTTTCTGCTCTCGCCCTCGTTTTCGTGCTCGGTGCCTGCGCGCCTGATACGTCCCAATCCACGGCGCCGCCCGCGCTTTCTGCCGAAGAACAGGCCGCCCTCAGCGAGCAGCTGAATGCCTGGTTTGACGCCAAGTATGAAGAACAGCTGCAGGACAGCCCGTTTCAGCTCTCCTTCCTTGGCCGCAAGGACAAGAACGATCAGATCGACTGCATGAGCATCGCCTGCCAGGACGAGCGCCTGGCCAAGGCAAAGGCAGGGGTCGATGAGCTGAAGGCCACCTTCAACTACGACCAGCTTTCCGCCGCCGACAAGGATTCCTACGATCTCTGGGTGTTCCAGTATGAGCAGGCCGCCAAGGGCGTTCAGTTCCGCGACAATGGCCTGATCTTTGACCAGATGACGGGCGTGCACACCTTTGTGCCGACCTTCCTGATGCAGTTCCATTCGGTGGATGATGAAGCCGATGCCCGCGCTTATGTGAGCCGCATCACTGAAGGCGCCCGCGCGTTGCGGGAACTGCTGGTGCAGGCCAAGGACAAGGCGGGCAAAGGCGTGCATGCGCCGAAGTTTGCCTATGAGGCGGTTGCCGAAGAATCGCAGAAGCTGATCACCGGCGCGCCGTTCACGGCCGGCCCAGACAGCGCCGTTCTGGCAGACTTCAAGGCCGATGTTCAAAGGCTCGTGGAGGCTGGCAAGACGACGCCGGAAACCGCCGCTCAGCTGATCAAGGACGCAGAAGCGGCGCTGACCGGAGACTTCCAGGCCGTCTACAAGGACATCATCGCCTTCGCCCAGGAAGATATGGCGAACTCGCCCGACCCGGCAGGCCCCCAGGGCATCAGCACCCAGCCCAATGGCGCGCCTTATTATGACTTCATGCTGTCGCAGATGACGACGACGAACATGACCGCTGACGAGATCCATACTCTGGGGCTGTCGGAAGTCGCGCGCATTCATGAAGAGATGGAAGCCATCAAGGGAGAGGTTGGCTTTGAGGGCACGCTCAACGAATTCTTCGCCAGCATCCGCGACGCGACCGACGATCCGCGCCATTACTATCCGGATACGGACGAGGGCCGTCAGGCCTATATCGATGATGCAACGGCCGCCATCGAGAAGATCAAGGCAGTCCTTCCCGATTATTTTGGCATCCTGCCCAAGGCCGATCTCGTGGTGAAGCGCGTCGAGCCCTTCCGCGAACAGGCCGGCGCCGCCCAGCACTATTATCCCGGCACCCCGGATGGCTCGCGCCCCGGCATCTACTACGCCCACCTTCTGGACATGACCGCGATGCCGAAGGGCGAACTGGAAGTGATCGCCTATCATGAGGGCCTTCCGGGCCACCATATGCAGATCTCGATTGCCCAGGAGCTGACCGGCATCCCCACATTCCGCACGCAGGCCGGTTTCACCGCCTATGCGGAAGGCTGGGGCCTCTATTCGGAGAAGCTCGCCAAGGAAATGCCGGGCACCTATGAAGATCCGTATTCGGATTTCGGCCGGCTCGGCTCGGAAATCTGGCGCGCGATCCGTCTCGTCGTCGATACCGGCCTTCATTCCAAGGGCTGGACCGAGGAGCAGGCCGTCCAGTATTTCCTTGCCAATTCGGCGATCACAGAAGCGCAGGCGCGCTCCGAAGTGCAGCGCTATATCGTGATGCCGGGGCAGGCGACCGCCTACAAGATCGGCATGATCGAAATCCAGAACATGCGGGCCAAGGCTGAAGCCGAGCTTGGCGACAAGTTCGACATCCGCGCCTTCCATGACACCGTGCTAGGCGGCGGCGCGCTGCCGCTGGCCATGCTGGAGGCCAAGGTCGATCGCTGGATCGAAGACGTCAAAGCGACCGGCTGATCTGGCTGAAGCCTTCTGACTGAACGCGAGGGCAGGGCTTGCCAGATGGCGCCCTGCCCTCATTCTTTTCCGGGACCATGCAAAAGAAACAGGCCTGCCTGGGGAGGAAAGCCTTGGATCTGAAATTCAGCGCTCATGTCGAGGATTTCCGCCGGGAGGTCCGCCACTGGTTTGAAACGCAGTTCCCGAAGGACATAATCGAGAAGTACAAGGCTGGGACGCCCCTCACCACGGCGGATGTGCGCCGCTCCGAAATGGCCCTCGGCGCCAAAGGATGGCTCGCCTCTGCTTGGCCGAAGGAGTATGGCGGCCCGGGCTGGAGCATCGAGGAGCAGTATGTCTTCGATGAGGAACTTGAGCGCGCCGGCGTCCCCACCGTCACGCCGATGGGCGTCGTCTATGTCGGCCCGGTCATCTATACGTTCGGATCAGACGCTCAGAAAGCACGCTGGCTGCCGGGTATTCGCGATGGCTCCAATGGCTGGGCGCAGGGCTATTCGGAGCCCGGCGCGGGCTCTGACCTGGCCAGCCTTGAATTTTCCGCTGAGCTCAAGGACGGGGTCTACACACTCAACGGGCACAAGATCTGGACCTCGGCGGCCCAGCATGCCGACTGGATTTTCCTTCTGGCGCGTACCAGCCGCCGCGAGAAAAAGCAGGAGGGCATCTCCTTCATCTGCTGCCCGATGGATGCGCCCGGCCTCACCGTCAAACCGATCATCAGCATCGATGGCGCCCATGCGCTGAACGAAGTGTTGTTCGACAATGTTCAGGTGCCTGAGGACAACCGCATTGGCGAGGAAGGGAAGGGCTGGACCTATTCCCAATATCTGCTCGGCTTTGAGCGCACCTCCTATGCCCGCATTGGCGGCAAGCGCGCCATGTTGCGCCATGTCCGCGCCCTTGCCACCGCAGGCTCGGCGGGAACGAATGAGCGCCTGATCGATGATCCGGGCTTTGCCATGCGCCTGGCGCAGGCGGAGATCGCGGTAGATGGCCTGGAGATGACCGTTTTCCGCATTCTCTCGGCAGTTGCGGCAGGCGGCACGCCGGGCGACGCGGCCTCCACCGTCAAGATCCTGGCGACCGAAACCCACCAGCAGATCACCGAACTGTTCCTGGACGCGGCCGGCCCGCATGTCGGCCATCGCGGCCCGTCCTCGGGCAGCACACCGCGCGATGTGGCCACCTATTTTGCCGGGCGGGCCCAGTCGATCTATGGCGGCACCAACGAGATCCAGAAAACCATCATTGCCCGTAAGGTGCTCGGGCTCTGATCTGCGGCCGGTCCGGCGCTCAGGCGCTGCGATAGCTGCGGAAGGTGATAGCGGCGGCAGCAAAGCTGATCGCAGCCAGAACGGCCGATACCACGCCGTTCCATCCGGCCATCGACAGGCCCAGAATGTAGAAGGGCGCGTCATTGCAGGCGGGCAGCTCAAACACCTGGTCAAGATTGCCGATCGCAAAAGGATCGACCGCAGGGCCGGTGGAGCAGCCCGATGGCGGCGGGAAAATGCCCCACTCCACACCGGCATGATAGGCGGCCACGATCACGCCCACCACAAAGACCAAACCGATGAGAACGTTCAGCGCGACAAGGAAACGCCGCTTGGGCACGAACCGCCACCAGGTCAGGCCTGTCAGGGTCATCGCGATAAGCGCCCAGTAGACCTCCCTCTGCCGGAGGCAAAGTGGGCAGGGGGCAAGATTGCCAATAATTTCAAAGACATGTGCTGCCGCCAGCATCAAAGCCGAGGCGGCGAGGGCGAAGGCGGGCCAGCGCCAGCCAGTCAGGGCAGTGGTAAGCAGCTGCATGGACGAGACCTTCGGCGCCAAACCCCGTCTCGCGCAATGCGGCGGCGTGTCACGAGCCGAAGACGGCGGTTGAAATATGCGTGATGACATTCAGGCCAAGGAAAGCGCCGGCAATCAGCGCGCCGACCCAGCATATCCCCAGAATGCTCCCGCCAATCACGGCAAGTCCGTCCTTCTGCATCAGGCCAAAGGCGGTCACGGCCACGGCCATGCCTGGCACCGTGTTGGTCATTGGCAGAGGCACCAGGATCGAGGCGCAGAAGAGGAACAGGAAGGCGCCGATCACGCGCTCGGAGCGCCGCCCGGTAATCACGCTCAGGCGCGGCCGGATGATGGCCTCGATCCAGCCAAACCATTTGCGTCCGCCGCGCGCCATCTGGGTCAGGCCCTTGCGGTCGATCTTTCGGGCGGCGAGCTTTGCCGGCAGCCAGGGCTCTTCCCGGCCGATCACCATCTGGAACGCCAGCGCCAGCATCGGCAGCGCCACCACCTGCGGCACGCCATAGAGGAACGGGATGCAGCAGGGCAGGGCCAGCAGGAACAGGCCCGCGCCAAACGCGCTCTCGTCAAGGCGGTCAAAGATCTCGCGCAGGGAGAAGCCTTCTTCCGGCGCAGCCTCGGCCAGAATTTCAATGGTCTGTAACAGGGTGCGGTCGGTTTGGGCGGTCATGGGCATACTCATAGTTTCAGCGGACTATAGCAGAGACATTGACATATCACTTCTCTCTGCGGCAGGAGTTTGGCCGTCCTGAAAGGGAGCCCCTGTGGTGAAATGGTAGACGCGGCGGATTCAAAATCCGCTTCCGCAAGGAGTGCTGGTTCAAGTCCGGCCAGGGGCACCATTCAGACGTTTCAGACGATGCGAGATAGTCCGAAGCGCGACAAAATAAACAAATAAAATCAATGTTTAGCGTCCGGATTGGTCCGGGGCGCTCCAAATCCGTGCGTTGGCATCCGGGAATTTTGTTGGTACGGTTGTTGGTATCGATTGCTACCCATACCAACAAAATTCGGCTTCCGGTCCCTCATGCCTCTGACGGATACAACAGCTTCGAAAGGAGCGGGTGAAGATGGCAGATTGGGGCGCGGGGGAAGTGCTGGCAATGACGCGGGACAGGTAACCTGTGACTGGAGCTGGTTTGCTTGAACAAGTGTGACCGCAGTTCCTCAGCAACGCACTTATGAATCGTCGCCTTTCCAGCCACCGAATATGCTTGAAGCGCATGACGGGGGCACTTGGTAAAAGTTGTAACTTTGAGGCTCCCTCGGCGGATTGACAATCGAGCGCCGGATTATAATAACGTTATAACGTCACATTTTAAGATGTGGTGATCCTCTCCTTTTGGTTTGTTTTCCCGGGGTCTCAAATGTCATTCCGTTATGGCTGCAGCTTGCTGGCTGTCGCAACTTCATTTGCCTTCATTGCAGCCCCTGCGCATGGCCAGGCCAGCGAGGAAGAAGCGGCAATGCGCCAGGAAACGGTTGTGGTCCTGGGGGCTCGTCAGGCCTATCAGGGAGACTTTACGCCGCTTGAAACACCGCAGGCCGAGCAGAGAATCGGTGAAGAGGTTCTCCAGAATGCGGGAGCGGTTGATCTCAGCCAGGCGCTGGACCTCTCTGCTTCGGTGGCTCGCCAGAACAATTTCGGCGGACTCTGGAACAGCTTTGCGGTTCGCGGTTTTGTCGGTGACCAGAACCTGCCGAGCAACTATCTCGTCAACGGGTTTAATGCCGGACGTGGATTTGGCGGGCCGCGTGACCTCTCTGGTATCGAGAGCGTGGAAGTTCTCAAAGGTCCGCGGGCGGCCCTGTTCGGTCGCGGTGAACCGGGCGGAACGGTCAATCTTGTGACCAAGCGGCCGACTTTTGAGATCGAAGGTCAGGTGCGTGTTTCTGCTGGCAGTTTTGATACTTTCCGCGCGGACGCCGATTGGACTGCGCCGCTGACGGAGGCGCTTGCTGTCCGGCTCATCGGCTTCCATGAAGATGCGGGCAGCTTCCGGGATACGGTTGAAACACTGAAGTATGGCGCCAGCCCGTCTGTCGCCCTGAGGCTGAGCGAGTCAGCGCTTCTGGTGTATGAGATGGAATACAGCCACAAGGAAATCCCATTTGATCGGGGTGTGGTGGCTATCGACGGTCAGCTGGGCCTTATTCCGGAAAGCCGATTCCTAGGGGAGCCAGGAGATGGTCCTCTGGAGTCGGATGTTCTCGGCCATCAGATCGAATTTCAGTATACGTTCAATGAAGATTGGGGCTTCATTCTCGGCGCGACGGTGCGTGATACCACCCTTGAGGGTTTTTCCACGGAGGCTGAACTGACGACTGCACGTCAGCAGTTGCTGGTTGATGGTCAAACCTTGACCCGACAGCGCCGTTTCCGGAACTATGACGCCACCTACTCGGTCCTGCGCGGAGAACTCAACGGGGAGTTTATGACCGGGCCCATCGCGCATCGCATTCTGATCGGCGCCGATACGGACCGGTTCGAGAATGACCAGGTGTTCGCCCGCGCCCGCGCACCCACACTGGCCACCAGTCCCAGCCTGGCGCAGCTTCAGGCCATAAATATCTTCAATCCTGTTTATGGCCAGTATCCGCTGCCGACGCCGACACCGTTGACCGACCGCCTGGATATTCAGGAATCAACCGGCCTCTTTGTGCAGGATCAGGTCTCCCTGACTGAGCGGCTCGAAGTCCGCATTGGACTGAGATACGACGACTACGCACAATCCTTTGAGAACCGGTTGAGTGGCACAGAAGTGTCCCAGTCCTATACCCAAACCAGCCCGCAGTTCGAACTGGTTTACAGACTGAGCGATGCCGTTTCTGTCTACGGTGTTTATGGCGAAAATTTCCGGCCTCTGTCGGGCACCAATTTTGAGGGTAATCCGTTTGCCCCCAACCTGTCACGATCCGTCGAGGGCGGAGTGAAGTTTCTCCTGCGAGACGGCGCCCTTGCCGGGACAGTCAGCGTTTTCAGAATCGAGCAGGAGAACATCCTTGTCTCCGACCCTGTCAATGCGGGCTTTTCGATTGCGGGTGGGGAAGCCGAAAGCCAGGGTTTCGAGTTTGATCTGCAGGGACGGCTCACGGATACGATCTCGCTCTGGCTATCCTACGCCTATGTCGACGCTTCGCTGGCTAATGATATCCTGGACCCGGATTTTGCGTTACCCGTCCGGGCGGGTTCGCGTCTCCTGAATATCCCGGAACATTCTTTCAGTCTCCAGGTGGCGAGGGATATGGAGCTGGCTGGGCGGCCGCTTACGATCGGCGGGGGGGTGCTGTATGTAGGTGACCGGCTCGGTGAAATCGGTACAGACTTTCAGTTGCCGGATTATACGCTTCTGAGGGCATTCCTTACCTATGACCTGACCGATAATGTTGTTCTGCGGGGTGAGATTGACAACCTTGCGGATGAAACCTGGTACGCCAACTCCTATTCCCAGCTCTGGGTCCAGCCGGGTACGCCCCGGACTTTCCGGATCTCGGCGGCCTACCGCTTCTGAGGCCCGGCATGAAAACAGTTCTTGAAGCGCGTGACCTCAGTGTCGAACGATCGGGTAAACGGGTTCTCGATGGGGTGAGTTTCTCCGTGACAGAAGGCGAGGTGTTTGCCCTGCTCGGCGGCAATGGCGCGGGCAAATCCACGACGCTGCTGACCTTTCTCGGTTTCCTGCCGCCGGTATCGGGGTTGGTGCAAGTGAATGGAAAAGCACCCGCCGAAGACATAGCCGCGGCGCGCCGTGCTATCGCCTATCTGCCGGAAGCCGCGACGCTTTATGGCCATCTTACGGCCCGCGAAAACCTGCGCTATTTCCTGTCACTTGCCCGCATGCGCCCGCAGGCCGAACCAATTGAAGCGGCGCTCGATCAGGTCAGTCTCCAGCCTGATGCGAGAGGGCGGCAACTTTCCTCCTACTCGAAGGGGATGCGGCAGAAAGTGGCAATTGCGCTTGCCCTTCTGCGGGAAGCGCCGATCCTGTTGCTAGATGAGCCGACGTCCGGGCTCGACCCGGTTGCCATTGATGAATTTCACGGCCTGATCCGCCTTCTGGCGGGGGCAGGGCGGTCGGTCCTGATGGTGACGCATGACGTATACGGTGCCTGCCAGGTGGCCGGGCGTATCGGCTTGCTCCGGCACGGGCAGATGGTTGGCAGCTTCACTGCGCCGGCGGGTGGACGCATCGAGACTGAGGCCGTCCATGCCGCTTTTGCGGGGCGTGTCCCCGCATGAGCGTGCTACTGACCCTTGCGGCCGGGGAGTGGAGGTTCTGGTTGCGCTCGCGGCTTGTGCTCGCCGGGTTCATCATCATGGCCTGTGTGCTGGCAGTTACCAGCCTTGTGACAGTCACGCGCATAGATGCGGTACAGAAGCAGCGTCTCGAACACCAGGTCGCTGCCGAAGAGCGCTTCCTAGCTCAGCCTGATCGCCATCCCCATCGGATGGTGCACTACGGCCATTATGCTTATCGCGCGCCTGGCCCGCTCGCGATCATTGATCCTGGCGTCGACCGCGTCACGGGCCAGTCGATTTTCCTGGAGGGACACCGCCAGAATTCAGCGATGTTTGCGGAGACCCGGTCCGGTGCAGTTCTGGGACGTTTTGTGGAACTGACGCCGGCAGTTGCCTATCAGGTACTGGCGCCTCTTCTTCTCATTATTCTCGGGCACTCTCTGATCATCCGCGAAAGGGAAGCAGGAACTCTGGCGCCTCTTCTGGCGCAGGGTGTGCGTCCCGTTGCGATGCTTGGCGGTAAGGCGCTCGCGCTGGCGAGCGTCATTCTGGCCATGACGGTCCCTTTGATGCTGCTTGCCGTGCGGGCCACCCTGAACGGGGAGAGCGCGGCCAGCGCGTTCAACCTGGTGGGCGCCTACACTCTTTATCTGCTGATTTGGGGCGGGCTCATCCTGCTGGTTTCAACGCTTGCCCGTCACCGCGGAATTGCCCTCGGAATCCTTGCTGCCTTCTGGGTGATCTCGACGATCATCTTCCCGCGTCTTGCCGCGAGCTATGCGAGTGTAACCTATCCGGCGGCAGGGAAAATAGAGACTGACCTGATGATGGCGCGCGACATCCGAGAAGTGGGGGATGGTCATGATGCAAGTGCGCCTACCCATGACCATCTGCGCGAACAGTTGCTCTCTGATTATGGTGTGGCGCGCGTGGAGGATCTGCCTGTGAATTTCCGCGGAATGGTTGCGCTGGCGTCAGAAGAGAAGTTGACAAGGCTGCTCAATCAGTATGCTGATGATCAAATGCTGCGTGAGCAGCAGCAGGCAGCACTCGTTCACCGTTTCGGCTGGGTATCCCCCTTCATTGCTCTGGGCAACGCCTCCCGCGCTTTGGCCGGAAGCGACCTTGCTGGGCATCACCGGTTCCTGCGGGAAGCAGAAGCACTCCGCTTCTCGTTTGTGCAGGGCCTCAATACAGCCCATGCTCACGATCTTTCCTACGCCGATGATGCCAACAGGAACCGGGATGACGCAGCAATGCAGCAGGCGCGGGTCAGCGCAGAGAACTGGAAGGTCCTCAGCGATTTTCGCTTTACGCCTTCGCCGCCAGAAGATCGGCTAAAGGCAGCAACGCCGTTCCTGATGATGTTGACCGTCTGGGCAGCCGGAATGTTGGCGGTGCTGGGGCTGGCTGCGGGGAGGCTGAGACCATGAAGCGCCCGTCGTCCTTGCTTCGGGAAGCCTGGCTCCTGTCCCGTGATCGCGCCGCTATATTCTGGCTTGCGCTTGCGCTGGCGCTTTCTGTTTTCTCGGTCGCCAGCGGCGTAGAAGAAGTGCGCTATCAGCGCGGTGAGCTTGCGAAGCTGATCGAGTTGGACGAAGCGGACCGGAATGCTGAACTTGCCCGACAGTCGGACTGGGGCGGGGCGGCCTACTATGCATTCCACCTAACCTACGATCCACCTTCGGATCTGAGCTTTGCAGCTCTAGGTCAGCGAGAGAGTGCAGCGTGGAAGCACCGCATACGGATGCTTTCCTTGGAAGGGCAGATACATGAAGCAGATGCACCCAACCCTGAACTGGCACTCGCTGGGCGGATCGACTTTTCTTTCGTTGCTGCTTACCTCGCCCCGCTGCTGGTTATTTTTCTCCTCTATGACCTGAGATCAGGGGAGCGGGCAGCGGGGCGTATGGAGCTCCTGACGGCTACGGCGGGACGGGCGGAGTCGCCCTGGCGGATGCGCGCCGCCATGCGTATTGGCGCGCTGGCTGGCTGCGTGCTCCTGCCGCTGGGCATTGGCGGCAGCGTTATGGGCGCACCGGTCGCAGGACTGTTGCTGATGTCGATGGCCGTTGTGCTGCATGTTCTGGTCTGGTGGGCACTTGTTGCGCTGGCTGACCGCCTTTCCGTTGCGTCGACAACGCAGCTCAGCATCCTGGTGGGAGGCTGGCTGCTCCTTGCCGTGCTCGTTCCGGCGACAGGCCGGATCCTGGTTGAGCGGGCCATTCCTGTGCCGTCGGGGGCGGAAATACTGCTGGCCCAGCGCGAAGCGGTTAACGCTGCGTGGGATCTGCCGAAGGAGCAGACGATGATACCGTTCATTGAGCGCCATCCCGAATGGGCTGAACACAGTCAGATTGACGCTGGGTTTGACTGGAAATGGTATTATGCGTTCCAGCAGGTTGGCGACCAGTCAGCTGAAGACATTTCGGCAGCCTATACGAGGGGGCGCCTCAAGCGCGACGAGGCGGCCAGACTTTCTGCCTGGCTGTCTCCGCCGGCTTTTTTGGAACGCTACCTCCAGTCGCTTGCCGGAACGGATGTCCGCTCCGTGATCGCCTATGAACAGTCAGTGCGTGATTTTCATGCGGAGTTGCGGTCCTTTTACTATGCCCGACTTTTTCCGGGTCAGGACTTCCGGATCGCCGAGGCGGCAGGACTTCCGGAATATTCCCCGGCTCGCTAAGCAAGGGAATATTCCGGATCAGATGGCAGACTGCCGGGCAGAGGAAGTGTTCGCAATGGCGCGGGGCGGGTCTGCGGGCGATGTTGGGGGCGCTCTGGGATCTGTGAAGGAAAGCGCGAGATCCAGCGTGATCATCGGGCGTAGCGGGCTGTCGCGATCAGCCAGCCGATGGGCCGCAGAGCGCATAGACCGCTTCGTCATATGACCGGACCCCCGCCTGTCGCGCCGCCGGAAAGAAAACGCGCGTGTCTTCTGGAAGATAGTCTTGTGCTGGTCTGTACGAGGCCGTGCGAACGGGGCAGGGGGCCCTCACCGGCAAGGGGGCGCTGCTCAGGGGTTAACGCCTCGGTAGATTAAATTCATTCAGTGTACAAATTTGGGGAAAAAGTTCACATACTGCTGTCGCCGGAGGGTTTGAGTTTAGCCCAAATTTCATGCCTGGAATGCACTAGCTGGTAACTGATTTTGCTATCAGGCGGACCTGTTCATGGCGCGTGGCGCGGCAGCACGACAGACACCTTTGCCGGTTTCCCGGTTTGCGCCGCTGCGCACGGTGAGCGGGTTGGTCGCGCTCTGCCTGATTGCCGTTATTGCCGCGGCGCCTGTGCCGGATGCGCTTCAGGTGCAGCTCTGCATCGTCACGATCTCAACATATTTTGTCATGGGCTGGCTGCGCCCTACGGGTGGTCCGTTTCGTGTGTTTGTGGCGCTTCTGATTATTTTCACCAGCACACGTTACATGATCTGGCGCGTGACCGAGACGTTGCCCACCGATTCTGCGCTGTCGATCATGGGCGGCATATTTCTGCTTGGCGCAGAGAGCTATGGCTACGTTCTGCTGTTGCTTTCCACTTTTCTGTCTGTGGACGTCTATAAACGTGCGCCGAAGATGGCGCCTGTTTCTGCGGGCCAGTCACCTACTGTCGATATTCTGGTGCCGAGTTACAATGAGCCCGACGACCTGCTTGAGGTGACGCTGACCGCAGCCCTGAATGTAAGCTATCCGGCGGGCCGGATGAAGGTCTATCTGCTTGATGATGGCGGCACATTGGCGAAGCGGGAGCAGGCTGATCCTGTGCGCGCGGCCGAAGCGCAGGCGCGGCATGAGCGTCTCAAGGCGATGTGCGAGCGGCTTGGCGCGCACTACCTTACCCGAGACAAGAATGAACATGCCAAGGCGGGAAATATCAACGCGGCCCTGAAGAAGGTCGAGGGCGATCTGATCCTCATCCTTGATGCCGATCACGTGCCCTCATCAGATATCCTTGTGCGGACGGTTGGTCATTTCGTCGATGACCCCAAGGTGTTTCTGGTTCAGACGCCGCACTTTTTCCTCAACCCCGATCCGCTTGAGCGTAATCTTGGCACCTTCCGCGATATGCCGAGCGAGAACGAGATGTTCTACTCGGTTATCCAGAGGGGGCTGGACGGGCTGAACGCGTCTTTCTTCTGTGGCTCGGCTGCGGTGCTTCGTCGTGAGCATGTGATGGAGATTGGCGGTCTCCAGGGCGACACGATCACTGAGGATGCCGAGACGGCGCTGGAGCTTCATTCGCGGGGATACAGAAGCGTCTATGTCGACAGGCCGATGGTTGCGGGTCTTTCGCCGGAGACATTCTCGGGTTTTATAACACAGCGGATGCGCTGGACGCAGGGGATGATCCAGATATTCCTGCTGAAGAACCCCCTTCTGAAGAAGGGGCTCTCGCTGTCTCAGCGCATCGGCTATCTCAATTCCTGTTTCTACTGGTTCTTTCCGTTGGCGCGGCTGACCTTCATTCTCGCACCGTTGCTTTACCTGTTGCTTGGCGTGCAGGTCTATGTCGGCAACTTCAACGACTTTCTGATGTATGGGCTGCCACATATAGTTGGTGCGCTGATGTTGTCCTCGATTCTCTACGGACATACTCGCTGGGCATTTGCGTCAGAACTCTACGAGGTCGTCCAATCCATCCACTGTTCGGGCGCGATTCTTCAAGTGTTGCGTAATCCGCGGGCGCCGAGTTTTGCGGTGACGCCCAAGGGGGAGAGTTTAAGTGAGAATTTCATCTCACCTCTGGCGCGTCCGTTTTATATTCTGATCGCGCTCGTTGCCCTGGGGGAAGTGGCCGGGCTTGTGCGCCTGTTCACTGACCCTGTAGGCGCTGGGGTCATCGCCGTTCTGTTGCTCTGGAACACCTTCCATCTCTTGCTTCTGATATCTGCCCTCGGCGTTCTCTATGAACGCTCGCAACAGAGGTCTTTCCCGCGGTTTGACATCAGCCGTGATGTTCATCTGAGCTGCGCGGACGAGACGATCGCGGCACACATGTCAGACGTTTCGATCACCGGGATGGGTTGCCTTGTGCCATCGGGCGCAGGTCACGAATTTGCCGTGGGGGATACGCTCACGGTCGATGCTCGCGAACTTGGCGCGAGTAATGCCTCTACTCTCAACCTGAAGGTTCTTTCGGTGTTCAACACGCCGGAAGGGCAGAAGCTGGGTCTCAGCTTCGTCATCGTGACGCGCGAGCAATGGGCGGCTGTTGTCACACTTATGTATGCCCGCAGCGAGAACTGGAAACAGTTCCGCGACGCCCGGGCCAACTCCGAACATATGGGTGCCAAGATTGCCCGTCTCATCCACTCAAGTCTGTCTCAGGCGGTCAGCCATCTCCGCGCCGTTACACGGGAAGTACGTTCATGAAGTCCATCCTCCGCCCGGCGGTGCTTGCAACCGCGCTCGTTATGTCCCTTGCGCCCGCCCCGGCTCATGCCCGGCAGGTTGCAAGTGAAGAGGCAACCCTCGACATTTATGCGCGCTACCGGGAAAATCCCCATGTTTCGACCGAGCGTCTCGAGAATGGTCTCTGGCGTGCCCGCCTTCCACTTGCGGCGCTGCGCAGCGGGCAGGGCGCCATACATCTCGACGGCGCGAACGCGAGCGAGGAAATTTCCTTCTCAGTCGCTCCGCAGGCGGACATTAAGGAAGCGCGGATCATATTGCGACATGTGAGCGGGCGGTCCCAGCAGGGCTTCAAGCCGCAAATCCGGCTTGGCATGAACGGGCAGTTTATCGGTCAGCTCGATGGAGTGACGGAGCGGGCCGCGGCAATCAATGAGATCGTCCTTGATCCGATGATGCTGCACTATGGATACAATTCGCTGCGGATCGATGCGGTTCAACGCTATACGCTGGACTGTCAGGACAGTTATGCCGCCGAGCTCTGGACAGAGATTGACACATCTCGTTCCTATGTCGAGATCATCTATGCCCGCCGGCCCTTTGCCGGGACGCTTGCCGATCTTGGCGCAGTTGTTTCTGCCGGTGTGGGCGGCGTCGACAGGCTCGGGATCCTGACAGGGAAAGCTGATGCCGAGACGCTGCGTTGGGGCGCGCTGGCATCTCAGGCGGTTGGCAACAGGCTCGGTTACCGTTTGCCGGAAATATCGATGCTGTCTTCCATCGCTCCGGATGCCGGGGAAAAGGGGCAGGACATCATCGCGATTGGAAAGCCTGAGCAGCTGGCCACCCTTGCGCCCGCCGGGCTCGCGGGCCTGAAGGAAAACGAATCCTGGTTGTCAATCGGCCCCTCGCCGGCAGACCCGTCGCACTTCCTGATCATTGCGGCCGGGCATACTCCCGAAGCGATTGAAGGTGCTCTGCGCGCTCTGGCATCGGAAGGGTTTCCGCTTTCAGCCACGTCTTCAGCTGTCATCACAGCGCCAGAAGTGCCCGCCGCCATAGCGCCGTCGAAACATCTTCCGCTACGCACGGATGCCAAATACGTCTTCCGGGATATTGGCCTTGAGGGCATTTCGGTGCTCGGGCGGGAGCAGGGAAGCGCGCGGCTTTCCTTCACCTTGCCGGCAGACGTTC
Organism: Alphaproteobacteria bacterium HGW-Alphaproteobacteria-18; assembly: GCA_002841155.1. Lineage (GTDB taxonomy): Bacteria > Pseudomonadota > Alphaproteobacteria > Caulobacterales > Hyphomonadaceae > Hyphomonas. The sequence continues at coordinate 95,552 of PHEH01000015.1, forward strand.
ATTTCCGCGAGGATGACGATGCCGTGCTGATGCTCGATTTTGCCTATGGCGCGGGACTGGATGATCGCTCCGTGGTCAACATTCTCGTCAATGGCGCGTTCGAGCGGGCGCTCCGCATGACCAACCTGGAGGGTGAGGTCGTGCCGGGCTATGAGGTGAAGCTTCCCGCGCGTTCCCTGCGGCCCGGCTGGAACACGGTTGATTTCCAGATCGAGCTCTCCACTCCGATTGAGGGCATGTGTGCCAGCCGGAATGTGCGTAATCTTGCCTTTACACTCAAGGGAACGTCGACGTTGACGCTGCCGCCTGCGGGCCATTTTGCAGAGCTGCCAAACCTCGCGCTGCTTCGGGAGGCGGGATACCCGTTTACCGGACTTGAGACGGCCCCCATGGCAATCCGTGCGGCAGACGCATCTCCTGACACAATGGCCAGTGTATGGACGCTGGCAGCCCGTCTTGCGCAGATAAATGGCACGGTCTTCACCGAAACCAACTTCGGGATCGGTCTCGACCTTCCTGATGCAAATACGGTGCTGGTCGGGGCCCGTCCGCAGCTCGGTGGATTTCTGCCGCTACAAAAGCTGAATCTTCCGGAGACTGGCGGGTTCAGCCGGGAGCTGAGCCTTGTCGATCTGGGCGATAACGGCCTGATGATAGGCGGCGAGTCGCCAGACCATAAGGGGCGGTTGGTGATGCTGGTGACGGCAGAGACCGATCATCAATTGCTGACCTCGATCCGCTCGCTGGTGCAGCCAAGTCATTGGAGCCAGCTCAGCGGCGGCGCTGCCGTGTGGCGTGAAAATGCGGCGACCATTGTGTCGGCGTCAGCGGATGCAACGTTCACTCTGGGTGACAGGGCTTCTGCTGAGCGGGCGCGCAAGGCTGGCAGCGATACGTCCTGGGCCTGGATTGCTTCGATCGCAGCCATCCTGTTTGCAATGGCGGCGGGGCTCGCCCTGATCGCCCGTTACATGCGTAAACGGATCAACGGGAAGTGATCAGGGGCGCCCCCTCCCTGCGCGCGGCAATTGTCGGCGCCGGCGCTGTGCTCATCGCGGGCATGGGCGCGCAGGCTGCGCCGGATACGGGGCGCGAAGGGGTGTTTTCGATCGGTATTCCAACCGCTGATATGGTGGAGGAAACCAGAGAGGCGCTGGTGCTTCCATCCAGGCCGGACGAGGAGAGCATCCAGGCCGTATGGGCTCTCGGCGCTGAAGGAAAATGGGAAGAAGCTGCCGGACACCTGCGCGCGCTGCGAGGCCGTCATGAGTTGTGGCAGGTGCCTGCAAGCCTTGCCACTTTTGTATCCTCTGGCCAGCGTGACGCGCAGATACGAAATGCCCTGGCCGTGGAAGACTGGGCGGGCGTTCTCAGCCTGCTGCCCGCGCCGCAGGCGGGCGTGTGTGAACGGGCTGACTATCTATGGGCCCGCGCCGATGCCTTGCAGGGCGCCGTTCACACGACCGGCCTCCAGACCTTTTATAGACGTGTCCTGACGACGTGCCGCGATCCGGCCCTTGTTGCGGCGCTCGCCTCGCGCGCCGCCAGTGTTCTGGATGCTGAGGGCCTGGCGGCCTTGGTCGGGATTCCGGAACTGGCCAACAGTGACGACCCTGGGATCGTGAAGGCTTATACGGCGCTGGTCGAGGCGGAAGTCTGGCTCCGGTTTGGCGCGGCCAAGGCAGACGGGGATAGAGAGGCCGCCGGGGCGCTCGCAGAACGTTCCGGCGATGCGCGTCTCCTGGCTGAAGCAGGGTGGATGTTCCTGCAAGCGGATGCCGCCCGCTCTGAACCCTATTTCCGCAAGGCACTGGCACACGGTGCAGACGAAGAAACGCGCCGGGGCCTGGTCATGGCGGCGCTGGCGCTCGGCGACCATGCAGGCGCGCGTGCCGCGATTTCCGAGGCATCCGCCCCTCCGCACTTTGCAGATCTCTCGGCGCTTGCAGATCTTGGCGAGGCCCGTGTCCTGCGCGAGCAAGGCGACGGGTTGCGAGCGGCAGAGCTGGCAGACCGGGCCGCAAAGCTTGATCCTGCCCTAGCCAGCCAGGCGCAGTTAGTCAGTGGTGGCGCTCTGCTGGATGCGGCAGGCAGAGCCTATGATCAGGGTGATTTCGCCGCCGCCCGCACGCTTGCCCGCAAGGCCGCGACTTATCCTCCGGTCCGACGCGCCGCAGAACTGCGCGCCGCCTGGGCTGAGCTGCAATCTGGCGACGCCGAACTGGCGGCGGCGGCCTTCAGCGACCTCTATCTGGCGGCGCCGGACAGCGAGTCTGCTGAAGGCTTTGCGCTTGCAGCGCAGAAAGCGGGAAAGCTTGAGTCGGCCGCCGCTATTGCCAGAGCCGTGGGCGGCCCGCTCGGCGGGAAGGTGCAGGCGCAGTACGCCTCCGCCGCCTTTTACACTGGCGATTATCTCACCGCCCGCGCGCTCGCGCCGGATACTTATGCCGCCTTGGAAGGCGTTGATCACACACTCTATCGCCAGACGCTCACCCTGCGCGAGCAGGATGGCGCGCGCGGCGAGAACAAGATGACTGGCTTTGCTTCGGTGACCTCGATTGAGGCGGTGCGCGGTGTCAGCCGATATGAGGCAGGTGTGGCGATATACAAGCTCGATACCGGCGCGGCTGGTGGCGCTGGCCGCGAAACCTTTGCCGCGCCCTATCTTTCCTGGAGCCGGGAAGGGGAGACAAGCCTTGCCGCACGGATCGGCCTCCTGCCCGCTGGCGGCGGCGCAGAGCCTGCCATCACCGGTGAGGTTGCGGCCATGCAAAGCTTCGGAAAGCACAGCGGCGAGGCGCGCGTCTTCGTCCGCCCAAGGACGGATAGTCTCCTTGCCTTTTCCGGTGAGGCGAATGCGCTGGGGGAAGAGACAGGCCGTGTTTCGGAATCCGGCGCGCTTGTGCGCGGCCGATTTGATATAGGCGGCGGGCGCGCAGTTCAGGCGGAGGTGTCAGCCGCCTCTCTGGATGGGCGTGGCACGGTCAGCAATTCCATGATGTCAGCGGGGCTTTCCGCGTCTCAGACCATTGCGGCAGACGGGTTCGACTATCTGGTCACCGGCCCATTCTACCAGTTCCAGTCGTATGACCGGAACACGAATTTCTTTTCTATCGGCCATGGCGGTTATTTCAGCCCGCAGCAGTTCCACCGCGCGGGCTGGTCGGTCAATGCCCGCACGCAGGCTCTGAAGGACTGGATCGTGAAGGCCGATGGCGCTGTTGCGTTCGAGTCTGTCCGCGAGGATGCCTCCGTTGAGTTCCCGCTCCAGTCAGATCAGGGCGCGCGGATCGGTGGAGGACACAGCTCCGGCATCGCTGGCGCGCTGGACCTTGCGTTGGTACGCAGGCTGGGCCCTGAAGTCATCGTTTCGGCCAATCTTTCCGCGACGGCGTCAAAGGCATTTGAAGACCTTCGCGGCGGTATCGGCTTCGTCTGGGTTCCGGGTGGGCGCGCCGCGCTCGTGCCCTCGGACCTTGCCACAGACCCTTTCTCTCCCGGCTCCTGGATTCGCCCATGACCCATGACATGAAATCACGCCCGGTAGCGGGGCTAAGACGCAATGACCCGGTCTTGGTGCGCGCCCTGCAAGCAATCACTTTCTGCGGTGTCCTTCTTGGTATGCTGCTATATGCATGGCTGGCGGTTCGCAGTGATGCCGTCGCCAGCCATCGCGGCCTTGCGGAGGCGGCGGCTGTCGGTCAGGTGGCGGCAGATGCCGAGTTGGCCCGGATAGAGGCAGCTGTAGACAGGACAGCGCCCTTGATTGCGGGCACGCTCGGGAAGGATGTCTCGGCGGAAGATCTGCGCACGGCAAATGCGAAGATCGCAGATATTCTCTCCTCCACACCAATTGCGGCGATTGCCGTGATGGATGGCAAAGGCGGGATAGTATCTGTGTTCGGACAAATGCCGGCAGATGCCGCTGGGCGTCTGACGCCAGCTTCCAGCAGTCAGCGGGCGGGACAGAAACTGCTCAATCTCGATCTTGTTCCGGTTTCAGACCTTCGCGCAGCCTACTCTCAGGATATCGTCCTTGCCGATGGCGCGCGCATGCCTGTGGTTTTTGTGCTTCGCACCGGCGCGTTCCAGGCGGCGTTGGACGCAGGCGCGTCCGCGGGCAATGGATGGCGCGCAGCGCTCCTTAATGTGGACGGCCAGATCCTGCTCTCACATGCGGCGCAGGGCGGAGACTTTACCCGCTCCGATGTTGCCCTGGCTGCGCGCGTCACAGGCTGGAAACCTCTGTATGCAAATGAAGCTCTCGCAAACGAGCATGTTTCTGGGCGGGAGAATGGAGCGTCCGTTGAAACCCGCATGGTTGCAGGTGGGCGGCTTCATCTGATCTACCTTTCCGATGAGCCATCCCTGCTTGCCGCTATTGCGTCTCGCCAATGGGAGTTCATGGCGCTTCTCGGAGTCTCTGTACTGGCACTCGTGCTGGCGCTTTCGCTCATCCAGAATGAATGGCGCCGTGATGACAGGGATAGTGAGGATACGTTCCTGGTGCTCGCCCAGGCGCGGGCGAGCTGTGACCTGCTTGATGCCGGTGTGATTGACTGGTCGGTAAAGGATGGCCGTGTCACGTATTCCGACGGCTGGGCAGAGATGTTTGCCCGCAGCATCAAGCCTGATGCGCAAGACGCTCATGAGTGGATATCCCGTATTCACCCAGACGATCAGGATGCGGCCCGGGAAACGTATCAGTCCATGCTGGACGGCACTGCGCGCGATGTCGTGCATCTGATCCGGATACGCCTTCCTTCCGGGCTATGGGTCCAGGTTCAGGAGCGCGGCCGCGTGATTGAGGGAACCGATGGCGCGCCCGCCCGCATCGTTCTGGTGCAGACCCCGAAAGCGGCCGATGGGGGCGCCCTGAAGGAAACGCTCTTAGGCCTCGGGGAGTCCAGAGACTATGCGCGGGCCAGCTAGATAGGGCAGGGTGGGTTCACTCGAATCCTGCGCTCAAGTCTCGCAAGGGGTAGTCGGCCATCGGCTCGTATCGGGAAGGGCCCCCGCCGCGGCGGGGCATGCTGGCATAGAGGTGGAAGAGGCGCGCCCGGAAGGGCTCGCTGCGGTGTGTCTGGTGTATCTGTACCCAGTCCCGCGCGGCCTCCAGAGATGTGGCGTGCAAATAAGCCAGCGTGATGTGCGGCGTGAAGGGATGTCTCTCCAGCGGAATGCCGAGACGCCGTGCGGCCCGCTCGCACTGGCTGGCCAGCGCGCGCAGTTCATCGCTCTCCCCGATCCGCGCCCAGACCGCGCTTGGTTCGCGCCGGCCAAACCAGCCCATACCTTCGATCCGGACATCGAACGCGTCCGCTTCGATCTCACCGAGCAACTCGTCCAGGTCACGGGCCTGATTGTCTGAAAGCTCGCCATAATAGCAGAGCGTCACATGAAAGTTTTCCTCCGGCCGCCAGCTGGCGCCGGGCAGATCCTTTTGCAGCTTGCGCAGAGGCGCCGCGATATGAGGAGGAATAGGAAGAGCAGCAAACAGGCGGAACATACCGCCTGTTCACCACACACTTGTGATCATGAAAACCCGCACTGTGCTTCAGGCGGGTTTTTCAGGATGCCTTCAACTGGCGAGCGCATCCAGACGGTCGAAATGCTCAGCCAGAAGGTAATAGAATGTCACTCGTGATTTCTGGCCCCCTTCGGCTTTCAGTTGCTCGCAGACAGCCTGAATGGCGGTATCGAGTTCCTGTTGCTTCTGCGCCAGGCCCAGCTTTCCGCGGCACCACTTCTCGCGAACACGGTCGAGTTCTCCCGAATCCGTGCAGGCAACAATCGAGCTGTCCCTGTTTCGGAGCGCGATCCCAAGATGGCCAACGATTTTTTCGGCGGCAGCCTGATTGTACCCTTTTGCGTATTTCTTGATGTTCTCAGCATAAGCAGAAGCATCAGCCATGAGTTTCCCCTTCTCATCTAATGGAACGTCTCCTGATGGAGACTCTCCACACGGGAAGGTTTAACCCTCGCCCGTGCCGAGTCAATGATACTTAAGAGGCGGTCGCGGCTACATTTGGACAGAATTTGGCTGGATTGAGGCGACTAAGTAAAAATCGAAAAGTAATCATGTAATATTTAAATTTATCAAATATGTTTCGAACATATACTTGATTTTCAGGCGCGCGCCTATGCTCACCGAGAGTTCGGTTTGTTGCCCGGCTGCTAAACTAAACGCTTCATCCCGGTTTTTGTTGCGGTAAGCAGACGAAATGCCCATATTCGGCACAGAACGGTACCTTCGGGTTGCCGGGTTCATAGGAAAGGACTTGAAAATCATGAACGAATTCAACCGGGGCTTCGGCGCGGTCGATGTTCGCTCGATGGACACTTCGGTCAATGTGGGTCTGCGGACCTTCATGCTGGGTGTATATCAGAAGCTTGCGCTCGGCATTGCGCTCTCTGGCGGCGTTGCCTTCCTTGTCGGTTCGGGCCTCGTCCCTGGCCTGACGCAACTGCTGCTCGGCACGCCTCTCTTTTATGTGTTCCAGTTCGGCCCATTGGCACTGATCCTGGGCTCAGCCTTCCTGATGAAGAATCCCTCGCCGCTGGCGACAGGCATTCTTTACTGGACGATTGTGGTCATGCTCGGCGTTTGCCTGTCGATCTGGGTGGCCATGGCCGCAGCCCAGACCGGCGTGATGACCCGTGGCGGCGCCGCGCTCAACGTTACCTTCATGACGATGACCAAGGCGTTCCTCCTGACGGCGTCTGCCTTCGGCGCGCTCAGCCTCTTTGGTTACATGACCAAGGCCAACCTGCGCCCGATCGGCATCATCGCCGTCTTCGCGCTGTGGGGCGTGGTCGGTATCTCGCTGCTGAGCTTCCTCTTCCCGCCTTCGGGCATGTTTGAGGTGATCATCCAGGTTGCTGTCCTGGGCATCTCGGGCGTGCTCGTCGCGTTCCAGACGCAGGAGCTCAAGCAGGGCTATTTCGCAAATGAAGGCGACACGCGCTCTCTGGCCGTGATGACGAACTGGGGCGCCCTCAACTTCTTCATCATGTTCTACAACATGTTCACCATCCTGATGTCGCTGCTCTCGCGCGACTGACGGGAAGGCGAGACCCGCATCCCAAAAAACGCCCCGCGAGCCTGTCTCGCGGGGCGTTTCACATTTTGGCCGCATTGCAACGCGCGCGCGCCTCGGCTAGGGCTCCGGCAGCTTGTTTCCACGACCATTTTTCTCAGGAGAAACACATGGCCCGCAATAAAATCGCCCTGATCGGCTCTGGCATGATCGGCGGCACGCTTGCCCACGTCGCTGCCCGCGAAGAGCTTGGGGACGTCATCCTGTTCGACATCGCCGAAGGCCTGCCCCAGGGCAAAGGTCTCGATATTGCCGAGTCCACCCCCGTCTACGGCGCGTCCGTCAATCTCAAGGGCGTGAATGACTATGCCGGCATCGCTGGCGCAGACGTCTGCATCGTCACGGCCGGCGTGCCGCGCAAGCCGGGCATGAGCCGCGACGATCTCCTCGGCATCAACCTGAAAGTCATGAAAGCCGTCGGCGAGGGCATCAAGGCTCACGCCCCGAACGCCTTCGTTATCTGCATCACCAACCCGCTCGATGCGATGGTCTGGGCGCTGCAGAAGTTCTCCGGCCTGCCCACCGCCAAGGTCGTCGGCATGGCCGGCGTGCTCGACAGTTCGCGCTTTGCCTACTTCCTTTCCGAGAAGACCGGTGTGTCGGTGGCCGACATCCACGCCTGGACGCTCGGCGGACACGGCGACGACATGGTCCCGATGGTGCGCCACTCGACCGTGGGCGGCCTGCCGCTGACCGAGCTCGTCAAGCAGGGCTGGATGAGCCAGGCTGAGCTCGACGCGATTGTTGATCGTACCCGCAAGGGCGGCGGCGAGATCGTCAACCTCCTGAAAACCGGCTCGGCCTATTACGCCCCGGCCGAGTCTGCAATCGCGATGGCGAAGTCCTATCTCGGCGACCAGAAGCGCGTGCTTCCCGTGGCGTCCTACTGCTCGGGCCAGTACGGTCTGAAGGACATGTATGTCGGCGTGCCGACGCTGATCGGCGCTGCCGGCGCTGAGAAGATCGTCGAGTTCGACTTTAACGCAGACGAAAAAGCCATGTTCGATAAATCCGTCGCGTCGGTGAACGGCCTTATCGAGGCCTGCAAAGGCATTGACCCGTCACTGGCCTAGGCCCGGCGATGATCATAGTCGAAGGCTATGTCAGATTTGCGGATGCGGGGGATTTTGCCCGCATCCGTGAGGCTGCCTTCGCGCAGATGCGCGCCAGCCGGGAAGAGCCCGGCTGCCTTGAATACACCTACGCCATCGATGTCGCCGATGCGTGCCTGATGCGGGTGCTGGAGAAATGGCAAAGCTGGCAGGCGCTGGAAGACCATTTCGCGCGGCCTCACATGATTCCTTGGCGCGCCGCCCTTGCGTCAGTCACCATCGCCGGGCGTCATCTTCTGGCTCATGAAGTCACGTTGAGCCGCCAAGTGTGACAAAACCTTCATTCGATAAGGAGCTTCCCGTGCGATCCCCAGCTAGGGTAGAACGGATTCTTGTCTCTCCAAAAGGTGAACCCACAAAATGCGTGCACTCCTGATCTCACTTGCCTGCGCTGGTCTGGCTGCCTGTTCGGGGGGCGCGCCGCCGGAATTGACCGCTTCCCTTCAGTCCGGGCCCCCTGGACCCGGACACGAGATCGGAGGCAGCATTGATATCGTTCAGTATGACGAGGTTGCTGGCCGGGCAACGATCCATGGCTGGCACATGTTCACGCCCAAGACGCGCGAACAGGATCTCAAGGTCTATGCGAACAATGCTGTCTCGGTGCAAAGCATCACGCGCCGGGAGCGTCAGGATGTTGCGGCTGCTCTGGGCAACAAGGATCTTCTCGATACCGGCTTTACGCTCGTGCTGAATACTGAGCCGGGTACGCCGCTGACCCAGCTTTGCATCTCCATGACCGACAAGCATTATGGCGCCCGCCAGCTGAACGCGCACGCGAGTGATCAGCCGCCCTGCATGCCGGCAGGCTGATGGCCATTGGTCCTGTTATTGAAACCCCGCGCCTGATCCTCCGCCCTCCGCAGGCTGAGGATTTTGAAGGTTTCTGCGCGTTGGCAGCGGATGCTGACGCCGCACGGTTCATCGGCGGGGTTCAGCCGCGTGAAAGCGTCTGGCGCGCGCTCTGCACCATAACAGGGGCCTGGACGGTCCGGGGCTTTTCGATGTTTTCCGTGATCGAGAAAGAGAGCGGCGAGTGGATCGGCCGGCTTGGGCCCTGGCAGCCGGAAAGCTGGCCGGGCACGGAAGTCGGCTGGGGGCTGCTGCAATCTGCCTGGGGCAGGGGATATGCCATTGAAGGCGCCTCTGCCGCGATGGATTACGCTGTGGATATCCTCGGTTGGAACGAGATCATCCATTGTATCGAGAAGGAGAACACGCCCTCGATCAAGGTTGCCGAACGCTTGGGGTCAGGCAAGCTGCGCACAGTGCCTGCCCCGCCGCCTTTCAAGGATGTCATCTGGGATATTTATGGCCAGTCGGCAGATGCGTGGCGCGCCCGGCGCAAGCCATAGACAAGGCGCGGGAACTGGCCCGCGTTTCCCGATTTTTCGATAGTCTCAATTCAGATTAGCGCAGCACAATGGCGCAATCGTCGTCCATGTCGCGATCCAGATCATATTTCAGGATTTCGCCGGTGTGGCTGTGAACGTCGATTTCCAGTTCACGTCCTTCCGCATTGCAGCCTTCGATCTCCCACTCTCCGTCGTCGAGCTCGATTTCCAGCACGTGGACCATGCCCTCTTTCTGGGCGATCTCGATAGCCTGCTCCCGGCTTATGGGGGCATTGCCCGCGCCTTGCGCAAGGACGCAGGGGGCCGGGGCCATGAGGGCGATGGCGATCAGGGCGGCGGAAATACGTTTCATCGGGTTCTCCTTGGAAATTGCCAATCCAACGCCGGAGCTGGGACGGGGTTCCGGGTGATATGCAGACAGAAGCAACCGTCTCGGGTCGCGGTCAGATTGGCAAAGGCGCTTGATTGCCTTGGCAATGGCCTGCAACTCAGGAGCCAGCATGGATAAAGATTACCTGTTCAGCCCTGATCCGGAAGTCCGGATTGGAGATGCGCTCGAGGCGGTGCTCGAGGCACTGCGGCTTGCAGGTCGCGAGTTGGCTGGCGCAGACGTGCAGCCAGAACGCTGGCGCTGGGTCGCGCTCGGCCTGGTCAGCGGGCTTCAGGGCGCGCTCGTTGCGGCCCTTTCCGGCTATGCCTCCGCCCGGCATGAAGACGTGGCAAACCCCTCCCAACCGGAACAGGCTGCCCCTGTTGCCCTCCTGCTTCGCCGGGCAAGGTCGTCTGAGTATCTGAACGCACCTGAGCGCCTCGATCTCTCGGGCGCACAATTGCGCCGGCTGGAGGAATTAGTGGCAATGCGGAACGCGGCGGTTCATGGCTTGGGTTTTGAAGTCCCCGAGGATCCGAAGACGCTTGCGGCGACGGCGGTGGAGGTCATACGGCACCTGCTGCTGACCCATCCGGCGTTTGAAGTGTCCCGGTTTGTCCTGTTTTTGTCCCTGATTGGCCAGGAATTGTCGCTGTTGAGTGCGGCTCTGGCTCGGCAGGGTTCCTGAAAAGCGCATGATTAACGTCAAAGTGACGCCTCATGGCGCATTTCTGGCGCATGCGATTTATCAGCCCGCTAATCCTCTCCTGCCTTGCGCTCGCGCTGACCGCTGCGGGCCCGGATACGTATACGCGCCAGGATCTGGAGGCGCTTGAAAAGGAAAAGCGGGTTGCCGAGCAAAAACTGGAACAACTTCAAGCGACTGGGGAGAGCGCGGTCCGCGACCTCAAATCGCTGGATCAGGATCTGCTTGCCGCCGCAGCCGAGGCGCTCCGCCGGGAGGATCAGGCGGTCTCTGCAGAGAAAGCCCTGATTGAGCTATCGGTCAAAAGGAGCAAGGCCGCGACACAACTCCTTGAAAACGAAGAAGCTTATGAGGATCTCATCGCGGCGCTTGCCGCGGCGAACCGGAGGCGCCCTCCTGCACTTGTCGTCTCGCCGGGCCAATCTGGCACTGCCATTCGCCGCGCCGTTCTGATGCAGACCACGCTGCCGGAACTGAACACTCGTGCCCAGCGCATATCCGGCGAGATTGCTACCTTGAACAAGCTGGAAGATCAGATCCGCACCGAACAGGCCCGTCTTGAGGCTGCCGAAGCCACGATCGCTTTGAAAAAAGAAGAGATTGAGCGCCTGGCAGCTACCAAACGCAGTCAATATGAAGGGCTGTCGGGTGACGTGTCCGCCTTGAAATTGCGTGCAGAAAAGCTCGGAAAAGAGGCTGATACCCTGCGGGATCTCCTCGCCGCGCTCGAATCCAAAGCCCCGGCGGCGCCGGGTGTAAAGCCGCAGCAAAGACCGCAGCTGGCGGCCCTCAAGCCGGCTCCCAAGACGGGCTCTCCGGCCAAGACGGCGCCGGCAAAGACCTCCAAGCCGCTGGGCAAGTCTGCGCTCGGCGGGCTGCTTCAGCCGGTTTCCGGAGATGTCCGCAACCGCTTCGGGGACAAGCTTCCCGGTGGCAGCACGGCAGAATGGATCAGTTTCGAAACCCGTTCGGAGGCTCAGGTCGTCGCGCCTGCGGGCGGCATTGTGGAATATGCCCGGCCCTTCCGAAGCTACGGGTCGATGCTGATTCTGCGTACAAGTGACGGCTACCATGTTATCCTGACGGGCATGAGCCGGATTTATGTATCCGAAGGCCAGGCTGTCACCGTTGGTGAACCAGTAGGGTTGATGCCTGACCGCACAGACCCGCCCCCTGAACTCACGCTGGAATTAAGGCTTGGCGACAGGGTGCTAAATCCGGCAGAGTGGTTGGCACGTGGCGGCTGATCTGCCGTGTGAGGACGAAGATGGAGTGGAATATGCGTTCATTGCTGACCGGAACAGCCCTGGGTGGAGTTCTGGGGGCGTTGGCGGTGGGCTTCGCGGCGATGGCCTGGCCCCAGGGCCAGGACCAGAAGCCGCCAGAAGACCCGCGCGTCGCAACCTATCAGCAGATTGAACTGTTCGCGGAAATCTTCGCGCGCGCCCAGCGCGATTATGTCGTGCCGATTGATGAGCGCGAAGCAATGGAGTCTGCCATCAATGGTATGCTCACCTCGCTGGACCCTCATTCGAGCTATATGGACCCGGAAGATTTCCGGTCTCTCCAGGTCCAGACCTCAGGCGAATATGGCGGTCTTGGTATCGAAGTGACAATGGAAGACGGCTTCGTGAAAGTCATCTCTCCGATTGACAACACGCCTGCCCAACGCGCGGGCATCCAGCCGGGTGATTACATCACGGCCATCAATGGCAAGCCTATCATGGGCCAGACGTTGAATGATGCGGTCAAAGAAATGCGGGGCGAAAGAGGCACCGAAATCGAGATCACAATCCTGCGCGAAGGCGTGGATCCCTTCCCGGTGAAGCTGGTGCGCGATGTGGTGCAGCAGAAATCCGTGAGCTGGAGGCAAGAGCCCAACAAGATCGCCTATATCCGGGTGTCCACATTCAATGAGCGCACCGGAATGCTGCTTGAAGAGGCTGTGCAGGGCATCAATCGCGAGATTGGCGCGAAACCGAACGGCATTGTCCTCGACCTGCGCAATAATGGCGGGGGATTGCTCGACGAAGCCGTAAAGGTCTCTGATTTCTTCCTATCGGGCGGAGAGGTTGTCTCGACACAGGGGCGGCGTCCGATTGATGTTGAGCGTCGCAATGCAACCAAGGCGGAAGTCTTCAAGGGCGTTCCCCTCGTCGTGCTTATCAATGGCGGGTCTGCCTCGGCGTCCGAGATTGTGGCTGGCGCGCTTCAGGACCGCGGCCGGGCGCTCGTTGTGGGCACGACAAGCTTTGGGAAGGGGTCGGTTCAGTCGGTGATCCCGCTCGGCGCAGATCGCGGGGCGATCCGCTTGACCACGGCCAGATATTACACGCCTTCAGGCCGCTCCATTCAGGCGCTTGGGATTGAGCCGGACGTGATGATCACCCAGGTTCGCCTCTCCGAAGACGAACTCGCGCGGATTCAGCGCTTTTCCGAAGCAGATCTCCCGCACGCCCTGGCCAACGAGTCGGGTGTAGAGCGTGCAAAGCTGAGAATGCCTGATGAGCAGCCGCCGGAAGAGTATGAAGGCGAAGACTTCCAGCTGGAACGCGCGATGCAGCTTCTTCAGGAGGGCCGGGCCTCAACATCACGCCTTGCCATGCAAGAAGATAAGGCCGGTTAACGATTTCCACTGCATAAACACTGAATTCCATTCGGATCGGTAAGCATATGTTTGCCTCCTGTTAACCCTGCCCGGCGATCCTGAACGCTGCTTTCCCGCAGCCAATGGATGTTTAAGAGGTCGCTACATGGGTTATCGGCAGTCCGAGCCGTCGCCGCTGAAGACCGGTCTGGTACATGCCGGCATGAGCCTTGGCGTTTTTGGCGGTCTTGCCGTGGCCTTGGGCGCGGGTATCCACATTGCGGCTGATCCCACTGTAGCCGGTCCGCGCCAGACGATTGCCTTGTTTGGTACGGCGGCAGGCGATGGGGATGAGCGGCCCGGACAGTATGCCAGCCTGCAAGTTGCCGACTATGATGAAGACTACATTCCGTCAGACTATCCCGTCGCTGGCGCTGTAGACTATACGTATACCGAGCTTAATGGCGACGGCATGCGTATCGACATAACAGGTGGGCAGGGGGGGCCGGTTGTCGCCCCGGCTGCCGGCATCCGCATCAATGGCCGCCTTGTGCAACCTGGCCAGTCCTTTGGTGAAGTGGCCTCCGGCGCGTCTGGGGATGCTGTCCAGGCTGGCGCGACGCTGAAACTGAATGCGGCTGAAAAGGTTGCCAAACCTGCCAGCAAGGCTCCGGCAGACATTTATGCCCGGCCCTTCTCCAATCCGGAAGGCCGGCCGATTGTCTCTCTTGTGATCGGTGGGCTCGGCATCAACTCGACCCAGACCAAATTGGCGATAGATGCGCTTCCAGCTGACGTTACGCTGTCTTTTGCCCCGGATGCCAATAGGCTGGACTACTGGATCAAGACTGCGCGGGCCGATGGGCATGAGGTGCTGATTGAAGTGCCTATGGAGGCTTATGAGTATGGCCGGATGCGGATGCACCCCGACACACTGATCGCTGGCGGAGACAAGAAAGTTAACTTGGCCAGGCTGAACCAGGTTCTCGGCCGGGCCAGCGGATATTTTGGCGTCATCAACTATCAGGGCGCAAAATTCGGCGCCGATGCTGGCTCCGTTGACCCCATTTTCGATGTGCTCTCAGAGCGCGGCCTTGCCTTTATTGATGATGGCAGCGTGCAGAAGGCATTCTTCGGGCAGGTCGCCGATACGAAAGGCCTGCGATTTGCCAGAGCCGCCGGTCCGATCGATACCCGTCAGTCACCCCAGGACATCGCTGCCGAGCTGATGGAGCTGGAAACCCTTGCCCGCCAGCATGGTGGCGCGATCGGGGCCGGCTTTGCCTTCCCGGTGACGATTGAGGCGGCCTCGGTCTGGATCGATACGCTGGAAGAGAAAGGGTTTATCCTGGCCCCGGTCTCAGCGCTTGTGCCGGCGGCATCTGCCCCCAATCCTGTGCCCCTGGCCGAACGCCGCGAGCTTCGCACTGGAAGCCCGGCCAAGGCTGGTCTAAAAACCGGCGGGTGACCCAGCCAAAATACGATCCTCAACTTTACCGCGCCAATGTCGGCCTCGCCATGTTCTCCAAGGCGGGGCATGTGTTCATTGGCCGGCGCATCAATGGACGCGGCCCGTTCCAGTGGCAGATGCCGCAGGGTGGCGTTGATCCGGGCGAAGACCCGCTGACCGGCGCGCTGCGCGAATTGGAAGAGGAAATCGGCGTTCCGGCCAAGCTCGTGGATGTTCTCGAAGAAACAAGCGACTGGCTTTATTATGATTTCCCGCCAGATCTGAAAAAGCGGATGCCGGGGCCCTATCTTGGCCAGCGGCAGAAATGGTTCGCCTTCCGCTTCAAGGGCTCAGACAGCGATGTCCGCCTCGACCGGCACACGCCCGAGTTTGATGCCTGGCGCTGGGCGGTGCTGGACGAAACGCCCGAGTTGATCGTACCGTTCAAACGGCCCGTCTATCTGGATGTGGCTACACGATTCCGCAGATGGACCGAGCCGGTGCTGCCGGCCCGCACGCCTCAGGGCTGAACAGGAAGAGAGGGGTAGGGGACATGGGCGATCTGCTGATGATCCATGGGGTAGGTTGTGACAGCTCTGCCTGGGACCGAATGAAGCCGCTGTTTGAGGCCGCGGGCTGGACCTGCCATGCGCCGACCTTGTTTCCGGATCAGCGCGTGAAGGAAAATCCGCCCGCCAGCCTGTCGGATCTTGGTGTTCAGGATTATATCGAGGCGATGCGGGCAGAGGCACGGCGTATCGCAGCGGCCACGGGCGCCAAACCTGCCGTCATCGGACATTCCATGGGCGGGCTCATCGCGCAGGCATTGGCTGAAAGCGGCGAGGTGTCAAAGGCTGTGTTCCTCACCCCCGCCCAGCCAAAGGGCTGCGCGGTCATCGGGCCTTCCGTGGCCTGGACCTTCCTGAATATCGTTCTCTCGCAGAACCGGAAGAAGGCCCACAAGGTCTGGAAAACTGGCTTCAGCTACGGCGTGCTCAACTGTGTTCCCAGGGCGCGCCATGATGAAATCTATGCTGGCGCGCTCTATGATTCCGGCAAGGTGTACGGTGACATCACCGACGGCATCGCCATCGATGAAACAAGGATAACCATCCCCACCCTGACAATTGCTGCCTCGAAGGACCGCGCCACGCTGGCCAAAGCGGTGCGCAAGGTTGCGGCCAAATATGCGGCCAGCCCTGTGCCGGGGGATTTCATCGAGTATCCGGAGCACGCCCACTGGATCGTGGACGAGCCGGGAACGGAAAAGGTGGTGGCAGACATTGCCGCCTGGTTGAAGAAGGTCCCCGCATGATCGAGCAGGAAGACGCCCACGGCGTTCATGACTTTGTCTCAGACCCGCGAAATGCAGATGTATTGATCTCCGTCAACGGAGAATTGAAGAAGCGGAACGAGGCCGTCGTTTCGGTTTTTGATTCCGGCTATCTGCTGGGGGATGGCGTCTGGGAGGGCCTCCGGGTGATGGAGGGCGGCGTCGCCTTTCTCCCGGAACATCTGCGGCGCCTCTATGCCGGGGCAAAGACCATCGACATGGATATAGGCCTGACGAAGGACGAACTCACGGCCAGGTTGATGGACTGCCTCAAGGCGAATGGCATGCAGGACGGTGTTCATATCCGCCTGATGGTTACCCGCGGCATCAAGAAGACGCCCTATCAGGGGCCGCGCTTCACCATCGGCAAGGCAACTGTTGTCATTATACCGGAATTCAAGCTGCCGGTGCCGTCGGTGAACGCGAAGGGCATTTCTCTGTTCACGGTGCATGTGCGCCGTACCGGGCCCGCCGAGCAGGACCAGAAGCTCAACTCTCATTCCAAGCTCAACTGCATCATGGCCTGTATCCAGGCCGACAAGGCCGGCGCCGATGAGGCCTTGATGCTCGACCCTGCGGGCTTTGTGGCGACGTGCAATTCCACGCATTTCTTCATTGTCCGCGACGGCGAGGTCTGGACCAGCCCGCCCGAATACTGCCTCGGCGGGATAACGCGCGGCAACATCATCCGCGTCTGCCGCGAGGCCGGCATCCCTGTCTTCGAGAAACGTTTCTCGCTGTTTGATGTCTACTCCGCAGACGAATCTTTCATCACCGGTACCTTTGCGGGCGTCACCCCTGTGCGCGAAGTTGATGGGCGTGTGATCGAGCAGAAGGATGGCCCCATTTCTCAGCGCGTACGCGAACTTTACAAGGCGCTCCAGGCTCGCAGCCTGACGCCGATCCCCTGAGGGGCACGCCATGCGGATTGCGATGTGGTCGGGCCCCCGGAATCTCTCGACAACGATGATGCGCTCCTTCGCGGCGCGCGCCGATACCGCCGCCATTGATGAGCCATTTTACGCGGCCTATCTCAAGCTGACGGGGCTTCGCCATCCGATGACGGATGAAATATTTGCCGCGCATGAGGCCGATCCGGGGAAGGTTATGGCCCATCTCACAGGGCCTGTTCCGGGCGGAAAATCCGTCTTCTACCAGAAGCATATGGTCCATCACATGGTTGAAGGTATTCCGATGGATTGGCTGGACCAGATTGAGCGGCATGTCGTGCTGATCCGCCATCCGGCGCGGGTGGTTGCCTCCTATGCCCGGAAGATGGAGACGCTCAGCCCCGAGGCGATGGGGTTTCCCCAGCAGGAGGCGCTCTGGCACCAGCTCAGCAAGGCGCAAGGTGCTGCCCCGATTGTCGTCGATGCGGACCTGATTCTGGAAGACCCGGAAAGCGTGTTGCGCCGGCTTTGCGCCGCCATCGGCCTTGGCTGGGATGGCGCGATGCTGAGCTGGCCAGCCGGCCCGCGCGCCGAAGACGGCGCCTGGGCGCCGCACTGGTATGACGCGGTCTGGCGCTCCACCGGATTTGGCGATCCGCCGGGGCCGGTGCCCGCGCTTTCGGGCGAGGCGGCGCGCATCGCCGAAGGCGCTCTTGGGGCTTATGAGCGGCTGCTGGCCGCCCATATCTGAGCCCAAATGAAAACGCCCTGCCGCGGGGCAGGGCGTTTCCTGGAATTGATCAGCCCCTGAAAATCAGACCGTCTGGTTACACATGTTCAGGAAGCGGTTGCGCAGGTCAGCATCGGATTTGAACACGCCGGTAAACTGCGTCGTGATCGTAGTGACATGTTTGTGGTGAACGCCGCGGGTGGACATGCACTGATGCTCGGCTTCGATGAAGACGGCTGTGCCCATCGGGGCGAGGCTCTCGGTGATCGCGTCGCAGATCTGCGCGGTCATCGTTTCCTGCGTCTGCAGGCGCTTGGCAAAGATCTCGACCACGCGGGCGAGTTTCGAAATGCCGACAACAGCCGCAGAGGGTTTGTAGGCGACGAAGGCCTTGCCAATGAACGGCGCCATATGGTGTTCGCAATGGCTTTCCACCTCGATGTTTCGCAGCATGACGATGTCGTCATAGCCCTGCACATCCTCGAAGGTCCGGCTGAGATACTTAACCGGATCTTCGCCATAGCCTTCAAACCATTCTTTATAGGCGTTGACGACACGTTTGGGCGTATCGATCAGGCCTTCACGGGCCGGATCATCTCCCGCCCATGCAATGAGCGTGCGAACGGCTGCCTCAGCCTCCTCCTGGGAGGGCCGGCGTACGGAATCCGGGCGCGGAATATCTTTTTTTGGAGTAACGGCGTCCATAGCCAATGCAATGTCCTTCACTGAGGGACGGGGGTCGAGCCGGGGCATCCCTTGAGGGTCTTTAACGCCCTCTTGCCCGGACTTAACGCCCGCCCGGAGTTGATACCCTCAGGGCGATACGAGGATACATAGGCCCGGCGGGTCTCTGTTTCCAGCGCTTTCTACGGGGAAACCTGGTGCCCGGATCACGGATTTCTTGGCTTTCGCAGCGGAAAGTGCTAGAGGAGGCGCCATGTCGAGAAACGCTTTTGCATATTCTGCCTGCCGTTCCTGTTGCTGCTGAGGCTGCAACGGGTCATAGGGCTGCCCGGACCCCTTGAGAGCCCGCCCGCTGATTTCACGACATTCCCGATCCAAGAGATACGATGACCCTCCGCATTTATGATACTGCCGCGCGCAAGAAGCGTGGCTTCGAGCCCCAGGACCCGAAGCGGATCACGATGTATGTCTGCGGTCCGACCGTTTATAACTATGCCCATATCGGCAACGCCCGCCCGCCGGTGGTGTTCGACGTGCTGCGGCGCGTGCTGATGGCGCGCTATGGCGAAAACGCGGTCGTTTATGCGCGCAATATCACCGACATCGAAGACAAGATCATCGCGGCGAGCCTTGCCAGCGGCGAGCCGATTTCGGCCATCACGCAGAAATATGCCGGCATCTATAATGCCGATGTGCAGGCCCTGAATGTCATCCCGCCGACCATCGAGCCCTGGGCGACCGCCCATGTGCCCGAAATGATCGACATGATCGAAAAGCTCGTGCGCACGAAATATGCCTATGTCGGGCAAACCGGCGTGTGGTTCTCCGTGCCCTCCATGCCCGATTATGGCCGCCTCTCTGGCCGCAAGCCCGAAGACAATGAAGCCGGCGCCCGGGTGGCGGTGGATGAAGACAAGCGCGATCCGGCAGACTTTGCCCTCTGGAAGTTTGCCAAGCCGGGCGAGCCGGAAGACGCAATCTGGGACAGCCCCTGGGGCCGTGGCCGCCCTGGCTGGCATATCGAATGCTCGGCCATGGCTGCCAAGCATCTTGGCCGCACGATCGACATTCATGGCGGCGGCGTGGATCTGACCTTCCCGCATCATGAAAACGAGATCGCCCAATCCGAATGCGCGCATGGGGAACAGCTCGCGCGATACTGGATGCATAACGGCTTCCTCGACATGGGCGGGGAGAAGATGTCGAAATCGCTCGGCAACATCGTCACCGTGCATGACCTCCTGAAGGCATGGCCGGGTGAAGTGCTGCGCTTTGCTCTGCTGACCGCCCATTACCGCGCCCAGCTCGACTGGACCGAAGACCTGCTGAAACAGGCCAAGACCACGCTTGATCGGATCTATGGCGCGCTGCGCCGCGTCTGGGACGCCGACGGCGGCGAGGCCCGCGATACGGGCGTCGCGCGCGCGCTGGAGGATGACCTCGGCACGCCGGACGCGCTGGCGGAGCTGTCGCGGATTGCGAGCGAGGCCAACACGGCGGCTGATCTGAAAGACGAAGCTGCCATGGCCAATGCCCGGGCAAACCTTCTGGCGGCGGGAAAACTGCTTGGCCTCCTGACCAGAACGCCCAAAGAGTGGGAGCAGGGCGCCGATACCGATGGCAATGCCCGGATCGACGCGCTGGTGCAGGCCCGTGTGGATGCACGCGCCGCCAAGGACTGGGCCGAGGCGGACCGTATCCGCAAGACCCTGGCCGAAGAGGGGGTCGAAATCATGGACGGCCCGGCAGGCAGCACATGGCGGCGCATCTGATCCGGCGCGACGGCGCGCCCGCATCGACTATGAAAGCTGGCGCGCCATGAACCGCAATGGCACGAATGTCCCCGTCACCAATCTGCGCACGATGCTGCGCTCGGTTGTCCTCAATACCGAAGGGGAAGAGGTCACTGTCGATGAGTTGCTGCAAGCCATCGGGCGGCGGGCCCATGGCCCGGTCTTCCTGCTGCTCGGCTTCATCGCGGTCGGCCCGCTGACGATCATTCCCGGCGCGAACTGGTTTGTCGCAACCGTGATCCTGGCCTTTGCCCTGCAGGTTGTCTTTGGCCGTAAATATCCCTGGCTGCCCAAGGGGGTCACCGAGTTCAAATTCAAGCGGGACCATCTGGTCCAGGGCGCCGCGGCGGCGGAACGCTACGCTCATATGGTGGACGCGCTGGTCAAGCCGCGCCTCACCTTCCTGACCGATCCGCCCTTCATTCAGATCGTGGCCCTGATCTGCGTGTTTGCTGCCCTGGTCACCTATCCCCTCGGCCTTGTGCCGCTTGGGCCTCTGCTGCCCAGCCTGACGGTCCTGCTGTTTGGCTTGGCGTTGACGGCGCGGGACGGGGTCGTCCTTCTGCTGGCCGGGTGCGCCTTTGGCGGCGCGATACTGCTGGTCATGAACCTTGCGCCGAGGCTTCTGGCGCTCTGGCCATTCTGACGGATACGCCAACCCTCTCCAATCGTTTAGTTGACCTAACGTTATGTGGGCGGCATCGAGCCATCATGGCCATTCGGCCTCATTTCTCCACCTCTCGTTTTCTGGCCAGTCTGGTCTGCCTGTTCCGGCAGGTCAGACTGGCCTTTTTTCTCGCCTCTTGCGGGCAATCTAACGCCGGGCCATCTAGGCAGCCATGAGCGAGCTTTACCACAACCGCATTCTTGAACTGGCCGCGAATATTCAGCATGTCGGGCAACTCGCGGATGCCGAGGGCGCGGCCCTCAGGGTCTCGCGCGTTTGTGGATCAACGGTGCATGTTTCCCTGAAACTGGATGAAGCAGGGGAGGTGGTGACTGAAATCGCTGTTGATCCAAAGGCTTGCGCGCTTGGCCAGGCGTCAACCTCAATCCTTTCCTCCAACGCCGTTGGAGCAACGGTTGGAGAAATCCGGGCAGCTTTGACGGACCTCCGGGCGATGTTGAAAGAGGACGGGCCGCCCCCGGAAGGCCGTTTCTGGGAATTGCGCCATCTTGAGCCGGTGGCCGACTATCCCCCGCGCCACGCCTCCACCCTTCTCGCCTTCGACGCTGCGGTTGCCGCCATTGAGGCGGCGCTGGCCGCACGGGCGGAGGCGTAACATGAGCCTGCGCCGGCAGACGGCTTATGTTTTGCTGGCCATCTACAAGCATGGCCCGAGTCAGGCGTTGCAGCTTTTTGGCGCCCGGTGTCAGCATTCCCCGACCTGTAGCGAGTATGGGGCCGAATGTGTCGCCCGGCATGGCTGGTGGCCTGGCGGATGGATGGCCTTTGCCCGCTTCATTCGCTGCCGGCCGGGCGGTAGTCACGGGATCGACCCGCCCCCGGACGTAAAACCGGACGTACCGTTCTGGCAGCCCTGGCGGTATGGGGACTGGAAATCGGGCCCCAGAGGCCTGGTTGAATCTCCGCCGGAGGCATGACATATGAGCCTTATGAACGCAGGACTTTTCCTCACCGGGCTGACCCCGCGAACTCGTCAGGGTGCATGACGCATCCCTAGATGGCGCTTTTTCGCGCCCCGTTCATGCACCCGCAAAGCTCGTCGATCCGGCCCTGAAAACACAGGTGGGCATTCCGGCAATCCCGCGTTAATCACTGCGGCGCCAGAAGCCTTGAAGAAGTCCTTGAAGCCGGTCCCTTTGTATCCCACCGCCGGGACATACCCGCGGCCCGCCAGAGAAATTGAACCAAGATGATCCAAGTCACGCTGCCAGACGGCTCCAAACGCGAATACGCCGATGGCGCTTCACCTCTCGATGTTGCCGAGTCCATTTCCAAATCCCTTGCCAAGAAAGCCCTCGCCGCCAAGGTCGATGGCCAGATGTGGGATCTTGTGCGCCCGCTTGAGGGCGATGCGAGCGTCGCCATCGTCACCGACCGTGATCCCGAAGGTCTGGAACTGATCCGCCACGACGCCGCCCACGTCCTCGCCCAGGCGGTCCAGGAGCTTTATCCCGATACACAGGTGACGATTGGCCCGGTGATCGATGACGGCTTCTATTACGACTTTGCCCGGAAAGAGCCGTTCTCGACGGACGATTTCGAAAAGATCGAAGCCAAGATGCGGGAGATCGTCGACGCCGATTATCCCATCATCCGCGAAGTGCTCGGCAAGGACGAGGCGATCAAGACGTTCAAGGCGCTGGGCGAAGAGTACAAGGCGCAGATCATCGACGACATCATCCCGCCGGGCGAGCAGATCACGGTCTATCGTCAGGGCAACTGGTTCGACCTTTGCCGCGGCCCGCACCTGCCGTCCACGGGCAAGCTGCCCAAGGCGTTCAGGCTGATGAAGCTCGCCGGCGCTTACTGGCGGGGCGATCACCGCAATGAGATGCTCCAGCGCATGTACGGCACGGCCTGGGCCAATGAGAAGGATCTCAAAGACCATCTCCACCGCCTGGAAGAAGCCGAGAAGCGCGACCACCGGAAGCTCGGCGCCCAGCTGGACCTGTTCCATCTCGACGGCATGGCCGCCGCTGGCTCTGTCTTCTGGCATCCGAATGGCTTTCAGGTCTGGCGTCAGATCGAAGCCTATATGCGCCGGCGTCTGGACGCGGCGGGATATGAGGAAATCAAGACCCCGCAGCTGATGGACTCTGTCCAGTGGGAGAAATCCGGCCATTGGGGCAAGTATCGCGAGAACATGTTCATCGTGCCGGACTTTATTCCGGAAGGCGATGAGGGCGTGGAGATTTCCGTCCCAGAAGATGCCAAGCTCATGGCGCTGAAACCGATGAACTGCCCGGCGCATGTCGAGGTTTTCAAATCGGGCCAGAAATCCTACCGGGATCTGCCGCTGCGCCTTGCAGAGTTTGGATGCTGCCACCGTAACGAGCCGCATGGCGCCATTCACGGCATCATGCGGGTACGTCAGTTTACGCAGGACGACGCGCACATCTTCTGCCGCGAAGACCAGATTGTGGAGGAATCGATCCAGTTCTGCCGGCTTCTCGAGAGCGTCTACCGCGATTTTGGCTTCGAGAAGATTGCGGTCAAACTCTCAACGCGCCCAGACGTGCGCGCGGGCGATGACGCGACATGGGACAGGGCCGAGAGCGGGCTCAAGGCTGCGGTTGATGCCGCGGGCCTGCCCTGTGAGTTGCTGCCGGGGGAGGGCGCCTTCTACGGGCCCAAGCTTGAATTCCAGCTGACAGATGCCATCGGCCGGGTCTGGCAATGTGGTACGCTACAGCTCGATTATGTGCTGCCGGAACGTCTGGGGGCTGAATATACGGCGTCTGACGGATCCAAGCAGCGTCCCGTCATGCTGCACCGCGCGATCCTCGGCTCCATGGAACGGTTCATCGGTATCCTGATCGAAGAGTTCGCCGGGGCCTTCCCGATCTGGCTGGCGCCGGTTCAGGTCGTTGTCGCGGCGATTTCCGATGATGCGGCCGGCGAATACGCCGAAGAGGTCGCCGCCGAGTTGCGCAAGGCAGGGCTTCGGGTAGAGGTCGACAGGCGCAATGAGACGATCAATTACAAGGTCCGCGAACACTCCATGCAGAAGGTGCCCGTGATCGCTGTGGTTGGTGCGCGCGAGGCTGAAGAGCGTAAGCTGGCGCTGCGGCGCCTCGGCTCGAACGGCCAGCAGATCATCTCGCTGGACGAGGCGCTTGTATCCCTCGCGGACGAGGCGCGGGCGCCTGATCTCAAGCGGACACGGAGCAGCTAAGGGCCGATGACAACCTCGCCATCAGCGGCCAGAGTGAGCAGAATGGCTTACGGACCTGTCTTTGCCGGGCTGGTGCTGCTCTGGCCGCTTCTGGCCGTGCTGGGGACTTTGGGGTTTGCGCCGCTGCTGGGGCTCACCGGTATTGCGGCGCTTCTCCTGGCGCGTCCGCGCATGCCGCCCACGCTCTATGCGATCTTCGCCATCGCCTTCATCGGCTGGGCGGCGATCAGCGAGGCCTGGTCGCCCACCTCCAGCCAGCTGGTGAGCGGTAATTTGCTTGAAGGCAATTTTGCCATCGGCGCGCGCAGCCTCATCATCGTGCTGACAGCCGTGTTCGCGACACTGACGATCGCCGGGGCGATGCGATCTCAGCTGGGGCCGCGCACGAAACAATGGATCTATGCCATCCTGATCCTGCAAGGCGCGCTGGTGTTTATCTCTGCGCTGGTTGCCCGTCCTGTGCTTTCACTGATCTATGGCGACGATCCGCTTCAGGTGGTGAATGGTGTTCAGAACATCAGCCGGAACATGAACACCTTCGCTGTTGCCCTGCCGATTCTGGCGGCGGCATTTGGCGCGCGCGGTGACCGGCTGGGCCTGCTGGCTGCGTCCGGTCTGGTCCTCATGACCCTCTTTGCCGCCTTGATGATGGACAATCATTCGGCTGTGTTTGCCATTTGCGGGATGATAGCTGCGATCCTGTTGATCAGATTGCTGCCGCAGACGGGATATCGCTGGCTGTTTGGCCTGATCGCCGGACATATCGCGGCGGCCCCCCTGATGGTCAGTCTGTTCATCCGCCTCATGACAGGTCTCGACAGCATCCTGCCTCCCTCCTTCCGCTCTCGTTTCTGGTCATGGGAGGTCGTCATGAACAGGATCGGAGAGGCGCCCTATACCGGGCATGGGCTTATGGCCACCAGAACCTGGCGCGAAACCTTTGCGGAGTATCCCGCCTGGGCTCAGCAGCTTCCCGATATGTGGAAGGACTATCCGGTTGTGCCAGGTCACCCGCATAACATGGCGTTGCAAATGTGGGCTGAGACGGGTTTCGTAGGGGCAATGCTCGCCGCCTTTGCCATCACGGTCATAGGCTTCCGCCTTCCGCGGCCGTCAGAATTGCGATCTGAGATCCGCTTCGCCATCGCAGGGATGACGGGAGCAGCTTTCAGCATCTTCAATTTCTCCTACAGCGTCTGGAACGAAGCTTTCTGGTCGGGGCTCGCCCTGTCGGTGGCGATGCTGATCCTGCTGAACCGGACCGCAAAACCGGCCGTTCAGGAATGACGGAGCAGATCGCCGCCTTGGTCGTGACCTATCATACCGGCCCCAGGCTCATCGAATGCCTCTACGCTCTGAAATCCGATCCGGCGCTCTCGGAAATCATCATTGCAGATAATGGCAATCCGCCCGACCTCAGGATCTGGCTGGATGCTTTCATCGCAGGGGCAGATGGCAAGGCGAAGTTGATCCGGCTGGACAATCCGGGCTTTGGGGCAGCGGTCAATCGGGCGGCTTCTGAAACGGATGCGGGCCTTCTGCTGGTCATCAATCCAGATTGCGTGATCCGCCGCGGCTCAGCCCAGCAGCTTGCTGAAGCCCTGGAAGGGGCCGCCACGCCCGCAATAGCTGGCGGGCGTATCTTTGGGGTCGATGGAAAGGAACAGCGTGGCGCCCGGCGCAATACGCTTACACTGGCCGCAGCGCTCGGTTTATCCCGTTGGACCCTGGAAGCAGAGCCATCGCCCTCAGGTCCGGTTGACGTCGGCGCCATATCCGGCGCCTTCTTCCTGATCCGGCGCGCGGATTTTCAAGCGCTTGGCGGCTTTGACGAAGGTTACTTCCTTCATGTCGAGGATGTGGATCTCTGCCGGCGCGCAATCGAAGCCGGCGGCATGGTCATCTACCAGCCTCTTGCCGGCGCGCTGCACTACACGTCCACGTCTGACGTGTCCTCGGCGACAGTGCAATCGCACAAGGCACGGAGCCTCGCGCGATACTTCCGGAAGTTTGCAAAGGGACCAATCGAGCGGGCAGTTGTGGAACTATCCGTTCCATTCATCGCACTCGCACTCAGGTTTCGGCGCTGACCCTTGAGCCAAGAAAAAACCCCGGCCAGAGACCGGGGTTTTTCACGCTACACATCGTGCAAAGGCGGAAAGCCTTACACGAAGCCTTTGAACTTGTCCTTGAAGCGCGAAACGCGGCCGCCGCGGTCCAGGGACTTGCCCTCGCCGCCGGTCCAGGCCGGGTGCACTTTCGGGTCGATGTCGAGGACCATGCGGTCACCCTCTTTGCCCCAGGTGGAGCGGGTCTGGTATTCGGTACCATCGGTCATCACCACGGTGATGAAGTGGTAATCGGGATGCCCTTCTTTTTTCATGGCCTGGGCCTCTCTCTCATAAGCGGGTCAGAATGGGTTGACGCACCGGGGTGCGCTGGCATGTCTCAGCCGGAATTCGAAGACGGCCGTATAAGGGAAAGGCCCGTACCCCGCAAGAGGCGCTGACAGGGAATCGACAACAGCCGGGCTCAACAGGGAGGAACGCAAGACGGATGGCTGATTCCAGCGCCAATATCGTGGAAGACCGCCGCGCGACCCTGCCGGAAGGCGGGGAAGCCATCGGCCGCCCACGCGGGCGCAGCCTGAAGCCTCTGGCGCTTCTGTGGCCCTATGCGCGCCGGCACTGGATCACCGTGACCGTGGCGCTGGCATTCCTGATTGCCGCCGCTGTGCTGAGCCTGGCCATCCCCATGCTGCTCGGCCGCGCCGCCGATGCCGGGCAGATCGCGGGGTCCGACCCCGCCCTGCTCAAGGCGCTGATAGATGAGGCCTTCCTCTGGGTGTTTGCGGCGGCCGTCGGTTCCGGCGTGCTGGGCGCCATCCGTTTCTATTTTGTGTCCCGGTTCGGGGAGCGTATTGCGGCCGATCTCCGCCGCGATCTCTATGCCCATCTCCTGCGCCTTTCCCCGGCCTATCATGCCAAGATGCGCTCGGGCGAAGCCGTTTCGCGGTTGACGGCCGACATCACCCTTCTGGAAACCTTTCTCGGCTCTTCCGCCTCGCTTGCCGCACGCACCCTGATGACGACGACGGGCGCGCTGGTGCTCATGCTGGCGGTCAACTGGAAACTGGGACTGACCCTTCTGGCGATGCTGCCCATCGCGATCCTGCCGATCATGATTATCGGGCGCACCATTCGCAAGATGTCGAATGAGGCTCAGTCCCGGCTGGCCGATGCTGGCGCCGAAGCGGCAGAGACACTCGACTCGATCGAACTCGTTCAGGCCTATGGCCGGGAAGCCGGCCAGCTTTCTGTCTTCCAGCGCGCGATTGAGGCAACCTTTGCGGCCGCCATGCGCCGCACCGGCGCGCGGGCGATCATGATCGTGCTGGTTTCCGTGCTGCTGTTCGGCGGGTTTACCGGTGTCCTCTGGATGGGCGCCCGCGCGGTGGCGAGCGGCGAGATGAGCTTTGGCGATCTTGCCACGATGGTGATGTATGCCGCTTATGCCGGTTCGGGCCTGGGGATGCTGGCAGAAGTTTATGGCGAGGTCATGCGCGCGGCTGGTGCGGCCGACCGGGCAGCGGAAGTCCTGCGCGCCGTGCCGGATATCTCTGCGCCTGCCCATCCCAAGCCGCTGCCGGAAAAAGGGCCGGGCGCACTCCGCTTCGACCATGTTTCCTTCCATTATGGTGAGAGCTCGAGTTCGGCGTTGCAGGACTTTTCTCTGGATGTGAAACCGGGCGAGTTCGTTGCGCTTGTCGGGCCGAGCGGGGCAGGGAAGACGACTGTGTTCCGTCTGGCGCTGCGCCTGTTTGATCCGCAGGCGGGCGAAATCCGGCTGGATGGGGTCGCCTCGACAGAGGCAGAGCCGCGTGACTGGCGCCGGTGCTTTGCCTATGCGCCGCAGGAGTCTGCGCTGTTTACCGGCACGGCGGCCGACAATATCCGTTTCGGCGATGAAGCGGCCGATGACGCGCTGCTTGAGCAGGCGGCGCGCATGGCCGAAGCGATGGGGTTCCTCGACGAAAAGGAAGGCCTTGCGACCGAGCTTGGCCAGAAGGGGCGCAGCCTTTCGGGCGGCCAGCGCCAGCGGATTGCGCTTGCCCGCGCGCTGGTGCGCAACGCGCCGGTGCTGCTGCTGGACGAGGCGACCTCGGCGCTCGATTCTGAAAGCGAAGCGGCCGTGCGCCGGGCCATCGAGAATGCAGCGACCGGGCGCACCACCCTCGTGATTGCCCACCGCCTGTCCACCGTCCGCCGGGCGGACCGGATCATCGTGATGGACCATGGCCGCATTGTCGAGGAAGGCACGCATGACAGCCTCGTCGCGCGCGGCGGGCTCTATGCGCGGCTGGCGGAACTTCAGTTCACAGAGCGCTGAGAGCTCAGGCCTTGGTGATCGAATTCCCGCCATCGACCAGCATGGCGCTTCCCGTGATGAAGCGAGCCTCGTCGGATGCCAAGAAGAGGGCGGCGTTGGCGATCTCATCGGGCTCGGCCACACGTTTGAGCGCATGGAGGGCGGCGATCTGTGCGTCTGCGCCGTCTGCCATCATGCCGGTGCGGGTGCCGCCGGGCAGGAGGGCGTTTGCGCGTATGCCTTCCGGGCCAAGCTCTACCGCCAGCACCTGAACGAGCCCGATGAGCCCGGCCTTGCTGGCGGCATAGGCGGACATTCCGGGCAGGCCGATTGTGTGACCGACAAAGCTGGAGGTGAAGATCAGCGATCCGGCGCCGGTTTTCCGCATGGCCGGGATCTGACTTTGAGCGGCATGAAAGGCGCTGGTGAGGTTGATGGCGATCACTTCATGCCAGTCTGTCGCGGTCAGATCACAGATCAATCCACCCGTTCCCAATGTGCCGGCATTGTTGAAGGCAATATCGAGTCTTCCGGTGGTTTCCAGCGCGAGGCTGGTTAGCCCTTCAATATGACTGCGGGAGGCCATGTCGCCTGCCAGGAAGTGGGCTTGGCCGCCTGCGGTGCGAATGCCGTCCGTCAGTTCCCGGAGCGCATTTTCCCGCCGCCCCGAGAGAATGACATGAGCACCCTCCCGGGCAAAACGTTGGGCGGCGGCCTTGCCGATTCCGGAACTTGCGCCTGTAATGATTGCCGTCTTGCCTGCGAGCTGCATGATCTGTCTCCCGATTTCTGATGCCGGAGTGATCTATTCAGAGCCATCAGGCAGGCCCACCCGTTTCTTGCGGGAGAGCTCAGCCCAGCAGCTTCTTCCGGTCGCGCTTCAAGGCCCCGTCAAGGGAGAAGGAAAAGGCGAGGGACAGGATCAGCGGCACCCAGATCGGCAGATTGCCGAGGCCGGGCGTTTCCAGCGCCGCAGCGAGATGATCATCCACACACCACCATAAAAGCCAGAGCCACATTGGGAACCTCCTTTGGGTTAAGGGGGGGGAGTTTAGTCCGGGGGCCGGGTGAGGGCTATGGGGGCTTTGTTTGGTGCCTTCTCGGACGTTTGCGCGTGCCGCTCCCCCCTCCGCCCTTCGGGCACCTCCCCCGCTATCGCAGGGGAGGATGACGTTGCACTTTGCTGAGAGGCAGCGCCCTTATCCTCCCCTGCGCTTGCGCTGGGGAGGCGGATGCGGTGTCAGCCGGTTAAGGGCGGGGGGCCGTGTGTGTTGATGCCGGCCCAGGCTTCCGGTCTTGCTTCCTCGTCCAGCCGGCAGAGGAGCGCGTCGATCCAGGGCGGGAGACGGCGCAGGATGTGGCCGGGGACGGGCATTTCTTTCAGGGTTTTGCCTTGGCGCCTGCGGAGCATCCGGGCGAGGCGGAGAGCGTGTTTCTGAGGGTCGGCGAGGACGGTGTTCAGGCGCCGGGCCGCCTCGAACATCAGCGCCCATTGGATGAAGGGGGTGTCGGTGCCCTGGCTGGCGCTGGAGCGGGCGGCGGGGCTGATCAGTTCCGTGAGGCGGAAGAGGGCTTCGCGGGACGGTTGGGGTTTTGTTGGAGTTTCGCCCGCAGTTTTTGCCGGGACTCCAACGGCAAGCGGCGGGAGGGTCAGCTCTGCGGCCAGGACATGGATGTAACGGCTGCCGAAGAGTTCAGGCACCGCCTCGCGCAGCAGGGTCCGCAGCGCGCCGAGGAGGGCGAAGATGCGGGTCCAGAGTTCCGGGCGGGGCATGTGGTCGAACATGGCGCCAAGGATGGGGGCTTGGGGGAGTGGGGCGGATAAGGTTTCTGCCCGCGCAGGGTTCGACTTCGCTCACCCTGAGCTTCGGGAGCGGCGAGCGGCTTGTTTTTGCTGGGCTTTCCGGGTCCCGGATATTTGCTGCGCAAATTCCGGGATGACGTGGTGAGGGGGTGCGCGGACTGAGGATAGGGGCGCGCTTGTCCTCGCTCCGCCCCACCCCATCCCTCCCCATCGTCATGGGGAGGGGGCAGGTTGCGTAGTGAGGAGAGGGAGCGTCTGGAACGGCCCGTGTCTGGCTGCGGCCAGCTATTCTGCCGCTTGCAGGGCCGGTTTTGCCTTGGCGGCGGCGCCTGGCACATGGAACTGCATGACGCCGTCTTCGATGGGCAGGTCGCGCAGGTTTTTCCGGTCGGTGAAATAATTCTGGTTCAGCTTCCAGGGGGCCTGCGTATGCTGTCTCGGGAACTGGTCCATGACGCGTTGGAAATAGCCTGAGGAGAAATCGACGAATGGCTCGGTCTCGTTCGGGAAGGCGGCGAGATAGGGCATGGCGGAGGTTGCACCCTTTTCATCCATCAGATTGATCAGACGGCTGACATATTCGCTGGTGAGGTCGGCTTTCAGCGTCCAGGAGGCGTTGGTATAGCCGAAGGTCACGGCCATGTTTGGCACGTTCGACAGCATCACGCCTTTATAGTTGAGCAGCTTTCCAGGATCGACCTTTGCGCCATCAAGGGAAACCTCCACCCCGTTCATGAAGATGAGGTTGAGGCCGGTGGCGGTCACGATGATGTCGGCGGGGAGTTCCTTGCCGGATTTCAGCAGGATGCCGCCTTCGGTAAAGCGCTCGATATGGTCGGTTTCGATACTGGCCTTGCCCGATTTCAGGGCATTGAAAAGGTCAGAGTCCGGAACAAGGCAGAGGCGCTGCTCCCAGGGATTATAGGCCGGGTTGAAGTGTTTATCGACATCATAGTCGGGCCCGAGTTCCTCGCGCACCATCTTCAGGAGGCGCGCGCGTGCGGCGGCCGGATCAGACCGGGTCTTGCGGAAGAAGAATTGCTGGAAGGCAACATTCCGCCAGCGGATCAGATTATAGGCCCACTGATCGGGCAGGATCTTGCGCAGGAAATTGGCAATGCCATCGACGGCCGGGCGTGAGACAACATAGGTGGGCGAGCGCTGCAGCATGGTGACATGGCCGGCCGTCTCCGCCATCGAGGGCACCAGCGTCATGGCGGTGGCGCCCGAGCCGATCACGACGACTTTCTTGCCCGTATAGTCGAGATCTTCCGGCCAGTGCTGCGGATGGATGATCTGGCCCTTGAAGGCCTCTTCGCCTGGAAATTCCGGGCGGAAGCCTTCATCATAGCGGTAATAGCCTCCGCACATGAAGAGGAAACGGCAGGTGGTTTTTGCCTGCGCGCCGGTCTTTACGTTTTCGCTGGTGACCGTCCAGGCCTGATCGGCGCTCGACCAGTTGGCGGCGACGATCTTGGTATCGAACGAGATGTTCTGGCGCACGCCATATTCATCGGCCGTGTCGTTGACATATTGGCGGATCGAGGGGCCGTCGGCGATGGCCTTGGCGGCGGTCCAGGGTTTGAAATTATAGCCCAGCGTATGCATGTCGGAATCTGACCGGATGCCGGGATAGCGGAAGAGATCCCAGGTGCCGCCTATGCGCTCGCGCGCCTCATAGATGCGGTAGCGCTTGCCGGGGCTGCGCTTGGTGAGATGTACGGCAGCGCCAATACCGGACAGGCCGGCGCCAATGATGAGAACGTCTGTATCGAGCTGGGTCATGGGCCGGGAGACTACGCGATTTTGCGTAGATTAAAATAGGTGACGCGGGCGTCACCCAAAATAATCCTGCACGGCCGGTGTCATAAGCCGGGCAGGCTAGACCTTGGCGGCCTTGCCGAAGGAGGCGGCGTGGCGCAGCTGGTGCAGGACGCCGGGCACGATGTCTTCATTGCCGGCCAGGATGCTGCCGGTTTTCATGACGTCGCCGCCATTGATTTCTTCCACGATGCCGCCCGCTTCGCGCACGAGGACCACCCCGGCGGCGATGTCCCAAGGCTTCAGGCCGTGTTCCCAGAAGGCGTCAAACCGGCCGGCGGCGACCCAGGCGAGGTCAAGCGCGGCTGAGCCATAGCGGCGGATACCAGCGGTGGCGGGTGTCATCGCGGCCATTTCGCGGGCAAAGGTGATGTGGCTTTCTTCGCTCTTGCCCATCCAGGGCGTGCCGGTGGCGACGACGGCTTCGCCGAGCTTCTTGCGGACGGCCACGCGCAGCTTGCGCTGTTCCAGCCAGGCGCCGCGGCCAACTTCGGCCCAGAAGATCTCGTTCTTGGCGACATCGAACACGACCCCGGCAAAGGGCTTGCCATCGCGCTCCAGGCCGATGGAGACGGCATAATGGGGCTGGCCGTGCATGAAGTTCAGCGTCCCGTCGAGCGGGTCGACGATGAAGCGGTTGGATTTGTCGGTGCCTTCGACGATGCCGCGCTCTTCCATCAGGAAGCCATAGCCGGGGCGGGCCTTGGTGAGGCTGGCATGGATGATCTCTTCGGCGCGCATATCGGCGCTGGTGACGAAATCGGCCGGGCCCTTGCGCGAGACCTGAAGGTTCTCGACCTCGCCGAAATCGCGCGCCAGGCTGCGGCCGGCAGCCAGGGCTGCGGCGATCATCACGGCTCCAACGGGAGAGGGTTTCGACATGGGAACGTCTCGTCTAGGCGCATTTCTGGCGGGACCCGGCGACGTAAGCCTTTGATCGCTCAGGGTCAAGGCGCCAGAGTGTTAATGCGCGACAGGCTTTCAAGAAGGTTGCCGTAAGCGTCAACTCCCGTCAATCTAGGCTTTCACGAGCTAAGGAGGGCTAAGATCGTGCTGAACCAATTCCTGAAATTCGACAAGCTGATCGGCGCAAAGCTGATCACGATCCTCTATTATCTGGGCCTGATCGGGATCGGGCTGGGCCTGATTGCCGGTGTTCTCTCCGGCCTTGGCACGATGGTCAGCTTCAGCTTCTTCGGCGGCATCGGCATGATTATCGGGTCGCTGATCGGGGCGGCGATCGGGCTGCTGTTCTGGCGCTTCATCTGCGAGATGTACATGCTGCTGTTCCGCATGGCCGATGACCTGCGGGACATCAAGAACGCCAAGGGCGCGCCGCCGGTGGTGCCGCCCGCAGTCTGATCAGGGCGCCAGATCGTCAAAGATCGTGTTGAAGGCCCTGACCGCAGCGGCGGGGCCTTCTTCATACTCCCAGACGCCGCTTGAGACGGCCAGGAAGTCTGCCCCGGCGGTCACGAGCGGGGCGGCGTTGGACGCCTGGATGCCGCCGATGGCCACGCAGGGGACAAGCATGGCCGCCTGCCAGACTTCCAGCAGCTCAAGCTCTGCCGGCACGGTGCCTTCCTTGGTGGCGGTCGGGTAGAAGGCGCCAAAGGCCACATAGTCGGCCCCGTCCTCACCGGCCTGCATGGCGCGGTGATAGGAATTCTTCGCGGTGGCGCCGATGATAGCGTCCGGCCCGAGCAGCACCCGGGCCATCTTCACCGGCATGTCGTCCCAGCCGACATGCACGCCGTCTGCGCCGAGTTCCTGGGCGAGATCGGCAGAATCATTGATCAGAACTGCCACACCGGCCTCCTGGGCCATGGCAGTCACCGCCAGCCCCACTTCCCGCGTGGCCTGCATATCTATCATGCCATCCTGGCCCTTGAGGCGCAGCTGAAGCGAGGCCACATCTCCGCCGCGGAGGGCATCCTCCAGTGATTTACGGAAAGCCTGCACATCGCCGATCTGAGGCGGCGTGATCAGGTAAAGGCGCGTGCGTGGGCGGGGTTGGGCTTTGTCAGTCATGGCAGCAGCCTCTGCGGCGGGCGCCCGCGGAAGTCAACGGAAGGCGCGCCTCTGGTCAAAAGGAAAGTAAGTTCTATAATGGAACTTATAAAATCAAATCAGGGTCTGCCATGTCCAAGAAATTACCCGTCCGCCTTTTTCAGCCGCTGTTCGGTCTGTTCATGGCGTTTTTCATGAGTTTCCTGATGTCCGGGGCGATCACGGCGCTGAATGTCGGCTTTCCGCCGGACTATTTCAGCCGCTGGATGCATTCCTGGGGCCTTGCCTTCATGATTGCCTATCCGGTGATCCTGATCGTGGCGCCGCTGGCGCGCCGGCTGGCATTGCAGTTTGTGGAATCGCCCTTTGCGCCTGCTGCGCCCGTCGCCGGTACGAAAGCCTGATCCGAGAGGGGGCAGGGCCTAGCTCTGTTTGACCACACGTTGCGTGCTGGCCGGGTGTCTGGCCAGCGCGGCGCCTTTGCGCATCGGCCGGGGCTCAAGCTCGCCCCGGCAATTGGGGCAGACCCCGTCCAGGTCGCCATCTGCGCAATCATCGCAGAAGGTACACTCGAAGGAGCAGATGAACGCGCCTGGCTCATCGGGGGGCAGGTCGCGGTCGCAACACTCGCAATTGGGGCGCATTTCCAGCATGGTCAGCCTGTATTTCCCGACATCGGAGAGATTATCCGGGACCTTCTCGCACGTCTTCCGGATGTAAAAAAGCGCAGCGGGTGGTCCGCTGCGCTTTTTTGAGAAGAGGCCCGTCTGCCCTCCGTCTGCCCGAAGCGATCAGCCGGCTTTGGAGGCTTCGCAGATACAGTCGATGGTCTCGCCGAGCACGGTGTCGAAATCGCTGTCGGCCTGTTTGGCCGAGAGGCCTTCGGTCAGCGCGCGCGAGAAGGAGGCGATGATGCCAGCATTCTCGGAGAGCTTGCGGTTGGCTTCCTCGCGGCTGTAGCCACCCGAGAGGGCGACGACGCGCATCACGCGCGGGTGGTCGACCAGCGGCTTGTAGATGTTGGCCTTCTCCGGCAGCGAGAGCTTCAGCATCACCTGCTTGTCATGGCCGAGGGCTTCCAACTGCTTGAGGGTCTCCGCGAGCAGGATATCTTCGGCCTCTGCCTTGTCGGCGATGGTGATGGTGACTTCCGGCTCGATGATCGGCATCAGTCCGTGACCGAGGATCTGGCGGCCGACATCAAACTGCTGGGCAACCACAGCGGCAATGCCTTCAGCGCTCGCGGCGTTGATCACCGAGCGCATCTTGGTGCCGAAGATGCCCTTGGTGAGCGCGCGCTCCAGCAGCGCGTCAAGCTCGGGCATCGGTTTCATCAGCTGCACGCCGTCTTTTTCGTCGGCAAGGCCCTTGTCGACCTTCAGGAAAGGCACAACGCTGCGCTTCGTCCAGAGATATTCTGCCGTCGGAATTCCGTCGATTTCGCCATCCATCGTGCGCTCGAACAGAATGGCGCCGACGACTTTCTCGCCGGTGAAGGCAGGCGACTTGATGATCCGGGCACGCATCTGATGGATGAGGGCGTACATTTCCTCATCATTGTTATAGGCGCTTTCCTCAACGCCATACAGGCGCAGAGCTTTCGGCGTCGATCCGCCAGACTGGTCAAGAGCTGCGATAAAGCCTGGCTTTTCGGCTACCTGTTTCGCCATTTGTGCATTCGGCATGATGTTTTGTCCCGGTACGTTCGTTCGTGTGTTGGCTACTGGCTTGGATTTTTGTCCGCTTTGTGGCCGCTCAATGCAAAATCCACGCCGCGGGGCCTCTCTATTGCAGCAAGGCCTCGACCCCCGGCAGTTCCTTGCCTTCCATCCATTCGAGGAAAGCTCCGCCTGCGGTGGAGATGAAGGTGAAGTCGCCTGCCACGCCGGCATGGTTAAGGGCGGCCACCGTATCACCGCCCCCTGCAACAGCCACCAGCGCGCCGTCCTTGGCGAGCTTTGCAGCCGCTTCGGCAACTTTCACGGTTGCTGTGTCAAAGGGGGTGAGTTCGAAAGCGCCGAGCGGGCCATTCCAGATCACGGTCTTGGCGCGGCTGAGAGCCTGGGTGAGGGAGGTGATCGTCGCGGCGCCGGCATCAAGCACCATGTCGTCGGCGCCGATGTCACCGAGCCCGCAGGTGCGGTTTTCAGCATTAGCCTTGAATTCTTTGGCCACCACGACATCCTTGGGCAGGAGGATCTCGCAGCCTGACGCTTTGGCAGCTGCCTGGATCTCGCGCACGGTGGCCGCAAGGTCATGCTCGCAGAGCGACTTGCCGACATTCACGCCATCGGCGGCAAGGAAAGTGTTGGCCATGCCGCCGCCAATGGCGAGCATGTCCACCTTGGACACAAGGTTTTTCAGAAGGTCGATCTTGGAGGAGACCTTGGCGCCCCCGACAATCGCCATTACTGGCCGCTCCGGCGCGCCCAGGGCCTTGTCGAGCGCGTCGAGTTCGGCTTCCATTGTCATGCCCGCATAGGCGGGCAGAAGCTCGGCCAGTACCGCGGTCGAGACATGGCGGCGGTGGGCGGCGGAGAAAGCGTCGTTGACATAGAGGTCTCCCAGAGCCGCGATTTCTTTCGCCAGCTCCATGTCGCCCTTTTCCTCGCCTTTGCATAAGCGCGTATTCTCCAGCAGGATCACGCCGGCTGGGTCCAGGTCTGCGATGGCTGTCTTGACGTGATCGCCCTTGCAGTCAGCGATGAAGCTGACATTGGCGCCGAGAACTTTGGAAAAGGCGCCCGCGATGGGGGCAAGGCTCATCTCGGCAATGCGCTCGCCCTTGGGGCGGCCGAAGTGTGCGAGAAGGGCCACCTTTGCCCCGGCGGCGCGCAGCGACTGGACGGTATCCACGGCGGCGCGCAGGCGCGTATCGTCCGTCACCAGACCGTTTTCCATGGGCACATTGAAGTCGACGCGAACGAGCGCGACCTTGCCGGTGAGATTTCCTGCATCTGGGATGCGTTTGAACGAGGGCATAGTCATTCTCCGCTGTCCCCCGGCTGAGATGCGGAGGGCTCGTGAGGTCTGATGAATGCCGCCGCTGGCGCCCCCGCCATCGCGCAGGAGCGGGCGGCGGGGGAGGGATTTTAGATCAGCTTCGACATCGCGATGGCGGTGTCGGCCATGCGGGTCGAGAAGCCCCACTCATTGTCATACCAGGTCATGATCGAGACGAAATTGCCGTCCATGACTTTGGTCTGGTCAAGGTGGAAGATCGAGGAGCGGTCGTCATGGATGAAGTCCGACGACACGTTCGGCACGTCCGTATAGCCGAGGATGCCTTTCAGCGGGCCGGCGTCTGCGGCGGCGATGATTGCGGCGTTGACCTCTTCAGGCGTGGTGTTTTTCTTGGCGATGAATTTCAGGTCGACGACCGAAACGTTTGGCGTGGGCACGCGCACGGAGATGCCGTCCAGCTTGCCTTTGAGTTCCGGCAGGACGAGGCCGACAGCCTTGGCGGCGCCGGTCGAGGTCGGGATCATCGAGAGGGACGCGGCGCGGGCCCGGTAGAGGTCTTTGTGCATCTGGTCGAGCGAGGGCTGGTCATTCGTGTACGAATGGATCGTCGTCATCATGCCCTTGTCGATGCCCACGGCCTTGTTGAGGACGAAAGCAACCGGGGCAAGGCAGTTGGTGGTGCACGAGGCGTTGGAGACGACCATGTGCTCTTTCTTGAGCTTGTCGTGGTTGACGCCGTAGACGACCGTCAGGTCAGCGCCGTCGGCAGGGGCCGAGACGAGCACGCGCCTGGCGCCGGCGGCGAGGTGGGCCTCAGCCTTGTCTTTCGAGGTGAAGATACCGGTGCATTCCATCGCGATATCGACGTCAAGCTCGCGGTGGGGCAGGTCCTTGGGATCGCGGATGGCGGTCACCAGGATCGGCTTGCCGTTGATAACAATCTTGTCACCGTCAACTTTCACATCCGCCGGGAAACGGCCATGTACGGAGTCAAAGCGCAGGAGGTGGGCATTGGTTTCCACCGGGCCCAGATCGTTAATGGCCACGACCTCAATATCGGTCCGGCCATGTTCGATGATCGAGCGCAGAACCAGGCGGCCGATGCGGCCGAATCCGTTGATGGCAACACGAACGGTCATCTTTTAATCTCCTCTTGGGCGAACAAATTCACAGGCTTGCGCCCCTTTAAATGGGTGTGCTGGCCCCGTCCACCCCGCACTGTGCGGCACCGCGACGCGAAACGGGACAATCGGGATTTGACGCCTTGCTGCTTGCAAGCTGCGTGCTAGTCCGGAGGGACAACACGCGGCGCCCGAAGCTGCGGGGAGGACAACGATGACAGAGGCATCCCGGCCGGGGGCGAAAACCGCCCGTCCGGCCATCGTCTGGATTCTTTTCGGCGTGCTCACAATGTTGTGGGCAGGGGCCTATGGGTTGACGCGCGTGGCTGTGGGCAAAGGCACGCTGGAAGGCCTGCCGCCCGAATGGGTGCTGCCCGGGCGCCTGACGGGCGGGGCGATCGTGCTGCTGACGCTGATGCTGGCGATGGGCAAGCGCCTGCCGCCTTTCTCGGACACACGGCGCTGGGGCGTGATCGGCCTGATGGGGCTTGTCGGCTCGCTGGTGCCGTTCTTTCTGATCACGGTGGCCCAGCAGACAGTCGATTCGAGCCTTGCGGCGCTCTATACGGCGGCGGCGCCGGTGTTTGTGGTGCTGGGGGCGACGCTTTTCTTTGCCGATGAGCGCATGACGCGCAACACGGGGCTCGGCGTACTGCTCGGCTTTGCGGGGGTGCTGGCCCTCTTTGGGCCCGATGCCATCGCCCATTTCGGCTCGGCCAGCGTCACGGCGCAGATGCTGCTCCTGCTGGCGACACTGGCTTTCTCGGCCAGCACGCTGATTGCCCGCGCCGCCCCGCAGATGGACGCCATTCCGCTGGCGGCGGGCTTTGTCAGCGTCTCGGCGGTGCTCTCCTGGCCGCTGGCGTTCACCGTGAACCCGGCTGAGGTGACCGCTGACTGGCATCACTGGGCGGCCGTGGCCGGGCTTGGTCTCGGGCCGTCGGGCATCGCGCAGGCGCTCTACATGGCCCTGATCGCGCGGGCCGGGGCGACATTCCAGTCGCTGACGGGCTATTCGGTGCCGGTGGTGGGGGCAGCGTTCGGCTGGCTGTTCTTCCGCGAGACCCAAAGCTGGAACGCGGCGCTGGCCCTTGGGCTGATCCTGGGGGGCGTGTGGCTTGCCCGGCAGGGCGGGCGCGGCCGGGTTGGGTAAGGTTTTATCCGCTGGATAAGCGCTCGCCCCTGAGGGGAATTCTGCGCGGGCCGAAACCGTCAAAAACGCTCAAAAAACTCCAAGAAAAACTCCAACGAGCGCCTGGAAAACTCCAACGACAGCCCCAAAAACTCCAACGGCGCGGCCTGAAAACTCCAAACGCGCGCGCCCAAACGGACTGCGCCCCGCCTTGGGGGCGGGGCGCAGGGGTCTGTCTGGAAGCGCCGGAACGCCGATCAGGCCTTTTGGGGGACGATCGCGCCGTGGCAGTATTTGTACTTCTTGCCCGAGCCGCAGGGGCAGGGGGAATTGCGCGGGGTGTTTGACCAGTCGTCTTCGGCCTGATGCAGTGGCGGTCCCGGCGGCGGGGTCTTGTCGGCCGGGTTCATCTCGTTGACGCCGGTATCGGGGTCGAGCTTGGTTTCGCGGATCTGCTGGGGCGCCTGGGGCGGCAGAGGACGCGGGGGCGGGGCCGCCGGTTGGGGCTGCTGGGCCGGGGCCTGCTGCACGCGGATATGCATCAGCGAGCGGGTGACCGTGGCGCGCAGCTCGGTCAGCAGCGTGTCGAACAGGTTGAAGGCTTCGCGCTTGAATTCGTTGAGCGGATCGCGCTGGCCATAGGAGCGTAGGTGGATGACCGAGCGCAGCTGGTCGATCTGCTGGAGGTGTTCGCGCCAGCGCATGTCGAGCACCTGAAGCAGGAACTGCTTCTCGATGCGGCGCATCTGCTGATCGCCGACAAGTCCGGTCAGCTCGGCATACTGGCCATTGACCGCCTCGCGGATGCGCCCGGCGATCTCTTCATTGGCGACGCCTTCTTCGGCGGCCCAGTCCTTGACGGGCAGGTCAAGGGCAAGGTCGGTCTTGAGGCTCTCATCGAGGCCGAGAATATCCCATTGTTCCGCATACGCCTTTTCCGGCATCGTGCGGGCCACGAGGGACTCAATCACGCTTTCGCGCATTTCCTCGATCACTTCGGAGACATCATCCGAGCGCAGGAATTCCATGCGCTGCTCGAAGATGGCCTTACGCTGATCATTGATCACGTCATCATATTTGAGAACGTTTTTGCGGATCTCGAAGTTGCGTTCCTCGATCTTCTTCTGCGAGGTCTCCATCGCCTTGTTCATCCAGGGATGGGTGATGCCTTCATCTTCCTTGATGCCGAGGCGGCGCATGACAGCGTCCATCCGGTCGGCCGCAAAGATGCGCATCAGATCGTCTTCGATGGAGATATAGAATTTCGATTTTCCGGGGTCGCCCTGACGGCCTGTCCGGCCGCGCAGCTGGTTGTCGATCCGGCGGCTTTCGTGGCGCTCCGTGCCCAGAACATAAAGGCCGCCAGCGTCCAGCGCCTGTTTCTTCTTTACTTCGATGTCGGCCCGGATCTGGGCGCTGAGCAGCGAGGTTTCGCCTTCGGAAAGTTCGCGGCCCAAAGCCTTTTCCTTGGCGGCGCGCTCGTTTTCGAGGCGCATGTCGAAATTGCCGCCGAGCTGGATGTCGGTGCCGCGGCCGGCCATGTTGGTGGCGACGGTGACGGCGCCGGGCACGCCGGCCTCGGCCACGATAAAGGCTTCCTGCTCGTGATGGCGGGCGTTGAGCACCTTGTGCGGAATGCGCTGGGCCGTCAGCAGGTGGGAGAGAAGTTCGGATTTCTCGATCGAGGCGGTCCCCAGCAGGATGGGCTGGGCCTTGGCGTTGGCGGCGCGGACTTCCTTGATGATCTCGTTATATTTTGCCTTGGCGGTGCGGTAGACGACATCATCCTCGTCCAGGCGGCGCACAGGCTTGTTCGTAGGCAGATCAACCACTTCGAGCTTGTAGATGTCGGCAAATTCCGACGCCTCGGTCAGCGCGGTGCCGGTCATCCCGGCGAGCTTTTTGTAGAGGCGGAAATAATTCTGGAAGGTGATCGAGGCCAGCGTCTGGTTCTCGGGCTTGATGTCGACGCGCTCTTTGGCCTCGATGGCCTGGTGGAGGCCTTCGGAGAGGCGGCGGCCTTCCATCATCCGGCCACTGAACTCGTCGATCAGCATCACCTGATCATCCTTGACGATGTAATCCTTGTCGCGGGCGTAAAGCTTGTGGGCGCGCAGGGCCTGGTTTGAGTGGTGGACGAGGGAGATGTTCGACGGCTCCCAGAGCGAGCCTTCCAGAACGCCGGCCTGCGTCAGCCATTCTTCCATTTTCTCGCTGCCGGTTTCGGTGAAGACGACCGAGCGCTGTTTCTCGTCCAACTCGAAGTCGCTTTCCTCCAGACGCGGGATCAGGGCATCGACGGCCATGTAAAGCTCTGAGCGGTCATCGGTCGGCCCGGAGATGATCAGCGGCGTGCGCGCTTCATCAATCAGGATGGAGTCCACCTCATCGACGATGGCGTAATGGTGTCCGCGCTGGGCCATCTGGTCGAGCGAGTATTTCATATTGTCGCGCAGATAGTCGAAGCCGAACTCGTTGTTGGTTCCGTAGGTGATGTCGGCGGCATAGCCGGCCTTGCGCTGTTCATCCGATACGCCGTGGACGATCACGCCGGTCGACATGCCGAGCGCGGCATAGATGCGGCCCATCCATTCAGCGTCGCGACGGGCGAGATAGTCGTTCACCGTGATGACATGGACGCCCTTGCCTTCCAGGGCGTTGAGATAGGCGGCGAGCGTGGCCACCAGCGTTTTGCCCTCACCGGTGCGCATTTCGGCGATGGCGCCGGAATGGAGGATCATGCCGCCCATCAGCTGCACATCGAAATGGCGCATATTGTTGACGCGCTTGGCGGCTTCGCGGACCACGGCGAAGGCCTCCTCCAGGAGGCTGTCGAGGGTCGCGCCATCAGCGAGGCGTTTGCGGAATTCGGCCGTCTTGCCCTTGAGGGACTGATCGGACAGCGCCTCCATGATCGGCTCAAGTGCGTTAATCCGGTTTACCCGGGCCTGCAGGGGCTTGAGTTTACGATCATTGACGGTTCCGAAGATCTTGCGGGCTATGGAAAGCATGTAAGCAGCACCAACCAATTCGGGTAAAAATTTCTAGTCCTGCCAGACATCTTACAGGACTTTTCCGGGTTCTCCCACCGCGCCATAACCGGATGAAACCACTCGACCAGCGCGCGGGGCAGACTTAAGAACGCCGCCAAAGGGTGTCAATGCGGCGCCTTCAGCCCGGGAGGGGAAGCCGATGATCCGCAGGTGTGCTGATTTTACAGCTTTTTGCGCCGTTCTGGCGGCTTTGACACTGGCAGGGTGCTCGCAAGAGGGCTTCCAGGTTGAGACGCCCAGGGAGGTCAGCCGCGAGGTGGCCGCCATGGTCAATGGCGAGGCGATCTATACCGCAGACGTCGAAGTTGAGGCTGTGGCGCGGGGCCTGGTTGTGTCCGGCGCGGCGCTGAAGGTCGAAGATGAAGCCTATAAACAGGTACTCGACCAGCTGATCGACCAGAAGCTGATGGCGCAGGAAGCCAAACGCCTCGGCCTGGAGAAAGACCCTGCCGGGATGCGCCGACTTGAGATGGCGCAGGAGCGCATCATGGGCAACCTTCTTGTGGAAAGCGTCGTCGCCCAGCAGGTCACCGATGAGCTGATCGACCGGATGTATGCCGAGCAGGTGCGCCTGCAGCAGGTGAATGATCAGGTGTCAGTGGCGCATATTGTGACCGATACGCAGGAAGAGGCCGAGACGGTCTGGCTGCGGGTGCAGGCGGGTGAGCCGTTCGAGAGCCTTGTCTTCAACCATTCCAATGACAGCGCCACGCGGATGGAGAATGGCGATCTGGGCTTTGTGGCGCCCAATGATCTGCCCGATCCGTATCCGGTTGTGATTGCCAATACGGCGGTTGGCGAGGTTTCCCCCCCTTTCGAGGTGGAAGGGAGCTGGCGCCTCGTGAAGGTCAAGGACCGGCGCACAGAGCCCCCCAAGACACGGGAGGAGATGCGGCCCGAGATCGCCACCTTCCTGACGCTTAGCGAAGTCAGCCGCATTCTCCGCCGCCTGCGTACCGAGGCGAGCATCGAGAAGCTCAGCGGCCAGGATTACAAACCGGGCAGCAGGCCTGCTGCCCCGGCCAAAGCCCTTACCGGAGATGAACTGTGAACCTTGCCCCTTCGCCTTTTGCGCCGGCCGCCTTTCCGGCGCTTCCTGCCGTGCGCGGTCTCAAAGCTGCCACGGGCAGCCGCGGTTTCTATGCGCGCCGGGGGATCACGCGGGAGGATGTCTTCCTGGCGGTGTTCGATCCGGGCACAGCCTGCGGGGGTGTGTATACGCGCTCGCTGACGGCCTCGGCCGATGTGCGCTGGTGCCGGCAGGCGCTGGAGGCAGGTGGCGGGCAGGCGGCGGCGCTGATCGCCAATTCTGGCAATTCCAACGCCTTTACCGGGCCCAAAGGCGTGCTGAAGAATGAGGCGACCCTGAAGGCGCTGGAAGAGACGTTGGGCGTGGCGCGGGATAAATGCTTCCTGGCGGCTACCGGTGTCATTGGCGAGCCGCTGTCTGATCCCAACTATGTGGGCGCGTTTGTGCCGGAGCTGGCGGGCAGGCTCGGCGCGCCGGACTGGGAGAAGATGGCGCGGGCGTTCATGACGACCGATACCTATCCCAAGGGCGCCGGCATAGTGGCCAGCATTGACGGCATTGAGGTGCGCTTTGCGGGGATCGCCAAGGGCTCGGGCATGATCGCGCCGAACATGGCGACGATGCTGTCTTATGTGTTCACCGATGCCGCCATCGCGCCGGCGCTGCTCCAGAAGGCGCTGACGCAGGTGGCCGACGAGACGTTCAATTCGATTACGGTGGACGGGGACACGTCCACTTCCGACACGCTGATGGTGTTTGCGACCGGGGCGAGCGGGATGGCGCCGGTAACGTCTGAGGAAGACCTGCGCTTCCGGGCGTTTACGGCGGCGCTGAAGACGGTTTGCCTCGACCTGG
Source organism: Alphaproteobacteria bacterium HGW-Alphaproteobacteria-18 (assembly GCA_002841155.1). Classification (GTDB taxonomy): domain Bacteria; phylum Pseudomonadota; class Alphaproteobacteria; order Caulobacterales; family Hyphomonadaceae; genus Hyphomonas. The sequence continues at coordinate 139,683 of PHEH01000015.1, forward strand.
CCATGCAGGTGGTGAAGGACGGGGAGGGGGCGAGCAAGGTCGCTACGATCACGGTGGAGGACGCCGCCTCGCCGGCTTCTGCCAAGAAGATTGCCTGCGAGATTGCCAATTCGCCGCTGATCAAGACCGCGATGGCCGCCGGGGACGCAAACTGGGGCCGGATCGTCATGGCGGTCGGCAAGGCGTATGAGCCGATTGAGGCAGACAAGCTCGCCATCTGGTTTGATGATGTGCAGGTGGCCAGGGATGGCGCGCGGGCGCCTGATTATGACGAGGCGGCCGCCAGCGCGGTGTTTGCAAAGCCTGAGTTTGCGATCCGGGTTTCTGTGGGCTCGGGCAGTGGCCGCGCCACAGTGTGGACCTGCGATCTCACCCACGGCTATGTCGATATCAACGGCGCCTACCGGACATGAGCCAGCGTCTGTTGCTGGTGGTGGCCGCTGCGCTGAGGGACGAGACGGGCCGTATCCTTCTGGCCCAGCGGCCGGAGGGCAAGCAGCTTGCCGGGCTGTGGGAGTTTCCGGGCGGCAAGGTCGATCCGGGTGAGACGCCGGAAGCGGCGCTCGTGCGCGAGCTGCACGAGGAGCTGTCGATCATGGTTAAGGAAGAGGAACTGCGGCCGCTGACATTTGCCAGCTTCACTTACCCCGACTTTCATCTTCTTATGCCACTTTATGGCTGTGAAAGCTGGACCGGGGTCCTCCATCCGAGCGAGGGACAAGCCATCGCCTGGGTCGAGCCTGCAAGGCTGCGAGATTATCCCGCGCCGCCGGCAGACCTGCCTCTGTTCGACTGGTTGCTGGAGCAAGCCTGACCGGAACCCTGATGCGCTCGATCAGAAATTGCCTCCACCGTTTCTGCGCTGATGAGCGCGGCGCGACCGCTATTGAGTACGGCATGATCGTGGCCCTGATCTTCATTGCCATCGTCGGCAGTGTCACCTCGATGGCGGGCGAGAATGACAAGGTCTATGAGACGATCGAAAACGCCATCGTTGGCGTCTGAAGGGGCTTTCAGCCGTCTGATTGCCCGGCACGTTTCACGGCTTCTGCCATGCTGACCTTGGCGCTTCCCGGTTTCAGGGGCGTTGGCTGGCCCGGCGCCGGCGCCCAGCCAGACAGGTGAACGATTTCGAAGGTCGCCCGTACGCGGCCATCGGGGTCTGAGAAGCGTTCCCGGTAAAGATCCATCGCCCTGTGAAGCACGCGCCGCGGCAGCGGCCGGCTGACGCCGCGCAGGAAGGCGGCACGCTCTCCCATGCCTTTGAGATCCCGGAAGAGGCCTTCGGGCGCGCGGTAGCGAACCGTCACCGTATCGCGGTCGACCACCGGCAGGGCAAAGCCTGCGCGCTGGAGGAGGCCCGCCATGTCGCGCAATCCTGGAAGGGGCGAGAGGCGCGGGCTGAGCCCCCCGGTCAGCTCGCTTTCGGCTTCGCTCATTACCTCGCGCAGCTCAGCCAGCGTGCCGGCGCCCAGGAGCGCGCCGAGGAACAGGCCATCGGGTTTCAGCGCTTTGCGGATCTGGACAAGGGCGCCGGGCAGATCATTCACCCAGTGAAGGATGAGGGGCGAGACAATCAGGTCGAACCGTTCCGCTTCAAAGGGGAGCGCCTCAGGATCGGCGTAGACCGCCTCCAGGCCACGTGCGCGGGCGGCGTCCAGAAAAGCCTCTGCCGTGTCAGCAACCGTGACCGATCGTGTCCTGTTTTGTCCCAGAAGTGTCTCGGAGAGTCCGCCATCGGCGCCGCCAAGTTCCAGGGCTGTCTCGAAAATGCGCGGCGTGTCGGCCACCCGCGTTTCAAGATCGCTCGACACGCGGGCGCGCAGGAAGTCATAATCCTGATAGTGCCGGGCAAAGGCCTGCCGGCGCGCAACAAGCTTCTCGCGGTCAAAGATCTGTGGAGGGGACGGGGACTGAGGGGGAGCGACCATGCACGCGGATATGAAGGTTGGCAGGCTTGCGGCCAAGAGCCTATTCCGACGGACGCGGGATTTCCTCTGGCCGCCGCGATCCCTGATCAGCGGTGACAGGGGCGAAGGCGTTGGCCCGCTGCGGCCTGACGAGTTCACGAAAATCCGTTTCATTACAGACCCCGTCTGTAACCGCTGCGGCGCGCCGCAGGACTATGATGCCGGGCCAGAAGCCGAATGCCCCGCCTGTATCGCCCGCCCGCCCAGATGGGGCCGGGCGCGGGCAGCTTTTGTCTATGATGAGATTTCCCGCCGCCCCGTGCTTGATCTCAAGCGCGCCGGCCGCCGGGACGGCCTGGAAACCCTGACCGGATGGATGCTTCAGGCGGGCGGCACGCTTGCCGAGGAGGCCGATCTGATCGTGCCCGTGCCGCTGCACTATACGCGGCTTGTGGCGCGCGGCTTCAATCAGTCGGCCTGGTTGGCACAGGCCATCGGGCAAGCATCCGGGCGGCGCGTCTCGGTCGACGCGCTAAAGCGTACGCGGCGTACACCCAGTCAGGCAGGCCTCTCGACCCGTGCCCGGCGGCGGAACGTGACCGGCGCGTTTGATGTGCGCGCCAGTTGCCGGAAGCAGGTGGAGGGCCGGCATGTTTTACTGGTGGATGATGTGCTGACCACAGGCGCGACCCTGAATGCGTGCGTCCGGGCGCTTAAACGGGCAGGCGCGCGGCAGATCGACGTTCTGGTGCTGGCACGCGTTGTCCGCGCCACGGATCTCACCATATAACGGATTGGTGACGGGCTCAGGTCAGACTTGTCCTGAATTGTCCCGCTTTGACGAAAGGATTTCGCCCCATGGCGAAGGTAACGATTTATACGCGCGCATTCTGCCCCTACTGCACCCGCGCTGTGCAGGTGCTGAAAGACAAGGGCGTCGAGCTCAACGAGATCGATGCCGGCATGGACCCGAAGCTGCGTGAGGAAATGACCCAGCGTTCGAATGGTGGCCGGACCTTCCCGCAGATCTTCGTCGGCGAGGAACATATCGGCGGCTGTGACGACATGCTGGCGCTCGACCGGGCCGGCAAGCTCGACCCGATGCTGGCGGGAGCCTGAGGAGGCTCGCCCGGTGATCCGCTACGCGCTCATCTGTCATGATTGCGACCACGCTTTCGAGGGCTGGTTTGCCAACTCGCAAGCGTTCGACCGGCTGTCGAAACGGGGCCAGATCGATTGTCCAGAATGCGCCGGTCATCAGGTGGGCAAGCAGATCATGGCGCCTGCCGTGCGCTCCTCTGACAAGGCCCTGCCGGGCAAGATGGATGAAGAAGCGCTGGTGAAGGAATTTGTTCGCCGCGCCCGTCAGCATGTGTCTCAGAATTTCGACTATGTCGGGGACGGGTTCGCCGAGGAAGCCCGCGCGATGTATTATGGCGAGCAGGAAGACCGCCCGATCTGGGGCGAAACGACCAGCGACGAGCGTGAAGCGCTGGCGGAGGAAGGGATTGCGGCCATGCCGCTGCCTGCGCCTTTTGCGCCGAGGCCTCCCAAATCGGCGAAACGCAAACAGCCGCTGAACTGACCGTTTCTTGCCGCCTGCGGCAGTCCGCGCGCTTTGACGCGCTTGAACGCGGGGGAGGGCTTGGTTAGAAGGCGAACGACCAGCAGTTTGAAGACGTGGAGAGACCCTCATGGCGAGCCAAGAATATCATCGCGGTGAAATGGATATCCATGCCCAGAAAGCGACCTGGGATGGGTTCATGGTCGGCTCCACCTGGGGCTCCCTGATCATCATCATGACGGTGGGCTATGCGACTCTGGCGATTGCCATCGGCCTGCCCTGGTTGGTCTCCCTCGGCCTGATGGCTATTCTCGGCTTTGGCGCTGGCCTCTTCCTGAACATGGGCGGCCGCTGGATGGCGACTGTGGTTGTGCTGATCGGCCTGGCGCTGATCGTTCAGGCCTTCATCTGGCTGTTCAGCGTCCTTCTCTGAGGAATTCGGCGCGCGATTAACGCCGCTGCAAAGCCTTCTCCGGCATATCCCCCTTGAACTTTATCGAAAATCGCTAAAGTTGAGAGTCTATCCGGTTTAAGGAGGCCGCCCTTGAGCGACGCGCCACTCATTCTGACACATGCAACCAAGCGATTCGGCGGCTTCACCGCCGTGAGCAACTTGTCGTTTGAGGTGCCTGCCGGACAGATTGTCGGTTTCCTTGGCCCCAACGGCGCCGGCAAGTCGACCAGCCTGCGCATGTCGCTTGGCGTGATGGCGCCCGATGAGGGCGAGGTGCGTCTGTTCGGATCGCGGCCGGACCTGAAGAATCTCAAGCGCGTCGGTTTTCTTCCCGAAGAGCGCGGCCTCTACAAGAAGATGAATGCGCGCGACACGATCACCTATTTTGCGCGCCTGAAAGGCATGAGCGCCAGCGATGCGCGCGCGCGGGCCGATGAACTGCTGGAGACGACGGGCCTTGGAGAATTCCGGACGACGCGGATATCAAAGCTCTCCAAGGGCATGGCGCAGAAGGTGCAGATCCTCTCCACGCTTGCCCACCGCCCGGATTTCCTGATTCTGGACGAGCCCTTTTCGGGCCTTGACCCTATGAATCAGCAGACGCTGGAAGACCTGATCAAGGCCGAGCATGCGCGCGGGGCGACGATCCTTTTCTCCACCCATGTGATGGAACATGCCGAGCGGCTGTGCGACCGGATCGTGATGCTGGCCCGCGGGCGCAAGGTGCTCGATGGCACGCTGGAAGACGCTTATGCCACGCTGGGCCGGGGCGCGCGGATCACGCTGGAGCCGGGCTTTGACCTGGCCGCGGCGCTGGGCCCCAAGGGATTTGAGGTGCACCGGACCCTCGACAAAGGCCCGGGCGAAGCTTGGCGGGTCGATCTGGCGCCCCGGCAGGGGCCACAGGACGCGTTGCGCGCTGTGCTGGAGGCAGGGGCGCCGGTGATCGGCTTCCAGCCTGAGGAGGCCCGCCTGCGGGATGTGTTCGTTTCGCTTGTGGGCGAGGCCGAAGCCGCCGCGCTCGATACGCCTGCCGAGGCTGTGGCCGGGGAGATGGTCTGATGCGCAATATCTATCTGATCTTCCGGCGCGATTATCTGGGCTATGTCAAAGCCTGGGGTTTCTGGCTGAGCCTGGCCGCGGTGCCACTCTTTCTGATCATCGGAGCGAGCTTCGGATATTTTGCGGCGACGTCGTCGCCGGTGCGCTATTTTGCGGTGATCGAGCCGGCGCGTGTCCATGCCGATGCCATTGAAAGCGAGTTCCAACGGCGCAGCGCCGCCGCTGCCGAGGAAGCCAGGGCGCTGGCCGAGCAGATGAATATTCCGCTGGCCGAGGCCGAAGACCAGCTGGCCGACTCCGCCGGCAGCCGGAAATTCTATGAAGTGCCCGCCCCGGCGCGCACGCTGGAAGAGTTGCGGCCCTGGCTGACGGGGGAGCGGACGGTGCCCGGCCCGGCAGGCGAGCGGCCGCTGTTTGCGGTGTTCATCCTCTCAGACGATGGCAGCCAGCTCGAATACTGGAGCGGGGACGTGAATATCGATACGCTGCAGCGCACGGCGGAAATCGCGATGCGCGATCTCAGCCGGCGCGGCGCGCTGGAGGCTTCCGGCCTCAATCCCGATTTCCTCAAACGCGCTGATGACGCGGCCGTCAAAGTGCCCGCCTTCCGCCTCAACGCAACGCAGGCCGGGGAGAGTGGGGCGGAAGTGACGATGGCCGACCGTGCACCGACAATTGTGTCTGCCGCGCTCGCCTATTTCCTCTGGCTGATGATTTTCTCGATCATCCAGTATCTGCTGATGGGGACGATCGAGGAGCGGTCCAACAAGATCTTCGATACGCTCCTGACCTCCGTGCAGCTGCCCCAGCTGCTGGCGGGGAAGATGCTGGCGGTGTTTGCGGTGACCTCCACCATGATGCTGTCCTGGTCACTGTTCGGGATCATCGGCTCGGCCGTTTCGGCGAGCCAGGTGCCGGGGATGGGCGACATGATTCAGCCTTTCCTGGCGGCGGCGACGGACCCGAAGCTGATCATCCCGGGGCTGATCAGTTTCGTGCTCGGCTATATTCTCTATGGCGCGCTGTTCATGGCGCTCGGCTCGCTGTGTGACACGATCCAGGAAGCGCAGACCCTGCTCAGCCCGATGATGATCCTGCTGATGCTGCCGATGTTTGCGATTTTTGTGGCGTTTCAGGACCCGGGCTCACCCATCGTCGACATCGCCTCCTGGTTCCCGCTGTTTACGCCCTTCCTGCTGATCCTGCGGATGCCGCACGATCCGCCGATGTGGGAAGTGCTGGCGCAGATGGGGATGATGGTGGTGGTCACCTTCCTCGTTGTCTGGGGCGCAACCAAGGTCTACCGCGCCGGCGCCGTGCACGGGGCCGGGATCGGCGAACTCGGCGGGATGCTGAAGCGGGCTGTGGGGATCAGGGCGAAGGCCTGATAACCGACCCGTTCACAGGGAAGCGCTCAGTAGGCGACCTGTGCCGTGCCCAGGATCAGCTTGCCCGGATAAGACACAACCGGCTGTCTGGCCGGCGTGTTCCGGCGTAAGCGTTGCAGCCAGGCGCCGTAATCGAGGTTGGGCAGGCGCGGCGTTGGCAGCATGGCGAGGGCGTCCAACACGATGTCCTGCCGCTTGGATGTCAGGGAGAAGGTTTGCGCGCGGCGGCCATGTGCGTCGATTTCGGTAAACTCTGCCACGCAACCTTCGCGCTGGAACTGCACCGTGCGTTTGGAGACTGTGAACGTAACGGCCTCGCGGTCCAGCCAGGAGATGACATCACCGGGCACCAGAATGCGCTGCGGCAACTGCGCCATCGGGAAAGCTCCCTGCAAGGCGCGCACAAGGCTGCGCCGTAACGGATATTCCGAATGCGTCAGAACAACCCAAGCTGACAGCGGGCCATCCTCGCCGGTTTTTTGGAGAATCTCGCAAGCCGTTGCGCCGTGCAGAACAATCAGCCAGCTGGGGCGGGTGGGCGAGAAGATATAGGTGTCTGTCCTGATCTCGGACACGCCGAGGCCGAACAGATGGTGGAGCGCCTCAATGTGCGGCATCTCCTGGGAGGGCCAGGCGCGATATTCAAAGAGGGTTGTGCGCGACATAGGGGAACCTGACATTTTCGTAAGAAGGTCTGGGTTCAGAACGATCCAAGCGCGAAGGGGTTCCATCGGGGCGGAAAAAACAGAGTCAAAACAGGCACCAGGGCCCCGCCCAAAAGAAAACCCCGCCAGAGGCTCTGGCGGGGTTTTCTTGTCTCCAGGCGGCGATGGACCGCTAGATCAGGTGTCCTACACGATACCTTCGCGCTGGGCGCGCTTGCGAGCAAGTTTGCGGGCCCGGCGCACGGCTTCGGCACGCTGGCGAGCTTTCTTCTCGGAAGGCTTTTCGAAATGCTGACGGGCTTTCATTTCCCGGAACAAACCTTCGCGCTGCATCTTCTTTTTCAGCGCGCGCAGGGCCTGCTCGACATTGTTATCGCGGACGACGATCTGTACTATGGGACTTCTCCATCGGGTTCTTTCGGGCGCCAGGCACCCGGGAAATCATTAGTTGCGGGCCTGACAGCCTAAGAAGCGGGGCCTATATCACGGGAAATCGGCTTTGGCCAAGCCCTTTGAGCTGGGAATCGACACATGATTACGCCGCCTTCTGCACTGCTTCGCCGCCGCTGGCTCGATACGCTGCTTCCGGAGGTCGTTTTTGACGGCTGGAGCGAGGCGGCTGCGACGGCTGCTGCGGGCAAGGCGGGGCTGACTTCGGGCGAGCAGGCCCTGGCTGCGCCGCGCGGAGTCATTGATCTGATCGAAGGCTTTTTTGATGACGCTGAAGCGCGCGCCAGAGAGGCGCTGGCGGGTGAAGATATGACGGGCCTGCGTGTGCCCGATAAGGTGAAGCGGGGCGTGCTGGCCTGGTTGGCTGAGCTGGAGCCCCACCGTGAGGCGGTGCGCCGCGCAGCCGCCCGAGGCTTCCTTCCCTGGGGCGCAGGCCCGGCGCTGCAGCGCAGCTGGAAAGTGGCCGACATGGTTTGGACGGCGGCGGGCGATACATCGGAAGATTATAACCGCTATTCCAAGCGCGGCCTGCTGGCGAGCGTGTTGCCGGCCATCGTACTGCACTGGGCAGATAATCCGTCTCCGGAAGATCTGGGCGCCTTTGTTGACCGTCGGCTTTCACATGCGTCCGGGGTCGGACGAACGGCTGGGCGATTCGTGAAGCCGTTCCTCGATCGGATGCCACAGAAATACAGCTGAACCACACCGTGCGGCGCGTCTGAAAGTTCTTTATTTTCAGGGGGTTGGGTTGTCGGACGGTGGCGCTACAAACACCCCAGGGGGCTGGGGGGGCTGATGGGTCCGGGGCGCTTGCGTAAGTCCTCCGTCCGACACCCATAAGATGGCTGCCCGATGCGGCGGGGGCAAGGCCGAAATGCGGTGAAACCGAGTCTGCGGGATTAATTCTGCGTTAGCTCTACAAGGGGCTGGACGCGAAGGAAAAGCTGTGACGAAACTGTAACCGAGATGACGGATTCTTTCCACAGGAAACCTGCGCCAGACCCGGTCGTTGCCTTCCAGAAGGCAGAGATGCAACCCATCCTTGATGTCTATGGCCGCCTCGTGATTGCGGGCGAGGCACGCGACTATGCGATCGGCATGGAACCGGACGTGGCGACCTTCGCGATATTCCGGCGTCACGCCGAAAGCCCCACCTGGCGAATCGAAAAAGAACCCGCCCTCGCCAACCGTCAGGGCCAGTATGCCGTGTACGGGTCAGCCGGGCAGGTGCTGCGCCGGGGGCGCGATCTGAAACAGGTGCTGCGCGTGTTCGAGAGCCGCCGGTTCAGCATCGTTCGCTGACACTGGCCAGATAGGCATGCCCAGGCGCCCTGACAGTTTTTCCACAGCCATGCCCACAACAAAGGGTTAACAGTGCGTTTGCCGTTTAACCCTTTGTTTACCAAAAACTTCTTGCGAACCAAACTGGAACATCATAAGAACATCTCATCAGGAACGGAGCAAGAACATGTTCGGCCAAGTGAGCTTTCGCGGTAAGTCAGGCAAGGCGTGGAAATTTCAGCGTACGGCGGCAGATGCCCCGTGGGCGCGCAGTGCCGGTGTGGTGATTTTTGCAGCCCAGGATGCCTGTGGCTGGCGGGTTTACCGGGTCATGGAACTGACCGGTCGCCCGCATGACATCCAGCCCATCTGGGCGCTGGCAGAAGCAGAGCGCTACGGCGCAAATGCGGTCTTCCTGGCGCTGGAGTTTGACGGCGGGCAGCGCCAGTCGATGGTCGCTGATCTTGAGGCGGGCTTCATGCCGGTCTGCCGGTCCAGCCAGGAACCTGTCCGGCTTGCGGCCTGATCAGCGCTGATTTTTATGCCGCGCAGGGCAGGGATCAGTTCTCGACCTGCGCGGTGTACCAGCGGGTTACGTCTTCTTCGACCATGCTGAGCGGGCGCGGGCCGCCCGCCAGGATGATCCGGTGGAATGCCTTGGCATCAAACCGTGGCCCGAGCACGCGGATGGCGCGCTCCCTGAGATCCAGAATCCTTTCGCGGCCTAGCCAGTAGGCGGCGGCATATCCCGGACGAACGGTGTAGCGGTCGACCTCATCGGCGCTTTTTGCGGCGCTGAGGCCTGTTGTCTCGGCAAGATAGGTAATCGCCTGATCGCGGGTCCAGCGCTCATTATGAATGCCGGTATCGGCGACAAGCCGCGCCGCGCGCAGCAGCATCGACTGCAAGTATCCGATGCGGCTGAGCGGGTCATCGGAATAGAGGCCCAGCTCATCGGCCAGCGTTTCGGCATAGGAAGCCCAGCCTTCGCCATACGCGACGTTCCAGATGACTTGCCGTGCGAGTGGCAGGCTGGCTTCGCTGCGCGTGACGCTGCCTTCCAGGTGATGGCCAGGAACGAGTTCGTGGAAAGCAAGCGCGGCCAGGGAAAAGTCTGGCCAGTCAGACAGGCGCGCAAGATTGATCTCAACGCGCGCTGACGCGCTGCCGCTTAGCGTGCGGGGCAGGTAGGCGGCCGGTGGCAGGAAGCCTTCAAATTCCGGCGGCACCATGCGCAGCCCTGCCTTCTCTGGCAGGGTGAAGTCGAACTGTCCTGACAATGCAGCCTCGGCCCGGTCGGCATGATTCAGGATGCGCCCGATCAGGGCTGCGCGCCCTTCTTCCGTATCCGGGTAAATCTGTTCCGGCTGGCTTGCCAGGAAGGCGAGGCGCGCGCCGACGGTTCCCTCGGTCAGGCCAAGCGCGGCCAGCGCGCGGTCAGTTTCGGCCAGCAGCGCGTCAACCTCGCGCTTGCCGCGTTCGTGCAGGCCGGCAGGTGAGGCATCATCACCGGTATAGGCCTTGAGAGCCGCAGCATAATAAGCGGCCCCTTCGGGGAGTTGCCAGACACCGGGCAGTTCCGGCGCTGTATTGGCAAGCCTGCTCAGGCTGTCGGCGAACGCCTGATAGGCCGGGCGGATATTTTCAGCGGCGACCTGGCGCACATTGGCCAATAGCTGGTCGCGTTCGTCGGGCGTGAGATCGCTGATTCCGGGGGCAAGGTTTTCAAAGGTTACGACCGAAGGGCTCCGCTCCGGCGGCACCGCGGCAGCGGCGGTGGCCAGGGTATGCATCCGCCTCAGGATGGGGGCAGGCGGGATGGTTCCGGCCCGCGCATCGGCTTCCAGGCGCCGCCGGTCATCCTCGATAGCGTCTGCAAATTGCGCCATGCGGTCTGCAAATGCGCGCGCGTCCGCCGGGGTCCGCAGGGGATGGAACCGGGCGAGCAGGTCGGGCACGTCCAGATAGGCGCCTCGGGTATGGTCGGCGACATAGGGGTAGGAGGCGCCAAGGGCAGACGTCCCGTGGCCAGCCATGAACAGCGTCTCGGCCGTTTCATGGGAAGCGATGATGGTGTCGAGATGGCGCGCGAGCGCGCTGCCCCGTGCCGGGCGGGTGATGCGCACCAGCAGGTCACGCGTTTCCATCCGGGAAAGGCGCGCGCGCTCATAGGCTGCCTGCGAGCGGTCTGTGAGATGGCGATTATAGGCAAAGCCTGCATCGGCCTCGGGCAAGCCCAGTCTTGTGGCGAGTTCCGGGTCGCGCGCGACTTCGTTCTGGGCAACAGTTGTGAGCGTGCGTTCGATCTCACGGGCAACGCGGCGCGGGGTACCCTCCGGGTCGGCGCGGGGGGTGCAGCCTGCCGCAAGGATAGCAACCAGAAGGGCTGTGCAAAGCCCAGACGGGAATAGGCTCGCAGTTCTGCGTCCGGTTACGGCGTGCATGACACTTATATTACTCGGTTTTCACTGCAATTGAGACTGTTTCGGGAGTTGTGGCCATAGTTTATTTCCGTTACTTCTGCGCCAAAATTCCGAGGAGCCACGTAACGTGACAACGCCTATCCAGACTGACGGCCCAGCCGCACTTTCCGGTCAAGTCCTGTTCTACAAGAATCCGCAGCCGCTTTCTGCGGAAGAGCATGGCGGTCTTGGCGTAAAGCAGATCCCCCAACCGTTCAGCTTCCTGCGGGAAGCGCATGCTGTTCCGGTAACGGTCACCGAGTTTGGGATCGCGGCGGCTTCCTACCCCGTCATCTTTGTCGGTGAAGAGCGCACGCCGGTTTGCGTCATGGGTGTCCGTCAGGGGCAGAACCTTTATGTGAACGCCGAGGGTATGGTTCTTGAGGACCACTACATCCCGGCTTTCGTGCGCCGTTATCCGTTCGTGTTCGCAGCCGATGATGGCTCCGACCGCCTGCTGCTCTGCGTCGACCGCGCCGCGCCGATGGTTTCCAACCAGCCGGAAGTGCCTTTCTTCCAGAACGGCCAGCCGACCCAGTTCACCAATGATGCCATCGAGTTCTGCAAGGAATTCGAACGTCAGCGCCGCGCCACGGTCGATTTCGTGAAAATCATCCGCGACATGGACCTGTTCGAGCAGAAAACCGTGACCTTCCAGCCGCGTGACCCGCAGGGCAACGCCACTGGACCGGCCCAGAAGGTTGCTGATTATTGGGCGATCTCTGAAGAGCGCCTTGGCCAGCTGAGCCCTGAGAAATTCCTTGAGCTGCGCAATAACGGCGCGCTGGGTGCCTGCTATGCCCACCTCGTCTCGCTGCTGAACTGGACCAAAGTGGTAAACCGCGCTGTGCGTACCCCGCCGCCGGGTGAAGCGGTCTCCTGATCCTGCCTCAGGCATACATTCCGGATCGGCCCTCCTTTCCCGGAGGGCCGTTTTCGTTTGCGCAGGGCGCGGCATCACGAACCGGAGAGCGGGGGTTTCCCCGGCCCGGTGCCCGGCGCATATGTTCCGGGGTGTATGATTTCTGACGGAGCTGCTGCGGATGACAGGGTTTTTCCGGCGTTTTGCCGTAGCTGCACTGAGCTTGTCAGCTCTGGCCGGGCTGGCGCATGCGCAGATGGATGCGCGCCGGGCCGAGGCTGAGCTTATTGCAGACCGCGTCACCGTCGCGCCGGGCGATACATTCTATGCGGCCCTGAAGATGACGATGGATGATGGCTGGCACATCTACTGGCGCAATGCCGGGGATGCGGGTCTGCCGCCCAGGCTGATCCTGAAGGATGGCACCAACCTTCCCGAGGCCGCCATCGGTGAGTTTCTCTGGCCGTTGCCCCATCTGATTCCGGTCGTTGAAGGCGAAATCATGGATTATGGCTATGACGATCAGGTCGTCTTTGCCTTCCCCGTGACCATTCCGAAAGATGCCATAGGGCAAGTACAGATCGTGGCAGAGGCCGATTATCTCATCTGCGAGTCCATCTGCATTCCCGAAACGGCGGATGTCTCACTGACGTTGCCGGTCGGCGCGCCGGTCGAGAATGCCAAGGCTGGGGCCGAGATCGGCGCATGGATTGCCCGCGTGCCGGTTGCCTTTGGAGGCGAGGCGCGGATTGCAGATGCCGCCGAGCCCTGGACCCTGTCCCTGCGCCAGGAAGACGGCTTTCCGGAAAGCGCCCAGCTCCGTTTCTTTCCATACCAGCATGAAATCAGCCACCCGGCGGCCCAGCCCCAGAGAGCAGGCCCGGAAGGCGCCAGCCTCAGCCTCACACCGGACCGGGCGGGGACCATTGAAGGGACGCTCGACGGCGTGATCCGGGTCGATGTGCCGGGCGCTGAACCTGTGGGCTATGAAATCTCCGCCTCGCGCGGGGAGGTGTTTGCCGGCACGGCGGACCGGGAAGTGCAATCGGCGCTGCCGGGTATTGGCAGGCTGGGCGGAGCGGCGGAGGGCAATGCCCTTGGCTGGCAGCGGATCGCGACGCTTGCCTTCTTCGCCCTCATTGGCGGCATCATTCTCAATCTCATGCCGTGCGTGTTGCCGGTGCTGTCGATGAAAGCCATCGGCATGGTGCAGGCTGCGGCAAGCGGCCATGCCGGCGAGCTTAAATCCCACGGGCTCTGGTATACCGGCGGTGTGGTGCTTTCTTTCCTCGCGCTGGCGGGCGTGCTGCTGCTGGTGCGGCAGGCGACCGGTTCTGCGACGCTTGGCTTCCAACTCCAGCATGCGCCGACCGTCGCGGTCCTTACCCTCGTCATGTTTGCGGTCGGCCTCTGGCTGATGGGCTTTTTTGAGCTGGGCGGCTCTGTCCAGAATCTGGGCGGCAGTCTTGCGCGCCGTGGCGGCGCAGCAGGCGCCTTCTTTACCGGTATCCTCGCGGCGGTGGTTGGCGCGCCCTGTGTCGGACCTTTTCTGGGGGCGGCGCTGGGCGCTGTGATTGGCCAGCCGGCCCCTGCGGTGGTCGCTGTCTTCCTGGCCATGGGTTTTGGCATGGCGCTGCCTTTCCTGATCCTCAGCTTCGTGCCGGGCCTGCACCGCATGTTACCGAAGCCGGGCAAATGGATGGACACGCTGAAACAGGCTTTCGCCTTCCCGATGTTCCTCACCGCGGCCTGGCTTCTGTCCATCGTTGCCAGTCTGGCAGGGGCAGGGGCTGTTGGCTGGACGCTTGTGGGCGCCACCACGCTCGTCTTTGCCATCTGGCTCGGCCGGCAGGGGGGCGCTGTGCGCAAAGCTGTGGCGGCGGTCGCGCTGGCGGCAGCCTTCATTTATCCGGCGGTGCAGGCGAATGTGCCTGAGGCATCCGTTTCCGGCAGCAGCCAGGGGGCCTTCAACGGAAACTATGGCGAAGCAGCCTGGAGCCCTGACATGGTGGAGGCCATGCTGGCTGAAGGCCGCCCGGTCTTCGTGGACTTTACGGCCAGCTGGTGCGCGAGTTGCCAGGTCAACAAGCTCACCACCCTCAAGACCCGCAAGGTGCAGGAAGCTTTCAAGAACGCCAATGTGGCGTTCCTCGTGGCCGATTTTACCCAGAAAGACCCGATGATTGCCGATGAGTTGAAGCTGCGCGCGCGCGCAGGCGTGCCAATGTATCTCTGGTATCCGGCAGGCGCCAGCGAGCCGCAGATATTGCCGGAACTGCTCACTCAAGAACTTGTCATTGGACTTGTCGAAGGCTGAGAGGCCTATAGTTCCTGATGTAACAGACTTTCGAGACAGGAGACGACGATGATACTTTCCCGCCGCCACTTGAGCCTCGCTGCCGGAATGGCCGCAGCCGTTGCCCTCACAGCGGGGGCGTTGATCGCCTCTACAGCAGAGGCGTCTCCGGCGGCCCCTGCGTCTGTCGGAGCTTTGGCGCCCGGCTTTACGGGCACCAACTCGAATGGGGAGTCTGTTTCGCTCGCGGATTTCGCTGGCAAGACAGTGGTGCTGGAGTGGACCAATGATGGCTGCCCCTTCGTTAAGAAGCATTACGCCGACCCTCCGCTAAACATGCAGTCCTTGCAGAAATCGGCGAGCGCAGATGATATTGTCTGGCTGTCGGTGATTTCTTCGCGTCCGGGGTCACAGGGCCACGTCTCGCCGGAGGAAGCCAACGCCCTGACAACCTCGCGCGGCGCAGCGCCCGCCCATGTCATTCTCGATGAAAGCGGCGATATCGGCCGTCTCTTTGGCGCCAAGACCACGCCGCACATGTATATCGTCACGCCGGAAGGCACGCTTGTCTATGATGGCGCGATCGACTCTGTTCCATCGGCAAGGGTCGATGATATCGCCAAGGCGGAGAACTATGTCAGCGCAGCGCTCGCCGATGTGGGCGCGGGCAAGCCAGTCGCCACCCCGTCGACCAAGCCTTATGGCTGCGCTGTAAAATACTGAGACAGGCCAAGGCCATCTCCCCCACATCTTGAGCAAGGCCGGCAGGGAGACCTGCCGGCTTTTTGCAATTGTGCATCTGACGTAGCGAAAGGGTTGCCGCCTGCTGGATATACCTTCAAACCTGACGCCTTCAGGAGGCGCCGATGACCAGAGACAAGAACCCGATCGTCAAGGATCAGCCTGTGGAAATGCCGTCAGAAGGCGGGCCGCTGGCTGAATATGGCGGCGCGCTTCCACCCGCGCCTGCCTGGTTCCGGGAGTCTGTGGCGGTGCCCTACGAGATGGGCAAGGTGACCGTGAAGGGCGCCGAGGTAACCTATCAGCGTTGGGGCAGGCGCGGCGCGCCGGGGCTTTTGTTCGTACACGGAAACGGCGCCCATGCGCATTGGTGGGATTTCGTCGCGCCCTACTTTGCCGAGCATTACAATGTCGCCGCGCTGACTTTCTCCGGCATGGGCGACAGCCAGTGGCGCGAAGCCTATGACATGGACACGTTCTCGCTGGAGCAGGTAGCCGTTGCCGAGGCTGCGGGCCTTTTCGATGCCCCTCGAAAGCCGGTGATTGTTGCCCACTCCTTCGGTGGTTTTGTCACGCTCGTGACGGGCGCCAAGCATGGCAGCCGGTTTGAGGGCATGGTCATCGTAGATAGTCCGGTAAATCCGCCCGAGCGTCCACGCGACGGGCCCTCCCGTGCCAGCCGTCCGCACAAGGTTTATCCAGATCTTGCCGCCGCGCTTGCCCGGTTCCGCCTGGCGCCGCCTCAGCTGTGCGAAAACCACTATGCGATGGACTACATTGCGCGCTGGAGCCTCAAACGGGCCGAAGGTGGGTGGACCTGGAAATTTGACCCGATGATCTGGACACGTTTTGAACCGGGGCTCGACCCCGCCGAGATGCTGAAAGCGGCCCAATGCCGGATCGCCATCATCCGGGGTGAGGAAAGCGCGCTGATGCCCGATGATGTGGGCGACTATATGCGCGGGCTGCTTGGCCATCAGGTGCCGTTCGTCTCGGTGCCCCATGCGCGCCACCATGTGATGCTGGACCAGCCCATCGCTTTCATCTCCACGCTCCGGATGCTTCTGGCCGAATGGGACCATTCCGACCCCCACCGCAGCGTCGATGCAGCCGCGCAATCCAGTTGAGCGGCAGAATTTCTGCCACAATCCTTTTGCTTGATCCTGCGGGCTTGCCGGATAAGTCTGCACGCGCTGAATCGCTGAAGTGAGGGGACCATGAAAAAGGCAACACTCGACGAACAAACCTATAATTCGTCCGTGGAACGCTTTATCGAGCGCTCGTTCGTGCGTGACACAATCATGACTCTGATCGTCATCAACGCGATTGTTCTTGGCGTGCTGACCTATTCAGCCCAGCTGCCTGGCTGGTTTGTCGCCATCCTCGAAGTCATCGATACGGCCGTGACCTTCATCTTCGTCGCCGAAATCCTGCTGAAGCTGTTTGTCTACCGGCTGCAATTCTTCAAGCTTGGCTGGAACTGGTTTGACTTCATTGTTGTCGGGGTTTCCGTCATTCCGGGCGGGTCAGCTTTCACGGTTCTGCGTGCCTTGCGTGTGCTGCGCCTTCTGCGCCTCCTGCACTTCATCCCGACCATGAAGCGGATCACCGAAGCCCTGCTGACCGCGCTGCCCGGAATGGGCGCGATCCTCGCCATTCTAGGCCTTGTCTTCTACGTTTCTGTGGTGATGGCGACCTACCTGTTCTCCGGTTCCCAGAACACCGAGAACTTCAACTCGCTCACCTCCTCAGCCCTGACCATGTTTGAAGTCCTTACAATGGAAGGCTGGAACGAGCATATGCGCGACCTGCTGGATGAATACCCCTGGGCGTGGGCCTTCTTCATCCCGTTCATCCTCTTTACCGTCTGGGCGATCCTCAACCTGTTCACGGCGGTCATTGTCGATTCGTTGCAGGATAGCGCCATCGAAAAGGTACTCGATGCCGAAGAGAAGATCAGCGACGAACTCGTGGCGCAGGAATCTCATGAGATGACCCGCCACAAGGAGTTGATGGCCCTCATAGGAGAGCTGCGCGCTGAAGTTCAGGAATTGAAAGCCGCGCATCGCGGAGATGGCTGATCAGCCGGCGAAGGCTTTCTCGATCACGAACTCTGCCGGCGCCGCGTTTGAGCCCTCGGTAAGGCCTGCTTTGAGCATCAGCGCTTTTACGTCCTGGATCATTTCCATCGAGCCGCAGATCATCGCCCGGTCGGTTGCCGGGTCGAGCGGGGGCACGCCGAGATCGTCAAACAGCTTGCCGTTTTCGATCAGGGTCGTGATCCGGCCCATGCGTTCATGATGCTCGCGGGTCGTGGAGGTATAGAGCGTCAGCTTGCCCTCGACCATTTCCCCAACGAGGGGATCATTCTTCAGGCTTTCGATCAGCGTACGCGAATAGATCAGCTCGTCCACATCCCGGCAGGTATGGGTGACGATCACTTCTTCATAGCGCTCATAGGTGTCGGGATCGCGCACGAGGCTGGCAAAGGGCGCAAAGCCGGTGCCGGTGGAGAACATGTAGAGGCGCTTGCCGGGGGTCAGCGCGTCGAGCACCAGCGTGCCGGTCGGCTTGCGCCCGAGCAGCACCTTGTCGCCGGGCTGGATCTTCTGGAGGCGAGAGGTCAGCGGGCCATCGGGCACCTTGATCGAATAGAATTCCAGCTCCTCATCCCAGGCAGGGGAGGCGATGGAATAGGCGCGCAGCAGGGGTTTGCCATCTTCCTTGGGCAGGCCGATCATCACAAACTCGCCTGTGCGGAAGCGGAAGCTCTGCGGGCGCGTCAGTCTGAAACGGAACAGCCGGTCCGTATAATGCTCTACCGAGAGGACGGTTTCCTCAGTCGGCCCATTCGGATTGGCTTTGACAGGCGCTGCCTGGCCTGCGGATGCGTCGGCGCTCATGCCCCAAGATCTCCACTGTCGCTTGCTTCGGCGTCAGTTGACGTGGGCGCGGGGCAAATGCAATGCGTCAGATGAACGGTTTAGTTTTGCTCAACCTTCGGCGCCGGCCCAGGCGAGGCGCTCATCGCTGAGTTCGTAGCCCCCGTCCAGCTCGTAGACATTGCGGAAACCATAGCCGTAAAGGTTCACATAGGTCGCGATGTTGAGGGCCAATGGCGCACTTTTCAGCATCACCGGGGCGACATTGTCGGTGAAGTTGTTGTTGCAATAGATCAGGATGCGGCGGTCTTTGGAACCGATCACGGCGGCAAGCTTCTCGTCTGTGAAGTCTGAAAAGTTGAGGTTCACCGCGCCCTCGATATGGCCAAGGGCGAAGGCCTGCGCGCTGCGCGCATCAATCACCAGGGTCTCCGGATCGGCGCGCATTTCGTTGAAAGTGTCGAGCGGAACAAGCCGGGCCTGCCGGTGGGGGGCGGCCTCGGCGGTCAGCACCTGAAAACCGGTATAATCAATCAGGCCGGTGTCTTTCTGAGCAAGTTCCTGAGCGGCGGCCTGGGGAGAGGCTGTCAGGCCGAGCAGGACGAAGCCACAGCTCAGGAGCAGCACGGCCGCTATGGTCGGCAGGTGGGGCTTGGCAGGGGTGTTCCTCATATCGGCGCCCTTTCGTTGCTTTCAGGCACGCGAGGGAGGGTGCACGCCTCCTGTGGCTGAAATATGTGCGCAGTAGGGCCGATCATGCGAATTTCGTGCCGGAGTGTGGCAAGGCTGGGCATCACGCCTTGGGAAAGCGCCCCATCCGTTCTTCCCAATGCCGCCGGCAGACGGAGAGATAGGTCGCCTTGCCGATGGAGATCTGCTCGCCCTCGGTGAGAGCCTGGCCGTCCGGCCCGAGGCGCACCACCATTGTTGCCTTGCGCCCGCATTCGCAGATCGTGCGCACTTCGCGCAGCTCGTCCGCGATGGCCAGCAGCGCGGACGAGCCTTCAAAAAGCTCGCCCCGGAAATCTGTGCGCAGACCATAGGCCAACACCGGCACGCCGAAATGATCGGCCACGCGCGCCAGTTGCCAGACCTGGTCCTTGGTCAGGAACTGGGCCTCGTCCACGAAGATCGCGTCAATCGGATGGATTGATTTCTGGTCACGGATGACCGAAAAAAGATCCGTATCCGCCGTATAAAGAACGGCCTCAGCCGAAATGCCGATCCGTGAGCTGATATGTCCGTCGCCCGCTTCGCGGTAGAGCGCCGACGTCATCAGCAGAACCTCCATCCCCCGCTCGCGGTAATTATACGCCGCTTGCAGGAGGATGGTGGATTTGCCGGCATTCATGGCGGCATAGGAAAAATAAAGCTTCGCCATGGTCTGCCCGCCAGATGTCTGGATCAGCGCAGAGAGAGCGCGACGCCTTCGCGGCGCGGATCGGCGCCGCCCTCAAGGCCCTTGTCGCGAATGATGATGACATGGAGGCCCGAATTCTCGCCGGTGCGTTCTTCCACTTCATAGCCCATTTCGCGCAGGGCTTCTGCCGCTTCCGGGCCACCCTCGACATCGACTTCAACGGCGACTGAATCGCCGCGCGCGATGATGTTGGGCAGGGCTGCGGATTCCTGGGCCGTCTTGCCCCATTCCAGAACGCCCACAAGCGTCTTGGCGACATAGGCAACAATCGAATTGCCGCCCGGCGATCCGGTGACCATGAAGAGATCGCCGCCTTCATCAAAGACGAGGGTAGGGGACATGGACGACCGCGGACGTTTTCCGGCAGCAACCGCATTGGCGACCGGCTTGCCGCCCTTCTCGGGAATGAGGGAGAAATCGGTCAGTTCATTGTTGAGCAGGAAACCGCCCACCATGCGCGAGGAGCCGAAGGCTGCCTCTACGGTCGCCGTCATCGAAACAGCGTTGCCGTCAAGGTCGATGATCGAGATGTGGGTCGTGCCAGCGCCGGGGGTGGTGGGGTCTTCGCCCCACATCGGGCGCAGTGGCTCTCCGCCAAGCACAACGCCCGGATCGCCGGGGAAGGATCTTGCGTCTGGCGCGAAGGCCTCCTTCGCGCGGGCCTTGATGTATACCGGATTGATCAGGTCTTCGGTCGGCACGGTCACATGATCGGCGTCAGCCACATAATGGTCGCGGTCAGCATAAGTGAGGCGCTGGGCATCAACGAAGGCTTTCAGCAAGAGGCTCTCATCGGCATTGATGTTGGCGGCCGGTTTCAGGTGCTCGTAGAGCCCCATGATCATCGTCTGGGCAATGCCGCCCGAGCTTGGCGGCGGAGCTGAGCAGATCTTGTAACCAGACTGCAATGTGCCGCACACGGCCGATCGGATCACGACCTCGTAATTGGCCAGGTCTTCGAGGGTCATGTTGCCGCCATCGGGGCCCTCATTGACCGCGTTGACGATTTCAGCAGCAAGAGCGCCGCTATAGAAAGCAGAAGGGCCTTCATTGGCAACGGCGGCGAGGGTGGCTGCATAGGCAGGGTTGGTGCGGCGATAACCGGCGGCAAGCGGTTGGCCATCGGGATAGAAGTAAGCGGCGGTGACCGGATTATCGTCGAGGCGGATCACAGCGCGCAGACGCGGAGAGGCCAGCACTTCGGCAAGGCGGGGGGAAACCTCAAAACCAACTTCCGCCAGTTCGATTGCCGGTTGGAAAAGGCTTGCCCAATCCCCCTGTCCGGCGGCGTCATGGGCTGTCTTGTAGAGCGCGATCTGTCCCGGCACGCCGACCGAGCGGCCTGACTGCCAGGCGGTCACGAAGTCCATCGGTGCGCCGTCCTTGAAGAACCAGTCCGGGCCGGCAGCGGCCGGGGCTGTCTCTCGGCCATCGAATACGGTGATTTCGTCGCGTGCGCGGTCGTAATAGACCATGAACGCGCCCCCGCCGATGCCTGAACTCTGAGGCTCGACCAGGCCGAGCACGGCATGCACCGCAATGGCGGCGTCCACGGCATTGCCGCCTTCACTCAATACCCGAAGGCCAGCCTCTACCGCGCGCGGGTCTGCGGCCGCAACCATCGCGCCCTTGGTCCAGGAGAGGTCGCCCAGTGCTTGAGACGTATCGTCGGAAACCGGGCTAATGCTGGCCGCAGGCGGCGCCTTCGACGCAGGCGCGCAAGCCGCCAGGAGAAGGGCTGCTGTGAGGGCGGTGAGGTGGCGCATGATCGTCCCTTTCTTGGCGCGGGGCTCCACTCACTTTAAGGACTCAGTGCGGAGCATATCGTAACAGGGCACATAGCATGGCAAGACCGGGTACGCGCAACCTCATTACCGACATTGAAGGCATCTCTGTCGGGCAGGCGGAGGATGCCCGAATTGGCACCGGCGTGTCCGTAATTGTCCCCGATTGTCCCGTTTTGTCCGCGATTTGTGTCGCTGGGGGTGGCCCAGGGACGCGCGAAAGCGATCTTTTGTCCGCAGGGAGACTGGTTTCTGACAGCGTCGACGCGATCTGCCTGTCGGGCGGCTCTGCCTTCGGTCTGGCGGCGGCTGATGGCGTCATGGCGGGACTGAAGGCGCAGGGCAGGGGCTTTGCGATGGTGCCAAGACCCGGCGTGCCTGCCACCCCCATCGTTCCGGCCGCCATTCTCTACGACCTCGCCAATGGCGGTGACAAGGACTGGGGCGACACTGCCCCATATGCCGGCCTTGGCCGAAAGGCCTTTGATTCGGCAGAGAAAATATTCACCCTCGGAAAAGCCGGCGCAGCTTTTGGCGCGCGCGCAGGCCTCGCCCCTGGTGGTACTGGCTCAGCCAGTATTGTGACGCATGACGGCCTCAGCGTTGGCGCTTTGGCGGCGGTGAACAGCTTTGGCTCTGTCCGCATGCCCGGCTCTGACGCCTTCTGGGCCTGGCCTTTTGAAATATCAGGAGAATTCGGCGGCGTGCGGCCTGAGCCCGGCCTGACTTTCGACCCCGAAGACTGGGGCGCTGCCAAGGTCAATCCAAACCCTCGGGAGAACACGACCCTTGCCTGCATCGCGATCGATGCGATCGTCACCCATGACGAACTCCAACGCATTGCCCAAATGGCCCTTGCCGGAATGGCCCGCGCCATCCGGCCTGTCTTTGCCCCAACGGACGGGGATGTCGTCTTCGTTATCTCTACGCAGAAGCGCGAAACCGAAGGCAGCCGGCCCATGACCATAGCCCGTATTGGAGAACTCGCGGCCGGCACTCTCGCCCGCGCCATAGCGCGTGGTGTATATGAGACAGAACGGCAGGAGGGACGGCCATGAAATCATACTTCAAGCTGGCGGTGGGGACCGCCCTACTCGCAACACTCAGCGGCTGCATGGTCGCCGGGCGCGACGCGGACATATCCGACTGGCCAGGCATGGCCTCGGTCCAGACAGTCTCGGGCGGCACCATCTATCATGAGTGCGGCGCCACGATGATCGCGCCGGAATGGGCGCTGACGGCAGCCCATTGCGTTGAGAATGTCCGTATCGAGTCCAACGGCCGCGCCGCCCAGTATCTTGAGGGTGATAATGGTCAGATGACCCGCTTCGGAACACTGGCAGTTGCCGCAGGGCTGGGCGATCTCACGACAATTCCCAAAGGCTCTGTCTATGCGGTGCGCGAAGTTGTTATTCACCCTGCGTATCAGGCCGGCGTGCCGGAAAAGGGCAGTGACCTTGCGCTTCTGCGCATTGCCGGACGCTGGGATGGCCCACTTATGCCCCTTGATGGGGTCACCGGAACAGCCGGAAACCTCTTGCAGCCCTATGCCGACATCCTCGCTGCGGGGTACGGCAAACTGGGTGAGGCGGCTCAGGGCCAGGAGGGTGTCGCCCGCGGTGGCCGGCATGTGCGTGCGCCCTCGCTGATCTTGCAGGAAGGCTATGTGCCTGCTGTGGAAACAGGTGTCTGCAACAGCCAGATACGGGCCCGTATAAATGAGGCGGGGCTGGCCGCTGTTTATCCTGATATCGCAATTGATCCAGATACGCAGATCTGCGCCGGGATCGGTGGATCTGATGCCTGTCAGGGTGACAGCGGCGGTCCTCTGGTTTTCCGGCATGCTCCAGGGCAGCCGGTTCAGGCTGGCATTGTCAGCTGGGGCATGGGCTGCGCCCGGGCTGAGAGCCCCGGTGTTTACATGCGTGTTTCAGCTTTTGCGCCCTGGATAAGCGCCGTCACGGGTATTTCTCAATCCGCTCAACCTGTTGTTTCTGAAGACATTTCAGTTCTGCCTTCCGAACAAGCAGACATCCTTCCTCAGGAGGAAGCGCCAGAGGAAACCGAAACGCATACCGAAGAAACCAGCTTGGAAGCAGGGGAGGAACTTCCTTCCGAACTGGACCCAACGTCCTCACCAGACGAGACTACACAAGATACCGGCAATTGAGGCTTGCAAGGTCGGAAACCCGACTGTATGTGTCCCGCTTCTTCAAGTGGCCAAGCACCCGTAGCTCAGCTGGATAGAGCACCAGACTACGAATCTGGGGGTCAGGAGTTCGAATCTCTTCGGGTGCACCACTAAATCAAGGACTTACGAGCCTTGGGTGTCAGCAAAAAATCTCAAAAATAGCTCTGGGTCCCGCTGGGGTCCCAACTGATAGCCTGTTTCGAGGCGTTTCGCCGCGTAGGGTAGAGTTGAGCACGACATTGGGGCCTCAGTCCGCGTTCGGTTCGGGCGTTATCATGCGGCCAAGTCTGGAGCCCGGATAAAATGCGCAGGCTGGGCGTGGCGCTTGATAAGTTGGAGAAATCAGGCCCAACAGAAAGTCTCGATTGCGATCATCCGTATGCTTGATCTTTCCGGCGCCCACTAACCCGAGATCGGACAGCTTATCTAGAAGCTCACATGCGTGCGCCTGCTAAAGCAGTCCAAGGACCCCGAGATTCAGTGTCCAGCCGGCCGAAGTCCCCTGGGCCTTTTGAACCGATCAGAATGCAAGTCAGACGAGCCATCTGGTAGAAACTAAGGAATCGGTTGACTATGTTACGTTTACAGGACACGGGTCGCGTTAAGTGATAAAGCCAACTTGTCTTTTTCAAAAAATGCGTCTGACGCATATAAAAGTTGACTCGTGCAACCGTTTTGGTTACTTAGAAAGTAATATGGCCGGCCCCTCTGCATTCGTGTACGGGTCGGCTTTCTACGTTTTGGGATGAGGTATCAGAAGCCCTTCCTGTCGATTGCGCAGCAGATCGTGCAGCTCGAACAACGTGGTCTCGAGATCGGCGACCGTCTACTAGCGACGCGCGCCCTAGAGCAGATAGGATACTATCGGCTGAGTGCCTATTGGTATGCGTTCCGGGAAATCAGGAACAATCGCCGCACCGATGCTTTTCTGGCTGGGGCGAGGCTGCAGGATGCCGTCTCCCTCTACATCTTTGATAAGAAGCTGAGGCTGCTGGTGCTCGACGCCATCGAGCGGATTGAGATCAGTCTGAGAACGGATATCGCCCTCACAGTCGGTGTCCATGGCGGATGGGCGCATAGGGATGCCCGGTTTGTGCATCCTCGCTTCAACAAGCCAAACCGTCGGGGTCAGATACCTTTTCAGGAATGGATGTCGCGTTTGGACAAATGCGAGAGCCGCTCTCGCGATGAATTCGTCACCCATTTCCGGACCAAATACACGACCGAGCGGTTTCTGCCGGTTTGGATGTCCGTCGAAGTCTGGGAACTGGGACTGCTGTCGCACTTCCTGGGCGGTATGCGTCACGGCGATATCACCGCCATCAGCCAGCGATATGGCCTGTCGGATGCAAAGCTTCTGCCCTCCTGGACCCGCACCTTTACATTTGTCCGCAATGTCTGCGCGCACCATGGCCGTCTCTGGAACCGGGCAATGGTCGATCAGCCAGCGTTCCCGCGATCCGAGACCATCGAAGACTTTGACCATGTAGTTGCGAGCCGTCCGTCTCAGGAGCGTCTGTACGGGACATTGGTCATTCTGAACTATCTCGTCCGTCAGCTGAATGGCGGGACAGAGTGGCACCTGCGTGTCAGGGAGCTGCTGGACAGTTTTCCGGATTCCCCGTTGCTCAGCCAGAATTCAGCAGGGTTTCCTCGCGGGTGGCAACAGGAAGCGATTTGGAATTAAGGTGCGTAAACAGAATGTCTGACAAAGATAATGATGCTCTGGACAGGAATACCAGAGATGTATTGGCCGCCGTGGCGAAGGGGGCGGTCGGAGCTGTGCCTTTCGTGGGCGGCATCCTTAGTGAGATCATTTCCGAAATTATTCCAGGGCAGAGGCAGGATCGCCTGGTCAAATACTTACGCTTGCTGGAGCAGCGATTGAGCCAGCTTGAACAGGACAAGATTGATCGGGCCATAAGCGATCCTGAGCGGATTGATCTGTTCGAGCGGGGAGCCCATCAGGCAGTGCGCGCGACAACGGACAAGCGTATCGCTCAAATTGTAGAGATTGTGTTCAACGGCATGTCGCGCGATGACGCGGATATTGTTCGCCGCAAGAGGCTCGCGGGACTGTTGGACCAATTGGATAACGATGAGATTGCCATTTTGAACGCTTATGGCCAAAGCTATGGCAGCGCAGGGTCAGATCCTTGGACTGAAATTCCACGACCTGCTCCGGCGAATATGCAGTCTACCACCAGCGAAATAGACGATGACGCTTTGTTCAATCTTGGACAAGAAAACCTTCTCAGGTTAGGGCTGCTTCGGCGGAATTTCGGAACTGTAAAAAAGGGAGAATATCCTCCGTTCGACGCAAAATCCGGTGGCTTCAAGGCAAGGATGGAAATCTCTTATCTTGGCAGATTGCTATTGCGGGAAATTGGTTTGCCATCTCCGATCGATGTCTGAACAGGGTCGACGATATGGGCAACGGCGAGGCTATCCCGCACCTGTTGTTGCGGAGCGAGCCGATGATACTGGAGAAATTCCCGTC
Source organism: Alphaproteobacteria bacterium HGW-Alphaproteobacteria-18 (assembly GCA_002841155.1). Taxonomy (GTDB): domain Bacteria; phylum Pseudomonadota; class Alphaproteobacteria; order Caulobacterales; family Hyphomonadaceae; genus Hyphomonas. The sequence goes on from PHEH01000015.1 coordinate 165,595, forward strand.
AGCTCAGGGCATCTCTGCGTTTTTTTGATCATGCTCTAAAGCCGCGATACGTTGGGATCATACGAAGTGTGCCCGACCGTGATTTTAAAGCGCCATGTCGGCGGTGATGAAGCAGTCGTAAATTTTTCGAGCGTCTATAATACCGGTCGGATGCTTAATGTCCGGGAAAACAAGCTCAGCGGCAAGGTAGACGGTAGAATTGCGAAGGCTCTCCGGAGAGCCTTCGTAAGGGACTATGGCTGAGCCGTTGCGGTCACGTTGTCTGGGATTTCGCCTTCAGCACTTCTCCAGCTGGAAGGGGAGGTGATTAGTTTGCCGCCTTTGGAGGCCCTCTTCTGGAATGTCGCGTCTGCACTTCCGGCCTTCTGGCCGACTGAGGTGGTAGATGAATCCGATGGTGTTCCGGAAGGGTGCTAGTTGTCCCGTGTCTCAGGGATGAAGCCAACCCGATCATCGGGGCCTGCCTCATTGCCTGCGAACCATTCATAGTGGACCACAGCAGCCACATTAGGAGGTGGTTCCTTGTTCTCCACGATAATGACCTGCACTTCGTTGGCGATTTTGGCGAGTGCCTCCCAGAAAGCCGCCTCGACGCCGGAACTCACGGCGCTGTCAGGCCCCTTCACGTCCCTCGCGCCCCGTCGCTTGTAACTTGTCAAAGGCGAGTCGATGACCACGATCCCTGGATGGGGTAGCTTCTTCTTCTGACAGTAGCGAACCAAGGCGATCACGAATGCCGAATACAAGACAGCCCGGAAGCCCTTTCCGTGAGACTGTCGAGTTTGCCCATCAACTTTGATGTCGAAAGTCTTCTCGTCAAACTCGACCCGACCTTCGCCTTCCCATTTCCATTCTTGGAGAACCGCTTCGACTTCCTTGCAGAAAGCCAGCAAAGAGGTTCCGGGCAGGCTTTCCCACTGCTTCTTGGCTTTGCCCTTACCAGTGTTACTCTGCTCGAGTTCCGCTTTGAGCGCGCGCAAAGTGTCGACCTGCTCGCTCGTGTTGCGGACAGATTCCAACTCTAATCGCCGTTCATTGAGGCGACGAAGCTGCGCAGTGCGGTTCGCTGCAGCAGGCTGCAAAATGGCGGACAGCCTAGCCTCGGCAAGGTGATACGCGACTAGTGCCTCCGCACTTTCTTTGTCGCGCGCTTCGCGTCGCCGTTCCAAGCTGCCAATGGCGTCTTCAAGGTCAGCACGCTGCGCAAGGATCTTAGCGGCTTCCGCTCTGGCGGCCTCATAAATATCTGCACTGGCCTGGGCAGCCTTATGAGCGTGCTCATCATCCATACTTTGGCCGCAGAGCGGACATATGACGGTTTGCAACCGGTCGAAATAATGCGCACCTTCTGCGACGAAGTCCAAACGGTTCAGGTCGGACGTATAATGCTCGCTAAGGAGCTGGTATCGAGTCAGCAACTGATCAATCGCTAATACTTGAGTCTCGGCTTTCGTTCTCAAGTCGCTTGCGGTATTGCGCTCATTCAGCAAGGTCGTGTGCTCCGTCTCGATGGCGGCAAGCTCATCGGAGACCCTAGAGATTGTCTCATCAACTTGCTCGATGGAATCCTCTGGCTGATCATTGGGCGTGGTTTGGAGCTGGTGCTCTAACGGTACCAACAGGTCATCGATCAGCGCGACCTGCGCATTCAACCGAGCGGTGACGATCGCCTTCTTTTCACTGGCAACGACACCGGAGTCGTCCTTGCCAGAGAGCATGTAGGCGAACATGCGCTTCCGCGCCGTCTCGTCAAACCCTCCCCGTCCAAGAACGGGCGACTGCTCTTCGATCACGGAGACTTCGTCCACGATTATCGTCGGCAAGAAGGTGCGGATAGTGAGCCGCTGCACTTTCCCATCGCTATCCTTGCGGAGCATAGCTTCCTTGATGCCCGCAAAAGGGAACAGAACAGATGTTACGTCATCAGCCTTGCTTTTCCCGTGTCGCCGGTATGCAATCTCCTTGCCCTCGCTGTCGATGGTGTCGATCTGGGAACCATGGGCTTTAAGATCGCCGCCAGAAAGGTTGCGAACCAAGGTGAGATAGTCGCCGGCCGTGTTCTGAAATTCGACTTTCAGTTCGTCATACGGTTCAGCTTGCGGGATGCGCTTTTTCAGTTCCTCAGCCCCGAAAATGTAATCGAGACAATGAAGCAAATAGCTTTTTCCGGTGTCGGATTCGCCGGCAACAACGTTCGGTCCGGGGCCGAATTTGATCGAGGCGTCTTCAACGCTAGGACCGCTGAGGCGTATTTCCCTGATCTGGAACATTACAATTCCAGCTCCTTGATCGCGGTCAGGCGATCAAACTCCGCGCCCCACCGACCGACATTCTCGGTCATGTAGCTTTCTAGCATTTCGTCCGTATAGGTCGAAAAGCGTGAAACCACCCAGGTTGCACGCGCGCGCAGCGAGGATGAATAGGCTGAAGCGAGCAATTGCAGAAACGCACCTGTTAACTCCGAGGCGCAATAGCAAATGCCGGTTGGCTTGAATTTCTTCTCCAAAAGTTCCTTTGCGAACATGGCGTCGAGACCCGCACGAACGAGCTCGCGCTTTACCAAAAGCTCTCCTCCTCTGAATGGAACCGCGGGGTGCAGGCTCGCCGGACCGCCTTCCACATCGCCGGAATGGACGAGAAGATAGTCGTAGGACACCAGACGCCGGAGATCGAAGGCTACGCCTTTAGCTTCATCAAGTACGAAGAGAAGTCGCATCCCTGACTCTATCGGAGTGTTGAAGGGGCGTGCCTGTTGATCCGAGAAGCTCATTTGTTGCACCATCGGACTTGCTCTCCGTTCGCCATCTGATGGCACATACCCTCTCGATCATTTGGCAGAACGTGAGGCTCAAGCACGTGTTTGCTGAGCTGAATGCTCTGCGACGCCTTAACGGTTTCGATCAATCGCGGATAGCCGTCAGGCTCGCTGGTATGCCAGTGGTACAAACCATCGTGGAATTCCTTCATTAGCGTATCAAAGAACGCTATGTCAGCCATCTGATCTCGCGCCAGCTCCTTGAGCCCCTCGGCGTGATAGAACGTGAGGCGCGACCGATCGAACAAACGGCGATGTTTTTCCGAATGCAGGAAATCGCTCAGGGTCGAAACGGTGTGACCAATGTCGGCTGAAATCACTTCCATAAGCTGCGTGACATACATGTTCTCGCCTGGAGCCACCTCGGACGGCGGCTCGGGCGGCTTCGGGCGTTCAATCAGCGGCGCACCGAAAACGGTCAGATGATACTTTGTCTTGGCGTGCTGGCTCAACAGAGTCAGCGGCTGCATCGCACGGAATGCCGTGAATGGCACACTTTCGATGTGCTCCTTTAGTGGGGTCGTCAACTCGATAGGCTCTTTGCGGATTTTTTTACTGCAGTACTCGTCCCAGTTTGTGATGATGAATTTTCTAAGATCCTCTGGCTTATCCAGCAGGTCCTGAAACGGCGAAGTTACGCCCCTGTGCGTGACGAAGTGGTACTCTTCCGGAAAGGTGTAATCTCCGCGGTGACTGTAAAACAGCACTTTGCCAATTTCCGCTGCTGCCGTGCTCGCCCCTAGCGGTGAGGCGTAATGCTTGCACTGGTAGAGTGTCCATTTGCGCACTGGTGCCGTGTTTGGGTCATGCCAAGCGACAACATCGCGCCCTTTGTCGCCCGCGCCACCGCGCTGTTGGACTTCAACGATCTCCGGCCTTTTCACGGCCAAATAGTCGGACGCCCATTCCAGTGTGAAGCGCTCGAACTCCGCTGCGCTGAAATTTGCCAGACGATCGAGTGCCGGTGTTGGTAGACCGACACCTAAGCCGAGCAATCGCGCGTTAGCACCCGGCCACGGCGTTGGCAGTTTCAACTCATGCACTTGGCTCGCTGCCTGGTCGTTTTTGCTTTTCGTCATGCACCCCCCGCCGGGGCAAATACTGCCTTTGTTAGAATTTTTTATCCAGAGGTTTAATTTTCGATACGTCGGTTAAAACTTGACCTGCAAAATCACCCATCGCGCCTCAAAACGTCATTTTGAGGGATACGGTCCGGTGTCACGCGCCACGGAAGCAATGACTAGAATGCTTCAAGGTTGGTACTCAGTTCGATCCATCGACGCTCACTTGTGCGGGGTTGGTAGCTGATAGCGGACAATCGCTGATGCGCCCCGGCCGCCCTATCGCTCCAGCCCTTTCCTCGACAACCTGCGTGCGAGCCTCTCACGCTCCACCTGCTGCGCAACCTGCCGCTGAGCCATCAGCTTTTTCCGGATATCAAGGTGGAGCTCCATGGCCTTGAGACGATCCTGCCAGCCTGGCTCGAACTGTAGAACGCCCCGCCGGACCTCGCTAGCGAGACCCAGCCTGTGCAGCTCCTTCGCCCGGGCTCGCAGGGCAGCGGCGAGATGCGGATCGTTGCCCGGCCCCTGTAGCCCGCCCGCTTTGATCATTCGGCTCTCTGACATCCGGGCCTCGAGCATCCGGTCGAGGCGTGTCGGCCCGTGGCGGGTGACTTCCCGGTCCAGCGCCTCGCGTTCCTGTTCGGGTGTGCGGCGCCCGAGCCAGTCCGTTGCCACATCCCGCGCGATCTCCCGCATCCGGTGACGGATGAAGTCGCGCGGCAGGATCAGGTCCTGCCCATTGGCTCGGCGTCCCCGCAAGATAATGTGGGTGTGGGCGTGGCCGGTATCATGGTGATTGACGGCGACCCAGGAGAACCGCGTGCCGAGTTCGGCTTCAGCCCGGGCCATGACTTCCCGCGTGTAGCCTGTCAGGTCGCGAAGCCTTTCGCCTTCTTCCGGGGCGAGGATGATCCGGAAGTGCCGCTTGTCGGATTTCGCCCAGGCCTCTGCCCGCGTCCCGCCATCGATCCCTTCAGCGTCCCGGTCAAAAAAGACGCTTTCAGGCGTCCCGCCGCGGGCGAGATAGTCCGCATGCGCGCGGGCGCCTGCCTCTGGCGTCTCGATCTCCAGGGCAGGGGTCTCGGCACCCTGTGTCAGATCCTCCCGGCTCGCCGCATCCCGTGCCAGATAGCGGGTGTGTGCCTTCAGGGCGCTGGCCCCGCCCCGGGCATGGTCGAAGTAGTGCACCTTCACCGTAGCTCGCTGGCGCAGGTCGGTTATCGCCTCACCGCGACGCGTGCTCTTCGCATGCCGCGTGATCGGCGCCCGCTGGGCCAGGCGGCGCGACAGGGGCGTTGAGGCAGAGGCCCCACCATCACCTCCAGATCTGCTTCCGAACCGACCTTCAATTCGGTCGCTATCGAGCGGACGGGTAAGGCGCGACAGCGGCCCCATGGAGGCCCGCCCACCACTCGTCGGTTGCGCGAGTTTCGAAAAGCTAAAGGGCCGGTCGGATCCGCTGGTCTTCATCGGCGACTCCTCTCAATGTCGGCAGGACGAGACGCGCGGTACACGGAATGAAACGCAGGCTGTGGTACAGCCTGCGGCGCAGCCTGTGGCCTGCAAAAAAACCTCCGCGCCGTCAGGCGTCTTGCGCGGCCTGCAGGCTGCGCCTTTATCTTGCCCTCCTATTCTTTCCCGGTGCTCCATGACGAGAAGCCTACCATCTTCCGGCTGCTCGCGATTCCGGTTTCATCCGTGGGGAGAAGAGGCGCCGTCGCCTGATCAGCGAACGCGCCGCCAGGGGCCTGTGAGATCCGCCCGCTGAGAGAGGCCCCAGTAGCGCCCGTCAAAGCTGCCGGGATGATCGCCGAGCAGGAACACCTCGCCGCCTGCAAGCGTCACGCAGCCGTTCCATGAGGGCAGGGGATCACCAGCGGGGTCTGTCTCCGCCCGCTCTGCGACCTGAACGTCATTGATGCGGATGAGGCTGACGTCTGCGCAGACTGTGTCCCCCTCTACGGCGGCGATGCGCTTCAGGAACCGGTCGCCGGTATCGGTGAAGTTCCGACGGGCGGCGTACTCGGGCGCCGCATCCACAGACCGGATGGTAACAATAGCGCCGAGGGTCAGTTCCCCTTCAGTCTGGACATAGAAGCCCTTTGGGAGGGACTCGGACGGATTGTAGAGAACAAGTTCCTGGGGCCGGAGCACGGCAAGGCCGATCCCGGTCATCATAACGGCCAGGAGGAGAAGATTCACGCGGGAGAGCCTGAGCGCTGCCATCACGGTAGCGGCAAGCAAATCCCGGGCCATTCGATAGGAAAGCCGTCCCGGAGATGTCTCCGGGACGGCTCGCTGAAGCTGGGGTGGCTGACTAGTCGCGCGGGTTCCAGAGGATCACGTGACGGCCTTTCTTGCCTTTGACGGGCGCGAGGTTTGCGAAGATCTTCCGGGGGCCGATCTGGGGATCCGCGAGCGTGATCGAGAGGTAGTCGCGTCCCGAAGCTTTCGCCTTGCGCATCCAGCCGCCACCGATCTCGGTCGAGGTTTCTCCGGCGAAGATGCGGTAGTCCGGCTGGCCGTCACCGGCTTTTTCGGCGTTCTTCTCGATGCGGATGGCGGCCGAGAGGTTCATCATTGCGATTGTGCCTTCGAAACCGGCTTTGGTTTCCGTGACGTATCCGAGTGCGTTTGCCATGGGGGTCTCCTTTTCGTTTCCTTGGCTGCCGTCCGGGAACCCCTTGTTCCCGTCGACG
>PHEH01000016.1:0-63297 GCA_002841155.1 Alphaproteobacteria bacterium HGW-Alphaproteobacteria-18
CGGGCATAATACCTCCGCCTGCGGAGGGGGTGGGGAAAGAAAGTTTTATTCGCGGATTTGCTACAGGTTTGGGGAGAATAATGGTGGATAGGGTGAGTTTTAGCTGAGAGCGCCCCCACCCTAGCCCTCCCCATTTTCATGGGGAGGGGACCTGTTGTTTTGTGGGGAGAGATCAGTTTTCAGCGGGCGGGACCTGCCCCTCCCCATGAAAATGGGGAGGGCTAGGGTGGGGCGCGGTGAGGACAATCCGGGACAAATCGGGACAGTTTGGGACAAACTCGGACACTCTGGGACACTTCAGGACAATCCGGGACAGTTGCGGTCATGCAGGCGCCATGTGCCAGGTGTCATAGTCGGCAACAGCGCCCTGCCAGGGGAGGTTGGCGACGCGGTCTACCCAGTCGCGGATCAGAGGGTCGTCGGGGGTCGCGTCCTTGAACCAGAGGAAGGGGGACGCGAGGAGAAGGTCGGCGGCGGTGAGGCGTTCACCCATCAGCCAGGGGCCCTGCTCCAGCGCGCCGCGGATGCGGGCGATGAGTTCGGGCATGCCTCGGAAGGTGGCCGTGAGGACGGGATCCTGGAGGCCCATATAGGAGAAGACGACCACAGGTTCGACCACGCCGCCATACCAGGAGAGCCAGGAGAGGAAGCGGCCGCGCTGGGGGTCGCCCACGGGGACGCCGAATTCGGAGGCCGGGAAGAGGTCTGTCAGGTAGAGGATGATGGCGGGGCTTTCCCAGATTTCGACGCCGTCATGGACGAGAACAGGCACCTTGCCTTCCGGATGAGGGTTGAGGGGATCGCGCCCGCCGGTGCCGTCCTGCCGGGGAATCGAGACGATCCGGACGGTGACCTGGTCCAGGATGCCCATGGCATGCAGGAGGCCGATGATGCGGGTCGAGCGGGAATGGGGGGAATGGTAAAGCGTGAGCATGTCAGGTCTCCTTCAGGAGTGCTTGCCGGGGGTGGCATGGAGACACTATGGTGCCCCCCTCCTGACAGTTTCCGTCAGGAGGGTTTGTCTAGTATCTCGCTTATGGCCCGCACTGATCGTCTCTTCCGCCTGCTGCACCTGATGCGCACCCTGCCCCGCCCCGTGACGGCGGCGCGGCTGGCGCAGGAAACCGAGGTGTCCGAGCGGGCGATCTACCGCGACATTGCTGCCCTGCGCGCGGCGGGCGCGCGGATCGATGGGGAGGCGGGCTATGGCTATGTGCTGGAGGAAGACCCGGCCCTGCCGCCACAGAGCTTTACACGGATTGAAATCGAGGCGCTGCTGATCGGCCTTTCCGAGGCGCAGAATTCCGGCGACCGCGAAATTGCCGAAGCAGCGCAGCAAGCGCTGGCAAAGGTGATCGCCACCCTGCCCGAGCGCCAGCAGCGCGAAGCGGCCCATGCGGTGCATTACGTGTTCCGGTATGACCGGCGGGAAGTGCCCGCGCGGGACCTGGCGCTGATCCGCAAGGCGTGCTGGGAGGAAGAAACGCTACGCCTTTCCTATCGCGACGAAGCGGGCAAGGAAACTGAGCGGGTCGTCCTTCCCCTGACGATCCTCTATGCGGAGAAGGTGCTCGTGCTGCTGGCCTGGTGCCAGCTGAGACAAGACTGGCGGAGCTTCCGGATTGACCGGATTGCAGCCGCCCGGCGGACGGGGGAGAGCTTCCGTCCCCGGAGGGTTTCAATGCTGCGGGAGTATACAGAGCGGATGAAGGCGCGGGGGCGGCCGGTTTAAGTTGCAGTTTGCCGAGAGGGACCCCACCCCACCCCTCCCCATAGCCATGGGGAGGGTTGGGGTGGGGTGGCTATCGGCCTGGTCAGAAACGATCAGCGCTGCATCGCGGCGGCGATTTCCGGGCGGTCTTCTGCCGTTTGCAGATATTTGGGATCGGGGCGCAGCCCGGTGGCCTGCTCGTAGGCGTAGCCATAGGCGAGGATGGCGGCGTCGGTATCCTTGCCGCCCATGAAGGAGAGGCCGATGGGGATGCCGTGGACCTCGCCCATAGGGACGGTGAGATGCGGATAGCCGGCGACGGCGGCGAGGAAACCGGCGCCCGCCCATTCGGGCCAGACATCGCCATTGACCGGATCGACGCGCGGCGCGACCGGACCGGAGGGCGAGACGAGCGCATCAACCCCATATTCCTTCAGCATGCGGTCAATACCGTTATCGCGGGTGGCGGACTGGACGAGGGCGAGGGCGTCCAGATAGGCCGCGTCGGTGAGCGGGCCGAGGGCGTCTGACGCCTCGAACTGATCCTGATTGAAGATGGCGAGTTCGGTGCCGGCATGCGCGATATTGAAAGCGATGACATCGCTCAGCGTGCGGGTCTCGACTTCCGGCGGAGCGGCGGTGAGGTAGGCGTTGAGGCTGTCCTTGAACTCGTATTGCAGGACAAGCAGTGTGGCGGCCCAGAAATCACCGGGGAGTTTGAGTTCCTCGATCTCGACAACCTCCGCGCCAAGACTGCGCAGCAGACTGACGGAATCGTTGAAGCGGGTGATGATGTCCTGATTGGAGCCGACGACGGCGCGCAGGACACCGATGCGTTTTCCGGCCAGGGCATCGGCAGAGAGGGCGGCGGTGTAATCGGTCCCGCCTGCGTCCATGGCATTCATCAGGAGGGCGGCGCCGGCGACGGATTTCGTCATCGGGCCGGCGGTGTCCTGGCTGGGCGAGATGGGAATGATGCCTGCCTGCGAAACCCGGCCAACGGTTGGCTTGAATCCGACGAGGCCGTTGACGTTGGCCGGGCAGATGATGGAGCCGTTGGTTTCCGTACCCACGCCGCCCGCAGCGAGCGAGGCGGCAATGGCGGCGCCCGTGCCGGAGCTGGAGCCGCAGGGGGAGCGGTCGAGCATGTGGGGGTTGCGGACTTGTCCGCCCACGGAGGACCATCCGCTGAGGGAACTGTTGGACCGGAAGTTTGCCCATTGGCTGAGATTGGTCTTGCCGAGGATCACGGCGCCCTGGGCCCGCAGACCGGCGGCGAGGGGACTGTCGCGGCCGGTGATATTGGCGGCGAGCGCAAAAGACCCGGCGGTGGTCGGCATCGGATCAAGCGTTTCGATATTGTCTTTCAGGAGGATCGGGAGGCCGTCGAGGGGGCCGAGCGCCTCGCCGCGCGCGCGGCGGGCGTCGGAGGCCTGCGCCTGGGCGAGGGCGTCCGGATTGACCACGAGGATGGACTGGAGGCGCGGGCCGGCGCGGTCGATGGCCTCGATGCGGGAGAGATAGGCGGCGGTGAGCGCGGCTGAGGTCAGTTCGCCGCTGGCGAGGGCGGCGGAGAGTTCGGGGAGGGTTTTTGCGAGGAGGCCGGTGGCTTCGTAGCCGGGGGCGATGGGGGCGATTGCGACTGGGGCTGGCGGGACCGTTGTTGAGCAGGCGGCCAGGGCCAACGGGGCCAGTGCGGCTGTGATCTGGATTTTCATGGATGCCCTCTCCCGAACTAGTACCAATTACGGTAGCCATCCTTGAGAGTATCACAAGCGACTTAATTAAGGCTGGAGCGATGAGAGAGTGCTCTTGAGCCACTTGGCACTATTGATTTTTAAATGATGCTAGCACAATCAGACAATCGTAGTAGTGAACAACGTTTGGCTATCAGCTCACTGAACGTACCAGTCTATTGGGGCCAGAAAACAGCGCTTGTTAATTCCAAGTATGTTGGTTCTTCGAAATGGGCGACTGTTCCTGTTTCAAATAAATCAAGAAAAGATTCGGCCTCCAAACTATCTGTATTAATATGCCCAGAGATTTCTGAAACCAAATCCACACAAGCCGTAATAATAATCGGAATTATATTGATGAATATTCGCTCAAACGCATATTCTTCCTGCTCGCACCAAGGTTCGAATATCTGAACCCCAATAGCTGACATTGAAGCTGCAACTGAAGCTGCGTGGCGAGGATGACGCCTGTCCAAGTACTCACGCATATCATACCAAGAAACGTAATATTCAGCAAACGATCCGCCATCGTCTTGATCCGTGGAAGGAAAATTCACGAGAATATAGTTTACCGGTTCATCTTCAGTTCGAGCGCAACGATGTATGCCCCGGATGCCTCTCGCATGATTGTGATGACGAGCGTTTCTTATCTGCAAAACAAAGGCGCAAAAAGGATTGGCGTAGAAATCAAAGTTGATTTCCTCATGCTGCTGCGCGGCATCGTGCAAACCGTGAAACGAATTTAAAATTCCGTCTGCAGCGTGATCGATGTTCCCAACGGCTTCCGGCGCATCAATCAACATTAGAGCTTGAAATCGGATATACTGTTCACCAAACACGCGGAGTGCTTGAGCCAGCGACTCAAATCTTTGTGAAATCATGAATTTTCAAGCACCCACACCATTCTAGCCCAATCCTTAGTTGGAATTTCCCAAGAAAATGAAAAGAACGAATGGGGAGCCACCGCCCTACCGCGAGAACTTCTTGAATTTCAGGCGTTTCGGATTGACGGCGTCTTCGCCGAGGCGGCGTTTCTTGTCTTCGAGGTAGGACGAGAAATCGCCTTCGAACCATTCGACATGGCTGTCGCCCTCGAAGGCGAGGATGTGGGTGGCCATCCGGTCGAGGAACCAGCGATCGTGCGAGATGATAACGGCGCAGCCGGGGAAGTTGTCGAGGCCTTCTTCGAGGGCCTGCAAGGTTTCCACGTCGAGGTCGTTGGTCGGTTCATCGAGCAGGAGGAGGTTGTGGCTGCCGCGGAGCATCTTGGCGAGGTGGACGCGGTTGCGCTCACCGCCCGAGAGGATGCCGACTTTCTTCTGCTGGTCGGTGCCCTTGAAGTTGAAGGCGCCGACATAGGCGCGGGACATGACCGACACACCGCCGAGATCAATGACGTCCGTACCGCCGGAGATTTCTTCCCAGACGTTCTTGTTCGGGTCGAGCTTGTCGCGGCTCTGGTCGACATAGCCGATCTTGACCGTCTCGCCGACGCGCAGGGCGCCGGTGTCGGGCTTTTCCTGGCCGAGGATCATCTTGAACAGCGTCGACTTACCCGCGCCGTTGGGACCGATGACGCCGACGATACCGCCGGGGGGCAGTTTGAAGTCGAGATTCTCGATGAGCACATTGTCGCCGAACGCCTTGCTGAGCCCTTCGGCCTCCAGCACCACGCCGCCGAGGCGGGGGCCGGGGGGAATGCGGATCTGCGCGGTCATCACCTTCTCGCGCTCTGCCTCCGAGGCCATCTTCTCATAGGCGGTGATACGCGCCTTGGACTTGGCCTGGCGGGCCTTCTGGCCGGAGCGGACCCATTCGAGTTCCTTGGCGAGGGTGCGCTTGCGGCCGACATCGTCGCGCGCTTCCTGCTCCATCCGCTTGGCTTTCTGTTCGACCCAGCCTGAATAGTTGCCCTGGAAGGGCACGCCGCGGCCCCGGTCCAGCTCGAGAATCCAGGTGGTGATGTCGTCGAGGAAGTAGCGGTCGTGGGTCACGAGGATGACGCAGCCGGGGAAGTTGATCAGGTAGTTCTGCAGCCAGGCGACGGTTTCGGCGTCGAGGTGGTTGGTCGGTTCGTCCATCAGGATCATGTCGGGCTTCGACAGGAGCAGCTGGCAGATCGCCACGCGGCGGACTTCACCGCCCGAGAGGGTGGTGACGTCAGAGTCGTTGTCCGGGCAGCGCAGGGCGTTCATCGCCATTTCGATCTTGGAGTCGATGTCCCAGGCATCGGCCGCGTCGATCTGCTCCTGCAGCTTGGTCATCTCTTCCATCAGCTCGTCGGAATAGTCCTCGCCGAGCTTGGTCGAAATCTCGTTGAACTTGTCGAGCATCTGCTTTTCCGGACAGGAGGCAGCGACATTTTCAAACGCGGTCAGTTTGGGGTCGAGCTTCGGCTCCTGCGGGAGGTAGCCGACCTTGACGCCGTCAGCGGCCCAGGCCTCGCCGGAAAAATCCTTGTCCTCGCCCGCCATGATGCGCAGCAGGGTCGATTTACCCGATCCGTTGACGCCGACCACACCGATCTTGGCATCCGGGAGGAAGTTCAGGTGGATGTTTTCAAACACCTTCTTGCCGCCGGGATAGGCCTTGGTGAGGCCCTGCATGTGAAAAACGATCTGGGGACCGGCCATGAGCGGGAATTCCTTCAGGTTCTGGAAATGGGGGTTTCAGCGCGCGATGTGGCGCGGCGCGGCGACAAGATCAAGCGAAGAACGGCATTCCCGGACCAAAGAGCTGATTCTCCGAACCCTCACACGGGCCCGGTTGTTTTTGATCTTCGCCGCGTGAGCCCGAAAGCCGGGCCCACTTTCCGGAATGCCCCTCAGTCCGCGAAACCCCAGGTGATGAGGTTCTTTGCCGCGAGTTCGTCAAGCCAGACACGGTCATGGCTGGGGAAGACGACCAGGCCGGGTTCGGCCTGCATCAGATCGTGCAGGGCGCGGATCTGGGTGCGGATCGCGTCCCGGTCCTCGTTCGGATCGAAGACGATGAACTGGGTGAAAACCGGCCGCATGGTCAGCTGCTCGATCGAAGTCATCGACCAGACGATGTCGCCGACCATCAGGTATTCCTGCCCGTTCTCCAGTGTGATGAAGACGAGTTGGCTGCCCGGCGTGTGGCCCGGCATGGGGACAATGACCACACCGGGCGCGACGAGCTGAACGCTGCCGTCCAGGCGCGGCGTGAGACCGGCAAGAACCGGGTCGAGCGTTCCAAGCGCAAATTGCGGCAGGGCGGCGATCTGCGGGGCGTTGAGGTAGAGGTGCGGCGCCAGGCTGGCCGGGTCCGGGTGACGCGCGACGGCCATGACATGGTCGAGGTGCTCGTGCGTGATCAGGACTTGCGAGGCCTCCAGCATGGCGCCCGTGAGGGCACCATATGCAGCGTCGTCAAATCTCCAGACCCCCTGGGATTGGAGCATGCCTTCGGATGTGAGCCGGTCGACGGCGCCGCCAATGACCAGCGTAGACTCCGGAAATACGATCTGGACGGAATTGTAGGAGGTGAGCCACCGGTCGCCGAAGGCGCCCGCGCGGGCGGCGAGCATGGGCGCGGCGTCGGAGCCGACTTCCAGGACGCGGATTTCAACCGGACGTACGCCGCCCGCCTCGCGAACCATTGCCCGCCAGGCATCAATATCAACAACGCCGGGCGCGGCCTTGGGCGCCTGGCTGAATCCGACGAACAGCCACCATCCGCCAATCAGCGCCAACAACACGATCGTCCCTGCAATTCCCGCAAGCCATTTCAGCATATCTGCGTCCTCTCCCGTTTTGCCTTTTTGTAGACCGGCTGTGAACATAAATCAAATCAATCATTATTCACAGGCTCCGCAACGCGTCCCGCTTGCGTCCTCGTGCGGGCAGGAAGTGACAGGCGCGATGGCGCTGGTCCGGACTGGCAGAAGACTCTAAGCTCAGCCTGTTTGCGAAGGGACGCATATGGCACAGCAGGAAACGAAACCCGCCGGCTATGGTGAGGATGACATGACGCGCGGCTCGGGCTGGGACGCGCTGCTGGATGATCTGTTCGGACTGAATGTGCGGGCGTTGCGCACGCTGGCGGTGTCGGTGATCTGGCCCGCGAAGCTGTTCTCGGCGGCGCGCGACCGTGACTGGCTGGACCGTTACACGCCCTCGATCCGGCTGGTGTTCACGCTGATTGCGACGGTCGTTTTCCTGAAATTCCTCTGGGTGAACGAGGCTTCGGCCCTGTTTGCCTATACCCAGGCGACCATCGAGGCGATGGACCTGGAGTTTCCCGGCCGCAGCGCAGAAGACGCCACGCGGGAATATCTGGCGACCCTTCTGGTGACCTATCCCTTCAGCTATTTCGGCGTGCATGCGGTGTTTGCGCTGATGCTGAACATCTGGGGCAAGGGCACGCCCCTGCCCGTGCGTATCCGCCTTTACTTCGTGACGCTTGTTCCGCTGCTTCTGCTGGGGGTCGTCAGTACGGTCGCCTATGCCTGGGTTGATCCGGCGCAGATGGACCTGATGGCGAGCTTGGGATTTGTGCTGCTGTTTGGATTATATGTGCTGACCCTGATGCGGGGGCTGTCGCCCGTGCATCAGGCCGGGCCAAGGCTGGGCCGGAGCCTGTTGGGCGGAACCCTCATGACGATGGCCGATCTGCTGGTAAGCCTGGTCTCTTCCCTCTGGGCGGTGACCTGGCTTTATGCCACCGCGGGCTGAGCGGCGCCTTACCCTGATGACATGGACGGAATCCGGGCTAGTCTCCCGCTCCATGACGATACGCACCCTCTGCGCGGCCTTACTGGCCGCACTCAGCCTCACCGCCTGCATTACATATGCCGGGGAGGCCCATGCTTCACCAAAGGACGCTGCATTCATGACTGACGCTCCCCGGCTGACGCCGGAACGCCTTTATGCCTCCCCCTCCCTTTCCGGGACGCCGCCGCGCGCGGTGCGCTTTTCGCCCGATGGCAAGCGAGTGACCTTCCTGAAGCCAAGGGCTGAGGAAAGCGCGCGCTATGATCTCTGGCAGTTTGATGTGGCGAGTGGGGCGCAGTCGCTGCTGGTGGATTCCACCGCGATTGATCCGGCAGACGCTGAGCTTTCCGAAGAGGAAAAAGCGCTGCGCGAGCGCAAGCGGATCGCCGGTGTGCGCGGGATTGCCGATTATGCCTGGGGCACGGCCGACACGATCATCGTGCCGGCGGGCGGGGACATTCACCTCGTAACGCTGAAAGGTGACAGCGTGGAGACAAGGCGCCTGACGGAGACAGATGGGTTTGAGTATGACGCGAAGGTGTCTCCGCGCGGCAATCATGTGAGCTTTATCCGGGATGGCGCGCTCTACGCCATTGAGCTGGCGACCGGCACGGAGACGCGGATTTCGCCCGAAGCCCAGCCGGAGAAAGCCATCAGCTATGGCGTGGCCGAGTTCGTCGCGCAGGAGGAGATGGACCGGTATACCGGCTATTGGTGGAGTCCGGACGAGCGTTACATTGCCTATACCGAGGTGGACGAGAGCGGGGTGGATATCATTCCGCGTTTTGACATTGCCGCCGATCAGGTGACGGTGATCAACCAGCGCTATCCGCGCGCGGGGCGGCCGAATGCCAAGGTGGCGCTGCATGTGGTGGACCTGAAGGACGCGCGGACCAGCCGGATCGTCAGTGTGGGGCCGGATGATTATCTGGCGCGGGTGAACTGGGCGCATGGCAGCCTCTGGTTCCAGACCGTGAACCGGGCGCAGACGGAAATCCGTTACAATCGCACCGATGGCCTGCCTTGGCGGATATGGTCTCCGTTTACGGAGGAACAGCGTCGCTGGGTGAACCTGTCGAATGATTTTCTGGCCCTGCCGGATGGCGGATTGCTGCTGACACATGAGCTGGACGGATATCGCCATATCTATTGGCGCGACGCCTCCAATGGACAGATGCGGCAGGTGACCTTCGGGCACTGGGTGGTGAGCGATATTGCCGGGTTTGATGCCGAGACGCGGACCATCTATTTCACCGGCTTCAAGGATACGCCGCTGGAGAAGCATCTTTATGCAGTGCCGCTCGGCTGGAGCGATCAGCAAATTGCCTTGCTTGGCGCGCGGCGACTGCCCGATACTGCCTGTATTGATATAAATCCGGGCGCAGCGCGGTTGCACAAGGAATGCCCGGAGGTGCGCCGTATTACGCCGGAGGGCGGAAGCTGGGCGATCTCGATGGGCGCGGGCGCGAAGAGCTATATCGGCACATTTTCCTCGCCCACGCAGCCACCGCAGACGGCGCTTTACAAGGCGGACGGAACGCGCGTGGCGTGGATAAACGAGAATGCGCTGAATGCGGAGCATCCGTATACGCCTTATCTGGGGATGCATACGGTTCCGGAATTCGGAATAATTTCAGCCGAGGACAATCAGGCGCTGTATTATTCCATCCAGAAGCCGCCGGGGTTTGATCCGTCGAAGAAGTATCCGGTGATTGTGGAAGTGTATGGCGGGCCGCATGTGCAGCGGGTGGCCAATGACTGGCGGCCGCTGAGCGATCAGTTCCTGACCCATGCGGGCTATATCGTGTTCCGGCTGGACAATCGCGGCACCTGGAACCGGGGCAAGCGGTTTGAAGATGTGATCCACCGGCAGACGGGCGGGCCGGAAGTGCGCGACCAGTTGCGCGGGGTGGCGTGGCTGAAAGATCAACCCTTTGTGGATGGCGACAGGATTGCCATCCAGGGCTGGAGCTATGGCGGATACATGGCGCTGATGACGGCGACGCAGGCGCCGGAGGGCACGTTTGCCGCAGCGATTGCGGGGGCGTCTGTTACCGACTGGTCGCTGTATGATACGTTCTATACGGAGCGTTATATGGGTACGCCGGAGAATAATGCGGAGGGTTATCACGCCTCATCCGTGTTTGCGCACATTGACGGGCTGACGGGGCCTCTGCTGCTGATCCACGGGATGGCGGACGACAACGTGACGTTCGACAACACCACGCGCCTGATGGCCGAACTGCAAGCGCGCAGTCAGCCTTTCGAGCTGATGACCTATCCCGGCCAGCGGCACGGCGTTCAGGGCGAAGCTCAGCAGCTCCACCTGATGCGGACGCGGCTGGACTTTCTGAACCGGCATCTGAAGGCACCTTCAGAATGAGTATAAAGCCCTGGAACGTTCTTTCTTCCATCTATCCCGTACACGACAATTACATGCGCGTGTGCACCGACCGGTGCCAGCGGGAGGGTGGACATACTGTCGGGAAGCCGCTCAGTTCAGGATGCGGCGTTCGCCATAGAGGATTGCCAAGGCGCCTTTGACGTCGCTGTCCAAGTTGTTGAACTCGTCGAGAGATCCAAAATACATCTTTTGGGACTCAAGCAGGAACCCAATTCCGGAAAGGATATCGAGAGCTTCGCCGGTTTCCTCGTGATGGGCCCTCGCGGGTGCCATGACAATCCTTTCGTAAGCAGAGTTCAGGGTATCCATAAGCGCCAAGAACTCAGCGCGGTGCTCAGGCTTCGCCTGCTTCAAGTCAGGTTCGTCAAGGCATTTCGCAAATTGCAAGACGAGTGGAGATATTCCGAGTGCATGCACTGGATAATCAAGGTCCAGGTCACTTCGGCTTATGAAGCGCATCTGCCCTTTCTTGAATGCACCAAGGTAAATTGGATCAGTGGAAACAACCGTGTCATTTGTCAGTACCAGCGGGAAAACGTGTTCCGGTACAGGTGCTGAGCGATACAGCATAGTGAAAGCCATTAACCCGAAAAGCATGGCCTGATCATCCAGTTTGATGTCGATGAATGCATATCCATTCGCCGTCGTAGGAACACGCGATTGGAAACCACCAGCTTTTCGCAATGCGGAAACCGATTGAAAGAGTTTGGCCTTGTCTGCGTCACTCAAGTGGCGAACCAGCGGGATGCGCTCCTCGAGCAGAAGCCTTCCCCGTTCCGAGAGGTTGGAGGGCTGGTTTTCGCGAGCTCGCTTGCTGAAGAACCAGATGAGGAAGATCGACAGGGCAATCCCGACCAGTCCAACAATGGCCCGTACGCCTTCGGACAGCGCGTCTATAGATGAATCGCCCGGCAATTTACGATTACCCCGCAGTCGTACAAGTTCAATTCACTGGTGCAGGAACTGATATCCTGTCAATGCGATAAATGTACCCTATGGCGGAAGTCCGCCGGTTTGCTATTCCGCCGCCAGCAGCATTATGACATCCATCGGGGTAAGCGCGAAGAAGCTGGTATTGTGGACGCCCATCATGCGATCGAACTGACCGACTGGGCCGCCACCTGAAGGAGACACCCGAGTGACGATCAAGCCCTGGACTATCCTCTCCTCAAAGCAGGTGCTGCGGGACAGCTTCATGGGCCTGCGCACCGACCGCTGCAAGCGGGAGGATGGGCATATCGTCGAGGCTTATCATGTCACCGAGCTCTCCGAATGGGTGACGGTGATCCCGGTGACGGATGCGGGGAATATCATTCTGGTGCGGGAGTATCGCCATGCCGCGCAGGTGGTCCTGACCGGCCTGCCGGGGGGCGCATCTGATCCGGGCGAGACCGACTGGGCCGATGTAGGCGCGCGGGAATTGCGCGAGGAGACCGGCTATGTGCCGCGCGAGATGGTGTGGGTGGGCACGTGCCATCCCAACCCCGCCACGCAGGACAACCGCATCCATTATTACCTCGCGCTGGGCTGCACGGCCGATGCCCGCCAGGAGCTGGACCCGAATGAGGAAATCGAAGTTCTGGAAATGCCGTATTCGGAGTTTCTGGACTATGGCAGCCTGGAGGTGCAGCATGCCCTGCACGCGGCGGGGCTGTTTTATGCCGAGCGGTATTTTCTGAAACACCCCCATCATCGCCCCAAGGAGTAAGCCATGCCTGCCTTTCAGCCGACGGCCGACCAGTTCCGCGCGTTTCGCGATGATCCCCATGACGGGCCGGTGGCGCAGGTGAACATTCTGAAGTTCAGGGTGAAGGCGGAGTACCGCCCCGAAGATCCGGAATATGGCGAAGCGATCAGCGGGCGAGACGCGTATATGCGCTATTCGGAAGCCTTCACCGTGGCGGCGGCTGAGGTGGGCGGGACGACGCTGCTGCTGGGCGATACCGAGCGATTTTTCATCGGCGGAGGCGATTGGGACGCGGTTCTGGTGAACCACTTTCCCAATCGGCAGGCCTTCATCGCGACGCTGAACCATAAGGATTACAAGGATATGGCGCGCCACCGCGAGGCGGGGCTGCTGTGTCAGGACCTGATCGTGACGCGGCCGATCTGGGCGGGCGGGAAGAAGGTGTGATCCGGCCTCAAACGCCCCCGTGACAGGCCTCCGCAAGTGTGTTGAATGTTTCGTCACATATAATGACAAAACCTCGGCAGCACGGGGACAAGGGAGGAATTCATGAGCGGGTATGAAGTCTATGGCGCGCTGGGCTCGCCCTATTCGCTGAAGGTGCGCGCGGCGCTGCGGGCGAAGGGATTGCCGCTGAGCTGGACGGGGATGACGGGCGCGGAGCGCGCGGTGATCATGTCCAACGTCAAGGCGCAGGTGATCCCGGTGATCCGCAGGCCTGATGGCAGCTGGACGAATGATTCAACGCCTTTCCTGCTTTCCATTGAGAGCGAGGGCCGCGCCCTTGTTCCCGACGATCCGGCCTCACGCTTTGTGTGCCTGCTGCTGGAGGATATGGCCGACGAATGGTTCATGAAGGCGATGTTCCATTATCGCTGGTACTACGCCGCCGATCAGGAATGGTGCGCCAACTGGCTGATGTATGACTCGATGCCGAACGCCGGACAGGAGACGGTGGAGCAGAGCGCCGCCATGATCCGTGCCCGGCAGATTTCGCGGATGGCGCTGGTGGGCTGCACGCCGCAGACGGCGCCGCTGATCGAGGCGAGTTGGAAGCGTAGCTGCGCGGCGCTGCAGGAGATGGCGCTGGGGCCAGGGCGGTTTCTGTTCGGGGACCGGATTTCGCTGGCGGATCTGGCCTTTTACGGCCAGTTGAAAGTGATGAGCTATGACCCGACGCCGATGGCATGGATGCGGGAAGCGGCGCCCTACCTCTATCGCTGGCTGGACCATGCCGATGATGCCAGCGGGATGGGCGGAGACTGGGCTGGCGCGGACGCAGCGCTTGCCTCGCCGGCGATTGGCAAGCTGCTGGCACAGGCGGGCGACACCTACCTGCCCTTCCTCAAGGCGAATGCCGAGGCCATCGAAGCGGGGGCGGACACCTTCTCCCTGACGATTGAAGGCGGGACATATTCGCAGGGCGTGTTCAAATATCAGGTGAAGTGTCTTGCGAGCCTGCGCGAGGAATGGCACCGGCTGGAGGCAGATACACGCGGCGCCGTTGCGCGCCTTATTGGCCCTGGAGCGGACATACTTGGCTGACCAACTCTCCCCCATCTCCCGCCTGCTGCACCGGCGCAGCGAAAGCCTGCAGAAGGGCGATCCGGTCGCCCTGCCCATCGTGGCCTCGACGACCTTCCACCTGCCGGGCGATCCGCAGGCGAGCCATGTCTATGGCCGCTATGGCAACCCGACGGTGGAAGAAGTGGAGGCCGAAATCGGCCTGCTGGAAGGCGCAGACGCTGTGCTGTTTCCCTCTGGCATGGCCGCGATTGCGGCGGTGTTTTACGCCCATCTGAAGCCGGGGGACCGGGTGCTGGTGCATGCGGACGGGTATTATAATGCCCGCGCGCTGCTGGAGGCATACTTTGCGCCGCTGGGAATCGACATTGCCACCTGCCCCACGGCGGAGATGGCCGAGGCAGACCTCACAGGCGTGAAGCTGGTGCTGGCCGAAACGCCGTCCAATCCGGGGCTGGCGGTGTGTGACCTGGCGAAGCTGGCGCGCAATGCAAAGGATGCGGGGGCGCTGCTGGCGGTGGACAACACGACGGCGACACCGCTCTGCCAGCGCCCGCTGGATCTGGGCGCAGACTTTGCGATCATGGCCGACACCAAGGCGATGGCCGGGCATTCGGATATTCTGGCCGGGCATGTGGCGAGCCGCAATCTGGAACTGCTGGCGCCGGTGAAGACCTGGCGGCGGCTGGGCGGGGCGATTGTCAGCCCGTTTGACGCTTATCTTCTGCACCGGGGGCTGGCGACGCTGGAGCTGCGCGTGGCGCGGGCGAACGCCAATGCGCTGGCGGTGGCGAACGCGCTTTCGGGCATGGAGGGCGTGACAGGCCTGCGCTATCCGGGGCTGGCGACCGATCCGGCGCATGCCATCGCGCGCAGGCAAATGAGCGGGTACGGACCGATTGTCAGCTTCTGCCTGCCGAGCCGGGACCTGGCGGAGCAATTCATCGAACGCCATCCTTTGCTGACACCCTCGACGAGTTTTGGCGGGGTTCATTCGGCGGCCGAATGCCGGGCACGCTGGGGGGATAATGTGCCGGAGGGATTTATCCGCATGGCGTGCGGGATTGAGCCCGTCGCGGACCTGACCGGCGCCACGATCCGCACGCTCGATTCCCTCAATCTGCGCGGCGCTTAGGGGTTAGCCACGGGTTGCCCATACGGCTATGGTGCCGGTGGATTCGTATTTGCGGGGGACCGGCAATGCGCCGTTTCAGTATAGTTCTGCTTTTTATCCTGCTCGCGGGCGCCGCCTATGGCTGGTTTGCCCTGCGCAAGCCCCCCAAACCTATGGAAATGTCCGAGCCCGTGCGTATCCATCAGGGCGTGGTGATCGGCGGGCTGGACCGTGAGAACCCGGATGTCATTGTCTTCAATGGTATTCCTTATGGCACAGCCAAACGCTGGAGCCCGCCGGCAGCGCCGCCGCAATGGGGCGCCATCTCCCGTGACACGCGAGATTACGGGCCGGAATGCACGCAGAGCCGTGCACGGTCTGACGGTTTTGTAGACTCGATCCTGGAAGGCGTCGGGCTATCGGGTTTCGAGCGCATGGCGGCGCGCGTGCTGATATCGCTACAGAAGAAGCCGCCGGAATCAGAAGACTGCCTTTCCCTGAACATCCGCACGGCCAATCTCGGCGGCCGCGACCTACAGCCGGTCATGGTGTGGATACATGGCGGCTCTCACCAGTTCGGCTCAGGATCACAGTCGATCTATCAGGCCAATGGTCTGGTCGAGAAAGGCGTGGTCCTGGTTACGATCAATTATCGCCTGGGCGCTCTTGGCTATCTGGCGCATCCCGCCCTGACCGAAGAGGCGGGCACATCTGGCAATTACGGCCTGCTGGACCAGGTGTCAGCGCTGAGCTGGGTGCGCGAGAATATTGCCGTGTTTGGCGGCGACCCGAACAATGTGACTGTATTCGGCGAAAGCGCGGGCGCCCAGTCCATTACGGAGCTTATGGCAAGTCCCCTGTCTGAAGGCCTGTTTCACAAGGCTATCCTGCAAAGTGGCGCCAGTACGTACAACGCGCTGCATCTCAAGCGCTCGGCCATTCAGGACGTCAAAAGCGCAGAGGAAGCCGGTATCGAATTCCTCTCTCCCCTTGTTCCCCACACCGCGCGGGCGGCAGACCTGCGCAACATTCCAGCCGCGGCCATCATTGCCCGTGGTGAAGCCCGGCGGGATCTGACGCCCTATTTCCTGCCGGTTGTTGACGGCAAGGTGCTGCCTCGTCCGATTGGCGCCGCCTTTCGCGACGGACAGACCCCCCGTGTACCGATGATCGCAGGCTTCAATGCCGATGAGGGCTCGCTG
The DNA here is from genome assembly GCA_002841155.1 of Alphaproteobacteria bacterium HGW-Alphaproteobacteria-18. Taxonomy (GTDB): domain Bacteria; phylum Pseudomonadota; class Alphaproteobacteria; order Caulobacterales; family Hyphomonadaceae; genus Hyphomonas. Next base: position 16,115 of record PHEH01000016.1, read on the forward strand.
TTCTATGAGGCAATCTACTCTCCGACAGTCCTGCGCCCTGGCATTGCCGGTTCGCTTGAAGAACGAGAGGAGGCGCTGGCCTCTGTTTTCGGACTGAACCCGGCCAAGGCGTTGCAGGCGCTCTACGGGATGAACACGCTGGAAAGCTGGGACAAGGGCGCGACCGACATGCTGGGAGACGACATGTTCGGTGTCCATATGCGCTATGTGGGCCGGCGCAATGTGGAAGGCGGCGAGCCGACCTATCTCTATCACTTCACGCGAGTTCCCCCCTCGCCGCGCCAGACCATCGGCGCTTTCCATGCTGCGGAAATCTCGTTCGTGTTCAACAGCCACCTGCCGGGCCTGAAGGTGACCGACGCAGACCTCGTGCTGACCGAAGCCATGATGACCTACTGGACCAACTTTGCGCGCACAGGCGATCCGAATGGAACGGGTGTGCCGGAATGGCCTGCCTATTCGCTGGACCGGGATGTGTGGCTGGACCTCAACCATTCGATCCGGGTGATCGAGGGGCTGCGTGCGCGCAAGCTGGACATTCTGGAAGAGACGCTGGTTGAGCGGATCCTGAAAATGGCTGGCCCACCCCAGATACCCGAACTGCCCGAGCCGGTATCACCAGACGAAGCGCCTGCGGAGGCGCCCGCCAGCGAGCCTGAAGCGGTCCAGTATCGCAGCCTGCCGGAGGCAGCGGCCGAGCCAATAAGCGCTCCCTCACCTGCCCCGGTTCAGGTGCCCGTGACGCCGCGCGCCCCGCCTGAAACAGAGCCGGCAGAAGTGCTGCCCGAGCCGGTGTTGCGTCCGCTGACCCTGCCCGTTGAGACGGCGCCGCCTGCTGTCATCACAACAGAGCCAGACACAGACATATCGTCAGGCGGTGAGTAGGCTTGCGCAGATTGCGGTGAGGCCAGCCTGATCAACCTCGTCGAACGCGTCATACTCCGTCGAGTCCACGTCCAGAACGGCGGCGAGGCTACCATCCGCATGGAACACGGGAACGACAATCTCGGAGTTTGACGCGGAATCGCAGGCGATATGACCCGGAAAGGCGTGCACATCCGGCACAATGACCGGCTGTTGCGTTGCCGCGACATGGCCGCAGACACCTTTTCCGAAGGGGATGCGAAGACATCCGAGCGTGCCCTGATACGGCCCCACGACGAGTTCCTGCGATTTCAGCGGATCGACAAGATAAAACCCGGTCCAGAAGAAGCGCGGCTTGAAGGCCTGCGCCATCAGGCAGGCGGCCGAGGCATAGCGGGCCGTGTCGGAGGTTTCCCCCGCCACAACGCTATCGATTTCTTCCTTGAGCTGGCGGTAGGTCTCAGCCTTGTCCATCGTCGCACCCTTCGTCCGAATGAAGGCCTAGATATGCGCTGCCGGGCGCTTGTCCATTCATTCCCCCGCCAGGAGCTGGGAAAATGCTGCAATTTTATCCGGCGCAGTCAGCCAGGCAGATGCCTCCAGGTTGGTGCGCAGGCGATCAGGCCGGGTGGTTGAGAAGAGGACGATCCCTCCCGAATTCTGATGAAGGGCGTGGGCGAGAAATGCCTGCGCCACAAGGGCGGGATCATCCGCGCCGTCGCCGAGCGCGGAGGACCAGCGCTGCTTGAAAGCTTCGTCTTCCTTCAGCCGCTTGAGCGCACTGCGGAAGCGCTCTCCCAGGCAGGAATGCGTAACGATGAGGGCGGGCGGCGCGGCGCCTTCAAAGGAGGTGCTTTCGCGCAGGGCTGCATCGAACTGGGCCACAGCGCCATAGGGCGCGCCGCTGCCAGCAATGGCGCGCATGGCCTCTGGAGCCGGCGCAACACCATAGGCGCGGGCCTTGCCGTCCCGGACCATCTGCTCAAGGAACTCCGTGACCTCGGGGCGGCGCACATCATCGAGGGTACATTCATGCAGCAGAAGCAGATCGACATGGTCGGTGCGGAGTTGTTGCAGGCTCGTCTCGAAACTGCGCTGCATACGGTCCCTGTCGAACACGCCAAATTCCGGCCGCTGCACTGGTGGTTCGGGCACTACGCGCCTGAGCGGTGGAAGACGGCGCAGCAGGGTGGCGGCCTTGCCCTGGACACGTGTTCTCAGGTCTCGCGGGGTTGGCAGGATGCCAACCTTGGTGGCGATGATGACATCCTTGCGCATATGGGAGAAGGCTTCGCCCATGAGGCCTTCACAGCGCCCATCCCCGTAGAGCCGGGCCGTGTCGAAATAAGTGACCCCCTGATCATGAGCCTGCCTGAGAAGACTGACCGCAGACCGGCTGTCTTTGACGTGATGCAGCAAGCCCGTTCCAAACCCCAGAGGCCCTGAAGATTTGGATACCAGGCGGGTAACTGCGTCTACGGAAGCGCGCTGAGACATTTCAGAAGGAGACGAAGAGTTAAGGGCCATGTCAATCAATCAATTTTAGAGTGTATCAGGCAGTTCATGATGCCTGTCCGGCATCCATTATGCATAAATCGTGCAAAGCTTGGCGGCGAAGAGGGCGGGCACTATCATGACGGGACAGCATGACGCGATCGTAGTGGGGGCTGGCGCATCCGGAGGGCTGGCGGCAGCGCTACTGTGTGAAAGCGGGCTATCGGTGCTTCTGCTGGACGCAGGCAGCAAGTATCCCTTCTGGCGCAAACCTCTGAGCAAGACCGTTGCGGCAACAATCGGGGCAATTTCAGATCCGCGCCTCGCCAACATCCTTCACCCTCGATTGATCAATGCCGGCACGAAAGTGCTTCGCGGCATCGGGCGTGTGCGCCAGCCGGTCCAGACTGAGTGCTTTGCCTGGGTTCAGAAACCGGATGGGTTTGTCGATGATTGCGACCACCCCTACGAGACGCCAGACGGTATGCCATTCACCTGGATCCGCTCTCACGGTATCGGCGGGCGAATGGTCGTGCCGGGGCATGGCCGCCAGTATTACCGTTTCGGGGCAACCGATATCGGGCCCAAGGAAGATGGCCCGAGCCCCTGGCCTTTCGGGATCGCAGAACTGGAGCCCTGGTATCAGCAGGTGGAGCGCCGCCTGGGCCTTACGGGCGGCCAGGAAGGGATCGGGTACATTCCCGACAGCCTGATTGCCCAACCTGCTTCTCCCGATGCTTCGGAAGAAATGGTGTTGCAGGCCATCGGCGAGAAATGGCCCGAAGCGCCCGCCATGCTCAGCCGGTATGCACCGCCTGTGGACTTCACCGGCATTGCCGATACGACCGGACGGCTGATCCTGCGCACCCGCGCAATCGCGCAGCGCATCCTTGCCGGACCAGATGGCAAGGCACGCGGCGTTGAGTGGCTGGACCCTCTGACCGGCCAGAGGGAGTCGGCACAAGCGCCCCTCGTGTTCTTGTGTGCCTCGTCCCTGGAATCCACGCGCATCCTGCTCAATTCAGGCACAGCCGAAGGCCCGCTCTCAGATCAGTTGCCAGCGCTGGGCCGCTATCTCACCGACCATGTGATGATAAAGGCCGAAGGAATGAGCCCGCCATTGCCGATGATGCCCCAGGCCGAGGCCGGGCGCTGTGTGTATCTGCCCCGCTTCGATCTCCGGGACGGCGGCGATGCGCAGCACCGCGGCTATGGCGTGCAACTGTATGCGACCGTCAACCCCGCCGGCGCCTGGACAACCGCAGTTGCCTTTGGCGAAGTGGCGCCCTCTGCTGGCAACCGCGTAACCCTCTCTAAAGAGAAGACTGACAGATGGGGCGCCCCTGCCCTGCGTATCGAGATGCAATGGGGCGACGCGGAACGGGCGCTCGCATCTTCCATGTCACACGCGCTGGACGAACTGTTCGAGACAATCGGAGCGAAAGTTCTGGTGCGCCCTTCTGGTCCGGCAAATCCGGGCACCTCGGTACATGAGTGCGGCGGGGCAAGGCTGGGCGCCGATGCGCAGACATCGGTGCTCACCCCGCAAAATGAATGCTGGGCAATGCCCGGCCTCTACGTCACCGACGGAGCCTCCCTGCCATCACAGGGTATCCAGAACCCGACCCTGACGATCATGGCCCTGACAGCACGGGCCTGCGCTCACGCGCTGACCCAGGCGGCCTGAAAACTGACAGCGCGCCCCCGGTTCCGGGGATAGCGCTTTGATGCAGGCCTGGATGATAAAATGCAGCCAGGCCGAAATTTGCCTTTCCTCTACCCGCAAACCGCCCGTATCGCCGTATAGCCCCCTCAACATCCAACAGGGATGGAAACTGACCGTTGAAGCTGCCGGAAAGCTCTGAAATAGTTGCTGAAAGCGCATCCACGGGATGTCGGCAGGAGGGTTGTTGAGTGGTGCCACTCGTCAGGTCCAGCGCCTATGCACTGGCCGTAAGTGTCTTCCTGTTTGTGGGGGCGCCGGCGCTGGCGCAGAATTCGCCCCCGATTGCTGTGTCTGAGCCTGAATACACGTATGATGCCGGGCTTGATTTCTACGACGATGACGACTTCCAGGAAGACTATTCAGATGATCTGATCGAGACTGACATGGGCCTCGTGGAGGAGGCCCATGCGGCCTATCTGCGCGACGCCGATCTGCAACTGACACGCCCCGAACAGGAAGACGTAGAGATCGAAATGCGAGAGCCGCCCGGCTGGGTCGATGCTATCGCGCGCTTCATCGAATCGCTGGCGCCGGTGTTCCGTATCATTTTCTGGGCTGCGGCCGCTCTCGTTGTGGCGGGCCTTGTCTACTTCCTGTTCGGTGAAGCTATCCGGATGCGTCTTGGTCTTGCGCGCAAGCCAAAGGAAAGGCCGGTGGATGATGTGCTGACCGATATCCGGCCTGACGCTGACCGTGCGCGCTCCCTGCTGGAGGAGGCCGACGCACTGGCACGGGAGGGGCGATTTGCCGAGGCGGTTCACCTGCTCTTGTTCCGCTCCATCGAAGACGTGCAGGAGCGCCTTGATGGCGGGCTGCCGACCTCGCTGACGGCGCGGGAAATTGCCGGGCTGGGCAGCCTGCCGGACCGCGCGCGGCGGGCGCTGAAACCCATCATCCAGATTGTCGAGAGCAGCTTCTTCGGCGGGCGGGATGTGGACGCCGATGGCTGGCAGAGCGCGCGGCGCAGCTATGAGGACTTTGCCTTCGGGGAGGGCTGGGCGTGAGCGGCCAGAGCGAGTCTCCCTTCTCGGCGCGCACCGTGGCGATCCTGGTCGCGATTGCCGTGATCTCGTTTGGCGGGGTGATGGTGCTGGCCGGCTGGGCGCCAGAGCTGCGCCAGCGCGATCAGGCCGGCGACCACCCCTACTCCACCTCTGCGCTCGGCTATAATGGCTTTGTCCGCCTGATGGAGGCGCAGGACTATCCCATCAGCGTATCGCGGCTGGAGCGCAACCTGGAGACCCGCGATTGGGGGCTGATGATCCTCACTCTGCCCGCCTTTGGCAATCTCGATATTCTGGAGGAGACAGACTTTCAGCTGCCCGCGCTGGCCGTGCTGCCCAAATGGTATGGCCGGCCAGATGCGCTCAACCGGGCGCGGCAGATAGATACGCGGTTTCTGGAGGCGCGCAATCTCAACGACCGGATACGGAGGATTTATCCGGATGCAGAAGTGTTGCGTATCAGTGTTCTGGAGGCGCTGGAGGGCGATTTTGAGCCGGGCGCAATCAAACCGGATGTGCGCCTTCAGCTGATCCGGTCAAGCGCGCTGGAGACCGTGATCGGCAATGAGCAGGGCGCGCTGGTGGCGTATGACCCTACGCGGGGCCTCTACATTCTCAGTGATCCCGACATGATCAACACGTTCGGCCTGGCGCGTGTGGAAAACGCCATTTTTGCGACCCGGCTTGTGAACTATCTACGCACTTCAGAGTATGAGCCGATCCTGATGGACGCGACCCTGCATGGTTTCTCGCGCTCGGAAAACCTGCTCAAGATGCTGTTCAGCGTGCCCTATATTGGCGCAACGCTGGTGGCGCTGGCGAGCGCGCTGCTGCTGGGATGGGCGGCTATCGTGCGGTTTGGCCCGCCCGCCCGGGAAACGCGCGCAATCGCGCTGGGCAAGCAGGCGCTGGCCGATAACACAGCCGGCCTCGTTACGATGGCGCGCCGCGAAATGCGCATGGCGCCCGGCTATGTCAGCCTGATCCGCCGCCGCCTGGCGCGGGCTCTGGGGTTGCCCCGCACGCTGCCCGAAAATCAGCTGACGGAGATATATGACCGGATGGGACCTGCCGAGAGCGGCGGGCGAACCTTCTCGGAACTCGAAACCGCCCTCAAAGGGCAGGCGTCCAACCGGGAGGATCTCGTGCAGACAGCGCGCGACCTGCACCATTGGCGCAAGGCAATCATCAGGAGAACGATGCATGAGCGTGGCTGAAATCCGTAATCTGGCAGACCGCATCCGCACCGAAGTGCGAAAGGCGATCATTGGCCAGGATGCGAGCGTGGACTTGCTTCTGGTGGCCCTGTTTTCATCCGGACACGTCCTGCTCGAAGGGCCGCCCGGGACGGCGAAGACATTGCTGGCGCAGTGTTTCTCGCGCGCGATCTCGCTGCAGTTCGGGCGCATCCAGTTCACGCCGGACCTGATGCCGGGCGATGTTCTGGGCACGAATCTCTTCAATTTCCAGACCAACCAGTTCAGCCTCACCAAAGGCCCGATCTTCACCGACATTCTGCTGGCCGACGAGATCAACCGCACACCGCCCAAGACACAGGCCGCGCTGCTCGAAGCCATGCAGGAGCGCAAGGTGACGATTGATGGGGAGAGCTATCCGCTGAACCCGCGCTTCACCGTGATCGCCACGCAAAACCCGATCGAGCAGCAGGGCACCTATCCCCTGCCCGAGGCGCAGCTTGACCGGTTCCTTTTCAAGCACACACTGGACTATCCGACGCGCGAGGAAGAAATCCGCATCGTGGCCCAGCATGGCACGCGCACCGGCATGAAAACCGCCGAAGCGTTTGGTGTGCAGCCGGTGCTCAGCGCGGCGGAGCTTGATGCGGCAGTGGAGGCGGTCTCGCAGGTGCGCCTCAATGATGAGATCATTGCCTATATCGTTGATATTGTGCGCATGACGCGGGAGACGCCCGCGCTGGAGACCGGGGCGAGCCCGCGGGCTGCGGCCGCGCTCGCCATGGGATCACGCGCGCGGGCGGCGCTGGACGGGCGGGATTTCGTCATCCCGGATGACGTCAAGACGCTCGCCCTGCCTGCTTTGCGCCACCGCGTGATCCTCTCCCCGGCCGCCGACATTGAGGGGCGCACCACCGAGGAAACCCTTGCCGGCATCATCGAACAGACGGCGGCGCCGCGGTGATCTCACCCACGCCTCGCGCGATCTTCCTTATGCTGATGGGTATGCCGCTGCTCATCGCGATCGCGCTGTTTGCGCCGGGTTTCTGGATTCTTTCGGCAGGGTGGATCGCAGGGGTCTGCGGTATCATCCTGATGGACGGGCTGCTGGGCGCGCAGATACGGGCGTATGAGCCGGAGGTGACGGTTCCGCCGCTGCTCTATGTGGGCGAGGAAGATCCCCTGCCGATACGCCTGCGCTTTACCCAAGGGCCTCTGCCGGCGCGGATCGAGATACAGCTGGAGACCAACGAATTCATTCCACAGCCAGAGCCGCAGGGCCTTCGCGGATGGGACGCGCGCGCGCGCCATTACGAGATGACGCTGGCACCGGGGCGGCGCGGCATGGCCCGCATCATCCGCCTCTGGAGCCGCTGGCGTGGGCCGATGGGCCTCGTACAGAAACGGCATGTGCAGGAGATCGGCGTGGATGTGCCGGTGACGCCGAATGTGCGCTGGGTGCGCGACGAAGCCATCCGGCTGTTTTCGCGCGACGCAGAGTTCGGCATCAAGACACAGATCGAGCGGGGCGATGGCAGCGAGTTTGACGCGCTGCGTGAGTTTACCGCCGGCATGGACCGGCGCGCGATCGACTGGAAACATTCAGCCCGCCACCGGCATCTGCTGGCCAAGGAATTCAAGACCGAGCGCAACCACAATATCGTCTTCGCTTTCGACACCGGGCGCCTGATGAGCGAGCCGCTGGGCGGGGTGCCGAAGATCGACCGCGCAGTGACGGCCGGGCTGCTGCTGGCTTATGTGTCGCTGCGCGCTGGCGACCGGACGATGTTCTATGGCTTTGCCGCCAAACCCGGCGTGACGAGCGGTTTCCTCACCGGCACGAGCAGTTTCCCCAAGGCGCAGGCGACCGTGGCGGAGATGGACTATTCCGACGAGGAAGCAAACTTCACCCTCGCTCTGACCAATCTGGCCGGGCGGCTGGAACGGCGCAGCCTCGTGATCATCTTCTCCGATTTCGTCGACACGATCTCGGCCGAGCTGATGCTGGAGAATGTGAAGCGGCTGACCGACCGGCATCTCGTGCTGTTTGCGACCTTTGAGGATGAAGCCCTCAGCACGATGGCCGACGCGGCGCCGGAGAAAGCCGAGGACGTGGCGCGCGCCGTGATTGCCGATACGCTGCTGTCCGAACGCGACCTGGTGTTCCGCCGGCTACAGCGGATGGGCGTGCAGATCATCGAGAGCCGGCCTGAGCATTTCGGCGCCGAGCTTGTTTCCCGTTACCTTCAGATCAAGCAGAGGGACATGCTGTGAGCGGCGACCTTCTCAAATCCTATCGCTTCCGCGAAGAGCGCCAGGCAGACTGGCAGAAGCTGGACCTGATCCTGACGCGGGCCGAGAATGGCGGCGTGAAGAGCCTGACCGATGAGCAGATGCTGGCGCTGCCCCGGCTTTACCGGCAGGCGGTGTCATCGCTGTCTGTGGCCCGCTCCATCTCGCTGGATCAGAACGTCATCGCCTATCTGGAGAGCCTGTGTACACGGGCCTATTTCTTCGTCTATGGCGCGCGCACAACCATCGGCGAGCGGATGATGACCTTCCTGCGCAAGGACTGGCCGGCGGCGGTACGCGGGGCCGTCTGGCCGACGCTGCTTTCGGCGCTGTTCTTCTTCGGCGGCTGGGGGCTCGCTTTCTTCCTCTGCCTGCAAGACATGGACTGGTACTGGACCTTCCACGGACAAAACTTCATGGAGGGGCGCAATCCTGATGCCACGGCCGAATATCTGCGAAGTACGATCTATACGGATGGGCATGGCGATGGCCAGTTAACGGCCTTTTCCAGTTTCCTATTCAATAACAACGCCCAGATTGCGCTGTTCGCCTTTGCGCTTGGCTTTGCGTTTGGCATCCCGACTGCCTGGCTGCTTGTCTATAACGGTGTGATGATCGGCTCGATGTATGCCGTGTTCTGGGACAAGGGGCTCGGCTACGAGTTTACCGGCTGGCTGATGATCCACGGGGTGACGGAGATATTCGCCATCATTCTGGCGGGCGCAGCGGGCTTCATCATTGGCGGCGCGGTGGCATTTCCCGGCGCCCAGACGCGGCTCGCCTCAGCGCGGTCTGCCGGGCAAAAGGCTGCAACCATCGCGATGGGTTGCGTGGTCATGCTGATCATCGCCGCCATCCTCGAAGGCTTCGGGCGGCAGCTGATCAATTCCGATACGGCGCGCTACCTGATCGCAGTAACCACCGGCGTGCTGTGGATGCTCTATTTCTACATGTCCCGTAAGGAACGCAGCGCATGACCAGAGCGCCCGCGCCTCTTGCCCCCAAAACGAAGCGCCCCGGCGTCAGCATGGAAGCGGCCACCCAACGGCGTGCGCGGATGGCAGAGGAGATGCGCCAGTCCAAGCTCATTCGGCGCCTGATCACACCCGAAGGCGCCGCCATCCGGCTGAAACTCGCCACGGCCGCAGAGCGCGCCGGCGCCTTCCTGATTGATGTGGCCATCCAGTGGGCCATCGTGATCGCCACGCTTTTTGGTTTGTCATTTGCCATGTCCGGCTTTGGCGAAGGCAGCGCCAACATCGCCTTTGCCTTCTGGCTCGTCTTCTTCTTTTTTGTCCGCAATTTCTATTACATCTTCTTCGAGATCGGGCAGCGCGCCGCCACGCCCGGCAAGCGCGCGCTGGGCCTTCGCGTGGCCGCGCGGGATGGCGGGCGGCTGACGGCGAACTCTGTTCTGGCGCGCAACTTCATCCGCGAAATCGAGATCGGCCTGCCCTTTCAGTTCGCGATGATGGGCGGGGATGGGGCAAGTGGCTGGATGGCGCTATTTGGCCTTCTCTGGTCGGGCGTGTTCCTGCTGTTCCCGATCTTCAACAAGGACAAGATGCGCGTGGGCGATCTGATCGCGGGCACATGGGTCATCCGCACACCGAAGACCAAGCTGATGCATGATATCACCTCAGCCCCCAGCAAAGCAGAAACCAGTTCGCGCTTCACCTTCACCACCGCGCAGGCCGATGCGTATGGCATCCACGAACTGCATGTCCTGGAAGATGTTCTGCGCCAGTCGACGCCGGAAATTAAGAAGCAGGTAGCCGCGCGTATCCGCGTCAAGATTGGCTGGCCGCAACAATCCGGCGAAACAGACCTCGCTTTTCTGGAAGCCTATTACGCAACGCTGCGCCGGCGACTGGAGCAGCGCATGCTGCTTGGCGAGCGAAAGGCTGACAAGTTCGACGTCAGGTGAGGCTGAGACCTGCGGACTCGCGGGCAGGTTTGCGCGTTTCCTCAGGCACTTCCGGAAGGATCGGCAGGCGAAGCAAATGTTTCACCATACGCAGCATGACCTTGCCGGAAACGGCAGGCGGCTGCATCAGCGCCTTCATCATCAGCGCAGGACTTTTTGCCCGGACACCGTCAATCATCGTGCGCCAGGCAAAATCCGTATTGGTGTTGTGCAGGTGTTCTTTCAGGGCCGCGCGCTCATCGGCCGACAAGCCTGGCAACTTCAGAAAAGCGCGGTCGCCCTGCACCATCTTCTCGATAGCGGAGGTGGGATAAGCCTTGGACAGAGACTCCGGCATACTGACGGCAATGTATCCACACGGATCGATTAATTCCCAACGCGCGCCGAGCGTCAGTGAGCGTGCATAGAACTCGTAGTCTTCAGCCAGACGCATATCCTCCCGGAAGAACAGATCGTTCTGGTGGAGGAATTGCGTGCGCATCAAGGGCTTCAGATAGCCGATCTCACGGCGTGGCCCGGAATACTTTGCAAGGTTCTGCCGCACAAACAGCGCCAGATCCATTGGCACCGAACCAAACAGTTCATCCTTCCAGACACGGATACCCTCCCCCGGCGACTGGCCAGGCTCAATGCGGATCACATCGTCGGCGATAAAGTCGAGGTCTCGCGCCTCCCCATGCTCGACCATCCGGCGCAGCCTGTCGGGCAGCAGATAGTCGTCTGCATCGAGATTGGCGACCCAGGGCGTCTTCACGAGACGCAATGCGGTGTTGCGTGCGGCCGAGGGCCCGCCATTCTGGGGCTGACGCACTGCGGTCAGGCGAGGCTCTTTCGCCGCCATGGCCTGCAATAGCGCGAAGCTGCCATCTTTCGAACAATCATCAACGACAATCACCTGGACAGGGATCGTCTGATCGAGCGCGCTGCGCACAGCTGTCTCGATGAAGGCCTCTGCATTATAGCAGGGGATAATGACGGTTACTTTTTCCACGGCGTTCTGATCCTCAGGCCACAAACATTTTTACCCGCATGCCCCGCGCGGATCAGCCTTGCAGGCTGTTTTCCGTCTGCAAGGCCCAGTCTTTCTGATGCCAGGCAAGCGCTGAGGTAATGATGTTGTCCACACCCGAGCGCGTTGCCGTCCAGCCAAGCACGTCTCTTGCCTTGTCCGGCGCTGCAATGAGGCGCGCCGCATCGCCAGGGCGGCGCGGACCGATCTTGCGCGGCAGGCGGCGGCCGGTCGCGCGCTCCACAGCGTCGACGATCTCGGCAACGCTTGTTCCCGTGCCCGTCCCGAGATTGAAGGCATTGGACGGAGCCCCTTTCTCGAGCGCATTCAGCGCAAGAAGGTGAGCCTCGGCGAGATCTTCGACATGGATGTAATCCCGCAGCGCCGTACCATCGGGTGTGTCAAAGTCCGTACCATTCAAGGTGAAGGCATAGTCGGGATCGTAGGCGCCCTTTAGCGCAAGGGGGATCAGATGGGTTTCGCAGGCATGCCGCTCGCCTGTCAGCGCTTCCCGGTCAGCCCCCGCCGCATTGAAATAGCGCAGGCAGGCAGAGCGGATCCCATGCGCATGATCAAAGCCGGCAAGCATCTGCTCCACCATCAGCTTCGACATGCCGTAAGGGTTGATCGGATTTTTCGGGTGGTCTTCGGCAAGGAAGTCCGTCTGCGCATGGCCAAAGATGGCGCAGGTCGAGGAAAAGATTATGGCGCGGGTGTCATGCCGCTGCATCGCCTCAAGCAGGTTCAGCGTGGCAAAGGTGTTGTTGCGATAATATTTGCCCGGCTCGGTTACGGATTCTCCGACCAGGGTTGAGGCCGCAAAATGTGCAACCGCATCAGGCTTGATCGCTCTGAAAGCGGCATCGATGTCGCCGGGGTTATTGAGATCGCCCTCGACCAACGCGCCCCAGCGCACAAGATCCCGCCAGCCGGTGGAGAGGTTGTCAAAGACGGTGACTTCCCAGCCCGCCTCGGCAAAAGCCCTGCAACAATGACTGCCGACATAGCCCGCCCCGCCTAAAACAAGCACTTTTCCCGGCATTCCTGGTCCCTCAAATCAAAACAAATGTCCCCCTGCATAACAGAGGGCCCCAACCAAACCAGAGATATGCAAGAATTCCACCGCTTCAGAAGCAGTCAGGCAAGGGGGGTGATCAGCCGAAAATCGACACGAAAGCCCAGATTATAGCGCCCCACAAACCAGCACTCAGCCCAACAATCGTAAGCAAGCGCAGCCACACGGGCAGCTTTTCCCCACTATATTCGTTCATGAGAGAACGATCACTCTCGAGTACTCCCGTAACGGGGTCTGTGAAGGTGCCTGATTTCATTGGCATCATTTGGCTCGAACGCGACATGACTACATATAAAGCCACGAAGACTTAACAGCGCTTTAAAGCAATATCGCCAACTCGCCGTATTATGAGAAATGCAGCTCGAATTCTGGCATTATTCAGGCAAACAGGCCCGGCCGATACAGCCGGCGGGTTCAAAATGACAAGGATGTCTGCATTTTAATGTTGGGGCCTGCCGGTTACCCGCGCGCGGCCTTCCAGTTTCGGGTCGTACAATCTGAACGGAGCGATGCCGGCAAGCGCTTGCAGAAAAACGGGCGTGGTGAACATTCCCCAAAGCAATGACTCTGTGAAAGTCATCGTCAGGTTCACTGCGATCAGAAGGACAAGGGCCGAGTTCACCAGCGAGCCATCCTGGAACCAGAGATACAGCATCCTCAGCGAGGTCCAGCCCAGGAACACGAGGAACAGCGCCAGCCCGACATAGCCAAGGTGTACCTGAACCTCCAGATAGGCATTGTGGAAGGTCAGCTTGGTTCCGTATGCCTTGAAGTCGTTTTCATTGAGCGTCTGGGCTGCGCCGGAATCGTAATACCAGAAGCCTTCAAGCCCGAGACCAAACCAGGGTTTCTGTTCCGCCGCGAGACGGGCCCCTTCCCAGAGGCTGGTGCGCCCTGTCAGCGTAGCATCCTTGCCGACCAGTTCCAGGAACCGTTCGACAAAAGTATTCTGCGGAAGGTTCAGCACGACGAGTGTAAGGATCAGACCGGCCATCAGGCTGAACAGGATCACCAACGTCGAGAGCCCCTGCACCTTGGTAGCAGGCGACCAGAAGAACTTGATACCGGCAAGCCCCGCTGCGCCCAGCACTGCAAACACCAGAGATGTCGCCGAGTCCGCCATGTACAGGAACACAAAGCAGAGCGGCACAAATGGCAGGGCCAGCAAGCGCAGGAAAACCGGCTCTTTTTCATTCAGAACGGTAATCAGGCTGAGCAGCATGCAGAACAGCATGTGCACAGCAAAGTAGTTTTTGCTCGCATAGGGACCACCCCACTGAAAGTCTCCCCAGTAAGGGATTGAAGCGAGCGTGGTGCCCATGCCAGCGAACATGATGACCCGGAGCGCCTGCTGGGTCGTCAGGTGGCCTGCGATGACCACAGCCACAAACGAGGAAAGGAAGAAGAGAATACCCTGGCGCATGGCCTCAGTCGGATATGGCGCCCATCCCACAGACAGAAGGCCGAGGATGGCCAACGCGAAGAGGGGCCATGACCGGAACATGAGCGGCAACAGCCGCTTGTGATCATAGATCATGATGCCAATGAAACAGAGAATGCATAGATAGCGCAGCGGCGAAAACACTTCGAGCGGCAGATAGATGATGAACATCCAGAGCGTGACAAATGCCTGTTCAAGACGCCCGGCGCCCTTGTCCACCGAATAGACGTTCACATAGGCTGGCTCGATAGTCGCCCCGCGGCGGGACTGCGCGTAATCAGACACAAGAAACCTCCGCAATGCCGCATTCCCCGCGCACGCCTCTGCTCTTCGTACACGGGAATGCTGGACAGATCATGAAACGACCTGCGGATATACGGAAGATTCAATGATCTGGCGCAGGAAGCCATTAGGCTGAATAAATGTCTCGTCAGGCAGGTCAGCAAGCGTCTGGCTGAAGGCTGAAACTGGCGCGGGATCCAGAAGCAGACCGGCGATCAGATCCGGCAGGGTGGAGTCCAGAGGCTCATCCAGGATGAAGCCACACGCGTTGCGCAATATCCATCGTGCGGTTTCCGTATTCGAGGGGGCGATGGGCGGGACGCAATAATAACCGCCTTCATATATGCGATTTGGCAAAAGCCAGCTGGAGTTGAGCCCCGCCTCCATGAAATCCCCCGACCAGACGATATCCAGCCCGGCATAGATTTCCGGCAGGTCTTCAGGTGACCGATACCGTCCGTGATAGGACATGTTGGAGCGCGCGGCGACCTTGGCTTCAAAATCCGGGATCTCGGTCAGAGCCGGAACCCCGTGCAGGCGCACCTCAACCTGCGGGCCGAAACGGTCAGCGACCTGGCACAGCAGATCAAGGGACCGATGACAACGGAGGTTCCCAACCCAGCCAAGCCGGATGTGGCCTGGCGCCTGCCCGCTTCCCGCAGGCGCGCGCGCGCCATAGCTGGCCTGCCCCGAGAGACGGTTCTCGACAAGATGCGCCTGAGCTGCGCCCGGATAGTAACGGTCAAAATGCTCGGTCAGAAAGGCGGGGGAGGAGACAACCAGCGCCTTCGAGCGCTTGAGCAATGCCCCTTCAAGGGCGCGCAGGCCCATGCCAATGATATCCTTCCGGCAAAGCAGGCGGTGAATGTCGAGACACTCATAGATGACGGGCGTTGCAAGCTTTGCATGACGCTTCGCCAGGAAGGCACAGGCCAGCATGTCCAGATTTCGGGCGTAGATCACATCGGCCGACGCTAACTGCGCGCCTGAAGCAGCGGCTAGCCGGGCACCCCGAAAGACCTGACGGATACGCTGGAGGAAAGCCCCGTCATGGGTTTGCCCCAGATCGACATTCTCCCATTCCTGCGCCAAGGGCTCACGCCGGCGCATCATGAATCCCGTCACCTGGAAACCATCGTCCTGAAAGCCACGCGCACGTCTGCGAACAGCCGCATCCGCCGCATCATGACCGAAGAAGGCAATCCTGGTCACCCGTCCTCAAACCTTCGCGTTCTGTTCTATTCGGCCGAGATGCGGTCAATCGTGTCAGAACGTCCGCTGGCTTTGGAGGGCGGCACCTGGATGGCAATTGAAGATTTCGGCCCCTTGCTGTTCGCCTTGGGCTTCTTCGGCTTCGACCAGCCAAAGAGACCTGGCTTGGCTTCCATCTGGTAATATTTGCGATAGGCCTTGTACGTCGCACCTGGATCGCGATGATGGCGGCGGCGGTTCAGGTCGACCATGTTGAGCGTAACGCCCAGAACGTCTGCCTTGAAGTTCCGCAGCAGCGTCAGGGACTGGCGGGCAGCCGAACGGGTGGTCTGACGCCAGCGAACAACGAGAATGGCCTTGTCCACCTTACCGGCGACAACACGGGCTTCAGCCATCAGGAGCAGCGGGCCTGTATCGATCAGGATGAGATCGTACATTGCCCGCAGGCGCGAGAGCAGCTCGTCAAAGGCACGGGTGCCGAAAACATCATGCGGCGTATGGCCGTTCAACGAAAGCGGCAGGATATCGAGCATCGTCTTGTGGTCCTTGACGATGGCATCAGACAGCTGACCGGCGCCAAAGAGGTGTTCCACGAGGCCCATTTCGGGCTTCATGCCTGCCATCTCGGTGAGCTGGCGGCGGCGGAAGTCACCATCAATCACCAGCGTACGCGAGCCCGACATCGCCGACATGCGGCCAAGGCTGAGTGCCAGGCTCGTCTTGCCTTCATCCGGCAACGAGGAGGTTATCGCCACAGTTTTCGTCTCGCTGTCGAGATCAGAGAAGGCAATGGCGGCACGGAGATAACGTATGCTTTCCGCATATGCCGAGAGCGGATTTTCTACCAGGAAGTCCGCCGGACTTGTCTGGCCAAGCCCCAGAAGACCCGCAGTGCGGATGAGCGGAACAGACCCGATCGGGTTGGAGCCAAGCTTGTTCTCGACATCTTCCGAAGTGCTGATGTTGGAGTCGAACAACTCTGCAACAATCGCCAGGAAGACACCAACAATCACGCCAAGAAGGCAGCCGATTATCAAGTTGAAGACCTTGCGCGGAGACGCCGGGCTGTAAGGCACGGAGGCTGTTGACAGAATGCTGGAGTCCGCCGTGATCAGAGCATCCTGCTCACGCGTCTGCTTGGAGCGGGCAAGAAATTCTTCGAGCATGACACGGCTGGTCTGAGCATCGCGTTCAAGCTCGCGCAGGCGAACCAGGTTTACGTTGTTGCCGCGAAGCTGCGAGGTTGATCGGCCGATCTCGCCCTGAATGGAGTAAAGCTGAGCCTGGGCGACGCGTAGCTCGCTCTCGAGGTTGGCCGCAATACGGTTCATCTCGGAGTTCATCTGGCGGTCAATATCGGCCACTTCGTTGCGCGCACTGATAAGGTCCGGGTGACGATCGCCAACACGCGTTTCAAGCTCGGCAACGCGGCGCATGATCTCCGATCGTTGGCCCTTCAAGTCGTTGATGAGCGGCGAGCTGATGACTTCCGAAACACCCTCCACACCCGCACCGCTGTCGATCTGGCGGCGCATGCTTTCATAGCGGGCGCGGGCGCGATCAGCTTCGATCTGAGCTTGTCCGCGCTGGGATGTGAGATAGCCGATCTGCTGTTCCGTCAGGGTTGTGCCCTGCGCTTCGAGAAGGCCGGTTTCGGCGCGGAAGCTTTCAACGCGCTGCTCTTTCTCTTCAACTTCGTCACGCAGGCCGGAAACACGCTCCTGGAGCCATTCTGTGGCCTTGCGCGTTGCATCATATTTCTTCTCGAGCTGCTGAACGCGATACTGTTCGGCAACTTCATTGGCGAGGCGCGCCGCCGTTTCGGGTGAGGTGCTGGTGACATCCACCGTGAGCAGGTATGTCGCACCGACACGGCCAACACGGACATTCCCCATCAGCGTGCCGACAACGCCTTCAAAGATCTCGGCTTCCCTCTGTTCCGGCGTCATGCCGGCAAACGGATCTTTCACCGAAGTGTCACCCCCGAGCAGACCTACAACGGCCTTGCGGGTGGAAGACAGAAGGCTGTCCTTCTGTGGACGGAGCGTCCAGTTGAACTCTGGATCTTCGATGAGGCTCTGCTTCTCCGCGACGCGGGAAAGGAGCGCTTTGGACGCAATGACGCGCACTTCGGTATCGATCACGGAGGTTGTCCCGCCGCCAGCGCCCGAAAACAGCGCGCCCAGATCGATGACGTTGATCTGGTTGGTATCCAGCTGGATGACCGACTGCGCCCTGTAGGTAGGCGTCTGCGTGAACGTCATGAAAACGACCAGGCCGAGCACGGTGACGAAACCGGCAAATATCAGCCAGAAACGCCGATAGATCATGCTCATCATCGATTTGATGTCGAACATGTTCGTATCTGGTCCGCCGGAGTTTCCAGCTGATCCCGCGTTTGAAGGAATTTCGATCGTATATGACTTGGTCAAGGCAGTGCCTCTGAAGAAAGTATCGGAGGCCGGCAGGATGCCCGCCTCCAGGAAGTTAGATGTTACGGGAACAGACGGACGCCGACGCCAAACGTCGTCACGCCATATGAGGGATCACCGAACACATCGATACCGGACACATCGCGATCTGCCCGGCTGATAAAGGTATCAAAGTGCACGCGGCGGTTCATCTTGTAGGTCGCAGAAACTCCGAAATCGGTACCCTCGTCCTTCCGGTCGATCTCCTCGAAAGCATATTCGAAGTAGTTCGCGTTCGCAGACAGCACGATATTGCGGCGGAGTTCATGATCGACGCGGATGCCCATACGGCTTTCCACCGCAGTCGGCGCATCAAAGAGGCCTGTGTCTGTAACCCGGCGGTTGCCGTTCAGGGTAAGCGTGGTCAGCTGGGTCGGGAACCATTGAAGGCGGCCATCAAACGACAGGCCACTGACATCTTCAAAGAAGCTGTCATCCTTGGTTTCATTCAGGTGACCGATAGCGACATCGCCCCGTACCAGCGAGTTGAGTTCAAAATCGACGCCGGCCGAAACGGTATAGCCTTTGGAATCCCGCGACCGCGGCAGACCGCCAAACACCTGAAGGGTATCATATTCACGCTGCTCGTAAGTCGCCTGGCCGAATACGGCAAAGTTGGGCGAAACAGCATACGACAGGCGCGTGCGGCCATCCATCACCGTACGATTACGATAGCTCTGATCGATTGGGAGACCCGTACCGATCTGACGGCCATTCTCGTAGTCTTCGTTGCGGATACCCACGCCATTGGTCCAGCGCACCCGATCACTCAGATAGTTGGCTTCAAGGTTGGCGCCCTGAATGGACACACCAATTGGTTTGTCCGGGCTAAAAACGTTGGTGATGTCTGTACGCGGCTCTACGCGGTCTTCCACAAAGGCAGACGCGCCGAGCGAGAAACTGCGAGAGACATCCAGCCGGCCGCGCAGACGCGCGCGCAGATCGTTATGGGACTCGTCTCCCTGATCGAAATATTCGTTGCGATGGGCCGAAACATCAAACCCGACGCCATGCACGCTCCAGGTCGTGTCCCCCGATGCCAGAACACCCGCGCGGCCAATCGCGCCGGATTCCTCGTTCTGGGAAACCACGTAAATGTTGTCAGAATACGAAACACCGAGTTCCGCCGCAGAGCGAACCCTGAACGCGCCAAGACGAACCGGCTCCGGATCGAATTCAGGCTGCGTGCGGTCGAGCACGGCAGTGTACTTGTCCCGGCTGTAGAAATCAGTGCCTTGTGCGTTCGCCACTGAAGCAGCGATAGCGCACACAGCCGCGCTGGTGAGGCTCAGGCGTTTCAGGTCAGTCATGCTATTTACCATTCTCACTTTGATTGCGAGGCCGGTTTAACCCGGACTATCTGGCGGTCCCCTGCAAGTTCAACGCCACCCCGCCCGGTGGGCCATGAACACATTCATATCAGCGGATTTGCTGAACGTTGTTTACGCGGAAATGGATTACAAATGAATATCACGATCCCGTAGTTTTATCCTTTCAGGACGTGTTTCGCGCGTAGACCTCGCCCCTTTGGGGCGCGCCGTTAATATTAACAAGGTCTAAACAGCTGCGTTTGAATTTCAATTAAATTGAAAGGACAGGCAGGCCGCAGACAATAAAAGTGAGGGGACCGGCCACAGAATAGCTTTGCAAAGGCCCTCCCTGCTCTCTTACAAGCAGGATATGCCGACACTTTCTCTTGCCCCCGCCAGCACCTCAGATTACCGCCTCAGAGCCGAGAAGCGCCTGCCACGCTTCCTGTTCGACTATCTGGACGGCGGCGCCTATGGCGAACTGACCCTTCGGCGCAATGTAGCCGACTTTGAGGCCCTGGAACTGCGGCAGCGCATTCTGCGCGATGTCTCCAGCCTGACCACAGAAAAAGCCTTTCTTGGCAACACCTTGACGATGCCTCTGGCGCTCTCTCCGGTCGGCTTATCCGGCATGATGGCCCGGCGCGGCGAAGCCCGGGCTGCCAAGGTTGCCGGCGAATTCGGGATTCCCTACTGCCTGTCCACCCTGTCAGTCTGCTCCGTCGAGGAAGTAGCCGCTGCCACCCGAGGGCCGCTCTGGTTCCAGCTTTACATGATCCGTGATCGCGGATCGGTCGCAGACCTGATCGCCCGCGCCAAGGCGGCCGGCGTCTCGGCGCTCGTACTCACGGTCGACCTCCCGGTCGTGGGCACCCGTTACCGGGATGTCCGCAATACGATGAGCGGCGGGGGCGGCGCCTGGGCCCGCCTGCGCCGTGGGCTCGTCTCCTATATGATGCACCCCGGCTGGACGGTCGATGTGGGCTTGCGAGGAGGGCCTCATATACTGGCCAATGTTGCGCCTTACGTGGCCAACGCCTCAACACCGGCAGATTTCTCGGCCTGGGCAAACTCCTCGCTCGATCCTTCGGTCAGCTGGAAAGACGTTGAGTGGATAAAATCCCAATGGGGCGGGCCGCTCATCATCAAGGGCATCCTCGACCGGGAAGACGCGATGGAGGCTGTCAATTGCGGCGCAGACGGGATTGTCGTGTCTAATCACGGCGGCCGTCAGCTCGACGGAGTAGCCTCATCCATTCGCGCCCTGCCGCCCATTGCCGAAGCGGTCTCGGGAAAGACCCTGATCCTGATGGATGGCGGGATACGATCTGGCCAGGATATTCTCAAGGCACTCGCCAGTGGCGCAGACCTTGCCATGATGGGCCGCCCCTGGGTCTACGCCCTTGCCGGCGGCGGAGAAAAGGGCCTCGCCCACCTCCTTGCAGCGATGAAGGGCGAATTGACAGTGTCGATGGCGCTCACAGGCATTACGCAGGTGACAGACGCTTCGCCCGGCCTCCTGTCACCGGCGAGCTGATCCGCTCAGCCAAAGTGGCGTGACCGGAACCGGCCCGCAGTCAGCACTCCGCCCCGTATCCGGGTCTGTTTCAGTCTGCTGCTTCCAGACGCGCGATGAACGCCTCAACGCGGCTACGGTATTCGTCACCAGCGACTTGGTACCCGTCGCAATGGTCAGCGTCCTCGATGAGCCAGTACTCGGTTTCCGGATCGCTTCTCTTGACCAGGGCATCGGCGTGCGCCTCGATCACCCACGGGTCTCTTCGTCCGTGGATCAGCAGAACAGGGCGCGGCGCGATACGTTCTATGACATCTTCTGGCTTAACATAGGCGTTCAAGCCCATTCGCCAGCGCGACATGCTGATGACAGCGCTTCCCCACAGATCCGTTGCCCATGTTGCCTTCAGGCCCAATTTGCCTAAGCGCCGGTTCGCCTTGTCCGCAACGAAGTCTTCAAAGCTGGAAAGCGAGGCTTCGACAATGATCCCATCGATCGAGGGATCCCTTGCCGCGGCAACAATTGCCGCAGACCCGCCAAGCGAACATCCGTACGCGGCCACCCTGCCAAATCCGCGCGCGCGCATTTCTGCGACGGCAGCGACGGCATCTTCCGCCTCGCGAACTGCCAGTCCGATGCCACGCCCCCGGCCATCGCTCAGGCCATTCTCACGGGCATCAAACATCAGAACCGTTGCGCCCAGATCGTGCAGCATTCCGAGCTGATCGAAATAGCTGCGGCGGTCTCCGCCAGCGCCATGAAGGGTCACAATCGCCAGATCGGTGGGCTGCGCTGCCGGCACCAGCCAGCCACGCAGGGTTTCCCCATTTGGCGCTGGGAAATCTATATCCTCGAAGTCGAGGCCAGCTTCAGTCTTCGGAGTTTGACTGAAGACAAAGCCCTCGGGGTCGGGCTGATGATAGCCTCGCGGGCTGGTAAGCGATCTCGATTCAAGCCAGACAGCAACGAAGCAGGCCAGAAGCAGGACGATCAGCGCCAAAACAATTGCGGCGCCCATACCGCCCAACGACCAGCCATTCATGCTTCACGCATCCTCATACAAACCAGCATCCTGTGAATTCAGCGCCGCAAGCCGGCGCGTCAGTTCGTCCACCACGACATGGATGCTCGTGTCCGACAACAGAGTGTCATGATAGGCATCCAGCGTGACAATTTCCAGTTTTCCTGTGAGCAGCCCCTGCCAGCCGAGCTTCTCGCCGGAACGGGCAAACATCGCGCTCGTACGCTCCGCCCGGAACAGCAGGACGTCCCCATCATAGGGTGCCGGATGATACCGGCCCTGTGCCTCGAGATAAACGGCCTCACACTGCTCTGAAAGCAATTCGATCTGGGACTTGCCCCCATGATCGCCCCCAGAGCCGGCCAGACGCGTCTCGATTTTCTCCTTCAGCTTCCCACCATGATGAACCATCCGGCGCGCCAGATAGGCCCCGTCCAGTTTTGTCAGCATACCGAGTTTATCGGTAAGGCTGAGTGGGGTCGACGCTTCTTGCGGAGCCAGCGTATCAAGCATCGCGAGCAGCTCGACTTTCCGTCCGCTCCGCCGCAACTGATGGGCCATTTCAACGGCAATCACGCCGCCGCCGGAATATCCGACCAGCCGATAAGGCCCGTGCGGATCAACCGTCAGCATGTGACGGATGTACAGGTCCGCCATTTCTTCGACCGACTCCAGGAAGGGGAGAGACCCATCGATGCCTTGCGCTTCAATACCATAGATCGGTGTTTCCCCGCGCAGGCGATCTGCCAGAGGCTTGAACCAAAGCACATTCCCGCCAGCACCATGAATGAGGAAAACAGGTTTTACGCCTGCTGTGCCAGGAGCCATGCGCACAATGGGAGTCCAGCGGCTTTTTGCGGCCGCCGGTTTTGCGGACGGCTTTTTGGCCGCTTCTGTCTTCCTGGGCGCGGCCTGAGGAGCGGCCTCTACCGCAGCAGCTGGCGCGTTTTCGGCGACAGATTCCTCTGGCGGCTCCGGCATTTTCTCGCGCACGATAACAGCCAGGGTACGGATCGTCGGCGCTTGCAGCAAGGCGCTGAGCGCAAGTTCCACGCCCATCTCACGCCGAATACGCGCAAACAGGCGAACGCCGGTCAGAGACCCACCGCCATAGGACAGGAATTCTTCATCCAGCCCCAACGCGTCTACGCCAAGGATTTCCGAACACATCTGCGCAAGCCGTTGCTCAACAGGATCGCCGCCCGTAACTGCTTTCTTCTCGGACGTCGCGCCGGGCGCTGCTGTAACCGGCCCTGCGGTAACCAGTTGGGCCTGGGCCACAGACACTGGAGACACCACAAAGGATCGCGCGCCCTGAGCAAACAGCTGCTCGAACATGGCGTGAGCTTCAGTGGAACGGATACCCTCCGCTAGCAGACGATCCCGAACAGAAGCGGAAGGCTCCGGTATGGCCGGAATCTCCCCACCAAACGTGACCCTCTTGAAAGAGGCTCCGCGAATCTCAAGCAGGAGCGCGCCAGACTTGTCCTTGATGTCCACATCAAACACCGCTGCGTCTTCACTCTGCGAAATCAGCCGGCTCTCGGCCGTGAAGTCCCCGGACAGCGCACCGAAAACCCGCACGGCATCGATGGAAACCGGTGCAAATACGCCCCGCGCCGCATCGTTATCCACAAGGAACAGGCCCGCTGCAAAGCTCGTATCGAACAGTGCCGGATGGATACGATAGACCTTGAGGTCCCCCGAAAATTCCTTCGGCAGCGCAAAATCTGCACTCACCGCACCCTCGCCCAGCTTGGCCTGCGTGACATTGCTCCAGCGCGGGCCAAAGCCCACGCCGCGCTCTGTCAGGGTCAGGCGTTCTGCACCGAGCACAGCACCGCAAGAGGCGGGCGCCACAGGGCTCTGCCCGGAGGATCTCTTTGACAGCTGCGCATCGAAATGCAGAAGCCAGCCTTCGCCGGCATGCGCGCGGCTTTCCACCTCGATCCGGAATCCGTCATCCTCAAGCGGCGTCAGAGTCGTACGGACCTGACGGGATTGCCGGGGCCGGATGGCAAGGGGCGAAACATAGCTCAGCTGGCTGATCTCGATAGCATCACCAAGGCCAACGCTCAGCGCTGCGGCGGTGGCGATTTCCACATAGGCGGCGCCGGGCAATACAGCGATATCCCCGATCCTGTGCTCGCTCAGTACCCAGAGGGAGGCTTCAGAATAAGTCTCCATGAATTGCAGCGTACCGTCCTTTGTCTCCTGGCGTGCGCCCAGCAGAGGATGCAGAGCGTTCTCTGCGCCAACAGCGCCCGCGTCCGCCGCGCGCTTGGCCATGCCGATATCTGCCCAGATGCCCCAGGTGATGACCATGCCATCGGGGCGAGAAGCGGCGACGGCTTCGGCAATTGCGTTGCCGGCGACATAATCGCTCTGCCCAGGCGGCGTGATTAGCACGCTGGTTGATGAGAACACCGCGAACACATCCAGCGTGCCTTGAGGCGCCAATGCATTGAGCACAAATGCGCCTTCCGCCTTGGCGGAAAGAACACGGCGCGCTTCCTCCAGCGTCTTCATCGCCATCGGTGCATCGTCAATCATGCCCGCAGCATGGAAGATGCCATTCACGGCGCCGAAGCGCGCTTGCGCCTGCGCCATGACTGTTTCCATCGCGGCCTTGTCGGCAACATCCGCCGAAACAACCAGCACGTCTGCGCCCAAGGCTTCCAGGGCGAGCAATTCACGCGCCCGCGCGACATCGGCCGCCCGGCCCCAACCGGCGGCAAGCCGTTCCCAGCTTTCGCGCGCGGGAGGCGGCGTGCGTCCAGTCAACACCAGTCGCGCCTTGACCGCGCCGGCAAGATACCGTGCCAGCTCAAGACCAATGCCACCAAGGCCGCCGGTGATGAGATAGACACCCTTGTCGCGAAGCACCTGGCGCAAGGGGGGCGTCACAGCCCGGTTCAGGGCTGGCACAAAACGCTGCCCATCCCGCCAGGCCGTAACAGCGGCATCTCCAGAAGAATCCAGTTCACTGACAATCACAGTGGCGCGCACATCTGCATCGTCCGCAGCGTCAAAATCCACAACGCGCGTGCGCACGCCAGCCTGCTCGGCACTCAGCATGCGCCAGGGCCCGAGAACTCCGGCCTGCATCGCGTCGCCGGCGTCGCCATCTTCAACAATCTGCGCGTTCTGCGTAACCGCCACAAACAGGGCCTGCTCCGCCCAACCAGAAAGTTGCAATGCCTTGCTCAGCGCAAAGGTCGAACCAAAAGCCTGGAAGCTTTCATCCTTGCCCGAAAACAGAAGCGGCCAAAGGAAGACCAGCGTATCAGGCTCGGCGCAGTCCTTCGAAATGGCGTCGATTATCGCAGCATAGTCCGGCGCGCCTGCGTCAAATGCAAATGTGTCTCCAGCACCCGCTGGCTCAGCACAGGCCGGATCATGCGTGACCACAATACAGGTGTCGCCCCGTGCACGCAGGCGTTTGATCGCCTCGGCAGACGTCTCGCTTCCATCACTGAAAACGACATGCGCGCGCGCGCCCTGCGCCGTCGCCTCTATCGGTGCCGGCTCGAAGACTCGGCTCTCGAACCAGTCCTTTACATCCGAGCTCCGGAAAATCTGCGGTGTATCCGCTTCTGGGGCCGCCTTGCCTTTGCCCGGCTCTATCCAGTGACGCTGACGCTCGAAGGCGTAAGTCGGCACGGATACCCGGCGAAGCCCTTCGCCGTTCCTGACATGCGCAAAATCGACCGGAACACCCAGAGACCAGAGATGTCCGAATGCCGACAATGCATAGACGGCTGCGTCATGATCTTCCACCGCGGTTGGAAGGCTCGCCACAACGCCGCGCGGGGAATGCGCGCCTTGCGCCAGCCCGGCCAGCGCACAGAGCGCCTGTCCAGGGCCGACCTCGACCAGAATTGTATCCGGCGTTGACAGCGCCGCAGACAGGCCGTCTGCAAAACGCACCGCGCCGCGGAGATGGTTAACCCAGTAATCGGATGTCGCCAGTTCCTGCGGCTTTGCAGGCGCGCCAACAAGATTGTTGATGAATTCAATTTTCGGAGCAGACAGCTTCACCCTGTCCAGCCGCGCGCGAAAGCGTGCAAGCCCGCTATCCAGCATGCGCGAATGCGCGGCGACCTTGATACGCACCGGGGCATGCTTGATGCCCTCCGCCTCCAGACGTTTGGAAAACGCCGCCAGCGGCTCCTCGGCGCCGGAGACGACCGTGACCTGCGGGGAGTTGAGCACCGCTATATCGAGATCATCCCCCACCAGCGTGCGCACGCGCGCTTCATCGTCCTGGACACTGATCATTCCGCCCGCAGGCGCTGTCTCGAAAATATCACCGCGCTCAAGCACGACACCAATCGCGTCTTCAAGCGACATGATCCCGGCCAGAACCGCCGCAGCATACTCGCCCGCGCTGTGGCCGATAACGGCATCGGGCGTAACACCCCAGCTCTCCCAAAGCTTCGAGAGCGCATATTCAACGATAAAGACAGACAGCAGCGAATAGGTCGGGCGTTCCAGCGCCGCAGAGCCCGCCTTGAAGTCGCTCGCCTCAAACATCAGCGCGCGAAGGTCCTTCGCAAGACCGGGCTCAAGGGCAGAGAAGCATGCCTCAACTGCCGAACGGAAAACCGGGTTGTCAGTATAGAGAGAGCGCGCAGCGTTAGGGTATTGCGCCCCACCACCGGGGAACATGAAGACGATCCGCGGCTTGCTGTCCTTTGCGGTCGCGGCCGTCCGCCGCCAGGCGCCATTCGGGGTGAGCTGTTCTGCCAGCTCGTGAGCGTTGGACGCAACGACACTCGCACGGTGGGCAAAATGCTTGCGGCCCGTCTGCGTCGTGAAGGCAGAGTTTGCGATGCAGAAGCCTGGATCAGGGGCGCCGGCAAACTCCCGCCATTTGGCGACCAGCCCTTCAAGGGACGTCTTGGTCTTGGCAGACAGCGTGAACACCTGCGGCCCTGAAGCAAGCGCTGGAGCACGCACCGGAGGCTCCTCGATCACGACGTGCGCGTTGGTTCCGCCCACCCCAAGCGAGTTGACGCTCGCCCGGCGCGGCTTCGCGCTACGCTGCCAATCCTTCTGTTCACCAACAACCTTGAACGGGCTGCGCGCAAAATCAAATCGGCTGTTGGGCTTGGAGAAATTCAGTGTCGCGGGCAACTTCTCCCCGCGCATCGCCAGCACAACCTTGATCAGAGAGGCAATGCCTGCCGCCGTATCAAGGTGGCCGATGTTGGATTTGACCGAACCGATCCCGATAGACCCTGCCGGCGCATCCCCATAGGCCTGCTGCAAGGCTGACAGCTCGATCGGATCACCGACCAGCGTGCCGGTCCCGTGCGCTTCGATATAATCGACACTCTCAGGCTCGACCCCGGCAATCGCCAGCGCTTCAGCCGCTGCCATCGCCTGCCCGTCAATGCTGGGGGCCAGATAACCGGCCTTGCGGGCGCCATCATTGTTGATGGCTGATCCGAGGATCACCGCATGGATATTGTCCCCGTCACGCAAGGCATCGTCGAGGCGCCGCAGGGCGACCACCGCCGCGCCGCTGCCAAACAGGGTGCCATCGGCTTCATCATCAAAAGCGCGGCAACGTCCCGTCGAGGAAAGGATCTCACCTTCCGCATACCGATAACCCCGGCCATGCGGCAGATCGATACTGGAACCGCCCGCCAGCGCCATATCGCACTCGCGCGCCAGAAGGCTCTGTACCGCCATATGGATCGCCACCAGCGATGTAGAGCACGCCGTTTGAATACCAATGCTGGGACCGTGAAGGTTCAGCAGATAGGAAACCCGCGTCGTCAGGAAGTCCTTGTCATTCCCGGTATGGCGCAGGAGGAACATGCCCTCGCTCTCCACCAGTTCGGGATTGCTCAGAAGGTTGAACGCCAGATAGGCCTGCATGCCGCAGCCGCCAAACACGCCGACAGCGCCGTCAAACTCATCCGCAGGCATATGCCCGGCATCTTCCAGAGCTTCCCAGCAACACTCCAGAAAGTGGCGATGCTGAGGATCAAGGATGGCCGCTTCCCGCGGGCTGAACCCGAAGAAGCCAGCATCGAACATTTCCATGTCCGGCAGGGCCATCGTTGCCCGGATATAGCGCGGGTCCTGGATAGCGGCAAAAGACTCTCCCGCGGCCAGCAACTCCTCAGGCGTCAGCCAGCGGGTTGCATCCCGTCCGGCTTCAAGCATGGACCAGTATTCGCGGACTGATCGCGCGCCGGGAAAATGTCCGGCCATGCCAACGATGGCAATGCTGTTCTCATCGGCCATTTCAATCAGGCCCCCGCAGGATCACGGCGCCGCGCGGCAAGGCGTGCCTGCGCCCGGCCAATACCGGTATTCGGCTTGTCCTTGTCATCACTTCCACCCCCGCGAATGCGGGTAGACAGTGTGCGCACGGTCGGGAAACGGAAGACATCCGTAATAGTGACATCGCGCGAGAAATCGCTCTGTACACGGCGCAACATCTGGAATGCAAGAAGGGAATGCCCCCCCAGATCAAAGAAGTTGGCATTCACATCCACAGCCGGCAGCCCAAGAAGCTCTGTCCAGAGTCCGGCCAGCTTCTGTTCGACTTCATCGCTCGGCGTCTCGACGACATCCTGCACCACCGCTTCCGGCGCCGGCAATGCCTTGCGGTCGATCTTGCCATTTGGTGTCAGCGGAAGGCCAGGCAGCACAACGATCTGAGCCGGCACCATGATTTCCGGCAAGCTCTGCAACAGTTGCGCGCGCAGGGCCTTGGTGTCGAGCTGCGTGCCCGGCTTCACCACACTGTAGGCGACAAGCCGCTTGTTCTCGTTGCTGTCGCCCAGAGCAACCACCACAGCCTGATCGATCGCAGCCTCGGCCACCAGCGCGGCTTCGATTTCGCCAAGCTCGATGCGGTGACCGCGCAGTTTGACCTGATGATCGATCCGCCCCAGGAATTCCAGCTTCCCGTCACAGTGGCGGCGCACAAGATCGCCGGTCCGGTACATCAACTCACCCGGACGATCCGGCAGCGTCACAAAACGTTCCGCCGACAGCTCGGGCCGGTTCCAATATCCCAGCGTCACCCCATCGCCGCCAATCAGCAGCTCCCCGGCAGCCAGTGCCGGTTGCGGTCTGCCGGATGGCGAGTCGATACGCAGCGTCGTATTGAG
Organism: Alphaproteobacteria bacterium HGW-Alphaproteobacteria-18; assembly: GCA_002841155.1. GTDB lineage: Bacteria > Pseudomonadota > Alphaproteobacteria > Caulobacterales > Hyphomonadaceae > Hyphomonas. The sequence continues at coordinate 45,091 of PHEH01000016.1, forward strand.
CAGGGCTTCGCCCAGCGGAATGAAAGTCCCAACCTCGTCGATATGACACATGGTCGACCAGATCGTCGTTTCCGTAGGGCCATACATGTTGAACAATTTTGCCTGAGGCGCATTCGTCCGCAGTGACCTGGCAAGCTCCATCGGCAGCGCTTCCCCGCCAACGCAGATCACCTGAAGGCCAGACAGCTTCTCGCGCTCCCCGCCCAGCATCATCGCCATCGAGGGCGTGCATTGCAGGTGCGACGCGCCGAAGAACTCGACATCCTCGGCAACCGTGTGGCGTCCTTCATGCGAGGGCGAAGCGCCCGCACGGTCCATCACCCGGCGCAGATATGGCAGGTGCTCAATCGCCAGATCCTGGTCCACGCCGAAATCAACAAGACAGCCGATCTCATCAACGCCAATGGCGTGCACGCGGCGCGCCATCTCGGCGCAGGTTTCCACCGATCCGAACAGGCCACTGGTCTGGAAATACCGCTCGAACGCATGATCGAGCAGCGCGTCCATCTCTTCGGGCGTCAGCGGTTCGGCGTCCATCACTTCCTGCGCTGTCCGCCCGGTCTGCTGGCCCTTCTGAACCAGCGTCGGGAAGGTCCATGCCGCATCGCGCACAAGGTCAACAGCCGTGCGCAGATAAGCCTTCATCGGCTCACGAACTGTCTCGCGCACGTATTCATCTGTGTCGCCCACAAAGGAATGGAGCATGAGCGTTACGCGCCCTTCGCCCGGATGACCGGCCTGTTTCCAGGCTTCGCGATACTTCGCGATATTGCCACCCAGTTCCGCAACCGACATCCCCAAAAGGTGGGTCAGTACGTTGTACCCCTGCCGGCCGGCGCTTTCGAAGGCTTCAGCCGCCTTGGCAATCGTCAGCCAGATCGGCAGTTCCTTCTGTACGGGGCGTGGCTGAATGCGCGTCGGCGTTTGGGCGCCATTGGGATTTACAAATGGCACCGCTTCACCGCGCCACAGGCGCTTCAGCGTGTCGATCCGGTCGGTCAGCGTTTCCTTGCGCGTCGCAAAATTGTCCGGCGCCAGCACGAAATCATTGGGCTGCCAGCCTGTCGCAATGGCAAGGCCGATGCGGCCACCAGACATATTGTCGATCACCGACCAGTCTTCAGCCACGCGGATGGGATGGTGCAGCGGCAGAACGCAGCTGCCCGCACGGATGTGCACATTCTTCGTGATCGCCGCCAGCGCGGCGCTCGTCACGGCGGGGTTGGGATAGGAGCCGCCAAAATCATGGAAGTGGCGCTCTGGCGTCCAGATCGCCTCAAAGCCGTTTTCATCGGCAAAGCGCGCGCCCGCAAACAGCAGCTTGTACTGATCGGCATTCGCCGATGAAGAGGCTGCAAAATAGAACAGGCTGAAAGGCTTGGCCTTTTGCGTCTCGGCGCCATGCAGCGCCACAGTCAGTCCGCGCGACAATGTCCAGAACAGTTCCAGCACTGAAATATCAAAGTTCGGGCTGGTCACCGCCAGCCATGTGTCACCCTCCTTATACGGAAGGCGAACATCCATCGCCGCGAAGAAGTTCGCCAGCGCGCCATGCTGCACTTTCACGCCCTTGGGCCGCCCCGTCGAGCCCGACGTGTAGATCAGATAGGCCAGATCCTGCGGCCCCACTTCCGGCGCGCGCCATCCGCCCGCCGAACCACCACGCAACTCGCCGAAGGCAAGCCGCTGGGCACGCACGCCCTCCTGCGCGCCGGGCGCATCAATAATGACAAAATGCGACTGGCTGTCTTCCAGCATGAAATCCAGCCGGTCGGCCGGATAGGCCGGATCGAGCGGCACATAGGCACATCCGGTCTTGAGCACCGCCAGCAGCGCCACCACCAGATCAATCGAGCGGTTCATACAGACGCCAACGGTCTCACCCGCGCGAACACCGCGCGCCATCAGCTGCTCGGCCACCTGGCTCGACGCCGCATCCAGCTCGGCATAGCTCATCGAGGCTTCACGGGTGCGAAGCGCAATACGATCAGGCGTCTTTTCGGCCTGATGGGTCACGCCCTGATGCATGGAAACGAACGGAACCGAGACATCCTGCCCTGCCTCAAACGCAGCGATCACATCGCGCTCTGCGGCCGGGCGGACATCCAGTTGCGACAAAGACAGCTCCGGCGCATCCCGAAGGGTGGCGAGCGCCGTCTTGATATGTCCGGCGATAACCTCAGCCACGTCGGCATCAAACGCGCCCGCAGATACGTCCAGCATCAGCCCGGCATCGCTGGCACGCAGCGTAACATCCGCATTCGGATGTTTCGGAACATCGCCGCCGATGGCCACCGCCAGGGCAAAATCGTCGGCCCGCCCCTGCATACGCTCTGCCCTGGGGCGGCGCATATAGGCGTCGCAGGCCAGCGGGCCTTTATCCTGCGCAGCCTCAAGCAGCGCGCGCGCGCGCGCCACAAGCTCACCGCCTGGCGCGCCTGCGGCAACATCCAGCACCAGCGGACGCCACGGCGCAAACCAGGACGCAAACCGGCCAAGCCCGGCCCACTGCGCAGCCTCATGAAAGGCAATCGCCGCCGAAGACGCCGCGCCCACATGAGCAGACCACGCCGCAAGGGCAGCAAGGCCCAGCGACAGATCTGCGCTCGTATCCAGCGTGAACGTATGCGTGCCCGTCGCCGCTTTCAGCGCCCGCGGATAAGGCGCCGCTTCGCTGGCAACCGCCCGCGCGCTGTGTGCCATCCAGAAGCTTTCCGCCTTTGCCGCAGCAACCGTGTGCCGGCCAAGTTCGGTCACGTCATCAGAAGACATATCCGGCAGGCGCGTTCCCGCGCCAAGGTCGCCGGCCTGCGCCGGATTGACCGCAGTGCCCGCAACATCCGTCAGACCGCTGAGGCGCAGCATCTTGCCGCCAGCCACCACAACAAGAACAGCATCGTCCTCATGCGCAGCAACCGTGCCGTGCGGCAGCGGCGAAGCAGCCTCTCCTGCCGCCTCAACATCGCTCACCAGCAGCACGCGCTGCCCGGTCCACACTTTGAGGAAAGAGAGCGTATTGGTGTAAGGCCCGAACGACATCGCGCGCGAAAGCGCCAGCGTCTGATCAGCAGGCATATCGAAGCGCAGCGTGGCCGCCGCTTCCGGACGTTTGTACCGGCCAAAATAGGTGCGCTCGCCTTCCTGAGGCTGAACAGCAACATCCCCGGTCAGGAGCGAAGGGATTATCGTCTTGAACGCAGCAAGACCGGCTTCATAACATTTGGCGTTGAGGCTGAAGGCCGTATCATGCGGGTCAATCGTCACCGGCCCGGCCGCTACGATGCCGCCCATGTCCGCCTTATCGGTCATCACATGCCAGGTAACGCCGTGGCTGCCCTCCCCCTGAAGGATGGCCCAGGACGTCGCATTGAGGCCTGCATACCGAGGCAGCGGACCGTCATGAAAGTTGATCGCCATCTTGCGCGCGCGCGCAATCAGCGCAGCTGGCAGCATATCAAGGTTGGCAATGCTGAGAAGGTAATCGAACTCGAAAGCCTCAGGATCGCCGGTCTCAACCGAGCTTTTGTTCAGCACACGCACACCGGCAGCTTCGCCATGACTGGCAATGGCTGTATCTTGCGTAACGATTGCGGAAACTTGCCCGCCCGAAGCCACATAGGCCTCAAGGCATTGCAGTAATAGCGGGCCATCGCCCACAAAAAGCGCACGAATATTGTTCACGAACCACCCACTATACGTGTATTTACTAAGATCATTGTCCCCTCCCCAAGGTACCCCGGCGTTAAACCGCGATCAAGCCAACTCCCCTGTGGCTTAGTAGACTTTCGATCAGGTTTGGTAAAAATTATAAGTTGAATTCTGCGTGATTTGGATACATCGCGCGCCCGCAGCCTGTTATGGCGCACGGGCTGACGGCCCCGGCAGACATCTGAAATTTCACGCACGCCTTTCTCCCCAGAAAGCCTCAACGCTACATGCAGGAATCAAACCAATGCTTGGGATCGCGCTGGCCTTTTCCTCTTTCTGGCAGGCCGGAACAGAAAATCTTCAGACTCCCTAAACACTTGGTTCGCTTCTAGTGACGCTGTAGAGGCGCAGCGACGCGGGTGGCACAAGAATCTCATACATTGCCTGCCCTCCGGATTCCGTTTCGAAGTGAAACACACAAAGATGCGCATATGACTGACAACAAGAATCTGACGGCCGCAGAACCTGATCATGGGGTCTCTTCGAGGTCGGTCTTGCGCGCGACAGCGTGGCTGGCGTTCGCAAAGCTGGCCAGCTACGGCTTGGGATTCATTGGCACAATCGCGCTGGCCCGCATCCTGGTGCCGGAAGATTTTGGCGTCATCGCATTGTCGATGGCGATCATTGGCATCATGTCCGGCCTCCTGGATCTGCCCGTCACAACAGCGCTGATTGCCCTGTCCTCGCCTACGGATGACGAGTTCAATACGGCTTGGACGATTTCGATTATCCGCTCGATCCTCATCTCCCTGCTGCTTCTGGGAATGGCCCAGCCTATGGCGCTGCTGTTCAACATGCCGGAGGTTTCAGCCGTGATCATGGTGCTGACCCTTCAGGCCATGATCTTTGGACTGAGAAACCCTTACTTTGAAAACTTTGCACGCCAGATGAACTTCTCCTGGGATGTTTTCTCGGAAATCATCTCCAAGGTCGTTCAGGTTCTGGTCAGCGTTATCGTCGCGCTCATCTGGAAGTCCTATTGGGCTTTCGTCATAGGCCTGCTCGCGGGCACCCTTGCCAGCATGATCATCACCTATGTTTCCGTCAGACAGCTCCCCTCCCTGTCCCTGCGGTCTCCGCGCCGGCTGTTTGATTATTCCATCTGGCTGGGGCTCAGCATGATCGTCAGCCGGCTCACGGCGGAAAGCGTCAACCTCATCGCCGGCAGGCGGTTTGGCCAGGCCACGCTCGGACAGGTGCACATCGGCAACAAGCTGTCCTCAGACATATCCTACCTGATGCTCATCCCGATCATGCGGTCGCTGTTTTCAGCCTTCAGCCGGCTGACCGATGATATCTACAGGTTCCGCCATGCCTATCTGAAGGCACAGGCCGCCACCTTCGCGCTCGCGATGCCGGTCGGCTTCGGCCTTGCCCTTATCGCAGACCCGTTCATTCCCCTGTTGCTTGGGCCTGGCTGGGAAGAAGCCGTTACGATCGTTCAGTTTTATGCGCCCTGCGCCGGCCTGTTGCTGGCCACCGGCCCGATCCGGTCTGTCGCCATGGCGCTCAGCCGGACCAGCCTGATGCTGCGCCGTGATGTGGTCGTCCTGATCGTTCAGGTCAGCTGCCTGCTTCTGGGCACATGGCTGTATGGTTTCACAGGCTTCCTCGCCAGCTACGCCGTCTCCACCGTCATCGCCACGGTCATAAACCTGTTTTTCCTCAAAGGCCTGATCCAGATCAGCATCTTGGATCAGGTCAGGAATTTCAGCCGCTCGATGTTGTCCACACTCGTCATGATCGGCGTGGTTCTGGCCGTCCGGCAGCTCATCAGCTTCCCGGATACAGGCCTTTGGAACCTCCTCACCGTCGCCCTGCTTTGCTCGGCAGGCGCGCTGGCCTACGCGGCGGCGCACATACTGTTCTGGATTGTTAGTGGCCGCCCGGAAGGCGTTGAACAGTCCGTCTTCAATGTGGCGCAGAAGCTGAAACCGAAACTCGCCCGCTTCGGCATTCGCTGAGCCGCCAGATCAGGCCGGCGTCAGCAGACGCCGGGCCGTTTCGATTATCCTTGCCCAATTTCCGGCCGCAATATCCGCCTGGCTGGCGATCCAGGAGCCCCCCACGGCAAACACGTTCGGCTGGCCGAGATAGGCTGCCACCTCGCCTTCCGTGATCCCGCCCGTCGGCATGAATTTCAGGTGCGGCAATGGCCCCGCCAGCGCCTTGAGCGCGGGAACACCGCCCGCAATTGATGCCGGAAACAGCTTCAGCCGCAGGAAGCCCTCTTCCATCCGCGTCATCGCCTCGCTGGCCGTGGCAACGCCCGGGATCATCAGATGCTCCCGCCCGCCCAGCGCCGCGCGCAGCCCTGGCGACATGCCGGGCGACACCAGAAACTCCGCCCCCGCATTCAGCGCCGCCTCCACATCGCGCCCACTTAGCACCGTGCCCGCCCCGACGATCAGCCCTGGCGCCGCCTTGCGCATCGCCTCGATGACCTTCAGCCCGTCCGCCGTGCGCAGCGTCACTTCCGCAATCGTGATCCCTGCCTCCTCCAGCGCCCTGGCCAGCGGCGCAGCTGAGGCCGCAGACTCAACCACCAGAACCGGCACAACTGGCGCCCTCTTTGCGGCGGCATCGAGCTTCTGGATGATATCGGACATGGATCTGGCCCCGGCTGTCGGAATTAAGGTAGGCATTTATCGGCAACGGCATCCGGCACTTGCCGGTGTCAACGTTGTTGTGGCCCGGCTCGCCCAGGATGACAAGCACTCACCCCGCAAAATGCCCCCCGGTGTCATAATGCAGTTTGCCACAGCCCACGCCCCGCCTCAAGCCGCCTGCACGCCATCCGTTGGCCGCCCTGCCGAGCGATCCAGAACGCCCGGCACATCCCAAGCCCCTTCCGGCCGGATCACCTGCAACGGGCTCGCCCGCACATCCAGAACCTCCGGATGCCGCGGCACGGGGATCTCCATCTCCGCATAGTCAAAGCCCGAAAAGGCAAAGCCCGGCCGCCCGATGACCAGCCGGCAGCGGAACACCCGGCTCCAGGTCGGCCACAGCCGCGCCTGTATCTGCGCCAACGCCAGCCGGTATCCCTTGCGCGCAATGATTTCGAATGTCTCCGCCAGCAACACCTTCAGCGCCGGCGTCCCCCGGAATGCCGGCAGGATCGAGGTCCGCTCCACCTTCGCAAAGCCTGCAAACCACCGCACACGGATGGTCCCGATCGGCCGCGCGCCGGCATAGACGACCATATGCGTGGCCGTGAAATCATTGCCGTCATATTCCTCCTCATACGGGCAGTCCTGCTCGGCCATATAGACCGCCGCGCGGATCGCCATCGCCTGCTGATACTCTTCCAGCGTCCGCGCCGGCCGGGCTGAAAAGGTTTCCAGTGCGCCGGGCGGGAGGGGTTTTGCCAGCACCAGTTCTCCGATGGAGGGATAGCGGCTCATGCCGCGTCCTCCCGCGCCTGCGGCAGCGGGTCCTGCCCCCACAGATCGCTGAGGCCCCCGTCAATTGGCTGGAAACCCAGCGAAGCCATCGAGCGTTTGCCATCCTCCGTCGCCCCGCGCGCAAAGCAGGGCACCGCGCCGAAGATGTCCACCCGCACCACCGCCGCCGCCATCATCACGCGCCGGCGCGCATCCTTGTTCGATCCCGCATAGACGCCGATATAGACGCCCCCGCAGGCCTCTCCCTCCGAACACACATGCGCCAGAGACGGCCAGGCGGGCACGAAACTGCCATCGCGCACCGCCGCCACACCCGCCGCCGACAGCGGCACGGAAATGAAGATCCCGTCCACCGGGCTGCCCGTCACCCAGCCGGTCATGCCGGTCAGGCTGTCAATCCAGGTGATCGACTCCGGGGTTGCCATCACCTGCCCGGTTAGCTCCTCAGCGAGCTGCAAACCCGCCTTCAGGTCAAGGAACTCCCCGCGCCGGAAACCGAACTCTTCGGCACGCTTTGCCAGACGGGCATAATCAATCTGAATCTCGGACATGGGCAACCTCCACAAAACACGACCAGTGCGTGTATTTTGCTGAAGCGATTGCACAACTCAGGGTTAACCACAAGTCAAAACTCGCGGACTGATTGCATTTTTTAACCTGCCGCCTGATTACACAACCAGTCCTTGCAATTGCGCCGCTGCCTCGCGCGCCTGCTCCGGGCTGCCCAGCAATTGCCGGTTCACGCCGATGCGCTTGTACCAGTAGTGCAGGCCCACAAGATCGGTGAACCCCATCCCGCCATGCACCTCGGTCGCCGTCCGCGCCACGAAGGTGCCGACCTCTGCCAGATGCGCCTTCGCCAGGCTCGCCATCATCGGCCCTTCCGCGTCGCCGATGTCGAGCGCGTGCGCGGCGTGCCAGATCAGCGCCCGCGCCGGCTCCAGCTTCGCCGCCATTTCGGCGCACATGTGCTTCACCGCCTGGAACGAGCCGATCACCCGGCCAAACTGCTGGCGCTCCTTGGCATAGGCCACCGCCTTGTCGATCATCGCCTGGCCCGCGCCCAGCGTATCGGCCGCCACCAGCAACCGCGCAAACGCAATCGCCCCGGCGTCCGGCGTCACGCTGACCAGCGGCGCCACGCCATCGAGGGAAACCTCATGAAATGTCCGTGTCCGGTCGATGGTCTGCATCACGGTGACGCTTGCCTTGGCCGCCTCCACCGAATGCACCGCCCCGGCCGTATCGGCCACCAGGATATGCGTTGCGCCATCGACAGACTGCGCCAGCAGGGATTTCCCCGTCAGCTTGCCGCCTTTCAGCTCAACGCCCGCCCCATCGCGGCGTGAGAACAATTCAGTCAGCGCCAGCGCAAACTTCGCCTCGCCGCCCGCGATATTGCCCAGGATGTCCACCTTGCCGCCAAGCAGTTTCGCCGCCACCGCCGTCGCCAGAAACCGCGAGGGCGCCACATCATAGCCGAGCGCCTCCTGCACCAGGCACGCATCCAGCGCGCCAAGGCCCAGCCCGCCGGCCGCCTCCGGCACCATCAGCGCCGAAAGCCCGAACTCGGAAAGCGCCGCATCCAGCGCCGCGCCTTCCCCGGTTTCGCCAGCTGCGATCTTCCGGATACGGTCAAGATGCGCCGCCTCGCTCAGAACGCCCTTGAGGCTGTCCTGCAGCATGCGCTGGTCTTCAGAAAGTGCAAATTCCATGGGTTCAGGCCTTCGCCAGCTTCGGCTCACGTGGCATGTCGAGGCCGCGTTCTGCAATGATGTTCTTTTGGATCTGCGCGGTGCCCCCGCCGATGATCAGGCCTAGGTCATACATATACCGCCACTGCCACGCCCCGTCGCTGCGCAGATGCTCGCCCTCCTCATAGAGAATGCCAAGCTCGCCGAGCGCATCAATCGCCAGGCGCGCAATCTCGTGATTGAGATCACACCCCTGCAACTTCACCACCAGCCCCGCCAGCCCCGCAGGCTGCCCCTGAAGCCGGCTCGTCGTGATGCGCAGGCCGTTGGCCTGCATCGCATACACTTCCGCCTGCAGCTTCATCAGCCGGTCGCGTAGCACCGGATTGTCGATCAGGCGCTGCCCGTTCACCGTCTCGGTTTTCATCAGCGCAATGAGTTCCAGCAGGCGCGCCTTGGTCGCATTCGGGTCGCCCAGCATGCCGCGCTCATGGGTCAGCGTGGCATTCGCCACCTGCCAGCCCTTGTTGGGCGCAAAGATCACGCCGCTTTTGGGCACGCGTACATCAGTAAAGAACACCTCGTTGAAGTTCGCGCTCCCCGTCATATCGACGAGCGGGCGCACCTCGATGCCCGGTGTCGACATCGGGAAGGTGATGTAGGTAATCCCTTCATGCTTCTTCGCATTCGGGTCTGTCCGTACAAGGCAGAACATCATGTCGGCCTGTTTCGCCGTCGAGGTCCAGATCTTCGAGCCATTGATCACATAATGATCGCCGTCCTCAACCGCGCTGGTGCGCACCGCGGCGAGGTCAGACCCCGCGCCCGGCTCCGAATAGCCCTGACACCAGATCATCTCGCCTTCGATCGTCGGGCGGATATAGGCCTGCTTCTGCGCCTCAGTGCCGAGCTCCAACAGCGTCGGCACAAACATCGAAATGCCCTGCCCAGCCATTGGCCCCGGAATGCGCGTGCGCGCAAATTCCTCGGCGATGATCCGCGATTTCAGGATGTCCGGCTCGGCGCCATATCCCCCATATTCCTTGGGGATCGTGCGCGCCGCCAGCCCGCTGCCGATCAGCAGTTTCTGCCAGGCGATCCGTTTGGCGTTCTTGTAGCCCTTGTCCTCAGACGTGGGCGCGAGATGAGCGTTCTTCGCGAGCGTCTCAGAGACCTCTGCGCGAAAGGCTTCATATTGGGGGTCGAGTGTCAGCTTCATGACGCAACTCTTCGCCCCCTTGCCCCAACGTCGCGCAAGAGGGGTTCTTGCGCGACGTTGCGGAAACCCTCTTAGCTGAGTGCAACTCAGTTTAAGGGAGAGACCCACTATGCCCGTCGAATACGTCAAAAAAGGCCATGTCGCGATCATCACGATGAACCGCCCGGAAGCCCGCAACGCCATCAATGGCGAAATGGCCGCCACCATGGAAGCCGCGCTCGACCAGATGGAATCAGACCCCGAAGTCTGGGTCGGCATCCTCACCGCTGTCGGCAAGGCCTTCTGCGCGGGCGCAGACCTGAAAGAAATCTCCGCCGGCAATGGCGGCGCCCTCTCCACCAAAAAGGGTGGCTTCGCCGGCATCGCCAAGCGCGAGCGCACCAAGCCCCTCATCGCCGCGATCACCGGCTCAGCGCTGGCCGGCGGCACGGAGATCGCCCTCTCCTGCGACATGATCATCGCCGCCGACGACACCAATTTCGGCCTGCCGGAAGTCAAACGCTCCCTCGTCGCCGGCGCGGGCGGCCTCTTCCGCCTGCCCCGCCAGATCGGCAAGGCCGTCGCCCTGGAAGCCATCCTGACCGGTGACCCGCTCTCCTCGCAACGCGCCTACGAACTTGGCATGGTCAACAAGGTTGTCCCCGAAGCCGAAGTGATGGCCGAAGCCGAAAAGCTCGCCGCCCGCATCACCGCCAACGCCCCCCTCGCCGTCGCCGCCAGCCGCGCCGTCGCGATCAGCGCCACCAGCAAGACCGACGAAGAACTCTGGAAAGACTCCGGCGTCGCCTTCGCCAGCATCGTGGGCACCGAAGACTTCAAAGAAGGCCCCAAAGCCTTCATCGAAAAACGCGCGCCTGTGTGGAAGGGCAAGTAAGTTGCCCCAGACCCGCTAAAAACAAAAACGGCCACTCCCCGGAGTGGCCGTTTCTCTTTCTCTGGACAGGCTTGGGAACAAAGGCCCCTACTCGCCCGTCAGCTCCTACTCGACCCGGATCGTTTGCTTCGCCAGCACGGCGCGCCCGCCGGGAGCTTCCATCACATAGCGGATGTCATATTCCCCGGCCTCATCCGGCATCACCAGCTCATTCGCGGAGCGCCCGTCGGCATAGAAATAGGCCATCTCGCCCGACGTGGCGATATAACCCCGCCGCACCAGGTCGACATAGTCGCCAGAGCGCATTGGCCCTTCATACTCCACGATCACGCGCTCACCGGGGCTTGCCGCCTCCGGCGCTGTCAGCTGCGCTTCAGGCAGGGCCACAGCCAGCGGCGAGGAGGCCAGCACCCTGCGCCCGCCCGGTCCTTCGAGAATATAGCGCAGCTCATAATCGCCCGCCGCGCCCGGCGCGTTGAGGCTCGCCGGATTGCCACTGGCTGCGTAGGCATAGGTGATCTCGCCCGAAGTTGCGCCATGGCCCTTGCGGACGAGATCGATATAATCCCCCTGTCCCGCCGGCCCGGTCCAGGCAACGCTCAGCGTTTCACCACCCGATGCGCTGGCCGGTGCGTCAAGCGTCGCCTCTGCCGCCGTCACGGTCAGCGGCTGCGCCGCCTTGACCGACCGGGCGCCATTCAGGTCGAGCACATAGCGGACATCATACTCTCCCGGCGCCGTCACCACGCGCAGCATGCCGCCCGCCACCGCCGCCGGAACATAGATATAGGCCAGCTCGCCGGACGTCTGCTCATACCCCCTCGGCACGATGTCGATATAGTCGCGCGCATTGGCCGGGCCGGTGAAGGCCAGCGCAATTTCGGTGCCTGCCATGGCCGTCGCCGGCACGCTCAGCGTCACCTCCCCGTCAACGGGCTCGCCCTCATTGACCGTGACCTCCGCAGCCGCAGGCGCCGTCTCGCCGTTTTTAGTCTCCACACGCTGCCCGCAAGCCGCCAGCACCAGCGCCGCCGCAGATGCCCCCAGCCATACTTTCTTCGCCAACATGATTTCCCTCCACAAGTTCAGTGGCAGGAAACTAAGCACACTTTCCCCCGGCTTGCAGCATCGCGTTGGAGGACAGGGCCTAACGCTCCGTATAAAGCCGCGACTGCGCCAGCGCCCAATGAGCGCACAAAAAAAACGGCCACTCCCCGGAGTGGCCGCCTCTCTTTCCCCATTCAATCCTTAAAAACCCAAGCCCCCTCAGGCCGCCTCGTCCACCTCTTCCTCGTCGTCTTCCTCGATCATCGGATAGAGCGGCCCATAGACCACCTCATCGGGAATGGTCGCCAGACGCGCCACCAGGTCAGCGGCCTCGGCGGCGGCTTCGGCGTCTTCCCATTCCATATCGGCGGCCGGCGCGATCCAGTCGGCCTCCACCAGGCCATAGCCTTCTTCCTCAAGCGAGGCTTCGATCTTGGTCATCGCTTCTTCGTCATTGGCAGCATAGACGCCAACGATCACATAGGCGCTGTCCATGCCTTCCAGGGCGCCATCGCTCCCCTCGCCACACAGAACTTCGCAGGAAACCAGATAAGCAGTTTGCGACACAGGTCATCTCCATCATTGTTCGCAAGGGGCAATCAGGAAGCGCTCCACACAGAAGAAAACCGGCCCGCGCGCCATCCGCCAGACCGCCCGTTTCCGCAAATTCTTTGCTTCATGATTGAGTAGAAAATTCCCACGAGTTTCTTAAGAACTCGCTAACTGTTTGGGCGCGTGGCGAAAGCCCCTCACCTCCACCGCCTCCGCGGGAATGAGCGTACGGAAAGGGCGCACCCGCGTTTTACCGATCCGGCAATCTGATGTATTCTGGTGCCTCAGCAGCCTGACACAGGAGCACGCAATGCCGGATGATCCGATTGTACCCATCGACGATCCGCGCCTGCGCGAGCCTTCAGCAGCAATCCTCGATATCGACGACGATATCCGCGCGCTGGCAGATTATATGTTCCAGGTCATGGACCGGGAAAACGGCGCCGGCCTCGCCGCCATTCAGATTGGCGTTCCGAAGCGAATGATCGTGGTCGACGTGCCGGACCGTTCGGGCCGCCGGCACCGTATGGCGCTGATCAATCCGGAAATCCTCACCGCCTCCGCCACCACCGAGACCAATCTCGAAGGCTGCCTCTCAATGCCGGGTTATGACCTGCCGGTCGAGCGTCCGGCCTCCGTCACCGTCCGTTTCCGCGATCTCGGCGGTGCCACCCAGGAACTGACCGCCGACGGGATGCTCGCCGTCTGCCTTCAGCATGAGATCGATCATGTGAACGGCAAGGTCTTCAGCGACCGCGTCTCCAGACTGCGCCGCGAAAAGGCGAAAGCCTGGTTCGCAAAAGTCCGCCGCGCGGCCTGACACTTCCTGTAATCTCGTGGAGTTTTTTCCCGCCTCAGTGGGGAAACGGCAGGAGGTTTCCGCCCCCCTCACTCCTCCCTAACCACCCGCGCCTTGCCGCGCCCCAGCGCCAGCGCCTTGATCGCCCCTCGGAAGGTGCGCACCTCCTGCTGCGTCCACTGCGCGCGCACCAGGGCGTTGCGCAGATTGGTCACCATCACCGGCGTCTTTTCCGGCGGATAGAAATAGCCCGCCCGCTCCAGCTCCGCCTCGAAATGCTCGAACATCCCGATCAGCTCCTCGCGCGGCGCCGGCGCGTCCAGCCCCTCGGTCTCCCCGTCAAATTTCCCCGCCAGCCCTTCGCTCGCCCCCCATTGGTGACAGAACACGCCGACCGCCTGCGCCAGGTTCAGCGAGGAAAAATCCGGGTTCACCGGATAGGTCAGGATCGCGTCACACAGCGCCACCGCCTCATTCGGCAGGCCCGATTTCTCCCCCCCAAACAGCACCGCGCACTGCCCCGCCTGGCTTTTGAGCGCGCTGACGGCTTCAGGCGCCCCGAACACCGCCTTCTCCATCCCCCTCGGCCGCGCCGTCGTGGCAATCGTAAAGGTCACCCCCGTCATCGCCGCTTCCAGGGTCTCGAACACCTGTACCTCTATCCCCTGCGACAGCGCCCCGGCCGACATCGCCTCGGCCGTCACGCTCGGCCACCCGTCGCGCGGCTTCACCAGCCGCAGGTCGCTCAGCCCAAAGTTCAGCATAACGCGCGCCGCCGCGCCGATGTTTTCCCCCAGCTGGGGCGCGTGAAGGATAATTGCAGGATTGCCTTGCATAACTGGCTATCTTTCCGGGTTTTGACGCGGCCTGTGGGTCTGCTATAGCCCCCGCAAACTGTACGCAGCGCAAGGATTCTAAAACATGGCGAAGATCAAGGTCAAAAACCCGATTGTGGAGATGGACGGGGACGAGATGACCCGGATCATCTGGCAGCTCATCAAGGACAAGCTGATCCACCCCTACCTCGATATCGACCTGAAATACTACGATCTCTCGATCCAGAAGCGCGACGAAACCGACGACCAGATCACCATCGACTCGGCCGAAGCCACCAAGAAATACGGCGTCGCCGTCAAATGCGCGACCATCACGCCAGATGAAGCCCGCGTTGAGGAATTCGGCCTGAAGAAGATGTGGAAGTCGCCCAACGGCACCATCCGCAACATCCTCGGCGGCGTCGTCTTCCGCGAGCCCATCGTCATCTCCAACATCCCGCGCCTGGTGCCGGGCTGGACCAAGCCCGTCATCATCGGCCGCCACGCCTTCGGCGACCAGTACCGCGCCACCGATTTCCTCGTCCCCGGCAAGGGCAAGCTGACGATGAAATTCGAAGGCGAAGACGGCAAGGTCATCGAGCGGGAAGTGTTCGATTTCCCGAGCGCCGGCATCGCCATGGGCATGTACAACCTCGACGAGTCGATCCGCGATTTCGCCCGCGCCTCGTTCAATTACGGGCTTCAACGGAAGCTCCCGGTCTACCTCTCCACCAAGAACACGATCCTCAAAGCCTATGACGGCCGCTTCAAGGACATCTTCCAGGAAGAGTGGGACAAAGAGTTCAAAGCCAAGTTCGCCGAATTCAAAGGCACCTACGAACACCGCCTCATCGACGACATGGTCGCCGCCGCCATGAAATGGTCGGGCGGTTATGTCTGGGCCTGTAAGAACTATGATGGCGACGTTCAGTCCGACACCGTGGCGCAAGGCTACGGCTCGCTCGGCCTGATGACGTCGGTACTGCTCAGCCCCGATGGCAAGACCGTCGAAGCCGAAGCCGCCCACGGCACCGTCACCCGCCACTACCGCGCCCACCAGAAGGGCGAAGCCACCTCGACCAACTCGATCGCGTCGATCTACGCCTGGACGCAGGGCCTCGACCATCGCGGCCGCATGGACGAGACCCCCGAAGTGCGCAAGTTCGCCCAGACCCTTGAGCAGACCATCATCAAGACCGTCGAAGCCGGCTTCATGACCAAAGACCTCGCCCTCCTCGTCGGCCCCGACCAGGGCTATCTGACGACCGAAGGCTTCATCGAAAAAGTCGCCCAGAACCTCGAAATCGAGATGGGCAAAGCGTGAAGCAAGCCGCCTGGGGCGCAACCCCTGAAGCCCCCTCTCCCTTGGGAGAGGGGGTTGGGGGTGAGGGGGCACAACACCTCCCCCTGGCGCTTCATGGCTGGCATAGGTCCCCCTCACCCCTGCCCCTCTCCCGAGGGAGAGGGGTGTGTGGCGCCCGGCGAAAAGGGCCCGCAAACACGTGACCACATCAGCCCCTCCCCGCACGCCCAGCCTGGCCCTCCTCACCGGCCTCGTCCTCATCACCTCCGCCATCGCCTTTGCCGCCTGGCGCACCGGCGCCGCCCACCCGCTTGAAGCCATCGCCTTCGTCACCGGCGTCCTCTGCGTCTGGCTGGTCACCCGCCAGAACATCTGGAACTTTCCCCTCGGCCTGATCACCGTCGGCATCTACGCCTTCGTCTTCTACCAGTCCCAGCTCTTCGCCACCGCCGGCCTCCAGCTCATCTTCTTCGTCATCAATCTCGCTGGCTGGTATCTCTGGCTCTATGGCGGCGAAAACCGCAGCGCCCTCAAAGTCCGCCGCGCCCCGCGCCTCGAATGGCTGCTCACGATCCTCGGCATCGCCGGGGGCACCGCGCTCCTCTATCGCCTCCTCGATGAAGCGGGCGGCGCCACCAAATTCTGGGACGCCCTCGTCACCTCCATCAGCCTCGCCGCGCAATGGGCGCAGAGCCGCAAGATCCTGGAATGCTGGTGGCTGTGGATCGCGGCCGACATCATCTACATCCCGTTCTGCCTCTATAACGGCCTCTATCTGACCGCCCTGCTCTACGGCGTCTTCCTGGTATTGTCCGTCATGGGCCTTCTCGAATGGCGGAAGGCCGTAAAAGCATGAGCTGCAGCAAACCCCTGCGCGTCGTCCTCATCGGCGCAGAGTCCACCGGCAAGACCACGCTCTGCATAGAGCTGGCAGCGCACTACAACACGGTCTGGGTCGCCGAGTTCGGCCGCGAACTCTGGGAGCAGAAACTCGCCGCCCAGTCGCTGAAAGGCGGCGACATTCCCGAATGGACCGATGAGGATTTCATCCACATCGCGCAGGAACAGCAGCGTCGCGAAAACGAAGCCGCCACCCGCGCCAACCGCCTCCTCTTTGCCGATACCAACGCCTTCGCCACCGCCACCTGGTACGAACGCTATGCCGGCCGGCGCCACGCGGAAGTCGACGCCATCGGCAACCGCGATCAGGTCGACCTCTACCTCATCCCCACCCCCGAAGTGCCCTTCGTGCAAGATGGCGTGCGCGATGGCGAAAAGATCCGCGGCTGGATGCATGACCGTTTCGTCGAGCTGATCGAGGCAGCAGGTACTCCGTACACGCTCATTACCGGCCCCTGGGAAGGCCGCGTCGAACAGGCCACCGCCGCCATAGACGCCCTCCTCGCCCGCTGCGAGGGCGCGCCCACCGCATGAACGACATCACGATCCGCCGCGCGCAGGCCCAGGACGCCGAGCGCCTCGCCCATATCGGCGTGGCCACCTTCATCGACAGCTACACGCTCGACATCGACGGAGACGCGATGGTCGCCCACTGCACCCGCCAGCATTCGCGCGAGGTCTATGCCGCCTACCTTGCCGATCCCGCCTGCTCGGTCTGGCTCGCCGAATACAGCAGAACCGGCGCCCCGGTCGGCTACGCGGTCAACTGCCCGCCAGACCTCCCCCTCCCGCTGGAGCCCGGCGATATCGAGCTCAAACGCATCTACGTCCTCCACCGCTTCCAGGGCACCGGCACCGGCCCCCGCCTCATGGAAGCCGCCCTCGAAGACGCCCGCCAGCGCGGCGCGCCGCGCCTCCTGCTCGGCACCTATGAAGACAACCACCGCGCCATCGCCTTCTACAAGAAGAATGGCTTCGACCTCGCCGGCACCCGCCAGTTCCAGGTCGGCGAGCGGGTCTATGACGACATCGTGCTCGCCCGGCGCCTTTAGGCCGCAGCCCCGGTCAATTACGTATCCCGGTGACTTGCCGTGTCCCGCTAGTGTCCCAAACTGTCCTGATTTGTCCTGATCTGTCCGGGAATGTCCCGCAAAGGAGCCCGAAATGACCGAGTTTCGCGTCCGCAGCGCCGAAGAACGCCGCGAGGAACTCCGCGCACAAGCCGCCGAAATGGGCATCGATGAAGCCTTCATCTCCACCCTGGTCGATACCTTCTACACAAACGTCCGCGCCCATCCGGTCCTCGGCCCCGTCTTCGAAACCGCCATCTCGGACTGGACCCCGCACCTTGAAACCATGAAGAATTTCTGGTCCTCAGTCGCCCTCGGCACGGGCCGCTATTCCGGCCGTCCGGTCCCCGCCCATTTCAAGCACCGCCACATCCAGCAAGTCCACTTCAACCTCTGGCTCGCCCTCTTCGAGCAAACCTTGCGCGAAACCACCAGCTCGCCGGCCGCCATCCCCTTCTTCATGGACCGCGCCGGCCGCATCGCCCAAAGCCTCCAATACGCCCTCTTCGGCCTGGAAGACCTGCCCCTCAACCGCCCAGGCTGAACAGCCGTTGGAGTTTTGTTGGAGCTTCGTTGGAGTTTTTGCGGAAAACTCCAACGGCAGTGAAGGCCGATAGCCACCCCACCCCAACCCTCCCCATAGTCATGGGGAGGGGGCAACTCACCCATCGCTGAAACCCGACCTCTCCCCAACCACAACAGGTCCCCTCCCCATGGCTATGGGGAGGGATAGGGTGGGGCACCTCTCCATAAAAACGAAGCCTATCCACCATTATTCCCCCCAAACCTGCTGCAAAGCCGCGATTTCCAGAAATCTCA
>PHEH01000016.1:63415-100378 GCA_002841155.1 Alphaproteobacteria bacterium HGW-Alphaproteobacteria-18
CCTCCGCCGGCCAACCCCTCAGCCCCAAACGCGGGTATCCTCCCCTGCGAAGCGGGGGAGGTGGACGCGAAGCGGACGGAGGGGGGAGCCCCAAGCGCCAACACCTCCTAGCCGAGAGCAGCCCCACCCCGCAGCTCGGGCAATCGCCATGCGATTGCTTGTCCTCGCAGCCCCCATAGTCATGGGGAGGGGGCACGTCGCCCTCCGTGAAAACCCTCTCCTCTCCCCACCCACAACAGGTCCCCTCCCCCAGACTTGGGGGAGGGATAGGGTGGGGGCGCTCTCCGCAAGCACTCACCCACCGGCCGCGCCCCGCGCGTTCCGGCCGCCCGCGCACCCCCAAACGAAAAACACCGGCGAAGCCCTGCCCCACCGGTGTTCTTTTTCAAAGGACAGAAAGCCCCGTATCAGATGCGGCGCGACGACCGCACATTGCGGACCATGCCATTCGTCGAGGTCATCACCAGCGTATGCGTATGAATACGGCCATCTTTCTGGACCACACCGTCGAGCAGCGTGCCCTTGGTCACGCCCGTCGCGCAGAACACGGTCTCGCCCGAGGCAAGCTCATTGAGGCTGTAGGTCTTGCCGAAATCGGTGATGCCGGTGCGGCTGGCGCGCTTCTTCTCGTCCTCATTGCGGAAGACGAGACGGCCGAGCATCTGCCCGCCCACGCATTTCAGCGCGGCCGCCGCCAGCACGCCTTCCGGCGCTCCGCCCTGGCCGACATACATGTCGATCCCGGTCAGCGGATCGGTTGTGGCAATCACGCCGGCCACGTCACCGTCCGTGATCAGAACAACGCGCGCGCCGGCAGAGCGCAGCGAGTCGATGATGGCCTGGTGGCGCGGGCGATCAAGCACGCACACGGTCATGTCTTCAACCTTGCGCTTGCGGTGCTTGGCGAGGGCCTTGATGTTTTCAGCCGGGCTCGCTTCAAGGCTGATGATGCCTTCAGGATAGCCGGGGCCAATGGCGATCTTGTCCATATAGGTGTCGGGCGCATGCAGCAGGCCGCCACGCGGCGCGATCGCCAGAACGGCGCAGGCGTCCGGCATGGCTTTCGCCGTCAGCGTCGTGCCTTCCAGCGGGTCCAGCGCGATGTCGATTTCCGGGCCGTTCCCGGTGCCGACTTCCTCGCCAATGTAAAGCATCGGCGCTTCGTCGCGCTCGCCCTCGCCGATCACGACCCGGCCTTTGAAGTCCACCGCGTTGAAAGCCGTCCGCATGGCGTCCACAGCGGCCGCATCTGCCTTCTTCTCATCCCCGTGTCCCACAAGGCGGGACGCCGCAATCGCAGCCAGTTCCGCAACATTTACCATTGCATCGGCAAGGCTGGAGGTCAGAACGCTGTTATCCATAGGTTTTTCTCCGAAATCGGGTCATCATTCATTTTCTGTAAGCGGCCTAAGCAATTAGCTTGCCGTTTCGATTCTGATCAGTCGGGGCGCGTCCACGGTAACGCCGAGCGCCTCGATGCGGGCAATGGCAGAGAGGATCTGCCGGCGCGGGCAGCGATGCGTCACCACAGCCACAGGGCTGGCGCCGCTTTCATCGGCCGAATCCTGGAGCAGCTTGTCCACAGACACGCCCTCTTCGGCCAGCGCTTCAGTCAGCGCCGCCAGCGTGCCGGGCTTGTCGGTCAGGCGCACGCGCAGGAAGAAAGGCGACACCTCCTCCTGCCCGCCCGCCACGAAAGGCTGGGCCACATGGTGCTGCGCGCGGCCAAAGGCATTGCGGATGGCCGGGCGGAAGAGTTTGGCCACATCGCCCATCACAGCGCTCGCTGTCGGGCCGGAGCCTGCGCCGGGGCCGGTCAGCACCACCGCGCCAAGTGGATCACCTTCCACACGCACGGAGTTCAGCGACCCATCAATCCGCGCCAGCGAATGTCCAAGCGGCAGCGCCATCGGCTCCACCCGGCAGACAACGCCGCCCGGCGTCAGAACGCCTTCGGCAATCAGCTTGATGCGGAAGCCCAGCCGGTCAGCCAGGCGCAGGTCCAGAAGGCCTATATCCTCAATACCGCGCACCGAAACCTTCGAGAAATCAAGATCCGCCGAGAAGGCAATCGCCGACAGGATCGCCGCCTTATGGGCCGCGTCCATGCCCGAAACGTCCAGCGTCGGGTCCGCCTCGGCATAGCCGCGCTTCTGGGCTTCCTCCAGAACGTCCTCATAGGACCGCCCGGTCTCCAGCATCGTGGACGTGATGAAATTGCAGGTGCCGTTCAGAATGCCCGAAACCCGGGTCACTTCGGTGCCCGCCAGGCTGTCGCGCAGCACGCGCACCACCGGAATGCCGCCAGCCACAGCCGCTTCAAACAGCAGGTCCACCTGCTTCTCGGCGGCCAGCGCGGCCAGCATGTTGCCATGCTTGGCGATCAGCGCCTTGTTGGCGGTCACCACATGCTTGCCCGCCCGAAGCGCCGATTCCACGGCAAACTTGGCCGGGCCATCCGATCCGCCGATCAGCTCGACAAACACGTCCACATTGGGGTCTTCGGCCAGCGTCGCGGCGTCATCAAACCAGGTATAGGCATCGGTATTCACCGGCCGGTTGCGGTTCTGCGAGCGTGCGCTCACACCGGCAATCTCGACCTTGCCCGGCAGGCGCAGGCGGTCCTGACGTTGCACCAGTTCAATCAGCCCGGCGCCCACATGACCGAGGCCAGCAATTCCAATTCTCAAAGGCCCCACAAGGCGCCCCTTTTCATCTCTTACGGTTCGGGCTGCTGCCTAGCCTTTTTGACGCAACCTTGGAAGGGGCAAGCCTCCCGTAGGGTGCATTAAGCGAAGTGCAATGCACCATCCCCCCCGGCCATAAGGTGCATTGCGGCCGTTGGCCTTGATGAACCCTACTTTTTCTTGAAGCCAGCTTTGAAATCGGCCTTGCCCAAATCCAGCCGCTTCTTGAGGTCCGGCTCCGGTTTGGGCGCTGAACCCTCACCCTTCCCATCACCCTGCGGATTAGGCAGCTGGGAATAACCGCACTTCCAGCAGATCGACACCAGCGGGGCCAGCGGCGCCTTGCAGATATAGCAAGTCCCGTCCCCCAAACTGTCCTTCGACATCGCGCGCTCCCCTGACTGGCCAATCGCCACTCTCTGACCTTAAAGGCGCAAAAACTGCGTGTTTCAGGTCAGGGAATTGCGCTGGCTCGGCGTAATTGGACTGGAAGCAGAAATGGCGCCGCTCGAACCGCTCTGTCGGAAATCTCGGATATGCCGAGATACCAAATAGTGTTTTATCCGCAGCACCGCAGATGGAAGATTATTCTATCAAATGGGATGTTTGCAGAAATCGGATAAGCTGCCACAAAAGTCTACAGCGCGGCGCGACAAAGCGCATGGAAAGAAGATGACGAAAAAGATACTCAGAGTAGGTTTCGATCTGGCAAGCGATGAAGTCGAATATCAAGAGTTCGACAGCAAGGCGTCTTTGCTGGATTGGGATATAATTTTATTTTCGCCCTCTATTTCTAGAATAGCATACTCTGGATATGAAGATTCTGAATACCAAGGTAAGCTCTGCTTGAGCGATACCAAATCCTTCCGGCTAAAAGATGCCTGCGCTCATTGGCGGCATCAGATCAAAGATGCTGTAGATTGCGGCAGGACAGTATTCGTATTCCTAACTGAAGTCGTAGAAGTCTTTGTCGCAACTGGAACCAAAAATACATCCGGGACCGGACGTAATCAGAAAGTTACTCGCCACGTTGAGTTATTCAGCAATTACAAATCAATTCCAATTTCGGACGTCCCGGTATCGGCCACCGGAAGCAGAATGAAACTTGCTGAACCATACAAGGACGCCTTCCAAGATTATTGGAATGAGTTCGAGCAGTACTCCGAGTACAAATCAACTTTCCCTAAGTCTTTAAAGAATGCTTCGATAGTTACAACAACGGGAGAACGCCCCGTAAGCTTGGTTTTTCGTAACCAAGCATCCAATGGATCGTTGATACTTCTTCCTAGCATTGACTTTCAAAATGAGCGTTTCATCGAAGATGATGATGAGGGCTGGGACTGGTCAAGCGAAGGTAGGCAGTTTGCCTCTCGCTTGATCAAATCTCTCGTCCAATTGGACTCTTCAATTCGCAAAGGTTTGGAGCGATCTCCAGAACCTGATTGGGCCAATCATGAATCTTACGCGACCCAATTAGAGCACCGGCTCAAACAGGAACTGCTGCTTGCACAAGAATCTGTAGAGAGAGCGATTGCGGCAAAAGAGAAGGTGGAAAGCGAGTTACAGTCGGCTGGAGAATTGCGAGCGCTTTTGTATGAGAAGGGCCGGCCGCTAGAGCAGGCAATTATTGCCGCACTCCGCATTCTTGGATTTCACGCTGAGCAGTTTCAAGACGAAAATTCCGAATTTGATGCAGTATTTAAATGCTCCGATGGCAGATTAATTGGAGAAGCCGAAGGAAAAGACACAAAAGCCGTTAATATCGACAAGCTCAGGCAGTTATCGATGAATATTCATGAAGATCTGCAAAGAGATGAAGTTCTAGTTCCCGCCAAGGGGATTTTATTTGGAAATGGTTACCGCTTTACCGCGCCGGAATTACGCTCCGAAACTTTCACTGCCAAATGTAAATTGTCGGCGACCACGACCAACATCGGGTTAGTGTCCACAACAGACCTATTTGGAATCGTGAGGTATCTACGGGAGAACCGAAATGACAGCTTTGCCTCCGCTTGTAGAAGAGTAATGCTAGAGAGCAACGGTGTAATCGTCTTTCCAGAGGTCCCAGCGGACTACGAAGAAAATCGCGGTCCGCTGGAAAAAAATTAGCATCTCTGGAGGCACCCTACTCCGCAGCCGCCACCGCCGGCTTGATCTCCTTCACGCCGCGCGAGGCGAGGAACTTCCGGATGTTGCGGCCCGCCTGGCGGATGCGCTGCTCATTTTCCACCAGCGCGATGCGGACATAATCGTCCCCATGCTCGCCAAAGCCGGCGCCGGGCGCCACGGCCACATGCGCCTCGTTGATGAGCTGCAGGGCAAACTCAAGGCTGCCCAGATGGCGCAGCTGTTCCGGGATCGGCGCCCAGGCAAACATCGAGGCCTTGGGGCTCGGCACCGGCCAGCCGGCGCGGGTGAAGCTGTCCACCAGCACATCGCGGCGCGCCTTGTAAATCGCCCGTGTCTCGGCCACGCATTCCTGCGGCCCGTCAAGCGCGGCCACAGCGGCCACCTGGATCGGCGTATACGCGCCGTAATCGAGATAGGATTTCACCCGGGCAAGCGCGCCAACGAGCTTCTCATTGCCCGCCACAAAGCCCATCCGCCAGCCGGCCATGGAATAGGTCTTCGACATGGTGGTGAATTCCACCGCGATGTCTTTTGCCCCGTCCACCTGCAGGATCGAGGGCGTGGGCTCCTCGAAATAGATCTCGTTATAGGCAAGGTCGGAGAGCACCCAGAGGTCATGCTTCTTGGCGAACTTCACGGCCTCTTTGTAGAAGTCGAGATCGCACACCGCCGCCGTCGGGTTGGACGGGAAGCAGAGCACCATCGCCGTTGGCGGCGGCACGGAATACTTCACCGCCCGGCCGAGGTTTGAGAGATACTGCTCAGGCGTATGGGCGGGCACGCCGCGGATCGAGGCGCCGGCAATGATGAAACCGAAATGGTGCAGCGGATAGGACGGGTCGGGCGCCAGGATCACATCGCCGGGCGCAGAGATCGCCTGGGCAAGGTTGGCAAAGCCCTCCTTGGAACCGAGCGTGACGATCACCTCCCGGTCCTTGTCCAGCGTCACATCAAAGCGGCGCTTGTAATAATCGGTCAGCGCCCGGCGCAGGCCCGGGATGCCGCGCGAGGCGGAATAGCCGTTAACGTCGGGCTTGCGGGCGGTCTCGACCAGCTTGTCGACGATATGTTTGGGCGTAGGCAGGTCAGGGTTGCCCATGCCGAGGTCGATGATGTCGGCGCCCTTGGCGCGCAGCGCCGCCTTGGTGCGGTTCACCTGTTCAAACACGTAAGGCGGAAGGCGCCGGATCTTGTGAAAGTCGGTGTTCATTTTCGGAGATCTCAAAATTCGTCTTGTGTGACGCGGGGAACGTTGAACTTGCTGCGGATGGCAGCGATTTCGGCTTCGGTGAGGAAATCGGATTCCGGCGGGATAGCGCCAAAACCCCCAATCATGCTCGCGGCGATGGCGCGGATTTCCTCTGCTCCGCCCACCGCCACGTCCGCTCGGGGGTCTGCAAAGGCTTGCGCAAGTTCACTGCCCAGATCGAGGCGCGACTTCAGTGTACTTCCAGGCACATTTTTTGGGTCCACTTTGGGAAGCGTGGCAAGGTCAGGATACCCCTCGCCGCGGATCTCCGTGCGCCGCTCACCATACCAGGCTGGGGCGTTGTTCACGGATTCCCGCACCTTCGAAAACGAAGATGAACATCCCGCAATAAGCAGGAAAGACACAATCAGGAGGGGAATCGCCGTGTTTTTCATGGTTAAGCTCATTAAATGACAAACATTCCAAAGGATAGATAAGCCCAAAGAAGCGGGCGAAACTACGACACATGGGCGGAAACAAGATACCAGCGTCTGAGACACCCTCCATCGCTTCAATGCTGATGGCGCAGGACCCGGCACATCTGCAAGTGCTGATGACCACACTGGCGCTGGCAAATACAGAATCTCAGGCTCTCCTCGCCGAAGTGCTCACGGGCTCTGGCCCTCTGGGCACCGTGTCTCAGGGCGACCCGATGGGCGCAGGTGATGCCTTCAGCCAGGTCGGGATGAGCCTGGCGCGCAATCCCATGGCGCTGATGCAGGCCAATATGGACCTGATGAAGGGCTGGATGGGCCTCTGGCAGGAGATGGTCACCGAGAGCATTACCGCCGAGCCGAAACCGGAAAAAGACAAGCGCTTCTCCGATCCCGAATGGCAGGCAAACCCCGCCTTCAAATTCATCCGCAAGGCCTATGATCTTAACGCCCGCTGGATGATGAGCCTGGCCGACCGCGCGCCCGACCTTGAAGAACCGATCCATCTGCGCGCCAAATTCTTCATGCAGCTGCTGACCGACAGCCTCTCGCCCACCAATTTCCTCGGCACCAATCCGCAGGCGCTCAAAGCCTTCATCGAGAGCGGCGGGGAAAGTGTGCTGGCTGGCATCCGCATGGCGCGCGAGGACGTGCGCAAGGGCGGCGGCAAGCTGCACATCACCCAGACCGACGAAACCCCTTTCAAACTCGGCGAGAATATTGCCACCGCGCCGGGCCAGGTCGTCTTCCGCAACGACCTGATCGAGCTCATCCAGTATGCCCCGTCGCAGGAAACGGTCTATTCCAAGCCGCTGCTGATCTTCCCGCCCTGGATCAACAAGTTCTACATTCTGGACCTCCAGGAAAAGAACTCCATGATCCGCTGGCTGGTTGACCGTGGACTGACGGTCTTTGTCGTCTCCTGGCGCTCGGCCGATGGCGTTACGAAAGACTACACTTGGGACGATTACGCCAAGAAAGGCATCTATGCCGCCGTCGAGGCCGCCTTGCAGGCTTCCGGCGCCAAGAGCCTCAATGCCGTTGGTTATTGCATCGGCGGCACCCTGCTGACCTCCACTCTCGGCCACATGGCCGCTACCGGTTACAACAAGATCGACTCGGCCACCTTCTTTGCCTCGCAGTCAGACTTTGAACTCGCCGGAGACCTGAAAGTCTTCACCGATGGGCCGGGCCGGGACTATGTCTACGGCATTATCGACAATCACGGCGGCATCATGCCCGGCAAGGACATGTACGAGACCTTCAACTGGCTCCGCCCGATTGATCTGGTCTGGCGTTATGTCATCGACCAGTACATGCTCGGCAAGGAGCCCCGCCCCTTCGACCTGCTCTACTGGAATGCTGACCAGACCAACATCCCCGGCCCCGTCCACAAACGCTACCTCTCCGAATGCTACGCCGAAAACCGCCTCGCCCGCGGCGAATACACCGTACTCGGAGAGAAGATCGACATGCGTAACATCGAGATCCCGGTATTGCTGCAAGCTTCCAAGGACGATCACATCGTTCCCTTTGAAAGCGTCTTCCGGTCGGCAAAACGCTATGGAGACAACGCAACCTTCGTTCTGTCCGGGTCCGGACATATCGCCGGGGTTGTGAACCATCCGGACGCAAAGAAATACCAGCACTGGACGAATACCGGCCTGGAGGCCGGATCGGCCAATGAGTGGCTGCAAACGGCCACTGAAACACCGGGAAGCTGGTGGCCCACCTGGTGGGCCTGGCTGAAGCCGAAATCAGGCCGCAAGGTCAAAGCCGTCGAACCCAAGGACATGGGCCTGGGCGCGGCGCCGGGCAGCTATGTGAAAGTGCGCCTGGAAGACATCCCCCTCCCACCGCAGTAGCCCCCCCTCCGTCAGTCAGCTTCGCTGCCTGCCACCTCCCCCGCTTTGCAGGGGAGGAAAAGAGCGTTGCGCTTCGGTCGAGATGGCGCGGTGTTATCCTCCCCTGCGAAGCGGGGGAGGTGGCCCGAAGGGTCGGAGGGGGCTCTTAAGCCAACAGCCCCGCGCCCTCATCCAGCCCCAGCGCAATGTTGATATTCTGGACCGCCGCGCCCGAAGCGCCCTTGCCGAGATTGTCCAGCCGCGCCACAAGGCGCGCCTGTTCGTCCGTGCCGAAAACGTAAAGCTCCAGCCGGTTGGTATCATTGCAGCCTTCGGCGTCGAGCGACTTGATCGCGTCTCCGTCCGCAAGCGGAATAACCTTTACAAACGTCTCGCCCGTATAGGCGGCCGTAAGCGCCTTGTGCACATCCTTGCGCCCCGGCTTGCCCGGCAGGGCCCAGAGCGGCAGAGGCACTTCCACGATCATCCCCTGAGCGTAACGGCCCACGGCGGGAGTAAACATCGGCACATGGGAAAGCCCGGAGAACTTCTTCATTTCCGGCGGGTGCTTATGCTGCTGGCCGAGGGCATAGATGCGGAAATTATCCTGGGTTTCGCGTGTCTCGAACTCGGCGATCATCGGCTTGCCGCCGCCCGAATAGCCCGACACGGCATTCACGCTCACCGGCCAGTCATGCGGGACGAGACCAGCTTTCACCAACGGGCGAACCAGCGCGATGAAGCCTGTGGGATAGCATCCCGGATTGGAAATGCGCTTGGCCGCCGAGATCACCGAGCGTTGGCTCCGGTCCAATTCGGGAAAGCCATAGACCCAGCCCGGCGAAACCCGATGCGCGGTGGACGCATCAATGATCACGGTGTTCGGATTGGTCACCAGGCTGACGGCAAGCCGGGCCGCATCATCGGGCAGGCAGAGGACGACAACATCGGCCTTGTTGATCAGCCGCGCGCGCTCCTCGACATCCTTGCGTTTGTCGGCATGGATCGAGATCAACTCGATATCCTTGCGGCTCTTCAACCGCTCGGCAATCTGAAGGCCGGTTGTCCCGGCCTCGCCATCAATGAAAACCTTGGGGTTCATGGCGCGCATCCGCGAAAATGAGGGCAAAAACAAACGGGCGCTCCGTTTCCGAAGCGCCCGCCAGACATTGAATATGCTGCTGCGATTAGCGCTTCGAGAACTGGAAGCTGCGGCGTGCTTTCGCTTTGCCGTACTTCTTACGCTCAACAACGCGCGGGTCGCGGGTCATGAAGCCGAACGGCTTCAGAACGGCGCGCAGGCCTGGCTCATACGCAACGAGGGCGCGGGAGATGCCGTGACGAACAGCGCCGGCCTGGCCCATGAGGCCCGAACCTTTGACCGTCGCGATCACATCAAACTCGGTGGCGCGGCCAGCTTCGATCAGCGGCTGAGCGATGACCATGCGCAGAACAGGGCGCGCAAAGTACGTTTCCTGATCGCGGCCATTGATGATGATCTTGCCGGAACCTGGCTTGATCCAGACGCGGGCGACGGCTTCCTTGCGGCGGCCGGTGCCATAAGCGCGGCCCTGAGCATCGATCTTCGGCTCAACGGATTTAACCGGTTCAGCAGAAGGCGCGCCCGTCAGGGTGCCAAGGTCTTGCAGCGAGTTCGAGGTGTCGGTCATATTTATCAGGCCGTTTTCGAGTTTTTGCGGTTCATCGCCTTGAAGTCTACAACTTCAGGCGCCTGTGCAGTGTGCGGGTGCTCGGTGCCGGCGTAAACGCGCAGCTTGCCGAACTGCTTGCGCGACAGCGAGCTTTCGCGCGGCATCATGCGTTTCACAGCCATTTCAATGGCGCGCTCCGGGAAGCGGCCGGAAAGGATCTTGCCAGCGGTCGTGGACTTGATACCGCCCGGATAACCGGTGTGGCGGTAATAGACCTTGTCTTCCAGCTTGTTGCCAGTGAACACGGCCTTTTCAGCGTTGATAACAACGATGTGATCGCCGGTATCAACATGAGGGGTAAAGTCAGGGCGGTGCTTGCCGCGAAGACGTTTGGCGACGTAAGAAGCAAGGCGTCCGACAACGACGCCTGTCGCGTCGATCACGACCCACTTGTTCTCTACCCCGACGGGTGCGTTATACGTTTTCATCGCTCTGCTCAGAGCCTCTACTTTCGGAGTTCCAGGAATGCAAATTAAGGGCTGGCGTTTAAGCGTCGTGTTTCCCTTTGTCAACGCAGCCGCCGGGCTCAGCCTGCTTTTTGCGGCAACAGCCTGCGGAAGGCAAGAGACCCCCACTGCGTCCCCCGGACAAGACGCTGTAATAAATGGAAAAATTGAACTTCCAGCCGTCTGGTCGACCCGTCCTTTGCAGGGAAAAGTTAGCGATGTTGCGCTCTCTTCGGGCTCTGGGGCCATTCTTGCGGTCGCATATGAGGCTGGCGGCCTCGAATTTTTTGACATGGAAGGCGATCGGCTGGGCGAACCAACGCGATTCCATCTGAAAGATCTGGCAGATGGCCGCTCTGCCACGATCCAGGGCACACACCTCACCCTCTTCCCCGGTGTTACCCAGGATGGCACGCTGAAGGCCTATGTCTTTGGAGAGGGGCTTGTCGCTCCGGCCCAGATTGATCTGCCCATCCCGGAGGAGCGCATGGTGGAAGGCCTCTGCACCGGTGAGGCGGGCACACAAGGCCTGATGCGGATTGCCTACTGGACGATGGCCAATAACCGCGTCCTGCGCACAGGCATCGTCAGCCAGGCGGGCGAAGACCTCACCTGGACCGAAGAAGCCGCCACCGAAGCCGGCTTCCCGATCACCTCCTGCGTTTTCGCTTATGACACGCTCGTCGCCTCGCCGCGCTCTGCCGCGTCCGCCTCGCTGACCCGCGGGGAGAACTCGGCCCTCCTCTCGATCGAGGAAGGCGGCCCGCTGCAAATCTCCACAGATCTCGGCATGACAACCAGCGATGTCATGGTCCGGGATGGCATAACGGTCACCGCGCCGAATGAGCCCACCGCCGTCTCCGCCCATGGCTCCCTGCCGGCCGGCGGCTATCCCGGCGGCGTTGTTGTCATCGCCGGCGAAACCAGCGAGGGCACCCATCAGGTCGTCTTCGTCGATCCCAGCGCCATCACGCTGAAGGATTGATCGCCGTCTCCGATTTCGTCTCTGCTTTTGGGCCGCCTGCACGCCACACCGTGTAGACGGCCCATAGCGTGGTCACCACGCCCAGCCCCTGGTGTACCAGCGCCAGCCCCATCGGGGCAGCATTGAGCAGCGTGAGGATGCCCCAGACCGCCTGCGCAGACACCAGCACCGCCAGGAACGCAAACTCACGGCGTACCGCAGTCTTCCGGAAGGCCCACACCGCCGCCAGGCTGCCTGCCCAGAGCAAGTAAGCCAGCAGGCGGTGATTGAACTGCGTTGCCTCGCGCCCCTCAAAGAAGCTGCGAATGCCCAGCTCGGCATGTATATAATGAGCGGGGAACACCTCCCCCGCCATCAGAGGCCAGTCGGTATAGGTTCGCCCGGCGTCCAGCCCCGCCACCAGCGCGCCGGCCGCCATCTGCACGAAGATCAGGATCATCAGTGCCATCGCTGCCTGCCGCGCCGCCTTTGGCGCCCCGGTTCGCTGCTGGCGCCCAAGGTCCAGCCATAGCCAGGCGATCACCGCGAGGATCAGCAGCGCCAGCATGAAATGTGTCATCAGCCGGTAGGGCGCCACTGACACCCGCTCGGTTTCGCCGATGCCGCTCGACACCATCCACCAGCCAATCGCCCCCTGAAGGCCGCCCAGCGCAATCAGCCCGGCAAGCTTCCAGCCAAGCCCCTGCCCCAACCAGCGCCGCCAGGCGAAAAACGCAAAGCCCGCCACCGCCACAAGGCCAATCAGACGCCCGATCTGCCGGTGGCCCCATTCCCACCAGTAAATGAACTGGAATTCGCCCATCGACATGCCGGCATTCTGCAACTGGTACTGCGTCGTGGCGCGGTACTTCTCCAGCTCCACCTGCCACTCGGCCTCGCTCATCGGCGGCAGCGCGCCACTCACAGGGCGCCATTCTGTGATGGACAATCCGGAATCGGTGAGGCGCGTCGCCCCGCCCACCAGGATGATGGCATAAACCATCAGGGCCAGAAGGATCAGCCAGCGGCGTATCCAGCCTGCGGCAACGGGGGAAATTGCATGTGTGCTCATGAGGCCTAGATCACTTGACGCGCGCGGCGATCAAGGGTCGCTGTGGTCGCAGCCCGCCCGGCGAAGGAGAACACACCAGCCATGCGCAATCCGCGAAAGCCCATCGCCATGCTGCTGATGCTCGCCTGGCTCGTTATCTATGTCGTCGCCGTCGGGTCCCTCAGCGGTCAGATCGGCAGCCTGTCGCCCTGGCTCCAGATGCCCCTCTATATCCTCGCCGGCACGCTCTGGATTCTCCCCCTGAAGCCCCTCTTCGCCTGGATGAATGCGATCGAGCCGCCGGAAGAGGACTGACCCCTTCAGGCGACCTCGCGTGTCACCAGCGCCCGGATGGCCGCCACATCCCGCCCCGGCGGCGCGCCAAACTGGCGGCGGTAATCCCGGCTGAAATGTGAGGGGCTTTCATAGCCAATGGCATAACCGACCGCGGCCACTTCCTGATTTTCCAGCAGCATGCGCCGCGCTTCCTGCAGCCGGATGAGCTTCTGGAACTGGACCGGCGAAAGCGTGGTCACCGCCTTGAAGTGCCGGTGAAAGGACGCAACGCTCATCCCGGCGATCTCGGCAAGGTCGGGCACCCGCAGCGGATCGCGGTAATGATCGCGTATCCACGCCGCCGCCCGCCCGATACGCCCCGCCCGGCTGTCACGCAGGCCCACCTGCCGCAACATCCCGCCCAGCGGCCCGTTCAGCAAGCGCCAGATGATCTCCCGCTGCACCAGCGGCGCAACGACGCTCATGTCTCTCTCATGGTCCATCAGGCTGAGAAGCCGCAACAGGGGGTCGATCAGATCGTCTTCCAGATGCGCGGTCTGCAACGCCGAAAAGGCCGCCTCTTCCGGTGGCTCCTCCAGCAGCGCCGGCAGCAGCTCAGCCACCATCCCCGCCTCCAGCTCCAGGCTGAGGGCGAGGTAGGGCCGTTCCGGAGAGGCTTCAATAATCCGCGCGGTCACCGGCACATCCACCGAGGCCAGCAGGCCCTGTCCCGCACCATAGCGGAATGCCCGCTCCCCCAGCATCGACACCTTTGCGCCCTGCAATACGGCGCAGAAGGATGGGCGGTATACGGATCGAACCACCATGGGCGCCTCCGTCCGGGTGAGACGCAGCCCGGCAATCGGGGTGTCTCGTCCGTAGCGGAGGGCTTGCCGGTCGAGCAGGGCGGCGAGTGCGTGCAGGTCATGGGTCATGGCGCAAACCAATCACAAAAATGCGCCCCGCGCGATGGCGCTCACAGGCATTTGAGAGAATCGGGCAAGACTTTGAGAGGATTGGCGGCGGACACTTCTCCCGCTCAGGCCTAAATACAGCGCATTCCAGATCACATAAATGGAGCTTTCCCCATGCGTATACGTCAACTCGGCAATTCCGGCCTTTTCGTTTCCGAACTCTGTCTCGGCACCATGACCTTCGGCGGCAGCGAAGGCATGTGGGGCCTGATCGGCCAGCTCGGCCAGGACGAGGTGGACCAGATCGTCAAAGGCGCGCTCGATGGCGGCATCAACTTCATCGACACCGCCAATATCTATGCGTCCGGCCGCAGCGAGGCGCTTCTCGGCCAGTCACTACGCAATCTTGGCATCGCGCGGCATGAGGTCGTTGTCGCCACCAAGGTCATGGGTCCGATGGGCGATGGCCAGAACAATCGCGGCGCCTCGCGCGGCCACATCCTCTATCAGGCCGAAGCCAGCCTCAAACGCCTCGGCCTTGATCATATCGATCTCTACCAGATGCATGGCTTCGATCCGCTGGTGCCGATGGAGGAAACCCTCGAAGCCCTGAACAGCCTCGTCCAGAAGGGCGCCGTGCGGTATCTTGGCCTCTCCAACTGGGCGGCCTGGCAGGTGATGAAAGCCATTGGCCTCACCCAGCTGCGCCAGCTTGCGCCCATCATCTCGCTGCAGGCTTACTACACCCTCGCCGGGCGCGATCTCGAGCGTGAAGTCATCCCCATGCTGACGGCCGAGAAAGTTGGCCTGATGGTCTGGAGCCCGCTGGCGGGCGGCTACCTCTCCGGCAAGTATGACCGGGAAGGCAAAGGCGCCGATGGCCGCCGCGGCGCCTTCAATTTCCCGCCCGTCAACATGGATCGCGGTTACGCCGCCATCGAGGCGATGCGCGAAATCGCCGCCGCCAAAGAGGTCAGCGTCGCCCAGATCGCGCTCGCCTGGCTGCTGCATCAGAAGGCCGTCACCAGCGTCATCATCGGCGCCAAACGCCTCGACCAGCTCCACGACAATATCGCCGCCACGAGAGTTCAGCTGTCGGCCGATGACCTCTCGCGCCTCGACGCCATCACCCGCCTGCCGGAAGAATATCCCGGCTGGATGCTGGACCGTCAGAGCACCTACCGCACCGCCTGAAGACCAGCACGCGGGAAAGACAAGGGGGGTGAAGCGCTGGCCGCTTCACCCTTTTTCCAATCCGCAGCAGACACTGCGGCACCGCGCCACGCCCTGTTCTGGTATTTTCGTATTTTATTGTTTTCGAATATACGATATGAATATTCTATACCAGAAGCACAGGATGAACGGCATGAAATCCGGCATTGTCAGCTCCCTTTTCTCCCTGGCCGCCCTTTCGATCATCGCGGGCTGTCAGGCGATACCTTCGGCAGAGGCACAAAGCATGCAAACCCCCACGTCCGCCAGCAGCGGCATAGACCGTCTGCTGACGATCATCACTTCGCCCGACGCAGAAATTCAGATGATGTCGCTGGTTCTGGCCCGCGCCGCGCAGGCAGACGGCATGAGCCCCCGGCTGATGCTGTGCGGACCGGCCGGTGAACTCGCGCTGAAAACACCGCCGGAATCGGCCCTCACCAGCTTTCCGCCTTCTGGCCGGAGCCCAAGCGATCTCCTCGCCGGGCTGATCGCCAGCGGGGCGACGGTCGAAGTCTGCGCCCTGTTCCTTCCCACGCGCAGTCTCACCGAAGAAGCGCTGCGCGACGGCGTCCACGTCGCCTCGCCGGCCAGCATTGCTGAAGAATTCGCCGCGCCGGAAACCCGCGTGATCAGTTTTTGAACGGCGCCGGCCGGAGACACACCATGCCCACGATCCGTCTTCTCCTCGTCTTCTTCGCGGGGGCCTGCCTCGGCGCCGTTGTGATGTATGCGGCGCCCGGCTCCGGCCCTGCCAGCCGGGATGCCGCGCCCCTCTCCCGGCCGGCGCCCGCAGACAGCCGCATCGCCGTAGAGCTGAGCGCAGGCGACCGGCAACATATCCGTCAACAGATGATCGGCTATCTGGAGGGCATGTATCTCCTCTCCGACGCGGTCCGCTATGGCGACGTCGAGACAATCAAGACCGTCTCCGCAGACCTCGGAGCGCCAGACCCCGTCAGTTCCGAAATACTGAAGCACGCCCCGGACGGCTTCCGCCAGATCAGCAAGGCCATGCGGAGTGATTTTGCCAGCCTCGGCCTCGCGGCTGAGCCAGGCAAGGCCGCAGAGCTTGAAGACACATTCGGTTCAATACTGCTCAAATGTTCCTCCTGCCACGGATCATACCGCGCAGACACTCCCTGACCCTACCCTCCCGTTTCAGCAACCTAAACAAAGGAACCTCCCATGACCCTCAGAATTGGCGACACAGCCCCGGATTTCGAAGTTGACACCACCACCGGCCAGATCTCTCTCCACGCCTGGGGCAAAGGCAGCTGGGTCTTCTTCTTCAGCCACCCGGCCGACTTCACCCCCGTCTGCACCACCGAGATGGGCCGAACAGCCCAGCTCGCCGCCGAGTTCGAAAAGCGCAATGTCAAGCCGCTGGGCCTCTCGACGGACACCGTGGAGGAACACCTGAAATGGGTGGGCGACGTCAACGAGACGCAGAACACCACGCTCACCTTCCCGATCGTGGCCGACCCGGACCTGAAGATTTCCCAGCTCTATGACATGATCCACCCGGCGCAGAGCAGCAATCAGGCCGTCCGGTCGGTCTTCATCATTGATCCCGAGCACAAGATCCGGCTGACCATGACCTACCCGATGAATGTCGGCCGCAATTTCGATGAAATCCTCCGCGTCATCGATGCGCTCCAGACCGGTGACAGACATGGCATTGCAACGCCTGCAGACTGGCTGCCCGGCAACCGCGTGATCATCCCGCCTTCGGTCAAGGATGACGAAGCAAGGGCCCGCTTCCCGCAGGGCTTCGAGACGATCAAGCCCTACCTGCGCTATACCGACGTCACCGGCGCCTAGCCTGCTGCGCGGGGCCGCAAGAAACGGCCCCGCGTAAAAGCCGTAAGCCGCCTCCTTCTCCGTGCCGGGAGACACTTTACCCTTCTATTGCTGTGACAGGACCGCTAACAGAAAAGCGCCAGTCACCGCAGAGACGCCCCTTGCCCTATCCCAGCCTCGCCGAAGCCTTCGAGCAGTTCCGCCACCGCCTGCCGGGCAATGCCCGCCTCTTCATCGGCGGCGCCAGCGGCGAGCCGCTCGGCCTCGCCCGCCTTTTCAAGGCAGAACCGGAGCTGAGCAGCGGCCTCACTTTTCTGGGCGCCTGGATCGCGGGCATCAACATCACCGACTGGGCCGGCTTCCATTCGGATGCCTACGCCGAAACCATCTTCCTGCCGCCCGCCTTCCGCCCGTCTTATGACGCGGGCCGCACGCGCTTCCTGCCGATGTCCTACAGCCAGGCCTGGCAATGGATGGCCACCACGCCGCTGCATGGCGCGGTCGTCCTCGTCTCCCCACCGGACGCCGACGGCAACGTCTCCCTCGGGGTCAGCCCGGACTATGCCCCGCTGATCTTCCAGCGCGGCGACGTGCCCCTCCTCGGCATCATCAATCCCCAGATGCCTGCCCCGCCAAACGCCGCCAAAATCCCGCTGTCAAAATTTGCTCAGCTGGCGGAGGATGACCATCCCCTGCTCGTCCTGCCCGGTGGCCCGCTCCCGCCCGCTTTCGAAACCATCGCAGGTCATATCGCAAACCTGATAGACGCGGGCGACGCGCTGCAGTTCGGCGTCGGCAATGTGCAACAGGCCATCCTCACCGCCCTCAAGGGCCGGCGGGGCTTACGCATCTATTCCGGCATGGTGTCAGATCCCATCCTCGGCATGCTGGACGCAGACCCCACCCTGCGCGTCGATACCGGCGTCGCCACCGGCACGAAAGCCCTTTACGACCGGATGGCCACGGAAACCCGCGTCCACTTCCACCCCGTCTCGAAAACTCATTTCGCCAGCGCGCTCGCCGCCGTCCCGCGCCTGCGCGCTATCAACTCCGTGATCGAGATCGACCTCTTCGGCCAGGCCAACGCGGAATTCATCGGCGGGCGCCAGGTCGCCGGGCAAGGCGGGCTGAATGACTTCCTGCGCGGCGCGGCCCTCTCAGAAGGCGGCCTCGCCATCACCGCCCTGATGGCGACCGCCAAAGGCGGCGAGATCAGCCGCATCGTCCCGCGCCTGCCGCCCAACGCCGTCACCGTCATGCGCACAGACATGGATGTCGTCATCACCGAATACGGCACCGCGCGCCTGCGCGGCAAAAGCATGGAAGCCCGCGCCGAAGCCCTGATCGCCATCGCAGACCCACGCCACCGCCCGATGCTGGCCGAGGAATGGGAAGCGATGCGTAGGCGGATTTAACGGCCCGCCTAGCAGGCGAGATGTTTGAGAGCCCCTTGTCCATCTTCCCTTGTGGTTGATTTCAGATACTTTAGGTTCTGAAGCTGAGGGGTATTTAAATGTCTGCGTTCATCTGGCCAAAACACGTGAAAGATGAAGCTCCAATGCTGGCGCGCTTGGGGCGCGTTCTACATTGGATAGGCACATTCATTACCCTAGCTGGAGCGAGCATTGCGGCGATTTTTGTGGTCATAGGGGCCTACCAATTAGCAACGCAGCCTGATGATCCCTGGGGGCAATACTCTTCCAATTTTTGGGGCGGTCTTTTTGCAATAGTTCTCTGCTTGCTCGCGTACTTTCCGTTTAGGGGATTGCGTTATATCCTCGGTGGAGAATAGCGTTCACTTCGTGAGCAGTTTTAAATAACCCCCCGCGCCTTCAGCGCCGCCGCCTCTTCCGCGCTCAGCCCCGCCTCCCGCGCAATCTCCTCCGAATGCTCGCCATAGCCCGCCAGCTTCGGGTTCGGCCGGGGCGGCTCCTTCGCAAAGCGGATCGGCGGGCCAACATGCCGGTTGCCGTCAGCATCGGTAAACACCATCCCGCGCTCTGCCGTGAACGGATCATCGAACGCCTGTTTCAGATCGCGCACCACCGCCCAGCAGCAATCGACCGGCGCCAGGAACGCCTCCCAATGGGCCAGCGTGTTCCCGGCAAAAACCTCCCGGAAATAAGCCTTCAGCGGCTCCTGCTCGTCCCCCGGCGGGATCTTCGCATAGGGCAGAAGGTCCACACGCCCCAGCGCGCTCAGCAAATTCTCCGCAAACTTCACTTCCGATCCGCCGATCACGACAAATCCGTCATCAGACGTTCTGTAGATCGCGTTCATCGCCGCCCCGCCAAAGCTGCGCATCTGGCGTGGCTTTGGCGACTCATTCTTCCCGAAAACCGGCCCAAGGATGTTCGGCGTCCAGGCAATCGCGGCGTCATACATCGACATGTCGATATAATCGCCCTCGCCCGTCTGCGTGCGCCGGTAAAGCGCCATCAGGATGCCCGACAGCGCCATCAGGGAGGAAGACGCATCTGCAAAGGCAATTCCCGGCGGCGCAGGTTCATTGTCGGTGAGGCCGCGGCCGAGATCCATGAAGCCCGTCATCGCCTGCACGACCAGATCATGCGCCGGCTTCTGCGCATGGCGCCCCTCCTGCCCGAAGGCTGAAATCGAGCAGTAGACAATCTTCGGATTGCGCGCCGAAACGGCCTCATAGCCCACGCCCAGCCGCTTCACCACGCCCGGCCGGAACGCCTCGACAAACACATCCGCCTGCTCGGCCAGCTTCAGCAGCAGCTCAACGCCAGCGGGGTCTTTCAGGTTCAGCTTCAGGCTCCGCTTGCCGCGCGCCACATTGCGAAACCACACGCTCCAGCCATCGGCCGTCCGCTCGCCAATCTCGCGCACCGGCTCGCCCACGCCATTGGCCGGCTCCACCATGATCACGTCCGCGCCGTGATCTGCCATCATCATCGTCATGTGCGGACCGGGAAGGAACGCCGAGAGATCGAGAACTTTGAGACCGGTCAGTTTCATGGGCGTTCCTTTAGAGGTTCATCTGAGACTGGGTGGTCAGCGCGACCAGCTTGCCCGCCTCCGTTTCGATCCGCGTCTGCCAGACCTGAAGCCGGCGGCCAACACTTACCGGCGCGGCAGTTGCCGTCAGAACGCTGCCCACGGGCGCCGCCGCAATCAGGTTCGTCTTGCTCTCGGTCGTCGTCGTCATCTTGCTCTCAGCCGGCAGGCTCAGGAACGCGCCAATCGCCCCCACGCAATCGGCCAGCGTCATCAGGAACCCGCCATGCGCAATCCCGCCCGCCGTGCAATGCTCGGGGCCAACGGTCACATGCCCGATAACCGCCTCCTTATCCGCCCGTGTCAGCTCCAGGCCGATGGCCTTCGCAAACGGCATCGAGGCCGCCATCGCCTTCAACGCTGCATCACTCATGGCTTTCCTCCCAATATCTCATTGTCCTGTTCGCCGAGCTTCGGCGCGCGCGTTGCGCCGGGCCGCTCGCCATTCACCCGGAAGGGCGAGGCCACCGTGCGCACGCCTTCGGGGCGCGCCTCATGGGCCACCGTCTCGATCATCGAAATTTCCTCAAGATACGGATTGTCCAGCGCCGCCTTCACGTCCAGCACCGGCGCAAACGGAACGCGGCCCGCAAACAACGCCGTCCATTCCGCGCTCGTCCGCTGGCTGAGCAAGTCGTCCAGCAGGGGCGTCAGCGCCTCAAGATTGCTGTGCCGGCCGGCAATGCTCGCAAAGC
The DNA here is from genome assembly GCA_002841155.1 of Alphaproteobacteria bacterium HGW-Alphaproteobacteria-18. GTDB lineage: Bacteria > Pseudomonadota > Alphaproteobacteria > Caulobacterales > Hyphomonadaceae > Hyphomonas. The sequence goes on from PHEH01000016.1 coordinate 83,854, forward strand.
GTTCATCCGCCGCCAGATGTCCCGCCCCGGCCAGCTCGCAGAAAATGTCCCAGAATTTCGGCGTCTGACACATCAGGAGGCCCCAGCCATCGCCAGTCTTCACCAGCTGGCTCGGCGCAATGGAAGGGTGGCTGCCGCGCGGCAGGCGCCGCGTCTCATGCCCCCGGTTCAGATACCAGGTCGCCGGATAGGACAGCTGATGCACGGCCGTATCAAACAGGCTCACATCCATGTCGCAGCCCACCCCCGTCCGCTGCGCGCCGACAATCCCCGCCAGCAAGGCCACAGCCAGATGGCTCCCGGTATGAAAGTCGATGATCGACAGCCCCGCCCTCACAGGCGGCCCCTCCGGCTCCCCGGTCACCATCATGAACCCTGCCTCGGCCTGCATCAGGTAATCATAGCCCGGCCAGCCCGCACGGGAATTACCGCGCCCGTAAGCAGACAGGTGCGCGCAGACGATCTTCGGGTTCGCATCCTTCAGCGTGGCATAATCAATCCCCAGCTTCCCCGGCTGGTCCCCGCGCAGATTGTTGGCCACCGCGTCTGCCGTCTTCACCAGTTCAAGGAAGGCTTCCCGGTCAGCGGCATCTTTGAGGTCCAGATCAATCGACTTCTTCCCCTTCGAGAAGGTCTGGAAGAAGTCGCTGTCGCCCTCCCCGAGCAGGTAAGGCCCGAGCCCGCGCGAGACATCCCCGCCGAGTTCCCGGCACTCGATCTTGATGACCTCCGCGCCAAGATCGGCGAGCAGTTGCGTGCCATACGGGCCGGCGGCGTATTGCTCGACCGAGAGTATGCGGATGCCGTCCAGAGGGCGTGTCATGCGTGTCCGTTTCTGTCCGGAACTGTCCCGGATTGTCTCAAACTGTCCCGGTTTGTCCCGATCTGTCCGGTCCATGTACCCGCCCTGACCGGCCCCGTCACCACCTGCCAGCGCGTCAGGGTGGCGGGTCGTATTGCACCTCTCCGGGAACTATAACGGCTTCAGACTGTTGGATAAGTCCCGCCGGAGATTGCGCCATGCCCCTGAAACTGAAAGATTCCTCACTCCTGAAAAGTGAGGCCTTCATCGGCGGCAAATGGCGCCCGGCCACATCCGGCGAAACCTTCGACGTCACCAACCCCGCCACCGGCGACCTCATCGCCGCCGTCCCAAAAATGGGCGCCGAAGAAACCCGCCAGGCCATCGAGGCCGCCGCCAAAGCCTTCCCCGAATGGGCCGGTCTCCTGGCGGACAAGCGCGCCCAAATCCTGCGCCAATGGTTTGATCTCCTTATGGAAAACCAGGCCGACCTCGCCGCGATCATGACCGCCGAACAGGGCAAATCCTTCAACGAATCCAAAGGCGAAATCGCCTACGCCGCCTCCTTCATCGAATGGTTCAGCCAGGAAGCCCGCCGCACCTATGGCGACATCATCCCCAGCCACACCCCCACCGCCCGCATCCTCGTCACCCATGAACCTGTCGGCGTCACAGCCGCCATCACCCCCTGGAACTTCCCCGCTGCCATGATCGCCCGCAAGGCCGGCGCCGCCCTCTCAGTGGGCTGCACGATGGTCGTAAAGCCCGCCTCCGCCACGCCGCTCACCGCCCTCGCCATGGCCGTCCTGGCCGAGCGGGCAGGCATCCCGGCAGGCGTCCTCTCCGTCATCACCGGCTCAGCCGGCGCCATCGGCGGCGAACTCACCAGCAATCCCAAAGTCCGCAAGGTCAGCTTCACCGGCTCCACGGAAACGGGGAAAAAACTGATGGAGCAGAGCGCCTCCACCCTCAAACGCCTTAGTCTCGAACTCGGCGGCAATGCCCCCTTCCTCGTCTTCGACGACGCCGACCTCGACGCCGCCGTAGACGGCGCCATCGCCTCGAAATTCCGCAATTCCGGCCAGACCTGCGTCTGCGCCAACCGCTTCCTGGTCCACGACAATATCTACGATGCCTTCGCCGAAAAGCTCCAGAAAGCCGTTTCAAATCTGAAAGTTGGCAACGGCATGGACGAGGGCGTCGACCAGGGTCCCCTGATCAACGAAGACGCCATCAAAACCGTCAAAGCCCATATCGAAGACGCCGTCGCCAAAGGCGCCCGCATCGCGCTCGGCGGCAAACCCCACGCCCTCGGCGGCACCTTCTTCGAGCCGACAATCCTGCTCGACATGCCCAAAACAGCCCGTATCGCCAGGGAAGAAACCTTCGGCCCCGTCGCCGCGCTCTTTCGTTTCTCGGGGGAAGCAGAGGCCATCGCCATGGCCAATGACACAGAGTTCGGCCTCGCCGCCTACGCCTACACCAAAGACCTCGCCCGCGCCTTCCGCGTCTCCGCTACGCTGGACTATGGCATCGTCGGCATGAATGAGGGCCTCATCTCCACCGCCATCGCCCCCTTCGGCGGCCGCAAGGAAAGCGGCTTTGGCCGCGAGGGCTCAAAGTATGGCGTCAGCGATTATCTCGACATCAAATACACGCTCATGGGCGGCCTCGGCTGAGGGCCGGCCTCAGAACGAATACCGGCTCGGCGAAACGCCAAACGCCCGCTGAAACATCGCGCAGAACGCGCTGGCGCTGTCATAGCCCACATCCATCGCCACACTGGTGACGCTCGATCCGGTGGAGAGCAGCGACAGCGCCTCCAGCAGCCGCACCTGCTGACGCCACAGCGCGACGCCCATGCCGGTTTCCCGCTTGAACGCGCGCGTAAAGCTGCGCCGGCTCATCCCGGCAATGTCGGCCCATTGGTCAATGTCGCGCTGGTCGGAGGGATGCTCGATGATCTCCCGGCAGACGCGCACCAGCCGCGGATCGGTCGGCATCGGCGCGGCATAGGGCACCTTGGGCGAGGCCATCAGTTCGCTCACCAGCAGGCTGACAATCTGCCCCTCGCGCCCATGAAGATCATAGTCATGATCAAACTGCGTCACCTCAAGGATCAGCGCCCGCAACAGCTGGCCCACCTCAACGATATGGCAGTCGGGATCATCCCGCTCATATCTCGGGTCAATATAGAGCGTGCGCAGCGACACCGGCCCCCGGCACGACACTTCATGTTGCACCTGGCTGGGAATCCACACTGCGCGCTGAGGCGGGATCACAAAGCTCGTTTTGTCCGTCACCACCGACATGACACCCGAACACGCATAAAGCAGCTGGATACGCTCATGCGAATGCGCGGTATCGACAAAGCCAGACGGATATTCGTCCGCCAGGGCAACCACGGGACGGCGGCTGAGATCGAGTTGATGAGTGCTTTTCATCCTGTCCTCTCGGGACTGTGGAACACCCGTAAATGATGCCACCGTCCTTTCTTGTGACAAGATCATGACTGATCGAGTGGCCCAAATCAGCAAAAATATGACCTGTGAGAAGGTCGTGGGCCAAAATTGGGGCGCTCCTGCCCAATGCCTGACCGGAAATGACACCCGCCAGCAGGCCCAGCCGCCAGCGGGCGCCATCCCAAGGATCAGTGACGGACCGACAAGCTGACGCCAACGGCCATACCGGAATTGCGGAAGGATGTTATCTCGCCGCCGCTGATGCGGTGCGCAAAGGACTCGTCGTCTGCCATGTCTGCGCGCGCGAAAAAGCCGAACTCAACAAACTCCGAAACAGGCCGGATGGCGCCAATCTCAAAGCCCGCATAGGACCGGTCGCCCGAATCGTCGCCCGCCTGCACAAAGCCCGCCCGCCCCAGCGCATAGATCCCCCAATTGCCCACCTCCCACTCAGGCCCGGCAGTAAACTCCAGCCCCCAGTCCTTGACGTCAGTGTCATAGAAACCGATCAGCGTCGGCGAAAACGGCGCATGGAACGTGACGGCGCCCACCAGTTCAAGGCTCGCGTCTGCCTCTTCCCCCGGATAGGTTAGCCAGTTGGCAGAAGCATCAGCGCTGTAGGCCTCCCTGTGCCAGGCAACGCCAACTGAAAAGTCGGCCTCATCCTCAAACGCTGCCTGCTCACTTCCAACTGGCAACAGGCGGTAAAATGCTCCGTAGACGGTTACGTCCTGAACATCAATTTCCACCCCCGCTCCAAACTCCAGAACCTCGCGCCCGATCTGCTCCCCCCGGTCATGCAGCGCAGAGACAGCGGCCACATCCATGAACAGGCGCTTTTCGCCCGCTTCGGCGATCAGCTGCGGGAAAGCCGTTAGGCTGATTGCAGACAATAGTGTGCGTGTAAGGGTCACTCTCGTTCCTCCTGGTGACGTTTTTCTCTGATTTTCTGTGGCGGTGGCGGCCGCCTCAGTGGTTCACTGTCGCTTCCGCTTCAGTGAGTGTCCCCGGCTGATACAGCCGCCCGTTTTTCATCACATACCGGATGTCGAGCGTGTTCTTTATACCCGCCAGCGGATTGGTGTTGAGGATAACGAGATCCGCAAATTTTCCTACCTCGATACTGCCCAGCGCATGATCGCGGGCTATCGTCTGCGCGCTTCCCATCGTGGCAGCCCAGAGCGCCTCTTCCGGCGCCCAGCCACTTTCCACATGCGCCTGCAATTCCCATTGCGTGCCAAGCCCCGGAATGTCGCCATGCGCGCCAAGCCCCACGACACCGCCCGCGCGATGAACCTTCAGCGCGCTCGCCCCCACGACCCCATGCGTATAATCACACAGCGGCGCGGCCGGCGCATTCTGGAACCGCATCTTGCGGAACCAGTCCGGCACAAAGTCTGCGTATTTCTGATTGTTGAAAGCGTCTTCACGCTCGATGAAAATACGGTCGGCGGGCAGGCCACCATGCGTGATCATGAGGGTCAACGTTCCGCTGGTGCCACTCCTGGCAGAAAGTTCAACAAAGTCCCTATACTGATCCACAGGCGGTATTCCGTGCTCCACGCCCGAGAAACCGTCGAGGATTGCCGTCAGCCCGAAACGATAAGACAGCGCGCCTTCCGTCGTCGCCGAGAGGCCAAGTTCGTTCGCCGCTTCGGCCACCCATTGCCGCACGCGGCGATTTCCCGTGCGATACTGCTTGAGGTTCGAAACCCGGTAATAGTCGCGGTAGCGGCGCAAAACCGAAACAACCTGATCTTTCGACCGGAAATCATTGAAGTCAAAAATTGCAGGCCCTGTCGTATAAAGCCGCGAGCCGACAATATCTCCCGTCTCGATCAAGTCCTGATAGGTCAGCATGTCGATGGAAAGCGAAGAGGGGTCAAACAGCGTTGTGATGCCATAGGCCAGATTGGCCTTAAGACCCCACACATCGAAATCCAGAACATCCCGGCGGATATCCGCTACATGATAGTGCGCATCGATCAGCCCAGGGATGATATATCCGCCGGAAACATCAACAACCGGAACATCCTTCTCCACCGCAATGTCTCCCGCAGGCGCAAGCCTCGCGATGCGGCCATTTTCGATAAGAATGTCGTAATCCATAAGCACCGTTTCGGGGGCGGCGTGATCGCTCATCGCTACAACATTCGCGCCGGTCAGCAAGACGCGCCCACTGGGCTCATCGCGCTCTGCCGTGATCGCAATATCAAACCGGCGCGCGGCTGTTTCCGCGCCGCCCCGTTCAAAAGCGATGTCCTCAAGCGAGATACTGCGCACTGTTGCACCAAGCGACCAGTAAATCCCCCGGCCGTCCTCGCTCCAGCCGAAATAGTCTGCGCCAATATCCGTCAGCTGAACATGTGGCCCATCGGGGTTGGAAAGATCGAACGTCTCGCCCGTCGCCCCAATGCGATAGAGGTGCAGCTGCTGGGCAATCTGCGCCAGCGCCCACTGACCGTCCGGGGAAACCCGCAGGTCATCTGCCGGCGCCGGTCCTTCAGAAAAATACCAGCCTGGCCCCACTGCCTGCGTCACCACCCGGCGCGCGCCATCTGCCAGGGAAACTGCCTCAACGCCTTCGCCGGTATTGATCAGAACTTCGCCAGGATCAGCCGAAAAATGCGGTGTTCCGCCCATGCGCCCCGCCGCCAGCACACGCGGATGAGATCCATCGAGGGGCAACACCACCAGCTCGCCTTCGCGCCATTGGCCATATTCCATATAGGTCCGCCGCCGCGTTTCCGCAGGCGAGCGCACCGTCACAATTGCGCGCCCATCCGGCGTAAAGACAGGGTGCGTGTAGAAGGCAGGCTCTGCGCTTAACTTGCGCGCCGCGCCCCCCTGTGCCGCGATCCAGACATCACCGCCCGCGGCTTTCGTCCAGCTGACAAAAGCCAGCGCAGACCCGTCTGCCGACCAGGAAGGATGATATCCCATCTCCCCATCAGCCCGAACCAGACGCGGCGCCCCGCCATCCAGCGCCTGCACATGGAGGCGCCCCAACGCCGAGAATGCCAGCGTCTTTCCATCCGGCGACAGCTCCGGGGACTGGATCAGCCGCGCGCGCACCGCGCCGTCTTCAATCGTGGCAGGATGACGCCCCAGCGGACCTAGATCCTGCGAAATATACGCCGTGAACGGAACGGTCTCCGCCGCCTCACCATCCAGCGGCACACGGTCAATCCGCCCGTGCCGGTTGACATAGATCGCCTTGCCATCAGGAGAGAAATCATAGCGCGCAATTGCGTCATTCGTCTGCGCGGCCAGAACCATATCGGGGTCAACCGGCGCGATTGTCTGCACCGCGCGGCTTTCCAGATGCATCATCTTCAGCTGCGTCACGCCCTCTTGGCGCTCCCCGAAGATCAGGGATTCCCCATCCGGCGACATCGCTGGCCGGAACCGCGGCACTATGCTCCCGCCCTTCGCGCCGGCAGGCACAATCAGGGTCTCCTCGCCCGTATCCAGATCAAGCCGCACAATGCCCCAGGCAGACAAGGCATTGAATGCCGGATTCCCCTTGCTCAAGGACGCCAGATAGATGGCGCGGCCATCTGCCGAAAACCGCGCACCCAGAGAGCTGACACGCGCCTCGCTGCCATCCACGGCACGCGTCGCACGCAGCACCTCGCCCATATCCCCGGCCACGGCGCGGAACTGCCACAGCTCATACGCACTCCGGTCAGCCCAAAAGCGGGACACGATAATACTCTGCCCATCGGGCGACCATTCCGGCGACACGAAAACAGGATTGTCATCATAAAGACTGATCTGGCGTAGATTGCCGCCATCAGCGTCCATCAGCCAGAGATTTTCCGCGCCGGACCGGTCACTGACAAACAGGATGGTTTCGCCATCCGGAGACCAGACAGGCTGGCCATCAAATGCCATGCCCGAAGTCAGCTGCGTGGCTTTTCCGCCCGTCAGGGGCAGCGTGTAGATATCCCCCAGCATGTCGAACACCAGCGTGTCACCCCTGGGCGACACATCCAGCGACAGCAGGGAGCCTTCATCGGTTTCAAAGGAAATCGTGCGCGTCGCCGTCATCGGCAGCGTCTGGCCGGATTTGCCCAGAGGCATGTCCCGTTTGCCCGTGATGCCAGCCGTAAAGGCCGTACCATCTTCAGAAGGGGCATCTGCCTCCTGCGCGGGCGTCGCGCAGGAGGACAGACCAAGGATGAGCGCCGCAGCCATCAAGCGTACACGGAACGAAGCGGCGTTCCGGAACCTGTCAGGCATTAGAAAAACCATGCGGCACCCATCTTCACTATCGCCTCAGAACTTGCGCGTTACCGTAGCGATAACCTGACGGCCAGCTCCATAGGTGCAGTTCGCAACGCCTGCGCAACGGGCCACATATTCCTCATCGAGGATGTTGGAGCCATTGATGGCAAAGCGCCAGTTCTGAGTGTCATACCGGATAACCGCATCAAACAGGGTCGAGGCCTCACCCGTATAGACAACCGGAGCGAACGGACCGGGCAAACCGCCCTGGCTTTCGCTGGTATAACGAACGCCGCCGCCGATACCGAAGCCCGAGAGGGGCCCTTGCACAAACGTCCAATCCACGAACAGAGAGGCTTTGTCCTTTGGCGTAACAGGCAGCTCTGCGCCCACTTCCTGAGGCGTCGAACTTTTCAGCACTTCGCTATCGGTGCGGCTGTAGGAGGCGTTGATCGAGAGCTGGTCATTGATCCGGCTGACGAGTTCAACCTCAAACCCCTTAACCTCGACTTCACCCGTCTGTTTGCTGGCAATCGGGGTTGGCGAGCCGACCGCAGACACGATGTTGTTCTGGTTGATCTGATAAACTGCGGCCGTCAGCAGCACATCAAAGCCGTCGGGCAGACCCCGCGCATCATACTTGATACCCGCCTCGACCTGCTCGCCTTCACTCGGTTTGAATGTCTCGCCCGTATCCACATCCGTTCCCAGCACAGGCTCGAACGAAGTGGCATAGCTTACATATGGCGCAAAACCGCTGTCGAAAATGTAGTTGGCACCGACACGATATGTGAAAGCATCTTCATCCAGATCAAACCCGTTCAGATGGTTCTTGACGGATACGTCATCATACCGGCCGCTCAGTGTAAGGAACAGGTTTCCATAGCCGATATGGTCCTGAACATAGAGGCCCGAATGCTTCAGCGTCTGGTCGTTGTAAGGTGTCGGATAGCCTGGCTTGTAGCTCGCCTGCGGCGGATAAGTCGGGTTGTAAGCGTCGATGAGCCCAGCGAACACGAAGCCGAACCCAGCTTCATTCTCCGCCTTGCGATAGTCAATGCCCGCGATAAGGTCATGCGTCAGAGCGCCGGTGGTGAAATCAATATCCAGCCGGTTATCCGTGGTGAACCCGTCAACATCTTCCTTATACGAATAGTTATACTGCTGAATGCTGCGATAATAGCTCGGATCAGTCGGGTCGGTCGTGTTGATGAACCCGCCGCCGCCATAGAACAGCGTCGAAGAACGCTCGGCATACCGGCTGACGCGGGTGTTCGACACGAATTTGACGTTCTCGTTGAACGCATGAACCAGTTCGTAGCCAATGCCCCACTGGTCGCGGTCATACCGGTTGTTCGGGTTGCCGAGGTTCGTTTTCGGACCGATCTTGCCGTTCGGGTTTGGCTCCAGCGTGCCCGCCACCGGCAGGTAACCGTTGGTATCGCCATTGACCGCGTCAGACTGGAAATAGCCCAGCACAGTCAGGTCGGTATCCGGTGTGATGTGCCAGGTAAGCGCTGGCGAGATCAGGCTGCGGTCGGCGCTGACAAGATCGCGGAAGGTTTCCCGGTCGCGATAGAGGCCCGTCAGGCTATAGCTGAAATTCTCGCCGAGCGGGCCGGCAACCGTGGCGGCCAGCTGCTTATAGTCCTGCGTGCCATACTTGACCGAAATCTCGCCACCGAACTCGTCGGAGGGGCGACGCAGGGAAAGGTTATAGAGGCCACCGGGAGGCGAGTTTCCGTAGAGCGCCGAGGCCGGACCTTTCAGCAGCGCGAAGGAGTCGAACGCGTAAAGGTCAAGGCCCACGCTGGAGATGGTCGTCGTTGCTGGCACGGCGAGCCCGTCAATATATTCCCGCGGGCGGAAGCCGCGCGCCGAAATAAAGTCAAAGCGCAGGTCCGGGCCGTAGTTCTCGCCGAATGCACCAGCGGTGTAGCGCACAGCCTGCTGGGCATCGATGAAGTTGAGAAGATCAATCTGGTCGCGCGTGATGATCGACACCGATTGCGGCGTCTGCATCAGCGGAATATCGGTCTTGTTGGCTGCGGTGCCATCCGACGGCACATATTCAGGCGCGATGACAATCACGGTCTCCTGAATGCTGGCCGCTTCCTCTTCCTGCGCCAGCGCCGCAGGCGCCAGAACCGAGAGACCTGCCGCCGCGCTCAGCAACGTTGCCTTGAAGAATTTTCCATGTACCAATTGGCGTTGTCCTTGCACCATGACTTTGCACCCCTGCTACGTCTTGGTTCGCCCAATGCGAACTGATGAAGTGGATATCACTTCACAGAAAGTATGTATTTCGGCTTTGGGTCTGGAAGTGTCCCTAATTGGCCAAACTGCGCCGGGCGGCTTTTCACTTTGGCCCGGGGGACCCGATTGAGGTAATTTTAGACCCGGCGCGTTATGGCTGTTCTGCGCCTGCCCGCCTATCGTTTCCATTGAAGAATTGAGGGAGGGGCGGCTCATGGCGAGTGCGGCAACAAAAAACACATGGATGATCCTGCACCGCTGGTTCGGCATCATCACGGCGCTGTTCCTGTTCATTGCCGCCATCACCGGCAGCGTGCTGACCGCGCGATCAACGATTGACCGCTGGGCGAATGGCGACCTCTATACATATACAGGCGCTGCCGCCGAACGCCTCGCCCCGCTGGATGCGGTCGCCCTCTATGAGACCGCAAACCCCGCCATTCAGGTCACCGGATTTCCTCTTAGGGCGGATGATGCGGACAACATCCTCATCACCGTCACTGCCAAGCCTGGCGAAACCGCGCTCGGCTATGAAGAGGTTTTCCTGAACCCCGCCACCGGCGAAGCCGTCGGCTCAAGGAGCATGGACCCCGGCCTGTCAAACCGCCAGATCATCCCGCTCATCCTTGAGCTCCACTACAATCTCCTGGTCGGCGATGCAGGCCGCATCTTCATGGGCTTTGTGGCGCTTGGCTGGCTGATCAGCGCAGGCATTGGCCTCTACCTGACCTTCCCGCGCAAAGGCCCCTTCTTCAAAAACTGGTGGCCCGCCTGGACCTACAGCCCCAAGCGCAGCTTCGCGCGCCAGATGCTGGACCTCCACCGCGCCAGCGCGCTCTGGCTTTTCCCTTTCCTGTTCATCCTCGCCTTCACGTCTGTCACCCTGAACTTCTTCGAAGAGTTCTGGGATCCCTTCGCCACCACAGTTGCACCACTCGAAAGGTCACTCTTCCATCTGGATGCGCCCTATCCCGAAGGCGCCGTCCCGCAATTGACCTATGCGGACGCCCTGGCGCTCGCCGAAAACCAGGCCGCCACAGCCGGCGCCGAGTGGAAACCGGCAACGATGCTGTATTATCAGAACTGGAACATCTACGGCACGACCTTCAGCGACAGCGGCGACCTGAACTACAAATATCTCGGCCCCGTCTATCATTATTTCGATGCAGCAACCGGCGATTGGGTTCACGAGGTCAATCCCTACACAGACAGCATGGGTCTCGTCATGATCCGCGCTGTTTACCCGCTGCATTCTGGCGAAATTGGTGGCTGGCTCACGGTCTTCTTCGTCTTCATCCTGGGCCTTGCCACGGCGGAACAGTGCATCACCGGCATCTGGCTCTGGCTGAAGAAGCGCGGCCCCCGCATTGCGGCGAAGAAAAAAGCTGACACCGCCGCCACGGCTGAAGCCTGATCCGCCGTTCCCTCACGGGCCGGAACGCCCATAAAGACAACATCAACAGAAGAGCATTCCCTATGAGCGTTTCGCCCTTGTCCCGCACCGATGACATTGATCCGGACGTACGCAGCTTTATCGAACGTACCGGCGCAGACTTTGCCGCCCTCTCCGCCGTTGCTCCGCCCACGAATATATCCCGCCGCCGCGAGATTGCCGAACAGGTCCGCGCCCCCTGGTCAAAGGGCGGGCCCGACATGGCCGAAACCCGCATGGTTCAGATCGGGCGGGATGGCGTGCGCGCGCGTATCCACATTCCCGCCTCCGGCGCAGGCAAGGGCACGCTGCTGTATCTTCATGGTGGCGGCTGGATGCTGTTCAGCATCGACACGCATGACCGGCTGATGCGCGAATACGCCCAGCGCATAGGCTGCGCCGTGGTCGGCCTCGACTACTCCCTCTCTCCGGAACACCGCTTTCCGCGCGCGCTGGAAGATGTGGATGCCTGCATTCACTGGCTGCGCTCGGAGGGTGCCGGCCATGGCCTTTCGGTTGACCGGCTGGCCATCGGCGGGGATTCTGCGGGCGGCAATCTCTCGCTTGCCGCCGCCCTGCGCCTCCGGGATCGCAGCGATGCGCTCCCCGCCGCCCTCCTCCTCAACTACGCCGCCCTCGATACCGAGCCCTCCCCCTCCTACAAGCGCTATGACGGCGCGCCTTACATGCTCAATGTCGACGAGATGCGCGATTTCTGGGTTAATTATCTCGGCAAGCCGACTACGGACGATCCCTATGCCCGCCCGCTGCTGGCAGACCTCAGCGGCCTGCCGCCGGTCCATCTCTGCATTGCCGAATGTGATATCCTCGCCGATCAGAATACCGAACTGGCAGATCGCCTGGAAACGGCCGGTGTCGAGGTCTCCTCCATCGTCTACAAGGGCGCCACCCACTCCTTCCTGGAGGCCGTCAGCATCTCGGACTGCGCCGACCGCGCCATCCAGGATGCTTCTGACTGGCTGGCAAAGATCCTGAATGCATGAGCGCCCTCTACACCACCGTTTCCACCGCTGACATCCTCCGCTTTGCGGCGGAAAATCCGCTCGCCTGGATCGTGCCTGCCGCCGATCCTGACGATGCGATCCTGATGCCGCTCCTGATGGAAACCGGCGCAGACGGCGCCCCGGCCACCCTGCTCGGCCATCTGCCCCGCTCAGGACCCCTCACCGTCCGGCTCCGGGAAAACCCGCGTGCCACCTGCCTGTTCCTCGGCCCCCACAGCTATGTATCGCCCCGCTGGATCTCAAAGCCCGGCTGGGCACCCACCTGGAACTTCGTCTCCCTGAAAGTCACCGGCACGGTGACGCTGGACGATACCCTCACCGAACATGCCGTCCGCACACTGGCCACCCATATGGAGGCACCTGCCGGTTCCGACTGGAGCATCGACCAGGTCGGCGCGCGCCTGCCAGGGCTCCTCCGGGGGATCATCGGCTTCCGTATGCAGATTGAAATGCTCCAGCCCCGCTTCAAAACCGGCCAGGACGAGTCCGCTGCCTCCCAGGCTGAAATCCATGCCCATCTCGATGGCCATCCCCTCCAGTCCTGGATGACCAAACCCTGACCCTGCCGTAGCCCCGCTGCGCGCCCCACCCAGATTAAAGATGCCCCCAATGACCCTTCCCCCGAACCAGCCCGTCCGCAGCTTCGCCCCTAGCTCACCCGAGCGCGCCAGCCTCACCGCCGAGATCGCCCGCCAGCGTGCCAATCCGCGCCGCGCCCTCCCGGTCATCAACGGCAAGGCGGTCGACACCGGTACGTCCACGGACATGCGTGAGCCGCACGCCCACGCCAACAGCCTTGGCACCTACGCCTCCGCTGGCGCGCCCGAAGCGGAGGCCGCCATCACCGCCGCCCTCGACGCGCGCCATGACTGGTCGCGCATGGAGCCTGCCGCCCGCCGCGCCGTTTTCCTGCGCGCGGCCGAGCTTCTCGCTGGCCCCTTCAACGACCGCCTGCTCGCCGCCACCATGCTCGCCCAGAGCAAGACCGCCTTCCAGTCGGAGATTGATGCCTCCTGCGAGCTGATTGATTTCCTGCGCTTCAACGTCGCTTTCGCCGAACTGATCGACGCGATGCAGCCCCTCTCCTCGCCCGCCGAGCGCAACCGCCTCGAACATCGCCCGCTCGATGGCTTCGTCTTCGCCGCCGCCCCGTTCAACTTCACCGCCATCGCGGGCAACCTCGCCCTCGCCCCGGCGCTGATGGGCAATACCGTCGTCTGGAAACCGTCCGAACGCGCCGTATATTCCGCTGCCTTCCTGATGGACCTCTTCGAAGCGGCAGGCCTGCCTCCCGGCGTCATCAACATGCTCCCGGCCGAAACGCCCGCCGCCATCGGCGATACGGTCCTCGCCAGCCCCCATCTCGCCGGCGTACACTTCACCGGCTCCACCGCCGCCTTTGACCGCATCTGGCAAACCGTCGGCAGCAACATCTCCCGCTACCGGTCCTATCCCCGCCTTGTGGGCGAAACCGGCGGCAAGGATTTCGTCTTTGCCCACGCCTCGGCCGATGTGGATGCCCTCGTCACCGCCCTCGTGCGCGGCGCGTTCGACTATCAGGGTCAGAAATGCTCTGCCGCCAGCCGCGCCTATATCCCCTTCAGCCTCTGGAAACCGGTCACCGAGCGCCTCGCCGATATCGTCAGCAGCCTGAAAATGGGCGATGTATCCGATCTCACAAACTTCATGGGCGCCGTCATCGACCAACGCGCCTACACCCAGATTTCCGCTTTCCTCGATCACGCCGCCAGCGCGCCCGGCCACCGCAAGATCGCGGGCGCCGCCCCCTCAGACAAGGAAGGCTGGTTCATACCGCCCACCGTCATCGCCTGCGATGATCCGAAATCGCACATCATGACCGAGGAAATCTTCGGCCCCGTCCTCGGCCTCTATGCCTATCCCGATGGCAAGCTCGCCGAAACGCTCGCCCTCGTCGATCAGTCCACGCCCTATGCCCTGACAGGGGCCATCTTCGCGCAGGACCAGGCCATTATAAACCAGCTCTCCCTGGCGCTCCGGGACGCAGCCGGCAACTTCTACATCAACGACAAACCCACCGGCGCCGTCGTCGGCCGCCAGCCCTTCGGCGGCGGGCGCCGCAGCGGCACGAATGACAAGGCCGGCAGCCCCTTCAACCTCCTGCGCTGGTCCTCCCCGCGCACGGTGAAGGAAACCTTCGTCCCGCCCGTTTCCCATCTCTATCCACACATGGCCGGGTGATGGACGGGCTGCGCGACGCCCTCTCCGCCTTTGGTGACTGGCTGATTGGTCTGGTCTTCACCGCCGTCCCCCTCTTCGGGGTTGAGGTAAACCTGATCGTCCTCTGGCTGTTTGCCGGCATGGTGTTCTTCACGCTGCGGCTTGGTTTCCTGAACCTGCGCGGCTTCGGCACGGCCGTCTCGATCCTCCGGGGGCGGAATTACGATCCCACCGCGCCCGGAGAAATGACGCCCTTCCAGGCCCTCTCCACTGCGCTTTCTGGCACGGTCGGCCTCGGCAACATCGCCGGGGTCGCCATCGCCATCGCCATGGGTGGCCCCGGCGCCGCCTTCTGGATGGTCGTCGTCGGTTTCTTCGCCATGACCTTAAAATTTGCCGAAGTCGTCCTCGCCGTCCGCTATCGCACGATTGACGAAACCGGCCGCGTCTCCGGCGGCCCGATGTATTATCTCTCCCGCGGCCTCGCCGAGAAAGGCCTCCCCCGCCTCGGCAAGGTGCTCGGCACGCTCTACGCGGTCTTCGCCCTCGTCGCCTTCATCCAGATCGTTCAGGTCAACCAGTCCTACTCCCAGGTCAGCACCGTGCTTGGCCTGGAGCAGAACAACACCGCCGCGCTCGGCTACGGCATTCTCATCGCGGGTCTCGCTGCCATCGTGCTGCTAGGCGGCGCTGCCTCGCTGGCGCGCATCACGTCAAAGCTCACGCCCCTGATGTGCGGCCTCTATCTCACCGGCGCCCTCATCGTCCTCGCCGTGAATGTCACCGCCATCCCCGGCGCCCTGGCCACCATCATCGTCCAGGCCTTCACGCCGGACGCCGCCGTCGGCGGCCTGATCGGCGCTTTCGTGGCGGGCATGCGCCGCGCCGTCTTCTCCAATGAAGCCGGCATCGGCGCTGCCTCCATCGCCCACGCCGCCGCCAGGACGCGTCATCCGGCCTCGGAAGGCTTCGTCGCCCTGCTCGAGCCCTTCATCGACACGGTCATCGTCTGCTCGGCCACCGCCCTTGTCATCGTCACCACCGGCGTCTGGCAGGACGGCCACACAGACATCGCCATGACGTCGGCCGCCTTCGGCACCGTCTCGCCCTGGTTCCCAGCTATCCTCGCCGTCGCCGTCTGCCTCTTCGCCTTCTCCACCATTCTGGCGGTCGGCTATTACGGCCTGCAGATCTGCGCCTACCTCTTCGGCCGCCGCCCCCTCATCCGGCGCCTCTACCTCACCCTCTTCTGCCTCCTCCTCCCCCTCGGCACGATCGCAGACGTCACCACCGTGCTGAACATCATCGACAGCCTTTTCTTCCTCCTCTCGGTGCCAAACCTGATCGGCCTCTACCTCCTCTCCGGCGTCGTCGCCGCAGAGCTGCGCGTATTTCGAGAAGCAGAAAGGGAGAGAGTGTCCGCTCAGGCCGGCCTTGGATAATTTCTGTCCTGAAGTGTCCCGGTTTGTCCTGATTTGTCCCAAAGTGTCCCGAACTGTCCGGAAGTGTCCAAGTCTGGCAGGCGGCTGGCGTTGGAGTTTTGTTGGAGCTTCGTTGGAGTTTTCGGGCAGAAACTCCAACGGCGCAGCAAGCCGATAGCGCCCCCACCCCAACCCTCCCCATAGTCATGGGGAGGGGGCAACTCACCCATCGCTGAAACCTGACCTCTCCCCAACCACAACAGGTCCCCTCCCCACGGATGTGGGGAGGGATAGGGTGGGGCACCTCTCAGTAAAAGCCCGCCCTATCCACCATTATTCCCCCCAAACCTGCTGCAAAGCCGCGATTTTCAGAAATCTCATCCACCCCCTCCGGGAACGGAGCTATACTTCCTCCCATGACACCCCAGATCGCCCGCCTCTATGCCCATGTATTGCCCGTCTTCTGGCCATACCTCTGGCTACAGCTGCGCTGGATCTTCAAACGTCAGGATAAGGAACTCCGCACCCTCCTCATCTCCGTCACAAGATGGGGCCAGGTCCACATCGTCCAGGTCGGCGATCATTGGCGCGCTTACCGAAAACCCGCGCCCGTGAAAGCGGGCTGGGACGATCCCGTCTGGCAAAGCGCGATCCCGCCAAACATGGTTGGAGTTTTTTTGGAGGAGTCCCAAACCCCT
>PHEH01000002.1 GCA_002841155.1 Alphaproteobacteria bacterium HGW-Alphaproteobacteria-18
TCGAATATGCCTCAGCCATGAGCCACCTCCTGAAAGAAGTGAATCACAACCCGCTCAAACTGGGAATCTTTGATTCTGCGTGACCGCGCGACGCTCTAGGCCGCGCGCCAGACCGGCCAGCCTCTAAAACGAAAGCGGCCCCGTCAGATTGGCGGGGCCGTTTTTCTTCTGGCGGTGCCGAAGCGTCAAAGCGCTCGCCTGTCAGCTCTTGTCTTTGTCGGAAACCGGAATGCCGTAAAGCTCAAGGCGGTGATCCACCAGCTTGTAACCAAGCTTGCGGGCGATCTCTTCCTGGAGCTTTTCGATCTCGTCGGAGTGAAACTCCACCACCTGCCCTGTCTTGATGTCGATCAGGTGGTCATGATGCTCGGCGGGCATTTCCTCATAGCGGGCGCGGCCATCGCGGAAGTCGTGCGCCTGGATGATGCCGGCATCCTCAAACAGCTTGACGGTGCGATAGACCGTGGCGAGCGAAATCGAGGCGTCGAGCGAATTGGCGCGGCGGTGCAGTTCTTCCGCGTCTGGATGGTCATCGGCCACCGAAAGCACGCGGGCGATAATCCGCCGGGGCTCCGTCATGCGGAGGCCCTTCTCAATGCAGAGTTTTTCTAGTCTGTCCATGAACCCTAAATGCCCTCGCTAAGCCAGAAAGTCCAGTTCAACCTTGTCAGCCCGCCCGCAGGTATTTGCCGAAGAAGTCCAGCGTCCGGGACCAGGCCAGCGCAGCCGCCTCGGGGTTGAAACGCGGCGTGGTATCATTGTGGAAACCATGCTGGGTGCCCTCATACCAGTGCAGCTCATAGGGCTTGCCAGCGGCTTTCAGCGCCGCCTCATAGGCTCCCCAGCCCTCATTCACGCGCGGATCATCGCTCGCCAGATGGATCTGGAGGGGCACATCGAGCTTTGCGGCGTCTTCCTCTGCCGGCCAGCCACCATAATAGGGCACGGATGCTTTCAGCCAGGGCAGGCTGACGGCAAGCTGGTTGGCCATCGCGCCGCCAAAACAGAAGCCCGTGACGCCGACATTGCCGTTGACGGCCGCATGCCCCCGCAGGAATTCAGCGCCCGCCACGAAATCAGCAAACATCGCCTCGCGGGTGCGTTCAGCCTGCAAGGCGCGCCCGTCATCATCATTGCCGGGATAGCCGCCGAGGGGATAGAGCGCGTCCGGGCCCAGCGCCACATAGCCCGCCTTGGCGGCGCGGCGGGTCACATCGCGGACGTAAGGATTGAGGCCCCGGTTTTCGTGGATCACGAGAATGGCCGGCAGCGGGCCGGTGGCGTTCGCCGGGCGCACCAGATAGCCGCCCATCGTGCCCGCGCCGTCCGGCGAGGGATAGGTGATCTCTTCCTCGATCAGGCCGGCCTCCCCGGTCAGGGTCTGCGCCTGGCTGTAATCGGGCATCACGCAGGCGGCGAGCATCGAGACCGTGATCCCGCCGCCCGCAAAGGCGCTGAGGCGCGAGAAGAAGGCCCGGCGCGACAGGTCGCCATGGCAATAGGCGTCATAGAGCGCGAAGACTTCCTTTGGGATTTCGATCTTGCTTTGGACGCCGTCGGCCATGTCTGTTCTCCCTCATGTCTGCGGGCGAATATAGACCGGTGACCGGAATGGGCCAGCCTTTTACGGACCGGCGCCACGCGCTGCCTCAGACACCGAGATGGCGGGACATCAGCACCGCGTCCACTGGCACGTCCCGGCCCGCCGCATAATAGCGTGGGCGGCGGCCGTCTTCGGTAAAGCCGAAACGCGCATAGAGCTGGCGGGCGGCGCCATTGTCCTCAGCCACTTCCAGCGTCATGCGGGTGATGCCGGCGCCTTCCAGCTCAACAATCAGTGCACTGACGAGTTGCGCTGCAAAGCCGTGCCGGCGCCGGGCGGGATCTGTCGCGACCGTGAGGAGATCAGCTTCTCCGGCCACTTCCTTTGTCATCGCAAGGGCAACCAGCTGACCGCCCTGCCGGAAGCCGCGCGCACGCACGGCGGCGTCTTCAATTGCTGCCTCAAATGACGTCACGCTCCAGGGGTCTGGAAAGCACATCGCGTGCAGCGTGGCCGCCGCGGTGGCATCAGCCCGTGTCAGAGGGCGCAAGAGTTGGTTCATCAGGTTTCAGTGCCAGCAATGTAAAAGACAGGTCGCAACGGTCAGCCGGGATTGATTGCCCCGCCCTGCCCCTGCTAGATCGCCTGCCTCCCGCTCCAAGACAAGACCCCAAGATGACCCAGGCGACTTCAACGCTCGGCCTTGATTTCGGCACGACCAACAGCGTTGCGTCGCTGGCCAATCGCGACGGCACCACAGAGGCCATGACCTTCAGCCATGGCGAAGACACCTTTGCGGCGTGCCGCTCGGTGCTCTGCTTCTGGCGGGACGAGGACGAGGCGCGCGCGATGATGGAGATCGGCCCCTGGGCGATCGACCAGTTTCTGGAGCTTGGCGGGGATTGCCGGCTGATCCAGTCCTTCAAGACATTTGCGGCCAGCCCCCTCTTTGTCTCCACCCTCATTCAAAACAAGCCCTGGCGGTTTGAAGACCTGCTGGCGGCCTATCTGCGGCGCCTGTCCGAACGGTCGGGCGCGCCCTGGCCGAAGCAGGCGGTTATTGGACGACCAGTACAGTTTGCCGGGGCTCAGGCAGATGAAGCCCTGGCGCAGGAACGCTATGAGACGGCGCTGGCGCGGCTCGGCTTTGAAACCATCCATCACGTCTATGAGCCGGTTGCGGCGGCGTTTTTCTTTGCCCAGCGGCTGAGGGAGCAGGCGACCATCCTGGTGGCCGATTTTGGTGGGGGCACGAGCGACTTCTCGATCATCCGGTTTGATCCGGGCGGCGGGCGGCTGCGCGCAAAGGCGCTCTCCCATTCGGGCATCGGAATTGCAGGCGACGCGTTCGACCAGCGCCTGCTCGACCATGTGGTAGCGCCGCTCTTCGGCAAGGGCAGCACTTTCAAGAGTGGCGAGAAGACCCTTCCCGTCCCGCTTTCCCTCTACAGCCGGTTTGCGCAATGGAACCAGCTCTCGATCATGCGGCACACGCGTGACTATGCCGATCTTCACAAGCTGCTGCGGGTGTCAGATGCGCCTGAGCTGATCGAAGCCTTCATTGCCTTCCTTGATGCGGAGGCAAGCTACCTGCTCTACCGGGCGGTGGCGCAGGTTAAGACCCAGCTTTCCCGGGCAGAGACCGCGCGCTTCAGCCTGGCGGCGGGCGAGCTGAACTTTGAACGCGACATTACCCGCGCCGAATTTGACGGCTGGATTGACGAGGATGTCAGCGCCATCCGAGCGACGGTCGACACCGCGCTTGAGCGGGCCGGCCTTGGCGCGCATCAGATCGACCGGGTGTTCCTGACCGGGGGCACGTCCTATGTGCCCGCCCTGCGGCAGAGCTTCGAGGCGCAGTTCGGCGCGGGCAAGGTGGAAACCGGCGACCAGTTTGTGTCCATCGCCCATGGCCTGGCACTGATCGCGCAGCAGGATGATTTGGAGCCCTGGCTGGCGCGCGCGTCTTAAGTTTTCGGCGTAGGCAGGGTTGCGTCCGGCTCACGGGCATAAACCGGCGTAGGCGGATGACCCGCCGGATCAAAACGCCCGGCTTTCAGCGCGGCGGTCACCGCGCTGGGGCGCATCGGGCGGATGTCGAGCTTTGCTGCCTGATCGCCGAGGGCTTCGGCCCCGTCCATGAAGATCGGCGCGTGGAAGCCTTCCAGCATGGCTGAGAGCGCCGCAAGGCCCACTTCGCGCACCGGAGCGATGCCTTTGTCTTGGCTGATGCCCTGCACCCACCAGGTCTGATCCGGCGGGCGGCGCTGGGCCATCAGGGCGCCAAGGCTTGCCCCTTCCATGCCGGCTGGGATCGCCGCTTCAAGGCTGGTGATGCCGAGGGCGGGCACGCCGGTGACAAGGGCGAGGCCGCGCACATAGGCGACACCAATGCGCAGGCCGGTGAAACTGCCCGGACCGGTGACGACGGCAAAGCGGCCCACATCGCCAAAGCCGGCCCCCTCTTCCTTCAGCAGCGCCTGGACAAAACCCGGCAGCGCCTTTTCCTGGCCTCTGGGTAGCGTCTCGCGCGCATCGGCGAGGATTTCGCCGTCGCGAACCAGGGCGGCTTCCATCGTGGTGAAGGCAGTGTTCAGGGCAAGGATCAGCATCAGCGCCGGTTAGAGGATGCGGCAGCCCTCGTCAAATTCGAGACGCGGCAGGCGGCCCATGACCTTGGTCTTGTCGCCATAGCCGATATTGCAGATGAAGTTGGCGCGCCAGTGCTGCTCCTCGCCTTCCTGGCTCTGGAAGAACTCGCGGTTGACGCCGGCCACATCAAAGCCGCTCATCGGGCCACAATCGAGGCCGAGCGAGCGGGCCGCCAGCATCAGATAGGCGGCCTGCAGCGTCCCGTTCCGGAAGGCGGTCTCTTCGGTATTGCTGTCAAACCAGTGCTTGGCATCGGGATTGTGCGGGAAGAGCTGGGGGATCTTGTCGGCAAAGCGCATGTCGAAGGCGATGATGACCGTCCAGGGCGCGGCGGCGGTCTTGTCGCGGTTGCCCGCGCTCATGAAGGGCAGAAGGCGTTCCTTGCCTTCCGGCGTGGTCACGAACACGAAGCGCGCGGGCGAACAATTGGCGCTCGTCGGGCCCATCTTGGCGAGATCATAGACCGCGCGGATGAGCACCTCCGGCACGGACCGGTCGAGATAGCCATTCTGGCTGCGGGCATCCCGAAAGATGATGTCGAGTGCGTGATCGTTGACCGGGTGGGCCATGGAGGCAGTTCCTTCCTTGCTGGCGGCTATGACCCCATCGGTGGCAAGGGGATCGGAGCCGGATTTTTTGGCTGCAGAACGGTTAGAGTTTTTGGCCGCGCAGTTGGAGGTATCGTTGGAGTTTTTAAGGCGGCTTTTAAAGCGCTGCCTCGACAGCGGTCACCTCTGGCACATACGTGCGCAGCATGTTCTCGATCCCCTGCTTCAGGGTCATGGTCGAGGACGGGCAGCCCGCGCAGGCCCCGCGCATGGAGAGGTGAACGATGCCGGTTTCCGGATCAAACCGGTGGAAGGTGATGTCACCGCCATCCTGGGCCACGGCCGGGCGCACCCGGGTTTCGATCAGTTCCTTGATCTCATTGACGATTTCAGCAGTCTCGCCTTCATATTCGGTCTCATCGGCGGCGCTCGAAGCGCCTTCTTCGATGACCGGCAGGCCAGACATGAAATGATCCATGATGGCAGCGAGCACCATCGGCTTCACATGCCGCCAGTCTTTGGCCTGTGCCTTGTTAATGCTGACAAAATCGCTGCCCAGGAAGACGCGCTCAACCCCTTCGACCTGAAACAGGGCGCGGGCCAGGAGGCTGGGGCGGGCGCTGGCGGCGTCGGGGAAGTCAAACGGGCCGAGATTCCCCACAACCGGCTGTCCGGGAAGGAATTTTATCGTGTCAGGATTGGGCGTGGCTTCGGTCTGGATGAACATGGCGGGGCCTCTGATGTCTGGCCCCTGACATGGCCCGCCCGGCCGATCAGATCAAGGGAGAGCGGTTTCAACATCCCCGGCAGTCTGCGCAACAGATGTTTCCTCGATCACCTCATCGGCCGCCGAAGGCTCCATCAGGGCGATGAGATGGCGCGATGCCTCTTCCGCCTCAAGCAGAAAATAAGCCATGCTTGCCAGATGATTAGGCGTCAGAACCGCAGAGTCAGACTGGTTGGACACCAGGATCGGCTTCATCTCCGCTGCGCGTTTCCAGGCCGTCTCAACCCGGCCTGCTGCTACAAGGATGGCGGTATTGGACAAGGTATAGGCCTTGCCGGCATTGGCCGAAAACATCTCATGGGCGACATGGGCGCGCGCCTTCGCGCGATAGAACGCGGCGATATCATCCTTGCTGGCGGGCCAGCCGCCTTCCTGAACCGCGTTGATCCGGTCAGACAGGGCGGCCCGGTCCTCAGCGGCCCAGCCGGCAAACATCACCAGTTCCTGCGGCATGATTTCTTCCGGCATCGGACGCATGGCAAGGCCACGCGAGGCACGCGTGTCAAACCGGTTGAGGGCTTCGGCAGCCGCTGTCAGGCGGGGGCGCATCGGCTCGCCGGGCACTTCCATCAGCAGGCGGGAAGCCGCAGCCAGATCGCTGTCTGGCGCGCCTTCATAGGGGGAGAGTTCTGCAATCAGCTTGACATGTTGTGAGAGGGCTTCTGCCGTACCCGACTGCCAGGCTGGCAAGGCTGTGAGCCGCGACTGGGGATGCCAGACGGGCCGGTTGCCAGCCCAACCTGCGCCTTCAAGTTCACGGGCGATCTTGTGAATGGCGACGGCAATCCCCGGCACAGCCCAGCCTTGCTCGGCGGGAATATCTACCGGTTTGTCGTTGATATGGCTGGAGAGAACCACAGCGGCAGGATAGGCGCCTACGAGTGCAACGACAGCGCCGATCTTCAGCGTACGTTTCAATGCGCGCCAGCCCTTCTGGAAGCCGATCATGATCGGGCTCGGCTCGGCATAGTCGAGCGAGATGAAATGCGTCGGGTCTACGGGGGCGGGCACATGCTCCTGCTCCTCATACGCCCGAGGGAGTTTCACTGCCGCTGCTGCCGCCATGACTTTACGCCGCTTCTTCTTGGGTGCTGTGGATTTGTCCATCCTGGGCCGTTTATGAAGCTGTTAAACCGTTATTAACAGGCCAGTTGCGCATGAAATTTCAGCAAGCAATGCGATGTGGTTAATTCACGCACCAAATACCGCCTGCTGTTGCAATTCCAGCAGCAGCAGGTGTCCCGGCCCGCTACCCAACTCGCCTACGAGGCAATTTCGAATCTACGCCCACCACCCTGGGGAGATTCACGCCCATCACAAGGATGGTGTGATTCCCCATACAGCCGAAAACTATGCGCAGCGCCTGCGGCGCTTTTAAGGCGGCGCGGCTGTTTGAACTGGCAAAGAAATGCGCTGCCGTTCAGCCGCGCCAGAAGCCGACGATCCGGCGGACGTCGTCCATGATCGGCGCGGCCACCGTATTGGCGCGCGCGGCGCCGTCAGCCAGAATGCGGTCGAGGCCGGCCTGATCGTCCAGGATCTCGCGGAACTTCGCCGTGATCGGCGCCAGATGCGCCACCGTAACATCGGCCAGCGCCGGCTTGAACGCGCCAAAACCCTTGCCTTCAAACTCGGCCAGCACGTCTTCGGCGGTGCGTCCTGACAGGACAGCAAAGATGCCGACCAGGTTTTCCACCTCGGGACGGCCTTTCAGCTCTTCAACCGTACCCGGAATGACGCCGGCATCGGTGGTCGCCCGCTTGATCTTCTTCGCGATCGTGTCGGCGTCATCGACCAGGTTGATGCGCGAAAGGTCCGAAGGGTCGGATTTCGACATCTTCTTGGTGCCGTCTTTGAGGCTCATGATCCGCGCGCCGGGGCCTTTGATCATCGGTTCAGGCTGCGGGAAGAAGCCCGGCACATCATAGTCGCGGTTGAAGCGCTCGGCGATGTCGCGGCTGAGTTCAAGATGCTGTTTCTGGTCCTCGCCGACGGGCACATGCGTCGCCTTGTAGACGAGGATGTCGGCCGCCTGGAGCACCGGATAGGTGAAGAGGCCCACGGAAGCGCGCTCGGCATCCTTGCCGGCCTTGTCCTTGAACTGGGTCATCCGCTCGACCCAGCCCATCCGCGCGACGCAGTTGAAGATCCAGGCCAGCTCCATATGCGCGGGCACCGACGACTGCGCAAAGATGATGGATTTGGCGGGATCGACGCCCGCCGCAATGAAGGCGGCGGCAATCTGGCGGGTGGTCGAGATCAGCGCGCCTTTCTCGATGGGCATGGTGATGGCGTGCAGGTCCACGACGCTGAAGATGCAGTCATGGCCTTCCTGCTGCAGGTCAGCAAACTTCTTCAGCGCCCCGAGATAGTTTCCCAGGTGCAGGTTGCCGGTCGGCTGGACGCCGGAGAAAACACGTTGCGGGCCGGTATAGGCGGAGGTCGTATCAGTCATGGGCAGGGCGTGTAGCGCGTTTGATCAGCGCCGCAAAGCCTGCCGGATGTCGCGAAGGCGGACCGCGCCGGTCAGGAAGGCGGCAAAGGTGTAGATAAAGCCCCCGGCGAGCACGATGACGGCGGCGGCGAGCTCCTTGGAGCCACCCAGCGCGGCCTGAATTGCCGGGAGTTGCCAGAGCATCAGCCAGATGGCGGCGGAGAGGATCAGGGTTGCCAGAAGCGCGCGGACAAAGCCGGAAATGGCGCGCGGGCCGGGCCTGTACCAGCCGCGGCGGGCGAGCGTTAACGCCAGCAGCAGGGCGTTGACCCAGGAGGCCGTGCTGGTGGCGATGGCGAGGCCGGTAAAGCCCATCTGGCCTGATTGCTTCAGCCAGAAGAAGAGCCCTGCGCCCAGCAGCGTGTTGATGACGACCGAAACAAGGGCAAAGCGCATCGGCGTTTTCGTGTCTTCCCGCGCGAAGAAAGGCGGGGCGAGCACTTTGATCAGCACAAAGGCGGGCACGCCCCAGGCGAAGTGGAAAAGGGCTGCGCCCGCCGCTACCGCATCTGAGGCCAGGAAGGCGCCGCGCACGAAGAACGCGTCTATCAGGAAGACCGGCGCCACCATCAGGGCGGCCGCCGCCGGAAGCGTCAACGCCATAGCGAGGCCGAGGCCTTCATCCATGGTGGCGCTGCCCGCGGCGCCGTCCCCTGCCCGCGCGGCGCGGCTGAGGCGGGGGAGGATCGCGACGCCAACGGCCACACCGACGAGGCCAAGGGGGAGCTGGTAAAGCCGGTCGGCCGCATAGAGCCAGCTCTTGGCGCTGACCTCAAAGCTCGCCAGCGACTGGCTGACGATGATGTTGATCTGAGTGCCCGAGGCGGCAATCGTGCCCGGCACGGCGAGCATCAGCACCTTCCTTACCGCCGGGGTGAGGCGCGGCCAGCCGATGAGGCTGAGGCGGACCTTCTGGCGGCTTACCCCCCACCAGAGCAGCGTCGCCTGAAGCAGGCCGGCAACACAGAAGGCAATCGCCGCAAACTGCGTCGTCTCGACCGGGCTTCTCCCCAGCAAGCCTGCCGGGATGAGGCAGAGATTGAGAACGGTCGGCGCCCCGGCTGAAAGAATGAACCGCTCTGCCGAGTTCAACACGCCCGACAGGAGCGCCCCGATGGCCATAAAGGTGAGATAGGGCATGGTGATGCGCGTCAGCAGGACGGCCAGGCCGTAATGCTCCGGATCATCGGCCTGCCCGCCATGGATGAGCAGCAGCACCCAGGGCATGAACAGCTGGGCGAGGATGGTGAGGCCGGCCGTCATTGCAAAGAGCACCCGCAGGGCATCCTGCGCGACCTGCTGGGCGGCCTCCGGCCCTTCTGCCTCCAGCGTACGCGCATAGGAGGGGACGAAGGCCGAGGCGAACGCCCCCTCGGCGAATATCCGCCGGAAGAGGTTTGGGAATTGCTGCGCGGTGGCCCAGGCGTCGCCCACGGGGCCGGCGCCGATCTTCGCGGCGAGGATGACATCCCGCGCGAGGCCAAGGATGCGGCTCGCCAGGGTCAGCGAGGCCTGAACGGCAGTGTTGCGGGCGAGGCTCATGGATACCCCGGTTGAACCAATTCTCAGAAGCTGTCCACGGCGCGCGAGCGTTTGAGCTTGCGGGCCGGGGTATGCGGGCCTTCCGGTTCTTCCCGCAAAAGTACGGCGAGAAGACGTTCCCGGAGTGCTTCTTTGCGGGCTTTTGACAGCTTTCCGGAGCCACCGACCGGTTTTGCATAGAATGCGTCGAACACGCGCTCACCATACGAGCCCACATGCGCCGAGTGGATCGAGAGCTTCATGTCGGCCAGCACTTCGGCCACCTCATGCAGGAGACCGGGGCGATCACGCGCGGCCACATCAATGACGATATAATCCAGAGACACTTCCTCATGGATCTGGACCGAAGGCTGGACGAGGAAGGCGGCCTCACGCCGGCCGGCGCGGGACTTGACCGAGCCGCTGGGCACCTTTCCGCCCAGCGCGCCGAGAATGGCCTGTTCCAGCTTGGCAAGGCGGGGGCCGTCGCCTTCGCCATAAGGCAGGCCCCGGGCATCATGCAGCATGAAGACGTCAACGATGCGCCCGCCCTTGGAGGTGAAGACCTGCGCCGCCACGATGTTTGCGCCGAGGCGGGCGAGCGTTCCAGCAAGGTCTGCAAAGAGGCCGGTGCGGTCGTTACCGGAGACAAGAAGGGCCACTGCCCCGCCTTCCGGCGCCATGCGCGAGGTAACCACATCCCCACCCTTGGCCAGGGCCGCAGCATGCCAGGCAATGTCGTCGGGATCAAAACCGGTCCAATAGGCTGTTTCGAGCTCCAGCAGCACCGACGGCACGAAACCGATCCGTTCGACGAGGGCCTCCCGGCGCATCTCGGCGCGGCGCTCAAGCTCGGAGAGAACTGCGGCCTCATCGGTGCGCCCGCCGCGCAGGGCAGCGGCCGTGTTATGGTAGAGGTCTGCCAGAAGCTGGCCCTTCCAGGCGTTCCAGACAGCCGGACCGACAGCTTTGATGTCGGCCACGGTGAGAATATACAGAAGGCGCAGGCGTTCCAGCGAGCCGACAAGGCGCGCAAAGGTCGCCACGGTGCGCGGGTCTGCGATGTCCCGCTTCTGGGCGGTCTCGCTCATTTCAAGATGGTGGCCGACGAGCCAGACAACGAGATCGGTTTCTTCGCCCGGAAGGCCAAGGCGTTCACAGGCACGGCGCGAGGTGCGCATGCCTGCTTCCTGCTGGTCGCCCTTACCCTTGCCGGTGTCATGCAGGAGCATCGCCAGATAGAGCGCGCGGCGGTTTTCGATCTGCCCGAACAGTTCGGTCGCCAGCGGCGCGGTGCTGCCCCGGGCATATTCGAGATCGGCAATCGTCTCGACGGCGCGCAGGGTGTGCTCATCCACCGTATAGTGATGATACATGTTGAACTGTGTCTGGGCGACGATGGAGCCGAACTCGGGAATGGCGCGGCCAAGGACGCCCGCCTCATTCATGCGCCGCAGGACGGGACCAGGCTCCTTGCCGCCAAGAATCGCGTCGAGAATAAGTTCGCGCGCATCTTTGGTTTCGCGTACCGCCTCATTCAGCCCCCGGAGGTTTCGCGTCAGCGCCGTAAGCGCGGCGGGATGGATATCCTTCTGTTCACGCCGGGCAATCGTGAACAAGCGGATCATGTTGAGCGGATCGTCCGACATCACCTTGTCTTCGGTGATATTGACCCGGCCGGCCTCGATCAGAAAGCCCGCCTCGGCAAGGGGCTGCGGCGGACGCGAGGGCAGGAAGCGGCGGAGACCTTCGGGCTTTTTCTTGTGGTCTGCCTCAAGCTTGGCCGCGAGGATGCGTGTCAGCCCGCCGACATCCTTGGCCACAAGGAAATAGCGCTTCATGAAGCGCTCCACGCCCTGCTGCCCTTCCCGGTCGCGATAGCCCATGCGGGAGGCGATCTCGGGCTGGAGGTCAAAGCTCAGCCGGTCTTCGGCGCGGCCGGTGACAAAATGCATATGGCAGCGAACGGTCCAGAGGAAGCGCGCAGCCCGGATGAAGATGGCATACTCATGATCCGTAAACGGACCAGCGCGCATCACATCTTCCAGCGTGCGGCCGCCATACATGTGCTTGACGATCCAGTAGAGCGTCTGCAAATCGCGCAGGCCGCCCTTGCCGTCCTTCACATTGGGTTCGACGACATAGCGTGCGTCGCCCATCCGCGTGTGCCGGGAATCACGCTCGGCCAGCTTGTCGGCAATGAACTGGGCGTCCTTGCCTTTGATCGCATCCTTCTGGAACAGCGCCATCATGTCATTGGCAAGCAGCTCATCGCCGCAGATGAACCGGGCGTCCAGCAGGCTCGTCTTGATGGTGACGTCTTCAGCCGCCAGTTTCACACAGTCGAGCGGTGTACGGAACGCATTGCCGACTTTGAGCCCCATGTCCCAGAGGGCATAGAGCATGTATTCGATGACGCTCTCGGTGTGGGGACTCGCCTTGTAGGCGCGCAGGAAGAGAAGGTCGGTATCGGATGACGGCGCCATCACGCTGCGGCCATAGCCACCGGTGGCGAGGATCGCCAGGCGCTCGGCCTCGGTCGGGTTGGAGGCGCGGTGAACGTGGGTCACCGTGAAATCATAGAGCGCGTGGATGACTTCATCCTGGACGGCCGCCAGAAGGCGCGCCGTATCGAGGCCGTCAGCCCCCTGCTGCAAACGCTCCTGCGCAATCAGGCGGCCGCGGAACATGGCGCCGTGGAGGAGGTTCAACGCCGATTTGCGGGCGGCGGCATCATTGCCGATATTGTCCAGCGCGGCAGCCGTCAGTTTTACCCGCAGGGCACGGCCATCAATGATGTCGGCGATCCGCCACTTGCCGGGGCGGCGGGAGGCCGGCGCGCGGCCGGCAGACAGCTGGGTCGGGGGAAGCTTGGTCGGAGGCATCATCGCGGGTTACATAGCAGGTTTCCACACGCCGCCGCTATGCACCCTTTTCCGCGATCACCGGCAGAACCCGCGACTTCTTGACCACGCCATAGGCAAAACTCGTCTCGATAGAGGCAATGCCGGGCAGTTTCTGGATCGTCTGGCGTACCAGCTGCTCATAATCATCAAGGCTGCGGGCGACTACGCGAAGCTCATAATCAGCCCCTCCCGTCATCAGGTAACAGTCAAGAACAGCGTCGGTTTCAGCGATTTTCTGCTCGAAGGCCTGGACCGTTTCCTGCCCATGATTGCCCAGACGGATACGCACCAGGCAGGTGATCGGGAAGCCGCAGGCTTTCTGGTCTACAAGCGCAGAATAACCCCGGATGATACCGGCGGCCTCCAGATTCTTCACCCGCCGCAGGCAGGGCGACGGCGACAACCCCACCTCCTCGGCAAGTTCCAGATTGGTCAGGCGTCCATCGCGCTGAAGCGCGCGCAGGATTTTGGCATCAATAGCATCCATTATTCATCTCATTAGCAGATCCTGCCAATTAGCATCTACACTATGGCTGAATATGGCAAGTCTGTCCGGCGATATCCTGTTAAGATGATCTTATGATCAGGAGGAACTGCCATGGCTTTCGACGACGCCCGCCCGCTCGGCCCTGCCACCCGTGCCATCCATCATGGATATGATCCGGCTGCCCATGACTATGCCCTCACCCCGCCCCTCCACCTGACGTCTACGTTCGCCTTTCCCGATGCGCAGACCGGGGGCGCCTTGTTTGCCGGCGAAGCGGAGGGCCACATCTATTCACGTATCTCCAACCCCACGGTTGCCCTGCTCGAAGCCCGCATTGCGAATCTGGAAGGCGCCGAGGCGGGCCTGGCCACAGCCTCTGGCATGGGCGCCATCTCATCCCTGATGTGGACGCTGCTGAAACCCGGCGACGAGATCATCACCGACAAGACGCTTTACGGCTGCACCTTCGCTTTCATGCGTGACGGGCTTTCGCGTTTCGGTATCAAGATCACGCATGTGGACCTGCGCGAACTGGACAACCTTGCCGCCGCGATCAGCGGGCAGACCCGGCTCGTTTATTTCGAGACACCCGCCAACCCGAACATGCGCCTCGTCGACATTCGCGCAGCGGCGCAGATCGCGCATGAAGCGGGCGCGCTGGTCGTCGTCGACAATACCTACGCCTCCCCGCTACTTACCCGCCCGATCGAGCTTGGCGCCGATTTCGTCGTCCATTCAGCAACCAAATATCTCGGCGGGCATGGCGACCTGATCGCCGGGATCGTGGTCGGCCGCGCGGAGGCCATTCGGGAGGTGCGCATGATCGGCGTGAAGGACATGACGGGCTCGGTCATGTCGCCCTTCAATGCCATGCTGGTGATGCGTGGGCTGAAGACCCTCCAGCTGCGCATGGCGCGCCATTGCGAGAGTGGATTGAAGGTTGCGCACTGGCTGGAAGCCCAACCGAGCGTGCAGACCGTCTACTATCCGGGCCTTGAAAGCCATCCGCAGTATGCTCTTGCCAAACGCCAGATGTCCGGATTCGGAGGCATGATCGCGCTGGAACTGAAAGGCGGATATGAAGCCGGCATCGCCATGATGAACCGTCTCCGGATGATCTGCCGCGCCGTCAGCCTTGGCGACGCCGAAACGCTGATCCAACATCCAGCCAGCATGACGCACTCGACCTATTCCCCCGAAGAGCGCCTTGAACACGGCATCAGCGACGGCCTCGTGCGGCTCTCAGTTGGATTGGAGGATGTGGAGGATATCCTTGCGGATCTGGCAGAGGCGATGGGCAATAATCAGGGCTGAGAATACCCTTAACCCACGATCACCTTCTCCTCGCTGAACCAGAGCGGCGAATTGGCAAGGTCGATGAATTTTCTCTCGTCCTCAAGCAGTTCGCGCCCGGCGGCGGCCGCAGCCGCTCCAGTGTTCGATGCCATCGCCTCAGCACTTTCAAACCAGAGTTCTGCAACGCCGTCATAGCCTTCCGGACCGCCGCGCGTTGCCTGCATCGCAGTATTGAGCCCCTCATATGCAGTATGCGTCTGAACATAGCGCAAAATGCCGAGCGTCTTCGCCCGGGCGGCGACCAGCGGGGCATGGGTGTCCCGCCAGTAGCGCTGGAATTCCTCGCGGCTGAGATGCGGCAGGCGGCGAAGGCAGAAGGTGAGCTTGATCACAGCAGGTCGCCACCGGCGGCCGCGGCCGTGGTGCCATCTTTCTTGAAGGCACGGATGACATTCTTGCCCGTGATCCATTTGTGCACTTCATCGGGCCCATCGACCAGACGTTGCGAGCGGATATGGGTGTACCAGGCAGCCAGCGGCGTATCGAGCGAATAGCCGAGCGCGCCGTGAAGCTGGATCGCGGTATCGACGACCTTGTGGACCATATTGGCGAGGAAGACCTTGGCCATGCCGTTTTCCTGGCGGATGTCGAGGCCATTTTCTGCCTTGTAGGCAATGTGCATCAGCATCAGGCGCGCGATATAGATCTGGCTGGCACATTCGGCGAGCATGAACTGGACACCCTGGCGATCTTCAAGGCCCTTGCCGAAGGTCGAGCGTTTGGTGACATGTTCCGTAGCCAGATCAAGCGCGCGCTGGGCCATGGCGACATTGTGCATGCCGTGGCGCAGGCGGCCATAGGCCAGCCGGTGCTGGCCCATCGCAAAGCCCATGCCCTCCCCGCCCAGAAGATTGGCTTCCGGCACGATCAGATTATCGATCTTCACCTCGGCATGCCCGCCGCCCATTTCGGCATAATGCGGCCCGTGAACCGCCATCGTCGGAATGTCCCGGATGATCTGGTAGCCGGGATTGGGCAGCTCCACGATGAAGGTGGAATATTGCTGATGGCGCGGGGCTTCGGGATTAGTCTTGGCCATCACCACGGCAATGTCAGCGGCAGTCGCCGCGCTGGAAAACCACTTCTCGCCATTGAGGACATAATTGCCCTTGCCGTCTTTCTCGGCGCGGGTCTGCATGCCGGTCGCGTCAGCGCCAGCAGCTTTTTCCGTCATCGAATAGCAGACGCGCTTTTCGCCGTTGAGGATGGGCTTGAGGTATTTCTCTTTCTGGAAATCGGTGCCATGCGCCAGAAGCGTCAGCATGGTTGCATCGTCCGGACCCTGAGAATTCATCGACAGCGCGCCAAGATGGCTGTGGCCGAGCTCCATCTGCACCAGCGCATTGGCCAGCGGGCCAAGCCCCATGCCGCCATGTTCCTTCGGAATGAAGGGCAACCAGAGGCCCTGCGCGCGGGCTTTCTTGCGCAGGTCTGCCAGCACCTCCTTGAAAGGCCGCCCGCCTGCCATCTCGCGCTCAGCCGGGACGCATTCTTCCTGCACCCAGCGGCGGACCCGCTCGCGCACTTCCTTTGCCTCTTCGGGAATCGTGAAATCAATGGCCATCGGGCGCTCCTCCTCATTCTTTATGCTTTATGAGGAGAGGCTAAACCCGAAATCCGGGCCTGCACAGAGTGTCTTCGCGTCAGCCGGGGTCGTAATCTACCCGCTCAAGGAACAAGCCGTCAGAGGGCGCGACGGGCCCGCAGCGGGTGCGATCTGCCGCTTCCAGGATTTCGCGGGCCCAGTTTACCGGATGCCGGCCGCGCCCGACCTCCACCAGGCTGCCCACCAGGGAGCGGACCTGCCGGTGGATGAAACTCGGCGCCGAGCAGGTAAACTCGATCCGGTCGCCATAGCGGGCCACATCGAGCCGCGTCAGCGTCTTCACCGGGCTCAGCGCCTGACATTCGGTATCGCGGAAGGTCGTGAAATCATGGGTTCCCACAAGCAACTGCGCGGCCTCGTGCATTTTGTCCGCATCGAGCTTTGACGGGACACGCCAGGCAAGGCCGCTGTCGAGCGTCAGATGCGCCCGGCGATTGAGCACGATGTAGCGATAGTGGCGGGCCGTGGCCGAGAAGCGGGCGTGGAAGGTCTCGTCCACCTTTTCGGCCTTCAGCACGGCGATGGGATGGGGACGCAGATGGTAATTCATCGCGTCGGCCACTTTATTCGGCCGATCATGGCGCAGGTCCATATGCGCCACCTGCCCGGTGGCATGCACGCCGGCATCGGTTCTGCCTGCGCCGGTGACCTCAACTGGCCCGCCATCGAGCTGAGCGGCCGCCGCCTCCAGCGTGCCCTGCACGGTCTGCAGGCCCGGCAGGCGCATCCAGCCCTGATAAGGGCCGCCATTATATTCGATGAGGAGTCTGTAACGCGGCATGGCAAGCCCGGTGCCAAAGGCGCGGCGCCGGGTCAACTGGGCTTTCAGCCGCCAAAGGCTTTTGGATAGGTAAGCGTGCCCGCCTCAGGCGCGCCCTGCCCCAGCCGCAGCGCCATGAAATGCGGGCCGGACCATGGGGCGGTGAAGGGCTTTGCCGCCGCTTCACTGAAGCCAAACTTCGGATAATAGGTGTCATGGCCAAGCACGAAGACGAGGGTTTCGCCTGCGCCCTCCAGCGCCGCCATGCCAAGACGGATCAGCTTTGCGCCGACGCCGGTTTTCTGCAGCTCCGGCAACACGCTCATCGGGCCGAGCCCCACGCCCGCCGGGGCGCCATCAATCCAGATACGGAAGAATTCGATATGCCCGACAATCTCTATGTTGCCGGTCGCGACGAGGGAGAGAAGGCTGTCGCCATCGGCGTGCAGCGCGCGGGTGATGCGTGCTTCCTCCGGCCCGCCGAACGCCGCCTCATTCACCGCCGCTATGGCGTCGAGATATTCGGGGCGGGAGGGACGAAACCAGATATCCATCAGCTGAACACGTCGCCCTCGGGGATGGGTGTTCCGGCCAGAAACTCACGCGCGCCCAACGGTTTTCCGCCCGGCTTCTGCAACCGCTGGAGACGGACAGATCGCCCGTCACCGCAGGCCACGGACAACTCGTCATCAATCAGCGAACCGGGTGTTGCAATTGTCGCGTGATCTGTCAGCTCACTGAGCAAGACCTTCAGGCGCACGGGCCCCTGCACCAGATCGGCTTCACACCATGCCCCTGGCGAGGGCGCGAGCCCCCTTATCTGGCAGTCGACTTCCGCCGCTGGTTTCGTCCAGTCGATGCGCTGGTCTGCGGCGGTGATTTTCTGGGCATAGGTCATGCCCTCTTCGGTCTGCGGCAGAGGCTTCAGGCTGCCATCGGCGAGGCCTGCCAGCGCGCGGGGCGCCAACTCTGCGGCGAGGACAGCGAGCCGGTCATGCAGCGTACCGGCGGTATCCTGCGTTGTAATAGGCGTACGGACGGAGGCGAGGACGGGGCCGGTGTCGAGACCCGCTTCCATCATCATGGCATCGACTCCGGTTTCGGTGTCGCCCGCCATGATCGCGCGCTGGATCGGCGCCGCCCCCCGCCAACGCGGCAGGATGGAGGCGTGCATGTTGAGACACCCCAGACGCGGGGCGTCCAGCACCGGCTGCGGCAGGATCAGGCCATAGGCGACCACCACCGCCGCATCAAGGTTCAGCGCGGCAAAGGCGGCCTGCTCTTCGGGCTTCTTCAGGGATTTGGGCGTGCGCACGTCCAGGCCGCGCGCCTCTGCAAACGCATGCACCGGAGTCGGCGTCAGCTTCTGGCCACGCCCGGAGGGCCGGGGCGGCTGGGAATAGACGCAGGCGATGTCGTGCCCGGCGGCGATCAGCGCCTCGAGCACGCCTTGCGCGATGGAGGGGCTTCCCATGAAGGCGATGCGGAGGGGCATGAAAGGGAGGCTCCTTCGGCTCTACTCGCCTGAACTCGGTCAACCAGCACATCTGAACCGTCTCAAAATCGCGATGGCAGTCCATTACCGCCGACCAGCGCAACGATCACGGCGGCTATCAATACTGCCAATAACCACCGGAACCGCATGTCCCGGAAGAAGCGCATCAGTCTGCGTCTTCGCGGATGGCGCGCATCCTGGCTTTTTTCACCTTGTCGATGGCGCGGTCCCGTTTCAGGCGGGAGAGGTAATCGATGAAGAGGGTGCCTTCCAGATGGTCCATCTCATGCTGGATGCAGACCGCGTAGAGGTCTTCAGCCCATTCATCGATCTGATTGCCATCATAGTCCAGATAACGGATTCTGCACCGGGCAGGACGTTCCACCAGGTCGAAAATCTCCGGAACCGAGAGGCAACCTTCTTCATAAGGCTGCTTTTCCTCGATGGTTTCGAGGATTTCAGGGTTCACGAAATAGCGCGGCGCGGGCTCTTCGCCCTCGCGCGCCAGATCCATCACGATGACGCGCAGAGGCACGCCGACCTGGATCGCGGCCAGGCCAATGCCCGGCGCGTCATACATCGTCTCCAGCATGTCATCCATGAGCGCCCGGATTTCATCGGTCACGCCGCCCTCAACGGGCTTGGATACCTGTTTCAGGCGCGGATCGGGGACGGTGAGGATTTCACGGATAGCCATAAACGTCAGATATGCACCCCATCCGCCAGCGTCAACGGGCGATCACTCCACCGGCAGCTTCCGGGGCGGCTCCAGCGGCAATTGGCCGGTGTCGGGCGTGTTTGCCCGCGTTTCAATGAGTTTTGCGTCTGCCGGCACCTTGCCGGGCGGGGCAATCTTCATATCCTCGAACTTGCGCAGGGTGGGCAGGACACGCTTGTCGATGGAGCCGAGCAGGCTGTTAAAATGGTCCACAGAGGAATTCAGCGACTTTCCGAGCTTCTCCGTATGCCCCAGCAGCACCCCGATGCGGGTGTAGAGTTCCGCGCCCAGCTCTGCGGCGGCCTGGGCATTCTCGTTCATCTCATGCTGGCGCCAGAGATGGGCGACCGTGCGCGCCAGCGCGATCAGCGTTGTCGGCGTGGTGACGATCACCGAGCGGTGCATCGCCTTCTCGATCAGGTCTGGCGCCTGCTCCAGCGCGGCGGCAAAGAAATTCTCGCCCGGAATGAACATCGCAATGTAATCAAACCGGTTGCCGAGATTTGACTGGTAGTCCTTGGACGCCAGCGTGGTGACATGCCGCTGCACACTGGTCGCGTGCTGTTTCAGATGGGCGAGGCGCTCTGCCGGGTCGTCGGTATTGGTCGCGGCCATATAGGAGGCGAGCGAGACCTTCGAATCGATCACGATCTGGCGGTCGCCCGGCAGGCGGATGATGGCATCGGGGCGCTGGCGCCCCTCTTCGGTGTCATCATGGACCTGCTCGCTGAAGTCGCAATGGGCCGAGAGGCCCGCCTGTTCCATGACATTGCGCAGCGTCATCTCGCCCCAGCGCCCGCCGCCCTTGGGCGCGGTCAGCGCGTTCACCAGCTTGCCGGTTTCGGCCGTGTTGCGATGCAGGCTTTCGGAGATGGCCCGCACCTGTTCAGACAGCATCGACTTGTCTTCGGTTCGCACCTTTTCAAGCGCTTCGACTTTCTGGCGGAAGGTTTCGAAATTCTCGCCGATGGGCTTCATCAGCTCTTTCAGCTCGCCTTGTGCCCCTTCCCTATGGCGTTTGAAGGTCTCTTCGGCGCGTTCCAGGAACATCGTATTGGCCCGGGCCAGAACGCCCTGGGCGAGTTCCCCGAACTTGCGCTCGTCCTCTGCGCTGCGCGCCTCGGCGGCGGCGAGTTTGAGCTGCGCGTCCCGCGCCACGGCGTCCAGCGTCTGCTCGCGCTGACGCAGGCGCGCCAACTCCTCGCGTTCAAAAACTGCGCGCTGGCGCGATTGCCAAAGGTAAACGCCAAGGCCCACCGCCATCAGCAGCAGGCCAACATGGATCAGGTCGAGCGGGAGCGATCCGATAGTGACGACAGGCGGCATCGAGTGTCCTTCAAGTGACCTTAAAGAACATAATCGGAACGATCAGGCGCTGTCTACACCTGTGGGGCGAGCGATGCCCGCGCCACAGGTGAATTTCACAGCTCAGAAATCAAGGGTTAACGCAGCCCTGAAGAAAACAATGGCCGCATCAGCCCTTCACGAAGCCTGCAAGACGCTTGGTGATGATCTCTTCGGCCTCAGCCATGATCCGGTCGATCAGTTCCTGGCAGGTCGGGATGTCATAGATGAGGCCGGCGACCATGCCGCACGACCAGGCGCCCGCATCCATCTGCCCGTCGAGCATGATCTTCGGGTATACGCCGGCCACTTCCTCGATGATGTCCTCGAACTTGATATTGGAGCCGAGCTCTTTTTCCTTCTGCAGGAGGCGCTCGACCGCCGGGTTGGTCAGCACACGCTCGGTGTTGCGCAGCGGGCGCATGACGAGACGGGTGTCGAGCTCAGAGGCGGCCACAAGCGCCTGTTTCACATTCTCATGGACCGGCGCTTCCTTGGTCGCGATGAAGCGCGTGCCCATGTTCATGCCTTCCGCGCCAAGCGCCATCGCGGCGACCAGCGAGCGGCCATCGGCCATACCGCCCGACGCGATGAAGGGGATCTCAAGCTCGTCCATCGCGCGCGGCAGAAGGATGAAGTTTGGCACATCATCTTCGCCGGGGTGACCGCCGCATTCGAAGCCATCGACCGATACTGCGTCACAGCCGATCTTCTGCGCCTTCAGCGCATGGCGGACGGCAGTACATTTGTGGACAACCTTGATGCCATTGTCCTTGAGGATGGGCAGCACCTGAACCGGATTGTTCCCGGCCGTCTCAACCACCTTCACGCCGCCTTCGATGATGGCTTTCACATAGCCGGGGTAATCAGGCTGGTTGACCGAAGGCAGGAAGGTCAGGTTCACGCCGATGGGCTTGTCCGTCATGTCGCGGCAGCGCGCGATCTCGTTGGCGAGGTCAGCAGGCGTGCGCTGGGTCAGCGCGGTGATGATGCCAAGGCCCCCCGCATTGGAAACGGCCGCGGCCATTTCGGCAAAGCCGACAAAGTGCATGCCGCCCTGCACGATCGGGTGCTTGATGCCGAGCATTTCTGTGATGCGGGTTTTCATTGCGTATCCTCCAAACGGCTTGTTCGCTGGCGCCATCCTTGAACACCGGGCCCGCCCGCCGCAAGACTGTCATTGGGGAAAGTGGCACGCAGGCGCATTTTGCCACCAGCATTGCGAGTGTCACAAAACCGTTCTACCCCAAAGCCCTGCCGACAGATGGAGCCCTCATGAAACTCGCCCTCCCTCTTCTCTCGCTGGCGATCCTGGCCGCCTGCCAGACCGCGCCACCTCCCGGGCCGCAGCCCGAATCCGTTGCGATGGCGCCGGAAGAAGCTCCTGAAACTCAGGTCGCGCCCACCCCGGGAGAACAATGGCTCCTCGGCTCGGCCGAAGCGCGCATCATCATGGTGCAGACCTGGAATGAGATCGCCGCCTATGTCGAGCAGCAGGCTGCCGCGCGGCCCAATGCCAGCGTCATTCTCGCGCCCGGCGCCACGCCGGAAGCGCCCGAATACCTCGCCTGCGGAGACAGGCCGCTGGCGGCGGTGTTCGACGCCGATGAAACCCTGATCTGGAACACCGGCTCAACCGGCGCCTTCCGCCGCCTGGGCATGGAATTTGATCCCGCGATCTGGAGCGACTGGGAACGCACCGGCGCGGGCAAGGCCGTTGCCATTCCCGGCGCGCTGGACGGGCTCTCCCGCATCCGCGCGGCCGGCGTCGAGGTGATCATCAACACCAACCGTGAAGCGGCGAATGTCGACGGCAATATCGAAACCCTGCGCGCCGCAGGCATCGGCGATTTCGTGCACGGATCAACGCTGTTCCTCAAGGGCGACACGCCCGGCGGCTCGGCCAAGGATGGCCGCCGCTATGCGATCTCCGAAAACTATTGCGTGATCGCGCTGGTCGGCGATCAGCTGGGGGACATTGCAGATATCTTCAACGACAAATCCCTGCGGCCTGCCGGCCGTCTGGCGCTCTCCGAAGCGCCCGCATTCGACGCCATGTGGGGCAAGGGCTGGTTCCTGCTGCCCAATCCGCTTTATGGCCCGTCGATTGCCGGGACGATGGACGAGATCTTCCCGCCAGAAACCCATTGGGAACCCAGCACACAGGAATAGTCGCATGATCATCTTTGTACATGGCGTGCCGGACACGCCGGTTCTCTGGGAGCCGCTGATCGCTGCGCTGGGACTCACGCCGGAAGACTACCGCGCCCCCGCCCTTCCCGGCTTCGGCACGGGCAAGCCGCCCGGCTTTGGTAGCACCAAGGACGAATATGCCAGCTGGCTGATCGCTCAGATGGAAGCGGCCGGCGGCCCGGTTCATATCGTTGGCCATGACTGGGGCGCGCTGCTGACCCTACGCGTGGCAAGCCTGCGCCCCGATCTGGTGAAAAGCTGGTGCGTCACAAATGCCGTGATAGATCCTGACTATTCCGGACACAGAACAGCCCGCATGTGGGCGACGCCTCTGCTGGGCGAATTCGTTATGCTGAACATGCGCAACAAAGCCCGTCTCATCGAAGGGCTTGTCCAGGGCGGCATGCCACGGGAACTGGCGGAAGTCGAAGTGCCCCATATCGACAAGCGCATGCGCCAGTCGATCCTCAGCCTTTATCGCTCGGCCATCGGCCTGCGCTTCAGTGGGCATTGGGTCGAAGACCTTGCCAATCTGCCTGAGCACGGACAGCTTTTCTGGGGCGAGAACGATCCTTATGTGGAATTGCCCGTAGCGGAGCGCTTCTCGAAACGCCACGGCACGCCGCTACATGTCGAGCGCGGCACCGGCCATTGGGCCTGTCATGATCGTGCAGAAAACTTCGCAGGCATTCTGAAAGCCCTATGGCAAAAGGCCGGCTGAGAAGCCGGCCTCTGCGTTTGGATCCGTTGGATCAGGCGGCTTCCTTGCCGCTGATTCCGGCCAGTTCCTGCTTGATCCGCTCCGACAGCTGACGAACCGTGAAAGGCTTGGGCAGGAAGGAAACGGCGCGGTCGTCGAGCTGCTGGGCAAGGTCGCGCTCAGCATAGCCGGAGATGAAGATCACGCGGGCATGGCCAAGCTTGTCCTTGGCTTCGCGGATCAGCGTGGGCCCATCCATTCCGGGCATCACCACATCGGAGATGATCAGATCGAAGGAGCCCGGCATATCTGTGAGAATATCCAGAGCCTCCTCGCCATCGCAGGCCTCTTCCACCTCATAACCGCGCTGACGCAGATGCGTCGCCGCGATCGAGCGCACACCGTCCTCGTCTTCGACAAGCAGGATACGTCCGCGCCCGGACATATCCATCGGACGAACAACCGCTTTGGCCTGTTCGGCGATGTCGGAAGCTTCCGGAATGTCTTCAGCCGCCAGGGCCGGCAGGTAGATGTAGAAGGTCGTGCCCTTGCCGACCGAAGAGACCGGGCAGACATAACCGCCCGACTGTTTGATGATGCCATAAACGGTCGCCAGGCCAAGTCCTGTGCCTGAGCCCTGCTCCTTGGTGGTGAAGAAGGGCTGGAAGATCTTGTCGAGCAGATCGCGCGGCATGCCGCAGCCATTATCCTCAACCTCGATCAGCAGATACTCGCCATCCTCGACATAGTTGAAGCCCTTTTCGTGGGCTTCCTTGCCGGTCGACCGCGCCGTGCGAATCGACAGCTTGCCACCATTGCGCTGCGAGATCATCGCGTCGCGGGCGTTGGTGGCGAGGTTGATGATCGCCGTTTCAAGCTGGTTCTTGTCAGCCTTGATCCAGGGCACATCCCGGCCATGCTTCACATCCAGCTCAACCCGTTCATCAAGCACCTGACGCAGCAGGATGGAGAATTCCGAGAGGAAGTCGGTGACGTTGAAGATTTCCCGCTTGAAGGTCTGTGCGCGGGCATAGGCCAGCAGCATGCGGACAAGTTCACGGGCCCGCGAGGAAAACTCGTGGATTGATTGCAGGTATTCATAGGAAGGGTCGCCCACGGGGTGGCGGCTCATCAGCTCTTCATAGTTGAAGATGATGCCCTGCAAGACGTTATTGAAATCGTGGGCAACAACGCCCGCCAGCTGGCCGATGGAACGCATTTTCTCGCCATGAGCGAGGCGCGTTTCCAGGAGGCGCTGCTCGGTGATGTCGATGATGTAGGCCACAGATGGCCGGCCCGTGGAATTGAGCGTCACGAACACATTCACATGCCGGGCTTCGTCGCCGGCCGTCTTCAGCGCGACAGGCTTGTCGATGGCATCCACCAGCAGCGTGGCAAGGGATTCTTCGCCTTCATCGGACACAAAGAGATCGGAGAAGCGGTTGCCGGGGGTTGCCCGCCCGCCGGTCATTTCCATCAGGGCGCGGTTGGCATCGAGAATGACGGCGCCGTCCACACGGTCGCCATCCAGACGCACAGCCCCGAACGGCGCATCATCGAACATCGGGTCGCCGTCCGGGCGCGGAGGACGCGAGGCGGCCTGAAGCGCAAAGCGCTCCTCTCCGCCATTCAGCACCTGAGGGCTCGCAAGAACGATTGTCCGGCCGGCGGCATCTGCGCCGCGGCCTGACCAGCTGGTGATCGCCTGAACCGGTATTTCCACCCCGTCGCGGGCGCGCAGCTGGATATCAGCCCGGCCCGGCGCGCCGGATTTGCGATCACGCGAGAGCATCTTGACGAATTCAGGACGCATGATGTCGTCGGTGCGGATATTCTTTGCCGTTTCCGGCAGGCCGAGAAGCTCGCGCAACCAGGAGTTGGCATAGGTGATGGTGCCGTCCGGCTTGGCCGCGAAGAAGCCCATAGGAGCGTCTTCGACATACAGCGATTTGAGATCCGCCGCGCCTGTCGCCTCGATCTGGCCGGCGATCCGGCGGATGCGCCACAGCACGCGCCCACGCGGCAACGGCGAGACCGTGACTTCAAACTGGGCGGGCACCTGCTCCGGGCCAAGCGCCAGGGGGGGCAGCACTTCGCGGCGCTGAGTGCCGACCTTGGCAGATTTCGACAGGCGGTAAACCGGCGCGGCAAGGCCGGGATTAGCCCCGAACAGGCGGTCCACGGTGACAGGGCCGGACTCCGACATGCCCGCAATCAGGGCCAGCCGGGTAAGGTCGGAATAAGCCTCATTGGCGGCAACCGGCGCGCCGCCAGGATCGGTGACCAGCACCGCCTCATCCAGTGCCTCAATCCACGGAAAGCGCGGCGCGCTGGCATTGGCCACGCGCGCAGCAGCGCCTTTTTCCGGAAACAGGCCGATGAAGCGGCCGGCACCGCGAACCGTCCAGAGCAGGAAGACGAGACCACCCGAGGCCATAGTAATCAGCAGGATCGAGCCCGTGGCGCCCGAAGCATTCGGCCAGGCCAGAGAAATGCTGGCCGCCGCAATGGAGAGCAAGAGGCATCCCCAGAACCCCAATTGCAGAAAATCGATGCGCCGCCCTTCGCGCTCCCCTGCTCCGGCAGGATCGGCTTCTTCGCCAGGCGCCGCCGCTGCAAGTTTCAGCTCGAGAGTGTCTGCATCAGTACTCATGGTCTACCGCCATTCCATTTGGCCAGCGCCGCCGCCCGGCGCGGCCACGCCCTATGCGAGGCTGGCATCACGCAACTCGATGCCTAGCCGTCACTAGACTACCAGTTCTGGCACGGC
This sequence comes from Alphaproteobacteria bacterium HGW-Alphaproteobacteria-18, assembly GCA_002841155.1. Classification (GTDB taxonomy): domain Bacteria; phylum Pseudomonadota; class Alphaproteobacteria; order Caulobacterales; family Hyphomonadaceae; genus Hyphomonas. Next base: position 25,881 of record PHEH01000002.1, read on the forward strand.
AAAGGTTAACGAACCCGAAAAAGCCGTTAATACAGACTGAGCAATCTTCCCCACCTGAACAGGATTCGGCTTACCATGGTATCTCGACCGATCACGCTGCTCGCAGCTGTCCTTCTCTTTGCCGCCTGCGGCACACCGGACCACCGCGAGCCCCGCATTCCGGAATATTCCGCTGAGATCGTCGCTGCCGAATCCGAGCGGCTGAACGCCTGGTTTGAACAGACGTTTGAAGCAGCCCTTGCCCGTGATCCCCTACGCTTGACCATGCTGGGCCGGCGCGACCGCTATGGGGAATGGACCGATCCTTCACCCGAATTCGATGCCGAAACCCTCGCCCTTCAGCAAGCCAATGTTCAGGAAATGAAGGACACCTTTGATTTCAACAAGTTGGACAGCCAGGCAAAGCTGTCCTGGCGTCTGGCAGTGTATGAACTTGAACGCGCCGAGGCCGCCGCCGCGTTCCCCGACCACAGCTACACCTTCAACCAGATGTTCGGGGTCCAGTCCTCCATCCCTGCCTTTCTGATCAACCAGCACAAGGCCACCACCGCCGCCGACCTCGACGCCTATATCGCCCGCCTGGAAGGCCTCCCCGCCTATCTTGGCCAGCATGTCGAAAACGCCAGGCGGGCTTCGGGCAAAGGCGTTCAGCCTCCGTCCTTTGTCTATGCATATGTCCTGTCCGACGCGCAGGGTATGATTACGGGCCACCCCTTTTCGGGCGCGGCCGATGGCAGCGCAGACAGCCCCCTGATGGCCGATTTCCGTGGCAAGACCGCCGCCCTGGTCACCAACGGCACGCTGACGCAAGATCAGGCAGCGAGCTTCCTCCAGCGCGCCGAAGAGGCGCTGAAAACTTCCGTCGGCCCAGCTTATGAGGCGGCCATCGAAGAACTGACCCGCCAGCAGCTGAACGCCACCGCCGATGACGGCGCCTGGAAACTGCCCGATGGCGCGGCCTATTATGAAACCCGCCTCAAGGCCATGACGACAACTGACCTCACCGCTCAGCAGATCCACCAGATCGGTCTTGATGAAGTCGCCCGCATTCATGAGGAAATGCAGGCCATCATGGCGCAGGTCGGCTTTGAGGGGGACTTGCAGGATTTCTTCCAGTTCATGCGGACCGATCCGCGCTTCTACAAGCCCGAGACGCCCGAAGGCCGGGAGGAATATCTGGCTGAAACGCGCGAAGCGATTGCCCGGATGGAAGCCGACCTGCCGAGCCTCTTCAACACCTTCCCGAAGGCCGGCATGATTGTGCAGGCAGTGGAGCCCTTTCGTGAGAAATCTGCCGGCAAGGCATTTTACAGCCGCCCTGCCCCCGATGGCAGCCGCCCCGGCGTCTATTATGCCAACCTCTACCGGATGGCCGACATGCCGACCTATCAGCTGGAAGCGCTTGCCTTCCATGAAGGCATTCCCGGCCACCATATGCAGATCGCCATCGCCCAGGAACTTGAAGGCATCCCAAGCTTCCGCAGGTTCGGCGGCTACACCGCCTATTCGGAAGGCTGGGGCCTGTATACCGAGCTGCTGCCCAAGGAGATCGGCTATTATTCCGATCCGTATTCGGACTTTGGCCGCCTTGCGATGGAAATCTGGCGGGCTGCCCGTCTCGTTGTCGATACCGGCCTGCATTCCAAGCAATGGACACGCGAGCAGGCGGTTCAATATCTCATGGAAAACACGCCCAATCCTGAGGGCGACTGCCGCAAGGCGATTGACCGCTACATCGTGATGCCGGGCCAGGCGACCGCCTACAAGATCGGCATGCTGAAGATCGTTGAATTGCGCGACCGGGCCCGCGCAGAGCTCGGCGAGGCCTTCGATATCCGCGACTTCCATGATGTCGTGCTGAAGGACGGCGCCGTACCTCTGGCGATCCTTGAAGAGAATATCGATGCCTGGATTGCGGCCACGAAAGCCAGCTGAGGAAAGCAGGGCTTATCCGGCATAAGCCGGGTTGAGCGCGCGTAGCGCCGGCCCGCGTCTGGAGATACGCAGCGCCATCCGGTTGCCCTTTCGTCCGATCTGAGCTTCGGCGGCAACTTCCCCGTCGAGCCCACCAGACAGAAGTTCAACCGGCTGGTCGGCTGGCACCCCCAGAAGGAGGGTCACGCCCGGACGCAGGCTGGCCAGCCTTGAGAGCGGCATTTCCACGCGCGCCGCCCGTGCCGTCATCAGAACGGTGAGCGTGCTGGCGCTCCGATCCGTCTTTGCTGTCATCTCATGGACATCGGTCGCTTCAGGAAGAAGTTCCTGCGCCAGTAACAGACGCGCCGGCCAGTCTGCGCCGCCAGCACGTACGGAGAATGTGATTTCATAGGCTGCGCCTGGCGTCGCAATCGAAGCGGCAAACAGCGGGTCGGTCTCCACACCCGCAAAGCCCAGCCCCCCGCCAATAAAGGGGGCGAGTGGCCGGGTCAGCCCCTCCATCAGCGCCAGATCGATCGGGCTGAGTTGCGTCGGCTGTCCATTGGGCACGGGGCCGCCACACGCCGTTTCAATCATGATCTGAGCAAGCCCCGCCCCGATCACCAGCATCGCGGCAACATCCCCATCTGCGCCCGCGCAGCAGACAATCGCCTGCCCCTGTTCTTCGCGGGCAGAGACAGCCTGCGCCAGGCTCGCCGGGGAGATACGCTGCACGTTGAAAGCCGCCGCAAGGCCGCAATGTTCGCGCATTGCCCGCGACAGGCGTGCGGATATCCGCCACGCTGCGTCCTCGCGTGCCGCGCCTGCCGCAGGCGGAGCTACTGTTAGCTCGGGAACCACCTTCAGCTCAGGCGTTTCAGACGGCAGATCATCCATGTCCGAGAGGTCAGGCCGCAGCAGCATCTCGATTTCAGCCGCTGACAGCACGCCGCGCGAGGTTGGCAAAGGCCGGGTGGGCTCTATGGGTCCGCGCATGGGCGGGGCCTCCGTCATGATACGGCGCCGAAGCCTGGGTGAAACATCCCAGCCATCCTCCGCCGGCTCCGGCGGGGATGCACTCTTCACGGAAGAGGCGAGAGGCATGTTCATGCTGACTAAGTCGCCCGGAAAAGGTTAACGGCGCGTTAGTAACTTTCGCAGGCGCAGTAATTATTAACAGCAACCAGCAGAAGGATTCACTCAAGTCTCCGGATTTTTACCTTCCGCTCAGGCCTTGGTAAGCGCTGATTCGGATCTCTGGGGCATGATGTTCGTGCGGCCAAAGAAGCTCGTAACAACATCCGCCAAAGGCGTGGGGAAGATGACTGGAAAAAAGGCGGCACTCCGATCTGGAGAGCCGCCTTTTTGCTGTCTGCAATCTGTCAGGCAACCGTGGACTAGTCGTCCCGCAGGGTGCGTTCCTTGCGCTCATGGCGTTCCTGGGCCTCAAGGCTGAGCGTCGCGGTCGGGCGGGCTTCCAGGCGACGCAGGCCAATCGGCTCGCCGGTGGCCTCGCAAAACCCGTAAGACCCATCATCGATACGGCGGAGGGCCGAGTCGATTTTCGAGATCAGCTTGCGCTGGCGGTCGCGGGTGCGCAGCTCAAGAGCCTTGTCGCTTTCGGCAGAGGCACGGTCGACAATGTCGGGGAGAGAGCCTGACTCGTCCTGAAGATTATGAATGGTCTGCTTGGCGCCGTCCAGAATGTCGGCCTTCCAGGCTTCCAGCAGGCGCCTGAAATAGGCGAGCTGGCGTTCATTCATGAACTCTTCGTCTTCCGAGGGGCGATAATCGTCTGAGAGATCAATACTCACGGCAGACTCCTTCACTCGTTTGTGTGCCATATAGAGCGGACCTCGATTCACTGCAATCTCCCTGACTGCGGTGTTAAATCCTTTGATTTCAGACAATTACGACAAAAACATGCCGAAACACTGTCAGTAAACGCTTCAATGCCCCACATCTGGCGCCCTGCACAGTGCAAGTTGCAGACCACCCCTTGATCTTTCGTCCTCCGGCACGCTCTATGGGCAGCCTCCCCCACAGTCTGCCCAAACGGTAAAATCGTCGGAATGGCCCGCCAACGGAAAGTACATTCCCGCAAAGCGGGCTGGATGCTGGCGGTGATGTTCAATTCCCTCCTGATCCTTCTGCCTGTGATCGGTGCGCGCGCCGTGGCCAATGCCTATGATCAGGATCTTACCTCCCGCGAAGGCGCCGCTGAGGCCCTTCAGCATGCTCACGAAAAGTTGCTGACCGAACTTACCACGATCGGTCCGCGCGATGAGAACAGCAAGCTTCCCTACTGGCAGGACCGGATTGTCGCCGAACTCGACGCGCGCAACATGCCCGCCGTGCGGGGATATCTGCTGGCAGCGCCCCAGATGCTGGGCCGCGATCTGGGCGAACAGATCCGCGTGCGGGCTGAAGCGGAAGTCATCGGCACGCCGGACGAGCGCCTGATCCGCGCGGCCCTTCAGAAACTGCCCGAAGTGGTCGCATCGCGCATCATGGAGACAGAGCGCTACAATCCCCCGGCCATCGCGCCTGCCCCCGAAGCCGCCCTCGAAAACGTGGAAATCGCTTCGGAAAATCTCGAGGCAGGGGCTGACTCCATCCCGCAGGAAAGCGAAACGGGCCAGGATGCAGGCATTGAAGCAGCGCCTGAAGAACCTGTCGTGCTTCAAGCCAATGTCCGCAGCGAGGATGAACGCCGCTTCCAGCTCCTGGGAAGTTACGCCGATCTTTCCGCAATGTCGCAGCGCTGGCTTGAGGGAGACCGGTCTGATGCGCTTGTGGTCAAGCTGACCGGGTTGGGCCTGGTCCAGCAGGATTATAGTGATGGACTGTCGGATGCCGCTGCCTTGTCAGTCTCGATCCTTAAATCTGCCCGCCGGTCCCAGCGGCTCACCGCCAGCTTTTCCGATTATCTTGGCGTGCATGTCGATGCAGCCCTGCCCGATGACGTTCTAGAGCCTGCCTTGCAGCAGGCCTTCATGGATCTTGCGACGACCGAAAGGCGCGCAGAACGCGTCCGCGTCGCCTACGCAGCATCCGTCAATCAGTCCCAGCTGGGCCCACTAGAGGCTGATCTGGACCAGATCCAGCGCCTTGCCTCGCAAACGAGTCCGGGAGGGGCGCTGACAATCCTCGCCGTGATCGAAGATGGCACAGATCTTCAGCGCGCGCGCCTCTTGGCAGAAGCGGGCGGCGAGCGCCTCATCGTGCTTGTCCGCGAACGGGGCCGGGACTCCCTCAAGATCGCAGACGCCGGTATCAGCTGGAACCGCAACACGGTGTTGGAAATCATGAGTCTGACAGCCGCCGGCATGCTGCTTTTCTGGGTGATGCTCTCGACCGTTCGTCTCTACATCAAGCTGCCCAAGCCGCGGGCCGAGCCACAGGGCGCCTGAAATCCTGGCCGGACCTCAGCCGATATTGAACGCGCCGCGTATACCATCGATGATGAGCTGAGCCGAAAGCGCCGCCAGGATAACACCGAGAATACGCGTCAGCGCGCCGGCAACACTTGCCCCCATGAGACGCACAATCGGCGCTGCCAGCAGGAATATAACCAGCGTGATCAAGAGATTGAGACCAATCGCGGCCAGCACGACCCCCTGGTGCACAATGCTCTGCGCTTCCGACATGTAAAACATCGCCGTGGCGATGGAGCCTGGGCCTGCAATCATCGGAATACCCATCGGAAACACCGACACATCTTCGGGCTCCGGGTCATCCCGGTGTTCTTCCAGAACTTCCTCGGCCCGGTTCTCCCGCCGCTCGGTGCGTTTCTCGAACACCATGTCGAGCGCGATCAAGAACAGCAGAACCCCGCCTGCCGCCCGGAACGCATCGATGGAGATATGCATCGCATCGAGCAGCCAGGCGCCGCCAAAGGCGAACAGCAGCATGATGATCGTCGCTACCAGCACCGATTTGTAGGCCATCTTGCGCCGATAGGCGGGCGAACCCTTGGCCGTCAGCGTCGCAAAGATCGGCGCGACCCCCGGTGCATCAATCAGCACGAAGAAGGTTACGAAGGCGGCGGTGAAGAGGGAAATCAGTTCAGGCGACATGGCGCGGTGCGCTAGGCCTTACGTGCCGCTGCGTCAAGGATCTCGCGCACAGCCGGGGCCACCAGAAGCTCACGCGGCATGCCTTTCAGACGCGAAAGGTCCGCGCCGCCAGAGGCCAGCGCCAGCAGCATCTTGTGCCCACGAAGGCGTTGCAGAAGGCCTTCATCGCCCCTTGGGCTGTCCGCCCTGGCAACGCGCCCGCTGCCGAGATCCACGCTCAGGCCCTCGCCTGCCCCGGTTTCCAATCTGCGGATTGCATCTTCCAGGCTTGTGGTTGCCTCAACGCGCAGCGTGCGCGCCGGTATCTGGTTGCCATCGGCCATCATGCGGCCTCCGAATTCAGCGACGGCATCAGCTTCCGGCACCGGCTGAGCGCCTTGTAGAGATCCCCGGCGACAACATCAGCGGAAATCTGCAACACATCCTCGTGCGCATCAGGCATCTCTGCGATCAGCCCGGCGAGCGCTTCGGCCGTCTGGGTGTAAAGCGGCCCATCGACCTCGCCGAGCAGATACATCTGCATCACGGCGAAATATGCCCGTTCTGCGGGGGTAGAAACATCTGAGGGTGCCAGAATGTCCTTTTCGCGCAGGATGCGCGCCTGGGTTTCCAGCAGCAGCACGCCGCGCCGGTCGCCATTGCGGACGACAGCGCCATTCACGACAAAGGTTTCGCCTGGCTTGAGAGAAAGTTTGAGTGGCATGCGCGTCCGGCCCCCATGGTTCGGATCGTGTTAAATTCACACAAAGGCGTTAACGCTTGCTTTCCAAATATTTACGGGAGGTTGGGAGCCATGCGCCCGTCAGCCGGGGGCAGTTAGATCATAAGGTCTGTACCAGCTTCTTCGAGCCAACCGGACCGGCCAGCCTACCTGAAACCGGCGCGACGCTTAGCGTGAAGCTTGAGCCTCTGTGGCGGCGCGCATGGCCTATTCTCTTTACCACAATTTTGACCTTCCCCTAAGGAAATTCGTTTCTGCGGTGCAGCAGTTTCCTTCAGGTCAGCGCTTGCCGATGCCACCCGCCGCCTTATTGTGCCCGCCAGCTAGCAATATGAAGGGACGAGGCGAATGCGCTTTGAGGGCACCAAGGATTATGTCGCAACAGATGACCTGCGTGTGGCCGTCAACGCCGCGATCGCTCTGGAACGGCCTCTGCTGATCAAGGGTGAGCCCGGCACCGGCAAGACCGTCCTGGCCATTGAAGTCGCCAAAGCGCTCGGCTCCGAGCTAATCGAGTGGCACATCAAGTCCACCACCAAGGCCAATCAGGGCCTCTATGAGTATGACGCCGTGTCCCGCCTGCGCGACGGCCAAATGGGCGAAGAGCGCGCCAAGGACGTCAAGAACTACATCAAGAAGGGCAAGCTCTGGGAGGCGTTCACCGCCGGTAAGCGCCCTGTCCTGCTGATCGACGAGATCGACAAGGCCGACATCGAATTTCCCAACGACCTCCTGCAAGAACTCGATCGGATGGAATTCTTCGTCTACGAAACCGGCGAGACGGTCAAAGCCATCCAGCGCCCGATCGTCATCATCACCTCGAACAATGAAAAAGAGCTGCCCGACGCCTTCCTGCGCCGCTGCTTCTTCCACTTCATCAAATTCCCGGACGAAGTGACAATGCGCTCGATCATCGATGTCCACTATCCGGGCATCAAGAAAAAGCTCGTCGCAGATGCTCTGGCCACGTTCTATTCCATGCGCGAACTGCCGGGCGTGAAGAAAAAGCCGTCGACCTCTGAGCTGCTCGACTGGCTGAAACTCCTCATGAATGAGGATATCGACCTGGAAACCCTGCGCGAGAAAGACCCCGAGCGTCTCACCCCGCCGCTGCACGGCGCGCTCCTGAAAAACGAGCAGGACGTCGCCCTCTTCGAGCGTCTCGCTTTCCTCTCCCGCCGCAATGATGGCGGCGGTCAGGGCGGTGGCGGTGGACGCCGCGGCCCGGCAGGCTGAGCGCCCTTAGGTTGACAAGCTGATCAATCTTAGTCTTCCCTTTCAAAAAGGGAGGCGATTATGAGGTATGGTTTTTCTGCTTGGGTTGCCGTTCTAGGGACGCTTCTATCATGTGCCCATCCCGCGCTCGCCACACCTGCGCTAGAGAGTGCAACATCCTGCAATGCGCCCTCAGGCTGGGAAACTGTCGCCGAAGCCGCTGAAGGGCGCGTGCTTTTTATAGGCGAGGTTCACGGCAATACCGAAACGCCTGACGCATTCGTCCGCTATGTCTGTGCCGCCGCAGCGCAGGGCGGCAGCACGCTGGTCTTGCTGGAGTTGCCGCCGCACCATGAGCCCGCAATGCGCGAAGCAATGGCTTCAGATGATCCGCGTGCCGCCTTGCTGACAGGGCTGGGAACCCACTGGAAAACGCAGGATGGGCGCGGCAGCGGGGCGATGCTGGATATGATGGCGGATTTAATGTCCCTCGCCAAAACGAACACGCAACTCAGTATAGAACCGTTCAGCCTGTTTCTTCTCAAAGAATTTCCAACACCGGAAGAAACCATGGAATGGGTCGCCAACCTCTCAGCCGACGAGATGCAGGAACAGGGCGAAGCCGGCATGGCGCAGGAAATACTCCGGCGAAGCGTTGGCTATGACCGCACCATTGTTCTCGCCGGCAATGTGCACGCGGCTCAAGTGAGCATCAGCGGCGGCGGTGTAGCATCGGCGGCCATGAGAGTACCCGGCACGATTTCGGTGGATGTGGTACATGATGGCGGAGACAGCTGGATTCAGCGCAACAGCGAAGGCGGGATACAATCTTTCTCGCCTCGGAATCCACGCAAAGAACCGGCCGATACAATGGCTCTAAGCAGCGCCTACAATCCGCACTTTCACGGCTTCTTGTCGGTTGGCACGATCAGCGCTTCTCCACCTGCCTTATCTGACGTCCCGTAAAACACCACGGCGCAGCAATGCGCTGGAGGGATCAATCCAGCCCCCGGCGCGTTGCTTCCTCACGCAAGCAAGGAGGCATCCCATGTTCGTCGCAGTCTATTGGTGGCGGGTTCATCCCGGTAAGGAAGACCAGTTCCGCAAGGCATGGGTGCGCGGGACAGCGCTGATCCGCGAGCGCTATGGCAGCTATGGCTCCCGCCTGCATCAGGAGACGGACGGCCGCTTCGTCGGCTATGCCGAATGGCCCGATGAAGAAACCTGGCGCAGGGCGTATGACCAGAAGATGGTCTATGACGCGCCCGAAACCCGCGCCGCCTTCTCAGACGCTGTGTGCGAAACCCCGCCCGGCAACGACCCGGTCTTCACGATGGAGGTGACAGACGACCTCCTGGACCGCGCCGGCGACTAGGCCTCAGCCCAGCGTCGAATCATGCGCGCTCGCCGCGCGGACATAATTCACGTCATCGCGGCTCTTGAGAAAGTCGGCCATCTTTGTCTTGTCCGTCCGCTCGTCCCACCAGGTTTTCCAGGCAAGGAAGATCCAGCCGACATGGAAGGCCCCGCCAAACGATATGGCGACCCAGCCGGGGATCGGCCCGATATGGGCCCGCCGGAAGAGCTGTTCCCAGGATGTGACATCCACCGGATGGATGGCGATCTTGGCAAAATACGCCGCGCCCAGAATGGCAAATATCCAGCCATAATTGCGTCGCAGCCTGCGGCCCACGCATCGGATCATGGAGATCCGATATTGGGGCTTTTCATAATCGTCCGACAGCGCCGTGCCCCGGTCGAGGCGAATGTTCGCCCCTTCCCCGCGCAGGATCGGCACATAGAACGCAATCTCGATCACCCGCGCCCGGAACCGCCAGACATAGAAAAACCGGTAGCGCCGCGCTTCCAGCATCAGGAACACGATGCACAGCATCCCCACCAGCACGATCGGAAAGGGTGAGGCGCGCTCATTGGCGAAGGCGACCGACAAGCCAATGCCGGTCGAGATCACTGCCCAGTTCGTCGTCTGATCAAGCCGCTGGCGCCACACCGTCGAGCGATAGACTTCCGCGCGGTAGAGGTGCGACAGCGCCGTCACCTCCGAGGGGCCGCACAGGCCCTCGGCGGGCGGTACAACGTGGTCGGCTTCGGTTTCGTCCATGGTATCCATGCAAAGACCCTATGCCTCAGGAATGTGACTTGGAAAAGTCACGCCGCCCTGATCGCGGTAATCAGCCCGGGCAATAGCCTTGCCGCAGGATCGCGCCATACCCTTCCAGCGTTTGGCGAACATGGCGCGTGTCATCGGTGCCATCCCCCCGGCGGACCTGCCCCGCGAGCGCGCCGGCCCCGCCTTCAATACGTGCCTGCCAGAAGTCATATCGAATGGAGTCCGGCGCTGACGTCCAGACCCGGGCAAGATCGAACCGGCTGCTCCGGCAGTCCTCCATCATCTGTTCGGCCAGGACGTGCGCAAAGGTTTCGCGCTCGAACCGGTCGGGCGCAATCCGGCCATCTGTGCCCGGCATGGGCGCGCCGGCCAGATCGAACATCATGTTGATCAGGCGTTCGCGTTCCATCTGATTGGGCGCGAGCGGGATGGCGGCCGCCATGATTTCGGGACGTCCGAAATTGAGCGGTGGCTGGGCCAGTCGTGCCCGCTGGAAAAACCCCTCCCATCCATGCTCGGCAATCGCCGTCTCAGCCGTTTGGAGGGCAAAGTCCACGTCCGGCTCAGGCGGAACGACAACCCCTCTGAGGCGCGCGTGCCACCGGGCTTTCAGGGCCGGATCAGAAACCGCCGCAATCGTCTCGGCAAAGACCGGCTTGAGGCGTTCAAACTTTTCGGGTCCGAGCCGCTGGGCCGCTTCCCAGGCAGCGTTCAATAAGCAATCAGCCTCGCCCGCTTCCGGGCAACTCTCGGCACTGCCACCCACGCCCGGCGTAAACCCAAGCGCCGGCGGCGGGCCCGATGGCGACGCGGTGGCCGCGCACGCTCCAACCGCCAGAAAACATGAGAAAAGCGCCACCCGAACCATGCTTTTTCCTACCCCGAAACATATGAACCGCAAATGACTACACTTTTCCCAGCGTCAGCTTGGACAGACGCCCCCATGAGGGTTATCTTCCCCCGACAAGAACCGAAAGGTATGGGCCATGTTCCTCAATTTCTTCAACGAACTGCGCGCGGCGAAAGTCCCGGTGACGCTGAAGGAATACCTGATGCTTATGGAGGCGATGGACAAGCAGGTCATCGATATGGAGGTGGAGGATTTCTACTACCTCTCTCGCGCCGCCCTGGTGAAGGACGAGCGCAATATCGACAAGTTCGACCGCGTCTTCTCCCATACCTTCAAGGGCCTCGATACGCTGGGCGACGCTGTCAACGTGCAGGACCTGCCCGAGGAGTGGCTCAAGAAAATGAGCGAGAAATTCCTCACGCCCGAAGAAATGGCCGAGATCGAAGCCATGGGCGGCTTTGAAAAGCTGATGGAGACGCTGAAAAAACGCCTCGAGGAGCAGAAAAAGCGACATGAGGGCGGCAACAAGATGATCGGCACGGGCGGCACCTCGCCCTTCGGCGCCAATGGCTACAATCCCGAAGGCGTGCGCATCGGCCAGGACAAGTCCCGCCACCGCCGCGCCGTTAAGGTCTGGGACAAGCGCGAATTCAAGAATTACGACGACAAGCTGGAGCTTGGCACGCGCAACATCAAGGTCGCCATGAAGCGCCTGCGCAAATGGGCCCGCAAGGGCGCCGCCGATGAACTCGATCTGGACGGCACGATCCGCAACACCGCGCGCAAGGGCTATCTCGACATCGAAATGCGCCCGGAAAAGCGCAACACGATCTCCGTGTTGCTGCTGCTCGATGTCGGCGGCTCGATGGACCCGCATATCCGCGTGATGGAAGAGCTCTTCTCCGCCGCCCGGGCCGAGATCAAGAACCTCGAATATTTCTACTTCCACAACTGCCCCTATGAGGGCCTCTGGCGCGACAACCGCCGCCGCATGAACAACCGCATCCCGACCTGGGACGTGCTCAACAAATATCCGTCAGACTACAAAGTGATCGTCGTCGGCGACGCCACGATGAGCCCCTACGAGATCACCTATGCCGGCGGCTCGGTCGAGCACTGGAACGAAGAAGCCGGCGGCATCTGGCTGCAACGCTTTGTGGAGCGCTACCCTAACTTCGTCTGGCTGAACCCCACCAAGGAAGGCGCCTGGGAATATACCGGCTCGATCAAGCTCATCCGTGAGCTGATCGGCCCCGACCGCATGTTCGAGCTGACCCTCGCCGGCCTCGACGAGGCAATGAAGGAACTCAGCCGCTAGTCAGGAGCGCCCTTCTCCTCCCCTGCGAAGCGGGGGAGGTGGCTGCGAAGCAGACGGAGGGGGAAGCCCCAAGCACTAGATTGCGCTGAAAAATCTGCCCTCAGGCCGCCGCCTTGTAAATCCGCCACAGCGCAAACACGCCGATCGCCACCCAGAGGATGTTGATCGCCACCGACGGGATCGCCCCGTGATAGCCGCTATTGAGGATAAACCCCGCCGCCCCGATCACATTGGCCCATTGATAGGCCGGGGAGTTCCCCTGCATCCGCCCGAGCGACAGGAGGATGTAAGCGCCGAGGATCAGCACTGCGCCGGACCAGCCAGCCGCTTCAATGAAAAGTTCCGTGATCGTCATGGCGCGCCCGCTAGCCGGTCGCCGCAGATTTGGCAATCAGACTCTGCCGTGACGGCCTGCCCATTCTTCCCGCGTCATCTCCCAGACAAGGCTCGCCCGGCGCGTCCCGTCGCTGCGCGTGCTCATCACCTCCCCCATCCGCCGGAAGCTGAGCCCATCAAGCAGGCGCTGGGTCGCCACATTGTCGAGCGCCGCCGTCTCGCAGAGAAGGTTCAGCCCCAGCGTCTCAAACATCCAGCCAAAGCTCGCCGCCGCCCCGCGCGCCCCGCTCCCCTGCCCGTGCAGCGAGGGATGCAGTGCCCCGCCGAGTTCGCCCGCGCCATACTCCGGCCAGACCTGCACATCCGAATAGCCGAGGATCTGTCCACCTTCGCCCTCGCGCACAAAGAGAAGACCAATGCCCACCTCGCGCTCAAGAAAATGTGTGTCGATGAAATCCTCGACGCTTCCAAGCGTCAGCGGGCGCGGCAGGGTATAGATCGGCGCATGCACGGCCGGGTCTGAGAGCAGCGCAAACAGCCCCGCCGCATCCTCCATCCGTGCCAGCCGCGAGTCGCCCATCGCCGTCGCCAGCCGCACCGCGCAGCGGATCGCCTCTGCCTTTTCGGCACCGACAGGGTTTCGCGTGATCGGAAGTTCGCCAGCCATCTGCCTAAAATCGCAGCTTTTCCCGGCTGTTGCCAAGCCCCCTTATCATCCGCGCATAATTTCGTTTGACGCCGCACGCGCCTTGCTGACAGTCCCGCGCATGACTGACACCGCGACCGCGCGCCTCCCCGGCAAGAATGCCTTCTTCTTCGTGCTGGTAACGGTCTTCATAGACCACCTGGCCTTTGGCCTGATCATTCCGGTCCTGCCGACGCTGATCCAGGATCTCGCCCATGTCCCGGCATCGGGTGCCACGCTCTGGATCGGGGGCCTGGCGGCCACCTATGCCGTGATGACCTTCCTCTTCGGCCCGCTGGTCGGCGCCCTGTCAGACAGGTTCGGCCGCCGCCCGGTCCTCCTCGTCTCGATGGCGATGTTGGGGCTGGATTTCCTCATCATGGCCCTGGCGCCCAATATCTGGATCCTGTTCCTTGGCCGCGCGCTTGCCGGCATTTCGGGCGCCACATTCTCCACAGCCAACGCCTACATCGCCGACACAACCACACCGGCTGAACGCGGCCGCGCCTTTGGCTTCATCGGCGCTTCCTTTGGCCTCGGCTTCATCTTCGGCCCGGTGATCGGCGGCCTGCTGGGCGAGCTTGGCCCCCGCATGCCTTTCTTTGCTGCCGTGGCGCTCGCCTTCATCAACTTCCTTTATGGCGTGTTTGTGCTGCCTGAATCCCTGCCAAAGGAACGCCGCCGCAAGCTCAACTTCAAGCGCGCCAATCCCCTTGGCGCGGCCCGCCACTTCTCAAAGCTGCCCAAGGTTTCCTGGTTCCTCATCGCAGGCGGCATCTATTTCCTCGCCCACACCGTCTTCCCGGCCACCTGGTCGGTGCATGGCGAGATCCGGTATGACTGGTCGCCAGCGCAGATCGGTCTCTCGCTCGGAATGGTCGGGGTCGGCGCCGCCATCGTCCAGGCCGGCCTTATGGGCCTTATCCTGAAACGCCTCGGCATGATCCGCACCGTCATGTTTGGCTACACCGTCAACATCATCGCGATGAGCGGATTTGCCTTTGCCGGCGCGCCGCTCCTTGCCTATCTGATCATCCCCTTCGCGGCGCTCGGCGGCGTCACCATGCCCGCCAACAGCGCCCTGATGTCCAGCCTCACCCCGCCCGATGCGCAGGGAGAGCTGCAAGGGGCGGCCTCCAGCGTAAATGCCCTCGGCATGATTATCGGCCCGCTGATCATGAGCGGGGCGCTCTATGCCTTCTCCCGCGAAGGCGCGCCTATCCAGTTTGGCGGCGCCGCCTTCCTGCTGGCTGCCGCGCTCACCGCAGCCGCCTTCCTGCCATTCCTGCGCGGGGTCGCCGCCAATCGCGACGCCCTGCCGGCTACGCCTCCTGACCTGAACCCGTGATCTGAGCCCTGATCAGCGCCTCTTGGAAACAGCGCCTGCCAGCAGCCCGAGGATGCCGCCGCCAATCCCGCCTTCCAGGAAATTCTGTATGTGGATCATCATCGGCGAGCTGCCGAGCAGCTGCCCGACATTCGCAGCATCGGCGCCATAATGCGCCCCGACGCCCCCCAGAATGCCGCCGAGAATGCCCATCACGCCGCTACCCCCCAGCAGTTTTGACAGGATAGGCCCAAGGATCACGCCGCCCAGCGCGCTCACGATCAACGGAATATACGGTTCCATATCTAGTTCCTCCCAGTGTTGCCGCGCAGGCATTCTTTGGCCTGTCGCAGGGTCAACTCTTTCGCGGAAGTCCTTGACTGTCGATCCTTTTCGCGCCTCTGGAGAGGATTGCATCCTCCCGCGAAACTGCCACATAGAGCCCATGAACAAACATCGCCCCGCCCTCTTTCTGGATAGAGACGGCGTCATCAATATCGACCGGGGCTATGTCAGCCGCATCGAGGACTTCGAATTTGTCGAAGGCGCCGCAGAGGCCATTGCCGCTTTCAACCAGCGCGGCTGGTATGTCTTCGTGGTGACAAACCAGTCCGGAATCGCCCGCAACTATTACACCGAAGACGACATGCACGCCCTGCATGACTGGATGAAGGCCCGCCTTGCCGAAAAGGGGGCACATATCGACCAGATCTATTTCTGCCCCTTCCATGAAGAGGGCGAAAACCTCCGTTACCGGAAGGACAGTTTCGACCGCAAGCCAAAGCCCGGCATGCTGCTGCGCGCGATGGCGGACTTCCCTGTAAAGCGCGAGGCGAGCTTCCTGATTGGTGACAAGGACGCCGACATCCAAGCGGCCAGAGCCGCCGGCGTCGCCGGCTTCCTCTTCACCGGCGGCAATCTCTCAACCTTCGCCGAATGGACGCTGGCGAGTTTTGAGGATGGCAACAGGGGTTAGCCCCCGGTTCGCGCTCGCCTTGCCCGGCAATCTATGATAGCCGGTATGGATGCATAACCCGTCCGCAAACGACCTTTTCCGGTGAAGGGATACGGCCCCGAAACATTCGGAACGCTGAATGCGGAGGATTATGACCTCCTGCATGATCCTGGCACAACGGATGCAGCCGCTGATCTGTTGACAGGCCTTTCCCGTGGCCAGCGCACGCTCGAACTCGCCATCGGAACAGGCCGCATCGCTCTGCCCATGGCGCAGCGCGGCTGCGATATTTCAGGCATAGAAGCCTCGCCCGAAATGGTGGCAAAGCTGCGCGAAAAGCCAGGCGGCGCGTCGATTCCGATAACCATGGGCGACATGTCTGAGGTCATGGCAGAGGGCCGCTTCGGCTTTATCTTCCTGATCTTCAACACGCTGTTCAACCTCACCAGCCAGGAAGCCCAGCTTCGCTGCTTCCGGAATGCCGCTGACATGCTGGCCCCCGGCGGCGCATTCCTCGTCGAAGCCTTTGTGCCCGACATCGCCCAGTTCCGGGATCACCGCAGCCTGAAACCCAAACATCTCGACCGGCATTCGCTGACCCTGGAAGCTGCGATCCATGATCCGGTCAAACAGCTGGTTGAATACCAGTATCTCCGTTTCACGCCGGAAGGTGTCCGTATGACACCCCTGCCCATGCGCTATGCCTGGCCCTCCGAGATCGACCTGATGGCTCGCCTTGCTGGCCTCCAGCTGGAAAGCCGCTGGGGCGCCTGGGACCGCGCAGCCTTCACCGCGAGCAGCCGCATGCACATCTCGCTCTACCGCAAGCCTGCCGGCGCCTGAGCCCTAAACCGCCTTCAACGTCTTGGGGTCCATCCCGCCCATGCGGCAGACCTCTTTCCATTCGGTCGCCGTCACCGGCTGCACCGACAGCCGGAAGGAAGACACAAGGCTCATCTCCGCGAGCTTCAGATTTTCCTTGGCAGCCTTCAGCGTGACCGGCTTTGGCATCGGCGCCAGCGCGCGGATGGTCACGCAATCCCAGCGCGCATCATCCGTGGTCGGGTCAGGCTTTGACAGCTCACACACCTCGCACACGCCAACAATCTCCAGCCCGATATTGGAATGGTAGAAGAACACCCGGTCGCCGAGCTTCATCTCGCGCATATGATTGCGCGCGGTGTAATTGCGCACGCCCGACCAGACCTCACCCGCCTCGCCCTTCTTCACCTGCTGCTCCCAGCTCCAGGCATCGGGTTCAGATTTCATCAGCCAGTATTGCATTATGGGTCCTCAGTGCTTCCCGCCGGCCGGCGTCAATGTCCCTGCAAGTCCAAGCCCGTAGGCTGGCATATTGCCATAGATGTTGCGGCAGTTACCGGGATGGATCGTATAGGTCTCGTGCCAGATACCAACATCCCCGTTCTTGGCAACCCGCTGGTTGAAGGCCTTCCAGGCCGGCAGGTGGGCCCGCGTGCGGTCAGTCGCATAAGCATGCAACTGATCGTAACTGCGCCAGTACTGGACCACCATCGTGTTGCGCAGGCCAAAATGCGTGCGCGCAGAGAGCAAGCCCAGCTCGGGCTTGCCGAAAAGTTCGATCAGCATCTTCGGCATCGCCAGGAAAACGGGCAGCCAGGCCCAGACCTTCCAGAGCCGATTGATCCGCATTCCGATCAGGAACACGACAAACTCGCCCTCCACCTCCGCGATCCAGCGGCCTTCCTTGATTTCTGCCATGTCCCGGTCTCCTCCCACAGGAAGAGAAATTAGGGCGATCCTCCCGCCTCGGCCAGCCCCGCCCGGACCAGCCTTTGATAGGCGAGCCAGCCCTTATACTCTGCCAGCGCCGGATCAATCCCGTCCCACGCGGCCTGAAACGCCTGGCGGTGCCCCGGACCCTCCAGCGCCGCCCGCAACGGGTCAATCGCCACCCGGATCGTGAACACCACCGCGCCGGACATCTCCAGCTTGGAAATCGTCTGCCGCTCCACGCGCAGCCACAGGGCGTCCAGCGCGCCTACCTCGCTCATGCCCGCCGCCACTGCCTTGAACGCTTCCTGCGAGGGCGTAAACCGCTCCGTCCCCGGCTGAACGGTCCAGTTGAACCGCTCCAGAACCTGCCCCGGCCGCAGCGCGTCAAACATCCGGTGAATGCGCGACACCATCCCCGGATTGGCCCCCGGCACCGGCCCATGCAGCCCGCCGAGCGGCTCGCCCAGCTTCTCATCCAACCGCCAGAATGTCGGCGCGCACAGGCTCGCCGCTTCCAGCCGCCAGAGACCGTCTTCATCCTTGATCAGGATACAGAGATCATCCGATACCGCGCTCGCTGCCCCCTCCAGCGCGCTCGTCCAATCCCCAACCGCAGGTCCGGCCACCTTATGCACCGCCGCCGCCAGCTCCAGCGCCGCCAGCTCGCTCCCATCGCGCGCGCCATAAACCTCGCCCCGCCGCGCCGCCATCAGCGCGCGCTTCTCCCCCAGAACAGCGGCTTCCGTATCCGGACAAAGCCACGTCTCCGGCGCAATCGGCTTCAGACCCGGCGACAGGCTGAGCGGCCCGTTCAGAAAAGGAAGATAAGGCGGCCGGCGCATACCCCTGCCCGGCCTCAGACCGGCCGCGCCATGCCCCAGCTGACATAGCCGGCAATTTTCGGCGTATTGGGGAGATACATCGTCTCGGTCCCCTGCGGCTCAAACCCGGCCTCGCGCAGCATTGCTGCCGTATCGCGCGTCAGATGACACCCGCCCGCCAGCGCCTTCCACACAGGCTCCACCCGCCGCTGCCATTTGGCAACGCCTTCATCGGGGGCCAGCCCATGCTCGGTGAAGAGGATCTTGCCGCCGGGCTTCAGCACGCGCTTTGTCTCGGCCAGCGCAGATTTCCAGTCCGGGATCGTGCACAGCACGAAGGTGATCACGGCGGTATCGACCGAATTATCCGCCAGCGGAATGGATTCGGCCCCCGTCTCGAGAAAATCGATGCTCTTGCCGATGCCGAACTCGCCCGCCGTGCGCTTTGCCTTGACGATCATCCCAGGCGCAGGCTCCAGCGCATAGAGATGGTCAACCTTCGCCCCGTCATACATCGCAAAGTTGGTGCCCGATCCACAGCCGAGCTCCAGCACAACCCCGTCCGCCTTCGGAACAACCTTCTCGCGCTGTTTCATGATCGGCCGCGTCGAGCAGGCGCAAGACACCAGCCCCGGAACGACATACCGCTCCCAGAGGTTCATCCGTTGGTGCCCATCGGTTTGTAGCCGGGATAGGATTGGCTCTGGATACGGGATTGGGTTTCCGGCGTCGGGCGTGCGATGAGGGCGTCCTGCGTGATGCTGACATTGTACTCAAACCCGTCGCCCAGCGGCTGATAGGTTGCCGACCCATATTCAGCATCAATCCCGAAGCGCGAGCCATATTTCGACGCGAGATCGCCAACACTGATGCCCGGCTCTTCCGTGACGATGTTGATGCGGTGAAGGTCGCCTTTCCTCACGACATCGGAGGAGAATTGCGTGGTCAGCTTCGATTCCATCGCTTCAAGCCGGTAAATGGAATCATAGCCGAGAATATTTGCCATCGGTTTGAACTTGATGACCTTGGCATCGATCTGCCACTGGTTCCCGATGAAGGTCGGCATCGACCCGCTCGCCTCAAGCAGCTTGGAGCCGTCCTGGAAGGTCACATCTGCCAGGAATGTCTCAGGCTGCCCCGGCACGGCCGTAAACTTGATATTCGCCACCGGGCGCTCATAGGTCAGCCGCGTATAGGTCTGAACGTTCAGCCCGATGAAGGCGACCATCCCGGCAATCCCGACAAAGCCCGTGCCGAAGGCAAGGCGCGTCACACCGGAAAACGGCTTCAGGTTCGCCAGTTTCCCAAACCCTGCGAATAGCAGGATGAGACCAATAACCCCGGCAATCGACGGCAAAATCCACCAGATCAGGCCCATCAAACATCTCCCTGCGCGGCCGTATGGCCAGTGCCATGTTAACCCTTATGCACCGTATATCAGCGCTTTGCGGCGAATTTAGCAACCTTTCACAGGCCCGCTGCAATTGTTAACGCATCGAAGTTCAGGAAGTTGCGGCGATTCCTAGCAGGGCGTTCCAGCCAACATACGCCGCCACCCCGACAATCATCGCGGCAAAGCCCTTCCGGGCAAGCGCCGTGCGCCCGGCTAGAACCCTCGCCACCTGCACGCCTGCCACCCCGCCTACCGCGCCGCCCGCCAGCAGGAGCGCCACAAGCGGCAGGTCCACATGCCCGGCAAAGGCATAATTGGCCGAGGTCGTCGCCCCGAACAGCGCCACCGAAACAAGGGAGGAGGCCATCGCATTCGACAGCGTCATGCCCGTCGCCATCATCAGGCCGGGCACGATCAGAAAGCCGCCTCCAATGCCGAAAAAGCCGGCCGCCAGCCCTGTCAGCAGGCCAAGCGGCAGAATGCGCGCCATGATCAGGGCGGTAATGTGCACATCCGGATCGCCCTCCGCCTTCGGGCGCCGGAACATCGAGAGGCCAATTGCGGCCATGGCGACGGCAAAGGCCAGCAGCAGCCAGGTGCCATCAACCCGCAAGGCGAGCTGCGAGCCGGCAATCGAGCCCGCAATCCCCGCCAGCGCAAACGCGCCCGCACAGGGCCATTTCACCCGTTTGGCCCGCCAGTGGCCAATCAGGCTCACCGCGGCAATCGCGGCCACGGCCGCCGCAGACGTGCCGATGGCCATATGCGGGTCTTTCACGCCGACGGCATAGATCAACAGCGGCGCGGCCAGAACAGATCCCCCGCCTCCGAATGTGCCGAGAAACAGCCCAACGACTGCCCCGCTCAGCAGCGCGGCAAGAATGACAATGGGTTCAAGTTCCATACGCGTCCCGCTCCCTTGCCGCTTACAATGTGTTCCTGCACGGCGTGTCGAAAAGCAAATATATGAGAACTTGCTAAATTAGCAACACCTCATATATTAGGAACAGCGCAGATACGCGACGAACCAAAGAGGAAACCGGACATGCCCGAAATCAAACCCTTCTTCGACACAGCCACGAACACGGTCACCTATCTGGTCTGGGACGCGGCCACCCGAGAGGCCGTCATCATCGATCCGGTGCTGGACTTTGATCCGGCCCCGGCCCGCCTCTCCACAGAGTCGGCCGATAAAGTGCTCGCCGCCGCAGAGGCCGAAGGCCTGAAAATCGTCTGGGCGCTCGACACCCATGCCCATGCCGATCATCTCTCGGCGGCCGACTATATCCGCCAGAAAACCGGCGCGAAGGTCGGCATCGGCGCGCATATCACTGACGTTCAGAAAATCTTCCGCCCGATGTTCGGCCCAACCAGCGATACGCCGGATGAAACCGTGTTCGATGCCCTCTTCCATGAAGGCGACGAAATCCCGCTGGGCAACGAAACCATCCGCGTACTGCACACGCCGGGCCACACGGCTGCCTGCCTCACCTATCTGATCGGGGATGCGGCCTTTGTCGGCGATACCGTCTTCATGCCCGACTATGGCACCGCCCGCGCAGACTTTCCGGGCGGCGACGCCCACGCCCTCTACCACTCCATCCGCAAGCTGCTCGCCCTGCCGCCGGAAACCCGCATCTTCACCGGCCATGACTATCTCCCCGAAGGCCGCGAAGCCCATGCCTGGGAAGCCACCGTCGCACAGCACCGCGCCGCCAATGTCCACGTCCATGACGGCGTCTCCGAAGACGCCTTCGTCGACATGCGCACCACCCGCGACAAAACCCTTGCCGCCCCGCGCCTGATCCTCCCCTCTCTGCAAGTCAACATCCGCGCCGGCACGCTGCCGCCCCCCGAATCCGACGGCCAGACCTATCTCCGCCTGCCGGTGAACCGGCTGGGAAAGTAACGCTCAAAAGCCCCCTCCGCCCCTCCGGGGCACCTCCCCCGCTGCGCAGGGGAGGAGTGAAGCACTGTACCCGAGAAGGCGAGGTGATCATCCTCCCCTGCGAAGCGGGGGAGGTGGCAGACGGCGAAGCCGCCTGACGGAGGGGGGAAGCCAAGCAGTGCAGCGCACCCCCCGCATATCTCCCCTTCCCGCCCTACCCCGACGCGCCCCCTGCCCTTTGTCACAAAACCCTGATAGGGCGAGGCCCATCATGGCCCTACGTGACCTTCTCCTCCTCTGCGCCGTCTGCCTCGTCTGGGGGCTGAACCTGGTCGTCACGCGCTGGGCCGTGGCCGATATGGCCATTCCGCCGATTTTCTTCGCCGCGCTGCGCTTCCTTGGCGTCGCGGTCTGCCTCGTGCCGTTCCTCTTCCCGCGCCCGCCAAACCTGCGCACGCTGTTCTTTGTCTCGATCATGATCGGCAGCGTACATTTCGCGCTCCTCTTCATCGGCCTGCAGCATGCCGAGGCCTCCGCCGTCGCCGTCACCGGCCAGCTTGGCGTGCCCTTCTCGACCCTGATGAGCATGATGTTCCTCGGCGAGATCATCCGCTGGCGCCGGGCGCTGGGCATCTTCCTCGCTTTTATCGGCGTGATCGTCATCGCCTTCGATCCGGGCAGCTTCTCGGTCTCCTATGGCCTCCTCTACATCATCGCCTCGGCCTTCATTGGCTCGGCAGGCGGCATCATCATGAAGTCGATGCCGAAGATCTCCGCCCTGCGCATGCAGGCCTGGGTCGGCGCCTTCAGCTTTGCACCCCTCTTTGCCCTCTCCTTTGCCACCGAGAGCAATCAGCTAGACGCCTACATGCATGGCGGCTGGATGGTCTGGGCGGCCAGCGCCTTTGCCATTCTCGGCGTGTCGGTGTTCGGCCATTCGGCCTTCTACACCTTGCTCAAGAAGTATGACGTCTCCCTCCTCTCGCCGCTGACGCTGATGACGCCGATCTGGGGGGTCATCTTCGGCATCGTCCTGCTGAACGAGCCCCTCACCTGGCGCCTCATCCTCGGCGCGGTCATCTCGCTGTCAGGCGTGCTTGTCATCGCGCTCCGCCCGAACGAGAAAATGCCGGAAGCCGCCCTCGGCAAGAAGGCCGGCGCGGGAGACTCGTGATGCAGATCGAAGACGCCCCCAGCCCGAACTTTGACGACCGGAAACACCCCGTCACCCTCCTCGTGCTGCACTATACCGGCATGGAGTCCGGCGATGCCGCCCTCGCCCGGATGCGCGATCCGGAGGCAAAAGTCTCCGCGCACTATATGGTCTGGGAAGATGGCCGCATTGTCCGCCTCGTGGCTGAAAATGACCGCGCCTGGCATGCCGGTGTCTCCAGATGGCAGGGCCTCGAAGATCTCAACTCCCGCTCCATCGGCATCGAGATCGTCAATGGCGGCCATGACTATCCCGCCCCCGGCGGCGGCCTACCGCCCTATCCGGACGCGCAGATCAGCGCCGTCATCGCGCTGGCCCGCGAGATCATGGCCCATCACGATATCCCGCCGACCGGCCTCGTCGCCCATTCCGACATTGCCCCCGCCCGCAAGATCGATCCCGGCGAGCATTTCCCGTGGCAACGCCTGGCAAAGGCCGGCCTCGGCCTCTGGCCCCAGCCTGAAACTGGCGCATCCTGCGTCTGGTCGGGCGGCGACACCTCGCGCCTCAACACCCAACTCGCAGCTATCGGCTATGACTTAGCTGACATCCCTGCTGCTCTCCGCGCCTTCCAGCGCCGCTGGATGCCCGCCGCCATCACCGGCTTCGCCGATGCAGACACCCTCCGCCGCCTCGCCCAGATCGCCGGGGCTTACACATCTGCCGCAGGCGGCTCATCCTCGCCCCAGGCATGAGCCCATTCGGTCGCCAGCGCCGCGCCGAGCAGCAGGGATGACACCGACGCTGACAGCCAGATAAAGCCGAGGATCAGCGACGCCAGCGCGCCATAGATCGTGCTCAGCACCGAATAGTGCAGGTAAAGCTGGAACAGGAATGTTACCCCCAGGAACGCCACCACCGCCGCCCCGGCCCCGGCCGCCAGCGCCCGCGTTCCGCGCCGCACATGCCCGCGCAGCGACATTACCAGGATCAGATAGAACACGATAAAGCTCGCGATCCCTTTTGAGATCCAGAGCGAGTCCACAAGCGTCGCAATCTCGCTGGCAAACCGCAGCGCAATGTCGCCGGACTCCTGTATCGCCACAGTCACCACCAGCTGTAACAAGCCGAGCAGCCACACGATCAGGATCAGCGTCGCCGTAAGCAAGAGGGATGTGCCCTGAAACCGCGCAAACCGTGTCCGGTCTGCGGTGCCTGCAATCATCCTTATGCCGGTGATCAACGCCTTGGCGCCGGAAGTCGCCGTGAACAGCACGAGGATAGCCGCCAGGAAAGCCCGCACACTCAGGCCCGCCGGCGTCATCTTCTGGATCGCATTCACCTCTTCAAAGGTCAGCGGCTCGACGCTCTGGCTGAAGAAATTGGTGATCGGCTTGGCCAGCTGGTGCGCCAGTTCCGGCGGCAGGAAAAAAGTCAGCAGCGTCAGCGTCATGTAGATCAGCGGAAAGATCGAGAACAGCGCATAAAAGGCGATACCCCCGGTCACAATGCGCACATCGGGGCGCACAAGCCGGCGCACGGCCCGGATTGCAGGATCAATGAAGTCAGGTCGCCAGCGCTCTAGCATCCACATAGTTGTGGCATGCTCCGCCCCAGAAAAAAACCGTGCATTCACCTGAGGCTTTTCCACAGGGCCTGCGCCTGCAATCCTTACAGGAGGAACCCGGCGCATCCCCCGCCAATCCGACCGGCCTGCGCCCGGCGTCATAATGCGCATGTCCGGCCTCACCAGCCGGACCTTCACTGGCTGGCGGGTTACCTCCCCCAAAAGCCGCCATCCTGCGGATGAGGCAGAGCCGGGACGCCGGGGACATCTCATTCAAATCAATACTCTACCATACTCCGTCCCCGGACCAACTGGGCAACCGCCCCATCCGCAGGACTTGCCAGTCAACACACGCCCGGAAAGGATTGCTCCTTGTCCGGTTGATTTTGTTGCCTTTTTCACAGAAGCCTCACATTCATTCCACAGGCGCAACGAAACCTGTGAATTTTCTCGCCCTCAGCGTGAAAAAATCTGGACAGGGTCTCGACTCAGGCGAGGCCTTATGAGATCGTTTCGGTAAGCCAACGGAATTCCCGGCAGGAGCAAACCCGCCAGCGGAACCAGAGGCAGAGTCCATCGCCCCCGGACGAAACCGGGTCAGGAGCAAAGCCGGGAGACTGGCCGCGCAAAGGGCCCAGGTGGAGATGACGGGATCAAAGCAGGCGATGGCCGGGAGGCGGGAGCTAGAACTCGCTAAACGGGGCCGTATGCCGTAACGGGGCGCGATCCGTAAACGGTGACCAAGAAGTGAGTGCCAGCAATGGCAAACGCAGGCGGTCAGCTGCGCGCAGGCAACCCCCCGGTTGTGCGTGTAGCGACGGAAACGGAACCGTGCGCCTGAATAAGGCGAACGTCCGGGTCCGGAGGGTGATGTAAGGGAATCCGCTCGAACGGATTGTCTCCAGAGCCTGATGTCGATCGAAGACCGAAATCGAGTGCTAGCACAGTGTCTCGGTAGACCGATTCGAAACACACGGGAAGGCACGAAACTCGCAAGAGGGTCGTGCTTTCTTGTGTTTGGGGTTACCCTGTTCCGTTTCATGCCCCCTCCGTCAGTCCGCTGCGCGGCCTGCCACCTCCCCCGCTTCGCAAGGGAGGATTGAGGCACTGCGCCCGGGAAGGCGAGGTGATCATCCTCCCCCGTTTACGGGGGCTTCGAGGGGGCAGAAATCGCACTGCGATTTCCCCGAGAAGGACGCGAAGCGGACGGAGGGGGGAAGCCCCACACGTAGCCGCCCGCCCCCTCCCTCACCCCCCATTTGCGCTCCGCCCCCACATCCCCTATATCCCCCGCCAGACCAGATGGCCGGGCAGCCGCTGGTATGGGGGTAACCCCATACTGGAGGAAAGTCCGGGCTCCAGGTGGACAGGGCGACGGCTAACGGCCGCCCGGCGTGAGCCGAGGGAAAGTGCCACAGAAAGGAAACCGCCCGAAGGCTTCGGCCAGAGGGTAAGGGTGAAAGGGTGGGGTAAGAGCCCACCGCAGCGCTGGCAACAGGGCTGGCATGGTAAACCCCGCCCGGAGCAAGACCAAGTAGGGGGCACATATGGGCTGTCCGCCGCCCGTGCCCCGGGTGCGTCGCGCCGAGGCGTTCAGCAATGAACGCCCCAGAGGAATGGCTGCCAGACCCCGCAAGGGGCGAACAGAACCCGGCTTATTGGCCATCTGGTCTAATTATCCCTCCGCCCCGGCGCGCATGGCGCGCGTTGACGGATATATCCTCCGGTGTGATGTAGAAAACTCCGGGGCGCGCCGATTCCGGCGCCGGATGGAGAAGTCTTCCAATGCCAAGGCCAGCGGGCGCCCGCAATCACGACTTTGACGCCAAACGCGCTGCCCTGCTCGACGCGCTGACCGATTTTGCCCTCTCCGCAGACCTGCGCCGCCCCTCGCTGCGCCAGTTCGCCCAGGCGATGAATGCGTCCGAGCCGACCCTGCGCCATTATTTCGGAGACCGCCGCGGCCTGATCCTAGAAATCCTGGAAAACATCGGCCGCAAGGGCGCGCCCCTCTGGGCCGTCGTCGCCCTGCCCTCGGCGACCCCCGCCACCGCCTTTGAGGAATATTTCCGCATCTCCGAAGCCGGCATGCGCCTTGGCGGCTTCATCCGTGCCCACGCCTTCGGCCTGATCGAAGGCCTCGCCGACGAAACCCTCGGCAAAGCCTATCTTGAGAAGGTTCTGGAGCCCGCCCTCAGCGCGGTCTCAGACAAACTCCGCGCCACCCCCGGCGCCCCCCAGGACGAAACAGCGCTGCGCGCCGCCGCGCTGGCCGCGCTCTCTCCCCTCCTCGTCATGAGCCTGCATCAGGAATTACTGGGCGGCGCCACCTCCGCCCCCATAGACTCCAGCAAAGTCATCAGCACACTGCAAGACTGGCTGGGTAAAGCGCTGACGCCCTGACACTGCCCTCACCGCACGCATACCCCCGCCCCCTCCCCCAGACATGGGGGAGGGCTAGGGTGGGGGCGCTCTCCGCGAGACGCCCGGCCTACTTCCGCATAGGCCGCCGCAATGTCTCGCGTACAGCATCGATCTCCGCCTCGGTCGTCGCCCAGGAGCACACAAACCGGCTCGATCCGCCCGGCCATTCGGCATAGAAAGCCACATCGTCTTCCTGCAACTTGTCCACATCATACGGGTCAAGCAGCGCGAAAACCTCATTGCCCTGAACATCCCAGGCCAAGTCGATATGGGCCTCGCGGAACACGGCGGCGAGTTTCTGCGCCATCGCATTGGCATGGCGCGAGAGGTGGAGCCACAATCCTGCCTCCAGCATCGCCTCGGCCTGCGCGGCCAGATAGCGCATCTTGGCTGGCATATGGCCTGCCCGCTTAGCCCGCGCGCGCAGTTCCTTGCCCTTGGCCTTGGCCGCGCCGAACAGGATCACGATATCGCATCCGATTGCGCCGGTTTTCGTCAGCCCGAAGCTCAGTACATTCACCCCCGCCTTCCAGCTCATCTGCGCAGGCGTCGCGCCGGTATGGGCCAGCGCATTGCCAAACCGCGCCCCGTCCATATGCACGGTGAGCCCGCCCCTGGCCGAAAAGCGCGCGACCTCGCCCGGCGTATAGGCTGTTCCGCATTCTGTCAGATTGGTGAGCGACACCACCGCAGGCGGGGTGGCATGCACGAAGCTCGGATCATACTCGTTCAGATACTCCGCATACACGGCATGGTCGATCTTCCCGCCCTCGCCCGGAAGAAGGTGCAGCCGCCCGCCGCCAGTGAAGAACTCCACCGCCCCGCGCTCATCCATCTGGATATGTGCTTCCTGGTGGCAGATCACCGAATGGATCGGTGGACAGAAACAAGAAAGCGCCAGCGCATTGGCCGCCGTGCCCGAAGGCGTAATCCAGAAATCGAAATCCTCGGTCTCAAACGTCCGCGCCAGCTTTGCCCGCACCCGCTCGGTTACCTTGTCGGCGCCATAGCTCGCTTGCGCCCCGCTATTGGCGCGTAGCATCGCCTCCAGCACGGAAGGATGCGCCGGGGCGGCCGTGTCGGATGAAAAGTTCATGCGGTGTCCCTCAGATCTGGGTATCGGGCGTCTGCCACATCAGATGCTGCCCGCCATCGCAGGCAATCATCTGCCCGGTCACGCTGGAAGCCGAGATCAGATAGCGCAGCGCCCTGACGATCTCATCGGGAGAGCTGCCCTCCCCGGTCAGCGTCGCGGCCTGCTCGGCGGCAAATTGTTCCGGGCTCTGATGCACGCTCTGCAGCGTTGGCCCCGGCGCAATGGCATTGACGCGCACTTGCGGCGCCAGCCCCTGCGCCAGCATCCGCGTCGCCTGCCACAGCGCCGCCTTGGAGAGGGTGTAGGTAAAGAACAGCGGATTGAGCTTGAGCACCTTCTGGTCGATCAGATTGACCACCAGGCCGCGCTCCCCCTCCGGAAGGTTTGTGGCAAGTCGCTGGGCCAGATGCACCGGCGCGCGAAGGTTGGGCTCGAAATGATGGTCCCAGTCTTCGCGGGTGTGCGCCTCGGCGCTGTCTTCGGCAAAGGTGGAGGCGGAATTGACCAGAAGCGTGACGGAGGTGTCCAGAACTGTCCTGGTTTGTCCCAGAAGTGTCGCCCTTTGCGCCTCGTCAGACAGGTCACAGCTGATGATCTGCGCCCGTCCGCCCCGCCCGCGAATGGTCGCGGCCGTCGCCTCTGCCCCCTCCGCCGAGCCCCGGTAATGCACCGCCACGGCCCAGCCATCGGCGCCGAGGGCCTCTGCCATGGCCCGGCCGAGGCGCCCGCCCGCCCCGGTCACCAGCGCGCCTTTGGGTGTCATCCCGTCACCATCTGGGCCAGCGCCATCAGGTTCGTGCCGACCACCAGCCCGTATATGTAAACCGCATAAATCAGCAGCAGCAGCAACGCCAGAAGCCGCCCCATGCGCACCCTGAGCATGACCAGAACCGCAAAAACCAGCGCCGTCGCCGCCATGACCCAATGGTCATAGCGCAGGAACATCGGCGCGACCTGGAATGGCCCGAACAGGGCCACAACCCCGCCAGCGCCCAGCAGGTTGAACACATTCGAGCCAAGAATATTGCCTGCCACCACATCGCCGCGCTGCCGGAAAGCAGCGGCCAGCCCTGCGCCAATCTCAGGCAGGGAAGTCCCTAAAGCCAGGATCGTCAGGCCAATCCACTCCTCAGGTACACGCAGATGACGCGCAACGCCCTCACCACCCGAGATAATCATGCCAGAAGCGTAGAGCAGACCCGCAATGCCAAGGGGTACATAGAGGATCGCCCGCCAGACCGGCGGATTCAGCGTCACGGCATCCGAATGATACGATCCCCGCCCGGCAATCTCATCATGGCGCGCTGCAAAGATCGAATAGCCGGTATAGCCCACCAGAACCAACAGGAAGCAGATACCAATCAGCGGGTCGAGCGGCATGATCGCCGTCATCCCAATCCAGATCGCTGTCGCCAGCAACAGCAAAAACAAGGCCCGGCCCTGCCCCGCCCCACCGGTACGGTAAGGAAAGAGCAGCGCCGGAATGGCCGCAACCATCAGGATGTTTGCGATATTGGAGCCGACTATGTTGCCAATGGCGAGGCCGGGATTGCCGTTCAGGGCTGCGCTGGCGGAGATGAACATCTCCGGCGCCGATGTGCCAAACCCGACAATGAAAATACCCGCGACAAGCGGCGAAATGCCCATCGCCCGGCCTAAACCAAGCGTGCCCCGCACAAGCAGGTCACCCGCCAGCGCCATGAGCAGCAGGCCGCCGAAAAGGGAAATGAGCAGGATGGGTTCGGGCACCGCCTGCTCCCTTGAAGGTTAGTCCAGACGCTTGAACTCTATGAGATTCAGGATGCCGAACACAACAACAATAGCGGCGATCGCGATCAGGGAAGGATGGATCATGTCTCTGCCTCAGCCCGTCAGAAGGTCAATTTGCGCTGTCTTTAGCGCGCGTTGTCGCACTTGGCGAGCCAATTCGGCATCTTTTACGTAATGTTTGACACCCTCATGACGCAGCGTCAGCCGCCCAGAACGGCGCAAACATTGGGGAATTCGCCTATTTGCGGATCTCGACCGATACAAACTGATCGAACCACCCGCCGCTTTCACCACGACGCTTCACACGAATAAGGATCGGCTGGCCGGGAGTCTGCATCGCTGTCTCGAGGCGCTTGAGAACGTCGGGCACGGCGCCCACCGGCTGGAAATTGATCTCGACGATCACATCACCCCGTCTCAACTTGTTGTAAGCCCGGCCGCGGGTGCTGACCCCGGTCACGGCAACGCCGCTCATGTCACGCGGCACGCCAAATCGCCGGCGGATGTCATCATCCAGCGCCACCAGATCGGCGCCAAGATCATTGGACATGCCGATTGCCTCGGAAGGCGCGGCGGCAGCCGGTGTATCCTCATCGGGCAATTCACCCAGAGTGACCGCTATGTCGCGCTGGCGGCCATCCCGAACAATGCTGAATGTGACGGCCTTGCCGATCGGTTTTTCCGAAAGCTGACGGGTCATATCCCGCACGCCCGCCACCGCACGCCCGTCAATTGAGAGGATCAGGTCGCCGACCTCGAGCTTCGCCTTGGCGGCGGGGCTATTCTCCGTGATGCGGGTGACGATTGTGCCGCTCTTTCCGTTGGCCCGGTAGGCCTTGATAAGGGACTCGTCTGCATCCTGCACATTCACGCCGAGCCAGGGGCGATGCACCCGGCCTTCCTTGATGAGCTGCGCAGATATGCGCTTCACGGTATTGGAGGGCACCGAGAAACCAAGGCCAATCGAACCGCCGGACTGGGAAATGATCGCCGTGTTCACGCCGACCACCTGGCCGTTCAGGTTAAACAGCGGCCCGCCGGAATTACCCTGGTTGATGGCGGCATCAGTCTGGATGAAATTGTCCGACCGCCCCGTATTCAGGTCACGGCCTGTTGCAGAGATGATCCCCGCCGACACGGAACCGCCAAAGCCAAGCGGATTGCCAATGGCAATAACCCAATCGCCCACTTCTGCCTTGTCGCTGTCAGCCAGATCCACGAAGGCCAGCGGCGTACGGGAGGTCACCTTCAGGACGGCAATATCCGTATCGCGGTCACGCCCGATGATCTTTGCGTCCATCGTCCGGCCATCGGAGAAGGTCACTTCAATCGTATCCGCTTTATCGATCACATGGTTGTTGGTGATGATATAGCCGTCGGCGCTGATGACGAAGCCGGAACCGAGCGATCCCTGACGCTGAAACCCATCCTCATTGCGGCCAAAATATTCGTTGAACCTTTCGGCCGGCGAACCTTCCGGGAAGGTCGGCAGGCGGCTGGCGACAACTTGCGATGTCGAGATGTTGACCACGGCGGGCATCAGGCGTTTTGACAGCGCGCTGAAGCTCTGCGGCGCGGTCTTGGCATCCACCGGAGCGCCCGGACGCGACAGGCTGCCACCTGTCTGCGCGAAAGTGGCAGGGGCCATGAGGGCCATCAGGGCGATCACCGCAACGGCGGTCCGGTTCATTGTGGAGATGACTCCCTTCGCGGTCGTTTCTCAGGTGCCGATGGCCTTTGCCGCCCGCACACACGCAGTTTTCTTGTAGCACGACTATGGCGCTTTGGCGGTCAGTTGCAACAGGCTCAGGCTGTGCGAACTGCAAGCATCAGAAGGCCGACCCCGACCGCAGCAACGACCAGCCCGCCAATCGCAAGATCGCGGGCCGGCAGCTGTGACAGAAGCTGGCCTATGCGGCGCATGTATTCCGGCGCGAGGGCGCAGAGCGCGCCCTCCACCAGAAGCCAGACGCCGAAACCAGCCAAGGCGAGCGTGATCGCGCTCATCGCGCGCCCATCACCCGGTTAGCGCGGTCCGCCGGCAGCGCGCGCGCTGTCGAAGAACTGATCACACACACCGATCGATCCAGGGCTCAGAACAAGCTGTGTTCCTTGCTGAATGGATTTCTCACACGCAACCAAGGCCCGCTGGAAGCGGAAAAACTCGGCATCTTTGTTGTAAGCTGTCGCGTAGATCTCGGTGGCGCGGGCATCGCCCTCACCGCGGACCCGCTCGGCAGCTTCGCGGGCCTGAGCTTCAAGAACAGTCTTCTCACGCTCGGCCTGGGCGCGGATCAGGCGAGCCCGCTCCTCCCCTTCAGAACGAATACGCTGGGCTTCCTGCAAACGCGCAGTCCGCATCCGGTTGTAAACGCCTTCGGCAACTTCCTGCGGCAAGTCCGCCTGACGAATACGTACATCGATGATGTCGACACCGGCATTGGCCAGTTCCGCGTTTACATTGGCGCGGATTGCACCCATCAGCGCGGCGCGTTGTCCGGAGATGATCTCCGGCACAGGCACATCACCGAGAACCGCACGAATGGCAGCAACCGTGACTGTGTTGATCTGCGTCGCCGCCGCACGCTCTGTGCGGAAACTCTGGTAGTAACGCAGCGGGTCACTGATCCGCCAACGCACGAACGCATCTACTTGCAGACGGCGCTGGTCGGACGCGATTACCTGGATGCCCGGGATGTCGAGACCGAGGTTGCGTTTGTCGATGATTTCGACCTGCTGATAGACCGGGATCTTCATGTGCAGACCGGCCTGGTCCGTGCCAGGCGCATTGAGGATGCTCACCGGCCGGCCGACTTCAAGCACAATGGCCTGTTCGGACTGACGGACGATGAAAAACATGTTCGAAACAATGATCAGTCCAACGATGGACAGGATCAGGATGAGCCAACCGAAAGCGCGCATCAGCGATCTCCTCCACTATTCTGCTGGGGCCGTGTCCGCTCAATTGGCAGATAGGGTACAGCGCCAGAATTCTGATCGATAAGCAATTTGTCTGACCGCTCAAGCACGCGTTCCATGGTCTCGAGGTACATACGCTCACGCGTGACACGCGGCGCCTTGCGGTATTCCTCATAGATCTGGTCGAAGCGGGCCGCTTCACCGTTTGCATCCGCAACGATCTGGTCGCGATAGGCTTCCGATTCCTGTTGCAGGCGCGAGGCCGTACCGCGAGCCTGCGGGACGACTTCGTTGGCAAACTGCGTTGCCCTGTTGGTCAGGGTTTCGGCGTCCTGCTCAGCCACGTTGACGTCGTTGAATGCCTCAATGACCGGCAGGGGCGGGTCTGCCTTACCGATCTGAACCTGCAACACCTGAATACCGGCGCGATATTCATTGAGCAGGCCTTGCGTCTGTTCGGCAACCTGTTGCTGAACACGGTCGCGCTCGGTGGTGATGATTTCCTGCAAGCGCGTCTTGCCGACGACCTCGCGCATCACCGACTCTGCGACCAGGGCCACGGTTGTGTCAGGATCGCGCACATTCAGCAGGTAGTTTTCTGGGTTTTGTGTATCGACCTTCCAGATGATCGAGAACTGGATATCCACGATGTTTTCGTCCTGGGTCAGCATCAGGCTCTCGTCCTGGGTGCGCCCGATGGCCGTTTCATTGCGGGTTTCCACCTGGATAAGGCGGGAGCTTTCTATCGGCGCTGGCAGGTGGAAGTGCAGGCCTGGGCCATAATTGGTCTGCCATTTCCCGAAGCGGAACACAGAAGCCTGCTGGGTCGGGTCAACGATAACAACACTGGTCGATAGCCAGGCCAGAAGGCCGACACCGACGATGACGAGGATGCCAAGCGGGCCGGCACCGCGACCAAAGCCGCCGCTGCCTCCCCCACCATTGCGGCCACCGCCACCACCGCCGCCACGGCGCTGACGAAAGCGCTCCTGCATGCGGCGCATCTGTTCTTCGAGGTCTGCTGGCTGGTCTTTTTCCTTACCGCCGTCCGGCTTGCCGGGACGGTTCCAGGGAGAGCCCCCCTCACCGCCGCCGTTACCCGAACCGCCTCCGCCCCAAGGGCCAGAGCCTTTTGTCTTATCGTCCCAGGGCATTCACCCTCCTGCAATCTGCGTTTCCGCCTATATAGAGCGTATACCGGGCTGTGCACGCTAAATCGGCTTTGCGGCGCAGCAAAAATGCCGCATTCCGGCAATCTGAGCGACCTGTTTACGCCGTTTATGCCTGTTTTTGGCTGAGGAAGTCTAATGTTTGGATCAAGGCAGAAGTCGCGGGAGAAGCTGGCCGGCGCGGTCCGCAACGCGCTGGGAATGCCCGAATGGCTAGAGTCTGTGACCGTCGGCGAGGATGGGCGGGCGGTCCTGATCATCCGGGCGGATAGCAATGACGCCGCCACAGCCGAAGCCCGCCGGATTGAGGCGGAGAACGCCGCCTCGCGCATCGCCGGCATCGAGAAAGTCACGACCGTTCTGACCGCCGAAAAGGTGCCCGGAACGGGCCATTCCCATACCCATTCCCGGACAAACCAGGACAGTTCGGGACAATCCGGGACAAAACCGGACATCCAGCTGACACCCGCGCCCCCGGCTGGAACCCGCCGCGTGACCAAAGGCGCGCGCCTCTCCGACGAGGCGATGAACCAGGGCGCCCCGCCCGCGGCCACCGCAATGAGACCCATTCCGGGCATCGCCCGCATCCTGGTCGTCGCCAGCGCCAAGGGCGGGGTCGGCAAGTCGACTGTCGCAGTCAACCTTGCCGCCGCGATGGCCAAGGCCGGCATGAAGGTCGGCCTGCTGGACGCTGACATCTATGGCCCCTCGATCCCGACCATGCTGGGCACGGTGAACGCCGAGCCGAGCACCTCACCGCGCAAGAAGCTGATCCCGGTGGAGGCGCACGGGATGAAGACACTCTCCATCGGCTACCTGTCTGATCCGGATGCGCCGATGATCTGGCGCGGGCCGATTGTGATGTCGGCGATCACCCAGCTGCTGAATGATGCCGAATGGGGCACGCCCGAAGATCCGCTCGACATCCTCATCATCGACACGCCGCCAGGCACCGGCGACGCACAGCTGGCGATTGCGCAGAAGGTGCCGGTAACGGCGGCGATCATCGTCACGACGCCGCAGGAAGTGGCCCTCGCGGACGTCCGCCGGGGCGCGGCGATGTTTGCCAAGACACATGTGCCGGTGATCGGCATTGCCGAGACGATGAGCTGGTTTGAAGACCCGGCCGGCAACCGCCACTATCTGATGGGCGAAGGCGGCGGGCGGAAGATGTCTGAAAGCCTGGGGCTTCCCCTGCTGGCGGAAATCCCGATGCTGACCGCCATCCGCGAAGCGGGCGACGCGGGCACGCCAGCCGCGCTGACGAAAGGTCCGGCAGCGGACATTTTCCTGAAGCTTGCCCGGAGCGTGGCCATTGCGCTCGATGAGCTGGTGACAAAACCGGCGCCGGAGATTGTGTTTGAGGATTGAGGGGTTGGCGCAGGGCGGGTTGAGGCAAAGCCGATACCCACTTTTTCAATGGCGCTCGTTGCGATGGTGGGTATCGCTGCGCTCAACCCACCCTACGGGTCATCACTCGGAGCACCGCGATTCCCGGCCCGTCCTTCTATAGATGAGCTGCTCGGGAGGTTGTGAATGAGGGCAGCCTGCTGACACCCCCTGTTTCCATACGGAAATTTCGGACAAAAATTATAAATTATTCAAAGCATTGTAATTGTTTGCGCCAGCCCCACATAGAGGGCGCAGGACATTCTTTCTGCTTGCAGAAGGACGCGCGCCCCATGTTTCATCAAGCCAAAGCCCCCGCCAGTGAAGTGAAGCGCAAGTATTTTGCGCCCTCGCCGCCGCGGATGATCCTGTCTGCCCAGTCGGGCGAACGGGGCGTGAAGAGCGCGCTTGTGCCAGCCAAAGGCTGACCCTTTTCCATATCGCCCGCCAGATTGCGGGCCGAAAGCCCTTCATGACCTCTCCTCACGCCGCCCTGCGCCGCTGGCTCCACCTGATTGTGGCGGGCACTCTGATGATGGCGGCAGGCACCGCGACCGCCCAGACATCTACCCCCATTTCTGCCGCGCCGGAAAATTCCAGCGCGCGGGCCTATGGAGGTGGATGGAACTGTGATGCCGGTTTCCGCGAGATTGGGAAAAAATGTGAGGCGATCCGCCTGCCCGAAAACGCCTACCTCTCAGGCGGCGCCTATGGCAGCGGTTGGGACTGCCATTATGGCTACCGGCTGGAGAACAATGCCTGCGCGTTGATCCCCGTACCCGCGAATGCCTTCCTCGACAGTTCAGGCACACGTTGGCAGTGTGACCGCGGCTATAGCACGGCGGGAAATCTCTGCGCCCCGATCAAGGTGCCCGAAAACGGATACCTGACGAGTTCAAACTCTGGCATCGGCTGGGCCTGTGACCGGGGTTTTCGGGCGACGGGTAGCAAATGCCTTCCCATCAACCTGCCCGCAAACGCCTATCTGACGAATAGCGGATCAGGCACGGGCTGGACCTGTGAACGGGGATACCGGGTTCGCGGTGAGGTTTGCGACGAAGTGACCCTGCCGGAATTTGCCCATCTCAACTCATCCGGTGACGGATGGCAGTGCAACCGCCCCTATCGCCAGGCCGGCGCACGCTGCGTCGCGCCCTGAGGCGAAAACGGCGGGGCAGCACATACCTGCCCCTTGGACCCATCCACAAACACACCTAAAGAAACGCGTCAGCAATCTGGCGCGGCACCGGGCCTGCGCCGCTGATTTTCCGGAGGCTGCCCCCTTTGACCGCGCCGCATGAACTGGATCAGTTTGTCGTCGTCGACCTCGAGACGACCGGCTTCAGCCCCCGCACCTGCCAGATCATCGAAGTGGGCGCGCTGCGCGTGGACCTCGTGACGGGCGAGCAGGCGAGCTTTTCCAGCTTTGTAAGGTGCGATGCTCCCCTGCCCTTTCACATTTCCCGGCTGACCGGCATCAGCAGCGACATGCTGAGCGAGGCGCCGGAAACGCATCATGTGATCGCGGGCCTGGCCGATTTCATCCGGGGGCTGCCGATTGTGGCCTATAATGCGGGCTTTGACATGAGCTTCCTGCGGTCAGCGGCACCTGAGGTTTTTGAGACCCACAGCGTGGTGTGCGCCTTGCAGGCGGCGCGGCGATATCTGAAGCTGCCCGATTACAAGCTGGGAACTGTGGCGCGGCATTTCGGCGTTGAGCAATTGCACGCCCACCGCGCGCTGGACGATTGCCGCACGACCCTGTCGATCTTTGAGGGCATCCGGGCGATCAGTGGGCGCGCGCGGGGCTAAAGCCCCTCCCCATACCGGAAAAGAACCGATAGGGTTTGCGGTGTTTGCCACGCAAAGGAGCGCCTCATGAAATCTGTTATCTGTCTTGCTGTTCTGGGAGCCATATTGCTTGGCGGATGTGTCAGCGTGCAGGAAGCAGCGCCCCCTGCCGCGCCTGCGGGCAAGCGCGTACTGGTGCCCGGCAATGCGCTTTACAGCGCGGCGGTAGCGCATGAGGAGACGATTTACCTTGCCGGGGTGATCGGGCGCAGCGAGACCGGGGATGTGAGCGAGGCCACCCGCCAGGCGATGGACGCGGTGAAGACCAATCTCGGCAAGGCCGGCGGGGCGATGGGCGACCTGCTGAAATGCACGATCTTCATGACGGACATTGAACAGTATGGTCCGGTTAATGAGGTGTATGCGGAGTATTTCGAGAGCGACCCGCCGGCGCGGACTGCGATTGCGGTTTCCGCGCTGCCATTTGGGGCGCTGGTGGAAGTGGAGTGTATTGCGGGGCGGTAAGAGCCCTCACCCCTGCCCCTCTCCCGCACGCGGGAGAGGGGTTTGACGGTCAGGCGTTGTAGTTCAGCTTCAGGCCGGCCTCGGGCCATCTTGTCTTGATCAGCTGGCCGGTACCGGAGGCGCAGATATAGGCGTCTTTCATGTCCCGCCCGCCAAAGGCGATGTTGGTGACGAAGGGGTCGGGAATTTCGGTGAAGGTGGATTTTCCCTCCGGCGTGATGGTGGTGATGCCGCCAAAGCCGCCATTTTTCAGGATTGTTGCCACACAGATGTTTCCGGAGGCGGCCACCGCGAGGCTGTCGAAATAGCAAAGCTCCGTCTGCCCCGTAATCACCCGGCCCCTCAGGAAGGGCGGCTTGTGGGGCGTGTATTCGCCGGGGCCGGTGAGGGCAAAGCCCCAGAGGCGGGCGGTCATCGTGTCGGCGAAATAGAGCGTCTTGCCATCGGGCGAGAGGCCGCAGCCATTGGGCGAGATGTGGTGGTAATCCACTTCCTTGATGAGGGAGCCATCGGGCTTTGCATAATAGACGCCGCCATGATCGCGGGTGCGGGCAAAGCCCTTGCCGAGGTCTGTGAAGTAGAAGCCGCCCTCTTTATCAAACACGATGTCGTTGGGGCCGCGCAGGGAATTGCCGTCAACGGCTTCGTAGAGGCGGTCGACCTTGCCGGTGGAGAGGTCGATCCGCTCGATACGGCCGCCGGAATAATCGGGCGGGCAGTTGCCGGGGATCGTGA
Source organism: Alphaproteobacteria bacterium HGW-Alphaproteobacteria-18 (assembly GCA_002841155.1). Taxonomy (GTDB): domain Bacteria; phylum Pseudomonadota; class Alphaproteobacteria; order Caulobacterales; family Hyphomonadaceae; genus Hyphomonas. The sequence goes on from PHEH01000002.1 coordinate 63,810, forward strand.
GGCCGCCGACCTCGTGATATTCAAAGCCGCCATTGTTGCAGCAGTAAAGCGCGCCGTCCGGGCCGATGGCGAGGCCGTTGGGGCCGCCGCCGGGGGTGGCGATCACCTCACGCTTGCCGTTCCAGAGACGTGAGATGCAGCCCTTCTGGATTTCCACGATGATGACCGAGCCGTCTTCCATGACGACCGGGCCTTCGGGAAAACCAAGGCCCGAGCCTACAACTTCAAAGTCCATGATGTGTTCCTCCCGGGAAGTATCGTTCCTGGGAGGCTAAGGCCGCATCAAGGGGGGTGTCCATCACTGCCCCTGCGTGAAGCGGACGGACGTGTCAGACCGGGGCGGAGACGCGGTCAAGCTGGCAGATGGTGAAGGCGTGGTCGTTGCCCTCCCCTGCCGGATGGGAGGCGATCTCACTGGGGCGCCACAGGCGCATGTCAAGCTCCGGGAAGAAGGTGTCGCCGTCGATCTCAGCATCGACCTCGGAGAGGTAGATGCGATCTGCAAAGGGCAGCGCCATGGCATAGATTTCAGCCCCGCCGATCACGAACGCCTCCTCCTTGCCTTCGCGGGCCGCGATGGCGCGGGCAGCGTTCATGGCCGCCGGGAAGCTGGAATAGACGCGCGCTTCGGCGGCGTCATAATCCCAGTCACGGGTCAGCACGATATTCTCCCGGCCGGGAAGCGGGCGTTTGGGGAAACTTTCCCAGGTCTTGCGACCCATAATGATGGGCGCGCCCATGGTCGCGCTCTTGAAGAACGCCATATCGTCCTTCAGCCGCCACGGCAGCGCGCCTGAGGCGCCAATGACCCGGTTGCGCGCTTGCGCAACGATCAGGCAGAGTTTCACTTCGATGGACATTGCTCTAGTTTTTATCTTTCACATCTGTCCGACTGGCGTGCTCCCAATTGCGCGCTTCCTCACCCAGAGAGCATGTTTTAAGCAAGCACCGAACACAGCAGCAACTGTATTAAACTGTATTGAACTGGCACAGCGGGGAAACACTCATAAATGTCTGAACTCGTAGCGGTCCTTACCAATGGGCAACCTCAGCTCATCGGTCCGGCGCTGGGCGCGCTGTTGCTCACATTCTGCGCCATCTGGTTCCTGAACGGACGGATCTGGGCCTTCATCTATGTGGCGCTGATTCCCTTCCTGAACTGGTCGTTCGGGGTGATTCCCGAAGCGCAGATCATGGCGCCGGGGGGCGATTATGCGCCCGGCATCGCGCTGCATCCGATGACGATGGTGACGGGGATGGTGTTCGTGGTGCGCGACTTCGTGCAGCGCGAGATGGGGCACAAGGTGCTGATCCTGATGGCCATCGCCGTGGCCTGGTCGTTCTTCTATTCCTGGCCGGTGATTGCGCTGGCCAGCGGGGTTGCCTTTGCGATTTCCGAATTCGTTGACTGGCTGGTCTACACCTTCACGAAATACCGGCTTTCCACACGCATCCTGATTTCCAGCGCGCTGGCCTCGCCGGTGGATACGACCGTGTTCCTGTTTGGCGCTGACCTTGCCCAGCAGATCGAGATGGGCGCCGAGCCCGGCAATATGCTCCACCCCGTCAACTGGATCGTGTTCGTGATCGGCAAGATGGTGGGCGCGGTGATCGTTTCTTATGTGATCCGCCGGCGCGAGGATAAGGGGCTGGTCTCGCCCTATGAGGCGTAGCCAGATTGCTCGCGGCTATTGGCTGAGACCTGCGGTCTCAGCGCCGCTGTGCCTGCGCGTTGCTTGTGGGGTGACCGATAGAGAGGTTGGGATGGCCCCGCCCCTCTCGGGGCGAGGCGGGGTTAAACCTATTCCGTTTCCAGCAGTTTCTGGCGGAAGAGGATGCCGGCGAGGGCTGCGCCGACGAGCGGAGCGATCAGGAACAGCCAGAGCTGGGAAATCGCCGGGCCACCCACGATGACCGCCGGGCCGAAGCTGCGGGCCGGGTTGACCGAGACGCCGGTGACCTGGATGCCGACAATGTGGATCACCGCCAGCGTCAGGCCGATGGCGAGGCCAGCGACCATTCCGGGCGCCGATTTCTGGGTGGAGCCCAGGATCACGACGAGGAAGAGGAAGGTGGCGACGATTTCAAACACCAGCGCAGACACAAGGCTGTATTCGCCGAGATAGCCAGCCCCCCAGCCATTCTGGCCGAGCCCGTTGGAGGCAAGGTCATAGCCCGCCTTGCCCGAGGCGATGAGGTAGAGGATCGCGGCGCCGAGGAGAGCCCCGGCGAACTGCGCGCCCCAATAGCGGAACATGGCGCCCAGCGTCATGCGCCCGGCGATGAACGCGCCGAAGCTGACAGCGGGGTTTACATGGCAGCCCGAGATCGGGCCGATGCCATAGGCCATGGCGACGATGGCCAGGCCGAAAGCGAAAGCGATACCGAGCTGGCCAACTTCGCCGCCCGCGAGCACGGCCGAACCACAGCCCAGCAGGACCAGCGCGAAAGTGCCGATAAATTCAGCAATCAGGATTTTCATGGATGCCTCCTTGGTGGGCTGGAGCGGTCTTATTGCCGCCTCAAGCCGAGGGCAGGATGCAGAGCTTCTGCCCTTACGGCAAGCAACTTTATGGCGACTTGTCAGACTTGGCATTGCCCGCAACTGTCTGGAAGACAAGGAGTTCTGCCTATGACGCGCGTTTCCGGACTTTTCATGTTGGGGTTTCTGCTGGCAGCCTGCGGGCACAGTCCCGAGCCCGAGACGGGAACCGCAGGCATGGCTGCCCCGGCGACCACACACGCGCCGGACGCGGTCACCTATGAACCCCGCCCGGCAGCCCTGCCCTTCCGGCTGGACATCACCGTTTCGGCCGATGTCATCCGGGCGCTGGACGCGGCCGGCGCAAAGCTGACCGTGGGGGCAGATTATTACGGCAAGGCCCGTAGCGGCGACGCGCCGGTCAGCCTTGGCCATGAAGACCGTCAGATCAGCGCGGGCAACAAGTCGGTCACCCTGGCGGGGCGGTTTGATGCGGGACGCGTGGCACGTGAGGTGAACGGCGATCCGCGCGTCAAGGTGAGCGCGGCCGTCAGCGACGCGGGCGGACCGGTGGTTTACTGCACGGAGTTTGAGGAATCCCTCGCGATTGCGGTGGAGACCGGCGGCTTTATCCATTGCGAGCTGCTGAGCGAGTAGGCCGGGAGGACCGGTGGCTGTAGGGTTAGGGACAAGCCCTTATTGCTGGCGGCGCGCCCCGCGCCCAGCTGAAGGGCAGATAACCCCAGCTCAGGAGCCATCATGTCATCAGGAACAAAGGATTACGCCGCCATCACGGGCGCCATCAATGAGGGCCTGGCTGGCCTGCGCCGCAGCGGCGCAGCCGACACGCTGACCCAGTTCAGCGCCCTCTCCAAAGCGGCCCTTGCCGACGGGGCCCTGGACAAGAAAACCAAGGAACTGATTGCCCTAGCCATCGGCATAGCCAAACAGTGCGACGGATGTATCGGCTTTCATACCAAGGCGCTCAAGCGTCTGGGCGCCTCAGATGACGAGGTCGCCGAGACGCTGGGGATGGCCGTCTATATGGGCGGCGGGCCGAGCCTCATGTATGCCGGCGATGCTTGGACGGCCTGGCAGGCCCTTCAGGATACCTGATACGCTGCGTCAGACAGCAACCGGCGCCTTTATGTGCGGGTGCGGATTGTAATCATCGACGCGGAAATCCTCGTATTCCCATCCGAAGAGATCTGTCTTTTCCGGGTTCATATGGATCGTGGGCAGGGCGCGCGGCTCCCGGGTGAGCTGCAGCTCTGCCTGTTCGAGATGGTTGAGATAGAGGTGGGCGTCACCGAAGGTGTGAACGAACTCGCCCGGTTTCAGGCCGGTGGCGCGGGCCATCATCATCGTCAGCAGGGCGTAGGAGGCGATGTTGAAGGGCACGCCGAGGAAGACATCCGCCGAGCGCTGGTAAAGCTGGCAGTTGAGCTTGCCGTCCATGACATTGAACTGGAAGAGGCAATGGCAGGGCGGCAGGGCCATATCGTTCACATCGGCCGGATTCCAGGCCGAGACGATCAGGCGGCGGGAGTTGGGATTGGTGCGGATTTCATTCAGCACCCACTGGATCTGGTCGATGGTTTCGCCGCCGGGCGTGGCCCAGCTGCGCCATTGTTTGCCATAGACGGGGCCAAGGTCGCCCTTCTCATCGGCCCATTCATCCCAGATGGAGACGCCGTTTTCCTTCAGCCAGGCGATGTTGGTGTCGCCCCGCAAGAACCAGAGCAGCTCAACGATGATCGAGCGCAGATGCAGGCGCTTGGTGGTGACCATCGGGAAGCCGTCTGACAGGTCAAACCGCATCTGGCGGCCGAACACACCGATGGTGCCGACGCCTGTGCGGTCGCCTCGCGTGTGGCCGTTTTCGAGGATGTCCCTCAGAAGTGCCTGATATTGCTGCATTAGGCCGGACCTCTCGATTCGCGCGCCAGCCAAGTTAACAGATTCCAAACCCGCCGCGCAAATTTCATCTCACAGCTCTCATCGGGCAGAAACCCACATCTGTCATAACGCCTTAGTTGCCGGGCATTCGGGGGGCAAATCTGACCCGTATTCCGGATTTATGGATGGGTTAGAGGGTCGTCATGAAAATGGGCCGCAAGGGTTTTGCAGGGAACGAGTCCGGGAACGTCGCGATGATCGCGGCGCTCACGATCATTCCGATTATGGCCATCGCAGGGTTTGCGATCGATTTCCAGATGACAACGACGCAGAAGGCGCGGGTCCAGTACGCTGTCGACAGCGCCGTGCTGGCCGCAACCAAGTCGCTCGAATCGGGCAAGGCGGAACATCTCGTCTTTGCCGAAACGGAGACTTACTTCCGCGCCGTGCTTTCCGCCCACAACACCAAATACCTGACCTGTCAGGATCTGCGCTTCACATTTAACGATGTCATGCATGAGATCGGCGTGAGCGTGCGTTGCGCCAATGAAACGACGCTTTCGAAGATTGTCGGGCGCAACGAGCTGGAATTTGATGTAAACTCCTCGGGTGTTTACGGCTCGGGCTCGCTTGAAGTGGCCCTTATTCTGGACACCACCGGTTCGATGGCCGGTTCGCGCATCACGGCCCTGCGCCAGGCCGCCGCCGACTTCATCGATATCGTTATCAAGGACGATCAGGAGCCCTTCTATTCCAAGGCTTCGATTATCCCCTATTCCGTGGCGATCAACCTTGGCGACTATGCCGAGGCGGCCCGCGGCAGCATCACGCCAGGCCGCGCGATCAGCAATGCCACCTGGCAGCTTGGCGCCCAGAAATCCATCTCCGGGATCACCCGCGCAAACCCGGCCGTGGTGACATCCAACAATCACGGCTTCTCCAATGGCGACCGTGTCTGGATCAGTAACGTCAGCGGTATGACGCAGGTAAACAATAAGGTGTTTACTGTCGCCAGCGCGTCGGCCAATACATTCCGGCTACAGAGCACAAACAGCACGAACTATTCCAACTATTCCAGCGGCGGCATCATCCGCAAATGCCTGAATACGAACTGCGAAGTGACCGTTACGGCGAACAATCACCAGTTCGGCGACAATGACTATGTCGTGATCCGCAATGTTAACGGCATGACCGGTATCAATACAGGCAACAATGCCACCTGGCGCGTTTCCGACGTAACCCAGCATACTTTCATGTTGCAGTCATCGGTCGGCCCAAACTACGGCGCCTACACCAATGGCGGCACGGCGTACTGCACGACGCTCGGATGTGAATTCTATCGCTTCCTGAACAAGTCCTCGAACGCCCAGCGCGTTCACCAGATCAGCACATGCGTAACCGAGCGGACCGGCGCGCACGCCCTTACCGATGTCGCCCCATCGACCGCGCCAATCGGTTATAATTATCCGTCTACGTCAAACCCATGTACGGCCGTTGTCGAGATGATGCCCCTGACCAGCAACAAGGCGGCGCTGAAGGCGAAGATCCAATCGCTCGCGGCGGGCGGCTCAACTGCCGGCCACCTTGGGGCCGCCTGGGGATGGTATTCCCTGTCACCGAACTTCGGCTACATGTTCCCGACACAAAGCAGGCCCGGCGCCTATGGAAAGGTCAGCCTGTTCAAGATTGCCGTTCTGATGACAGATGGTGAATATAACTCCGCCTACTGTAATGGCGTGATCGCTGGCGACTCCACATCCGGTTCGGGCTCGACCAATGACCAGATCAACTGCAACGCCCAGAATGGCCACGCCTTCAATCAGGCCCTGCAATACTGCGCTGCCATGAAGCAACAAGGCATCACCATCTACACGATCGGCTTCGAAGTGGTGAATGACGTGCGCGCCACGCAGCTGGTGAATGAATGCGCGACGAGCGCGAGCCATGTCTACATGGCTTCCGGCGCCGCTCAGCTTCGCCAGGTGTTCCAGCAGATCGCGCTCGCCATCAACGAGGTCCGCCTGACCCGCTAAGGCGCTCACGCGCTCCGGCGCAGAATTCAGGACGATCATGAAGGCCTCGTCGACGCGATCCTCACACCTCCGTTCCTGGGCCTGCGCCCGGGACGGAAACGTGGCGATGATTGCCGCCTTCATCATTCCCTGCATCGTTGCCCTGGCAGGCATCGCCATCGACTTGCAGAATACGGTACGCCAGAAATCAAAGGTTCAGGCTGTGTTGGATTCTGCCGTTCTGGCCGGCGCGCTCGGGCGGCAGGCCGGGAATACAGCGGCAGAAGTGGCCTCCGACGTACAAACCTATGCGCGAGCCCTGTTCGTCGAGCAGGGTGGCGGGCTGGACTGCGGCCCCGTAAGCGTTCGCTTTGACGAGGCCAATTTCGACATCTACGGCACCGTGCACTGCCGCCAGCCAACCTATATCTCGAGCCTGATCGGGCATGATGAGCTTGAGTTCACTGTGTCCTCGGCCTCGACCTATGGTGTGGGCAAGCTAGACGTGGCTTTCATTTTCGACGTGTCGGGATCCATGAACAGCTATAACCGGCTGGCACAGCTCAAGACCGCAGCGGCCGCGGCAATTGACGAACTGCTGCCCGACAGCCGGAAGCGGGACGGAAGCGTGCGCCTGGCCATTGTCAGCTATAACCATTCCCTGAATGCCGGGCCGTACATAGATCTCGTGACCGAAACGGTGACCCTTTCAGCAGACGGATCAAATTCTACTGCGCAGAGCCGCTATAACAGCCACAATACCAAGCGGATGATCGACCAGGAAACCGGGCAGCGTTTCTTCTATTATCAGCGCGGCACATGCTCAGGCTGGAACTGCGGGCGCAATTCGAGCTGGACCTGGAATGCCGACCGGCGTTTGTTCAGCAATACCGATCTGTCAGCGTCCTGCGTGCATGAACGCACCGGACCGCAGGCAGCGAGCGATGCCTTGCCGGGCAATGGCGCCTGGATCGGAGCGGGCAATCCACGCTGGAACTTCTCGGCCAGCAATACGGCCAAGTATGATGGCTGGCAGAATGTGGAAAACCAGGGCGCGACCGGATATGGCGTGGGCGCCTATGAGGGCCGCCACGGCACCTGCATGCCGTCTGGGCCGGTGCCCCTGACTGAGGACAAGATCGCCCTGAAGGCGCATGTGAGCGGCCTCATCGCCGAGGGCGGAACAGCGGGGCATCTGGGCATCGCCTGGGGCTGGTATCTGGTCTCACCGGAATGGGCGGGGATCTGGCCGGAGGAGTCTGAGCCCCTGCCCTATATTGAGCCGCAGACGTCCAAGGCCGTTATCCTGATGACCGATGGCGAGTTCAACATCGCGCACCCCACCGCCACAAAGAACTCGTTCCGCCAGTCGATGGATCTCTGTGACGCAATGAAGGCGTCCAACCGGCGCATCCAGATTTATACGGTCGGCTTTCAGGTGCCCTCCGGCGTGGCGCGGACGGGCGATGGACGCACGATCCTGGAATATTGCGCGACCTCACCCTCCCACGCCTTCAGCGCAGACAGCGGGGAGGAACTGCTCGACGTCTACCGCTCGATTGCCCGCTCCATCTCGGACCTGCGCCTGAAACAGTGAACCTCGCCATTGCGGCGGCGCCCCGGCGCTGGCAGACGGGTCGCCATGCTTGCCTGGATACCCAACGCCCTGACGATTTCCCGCTGCGTGTTTGCCGCGCTGGTGCTGTTTGCTGCCTTCAAGGCGGCGGGCATTGACCCGATGCTGGCCGACGCGGGCGTGACCGGCCTGGAGCGCCAGCGCTATGCGACCTTCCAGCAGCTCTGGCATCAGTTTGCGCTGCTGGCGTTCATCTCGGGCATGCTGACGGATTTTCTCGATGGCTGGGCGGCGCGCGCCTTCAAGGCCGAGAGCCGGTTTGGCGTATGGCTCGACCCCATTGCTGACAAGCTGCTGGTGGGGGCGGCGTTGATTGCCCTCGCCCTCGCGCTCAAGACCTGGCTGATCTACGTTCCTGCTGCGCTGATCCTGGCACGGGACGTGTTCATGACCTGGCTGCGCACACGGCCGGAAGCCTCAGGCATCGTGGCCCCTTCCAGGCTGGCGAAATGGAAGACGGCTGCCGAAATGCTGGCGATCACGGGACTAATGCTGCCACTCGCGCTATGGCCCTTGCCCGAGACACCGGCCGGCAGTGGCGGGCTGCACTGGAGCAGTGTTGTCACCGGCGCGCTGGTGCTTGCCCTCTGGGTGGCGGCTGCCCTGTCGCTGCTGACGGGCGCGCAATATGTGAAGGCGATCCAGAGCAGCAAACGCTGAACGCGAAAACGCCGGCCTGGGGAAGCAGACCGGCGTCAACGCAAATGGCGGGCTTAAGCGCGGGAGACTGCGAGGCCGTCATTTTGCAAGGTCGTCATCATGGCGGGAGGGGTAAACCCGACATGTGCCCAGATTGCGCCTCAATTCTTAACGGCGGATTAATGCCTTGGCTTTCGAACAATTAACCTAAAAATCCCGGGCCTTCCCCGAACGCGCCCGGCTTCAGCCACAATCGGCATGAAATTGGGCGCATGAGCCCGCGCCACCCGAGATATCGCCGCCGTCCGCAACCGAACATCTTTGCGATCCTGATCGCGATGTTGGCGTTCCTGTGCCTGCCGGCGCTGTTTGCCTTTGCACATGCTGCGGATGTGCCGGAAACGGCGCGCTCGCAGGCCGCCTATGCGGCGCAGAAAGCGCCGCTGAAGGCCGCCCTGGCAGAGAAAGGCCTCGCGCTGGGCAGTCCGGTATTCCTGCAAATCACCAAGGCGCCGGCTGAACTGACCGCCTATGTTCAGGATGCGGAGGGACGGTTTCAACCCTTTCGGACCTGGCCGGTATGTTCAGTGTCTGGCGGCCTGGGCCCGAAGATGCGCGAGGGAGACCTTCAGGCGCCCGAGGGGTTTTACAAGGTAAAGGCGAGGCAGATGAACCCAGCCTCCAGCTACCACCTCTCCTTTAATCTCGGTTATCCCAACGCCTTCGACCGCGCCAATGACCGGACAGGGAGTTTTCTGATGGTGCATGGGTCGTGTGTATCGATTGGATGTTTTGCGATGACCGACCCCGTGATCGAAGAGGTCTGGACGCTGATGCAGGCCGCCTTCGAGGGCGGGCAAAGCGCCGTGGACGTACATATCTTCCCCTTCCCTATGACCCCGGCGAATCTGGCCGCGCACGCGGGCAGCGAACATGCCGCCTTCTGGACGGACCTGAAACCTGTCTGGGACGGGTTTGAAGCGACAAGAAAGGTGCCGGACATCAAGGTTTCCGGCAAGGCGTATCAGGTTCTCATGGTCCAGTAAGGTGAGACGGGGACATCCTGATAAAGTTCCTGAAGGCGCATGAGTGTGCCTCGGGTAACCCCCTCTATCGGGGCGACCGGATCGACCCAGGCTGTTTCGGCGATCTCGCCCATCTGAGTGGCTTTCACCGGCTCCCAGCTACCCCAGGGCACGCGGTAGAGGATGACGTGATCGTTGGGGAAAACATAATGGTTTGAGTAGACATTGATCATGCGCGGCTCGGAAGTGAGCTGTACGCCGGCCTCTTCGACGAGTTCCCGGCGGAGCGCGCCCAGCGCCGTCTCGCCCCGCTCTACCCCGCCGCCGGGCATGAACCAGCCTTTCATATAGGTGTGGCGCACCATGAAGACATGGCCAGCCTCATTCTCAACGGCGGCGCGCACGCCAAGCGTCAGCGGGCGGCTGAGACGGAACCAGGACTGAAAGAGACGTGTACGGATTTTAGACATTCAAGGTCATCCAGCGATAAATTCGGACGCCTTGTATCCTTGGAAGAACAGAGCCGCCGTCAAGTCCGTATGGCCGATGGCGCCGGCAGCTTCTGCTGCGACGACGGGTTTTGCCTTGTAGGCAACGCCAAGGCCGGCGGCGCGGATCATGTCGAGATCATTTGCCCCATCGCCCATGGCGATGGCGTCTTCCGGGGCCGCGCCGAGGGCGGCAACCGCCTCAAGCAGGGCTGTGCGCTTGGCAACCCGGCCGAGGATGGGCTGACCGACCTCGCCGGTAAGGGCGGCGCCATCATCGAGGAGGGTGTTGCCCTGATGGCTTTCAAAGCCAGCCAGCGCGGCGACGCGGGAGGTGAAGTAGGTGAAGCCGCCGGAGACGAGCAGCGTGGCGGCGCCGTGGGCTTTCATCGTGGCGATGAGGGTGCGCGCGCCCGGATTGAGGGTGATGCGCTCTTCCAGAGTGCGGGCGAGGGCATGGAGGGGAAGGCCTTTCAGCATCGCGACGCGCTCTGTGAGAGCGGCCTCGAAATCGAGCTCGCCGCGCATGGCGCGTTCCGTAATCTCGGAAATCCTGGCCTTGAGACCGACGGCGTCCGCAATTTCGTCAATACATTCCTGGCCGATGATGGTGGAATCCATGTCCGAGATGAGCAGGCGTTTCTTGCCGAAACGATCGGCCGGCAGGATGGCGGCGTCGATGGGGCCTGCTGCCGCCAGCGCGGCGCGGAGCGACGCAAGCCCCTCACCGGCCGCAGAAAAGCGCAGGGCACTGGCCTTGAGCGGCCCAGTGTCTGAGAGGCTCATCCAATTGCCCGGCGCGCCGCCAATGGCGCTGACAGATGTTGATGTGAGTTCGCTCAAGCGCGCATCTGCCGCGCCGGTGACCGCAACCAAGACCCAATCCATCTGCATTCTCAAGGCCCTCTTCGAAGCTGGCCGTCTCTAGGTGGCTTTCCTCAAGGCTCGCAAGTCCTTAGTTGTAGGGGATGCACCCTGCCATCCTGATACACGGCCCCACCGCCAGCGGAAAATCCGCCCTTGCCATTGAACTGGCCCGCAAGCTCGGCGGGGAGGTAATTAATGCCGATTCCATGCAGGTTTACAGCGACTTGCAGGTCATTTCTGCCCGCCCAACCGAGGAAGAGATGGCCGGCGTGCCCCATCACCTGTTCGGCTATGTGGATGCGGCAACGCGCTATTCGACCGGGGAATGGCTGGAAGCGGCACGCCGCGTGCTGGGCCGGCTTCAACGGCAGAACAAGCATGCGGTGATTGTCGGTGGCACGGGGCTATACCTTCTGGCGCTGACTCAGGGGCTTTCCGACATTCCGCCGGTGCCCGATGACATCCGCGCGGAGGTGAAGGCCATCTCCGAGGCCGAGGGCGCCGAGGGCCTGCGGGCGCGGCTGGCGCCGCATGATCCTGATCTGGCCGAACGGCTTGGGACCGGCGACCGGCAACGGCTGGCCCGGGCCTATGAGGTGTGGCTGGCGACCGGGCGGCCGCTCAGCGATTTCCAGAATGAGCGCCAGCCACCCGTGCTGAAAGAAGGCGAATGGGTCGGCTTTGCCCTCACCCCGCCCCGCGCCGCGCTCTACAAGAAGATCGACCGGCGGTTTGAAGGCATGCTGATGCAGGGCGCCGTGACTGAAGCGCAGGCCCTGGTTGCCCGCAATCTCAATCCCGAACTTCCCGCCATGAAGGCGCTGGGCATGCCCTCGATTGCCGCCTTCGTGCGTGGCGAGATCAGCGCAGAGGAAGCGGCCGAAAGCGCCAAACGCGAGTCAAGGCGCTATGCCAAAAGGCAATTTACCTGGATTGGCCGGCAATTTCCGTTCTGGCCGCGCATCCCTTCCCCGGAAATCGGCGACCGGATGCGGGTTATTTTTGCCCTCTATCGTGAGATTGACACAGCCGACGCGGAAGATTATGCCTGAACTCCTACGATTGAGGAAACGTCAAGTGCGCACACATAAAGTCGTAATTCTTAAGTGCCCGTAGCTGCCCTTCGACCAGGCAGTTGCGGGTGCGCGCACAAAAGGGCTTCCTCCGGGAGCCCTTTTTTCTTGGTCCCTTCGCTCTTTTAACCCCTCGCAGAAAACACCCCTCCCGGAAGCTGAAGCCCATGAACACCAAGACCAAGGCCAAGCCCGCCGCTGAAACGGCAGACACCTCCACCCCGCGCATGATGACCGGCGCCCAGATCGTCGTCGAGGCCCTCCGGGAACAAGGCGTATCGGTGATGTTCGGTTATCCCGGCGGGGCGGTGCTACCGATCTATGATGCGCTCTACGGGCAGGACGCGATCCGCCATATTCTGGTGCGCCATGAACAGGGCGCAGGCCATGCGGCCGAAGGCTATGCGCGCTCGACGGGCAAATGCGGTGTGGCGCTGGTCACCTCTGGCCCCGGCGCGACCAATATGGTGACCCCGATCACCGATGCGATGATGGACTCGATCCCGATGGTGGTCATCACCGGCCAGGTGCCGACGCATCTGATCGGAACCGATGCCTTCCAGGAATGCGACACGACCGGCATCACCCGGACCTGCGCCAAGCACAATTACCTGGTCACGGATGTGAACCAGCTGGCCCGCACGATCCATGAGGCGTTCTATATCGCCACCAATGGCCGCCCCGGCCCGGTGGTGATCGACATTCCCAAGGACATCCAGTTTGCGACCGGGCCCTATGTGGGCAAGGCGGGCATCCTGAAGCCGACTTATGTGCCCCAGACCGAGCCCCTTCCCGAGGCGATCAAGGCGACGGTGGACCTGATCACCAAAGCCTGGCGGCCGATCTTCTATACCGGTGGCGGCGTGATCAATTCCGGGCCGCGGGCATCAAAACTGCTCCGCGAATTGCAGGCGATGACCGGTATTCCGGTGACCTCCACCCTGATGGGCCTTGGCGCCTTCCCGGCCGCGCATCCTGACTGGCTGGGCATGGTGGGCATGCATGGCAGCTTTGAAGCCAACAATGCCATGCATGACTGCGACCTGATGATCTGCGTCGGCGCGCGGTTTGATGACCGCGTGACGGGCCGGGTCGATGCCTTCTCCCCCAACTCGAAGAAGGTGCACATCGATATCGATGCCTCCTCGATCAACAAGATCGTGCGGGTGGACATTCCGGTGCTGGCTGACTGCGCCCAGGCGCTGGAAGCCATTCTCAAGGAGCTCAAAGCCCGCAAGGCACAGCTGCCAGACCTGGCGCCCTGGAAAGAAGAGATCGGCGCCTGGCGCGCGCGGCGCTGTTTTGGCTACAAGAACTCCAGCGACGTGATCAAACCGCAATATGCCGTCGAGCGCCTCTACGCGCTGACCAAGGACCACGACACGTACATCACGACCGAAGTGGGCCAGCACCAGATGTGGGCGGCGCAGTTCTATCATTTCAACGAGCCCAACCGCTGGATGACCTCGGGCGGCCTCGGCACGATGGGCTATGGCCTGCCTGCCGCTGTGGGCGTCCAGTCAGCCCACCCGGACGCGCTGGTCATCGATATTGCAGGCGAAGCCTCCATCCAGATGATGATGCAGGAGCTCTCCACCGCCGTTCAGCACAAGCTGCCGGTGAAGGTGTTCATTCTCAACAATGAATGGATGGGCATGGTGCGCCAGTGGCAGGAGCTGCTGCATGGCGAGCGCTATTCCCACTCCTATTCGGAAAGCCTGCCGGATTTCGTCAAACTGGCCGATGCGCTGGGCGCCTATGGCATCCGCTGTGATGATCCTGCCGAGCTGGACGCCAAGATCCTGGAGATGGTGAACCATCCCGGCCCGGTGCTGTTCGACTGCCGGGTGGAGCGGGCCGAGAACTGTCTGCCGATGATTCCATCGGGATCAGCGCACAACCAGATGATTCTCGGTGAAATAACGGGTAACGAGATCGGAGAGGCTGGCCGCGGGCTGGTCTAGGCCGCGTGATAGAGGCCGGAGCACGGGAATAGTATGGACGCCGCAGGGATCTTCGACTGGCTGAAAGGCAATGGCGAAATCGTCATTGGCATTCTTTCAGCCATCGTGGCGCTGGGCAGCGCTCTGGTCGCGCGTGGCGAAACGGCCAAGCAGCGCAAATTGCAGACAGAACGCCTGCGCCAGAGCATTGATGCGGCGAGCCTCGACTGGGGCGGCGCCGCCATCGATACCCTCGCCCGCTGTGCCATATTTGCCCGCACCCGCCACCTTCACGCCAATGACGCCGCCTTTGTCGCCGCCAGGACGAACATGTTGATCCAGCTGTCCACCTTGGTGGACCGGGGGCGGATGTTCTTCCCCAATCTCGACGCGTCCGGCAAGAGCGCCGAGAAAGAAGGGGCCTATCGTGGCAAGCGTCCGCCCATTCTGGACACGCTGATGTTCACCTATCACGAGATTGAAGCCCTCAATCGTGAAGGCGGGCTCCCCTCAGAAGAGAGCGGCGCTTATATTGATGATTGCCGGCGCCTGCTGGTTTCCGAACTTCAGGCGCATCTTGATCCGCGACGGCTCGACGAAATCGTTGAACGGTATGATGATCAGTCCCAGGAAAATCGCAAGAAAGCCATAGACAAGGCAGCGAGCCTGCGCGCCCGCTTGCTGGAACGGCGGCCCAACACTTCCCTCGATCGCAGCTTTGCGAGCAATACAACACCGGAGCGCCCCCAATGAGCGATGGCACCGCCACTCCCGGCCCTGCGCCGAAATCTGCCTATTTCCTTTCCGATGAGGACAAGGAAGTCGAGCGCCGCACGCTGGCGGTGATTGTTGACAATGAACCCGGCGTTCTGGCGCGGGTCGTCGGGCTGTTCTCCGGACGCGGATATAATATCGACTCGCTGACCGTTGCCGAAGTGGATGCCAGCCAGCACCGCTCGCGCATCACGATTGTCACGCAGGGTACGGCGCATATACTTGAGCAGATCGAAGCGCAGCTGCTGCGCATCGTGCCGGTGGCCGAGGTCATCGATATCACCAATTCCAAGCGCGGGATCGAACGCGAGCTGGCGCTGGTGAAGGTGGCCGGCACGGGCGAGAAGCGGGTTGAAGCGCTGCGGATCGGCGAGATCTTCCGCGCGCATGTGATCGACACGACGAATGAGAGCTTCATCTTCGAAGTGACCGGCGCCTCCGACAAGCTGACCCAGTTTGTTGACCTGATGCGCCCGCTGGGGCTTGTCGAAGTGAGCCGTACGGGCGTTCTCTCGATCAAGCGCGGCAAGGAGAAAGGATGATGGTTCTTCGCCTGGTTCTGATCGCCTCGGCGCTGGCCGCCCTGCCCCTGATGGCAGCGGCGCAGGCAAGCATGTGCGCTCCCGCCACGAATGACCAGGCACGCCTTGATTGTGATATTGCGCGCGCTTCAGACATATCCACCCAGGGTGAGCGGCTGTTCGGGGCCTCCGCCGAAGAATGGCTGAGGATCGTCGATACTGAATCCTCAAGCGGCGCGGCCTATGTCTATTACGTCATCGAGGAAGGCCCCTACCTGCTGCTCGAAGCAAGATCTGTTCCCGGCATTGGCGCCGCTGGAAAGGCGCCCGCCTGTCAGCTGCGCACGGCCCTGCCGCTGGATGTAGCCGATAAGATCAGGGAGACAACCGCCAGCATTGCCGCCACGCCGCCCGAAGGGTATGGCCCGCGCGAGGCCGTCACCGTGAACGCAGATGGCTCACGCAGCATCCGCCTGATCGTAGACAGCCATGACATCATCACCCGCCTGAAGACGGGCGATGGCATCCTGAACTTTTCACGCCTGGCCGGCACAGAGGATGACATCACCCAGCTCAACAATCTCGTCATCGGTGTCGCCAATTTCAGTGGCGACTGGAGCTGCGACGCCGTCTGACCTGACAAGCCCCTCCCTCAACTTTCATCCACCGGAGCTTTTGCAAGCACATGAAGATCTATTACGAAAAAGACGCGGACATCTCGCTGATCCAGAAACTGAAAGTCGCCGTGGTCGGCTATGGCAGCCAAGGCCATGCCCATGCGCTGAACCTGAAAGATTCCGGCGTCAAGCAGATCAAGGTTGCGCTGCAGGAAGGCTCCGCCTCGCGCAAGAAGGCCGAAGCGGCTGGCCTTGAAGTGGTAAGCGTCGCCGACGCCGCCAAATGGGCCGATGTGCTGATGATCCTCGTGCCGGACGAAAAGCAGGCTGTGCTCTACGCCAACGAAATCGAGCCGCACCTGCGCGCCGGCCAGCACCTCATGTTCGGCCACGGCTTCAACATCCATTATAACCTGATCCGTCCGCGGGCTGACGTTGACGTGTCGCTGTCAGCGCCCAAAGGCCCCGGCCATACGCTGCGCAACCAGTACCAGATGGGCTTTGGTCTGCCGGGCCTGATCGCCATCCATCAGGACGCAACGGGCAGCGCGCAGGCCGTTGCGCTTTCCTACTCCAAGGCCATCGGTAACACCCGCGCCGGCGTGATCGAAACATCCTTCCGTGAAGAGACCGAAACCGATCTCTTCGGCGAGCAGGCTGTTCTCTGCGGCGGCATCGTCGAGCTGATCAAGGCCGGTTACGAAACGCTGGTGGAAGCCGGCTACGCGCCCGAGATGGCTTACTTCGAGTGCCTCCACGAGACCAAGCTGATCGTTGACCTGATCTATGAAGGCGGCATCGCCAACATGAACTATTCGATCTCCAACACCGCCGAGTATGGCGAGTATGTCACCGGGCCGCGCCTTGTGAATGCCGAGACGAAGAAGGAAATGAAGAAGGTGCTCGAAGACATCCAGAACGGCACATTCGCCCGCAACTGGGTACTGGAAAACCAGGCCGGCGCGCCGGGCTTCCACGCCATGCGCCAGCGCATGAGCAGCCACCCGATCGAAGAAGTCGGCGAGAAGCTGCGCGGCATGATGCACTGGGCGCAGAATGACCGCCTCGTGGACAAGAGCCGCAACTAAGCCAATGCTGTGTTTGGGAGGAGCGATTGATTGGTCAGAAGTTCGCGCTTGGGTACAACTCGGGCTCGCAACGATTGGCGGAACAATCGCTCTTCTCGCCTTCTTTCAGAACATCCGTCAACGTCGAGTCGACAACGCTTTAAAGCTTGTCACCTTGTTTAAAGGAAGCCTGGAAGATAGCGATATCGAATGCTGGCGGCAGCTATTCTACAAAGCCAGTGAACCTGCCGGCGCCAAACCAGGACATTTTGTTGATATCGTTGATAATAATCACCAACAACGATCTATCGGAGAGTATTTCTCTGAAGGGGCGCCCGACAACTATGCAGTATCCAGACTGACGGAAAGTCTTGAGGTTGTATGCCATCAGGTCATCTCGAAAGCAGCTGATGGCAGGACCGTATACTACGAACTTGCTCAACTGATTCACACGCTAGCCGATTGGTTGCAATCAGTGCCATCACCGACCCAAGGAAAGTCACTCCTTGAGTATTCATTTACGAACATTCATGCTTTCGATAAAAAGTACCGTCAACGGCGGTTTGAGTGGCCGTCAAGAGTGTGGGCGTATGTGGAATGAGTCGTCTTTTTCCCCCATCACGGCCTAGTTTCTCGCATCGCATTGCCACGCCCGAGGACGCGGCGGAGATCAGCCACCTGATGAATGTGGCGATTGGGGAACTGCAGAAGGGCTTCCTCAGCCCGGAGCAGATCGCCGTATCGCGCACCATCATGGGGCTGGACCGGACGCTGATTGCCGACGGCACCTATTTCCTGATCCATGATATAGAGAGCGGAAGGCTGGCTGCTTCGGGCGGCTGGAGCCGGCGCGCAACGCTCTTTGGCGGCGACCATACCGCCGCCCAGCGCAATGACGCGCCGCTTCGTCCGGGTACGGACGCTGCCCGCATCCGCGCGATGTATACCCACCCGGACTTCACCCGCCGCGGCCTCGGCCGGATGATCCTTTCCCTTTGCGAGGAGGCTGCTGCCGCCGAAGGCTTCACGCAGCTGGAGATGGGCGCAACACTGGCCGGCGCGCCACTCTACGAAGCGTGCGGGTACCGTCTGATCGAGCATACCATTGGCGCTTCGGCAGGCGGCGTAGAGGTGCCGGTGCTGCGCATGGGCAAGGCGATTGGCACCCCCGCCTAATCGGCGGCGCGGTTAAGATCGACATTGCCGGAAACGCCCGGCACGCGGCCCTTCATCGAATACTGCCAGATCGCATAAGGCAGGCGCGGCGGGCCCTCCAATGAGCGAACCCAAAGGGGGTGGGCGTCAAATCCCTCCCCGTCCAGCCATTCGGCGTGGAAGGCAGGCGTCGTGTAGATGACCGGCACGGCGCCGTATTCTGCCTCAAGCTCGGCGAGGAATATTTTGATCTCCGCAATCGTTTCGGCGCGCGTGCCGCGCGGGGCGCAGTTGTGTGCGTGCTCCAGATCGACCGCCGGCGGAAGGGCGTCGCCGCGCACTTCGACCTGACGGATGAAATTGGCGGCCTGCCGGCGTCCATCCTGGCAAAGCAGATAGAAATGATAGGCCCCCGCCTGCCAGTGATGGCGCAGGGCGCCCTGCCAGTTTTCCTGGAAGCGGGTGTCGATATGCCCCTCCCCTTCAGTGGCCTTGAGATACACGAAAGAGAAGCCGGCCGTTGAGAGGCGGGGCCAGTCAACCGCGCCATTATGGTGGGAAAGATCAATGCCTTCTGCGCCCGGCGCGAGCAAAAGAGCATCAATCTTCTCGACAGGCGTTGCAGTTGGCCCGCAGGATGCAAGCAGAACCAGCGTGGACAACACCGAAACAAGGCGCAGTGGCACTTTCATGAGCCGACGCCCTGCCGGACTGTCCCGATCTGGATCACCTTGGGCATGATGGTACCTCATCACAGGGAAGACATAGGGGAAAGCAGGATGGCCGCAGACAAGGCAAGGAACACACCGCCTCCGGCGCCCGCCAAGCCCGGTCCCGTAGGCGGCCCAGGCAATGTTATCGCGGCAGGCTGCCGTGTCATCGGCAATCTGACACTTACTGGTTCGCTCCGCCTTGGCGGTGAGGTTCTCGGAGATGTGCAGTGTGAGGGCGCGCTGACCGTTGACGCCGGGGCCAGCATACAGGGCCGCGTCAGCGCCAGCGACATCACCGTGCTGGGCAAGATTGTCGGCGAGATCATAGCTGTCCGCCGGATTGATGTAGGCAAGGGCGCCCACATTGAAGGCTCGATCTTTGCGCCTTCAATGCGGGTCGAGGGCAATGCCTGCGTGGACGGAGACCTTCTGATATCCCCAGAGCGTTCGCCCGAACATGCCGAACGGGCGAAAAATCTCTCGATCCTCAAACCAGCACCGCAAGCGCTGCCAGATAGCCCCGGCGCCTAATTGCTGCGCAGGTCGCGTAGGCGCTGCATGGATCTGTCATTCGGGTCGAACGCGCCGAGTGTCTGAACACGCTCACAGGCCCATTCATATTCTTTTGCACACGCCTCATTGAGGGCGCGTGTCCCGCCCTGAACATCCTTGGGACCACCGGTGCCGGTATACGCCATATTGCCCCAGGCCGCGCAGCCGCTGACTTCGCCCAGATCACAGGATTTCTTGTAGAGGCGGCGACCTTCGGCAGCGTTCGCCGTTACGCCCCTGCCCTGCACCGTCAGATAGGCCAGCCCGGCGCAACCGCGACCGTCCTTTGCGTCGCAAACCTTCTTGTAGTTTGTGGCAGCGGCTGAAAGATCCTGAACACCGCCAAGCCCCTTGCGCTGCAACTCTGCCAACTCATAGCAGGCCTGATACTCGCGCGCGGCACACTTTGTTCGCGCCGCGTCGCGGGTAGCCTTGACCTTTGCAAAGTCGGTCTCCGCCTTTTCATAGGCCAATTCTGCCTGCGAGCGCTCGACACGCGCCCCGATACCCTGCGCGGTGGCCGGCAGGGCGAGCGCCGCAGTCACGATAACAGCGCCCAGCATCATGAGAACCTTGTTCATGGGGCAGGTCTCCTTTTCCTTTGAAGTATTCTAGCGGCAGAATTAGGCAAGGCTGGGGCAAACCGCCAGACAGAATGCAGTAGCCGCGCGCAGCCAGCAGGACTAGCATTGGCACAAACACTCAAAAGTTCACGGGAGAAACGACGATGGCTGCAACAGATCAGGTGCCAGTCGGCTCAGGTTTTCACGCCAAGAGCACGGCAAGGGAAGTTCTTCAGGGGATCGACCTTTCCGGAAAGCACGCAGTGGTAACGGGAGGTTATTCGGGCATCGGCCTGGAAACCGTGCGCGCGCTGGCAGGGGCTGGCGCGCAGGTGACCGTGCCCGCCCGCCGGCCGGATGCGGCCAAAGAGGCCCTCGCCGGGCTCAGCGGCGTTACGGTCGCCGCGATGGATCTGGCCGATATTACCAGCGTGCGCGGGTTTGCCCAGGATTATGCCGCCACCAACTCAAAGCTGCACCTTCTGATCAACAATGCCGGGATCATGGCCTGCCCGCTGGCGCGCGTCGGGCCGGGCTGGGAAGCTCAGTTCGGCACCAACCATCTCGGCCATTTCGCGCTTTATCAGGGGCTCCTGCCCTCCCTGCGGGCGGCTGGGGGCGCGCGGGTTGTGGCGCTGTCCTCGACGGGTCATGTCCGCTCCGATGTGATCTGGGACGATCCACACTATCAATCGCGCGCCTATGACAAATGGGAGGCCTACGGACAGTCGAAATCGTCCAACGCGCTGTTCGCACTTGGCGTCGACCTTCGCGAACGGGACAATGGCATCCGGGCCTTCTCGGTTCATCCCGGCGGGATCTTCACCAATCTTCAGCGCCACCTGCCCGATGAGGAGATGGTTGGCCTCGGCTGGAAAAACGCTGATGGCACCATACCGGAGATGATCCAGGCGATGTTCAAGACACCTGAGCAGGGCGCCTCCACCACAGTCTGGGCCGCAACGGCGCCAAAGCTTGAGGGCAAAGGCGGGGTCTATTGCGAAGACTGTGACATCGCCCCGGCCGCTACCGCGGGCAGCCAACGCTGGGAGCATGCGCGTGCATGGATCAGCGATGACGCCCGCGCTGAGAAATTGTGGGCGATGAGCGACACCTTCCTCGCCAGCGCATAAGACCCTGCCGGCCCAGATTGACGCATGCCAGCTTTCAGCGCACGAGGGCAAAATGAGCGAGACTGATCTGCCATCGACCGGGCGCCCCGCCTCTCGGCGTGCCCTTATTCTGGGGCTTGGGCTTCTCGGCGTGATCGCGGGTATCTTTGCCGCCGGCAAGGCGGGCCTGCTGCCCGACGCCGATACGGTCACCGGCATGATGGCAACGCTGAGTGGCAGCCCCTGGGGCCTGGTGGCCGTGATCGCTGTGTTCTGCATCGCCGCCTTCGCGGGCATTCCGCAATTTGCCCTGATCGCAGCCGCGGTTGCGGTGTTTGGCCCCTGGTATGGCGCGGGCTATTCCTGGATTGCGAACATGGTTTCCGGGGCAATCACTTTCTGGGTCGGCCGGATCGCGGGCGAAGAGGCGTTCCGGCGCTATGCCGGAGCGAGCGCACAGAAACTTTCACGCTTTGTCGGGCGGAACGCGCTGGTGACCAGCGCCCTCGTGCGGAATGTGCCGACGGGGCCGTTTCTACTGGTGAACATGGCGTTTGGTGTCAGCAATGCGACGTTCCGGGATTTCTGGATTGGGCTGGGACTGGGCATCATCCCGAAGATTGCCCTGATTGCCTTTGCCGGGCGCAGTCTTCTGGCGGCGCTTCAGGGCAATCTTGGGATCGCGCTACTCACAGCGGTTGCGGCCGTGGCTGTGTATGCTGGCGGCTATATCTATTTCCGCCGCCGGGCCGCCCGGACAAGGCAAAATATTGCTGATCCTGCAGCATCACCGGTTGACAGCACCGGCCAAGCCGGTGATTAGAATGCCTATGCGCAAAGTTCTGCCCCTTCTCCTTCTGCTTACCGGCCCCTGGCCGGGGACGGACGCCCAAGTCTGAGGGCGGCCGCGCGACCAGGGGATTTGAGAATAAGAACCGCTTTGTTCCCTCCTCTCCGCTGAGCTACGCAAAACCATGACCTCCAAGAACACCGCCGCGAATGACGCAAAGAAGCCTCGCGTACTGATTTTCGACACCACCATGCGCGATGGCGAACAATCGCCCGGCGCATCAATGACACTCAATGAAAAGCTGGAACTGGCAACTGTGCTGGAAAGCATGGGGGTCGACATCATTGAAGCTGGCTTCCCGGCCGCTTCTGACGGCGACTTTGCTGCTGTTAGCGCCATCGCGGCTCAATCCAAGAGCGCCGTCATCTGCGGTCTCGCACGCTCCACGCCGGGCGACATCGACCGCTGCGGCGAGGCTGTCCGCAAGTCCGCCCGCCCGCGCATTCACACCTTCATCTCCACCAGCCCTGTGCACATGAAGCACAAGCTGAAGATGGGCCCCAACGCCGTTCTCGAAGCGGTTGGCCGCTCTGTCTCCCAGGCCCGCAACCTGGTGGATGATGTGGAATGGAGCGCGGAAGACGCCACTCGCACCGAGTTCGATTTCCTCTGCAAGTGTATCGATACGGCCATCGCCTCGGGCGCAACCACCATCAACGTGCCTGACACGGTTGGCTATTCCCACCCGCATGAGTATGGCGATCTGATCCGCCGGCTGATCGAAAACATTCCGAACTCGGACAAGGTCATCTGGTCGGCACACTGCCATAATGACCTTGGCCTGGCGGTTGCAAACTCACTCGCCGCAATGGCCAATGGCGTGCGTCAGATCGAATGCACAATCAACGGCCTCGGCGAGCGGGCTGGCAATGCGGCGCTCGAAGAGATCGTCATGGCGATGAAAGTTCGCGGCGATACGCTGCCCTACGAGACTGGCATCGACACCTCTTATCTTGCGCGCGCCTCTGCGATGGTCAGCCGGATCACCGGTTTCCCGGTGCAATACAACAAAGCCATCGTCGGCAAGAATGCCTTCGCGCATGAAAGCGGCATCCACCAGGATGGCATGCTGAAGAATTCCGAGACGTATGAGATCATGAAGCCCGAAGATGTCGGCGTGGCGAAGACCTCGCTCGTCATGGGCAAGCTGTCAGGCCGCAACGCCTTCCGCGACAAACTGGAATCGATGGGCTACACGCTGGAAGCCGAAGCCCTGAACGATGCCTTCAAGCGCTTCAAGGATCTGGCCGACCGCAAGAAGCATGTCTTCGATGACGACATAATCGCGCTGGTCGACGAACAGCTGGCGGCCGAAGGCGAGCGGATTGGCTTCAAGCGCCTGCGCGTCGTGGCTGGCACCGAAGGTCCGCAGACGGCTGAAATTGATCTCGTGATCGACGGCGAGGAAAAATACTCCATCGCGCGCGGCAATGGCCCGGTCGATGCCGTGTTCAACGCTATCCGCCAGCTCGTGCCGCATCAGGTCATTCTGGAGCTTTACCAGGTGCATGCCGTCACCGGCGGCACGGACGCGCAGGCGACCGTCTCTGTACGGCTGAATGGCGACGGCATCATGGCAACGGGCCGCTCGTCCGATCCCGACACGCTGGTGGCCAGCGCCAAGGCCTATCTGCACGCGCTCAACAAATTCGAGGTTCGCAAGACCAAGCGCAGCAAGGCGGCCTGAAAACGGGCTGATCAGCCCCCGTCCCGCTCTCCGAAGCCATCGGCGACCAACGCGGCGATGGCTTCAACCGCCTCTGCGGCCTGCGTGCCGGTGCCCGACAGTTCGATCTCGCAGCCCGTATGGGCGACGAGCATCAGGAGATCCATGATCGAGCGGGCGTCGGCCTGCTCGCCCTCATGGCGTACAATCACCCTAGCATCATATTCGGCGGCGAGCTTGGCAACCTTCGCCGAAGCGCGGGCATGCAGCCCTTTGCGATTGACAATCGTGACACGGGCGGAGGCCGCCGGAATGGACGTCGACATCAGGGCAGCCGGGCGAGGAGTTCGGACGCGATGGTCACATATTTACGCCCAGCCTCGGCCGCCGCGATGGCGGCTTCTTCCAGGCTGAGCACTTCGCGGATTTCGGCCAGCTTGATCAGCATCGGCAGGTTTGCGCCGGAGACGATTTCCATCGGCACACTGCCGCGAATGGAGAGGACGAGGTTGGACGGGGTGCCGCCGAACATGTCCGTCAGCACGATCACTCCGCGCCCGGCATCGCACGCCTTCACGGCCGCCAGGATATGCTCCCGCTTGAGATCGAGATCATCGTCAGAATCGATAGAGACTACACGCGCACGCCAAAGGCGGCCCACAACATGCTCCGCTGCCGCGACGAGCTCGTGGGCCAATCTTCCATGGCTGACAACTACAATGCCGATCATACCGCTACTGGGATGCAACCCTGAACGTTAAACAACCGTCACGTTGTCACGATGCTGCGCCGCGTCAAGGCGCATTCGGCTGGAAGTGTGGCGCTTTCCTCAGCCGGTGTGGCCGAGACCCAACACATCGTTCATATCATAAAGGCCGGGTGGTTGACCGGACGCCCAGGCGGCCGCATGCAGCGCGCCTTCGGCAAATACCGAGCGGTCAAGTGCCGTATGGGAAAGCCGGATCAGCTCCTTTTCGGAGCCGAACGTCACTTCATGCTCGCCGATGACCCCGCCCGCGCGCCGCACGGAAAAGCCGATCTGGCCGGTCTGGCGCTGGGCGTCAGGACCATCATAGGGCGCCGCGCGCAGATCACTGAGCCGGGCGCCCCTGCCCTCTGCGGCAGCCGCGCCGAGCATCAGCGCCGTGCCTGAGGGGGCGTCTGCCTTCATGCGGTGATGGGTTTCGAGAACTTCAATATCCCACTCCGTGCCCAGACGGCTGGCGGCGAGCCGCGTCAAGGCTTCCAGCAGATTCACCCCGATGGAGAAATTGCCCGCCTTCACGATGGCAAAATGCGAGGACGCTGCCGCGATGGCATCTTCCTCTGCTGCGGAGAATCCCGTTGTGCCGATCACTGCTGCGTGGACACTGGTGCCGGCCAGCGCCTCAAGCGCCGCGAGCGTTGCCTCAGGCCGCGTAAAATCGATCCAGACACAGGCGCCGTCAGCGGCGCCTGAAGCCTCCGCGACAGGTTTCAGGCCGATGGCCCGGCGCCCGGCAAGGATGCCGATGTCTTCGCCATAGGCATTGGCTGCGGCCACTTCCGTTCCGCCCGTGAGCTTGATGCCGCGATCGATCGAAACGGCGGCAAGCTGGCGCCCCATACGCCCGGCTATACCGGCAATGGCGACGCTTATGGGGCCTTCTGACTTATTCATCCAACTTCTCCGCTGCGGCGTCCGCTCTTGTCTGTTCCAGTTCCGTCCGCAGGCTGGACAATTCCCGCTCCCGCAGCTCATCGGAAAAGGCGCTGGCGAACACACCGGCCGGCAGCGCCACAACGCCAATGCCCACAATCGCGATGATGCCTGCACAGAACCGGCCGAGCGGGGTCACCGGGTAGACATCGCCATACCCCACTGTGGTCAGTGTGGCCACTGACCACCAGATGGCGCGCGGAATGGACGCAAAGGCTTCCTGTTGAACTCCGCCAATACCTTCAACGAAATAGAGCAGCACAGCGGCAACATAAACCAGCGTCACCGCCAGGGCGAGAGATGTCAGGAGCAGCGAGCTTGCCCGGCGCACCGCGGCGCCAAGGGCGTCAAAGGCCGGAATGAAGCGCGCAATTTTGATGAGACGCGCCAGGCGCAGCACGCGCAGAACCAGAAGCGTTGTGCCAGACCCCATCGCCATGAGGATCAGCTCCGGTAGGAAGGCGAGCAAATCCGCAATCGAATAGAACTTCGCCATGTATCGCAGGCGTCCGCCCAGTCCGCGATAGAGTGGATCGACCCCGGCGCACCAGACCCGCGCGGCATATTCGAGCGCGAAGATCACGACGACCGTGATGTTGAATATGTGGAAGGCCTGCCGCCAGCCCGGAACGGCCTGCAGCGCTGGCTCGGTTTCGAGCGCCAGGAAAAGGAAGCTGAGAATGACCAGCCCGACGATACAGGCATTCGTCACGGAAAGACCTGACCGGCGCGCCTCGGGCGCTAATGCTATGTAAAGCTGCCGTTTCAGTCCCATCCCAGCCGTCCCCTTGCTGAATAGTTTAGCCTCTTAGCACACCGCCGGTTCCCTTGGCGACCGAAGCGACGATGCGCTCGATCACCTGCTGGATCTGGTCATCCTTCAGCGCTTCCTTCGGCTGGAGCGTGATTTCGATGGCCACCGACTTCTTCCCCTCGCCGACGCCCGGCCCCTGATAGACGTCGAACACGTCCACCGCTGTGATCAGCTGTTTCTCAGCCGTCTGAGCATGGCGCACGATATCGCCGGACGCAACGCCTGCATCGACCACGAAAGCAAGATCGCGGCGGATGGGGGTGAGGTCTGCGCGCTCAAGCACCGGCTTGGTCTTGGTCGACTTCACCTTCATCACCGGCAGGGCGTTGAGATTGAGCTCAAACGCATAGACCGGGCCTTCAACATCCAGGGCCTTCAACACGCCGGGATGGAGCGCGCCGAAATTGGCGACCGTCATCTTCGGGCCGAGCTTGAGGCTGGCGGCCTGGCCGGGATGCCAGTGCGGCTGGGTCGGCGGGGCGACCTGGAAACGGTCCCCCGGCTGGCCAAGCGCAGCAAGCAACGCGAAGAGATCCGCCTTTGCGGCATAGGCGTCATAAGGCGCAGCGCGCCCCTGCCAGTGGCGCTCGGCGGCTGGCAGCACGAGACCGGCTATTACCGTACGCTGATCTTTTGGACCATCACCAAGATAGACCGGGCCCGCCTCGAACAGGCGCACGGTGCGCTCGCCGCGATTGCGGGCGCGCTGGGCCGCCTGGGCCAGATTGCCCAGCGCCGAGGGGCGCATATAGTTCAGCTCGCTGGCGACGGGATTGGCCACGCCCAGCGCGTCTTCGGTCTTGCCGAAGAGCGCGGCATGTTCGCGTGCCATGAAGCTCCAGGTCACTGCCTCAAGGAACCCGCGCGCGGCCATGACACGGCGCGAGATCGCCACCCGTGCCTGACGCGGCGTGGTGATCACCCGGCGCCCGCCCTCGGGCAGCGGGAGGGACGTCGTCGGGAGTTGGTCAAACCCGATCAGGCGGGCAATTTCCTCAACGATATCTGCCGACTGCTCCATATCGAACCGGTGCGAAGGGGGCAGCAGATACCAGGCGTCGCCTGCGTCCTCGATATCGAATTCGAGATCCTTGAGGATACGCTTCATTTCTGCTGGCTTGACGACAAGGCCCGTGAGACGCTCGACATCGACCGGATAGAAGGTCACCTTCTTGGTCCGCACAGAGATCGATCCGGCGATCTTCGCCTTCGATACCTGACCGCCGCCATATTCGAGGATCAGCGCAATGGCGAGGTTGAGGCCATCCAAGCAGCTTTGCGGATCAACGCCGCGCTCAAAGCGATAGCGTGCGTCTGAGTGAATGCCGGTCGCGCGGCCCGTGCGCGCTGTACGCAAGGGGTCAAACCAGGCCGACTCGATGAACACGTCCACCGTCTCGGCAGAGACCGCCGTAGAAATGCCGCCCATAACGCCGCCAAGACCGATGGCGCCGGAATTGTCCGCAATGACGCACATCTCTTCGGTGATCGGATAGGTTTTCCCATCCAGCGCTTCGAGCTTTTCGCCTGCCCTGCCGAGGCGGGCGATGACCGCGCCGGAAAGCTTGGCTGCGTCATAGACGTGTAGCGGCCGCGCCCGGTCGAGCGAAATATAGTTGGTGACATCCACCAGAAGCGATTTCGGCTGGAGGCCAGCCGCCTTGAGGCGCGCCTGCATCCAATCCGGAGACGGACCATTCACGACGCCGCGAATGACGGCGCCGGCAAACATCGGACAGGCGTCTGTGGCTTCAAGTTTGATATCGACCGGGCAGTCAAAGCTGCCATTGATCTTCTTTGGATCGTTGCGCAGGAACCGTCCGGCGCCCGCCGCTGCCAGATCGCGCGCAATGCCCTGCACACCAAGCCAGTCAGGCCGGTTGGGCGTGACTTCAAAATCGATGACCGGGTCGTTCTGGCCAAGGGCCTCAGAGGCCGGCGTGCCAACCTTCAGGCTGTCGTCGAGGTCGAGAATGCCGTCATGATCATCGCCCGTTTCAAGCTCGCGTGAGGAGCACATCATGCCATGGCTCTCGATACCGCGAATGGCGCGGGGCTTCTTGTCGAGCGCAAAATCAAGGCCCGGAATGAAGGTGCCGAGCGGGGCATAGATGGCCGTCATGCCTGCGCGCGCATTCGGCGCGCCGCAGACGATCTGCTTGACGCCGTCAATGGTCTCCACAGTGCAGACGCGCAGCTTGTCCGCGTCCGGATGCGGCGTTGCCTCAATCACCTTGCAAACCGTGAAGGGCGCAAGCTTTTCGCGCGGATCAATCACCTCTTCAACCTCAAGGCCAGCCTTCAGCATCAGATCGAGAATGTCCTGAAGCGACGCCTTGGTGACAAGGTGATCGTTCAGCCAGGAAAGGGAAAACTTCATCAGCTGAGCCCTCCGCTGACGGACGGCGTAAGCCAGGGCGAGAAGCCGTAATGACGCGACCATTGCGGATCTGCCTCGAAATAGGGGCGCAGGTCGGGCATGCCATATTTCAGCATGGCGAGGCGGTCGACGCCCATGCCGAAGGCAAAGCCCTGATGCACGGCCGGATCAATGCCGCAATTGCGCAGCACATTGGGATGAACCATGCCGCAGCCGAGGATTTCCATCCAGCGGTCGCCTGCGCCAATCTCGATGGCGTCGCCCTTGCGGGAATATTTTACGTCCATCTCTGCCGAAGGCTCCGTGAACGGAAAGAAGTGAGGCCGGAAGCGCGATTCCACATCGTCCACTTCGAAGAAAGCCTTCACGAAATCGATGAGACAGCCTTTGAGATGGCCCATATGGATGCCCTTCTCGATGACGAGCCCCTCGACCTGATGGAACATCGGCGTATGGGTCGCGTCCCAGTCATTGCGGTAAACCCGGCCCGGCACAAGAATGCGGATCGGCGGCTTTTCTTCCATCATCGTGCGCACCTGCACAGGGCTGGTATGCGTACGGAGCACTTTTGGCGTATCACCATCGAGCGCCTTCATGAAGAAGGTGTCATGCGTCTCGCGCGCCGGGTGACCCAGGGGGAAGTTCAGCGCGGTGAAATTGTGCCAGTCGTCTTCGATGTCGGGGCCTTCAGCCACGGTGAAGCCCATATCGCCGAAGATGGCGGCGATTTCCTCGAATACCTGCATGACGGGGTGGAGCGCGCCTTCGCCGGGGCCCGGCGCGGGCGGGAGTGTGAGGTCCACGCGCTCGGTCACCAGGCGCGCCTCAAGCGCGGCCGTCTCCAGCACATCCTTGCGCAGGCGGATCGCGTCATCGACACGGGCCTTGAGGGCGTTCAGAAGCGGCCCCTGCTCCTTGCGCTCTTCGGGGCTCATCTTGCCGAGGGCGCCCATCAGGGCCGACACCCGCCCCTTCTTGCCAAGCTCGGCCACGCGCACAGCGTCAAGCGCGGTGAGGTCGCCGGCTGCGGCAACCGCCGCGAGCGCTTCTTGTTCGATCCGGCTAATTTCGGACACTTGGAATTTCCCTTCAGGTCAGACCGTCGCGGCTTTCTAGTCGCTCGGGCAAGGGCGATGCAATCAGCAAAACGCCCGCAGGCCGGAACCCACGGGCGTCTCAGGAAACGAGGCGAGGCCGGGGGCGCCGATCAGGCGCGCGCAGCCTTCTTGCGAGCAAGACGTGCGCGCTTGGTGTTGCCAAAAATCCGGATCTTCGCGCGTTTCGCGAGGTTACCGGTCCATTTCGCATTGCGGCGCTTTACGCGGGGCTTTTTGCTGGCGTCGAGGACGGCGCTGGGGGATTTAGACATCTGAAATCTCTCCGGTTCGGATTAAGCGAGCGCTGCTTTAGCCTGGGCGACGAGTGCGCCGAAAGCGTCCGGCTCGCGCACTGCGAGATCGGCCATCACTTTACGGTCAACTTCGATGCCGGCTTTGGTCAGGCCGTTGATGAAGGTGGAATAGTTCAGATTCTCGTCATGGATGCGGACGGCAGCGTTGATGCGCTGGATCCAGAGCGAGCGGAACGAGCGCTTCTTAACCTTGCGGCCAACATACGCATACTCGCCGGCTTTCCAGACGGCAGCAGCGGCGTTGGAGAAAGTATTCTTGCGGCGGCCACGGAAGCCCTTGGCCTGCTTGATGATTTTCTTGTGGCGGGCGTGGGCGGGAACTTTGGCGCGGGAACGGGGCATGGTGGCCTCCTGTCAGAAAGTGTTCAAAATCAACGGGTTATCGTGGTCTGCCCAGCCTCAGAGGCCGTAGGGCAGGTACTTTTTCACGCGGGCTTCATCTGCCTTGGCGCCGACGGTCGTGCCGCGGTTCTGGCGGATGTATTTCGCGTTATGGCTCATCAGGCGGTGACGCTTGCCAGCGACGCCGTGCTTCAGCTTGCCCGTTGCAGTGATCTTGAAGCGCTTTGCAGCGGCCTTCTTGGTCTTCATCTTCGGCATCTTTGTCTCCTTAATCTGTAGAGCTCACACCAGATCTGGCGGCCCAGGACACACGGACAGGGGGCAATGCCGTCGCCCCAAAGTCCGGAAGTGGCCGCTTATGGCGGAGCCAGCGCAAGGAATCAAGGGGGCGCGTGAAGGCACGCCCCTGATTTTCAGCGCTCCAGGCTCTCCCGGTTCATCTTCAGGGTCACGACAACCCCCTCTTTGGCCCAGTCGCAGGTGAGGGTGCCGCCCAGCTGCATCGACATCGCCCGGTTGATGAGTTTGCTGCCAAAGCCGCCCTGCCCTGTCGGCCTCTCGACCGGCGGCCCGCCCCGTTCGGTCCAGACGACCACGACTTCATCCTCATGACTTGAAGAGGAAACGTCGAGGGTGCCGGCATCGCTGGAGAGCGCGCCATATTTGAGAGAGTTGGTCGCCAACTCATGGATGACCAGGGAAAGCGTGGTCGCAGACGCCGCGCCAACCCCCATGCGCGGCACAGCCACCCGGATACGCCCGCTAAAGGCGCCCAGATCGTCATAGGGTGCCAGCAGCACGGAGAGGAGGTCGCCCAGCAGCGCGTCTGCCTTGGCCTGACCGGGAAGCGGGCGAACCAGGTCATGTGCGCGGCCAAGCGCGGTCAGACGGTTGGTGAGCTGCTTGGCCATGTCCTCGGTCGAAGACGAGGACCGGGAGGTGATCGATGTGAGGCCCGAGGCGATGGCCAGCAGGTTCTTGACGCGATGGCTCATCTCGCCGGCGAGGAGTTCGTGGCTTTCCTCGGCCTGCTTGCGGCCGGTGACGTTGAGGAAGATACCGAACAAGGTCCGGTCGACCATGCCGTCATCTTCCCCCTGGCCCCGGGCGGAAATCCAGCGGACCTCATCGCCGGCCAAGATCCGGAAATCGATTTCATATTGCCCGATGGCCGCCCGGCTGGCCGCAAAGGCGGCGCGCACCCGGTCCCGGTCGGCAGGGTGAATGTGCGCTGAGAGGTCCTCAAACGTCACCGGGGTGGAGGTTGGGACGCCCCACAGCGCATAGGCGCGGTCATCCATGATGAGCTTGTCGGTGTCGACATTCCACGCCCAGAGCGCAACGCCGGCGCCTTCAATGGCAAATCGCAGGCGTTTTTCATTCCAGATCGACGGCTCTGACGGGCTGGATTCCATAGGTCAGGCTCCTTGGGCTGATTTTTTGCATGTCTGCTTCAGAAAGTCTGTCTTTGAATCGTTTCAGGCGATCCCCGCGGGGAAAAACTGGCCTTGTGGCTGTCACGCGCAAAAAAGCCCCCGCTGCACGCGAGGGCTTTCCCAATTGAGCAGCTAGCCCGGGCTCAGCGCGGCGCGAGCACCATTGTCATCTGCTTGCCTTCAAGCTTGGGTTCGAGTTCGACCTTTGCGATCTCCTCGAAATCCTTCTTCATCTTCTCGAGCAATTCCATACCGAGATGTTGGTGTGCCATCTCACGGCCACGGAAACGCAGGGTGATCTTCACCTTGTCGCCTTCTTCAAAGAAGCGGTGGATGGCGCGGGCCTTCACATCATAATCATGCGTGTCGATGTTCGGACGGACCTTGATCTCTTTCAGCTCGGAAGATTTCTGCTTCTTCCGGGCGGCGGCTTTCTTCTTGCGCTCTTCAAAGCGCAGCTTGCCGTAATCGAGAATCTTGACGACCGGAATTTCCTGACCGGCGGACACCTCAACCAGGTCCATCGATGCTTCTCGAGCCGCGTCAAGCGCGGCGGCCAAGGGCATGACACCCTGCTTCTCGCCATTCTCGTCAATCAGCAGCACCTTTGCGGCGCGGATTTCTTCATTGATGCGGGGGCCAGCCTGTTTTTTGGGCGGCGCATCGGCTTCAGGTCTGCGAGCTATGGGAGATCTCCTATGGTTGCTCAGAAAGTTGCGGGAATATGCCTGTATTCGCCGCCTTCTTCAAGGCGCGAGGCTTTGACAGCCGCCGAAGCGCAATGCAACCGGCAAAGTTAGGTGGCTTTTGTTGCTCTGCAGCGAGAGATCGCTTTAATCGCGCCAGAGATTGAGACGCTGCCGGGGGCCACCGATGAGACTTGCGACCTACTTCACCATCCTCTGCCTTGCCCTGACGGGCCCCGCCCTCGCCCAGGCGAAAACCGAGCCACCCGCCTCCTTTGAAGCGCGCACCGCGGGCCTTGAGGCCCGGCCGGGCTTTCTGGACCTCTATGTCGACCCGGCCAGTGGCAAGGTGTTTGCCGCCCTGCCCGCCCCGGATGAAGACGGCCTCTCGGTACGCTTCATCTATTCCACCGGCCTCACCGCCGGGCTTGGCTCAAACCCCATCGGGCTGGACCGGGGCAATGCCTCTTCCGGCGACATCCTCCGCTTCCGCAAGATTGGAGACAAGGTGGTGGCCGAGGCCGAGAACTGGAAATACCGCGCCACCTCCGGCCGGGCGGATGAGGAACGCTCCGTACGCCAGAGCTTTGCAAGCTCGTTTCTCTGGTCGGCCGTCATCGAGGCGACCGGCGCTGACGGCCGGTTGCTGATCGACCTTTCCGGCTTTCTCACGCGCGATGCGGGCGATATCGCCAGCGCGCTGAAACATGGCAAGGATGCGGGCGAGTACCGCCTCGCCGCCGACCGCTCGATGCCAGACCCCGCCAGCGTGCTCTCCTTCCCCGACAATGCCGAGATCGACGCCTTCCTGACTTTCGAGACCTCCCGGCCCAATGCGCAGACCTATGCGACGGCGGCCGACGCGCGCGCGGTGACGCTGGTGCTGCACCATTCTTTCGTGCGCCTGCCGGACGCGGCCTATACGCCGCGCCTGTTTGACCAGCGCACCGCCAGCATCGGCATGGGCTTTCACGACTTCTCCGCGCCGCTCGGCGCCCCGCTCGTCTCCCGTTTCTCGCCCCGCATGCGGCTGGAACGAATAGACACCGCCGCCGTCTCCGGCCCGGTGAAGGAACCGATCGTCTTCTATGTCGATAATGGCGCGCCGCAGGAAATCCGCGACGCGCTGATCGAAGGGGCGGCCTGGTGGGCG
This sequence comes from Alphaproteobacteria bacterium HGW-Alphaproteobacteria-18, assembly GCA_002841155.1. Taxonomy (GTDB): domain Bacteria; phylum Pseudomonadota; class Alphaproteobacteria; order Caulobacterales; family Hyphomonadaceae; genus Hyphomonas. The sequence goes on from PHEH01000002.1 coordinate 97,385, forward strand.
GAAGGCTTTGCAGCGGCGGGCTTTGAGGACGCTTACCGGGTGGAGGTTCTGCCCGAGGGCGCCCATCCGCTGGACGTGCGCTATAATGTCATCAACTGGGTGCATCGTCAGACGCGCGGCTGGTCCTATGGCGGCAGCGTGATGGACCCGCGCACGGGGGAGATCCTCAAAGCCAATGTGATCCTCGGATCGCAGCGGGTGCGCCAGGACCGGATGATTATCGAAGGCCTCGCCGGGGCGGCAAAGACCGGCACGGGAACGGCGGATGACCCGGTGGAGGTGTCCCTGGCACGCATTCGCCAGCTTTCGGCGCATGAAGTGGGCCATACCCTTGGTTTTGCGCATAACTTTGCCGCCAGCACGAATGACCGCGCCTCGGTGATGGATTATCCGGCGCCCTGGGTGCGGCCAACCTCTGGCGGCGGGCTCGACTTTAGAAATGCTTATGCCACCGGCCTTGGCGCCTGGGACGTGTTCACGGTGAAATGGCTCTATGGCCAGTTTCCCGAAGGCGGGGATAACCTGCCCGCTCTCAACCAGCTCGTGGACGAGGCCTATGGCACAGGCCTGCGTTTTGTGTCGGACGATCATGCTCGCAGCAAGGACACAGCCCACCCCTTCGGCGCGGTCTGGGATAATGGCGCAGACCCGATCGGGATGCTCGATGAAGTGATGGAAGTCCGCCGGATAGCGCTGGCAAATTTTGGTCCCGGAGCGCTGGCTGAGGGCCGGCCAATGTCGGACCTCAACGCCGTGATCGTCTCGATCTATCTTTACCACCGCTATCAGGTGGAGGCCGCCGCCAAGAGCATCGGGGGCCTCGATTTCCGTTATCATGTGAAGGGCGAGGGCGAGACACCGGCCGTTCCGGTGGCGCCTGCCGAGCAGCGCCGGGCGCTGGAAGCCCTTGTAAAGACACTGAAACCTGCCGCGCTCGACCTCTCTGACGAGACGCTGAACTATCTCACCCCCGGCGATATTGGCTATGCGGGCGGAAGCTCCATCGAGGAGCTCTTCCCGAACCGCACCGGGCCGGTGTTCGATCTGGCCGCTTCTGCTGAGATTGCAGCAGGTTTGACGCTCTCGGCGGTGCTCGATCCGGCCCGCGCCAACCGCCTGATGGCGTATGAACAGCGCGATACCGCCGCCGTGACGCTGAAAGAAGTGATCGGGCGCTTAGAAACGGCTGTTTTTGTTCAGGAAAAGAGCCCGCGCCTCGCCGCGCTCAGCCAGATTGTGCAGACGCGGTTTGTGGCCGAGCTGATCGCGCTGTCGCGCAATGAGAGCGCGTCATCGGGCGTCAAATCCGTGACAGATGGGTACCTTTCCGGTCTCCAGACGCGCCTTGCGAAGTCAAAACCAGGACAATTCGGGACAACTCAGGACACCTCGCGCGCCCTTGCGGACATGATCGGCAAGCATCTGGCAGGCGACGCGCTGCCCGCCTCGATCCTGCGCCCCGCCCCGGTGACACCGGCTGGCGCCCCCATCGGCGCGATGGGCCAGATCGAAGAATGCTGGCACTGCCCGGTGGATTAGGCGCGGCTTATCCCGTGGATAAGGATGATCCGGTGGGCAGGATGCCCAGAGCCCGGACCGACTGCCAGACATCGTCCACCGAGAGCTCTTTCAGCGTCGGGGCGGAGTTGACGATGACGGTTTTGGGGCCGCGGGGGGCCGAATGGTCGGGATTGCTTTCGGTGAGGGCGAAGAGGGCGATGCCCGGCGCGCCGGCGAGGGTCGCCATATGCATCGGGCCGGTATCGTTGCCGACAACGAAGACCGCCGTTTCTGCCAGCGTCACGATCTGGAAGAGGTCTGTGCGGGTCACCAGGCTTTTGACGCGCGGCTCGCGTTTCATCAGTTCCTGAGCGATGGCGCTCTCGGCCTTGCCGCCGATGACGACCGGCGTGATGCCGAGGTCGGCGATACGTTTGGCCAGCTCAGCATAGTTCTCGATTGGCCAGCGCTTGGCTTCCCGGTGTTCCGAAGCGCCGGGGATCAGCAGCATGTAGGGCTTCTGGATGCCGAAATAGGCCGGGCTGAGGCGCGGCGGATCGCCGAGCTTTGGGCGCACCCAACCGAGATCGGGAAACGGACCGCTCTTGCCGAGCCAGCGGCCCTGGGGCGCAACGCCGGCGACTTCCAGCTGCTCGGCCAGCCGGTCGATCGAGTGCATGCTCGCGCGGGCGGGGTTGTCGTGGAAGAAGGCAGCCTTCTCATGATGGCCCGACCAGAGCGGCGCCTTGCCGCCGCGCGAAAGCACCGAACAGTAATTCTTGGTGCGCCCGCTGGTCTGGAAATCATAGACGATGTCGTATTTTGCCCGGCGCAGGCGGCTGAGCAGCGCGTTGGTGCCTTTCAGGCCTTCAGGGCGGCCATCAGTCTCCACCACATCGAAATACGGGCAGGTTTTGGCAAACTCTTCGAAGGGCGGCGTGGTCAGCAGGGTGATGCGGGCAGAGGGGTGGAACTCACGCACTGCGCGCATGGCGCCCAGCGCCAGGACAAAGTCCCCCAGCGCGCTGAGCTTGATAACCAGCACCTCTTTCGCCTTTACGCCTGGGTTTACCGGGCTGGCGGCGTTTCCGCGCGCACTCGACAAGTGATCAATTCCCCTTCTCCAACAGGCGCTTATAGACGGTGAGTGTCGCCGTCTGAAGCCCCCTCTTGGAGAAATGGCGGATGACATGCGCCCGGCCGGCCGCGCCCATCGATGCGCGCACCGTGGGACCAAGCCCGATCATGGCCCGCAGCGCCCCGGAAAGTGCGCCTGCATCCCCCGGCGTCACCCGCGCGCCAGTCTCGTATTCGAGGACCGTTTCGCGCCCGCCGCCATGGTCTGACACGATGACGGGACGCTCCATCGCGGCCGCCTCAGCGGCCACCCGGCCGAAGGCTTCAGGCCGTATGGACGGGGCGAGCACGATGTCGGCGGCAAGATAAGCCGCTGCCATATCGGAAATGTGGGGAACGATACGCACGGCGTTTTCAAGCCTCAGCGCGATGATCTTGTCCTGAAGTTCCTCGACATAGCGGTCGCGCCCCTGCGGATCACCGGCGAGGACAAGCACCATGCCGGCGCGCTCATCGGCGGCGAGGGAGGCGAAGGCGTCAAGGGCGAGGCCCTGCCCTTTCCATTGCGTGAGGCGGCCGGGGAGTAGCAGCGTCAGGCGCTGGTCGCCGTGCAGGCTCCAGCTTTCGCGGATAGCATCGATCCGGGATTTCGAGACCGCTTTTGGATCAAACACGTCCAGATCCACCCCGCGCGGGATGGTGATGATCTTTTCGGGCGGCGTCTCATGCACCCTGGCGATATGCGCAGCGATCCAATTTGAATTGGCGATGACGAGATCGCCCTTTGCCATCACTGAATTGTAAGCGCGCTTGAGACCGGATGTGCCCGAATAGGCGCCGTGATAGGTGGTGACGAAAGGAATGCCTTCAGCTTTTGCTGCGCCGTAGGCGCTCCAGGCCGGGGCGCGCGAGCGGGCATGGATGAGGTCGACCTTCTCCTCACGGATGATCTGGCGCAGCTTGCCTTCATTGATACGGATCGTGACCGGGTTGCGGCTTTTTGCGTCCATACGGAAGAGTTCGCCACCCAGGCGCTCAAACTCGGCCTCCAGCCTTCCACCTCTGCTGGCAAGCAGGGCACGCCCGCCCGCGCCCACAATCGCTTCGGTGACCTCAAGCACGGTCCGCTCTACGCCGCCCGCGGAAAGCTCCGGCGCGACTTGCAGGATTACCCTGTTCTTCATATCCGGAAGTTCGCCCAAAACGCGGCCTCGACTACTCGCTTGACAGGCGAGAGAGATGGCGGAAGGCAGCATCCATGACAACGGAATATTTCACATCCCCCGAGGGCCGCCGGCTCGCTTTCCGGAAAATACCGGCCGTGAATGGCCGCCCGACCCTGATCTGGTTATCCGGCTACAGATCAGACATGATGGGCGGCAAGGCGCAGGCGGTTCAAACCTGGGCGCAGGAAACCGGCAACGGCGCTGTTTTGTTTGACTATTCCGGACATGGCGAATCAGAGGGCCGTTTCGAAGACGGAACAATTTCAGCCTGGCGGGAGGACACCCTTGCGGCCATCGACGCCCTGTCGGACGGCCCGCTCATTCTTGTGGGATCCAGCATGGGCGGCTGGATGGCGCTGCTGGCCGCCCTTGCCCGGCCGGAGCGTGTGAAAGGCCTTGTGCTGATCGCGCCGGCGCCCGACTTCACCGAAAAGTTGATGTGGGCAAGCCTTAGCCCCGCCCAGCAGGAAGAAGTCATGACCGAGGGCGTGACGCTGCGCCCGTCAGACTATGGCACGCCCGACCCGGTCACGAAGGCGCTGATCGAGGATGGCCGTAACTGGCAGATCCTGGACGCGCCGATTGAGTTCGATGGCCCCGTGCGCATCCTTCAGGGGATGCAAGATCCGGATGTGCCCTGGTCGCATGCTCTGGAGATCAACGAGCGGCTGACTTCTCCAGATGTCGTCCTTACCCTGATCAAGGACGGCGACCACCGGCTGTCACGCGATGAGGATGTCGCGCGGTTGATTGCTGCCTGCGGGGATGTGGTGGGCAAAGTCGGGCGCGGCGCAACAGGATAACCCGTCGCGCCGCAGCGCAGGGTCACCCTTGCGCGTTCGCCCGCATATGGGCGGCAATGGCATTGGCATGGCCATGGCTGAGGCCGTGGTCTTTCTTCAGCCAGTTGACGATGTCGGCATGTTTGGCGCCCTTGCGGGAAGCAACCAGCGTGAACCAGTGGTTCATCGGCTTGCCATACGTCTTCTCGATCACGGGGAAATAGGAGGCAGGCCCTTTGATCGGTTCGCTTCCGTGGATTTCGTCGGCCATTGAAAGCCTCCATCTCTATATAAAAAACATGCGCCGGCGGCGCATGCCGCGTGCTGTATCACGTTGCCGGGGTCTGCGCTCAGTCGCGGAGCAGTTCGTTCACGCCGGTTTTCGAGCGGGTCTGCGCGTCCACCGTTTTCACGATCACGGCGCAGGCGAGCGACGGGCCGCCTTTGGGGTCGGGCAGCGTGCCGGGCACGACCACGGAGTAAGGCGGGACCTTGCCATAGATGATCTCGCCGGTGCTGCGATAGACGATCTTGGTGGACTGGGTGATGAACACGCCCATGGCGAGGACCGAGCCTTCGCCGACGACGACGCCCTCGACGACTTCAGAGCGCGCGCCGATGAAACAGTTGTCTTCGATGATGGTCGGGTTGGCCTGAAGCGGCTCAAGCACGCCGCCAATGCCGGTGCCAGCGGAGATGTGGCAGTTCGCGCCAACCTGCGCGCAGGAGCCGACCGAGGCCCAGGTGTCGATCATGGTGCCTTCGCCGACATAGGCGCCGATATTCACGTAAGACGGCATCAGCACGGCATTCCTGGCGATGAACGCGCCGCGGCGCACAGCCGAGGGCGGCACGGCGCGGAAGCCGGCTTCCTGATATTCCGCCGCGCCCCAGCCTTCGAACTTGGAGGGCACCTTGTCCCACCACACCCCGCCGCCTGGCGAGCCGGCGACGACGCCATTGGCGTTGAGTCGGAAGGAGAGCAGCACGGCCTTCTTCAGCCATTGATGCGTGATCCAGCTGCCGTCTGCCTCTTTGGTGGCAACACGCGCTTCGCCGCTGTCGAGCAGGCTGATGGCGGCATCGACCGCGTCGCGCACTTCGCCGGTTGTCGAGGTGGAAAGGAGGTCACGGCCCTCCCAGGCAGCATCGATTACACGGGCAAGGGCGTCGGTCATGGCATCTCTCTCAGTCTTATTTTTTTACGGTCAGGCTCGACACCGCCGTGTTCAGGAAACCGGCAAGGTCGCCGGTGACATAATCGATGTGCTCAGAGCCGTCATCCCCGAAAGCGTCCCCTGCCCCGGCAGGACGCGCTTCGATGGGCTCATGGCTCCAGTCCTTGGCCGAATGGACGAGCACGGTGGTGAAGCCAAGGGATTTGGCGGGCTTCAGGTTGCGGGCAAGATCCTCGAAGAAGATCGCGCCTTCAGGCTCTACCTTGTGAAGCTGGCAGAAGGCTTCATAGGCATCGAGATGGGGCTTTGGCCGGTAGGCGGCTTCCACGATGCCGAAACTGTCATGGAAGAGGTGCGCCAGGCCCATCTTCTCGGTCACGCGCTCGGCATGGCGGCGCGAGCCATTGGTGTAGATGAATTTGCGGCCGGGAAGCGCAGCGAGCGCCGTGCGCAGGTCTGGCAGGTCCGGCAGCGGCGACAGGTCGATCTCGTGAACATAATGAAGGAATTCTGCCGGATCGAGATTGTGGACCTGCATCAGACCTGACAGCGTTGTGCCATACTTGGCGTAATAGGCTTTCTGGACCTTGCGGGCCTCGCCGCGCTCCATACTGAGGAAGCGCGAGACAAAATCGGTCATGCGCACATCAATCTCGGCGAAGAGATCGCATTCGGCAGGGTAAAGGGTGTTATCGAGGTCGAAGACCCAGTCCTGAACATGACCGAAGGCTTTGTCGTCAGGGCCTGGCAAGCTCATTTGCCGCTTGCCTGAGTAAAGTCCCGCGCGAAAAACTCGTACACAAGCTTGCGCTCAACCGGGGCCGGCGTGCGGGTGAAGAGCGCCGTGCGATAGGCAGAGACTTCACAATCCTCCCGCCCGGAAATGGCGAATTTCGCGCGCCCGACACAGAAGGCTTCATTGGCGTTCGCCAGCGTGCGCAGCTGAGAGCCGTCTTCCATCTCGGCATAGACGAAATGTTCCGAGCCCCGCAGCGGACGATCAATCACGCGCGCGCAGCCGCCTGCCTCGATGCGCCACCAGCCGCGGCTTTCCCAGCCTTCCGGGCTGCGCCGGGCAATCGCGCTCCAGATACGGTTCTTGGTCCGGTTACAGAGGGTAAAGCCGACATTGCGGCCCCGCTCTTCGGCGGCCTGTTCGAGATAGTCTATCAGGTCTGAGTCAGAGAGGTTTACCGGCAGGCCTCGCAGCTTCAGGAAGTCGGCAATCGCGGCGCGGGTACGCTGACCGATATGGCCATCGACATTGCCCGAAACGACCCCCGCCTCATCGAGCAGGCGTTGCAGGCCCGCATTGCGCGCCGCGTCTTCGGAATAATTGTCGATCTCTGTGAACTGGTTGGTCCAGTTGCCATCCCTGGCAATATCGACCGGGCGGAACCCCTGGGTCTCCAAGCCCATCGCGGCGCAATCTGGCGGGCTTTCCAGCGAAAAGCCGCCTGTAGGGTCCACGCAGAGCTCATGCCGCCCGCCCCATTCACGGCCCCCGCCAAGATGGGCTGAAGAAGTGCGGCCATAAAGATAATGCACGCCCGCCTTGAGCGGCCCAGGCAGAGCAATCCGGCAGGAGCCAGGGTGCAGCTTGGTCCAGCCTTCGACGGTGATCCCGGTGCCCTCGTGACGCCCGACAGCGGCTTCGATCACATAGCTGGTGCGATTGCACAGCTTCCAGCCCTCGCCTTCCTGTGCCTCTGCGGGCAATAACAGGACAACCAGCGAGGCAATCGCCAAGACGACAAGTCTAAGAAACCAGCGTTCCAGCGCCATGTTCAGTGAACAGCTCCATGAGCAGGGCATGCGGCGCACGCCCATCCAGAATAACCGCCGCCCCAACACCATGATTTACAGATTGTGCCGCCGTTTCAAGCTTCGGTATCATACCACCAACAGCTGTACCGTCTTTTATCAGCAGTTCGACCTCTGAAGCCGGGATTTCCCGGATCAGCTGTTTCTGTTTGTCGAGCACGCCGGCCACATCCGTCATCAGGATCAGGCGGCTGGCTTTCAGCGCCGAGGCCAGCGCGCCAGCGGCGGTGTCCGCGTTCACATTGTAGCGCGCGCCGTCTGCGCCGACGCCGACCGGAGCGACCACGGGGATCAGCGCCGCGTCTGCCTGAAGGAGGGCGTTGAGTACGCTGGTATCAACCGCGCTGGGCTCTCCGACGAAACCGAGATCGACGATCTGTTCGATATGGCTGTCGGGGTCGCGCGTGGTCCGCGTAGCTTTTTCCGCCCTCAGAAGATTGCCGTCTGCGCCCGAGAGGCCAACCGCCTTGCCACCCGCCTGGTTGATGGCGCGGACGATGGATTTGTTGATCGGGCCGGAGAGCACCATCTCGACGACTTCCATCGTCGCTTCATCGGTGACGCGCAGGCCATCCTTGAATTCCGAAACGATGCCGAGCTTGTCGAGCAGCTTGCCGATCTGGGGGCCGCCGCCATGCACAATGACCGGGTGGATGCCGAGCGCTTTGAGCAGCACAACATCGCGGGCAAAGCTCAGCGCGAGACTGGCATCACCCATCGCATGGCCACCGTATTTCACAACGATGGTCTGGCCGGCATAGCGCTGGATATAGGGCAGAGCCTCAGAAAGGGTGCGGGCGGTGAACTGGGCGTCGGATTGGGTCGTCATGGTCTGCCCCATATCGCGCTTTTGACCGAGGCGAAACGGGTTTGTCTGTGCAATTTGCCGGGCGGTCAGCGCCGCGACCTGACCCGGCGCGTCCGGGCCGATGGTTGGGGGTCGTCGCTGGCCCCGGCAGCGGCATTGCGGCGTTCGATTTCAGCAAGGCGGTTCTGGATCCGCCGATGCTCCATCTCGCGCGCGGCCTTCACGTTCGCCTGGTAGGTGAAGAAGCCGATAATCAGGAAGATGATCCCGAACGGAACGACAATGATCATGCCACTCCCTCCGCAAAATGCTCAGCTTCTGCCGCTCGCCTGGCGTACCGTTACAGGAACAGGAACCAGTTCCCCCTCACCGGCATCCTGCCGGAGGCGCGAGAGCTCTGCCAGCTCGCTCTGGATACGGCGCAGTTCAAGCTCCCGCCCGGCTTTTTGGGTCTGGCGATAGAACAGCACGCCCCCGAATACAGCTATCAGCACAAACGGAATTACCAGCACTGCAGAGCCCCCCTAAACGCAACCTCCCCCCCCTTTAAAGCAGCGCAGATTCATCCGTCAAGACGGGTTGAATATTACCAGCCGTTAAGGTGAAAAATGCCTGTCACATTTGCAAATGCATGAAGACACTGTTCGGATCTTCGGCATATTCCCCGAAGGGGCCACAATATCCAAAGCCATAGGTTTCGTAGAGCCTACGGGCTGGGATAAAGGCATCCATCGAGCCCGTTTCCAGCCAGAGATCCGTATAGCCGCGCGTTTTTGCGACGCTGAGTATGTGTTCCAGCATCAACCGGCCAAGGCCCCTACCCCTCAGATGCGCGCGGGTGTGCATGGACTTGATCTCTCCCTGCTGGGGCTCGATCTCCTTGAGCGCGCCGCAGCCGATGAGCGCGCCGTCTTCCCACATCGACCAGACGCTGACCGAGGGCTGGCGCAGGCCATCTATGGGCAGGAAGTGGCAGCTCTCCGGTGGTGAGGACGCAAGCATCGTCTGTGCATGGGTGACAATCAGGTCAGCCATTTCCAGGCTGGTGAGATCGTCAGGCCGAATGTCGATGGTCATGCAAAGCGCCTCGCCGGTAGTTATCCGGCAGAATCGCTAGCCGAGCGCGGCGAGGCCTGCAATCTCTGCCCGGAGCTCTGGAATGCCAAAGCCCTTTTCTGCTGATGTCATGCGCACGACGGGGTGTGCCGCGCCGCGTTTTTTCAGCTTTTCAGCGATCTTGACCACGATCTTCTCGACCTCGCCCTTGGGCAATTTGTCGACCTTGGTGAGCACGACCTGATAAGTGACCGCAGCCCCATCCATCAGGTTCATGACCTCTTCATCGGTATCCATCAGGTCGCCGCGGCGCGCATCGACCAGCAGGAAAACGCGCCGCAGGCTGGGCCGGCCGCGCAGATAAGATTTGATCAGCTTGGTCCAGGCCGCCGTCTGGGTCTTGGAGACCTTGGCATAGCCAAAGCCGGGAAGGTCAACGAGGTAGAGCTTTGCCTCATCGCCAATGTCGAAATAGTTCAGCTCCCGCGTGCGGCCCGGCTCTGCGGAGGAGCGGGCAAGCTTGGCGCGGCCGGTGAGGGCGTTGATCAGGCTGGACTTGCCGACATTCGAACGCCCCGCAAAGCAGACTTCCGACCGGTCAGCCGGTGGCAGTCCCGAAAGGCTGACCACGCCCATCACGAATTCCGCCTTGCCGGCAAACAGCAGGCGGCCAGCCTCCAGGGCTTCTTCGGAAAATTCCGGGGCGGCTGCTGTGTCCAAGATCTATTCCGCCTGCGTTTTCTTGAGCCCGAGCCGTGTGGCTACGAACTTGCCGATCTCGGTCTCCACCCCGTTGAGACGCATGATGATGTATTGCTGGATGAAGGTCAGCACGTTCGACCAGACCCAGTACATCACGAGACCGGCCGCAAAGCCGCCGAAGACAAACATGAACACGATGGGCATGGCCATGATGATGCGGGCCTGCATCTTGTCAGGCGGCGGCGGGGAGAGCGACTGAAGCGCCGCCATCGTCGCGCCGTAGAGGATCGGCAGGATGCCGATGCCGATGATGATGCCGATGATCGGGATGCTTTTCACATCTGCGCCCGACCAGAACGGGATGAGGCCGAAAAGGTTGCCGATGGCTGTCGGATCCGGCGCCGAGAGATCCTTCAGGAAGGCGAAGGGCGCATGGCGCATTTCCAGAGAGACATAGAGCGTCTTGTAGAGGGCGTAGAAGATCGGGATGGTGAAGAGGATGGGCAGGCAACCGCCGATGGGGTTGGCGCCCTCCTCCTTGTAGAGCTTCATGAGCTCCTGCTGCTTGCGCTGGGGGTCACCGGCGAAGCGCTCATTCAGCTGCTTCATCGGTTCCTGCAGCTTCTTCAGCTTGGCCATCGATTTGAAGCTCGCATTATACAGCGGCACGAGGGGCAGCTTCACCAGAACGGTAAAGGCAAGGATCGACCAGCCGAAGGAACCGAGGAAGCCGTTCAGCCAGTGCAGAACATAGAAGAACGGTTTGGTGAGGAAGTAAGCCCATCCCCAGTCAATAGCGTCGACCATGCGGGGAATGCCTGATTTTTCGTAGCCCTGGAGCACTTCGAAGCGCTTTGCGCCGGCGAAGATGCGGTTCTCCACCGTGACACTGGCGCCTGAAGCAAGCTCAACCGGTGTCGCTTCGGTGCGCACTTCCAGCGGGCCGCCACGTGCGAGGCTCGCGCGGTTGACCGAGGCCGTGAACGGGCGGGACTGTTCGGGCACAAGCGCGCCCATCCAGTACATGTCGGTGAGGCCCCACCAGCCGCCTTCATCAGAGAAGAATGTTCCCTCGCTCGATTCGCCGCTGATCTTCTTGGCCTGGAAGAGCGGCTTGTATTTCTGAAGGCGCAACTCGTTGTCGACCACCCCCATCAGCCCCAGATGGGCCGGGCCGCCACTGGTGGCAGAGGCCGGGTCGGTGATCTCGAGGAAGCGTTTCCAGTCGCCATGACGCTCGAACGAGCCGATAGCGCGGACACTGCGCGGGGCCGCCGACGTGTTCGTCAGCGTGTCGCGGAAGGTGAACATGAAATTCTCGTCGATCGAGACTTCCCGGTCGATGGTCATGCCTTCCGTTTCCAGGCGCAGCGTAACCGGCGCGGCCGTGGTCAGTGTTCCCCCGGCAACCTGAGTCCAGGCGGAGTTGCGGCCGGCAATCAGCGAGCTGCCATCTGCCCAGTAATAGGTGCCGAAATAGCTGCCTTCCGTGGCTTCGGGGCGCAGCAGGCGAATTTCTGCAAGCCGGTCGACCGTGGTGTAAAACTGCTTGAGGCTGAGATCATCAATGCGCGCGCCAGCGAGGCGAATCGAACCATCCACAGCGGCGGCATCGAATTTCACCCGATCCCCCTCAGTGAGGGCTTCGTCCAGCGACTTCGGCCCGAGCACTTCGGCGACGCCGGTATCGGTGCCCGCGACCTGTTCGGTTGCCGCACGCACAGCCTGTTCGGCCTCATAGCGCTTCTGGGCCGGCTCCATCACGAAATACTGGTACAGGAAAACGAACGCGATCATCGCCGCCATGGCGATCAGGAAGTTGCGTTGTTCTTGAGGTTCCATATCGGGTGTCCGCGGGGCTGAGGCCGTGCCGGTCCGGCAGGCGCGGGGCTTAGGGTCAAGTGCGCGCGAGGCTTATCAGCGCGCTTTCCATATCGTCAAGCAAACGTGCCCAGCCGGTATCAAGTGTCGCTTCCCGCGCGATGAAGACATAATCCCATCCGGGCAGGCCATGCTGGGCAAGAAGGCGCCGGGCTGCTTCGCGCAGGCGGCGCTTGGCGCGGTTGCGTTCGACGGCGCCGCCAACCTTCTTGGTGGCCGTATACCCTTCCCCCACATGCTCCCCAACTTCGTCGCCGGGACGGGCGCGGGCCTGAACAACCAGTGTCTTGCGCCGTTCTGTCACGCCGTCGCGAACATAGGTGAATTCGCGGCGGCGGCGGAGCCGGCGCAGTTCTGGCATGGGGGTGAGATCGGGCGGCATTACCTCAGCGCCGGGATTCCGGCGTTGGGAGAGCTCGTCAGGCCGTCAGAGACTTACGGCCCTTCGCGCGGCGGCGCGCCAGGACCTTGCGGCCGTTCTTCGTGGACATGCGCTCGCGGAAGCCATGCGTGCGCGCGCGGCGGAGGTTGCTCGGCTGGAAAGTGCGTTTCATCGGACGGCCCTGACGGCTTTGAATTCTGGAAACCGCGGCCAATACAGGCCGGGCGCGGGCAGGTCAAGCGGGGCCTGCTCAATTCCGCACGCCTGCACGCGCCGAATACAGCTGGACTGCCGCAATCACCTTTACACTTTGATGGCACACATAGCCTTATCAGGTAAGCATCAGAGGCGCGGTGGAGAGCAGTTATGGCCCGGATTTTCGCACTTTTGCTGGGTATCCTTACCCTGATAGCAGGGCCCGCCTCCGCGCAAGGCATTGATTATCAACGCCTTGACCAGAGACTGACGCAGCTTTCGCTTGAGGAAGACATGGTCGGCCTTGCCGTGGCGGTGATCGAGGGCGGCGAAATCACCTTTGCCGAGGGGTATGGCGTAACGGCCTATGGCGAGGGACCCGTCACGCGGGATACCGTTTTCCGCTGGGCCTCCCTCTCGAAAGGCGTCGCGACCAGCCTGGTCACCAAGCTCTCCCTGGAGGGCAAATTTGCGCTGACCGACACCCTCGCCTCGTTCCAGACGAGCCTGCGCCTGCCCGGCGGAGGCGAACGTCTGGCCACCCTGGAAGACCTGATGGCCCACCGGGTAGGCGTGGTCTCCAATGCGTATGACACCTTGCTGGAAGACGGGGCAGACCCGGTCTACATCCGCAATCGCCTCGGCAATCTCAAAGTCTCCTGCCCGATCCGAGAGTGCCATTCCTATCAGAATGTTGCCTTTGATGCGATCACCGAGATCGTGGAGGGGGCAACCGGCCTGCCCTATGCGGCGGCCGCTGAAATCATCCTCTTCCGCCCGCTGAAGATGACCACCGCCAGTACCGGACGCGACGCGCTGATGGCCTCACGCTCCTGGGCCAAGCCATATGAGACGCGGCGCGGGTCACCTTTGCCCACGCTCCAGACCGTCAAGGAGCCCTATTACAAGGTGCCGGCGGCCGGCGGAGTAAACGGCTCCATCCTTGACCTTGCCCAGTTTGCCCGTGCCCAGATGGGCCTGGCGCCCAATGTCCTGACGCCCGATACACTGACCGCACTGCACACACCGCGCGTCTATACCCCACGCGAACAGGCCCGGCTGCGCAATCAATATGAGAGCCGGATGCAGGATGCCCGGTATGGGCTTGGCTGGCGCGTCTATAAATATGACATCACCGGCAACCGGGTCGTCGGGCACCGGGGCGCGGTGGAAGGCTATCGCTCGCTGATGCTGTTCGACCCGGAACTCGACTCAGGCGTGGTTGTGCTCTGGAATTCCAACGCGCGCCGCCCGGTCGGCATCGAACTGGAAGTCATGGACATGATCTATGGTCTGCCGCCGCACGACTGGATGCGGATTGATGGCGGGACCGTAGGGGCCGCGAAATAGAACGCCCCGGCCCGATCACGCGTCTTTGACCTGATATCGCTAAGCCGTGTGGCGCTTTTCAGAAACAGGCAGGCTATGTGACGGGGCAAGTTGTTGTCCCCGCACAAGGTGCCCTGCTGATGAAATTGCCCAGTCTGATGGGATCGGCCCCGATCTGCCTGCTCGCCCTGGCGATGGGCTGCGCGCCCCTTGCGATGTCAGCGCAGACTACCAGCCCCGCCACAGAGGAGACCGTCATGGCCAAGGCCGAGCATGCTGAATGGACCCGCCTGCTGGCAAAATATGTGAAGGCCTCCGAAGATGGGATCACCCGCGTCGACTATGCTGCCTTTGCCGCAAGTGCCTCTGACCGGGCCGCGCTCGACGCCTATATCGCAGGCTTTTCCGACGCCGATCTCTCAGCCCGCACCGACGCCAATTTTGCCACCTGGGCCAACATCTATAACGCGGTCACGGTGCGCTATATCCTTGAGAAATATCCCTTAAAGTCGATCCGCGACGGGTATCTGATCAGCGGGCCGTGGAAGGATATCAAGGTGCGCGCGGGCCGTCAGGAGGTCAGCCTCGACGGCATTGAGCACAAGATCCTGCGCAAGGTGTGGGGCACGCCGGAAGTCCATTATGCCATCAACTGCGCCTCCTACAGCTGCCCGAACCTGCCGCGACAAGCCTGGGAAGCGGCCACGCTGGAAGCCGATCTGGAAGCCGCCGCGCGCGATTATGTGAACCATCCGCGCGGGGTGACAGTTACGTCCAAAGGCCTCACCGTCTCGTCCATCTATGACTGGTTTCAGGCCGATTTCGGCGGATCGAAGGCGGCCGTGGTCGACCATCTCGTGAAATATGCCAGCCCAAGTCTCGCAGATGACATCCGCGCCAACCCAAAGATCGTAAGGGACAGCTATGACTGGTCCCTCAATGATGTTCAAAAGCCCTGAAAATGGGGGGATAAGCCCCCAGAAAAACTCCAACGATTCCTCCAACGGGCCGCTGAAAAACTCCAACGGCGCAGGCCAATCCTCCAACGAAATGAGCTCCTGACGTGACCGACCTTCCGCCCCCGGCGAACGACATTGAGCCCAAGCGCCCGGCTCCGCTCAGGGCCCGCCTCTGGCCGATCTACATCATCCTGGCGGGCCTCGGCCTCGCCCTCTCCCAAGGCTGGCACGACTATCTCAGCCTGCAATCGCTGTCCGATAACGCCGTTGCCCTCGACGCGATGGTTCGCGCGAACCTGCTCCTGGCGCTCGGCGCCTATGTGCTCGTCTATGCGGCGGCGACCGCCTTCATGATCCCCGGCAGCGCGCTGACCATCGGGGGCGGGTTCCTCTTCGGCCTGGCGCTCGGCACGCCGGCCACGGTGATCGGCGCCACGCTGGGCGCCTCGATCCTCTTTTTTGCGTCCAAGACGTCCATCGGCGCAGTGCTGCGCGAGGTCGCCGGCCCGTTCCTCGGCAAGATGCAGGCAGGCTTTGCCGAAAGCCCCTTCTCCTACATGTTTGCCCTGCGCCTCATTCCCCTCTTTCCGTTTGCCGCAGTGAACATCGCGCCCGCCCTGCTGGGGGCAAAATACCGCGACTATCTGATCACCACCTTCCTCGGCATCATCCCCGGCACGCTGGCCTACACCTGGATCGGGGCGGCAGTAAAAGGCACCCTACTGGCAGGCGGCACGCCGGACATCGGCTCGCTCGCCTCAAACTTCCTGCCTGCTTTCATTGCGCTGGGCGTGGTGTCGCTGATCCCGGCGGTCTACAAGAAACTGTTTCCCAAGAAGGCGCCTGCCAATGTCTGAACTCCGTACCCTGAAGGCAGATCTGGCCGTGATCGGCGCTGGCTCTGCCGGCCTCTCCGCAGCGGCGGGCGCCGCGATGCTCGGCCTCAAGGTGGTTCTCTTCGAGAAGCATGAGATGGGCGGAGATTGCCTGAACTTCGGCTGCGTGCCCTCCAAGGCGCTGATCTCGGCAGCAAAGATTGCCCATGTGCCCGAAGAGGCTGTGCGTTATGGCATCTCCCTGCCCCCGGCGGTGGTGAACTGGGACGCGGTGAAAGCCCATGTCCGCGGCGCCATCGAGGCGATCGCGCCGGTCGACAGCCAGGAACGTTTCGAAGGCCTTGGCTGCACGGTGATCCGCGAGGCGGCCCGCTTTGAAGACAGGAACACGCTCGTCTCCGCCAGCGTGCGCGTGAAGGCGCGGCGCATCATCCTCGCCACCGGCAGCCGGGCGATCATCCCGCCGGTGCCGGGCCTGGAAGACATGGACTATCTCACCAATGAGACGATCTTCTCCGCGCCGGACTTTCCCCATGAGCTGATCATTCTTGGCGGCGGGCCAATCGGGCTTGAACTGGCGCAAGCTTTCGGCCGCCTCGGCTCGAAGGTCACCGTCATCGAGATGGGCCGCGCCCTGCCCCGCGCCGACGCCGCCCATGCGAAGATCGCCGTGGACGCCCTGCGCGCCGAAGGCGTCACCATCCTGGAAGGCCACAAGGCGACGCGCGTTTCGGGCGGGCCGGGAAATATCAGCGTGAAGGCTGAAGGCCCGGCCGGCGACGTGATGATCTCTGGCAGCCACCTCCTCATCGCCGCAGGCCGCCGCGCGGTAACCGATGGCCTCGACCTTGAAAAAGGCGAGGTGGATTTCACAGACAAGGGCGTCACCGTCAGCAATACCCTCCGCTCAAAGAGCAATCCGCGCGTCTGGGCGCTGGGCGATATTGCCGGCCAGGGCCAGTTCACCCACCTTGCCGGCTGGCATTCCTCCGTCTTCGTGCGCCGGGCCTTCTTCAAGCAGGGCTCGAAAGCCTCCAGCCTGCCGCTGCCGGCGGTGACCTACACCTCGCCGGAAGTGGCGCAGGTCGGCCTGACCGAAGCCGAAGCGCGGGAGAAATTCGGAGACGCGGTCAAAACCTCCGCCTTCCCCTTTCATGACAATGACCGCGCCATCGCCGAAGCCAGGACGCTGGGCGAAGCCAAGCTCATCCTCCACAAAGGCAAGCTGGTGGGCGCCTCCATCGTCGGCGAAGGGGCGGGCGACATCATCCAGATGGTAGGCCTGGCGATGTCCAACGGGCTTAAACTGACGGCGCTCACCAATTTCATCTCGCCTTACCCGACCCGCACCGAAGTGGTGAAGCGGGCGGCTTCTGCCTATTTCACGCCCAGCGTGTTTGGCGCCCCGGCCCGCACGCTGGTCGGCATCTTGCAGAAAATCGCTTAAGGCGGCCCGGTTTCCCTTGGGGCTGTTTTAGCCTAGATGTCCGCCCGTGAGTGAGCCTGGCCCATCCCCCAGCCCTGCCCCGCAGCGCCGTACCCGGCAGCTGACGGAAAGCCTTGCCGCGCGTCTCTTTGCGCTGACGCTGGGGGCGATCCTCCTGACCGAAGCACTGATCTTCGTGCCCTCGGCCAGCAACGCGCGGGCGCAATGGCTGGGAGAGCGCGTGCAGGCGGCGCGGATTGCGGCCCTCGCCCTGGAAGCGGCTCCCATGCGGGAAGTGTCCGAGGAGCTTTCCGAAAGCCTGCTGGAAAGGGCCGAAGTGCTGGCCGTCACCGAAGTGGAAGACGAGATGCGCTTCCAGCTGCTTGCCCCGGCCATGGACATGGAAGAAGCGCCCACCCGGATCGTGGACCTGCGCGCGCCCACCATGATGGGCCAGAGCGCAGCGGCGCTGAGCGAGTATTTCGCGCCGGAAGGCCAGATGCTGGTGATCATCGCCGAAGGCTCCGGCGCAGGCCGCGTAATTGAAGTGGTGGTGCCCCAGGCGCCTCTGAAGAAAACGATGGTGGACCTTGCCTGGCGCGTGGCGGGGCTTTCCCTGATCATCGCGCTGGTGGCGGCGCTGGTGATCTACCTCGTGCTCGATGCGATTGTTGTGCGCCCGGTGCGGCGCGTGACGGTCAGCGTCGAACAGTTCAGCCGTGACCCCGGAAGCTGGACGCGGCGCCTCTCCCCCACGCGGCGGCGCGACGAGATCGGCCGCGCGCAGAACGCGCTCGCAGGCATGGAGGAAGCCGTGGCGGACGCCTTCCGCCAGCGCGCCCATCTGGCAGAGCTTGGCAGCGCGGTCGCCAAGATCAACCATGACCTGCGCAATTCGCTCGCCTCCGCCCAGCTTGTTTCCGATGGCCTCGCCGCCTCCGAAGACCCCCGCGTGCAGCGCGCCGCCCCGCGCCTCAAACGCGCGCTGGAGCGGGCCATCGAGCTTGCCACCGCAACCCTCGACTATGGCAAGGCCGCGCCGCGCGCGCCGGTGATGCAGACGGTGCGCCTCCTCAGTGTGCTGCAGGGCGCGGCTGAAGAAGCGCTGGTGGAAAACGGCGTGGCGACCGACATCGCCGTGCCCGAAACCCTCGTCATCCGCTCCGACGCCGACCATCTCCACCGGATCGCGGCCAACCTTATCCGCAACGCCGCCGAGGCGATGCGGCAGGTGGGCACGCCCGCGCCGGAAATCCGCCTGCGGATTGAAGACGGCGCGCTGATGTTTGCCGATAACGGCCCCGGCGTGCCCGAGAAGACGAAAGAAAACCTCTTCCGCCCCTTCTCCGGCTCCGGCCGGGTGGGCGGCACGGGGCTTGGCCTCGTGATCGCGCATGAACTGGCGCAGGCGCTGGGCGGAAGCCTCACCCTGGCGCGCACCGGGCCGGAGGGAACGGTGTTCCGGCTGGATCTTCCGGGCCTTGACGCATGAGCCTTTATGCCCCGGCGCCAGGGCCGGTTTCCTATATCTACCACGACGCGCATCTGATCCTGATCGACAAGCCATCGGGCCTTCTCTCCGTACCCGGACGGGGCGCAGACAAGGCCGACTGCGCCATCGCGCGCGTGCAGGCAGAGTATCCCGATGCGCTGACGGTCCACCGGCTGGACATGGCGACCAGCGGCCTCCTGCTGATGGCGCGCAGCAAGGAAATGCAGCGCGCGCTCTCGGGCCTGTTTGAGCGCGGCGACATTGAGAAATCCTACCTCGCCGATGTCTGGGGCGCGCCCGCCCCGGCGAGCGGCGAGATTGACCTTCCCCTGATCACCGACTGGCCAAACCGGCCCTTGCAGAAGGTCGATCACGAAATCGGCAAGCCGAGCCGGACGCTCTATGAAACGCTGTCTGTTTCGGCAGGCATCGCGCGCCTCAAGCTGACCCCGCTGACCGGGCGTTCGCACCAGCTGCGGGTGCATCTGGCGGCGATTGGCCATCCGATTCTGGGCGACGAGTTCTATGCGACCGGCGAGGCGCTTGCGGCGCGACCGAGGCTTGCGCTGCACGCGGCGCGGCTTGCCTTCACCCATCCGTCCACGGGGGACCGGATGGAGTTTGACGCGGCTTGCCCGTTTTAAGGCTGCAATGTGTTGACGGGGCGCCGTCCCTCATATATTGAATAACGATAAGAACCCAAGGAGCCGCCCCATGCATGCTGAACTCGTTCGCGTTGCGCTGCACGAAGTCGATATCAAGATTGTCTCGGGCGAGCGGATGCATGTGCTGCAATGGCGGCGCAATCTGCTCTGGGATGAAGTGCTGCTCGATGGCAAGCGCCAGGCCGCCAGCCATGGCCTGTGGGGCCGCGAAAAGGTCTATGGCCTCGTCTTCGGGCGCGATCTTGAAGGCCGGGGCGGCGAGCAGGTGATGCTGATCCTCGACCCGGCCCAGTCCTATGACTGGAGCCATGTCGGCGAGCGCATTCGCGGCGTGCGCCTGGAAGGCAAGGACGGCGCGCTGGTCTCCTATGGCTCGCTGGAAGCGAACGCCCTGAAAAAGCCCGCCACCTTCTCCGACTGGATGAAGCGCTCCATGGGCATGGACTGGGGCGACGATACCGGCCGGCGCCCGAACTGATACTCCGCCTGCGGCCTAATTCGCTTCCGCAATGCGCACGAGGTTTGCGTCCATCTCCCCGATGATCGAGGGCGCGTCCGCCGGGCGGTCATTGGCGTAGACGGCAAAGACCAGCGTCTGGCCGCTTCGCGCGGTCATATAGCCGGAGAGCGCGTTGACGCCGTGCAGCGATCCGGTCTTGGCGAAGATCTTCCCCTCCAGCGAGGTGCCCCGGAAGCGCCGCGCCAGCGTGCCATCGGCCCCGCCGACGGGCATCATCGCGCGCCAGTCCTCGCCCCAGGGCTGGCCCGCCGCCCAGCGGAGGAATTCTGCCATGCCGCGCGGGGTGACGCGGTTATAGCTGGAGAGGCCTGAACCATCGAAAAGCTCCACCTCAACAGGGGTGAGCCCCGCTTCGGCCACCAGCGCGGCTAGCACTTCGGGGCCACCCTCCTGCGACAGCTCGCCCCGCGCCAGCGCAATGCGCCGCAGCAGAAGCTCGGCATGCAGATTATGGCTGTTGATCAGGATGCGGCGGATACTTGCTTCGAGCGGTGCGGGCGTGAGGCGCGCGATCAGCGATTGGGGGGCTTGTGCGCTGCTCAACTCATGGCGGGCACGCATGATGCCGTCCACCGCGACGCCGCGTTCGATCAGTAGACGGACAAAGCGCAGGGCGGCCGTCTCCGCCGGATCACGCATCGCTACGGCATAGAGGCGCGGGACGGCATCGGCCGGAATAAATCCGGCAAGCCGCAGCATTTCGAGGCCGGGCACGCGCTCCATGCGCAGCGTCGGCTCACTGCCCGCCGGGCCGGTGAGGGCGCGGTTGTCGAAGATCAGAAGATCGTCCCCCGGCGCCCAGCTGACAACGCCCGGATCACCCGGCGCCGCCCCCGGCGCCACGCTCAGCCCCAGCGTATTCTCGTTCACCGAGAGGGCCGAGACGGGCGCGGCATAATACCAGATGAAATTGTTCCAGCTCCAGCCCTGCCCCCACAGCGCGGCGGGCAGCAGCGTGTCATCGCCAATCACATCGCCCACGCGCGTGATCCCGGCGGCGACCACAGCGTCCGCCAGCTGATGCAGGCAATTGTCGATGCAATCGGCGCTGTCCATCAGCCCCGGATCGCCTGCGCCCTTCAGAACGAGGTCTGGCGCCTCGCCTGCCCCGCGCGGCTCCAGCCAGAGGGATGTGCCGCCGGCCGGGTCCGGCGTGTCGAGGCCGGTGAGATAATGAAAGGCGGCGGCGGAGGTAAACACCTTGGTGTTGGAGGCCGGGATGAAGCGTTCATCCGCGCTGCGGGCAAACACCTCCCGCCCGTCCAGCGTCATGACGGAAACGCCCCAGCGCACGCCGTCGACCTCCATCGCCTCAAACGGCGCGGGCGGCGGCGGCTCAGCGGGCGTCGTGGTGCAAGCCGCCAGGCCAAGGACGGCGGCAGCGAGCGCGCCAGAAAGGTAGCGGGGCAGTTTCATCCGTAACCGTCCTTGTCTCGTCCCTAGAGGCGTTTCTTGACGCGCCCCTCATGGGCCCGGGCATTTGCCGGGTCATCGGGCCAGTCATGCTTTGGATAGCGCCCGTGCATATCCTTGGCCATATCCTTGTAGCCTGCGCCCCAGAACCGCGCGAGGTCCTGCGTTGTGGCGGCCGGTTTCATGCCGGGCGAGAGCAATTCCACCGTCACCGGCACACGGCCCGCCGCAATCTTCGGATGCTCGGTGAGCCCATAGAAGGCCTGCGCCCGCGCCGAGACCAGCGGCGCGCGCGGGTCGAGCCAATCCACCCGCGCGCCCTGGCCGGAGGGCAACTCCAGGCTCAGCGGGGCGTGGCTGCGCAGCGCCTCCTGCAACGGCCAGGCGAGCGACTGGACCAGCGCCTCACGCACATCATGGGCTTCAGGCAGCTGCGCCCCGCGCCGCTTCAGGGCGGGTTTCAGCCATTCGGGCGCGCTCGCCACAAGGGATTCCAGCGACATCTCCGGCGCTTCGATCAGACCCGCCTCGGCGAGGATACGCAGACGGCTGAGCGTTTCCTCGATCACATCGCTGGCGCCAATGGCGCTGAAGCCTTCAGTCTCAATCGCGGCCAGCATCGCCGTGGCGGCTGCTTCAGCGGAGGGTTTGGGGAGCGGGGCTTCAGAAAGGACAATCGCGCCCAGCGCCTTGACACGCCGGGCGGTGAATCTGCCGGTTTTGGACTCGAAGGCCGCGCGTTCCTCTGTCAACGTAGGCTGGGAAGCCAGTGCTTCGGCCTCGCTGATGGGCAGGCCGAGCAGGATGCGCGGTTCCTTGGCCGCGCCGCCGAGATCGGCCACAACCAGCCAGTCAGATTTCGCCAGACCATCGGCAGGCTGAACACCCGCTGCGCGACCAGACGCCATCAGATAGCTGCCCGCGCTGCCCGGCCGCCGCCGTGCCACCTGATCGGGCCAGGCCCGGGCGAGAAGCTTTGCCAGATCGCCGCCGGGCGCCGCGCCCCCGCCCCAGCTTTTTGCCTGCTGTTTCAGGGCGCGCGACCGCGGGCTGCCATCGGCGCGAAAGCGCTGGAGACGCGAGGCAAGATCACTGCTGTCCCCGCCCATGCCGCGCTCGCCCATCATGGCGGCAATTTCGGCGGCAAGCGCCTTCTCTGCCGGCCCGGGGGCCGACGCAACCAGGGCGGCAAGGCGCGGGGGCAAAGGCATGCGCGCCATCTCCTTGCCCTTGCCTGTGAGCTTGCCCGCTTCATCCAGCGCGCCGAGCGCGGTGAGCTGGTCGCGCGCGCCTTTCAGCTTTCCGGCCGGCGGGGCGTCCATCCATGTGAGCGCGCCCGCGTCCTGCGCCCCCCATTCGGCCAGCGTCAGGGCGAGGCCGGAAAGATCCGTGACCAGAATTTCAGGCGTGGGCGCGGCCATCAGCCCGCGCGTGGCGGCCTCATCCCAGAGGCGGTAACAGACACCCGGCGCGGTGCGCCCCGCCCGGCCCCGGCGCTGATCGGCCGAGGCGCGCGAGGCGCGCACGGTGGTCAGCCGGCTGCCCAGCCCGCCAAGGTCTTCCTCGGCCACCCGCGAGAGACCCGCATCAATAACAATCCGTACGCCCTCAATCGTCAGCGCGCTTTCGGCAATGTCGGTGGCCAGCACAATCTTGCGCTTGCCTGGCGGGGCGGGCGAGACCGCCGCGTCCTGCTCGCCCGGCGAGAGCGCGCCATAGAGCGGCGCAATGATAACGTCCGGCCCGAGCCCGGTCAGTGCCTCGGCCGTGCGGTTGATCTCCCGCGCGCCCGGCAGGAAGGCGAGGACAGACCCCGCCTCCTCCCGCAGCGCCTGACGGATCACCCTTGGCATCCGGTCTTCGATCCGCTCGTCCGACTTGCCGAGATAGCGTGTCTCCACCGGATACATCCGCCCCTGGCTCTCGATCACCGGTGCGTCGATGGCGCGGGCAACGGCGGCAGTATCGAGCGTCGCCGACATGATCAGAAGGCGGAGATCCTCGCGCAGGATCGCCTGAGCCTCCAGGGCGAGCGCCAGGCCAAGATCGGCATTCAGCCGCCGCTCGTGAAATTCGTCAAACACCACCGCGCCGATGCCGGTGAGTTCCTGATCGGCCAGGATGCGGCGGGTGAAGAGGCCGTCGGTGATAACTTCAATGCGCGTGTCCCTGGAGACTTTCCGGTCCACCCGCGTGGTGAGGCCGATGGTCTGGCCGACGCGCTCTCCCAGGGAGGACGCCATGCGCTCGGCGGCCATGCGCGCGGCCACGCGGCGCGGCTCCAGCAGCAGGATGCGCCCCTCGATCACGCCCGGCGCGCCCAGCATACCGGCCAGCGCCAGCGGCACGCGCGTTGTCTTGCCCGCGCCCGGCGGCGCCGCCAGTACCAGACGCGGCCCCGCCGTCAATGCGCGGAGGATGTCCGGCATCACCTCATCAATCGGAAGGGCCTCGGCGTGGGTCATGTGCCCGCTGATAGGGCGGCCCCTGCCCCAATGGCAAGCACTCTGCGCGCCAACGCAGGCGGGGCGGTTGCCATCTTTCGCCCCGGCCCCTACCGTCGCGGCGGGTATATGCTGGGAGTTGCGTATGAAGGCGTGGTTTGCAATCGATCTCTGGAAGCGGGTGCTGATGGGCCTCGTTCTGGGCACACTGATAGGCCTTGCCTTCCGGTATGGCCTCGGCCCGGAACGCGGCAGCGAGATCGTCACCACCTGGTTCAAGCCGGTCGGCGATGCCTTCATCAGCCTCATCCAGATGCTGGTTGTGCCGCTGATCTTCACCACGCTGGTTTCCGGCGTGCTGGCGATGGGCGACCCCAAACGCCTCGGCAGCCTCGGCGGGCGGGCGATGGCGATGTATATGGTCACCACCGTTTTTGCGATCTGCTTCGGCCTGCTGATGGGCACGCTGGTTCAGCCGGGCGCGGGCTTTGATACCTCCATCGCCTCAACCACCGACATTGAAGCAACCCGCTCGCGCCTTGCCGCCAACGCGCCGCCCGGCACGGTGGGCGAGCAGCTGATGAACACGCTGCTGTCGATCATTCCGAAAAATCCGATTGATGCTCTCGCCCGGGGCGATGTGCTGCAGATCATCTTCTTCGCCATCCTTCTGGGCATCGGCATCATGATGGCCGGGGAAGCGGGCAAGCCGGTGGAGAAGCTGTTTGCTTCGGCCTCCGAAGCCATCATGAAGCTCACCCTGATCGTCATGGAAACCGCGCCGCTCGGCGTGCTGGCGTTGATGGCCTGGGTGATGGGCGACCGGGGGCTGAGCATCCTCACCGTGCTCGGCAAGATGACGCTGGCCCATTACACCGCCTGCATCCTGCATATCCTCTTCACCTATGGCTTCATCGTGAAGGTCATCCTGCGCCTGCCCCTGCTGCCCTTCCTCAGGGGCGTGTTCGATGCCCAGATGGTCGCCTTCTCGACCTCATCGTCCAACGCCACCCTGCCGATGACAATTTCCTGCGCGACCAAAAATCTCGGCATCGGCAAGCCGATTGCCTCCTCGGTCCTGCCGCTCGGCGCGACCATCAATATGGACGGCACCGCGCTCTATCAGGGCCTGATCGCGCTGTTCGCCGTGCAGGCGCTCGGCATCCCGATGGCGCCGAGCATGTATCTGACCATCATCCTGATGGCGACGCTGGTGTCGATCGGTACGGCGGGCGTGCCCTCGGTCAGCCTGCTGCTGGCTACCACCACGCTCAGCATTGTCGGGGCCAATCCGGAACAGATCGTGCTGATCATTGCCGTGCTGTTCCCGTTCGACCGGATCCTCGACATGATGCGCACTGTGACCAACATCACCGGCGACCTCGCCGTCTCCACCGCCGTCGCCAAATGGGAAGGCGACCTGGATGAGGACGTCTTCCGAGCAAAAGACCCGGTGTAACGTATTGAAATCGCCCTCTCCCTGAAATGGGCGAGGGCGCTGAAATGACCCCCAAGGAAAAAGCCCGGCCTCACGATGAGACCGGGCTTTTTCTTTTGGGGGCTAATGGCTCAGATCAGTGCGCGGTCGGCTGAGGCTCGAAGGCGTTATGGCTGGGCGGCAGCGAAGCGGTGACCGGCGCCTGCGAGGGCAGCCAGCAGGTAACTTCAAGCCCGCCCCCATCCACCGATTTCATGCCGACCGTGCCGCCATGCAGATGGATGAAATGCTTCACCAGGGCGAGGCCGAGACCCGCGCCGCGCTGGTCGCCGGAAACGAAGCTGTCAAAGCTCGTGGCGCGCTTGTCGGCCTCAAGGCCCGCGCCATTGTCCCGTACGCTGAGGGTGATCATGTCGCCCATGCGCTGGGCGGAAACAACGATCTCCCCGCCCGGCTCGGTAAAGCGCAGCGAGTTGGAGATGAGGTTGAACAAGACCTGCTTGATCCGGCGCTCATCGCCCCGCATCTGGCCAAGCCGCCCGGTGATCTCGGCGCGCACCGAAACCTCGGTATCTTCCGCCTTCGACACGACGAGTTCCACGCTCTGATGGATGACCTCTTCCAGATCAAGCTCGCTGAGTTCCAGATCAAGGCGCCCGGCCTCGATCAGGGCCAGATCGAGAATGTTCTCGATCAGCTTGTTGAGATGGTCAGACGCCGAGAGAATGGCGCGGACGTGATCGGTCTGACGCTCGGTCAGCGGGCCATTGCGCTGGGTTTCCAGAAGCTCGGCATAGCCAAAGATCGTGGTCAGCGGCGAGCGCAGCTGATAGCTCACATTGCGCACGAACTCGGTCTTCAGGCGGTCGGCCGCTTCAAACGCTTCGGCCCGGTCGCGCAGCGCCGATTCCACCCGGCGCGTGGCGGTCACATCGGCAAAGGCGATCATCGTGTTTCCATCCGGGAGCGGATGGGTGAGATAGGTCAACAGCGAGCCATCTGACCGGCGCATCTCGCCGGTGGTGGACTGGCGCGCGGTCGGGTCAGTGATGTGAACCTTGATCGCGTCCCAGATGTCCATGTCATGGAACAGGGGCACGCAGCCCCCGATCACATCGGCATAGTCGGGATTGTCCTTCAGCCGGTCAGCCGGGATATCCCACACCCGTTCAAAGGCGCGGTTGTGCAGCTTCAGCCGCCCGTCCGAGCCGAACACGGCGACCGCCTCATGCAGATTGTCCAGCGTCGAAGACTGCGTCTTGATCAAGGCATTGAAGCGCGTCTGCAGCGACAGGTGATCGGTGATGTCCTTGAACAGGACCAGCAGCCCGCCCATCGGATGGCGTTGGCGCGTCACAGACAGGGTGCGGCTGTCGGGCAGAGACCATTTGTCTTCCTTCACCCCGTCAATGTCGAGATAGTAGGAAATCTCCTCGGCGCGCCATTCGGCATAGTTCATCCGTGCCGGGAGCTTGCGCTTCTCGCGCAGCCGGTCGAGCAGCTGGCCATGATTGGGCCGATCAAGGAGGAAGGTCTCCTCCAGATCCCACATGTCGCGGAAGGCCTTGTTGTAGAAGTTGAGCTTGCGGTCAGGCCCGAAGATCGCCACGGCGTCGGCCACATGGTTGAGCGTCTCGTCATGGGCGCGCACATGCCGGTTAAGCTCCTCGCGGGAGTTTTCCTGATCGGTCACGTCAAACGCCATACACCCTGCCCCGCCCGAGAGCGGGAATGTCAGCACGCGCATTGCCCGGCGCTGGTTGTTGACCACGATATGCCGCGTCTCGTCATGCTCGGCGCCGTCGGTAATCGTCTTGCGCGCCTGCTCGCTGACGGCCTGGTCGAGCGTCACCTGACGCTCCAGCACGCGGTCGAGATTGCCGCCATCAACCGCTTCGATATAGGCGGGGTTGGCCCATTGCAGGCGCCCCATGCCCGACACGCGCCAGGCCGGGAACGGCGCCTTGCCCAGCATGTCGAGGAAGGCGGTCGGGTCGCGCGCAATCACCTGGCGCGCCTCTTCCAGCTTGCCGCGGGCCGAGCTCTCTTCCAGGCCCTTGATCGTCGTATCGTTGATCCAGACCACCGCGCGCACGCCGGCCGTGCGCCCATCGGCCTCCAGGAACCGGCCCGACGTGCCGATGATCGTCAGCGAGAAAGGCTGGCCGCTCTCGCGCAGCTCGCGCAGGCGGATGCGCAGCGTCGTATCCTGCCCGGCCGAATCCCGCGCTTCCAGATCGGCAAGCCCCTCGACGATGCGCACCGCCGGGTCCGGCGAGATCGCGTCATCGGTAAAACTCAAGAGGCCGGCCAGCGCCACAGGGGAGCCGTAAAGCTCCGGCGGCGTGATTTCGTCCCCGTCGAGCTCCAGCTTGTCGCCCTGCCAGACAAGAATAACGCCCGGATGGGCACCTAACACAGATTTAAGGCCGGCATTTTCGGTTTCGCGGTCTCCGGCGACTTCCCGGTAGCGTTTGGCCGCGCCGCGCGCGCCGTCTGACACCCGAAGCGCCCAGAGGAGCGCCCCCAGCGCCAGAAGCGCGGTGCCAATAGCCATCAGAATGGGCATCTGTTCAGCGGTCATCGAGCTACCGGGCCTCTAGTTTGGCGCATCTTGCACCGATCATTGCCGTCCGCGCGCAGAAACAGGCGCCGCGACTCGCGAGAGTTTATACTGGTTAATGAATGGTGCTGCGAGCGTTAAGGCGGGGTTAATACTGCTTACCTCACGCTGCCTCCAGTTCAGCCGTGCTGGCCCCCAAGCCTGCACTTAGGTGTTGCAAAGACGCCACACCCACCTAGGTTATACCGGCCTGCCTTTCAGGAGCTTTCCTCGCATGCGCGCTATCCTTGCCTGCCTTGCCCTGTCGCTTGTTTTACCCTTCACGGCGGCCGCCTCCGGTGAGGAAGGGGCCATTGATACAGACGAGATCGTGCGCCTGCCCGGCCAGCAGGCTGGCCGGCCCGACAAGATGTCCCTGCCCGGCGGCAAAGGCGGCAAGCCCGAGCGCCTGGTGCCCGGCGGCGTCCTGATCGTCAGCTTCGACGCAAATGGCGATGGCATCATCACGCAGGAAGAGCTGCGCGAAGGCATCGCCGCCGCCTTTGCGCTGGCCGACGCCAATGGCGATGGCGAGCTGACCGCGCTGGAACAGCAGGCCTGGGCCGCCAACATGCCGGTGCGCGACGATACCCTTGCCAATCCGGTCCGCTTCGATCCCAATCTCGACCGGATCGTGACCTATGAAGAATTCTACACCGTCGTCCTGCAACTGGCGGCCAGCTATCAGGATGCTTCCGGCAATGTTTCGGTGGCCAGCCTCGCGGCCCCGGAGAAACCCGAGAAGGACGACCGCCGCCTGGCCCAGGGGCTCCAGCCCGGAGAGCTTCCCCCCCGCGGCCCCCGCCGCTGAGGCGCGCGGCGCCCCCCAAGCCCCTTACTTGACTCTCTGCGCGGTTCAGGAAACCCGTTTCCGCCATGACCCTGCCTACCCTCCCACCCGATTTACCCGAAGTGCGCGGCAAGCTGATCCCCGGCGCAGAGCTGGCGCCCTATACCTGGTTCCGCGTCGGCGGGCCGGCCGACGCTCTCTTCCTGCCCGCCGATGAGGAAGACCTTGCCGCCTTCCTGAAAGCGCTCGATCCGGCCGTGCCGGTCACTCCGCTTGGCGTCGGCTCAAACCTCATCGTCCGCGATGGCGGTATTCCGGGCATCGTCATCCGCCTGATGGGCAAATACTGGGGCGAGATTGAAGCCACCGATGGCCTCACCCTCAGCGCCCGCGCCGGCGCGCTGGATCTTGCTGCCGCCAGAGCCGCCGCCGCCAATGGCATCACGGGGCTCGAATTCCTCTCCGGCATTCCCGGCTCGCTGGGCGGGGCGACCCGCACCAATGCCGGCTGTTACGGGCGTGAGCTGAAAGACGTGCTGGTGCGTCTGGAAGGCATCACCCGCGCCGGCGCGCGGCAGGTCTATGGCGACGGCCACGCCCCGGTGGCGTTCAGCTATCGCCACACAGACCTGCCCAGCGATTTCATCGTCACCCGCCTTGTCCTGCGCGGCACAGGCACCGGCGAGCCGGACAAGATCGCCGCCGCCATCACCGCCCTCCAGGCCCGCCGCGCCGAGACCCAGCCGATTAAAGAGAAAACCTCCGGCTCCACCTTCGCCAACCCGGACCCTCCGGGCACGCCCGATCAACGCTCCGCCTGGAAACTGATCGACGCAGCCGGCTGCCGCGGGCTCAAGGTGGGCGGCGCGCAGGTCTCTCCCCTGCATTGCAACTTCCTGATCAACACCGGCGAGGCCACGGCGGCCGACCTCGAAGCCCTCGGCGAACTGGTTCGAGCAAGAGTGCTGGAAACCTCCGGCGTGGAGCTGCGCTGGGAAGTCCGCCGCATGGGCCGTGTGCAGAGGGTTTAGCCTAAAAGCCCCCTCTCCCTTGGGAGAGGGGGTTGGGGGTGAGGGAGCGCAACGTCCCCCCGAAACGCGTCGCCAGACTGAAACCCAGCACCCCCTCACCCCTGCCCCTCTCCCAAGGGAGAGGGGTTCAAGGTAAGGGCGGTCTGCCCCTTTCTCCTCCCCCGTTCACGGGGGAGGTGCCCGAAGGGCGGAGGGGGGAGCGGCCCGGCACACCCTCAAAAACAGAAAACAGTAGGGTGGGTTAGCCGAAGGCGTCACCCACCATCTTGCGCACAGGCCGGCGGGTATCGGTGCGCCCTATACAGAGTACAGTTTGCTAACTTGAATATTTCACCACCCATGGGACTCTTATGTCGCAACGACCTTATTGCCTATCTGTGTAAAAAAAACGGGCCGGCTTCCCGCAAAGAACTCCGGCCCGTTGCGGTGATCAAAAATCCCGCTTTTTGAATGATCGGCGAACCTTACCGTTTCTTGGTAGGTTTCGCCGGTTTAACGCGCTCTACTACAGTCGTTTTCGGGCTTCGGCTTGCGTGTTTCTTAGTAACAAACCGGCCTGAAATCGCGCTGCGCGCACGAGATCCATTGGACATCTGCTTTCACCTCCTTTCCTGAGCAGTAGCTCTACTTCAGGCGGCTTTGTCGCGGCGCTCAGCCGCGTCAGCCGCTGAACCGAAATGACGCATGCCATTTAGGACTTCGCTAATCCGACCTTGGTTGACATCGAAATGGGCAGCAATTCGGCTCTGCAGCCAGCCATCCCACCGCATTAGCCAAACCTCGATTGCATCCTCATATGTCAGGACGCGAGACGGTTTCCCCATTTCTTTCATGGGAGCTCCTTTCTAGGGTGAGCCATAGAAAGGGCTTGACGCCATTAGGCGGATCGCGCGATGTTTGGTCCGTCATGACAATTAGCCCTCGCTATGGGGTTCGCAAATTTACACCTGCAGCGTCTGAACCACGCTGCAGGTGTTATTGCTTTAACCAAACGCTCCCGACGTCAACTGGGTTATTCGCTTAATCCTTTCGGGAAGCGAACAAAAATGCGCACATATAGCGCCCTGAAACAAAATTTTATCTACATATAGTGGTCAAACGCCGTTTGAGAGATTTCCACAGACTTTTGATTTCTATCAAAATTTAGTTAATTTCACATCGAAAAACATCTTTTAAGTTTATAGCGCCGCTCGTTAAGATTGCGAATCATAACAATAGTCTCCCGATTCCCCCTCAAAACTTCCCCTTCAACTCCACCGTAAAAATCGGCCCGAACGCCCGGGAGTATTCCTCCGTACGCACCAGCGCCCCGTTCCGGTCGCCGGCATAGACGCGGCGCCAATAGGTGTCTTTCTGGTTGGTGAGGTTGCCGAGCGCCACCTTGCCGGTCATGCCGGCGATGTCCTTATGCTCCAGATAGGCCATCAGGAAAGGCGGTTCGTTGCCCGAAAGCTGGGTATCGGAGAGCTGGTAGAAAGGCTCCTGCTTGAAACCTTCCAGCACCAGCCCCCAGGCGATGTCCGTCCTCGGAACATCCTGGCGCAGCTCGATATTATAGTCCCAGATCAGATGGCCATTGATCGAGCGGCGGATGCCCGTCACCGGATCGTCGGCTTCGGTATCATAATAGCGCCCTGTGGCGGTGAGTTCGGCCCCCGCAAAGCCGAGCCTTGAAAGCTTCAGCGTCGATTCGGTCTCCAGCGCATAGGCCTTGGCGCTGTCGATATTGCCCGGCCCCACGCCCTGCCCGATCGGCACCTGATCCACCACGTCCTCAAGGTTGACATAGATCAGGCGCACGGTGGAGGCGCCCCAGTCCCTGAAGTCCTTCTGCACTTCCAGCGAATAGCGCCAGGACTGGCTGGGCACGATTTCGGTATTGCCCGACTGGCCATTGCCAAGGTCAAGGTCCACCGAGGAGATGAAGTCATAGAAATTGAGCTGGCCGACACGGCGCTCCACCTTGCCGACGAATTTCAGCGTATCGCTCTGCTGCCAGGACAGGCTGGAAATACCCTTGGGCCGGGTAAAGGCGCGCGCATTCTCTGCGTCGCCCGATTGTGTGAGCTCGGAATATTCCACGCCGCCGGAGACTTGCAGGCTGAGCTTGGGCGACAGGGCGCGCCCATGGGTGAGGATCACCTCGCCCCGGCGCTCCTCCACGCGGCTGTTGGCCAGGTGCAGCGGCACAGGCACCAGCGGCCCGCCGCCAATAGCCTCCTCAAAGGCGGCTTCCGCCTCAAGGAAGTTGAACGCGCCCTCAGCCGAAATCTGCCAGTCGCGCCCCTGCCCCGTCTGAAGGGCGTATTCGCTGCGCAGGATGTATTCGCCCTCGTCCACCGTCTGCGTGAAACTGGAGGCATACTGGCCCGAGCCATCGAGCCCCGCCATCTGGAACCGGTCAATGAAGGGGCTGTGCTCATGGCGGGCGAGGCCAATGAATTTCAGCCGGCCGGGCCCGGCGTCGAATTCATAATCCCCGCCTATTTCCGCGTTCCACTCATCCTCGGCAAACTGGAAAAGCCGCCGCCCTTCCGACGCGCCGAGCGGATAGGTCTTGGATATCTGCTTGCCATCCATTTCCCACACACCGATCTTGGCATTGAGATTGGCGATCACCCCGCTCGCCGGTTTCCAGCCGAGAGAGCCTGAAAGGGACACGTCATCGGTCACCCGCGTGAAATCCTCATTGCGCTGTTCCAGCAGGGCGCCCTGCCCGTCCTGGATCAGCCGCCAGCCGGCATCGGCCGCCCGCTGCGGGGAGCTGTCGGCCTCCAGGCTCCAGCTCAGCGCGCCCTTGGCGCCGGCCAGCGTCAACGTGCCCTCGTTCAGCGAGGGCGGCAGGTTTTCCCGCAGGCGGATCTTGTAGCGCCAGGTGCCATCGGTGGTGCCCTCACCGTCCGTGATGACATTCACCACCTTGCCGGAAAGTCCGGGAATGTCGGTCTGCGCGCCGTCCAGCACCTCGACCCGCACCACCCGCGCCACGGCAATCCGCCCCAGCGCCGCTTCGGCCCCGTTCGCCTTGGCCGAGACGCGCTGGCCGTTGATCAACACGTTCCCGCGCGCCTGGCCAAAGCCGCGATTGCCGCTGTTATCGCTGAGGATCGCAAAGCCGGGAATGCGGCGCACCATGTCCAGCGCGTTCACCGGGCCATACTGGGCAAAGTCTGCCGGAGCATATGTAGAACGATCCGTTCCGGTTGCGGGGGCCGTATCCGCGCAGGCCGGACCGGCAAAAGCGATCATGGCCAGGCTTCCCAAGAGCAGCGATTTCAGCGGCATACTACGTTCCTCCCTTTGGCGCGTGCGACTGCGTGCTTGACAGCGCCGCCCAGATGTCATTCCGTTTTTCGGTATCGATTTCTCGATCTTCAATAAGATGAAGGCGTGATCCTATATGACTACAGTTGTAGTCAATCCCCTTTTTCAAACGCTAATGATTATCATTCTCAATTATGGGGCGCCGTCTTCTCTGGCAAGCCCATAGGAAAGCCTGTTTCCGGGGCTTTCGCCGGCACGCGGCTCCGGCGCGGCGCGCCAATGGCCCACATGATATTTCCGTAATCTGCCGCAAAACGGCCCTGCCCCCGCCTGACAGCCGCCCAGCCCCACGTCTTAAGTCAGTGTTCACCACGACAAGGGCATCAAGGCGTGTGATGCGCGGCAGTAGGCGGCAGGAGGAACTCCCCATGAATCGGGCCATGAAACGGGTAGCAGTGATCTATGGCGGCTGGTCTTCGGAACGGCCCGTCTCCCTGTCCTCCGGCCAGCAGATGGCGGCGGCTGCCCGCAAGGCGGGCTATGACGTCACCGAGATCGACGTGACCCGCGATCTGGCCGCCCAGCTTGCCGAAGCCAAACCCGATGTCGTGCTCAACGGCCTGCATGGCCCCTGGGGCGAGGATGGCTGCGTGCAGGGCGTGCTCGAAGTGATGGGCATCCCCTATTCCCATTCCGGCGTGCTCGCTTCGGCCCTGGCGATGGACAAGCTGAAATCGAAAGCCGTCTACCGCTCTGCCGGGCTGGACGTGGCAGACGACAAGCGCGTCACCCGCGCCGAGGCCGCCGCCGCCCACGCCCTGCCCCCGCCTTATGTCATCAAGCCGGTGAATGAAGGCTCCAGCTTCGGCGTGCTGATCGTGCGCGAAGGCGCCAACGGCCCGCCGCAGGAGCTGACCGGCCCGAACTGGCGCTATGGCGACTATCTGATGGCGGAAGAATACATTCCCGGCCGCGAGCTGACCGTCGCCGTCCTCGGAAATCGTCCCCTCGCTGTCACCGAGATCACGACCTTAAGGGACTATTACGACTTTGATGCAAAATACGCTGCTGGTGGATCAAGACATGTGATCCCGGCAGACCTGCCCGCGCATGTGACGAAGGCGGCGATGGACGCCGCGCTTCTCGCGCATGAGGCGCTTGGCTGCCGCGGGGCAACACGTTCTGATTTCCGCTATGACGAACAGAAGGACCGGCTCGTGATCCTCGAAACCAATACCCAGCCCGGCATGACGCCGACCTCGCTCGTGCCCGAGCAGGCCGCGCATATGGGTATGGCGTTTGAGGAACTCGTCGCCTGGATGATCGAGGACGCCTCATGCCAAAGATAGAGCGCAACCAGTCCGTTCCCGGCCGCCGCCGCGCGCCCGCCACGATCATTGACGAAACCACCGGCGAGGAAGTTCGCGTTTCCTCGGTGATCTTCGGCATCGTGATGCTGATCGCCATCCTCGTCGCCACCGCCGCCTGGATGGGCGGATCGATGTCGCAGATCGGCTCGCGCTTTGGCGGCTTCATGGATGATACCGCCCGTCTGGTTGGCGTCGATGTGCGCTCGGTCTCCGTCATCGGGCTTGAAATGAACCCGGCCCTTGCCACTGAAGTGCGCGCCGCCGCCATGATCGAGCCAGGCGAGAACATGTTCCGCGCCGATCCTTATGTCATCCGCCGCCGTGTCGAATCCACCAAGAACGTCCTCAACGTCCGTGTACACCGCCTGTGGCCCGGCCAGGTCGTGATCCTCGCCGAAGCGGCTGAACCTGTTGCCCTCTGGCATGACGGGCGCGACTGGAAAGTCGTTGACGGCCTTGGCCGCATCCTGCCCGACGCAAAAGCCGAAGATCATGGCCACCTCCTGCGCCTGGCCGGTCATGGCGCGCCTGAAGCGGCCCCGCAGCTCACCCGCGCGCTCGCCGCCTCGCCCGACATCAACGACCGCGTCGCCGTGGCCACCCGCGTCGGGGATCGCCGCTGGGACATGCGCTTTGTCAGTGGCGTGACGGTTCGTCTGCCTGAGGACGAAGCGCTTGAGCCTGCGCTCGACCGCCTGGCGCAGCTCCAGGTGCGCACCGCACTCACCCAGCGCCCGCTCGACATGATCGATCTGCGCTCCCGCGGCCGCGTCTATCTGCGCGTTTCGGAAGACGCAAAGCTGGCCGCCCCCCTCACCCCGCGCGGCGAGCGCACCTGATGGCAAATCTCTCAGCAAAACGCCTCGCCCGCCTTCAGAGCCAGCGCGCCGGCACCATAGCGGCGCTTGACATCGGCTGCTCGAAAACCACCTGCCTGATCGGCCGCCCGGATGGCTCGGGCCCCCGCCGCATCCAGATCCTCGGCGCCGGCCGCCAGCAGACGCGCGGCTATAACGGCTCGGGCATCACCGATATGGACGGCCTGGAACGCACCATCCGCGTCGCCGTCGAGGACGCCGAGCGCGAAGCGGGCGAACCCATCAGCGAAGTGATCCTTGGCATCAGCGGCCCGCAGGTTGTCTCCTGTCTCGTCGAAGCTCAGATCGAGCCGGGCGGACGCGCGGTCACCCAGCGCGATGTACGCCGCCTTCATGCCCAGGCCATCGCCCGCGTGCCGCAGAAGAATTCAGACATCCTCGCCGCCTGGCCGGTCGTCTACACGCTTGACCGTGCCGCCGGCCGCGTCCGCCAGCCTGTCGGCATGATCGCCAACACGCTGCATGTCCGCATGGCCGTCATCACCGCGCCCAAATCGGTTGTCCGCAATCTGATCGAATGCCTGGGCCGCGCACATCTGGGCTACACCAAGCTGGTCCCCTCCTCCATTGCCTCGGGCCTTGGCACGTTGATCGAGGACGAGCTTGAGAATGGTACGATCTGTATCGACATGGGCGCCGGCGTCACCGCCGTCTCCGTTTTCATGAACGGCGCGCCCGCCTGGCTCGGCCTTGTGCCCGCCGGCGGCCAGCATGTCACCGCAGACCTCGCCCAGGGCCTTGGAACCACCTTTGCCGCCGCAGAGCGCATCAAGACCATCTTTGGCACCGCCGACCTTGAAGGCCCCGGCCTTGCCGAGCGCGTGGAAGCTGCCCGCCTCGGCGATGATGGCCGCCTGCATGCCGTGCGCACCGAGCGCGGCGATATCGCCCGCATCATTGCCCCGCGCATCGAGGAAACCTTTGAGCTGGTTGCGCAGCTGCTCGAAACCAGTGATGTGCGCAAAGTCCTCCCCCACCGCGTCGTGCTGACGGGCGGCGCCAGCCAGCTTCCGGGCATCCGCGAAGTGGCCAGCCGCTATCTGCGCGCGCCGGTGCGCCTCGGACGCCCCGTGATATCTGAATTTCTGGGGGAGGCACTGGCAACACCGGCTTTCTCCACCGCATCTGGCCTGATACTCTATCCGGAGTTGGGGTTTGCAGATGCCGCGCGGGCTGGCGTGTCATCAACAGAGGACACCGCCGGATCGGGCACTTTGGTGAATACAGCGCTGCGTTGGCTGAAGGAAAATTTCTAACGAAAC
Source organism: Alphaproteobacteria bacterium HGW-Alphaproteobacteria-18 (assembly GCA_002841155.1). Lineage (GTDB taxonomy): Bacteria > Pseudomonadota > Alphaproteobacteria > Caulobacterales > Hyphomonadaceae > Hyphomonas. The sequence goes on from PHEH01000002.1 coordinate 133,715, forward strand.
TTTCCCTCAAAAGTTTCTGACGCCATCCACATTCACTTAAGCGTTTTTTAGCCCCGCCACGCGATGGTGGGCGCTGATATGGCCCGGCGGGACGCGAAATTGTGAGAACAGGCGCACGATGACCCAAGAACTCAGACCCAAAATCGTTGTTTTTGGCGTAGGCGGTGCCGGTGGCAACGCCGTCAACAACATGATTGAAGCCAACCTTCAGGGTGTGGAGTTTGTGGTCGCCAACACCGACGCGCAGGCCCTTGCCCGCTCGCGCGCTGACTTGCAGCTTCAGCTTGGCCTTGAGACCACCGGCGGTCTCGGCGCTGGCGCGCGTCCTGAAATCGGCGCCCGCGCTGCCGAAGAGTCGATTGAAGAAATCCGCCTCCATCTGGAAGGCGCCCATATGGTGTTCATCGCCGCCGGCATGGGCGGGGGCACCGGCACAGGCGCAGCGCCCGTTATCGCGCGCGCCGCCCAGGAACTCGGCATCCTCACGATTGCCGTCGTGACCAAGCCTTTCGGCTTTGAAGGCACCCACCGGATGAAGCTCGCCGAGGATGGCCTGGCGCGCATCCGCAGCCATGTCGACACGATGATCGTCGTGCCGAATCAAAACCTCTTCCGCATCGCCAATGACCGCACGACCTTCGCCGACGCGTTCCGCATGGCCGATGACGTGCTCTATAACGGCGTGCGCGGCATCACCGATCTGATCGTCATGCCCGGCCTGATCAATCTCGACTTTGCCGATGTCGGCGCCATCATGCGCGGCATGGGCACGGCCCTCATGGGCATGGGCGAAGCCACCGGCGAAACCCGCGCGCTCGACGCCGCCCGCGCCGCCATCGACAATCCCCTGCTCGACGATGTCACGATCTGCGGCGCCAAGGGCGTGCTGATCAACATCACCGGCGGCTATGACATGACCCTCTTCGAACTGGACGAGGCCGCCAACGAGATCCGCCGCGAGGCAGATCCCGAAGCCAACATCATCATCGGCTCGGCCTTCGATACCGCGCTGGAAGGCCGCATCCGCGTATCCGTGGTCGCTGCCGGCCTTGATGAAGCGGCCCGCCGCCTGCCCGCCGCCCTGCCGGCCACCGGCAGCGTGCGCCAGCCCGTCGCCGCCCCGGTCGAGGAAGCGCCTCTCGCCACTGCCGAACCTGAGATCGAAGTCGAGGAATTGCTCGAAACGATCGCGGAGACAGACAAGGCGGAAGACGACGCCACGGCCCCGGCTTTTGCTGAGGACGATGAACACCGCCCGGTTGTCATCACGCGGCCCCAGCCAGCCGCCGCCAAGACCGTTATTGCCGAAGACGAGGAAGAGACGCCCGGCCCGATGCCGGCAGTCTTCTCCGACCGCAAGGACGCCCCGGCCGCAGATCGCCCTGCCCGCGATGCCCCCTCTGCGGGCTTTGCCAACCTCTTCGGCTGGCGCCGCCCGACACCCCAGGGTCAGAACGATACGAGCGATGTGCCCGCCGTCCCGGCGCAGATCGTCACCTCGCCAGATGACCACCCCAAGCCGGCCCCGTTCGACGATGCCGATCTGGAAATCCCGGCCTTCCTGCGCCGGTCGGCCAACAACTGATCTGCTTCTGAACCAAACGACAGCGCGCCCGGCCCCCTGCGGCCGGGCGTGTCCCGTTTTGTCCTGAAATGTCCTGAATTGTCCCGAAACTGGTAATTTGAGACGCACTGTGTCCCTGTGGTGACAGGTTTTGTTACACAAATGTCTCCATATTTTTCAAGGCACTGACCCCGAAACACGCCCCATCTTGTAACAACACGCAATATCCCGTGTTTTGATGCTTTCCCCTACCCTTGCCAAATGGATTTCAAAGGCTGCCACGGGTGCAGCCGCCAGTCAGGTGTCAGGGCTCATGGTCGACATGCAACACACGCTCGCAAAAGCCGTCAGCTGCGCCGGAGTCGGCGTGCACAGCGGTCAGCGCGCACGCCTGAACCTGCTCCCGGCCCCTGTAAACACAGGGGTTGTGTTCCTGCGCACCGATGTGCCCAAAGGCACGGGCCGCGTCCCCGCCCATGCCGAAACCGTCAGCGATACCCAGCTTGGCACCACGATCAGCAATGATCACGGCGTCTCCGTCGCCGTCGTCGAGCATCTGCTGGCCGCCATCGCGGGCCTCGGCATCGACAACCTCCTCGTCGAGATCGACGCCGCCGAAGTCCCGATCATGGACGGCTCCTCCTCGGTCTTCTACGAAATGATGATGCTGGCTGGCATCAAGGCCCAGGGCGCCCTGCGCCGCCGTATCCGCGTCCTGGAGACCGTGGAAGTCACCGACGGCCCCAAGCGCGCCTCCCTCTCCCCGGTAGCCGATGACAGCCTCACCATGCGCGCCCGCATCGAATATACCGACAAAACCATCGGCGTTCAGCAGATGGCCCTGCGCCTTCTTCCGGGCAGTTTTGCCCGCGATCTCGCTTTTGCCCGCACCTTCGGCTTTGCCCGCGATGTCGACATGCTGCGCTCGATGGGCCTTGCCCGCGGCGGCTCGCTGGAAAACGCGGTCGTGATTGACGAAGACGGCGTGATGAACCCCGAAGGCCTGCGCGTGGAAGATGAGTTCATCCGTCACAAGATGCTCGACGCTGTGGGCGACCTGATGCTCGCCGGCGCGCCGATTGCCGGGGCCTATGACGCCGTCCAGCCCGGCCATGGCATCAACAACAAGCTGGTGCGCGCTTTGCTCGCAAACCCTTCAGCCTGGTGCTGGGAAGAAGCGGGAAATCATGCCGAAGCCGCCGAGGATGTTCGCGCAGCGGTCTGATCTTCCCTTAAGATCAGGGCACTACTCCCCTCAGACCTGACCATTCATGGCGCCATCTGGGAGTAAAGCGGCCGTCCCGGCCGTCTCGCCTGACACCTCATACACATCACCGCTACCCGAGAGGGACCGTATCAGCGCCATCAGGTGAGCGCGCACCCGATCATCCTCGATCCGGGAGAAGTTACGCACAAGCTCGATCACGGCCCGCGACGAACTTCCCGGCGCATCGGCAGTTTCGGGAATACCGAAAAACCAACCCGGCAGAACTTCAAGCACTTCGGCTATCTGGGCCAGACGCCCCGCGCTGATCCGGTTGGCCCCGGTCTCGTATTTCTGGATCTGCTGATAGGATATCCCCAGCGCGTCAGCGACCTGGTCCTGCGTCAGCCCCAGCAGGATACGCCGCCGGCGCATCCGTTCGCCGACCTGACGGTCCACTTGGGTCGCATCACATATTTTGACCGGTCTCATGGCATTCCCTGCCTGTGCCACTGGGTTGCTGGATATGCTTTGCCAGGTCCAGTTGGCGGACAAACTATCCCTCACCAAAGGCTAGCTAGAGCGCAGCTCTGCCGCGGCAAGGGCAGGCCTGCCCACACGGCTCTTGTACCCGAGATGACAAACGGCCTTGGAAACCCCGCACAATCCGGTCTAATCAAGCTGACGAAATGTTCTGACAGCGCGAGGCCGCACTGCATGCCGAAACTGACGCCCCTTCCCCTCGTGATTCTCGCCAGCGCCCTGCTGGTTACGGCTTGCGCCTCAAACCGCCGGAATCCTGAGCTTGCCTATGTCGAGCGCCCTGTCGAGCAGCTCTACAATCAGGGAACCGACCGGCTTGATCGCCGCGACTATGCGCGGGCCAAGCTGTTCTTCGAGGAAGTCGAGCGCCAGCACCCCTATTCGGAATGGGCGCGCCGCGCGATGGTCATGTCGGCCTATGCCTCCTATCGCTCCCGCGACTACACAACCTCGATTTCGGGCGCGCAGCGTTATCTTTCGCTGCATCCGGGCGGCTCGGAGGCCGAGTATGCCTACTATCTGATCGCCCTCAATCATTTCGACCAGATCACCGATGTCGGCCGCGACCAGGCCACCACCGAAAGCGCGCGCAACGCCCTGCTGGAAGTGATCCGCCGTTTCCCCGAAAGCGAATACGCTCGCGACGCGCGCGTGAAGCTCGACATGGTCAACGACCAGCTCGCCGGCAAGGAAATGACGATCGGGCGCTGGTATCTGCGCACAAACCAGACCCTCGCGGCCGTCAACCGCTTCCGCAAGGTTGTCACCGAATACCAGACGACCTCCCACTCCGAAGAAGCGCTGCACCGCCTTGTCGAAGCCTATCTGACCCTTGGCCTGCGCGACCAGGCGCTGGTTGCCGGGGCAACGCTCGGCCACAACTATCCGGGTGGAAACTGGTACCAGATGAGCTACCGGCTGCTGACCAATGAAGGCCTGAACCCGGAAACCGTCGACGAACCGACGCGCCGGTCCTTCCTGCAACGGCTCATTCCCGGCGGGAACTGACCGACAGGCCGTCACCCACTCTCAAACGCCCGGCTCAGCTCTCGCCGATCAGGGCGAGCCATTCATCTTCACTCATAACGGTCAGCCCGAGCTGCTCGGCCTTGGCGAGCTTTGAGCCTGCGCCCGGCCCGGCAACCACGATATCGGTCTTTGCCGAAACAGACCCGGCCACCTTCGCGCCCAGCGCGCTCGCCCGCGCCTTGGCCTCATCCCGCGTCATCTTCTCCAGCGTGCCGGTGAACACCACCGTCTTACCGGTCACCGGGCTGCCCGTTGCGGCGGGGATCTCATCCTCCACCTCGACCTCTTCGAGCAGCGCGGCCAGCATCTCGCGATTGTGCGGCTCGCCCTCAAATGCCATCAGCGAGCGGGCGGCTGCCTGGCCGATGCCGTCAATCCCGATCAGCTCATTATAGGTTTCGCTCTCCACGCCGCCCTCTTCGGCCGCCTTCACCGCCACCCAGAAGCTCTGCCAGCTGAGGAAACTGCGCGCAAACTGCGCCGACGTTGTCTGGCCCACATAGCGGATGCCAAGGCCATTGAGGAACCGCGCGAAAGGCACCTTCCGGCGCGCATCAATGGCGCTGTAAAGCTTCCTGGCTGACTGGGCGCCAAAACCTTCCCAGTCTTCCAGCGGCGGCAGGCCGGCCGCCTCGATATTCTTCTTCAGGCGGAAGATGTCCTGCGGCGCCTTCAGCACGCCTTTCTCATGGAAGAGGATCACCTGCTTCTCGCCAAGCCCGTCAATATCCAGCGCCTTGCGCGAGACAAAATGCTTCAGCCGCTCGACCGCCTGCGCCGCGCAGATCAGCCCGCCGGTACAGCGCCGGCGCACATCGGCGCGGCCTGCATCATCAATCTCGCGCACCGCTGCCGAGCCGCAGACCGGACATGTGTCCGGCATCGCCCAGGGCGCGCCCTGCCCCGCCTCGACCACGCGCAGCACCTGCGGGATCACATCGCCCGCCCGCTGGATCTCCACCTTGTCGCCCGGCTTCACGCCAAGGCGGGCAATCTCGTCCTCATTGTGCAGCGTCGCGTTCGAAACGACCACCCCGCCCACCGTCACCGGCTCAAGCCGCGCCACCGGCGTCAGCGACCCTGTGCGCCCCACCTGAATGTCGATGCCGAGCAGCGTGGTGACGGCCTTCTCGGCCGGAAACTTGTGCGCAATCGCCCAGCGCGGCGCGCGGCTGACAAAGCCGAGTCGCTGCTGCCAGTCCAGCCGGTCAACCTTGTAGACCACCCCGTCAATATCATATTCAAGGCCCGCCCGCTGCGCCTCGATCTCCTGATAATAGGCGATAATCTCCTCAACCGTCTCGATACGGACCATGCGCGGATTGGTGACAAAGCCCCAATCGGCAAAGGCTGTCACCGCGTCAAACTGCGTCTCCGCAAACGGCGCGCTCGCCGCCGCCCAGGCATAGGCGAAGAAGCGCAGGGGCCGGGATTTCGTGATCTCCACGTCAAGCTGGCGCAGGCTTCCTGCCGCCGCATTGCGCGGATTGGCAAACACTTTGCGGCCTGCTTCGGCCTCCCGTGCGTTGAGCTCTGCGAAGGCAGACTTGGCCATATAGACCTCGCCGCGCACTTCAATCCGGTCCGGCCAGCCCTTGCCTTTGAGCGTCTCGGGAATATCCGTCAGCGTGCGGGCATTGGCCGTCACATCCTCGCCGGTCTGCCCGTCTCCGCGGGTTGTCGCCCGGGTAAGCTTTCCCGCCTCATAGGTGAGGCTGAGCGAGAGCCCGTCAATCTTGGGCTCGGCGGTAAAGGCAAGTATCTCCTCCGCCGGAAGCCCCAGGAAACGCCGGATGCGGACGGCAAAGTCTGCCACGTCTTCATCCGTGAACGCATTGTCGAGCGAGAGCATCGGCGCGCTATGGCGTGCCTTGGCAAAGCCATCGCCCGCTTCGGCGCCGACCCGGTCGGTGGGCGAATCTTCCCGCTTCAGCGCCGGGAAGCGCGCCTCGATGGCAAGGTTGCGCTGGCGCAGGGCGTCATAGTCAGCGTCGGTCAGTTCGGGCGCGTCATTCTGGTAATAGGCCGCGTCCGCGTCCGCGATTGCCCTTGCGAGCCGCTCCAGTTCCGCCGCCGCTTCTGCCTCGCTCAGCGCCTCGACTGGTTTGTCCCCGCTCATGCATCCTCCATCAACCTCCCTGCCGCCGCGCGCGCCTCATCAGTGACTTCCGCGCCCGACAGCATGCGGGCAATTTCTTCCCGCCGTCCGCTCGCATCTAGCAAGCTGAGGGTCGTCCCGCCAGCCTCTGGCGGCTTCTCAATCAACCAATGCCCGTCCGCCGCCGCCGCAACCTGTGGACTATGGGTTACCGCAAATACCTGCCGCGTGCGCGCCAGATGTTCGAAACGCTCGCCAATTGCGGCCGCCACCGCCCCGCCGACGCCCTGATCGGCCTCGTCAAAGATCAGCGTGCCGGCGCTGCCCGCCTCGGCGAGGGCACATTTCAGCGCCAGCGACACCCGCGCCAGCTCCCCGCCCGAGGCCACCTTGCGCAGCTGCCCGAAGCCTGCGCCCGGATTGGTCTCTGCCTCAAACTCCACCCGCTCGGCCCCGGCCGCGCCGGCCTCTGTCTCGGCCAGCGGGATCAGCGCCACGCGGATCGTCGCCCGGCCGAGCTTCAGCGGAACAAGTTCGGCCGCAATCGCCGCCTCCAGCCGCCCGGCCGCGCCCTTGCGCGCCTGCGTCAGCTTGTGCGCCGCGCCATGCCAACGTGCCCGCGCCGCATTTTCAGCCGCTTCTGCTTTCTTCAGGCCGGTATCGCCCGCCTCCGCCAGGTTGAGCCGCGCGCGCAGCGCCTCGAGCCGTGTGGGCAGCAGCTCCGCCTCCCCGCCATATTTCCGCGCCGCTGCGCGTAGTGCAAAAAGCCGTGCCTCCACCGCATCAAGATCACCCGACGCCTCGGGCAGAGCCGAGAGCCGCGCCACCGCAATCTCAGCCTCACGCACCTCAACCAACGCTCGCTCAATCGCCTCAGCCGCCGCCCGTGCTGTCTGCGCCAGGGCGCCCTCCCCGGTCTCGAAACCCGGCAGCCGGCAGATACGCTCTGCCGCCCGCGCCGCCTTGCCAAGCGCCGCTTCCGACCCGCCCTTAGCGAGGGCCTCTTCCGCTTCAGCAACCGCCTCCTGTACGCGCTCAGCCTGCATCAGGCGCATGCGTTCTTCGGCCAACCGCTCAGCCTCGCCCGCCTGGGGCGCCAGGCGCTCAAGCTCCTCCACCGATGCTTCGAGCCATTCGCGCGCCTCGCGGGCAGCGGCTTGTTCGGCCTTCAGCGCTTCGCGCGCCGCCCGCGCGGCGTCCAGCGCCTGCCAGGCGGCGGCGCATTCGGCCAGCAGCCCTTCATTGCCCGCAAACTGATCCAACAGCCGGCGATGTGACGAGGGCCGCATCAGGCTGGAGGCGGCATGCTGACCATGGATCTCCACCAGCAGGTCGCCGGCTTCTGCCAGCAGCGCCGCACTGACAGGCTGGTCATTGATAAAGCCGCGCGCCGGGCCCTGCGCCCGCACCACCCGCCTCAGGGTCAATGTTTCGCCCGGCTCTGCGCCAACGCCGTGCGCCTTGAGCAGCGGCCAGACCGGATGCCCCCGCGCCACGTCAAACTCAGCCGCAACGCTCGCCTGATCGGCGCCCGCGCGGATGGCCCCGCGATCGGCCGGCCCGCCCAGGGCGAGCGCAATCGCGTCCAGAATGATGGATTTACCCGCGCCGGTTTCCCCGGTCAGGGCGGTGAAGCCTTCTCCCGGCGAAAGATCGAGCCGGGAGATAAGCACGAAATCACGGATAGAGATTGAGAGCAGCATGAAGCGGGCATAGCATGAGAACAAAATAGGAACAAGTAGATTCATGGGCTTGCACAGAAACACGGCTTGGCCCCATCCTCTCTCCTGAGGCGCCACGGGGAGGCGCGCATCAGGAGGCGGGGTGAAGATCGCTCACGCGCAGATCATGACGTTCCTGAAAGGAGCGGGGCTGACTTTTGCCGCGCTCCTTATCCTGTGTTTCTGGTATATCGGGGCGGCCTGGTTGTCGGCGATGTTTCCGGCCAAGGGGCGCGCTCAGCTGCCTGCCCCCGGAGAGCCGGCCACCTATCTCTGCGAAGCCCCCTTCCATACCGATATTGCCCTGCCGCTCTACGACCCGCTGTTCGATTGGTCGGCCGAACTGAAGGATGAACTGCCCGCCTGGTTGCCGCCGGACACATATATCCTCTTCGGCTGGGGCGATTCTGTGTTCTTCACGCGCGTGCTCCAGCCCGGCGACATGACCCCCGCTCGCGTCCTCAGCGCCCTGGCCGGGCTCAACGACACCGCCGTACGGATCGTGCCGGTCGATGGCCGCTCGGTAGACGATTTCTGCGAGCCCATAACGGTCGACAGTGAGGGCCGGCAGGCCCTGATTGACCATATCCGCCAGACCTTCCGGCACGATGCAGACGGCGAGCTGCGTATGATCCCGACCCCGGTTCCCGGTGAAATCCTGGTCAAGGCGAAGGGCCGCTACAGTCTTTTCAACACCTGCAATCAATGGACCGCCGCTGCGCTGGGCAAGGCAGGCCTGCCGCGCGCCCTTTTCGCGCCTTTCGCAGGCAACGTTACGTCACCCTTGCAAGGGGCGGAGGAGACGCGTACCGAGGAGATAACTCTATACGACTAGATTAATGGGAGGAAATAGCATGATTGGTCCAAATGGCCGCCCCTGCCCTGAATGGTTCGCTACGCCACAGCTCGGCATCTTCATCCACTGGGGCATGTTCACCATCCCCGCCTGGGCCCCACGCGGGCGCGCCATTCATGAACTCCACGGCGACGACTATTATATGAGCGCGGTGATGACCCCCTATTCGGAATGGTACGACAATGCTGTCCGCGTCGAGGGCAGCGAAACCCGCAAGCGTCATAAGGAGCTTTATGGCGACAAGCCGTATGCGGACTTCCGCCCGGAATTTGACGCTCTCTCCCAAAATTTCGACGCCAATGAGTGGGCAGATTTCTTCGTCGAATGCGGCGCCACCCACTGCGTCTTCGTCACCAAGCATCATGACGGCTACTGCCTCTGGCCCACAGAGGTCGAAAACCCCCACCGCCCCGGCTGGCATAGCGAGCGCGATTTTGTCGGCGAACTGGCCGACGCCGTCCGCGCGCGTGGCCTGCGCTTTGGCCTCTACTATTCCGGCGGCCTCGACTGGACCTTCCGCGACACACCCATCGCCAATATGGGCGACATGTTCGCCGCCGTGCCGACCGAGCAGGATTACCGCGAATACGCCCTCGCCCAGGCGAAGGAACTGATCGACCGCTACAAGCCATCGATCTTCTGGAACGACATCTGCTGGCCCAATGCCGAAGATGTGCCCGTCCTGCTCGACTATTACTATAAAGCCGTGCCCGACGGGGTGACGAATGACCGCTGGTTTGCCTCAGAAGACTTCTTCAACTCCCTGCGCGATCCCGCCACGCTCAAAGACTTCAACGACGCGATGAAGGAACGATCCGCAGGCGGAAAGCAGGAAGAGATCCCCGCGCCGTTCGCTGACTATCGCTGCGTCGAATTCGGGCTTGGTGTCGTGCCCAAGGAACATAAATGGGAGGCCTGCCGCGGCCTTGGCCTCGGCTTTGGCTACAACTCCGCCGAGATCCCCGAAGATTATATGACCAGCCAGGACGTGATCGATCTTTACAAGGACGTCACTTCAAAGCGCGGCAACCTCCTGATCAATATCGGCCCACTGGCCGATGGGTCGATCCCCGATCTGCAGAAGACCCCGTTGCGGGCGCTGGGCCAGCATCTGAATACCTGATTCAGGCGTCCTCCCGGACTCCGAAACGCCTCCGATGACCTCATCGGAGGCGTCTTTTTTCCCGTCGCCCATTGCCGGTTAGGATAGAGGACCAGACCGTTCCGGTTTTCTTTATTGATAAATAATTTTTTTTATGATTTATTTTTTGAAACACTGGAGCCACTTCCATGCGCCGCCTGCTTCCGCCTGTCCTCTGGCTGATCTGCCTTGCCCTTATGGGTGGCGCAGCCCTTGCCGGATGGACCCTACCTTTCCTCCCAGCGCCCTGGCACCTGGCCGGCTGGGCGCTCTTTGCTGGAGGCTTTGTCATCACCAATCTTGCCGCGCGCCAGTTCCGCCTTGCCCGCACCAATATCAACACCTTTGGTGATCCCGGCACGCTGGTCACGACAGGCCTCTTCGCCGTCTCTGCGCTCCACTATATTCCGTATGAGGAGCGCGCCGCTTCGGCGATCTTCGGTGAAACCTATGCCGCCTACCGCGCCCGCGTCCGCCGCTGGATCTGACATGGCCCGCCCCAAGCCCGATGAAGCCGCCATCCGCGACCAGCTCCTCGCCACCGCCGAGAGCCTCCTGTCCTATCACGGCGCCAGCAAGGTGACCGTCACAGAGATCGCGGCAGTCTGCGGCATGTCCCAGTCCAATGCTTATCGCTATTTCCCGTCCAAGGCGTCCCTGATGGCGGCTCTGGCCGAGCGCTGGTTTGCAGACGTCGAGGCGATGGCAGACGAGATCATCGCGCATGAGGCAACAGCAAAGGAAAAGCTACGCGAGATTCTGCTCGCAACCTTCCAGCTGAAGCGTACCCGGTTGGAGGCAGACCCCGCCCTATTTACTGCCTACATGGAGCTTGCTGCGGCCAATGCCTGGGCAGTTGACGCCCACACCGCCACCCGCAATGATAAGATCATCCGGCTGGTACGCGTGCATCTGGCCGAGACCGGCAACCGCACGGCCCGCGCCGCGAAGGTCGCGCAGACGCTTCTGGACGCCACGGTCATCATCCGGGATCCCAATCTCATCCTTAAGTATCGGGAAGATTTCAGCGACGAGCGCGCAGAGCGCCTCGCCGCCTTTGCCTTGTCGCTTCTGGACGCGCCCTGAGACTGCCTCAGATCTTCGCGCAGGCCGCCTTCAGCCAGTCCTTGACCTCGCCGTCGAGCTTGCGGCCGAGCACCTTCACCACGCGCTTGTGATAGTCGTTCACCCATTTGCGCTCCTCTTTGGAGAGCATCTTCACGTCAATGAGCCCCCTGCTGAGCGGGGCAAAGGTCAGGCACTCAAAGCCGTGCATGGCAATCTCGCCACCCGGAATATCCTCCGTGGGCGTTACATATTGCAGGTTCTCGATGCGAATGCCGTATTCGCCCGCCTTGTAGAAGCCCGGCTCATTGGAAACGATCATCCCCGGCATCAGCGGCACAGCGTTCCACGGCTTGGCAATCCGGTGGGGCCCTTCATGCACACCGAGATACACGCCAACGCCGTGTCCGGTGCCGTGCTGATAATCAAGGCCTGCCTGCCACAGGGCGTGGCGCGCCAGAACGTCAAGATGCGTGCCCGTGGTGCCCGGCGGAAAGCGTACAGCGGCCAGCGCTATATGCCCCTTCAGCACGCGGGTATAATTCGCCCGCATTTCCTCCGTAGGCTCACCAATGGGAACCGTGCGGGTTACATCCGTTGTCCCGTCCAGATACTGCCCGCCCGAATCGATCAGGAACAGCGAGCCGCGCGCAAGCTTGCGGTCAGAGGCCGTCGAGACCCGGTAATGAGGCAGCGCGCCATGCGGGCCGGCCCCGGAGATCGACGGGAAAGAAAGGTCCGTCATCGACCCAAGATCTTCGCGGAAAGCCTCCAGTTTCATGACCGCTTCAATCTCGGTCACCTCGCCGCTCTGCGCCTCAGTGTCCAGCCAGTGGAGGAATTTCGTCAGCGCAATGCCATCGCGCGCATGGGCCGCCGTCGTACCCTTGATCTCAGCGTCATTCTTGCACGCCCGCGGCAACGCCACCGGGTCGCGCTGACGCAGGATCTTCGCCCCTGCCGATTGCAGCTCATCAAAGAACCAGGCAGACGCCACATCCGGATCAAGGCTCACCGTCTTGCCGGAAAGGCCGGTCAGTCCCTCTTCCAACTTGCTCAGCGGACGGAGCGTCACCCGGTTGCCCAGATGCCGGCGCAGCGCGCCATCGGTCTTTTCCTCGTCAATGAAGAGCTCCGCCGACCCGTCCGCCTTGAGGATCGCCCGGCCGAGCGGCAGCGGCGTGCAGCTCACATCCCCGCCCCGGATATTGAACGCCCAGGCCAGCGAGGCCGGTGAGGTCAGCACCGCGGCGTCGGCCCCGTCGCGGGCGAGCTGCGCGCCGACCGCTGCGAGCTTGTCGTCATGGGCGAGCCCCGCATGCTTCACGCTATGGGGCACAACCTTCGCCATCGGCTGGGACGGGCGGTCTGTCCAGGCCGCGTCAATCGGATTTTCGGAAACAGCAACCAGTTCAGCCCCGGCCTTCGCCGCCGCCGCCGCCAGCGCGGCCACATCATTCGGGCTCATCAGGCGCGGATCATACCCCACCTTCTTGCCCGTCAGGCTCTGCTGGGCGAGCCAGCCAAACGCGCCAGGATCAGGAATGCCCACCACCTCGAACAGCGCCGGGTCAGTCTGGTCGGCTGCCTGCAGCGTGTAGCGCCCGTCGGCAAACAGCACCGCCTTGTCCGCAAACACGAAGGCCGATCCAAACGAGCCGGTAAACCCGCTGGCCCAAGCCAGGCGCTCATTGGCGTCGGGCAGGTATTCGTTCTGATACTCGTCGTCATGCGGCACATAGAGGCCATCAAGACCCTGGGCAGTCAGTTCACGGCGAAGAAGCGGAAGATGGGCCCGGCCGTCCTGCGGCCCACCCTTGATGTCGAATGTCTGTCTCATGCCCCATCATAGCGCCATCTTGCGGCGCCGGGAAGCAAGTGAGCTATGCAAATTTACATGCAAAAACGTCACATTCCATACTGTTTTGTTTAGCTCGCACCCTATATAGGCCGCACACAAACATTGCTGCGCCGCAGCAAAATGATAATTAACAAGGCATTAACAATGAAAACCGAAATCAACCTCTCGCCCGCCGCCGATATGGTGATCGAGAGCGTCCTGCGCCCGGCAATGGACACGCCCGCCCCCCGCGCCGCGACCCAGGTAACAGCCCGCGCGGCCCTCGTCCGCCTCAACATCCTGGCCCGCCGCCAGGAACGCTGGGATCGCCGCGCCGCCCGCGCCTGATCCTTTCTCTATTCTACTGCCTGCCCGCACCCCATCCGGAAAGGCAGCTGAAGATCGCCCGGCCAAGCGTACCCTCCCTCCCCCAACGCCCCGGCGCGATCCCCTCCCCGCCCATCCCCTTCCCGGGATGGGCCGGAGGGTAAATCTCCCTACAAAACGCAGACTGAAGCTCACCCCTTCTTCCGGAACACCAGCGTCGACCAGCCGTCGCGCTTGATGCGTTTCTGGAAGAGCAGGTTATGCCCCTCATAGGCGGCGCGCACCGGCGCGGCCTGATGGTGGAGCAGGCCTGACAGGATAATGGTCGCGCCCGGCGCCGAGAGCTGTTCGATCTCCCCGGCCAGCCCGATCAGCGGCTTCATCAGGATATTGGCAAACACCGTATCATACGGCCCCGCCTGCCGGATCGCCGGATTGTTCGCCCCGCGCACATGATGCACGAAGAAGCGGCTGACATGGTTCTTCTTCGCGTTCTCGCGCGCCACGAACACCGAGTCCCGGTCGATGTCAGTGCCCGACGCCATCTCCGCGCCCACTTTCAGCGCCGCAATCGCCAGCACGCCTGATCCGGTACCAAGGTCGAGCACACGGCCCGGCTTGCGGTAGCGCCGCGCTTCGGCAAGTGCCAGCAGGCAGCCGAGCGTCGTGCCATGATGGCCCGTGCCAAAGGCAGGCCCGGCCTCGATCAGCACAGAGATCTTCCCCGGCGAGGACGCGGTCAGCGCATGGCTACCCGCCACCACGAACGGCCCGGCATTGACCGGGGGCAGGCCTTCCAGCGACATCGTCACCCAGTCACGCTCGACAATCTCTTCGATCCGCGCGGTCAGCTCCGGGGCTGCCTCCTCGATGAGGGCGACGCATTCCTCTGCCTCCTCCATCGTCTCGGTGAAGGCGTCGAGCCGCCAGGCCCCGCGCGCATCTTCCTTGGCATCAACTGCGCCTGCCGGCGAAGGGTCCGCCCAGGCCAACGCGTCCCATGCCGTTTCCACTGGCCCCCGCGGGCCTTTTGCCGTGATCTGATACATGGCGGCGCGCTTAGCAGGCTGCCTCGCGAATGGGAAGCGGGCACACGATGCCGGGGCCACGCCCAAGCCGCCCCCCCGCCTAACAATATTTAACACAACCTATCGGTGAGCCCCGCGTTGATCCGGTACACAGCAACATAAGAGGAGGCATACATGCCAACCCCTACCGGACACACCACAGCCATTCCCGCCAGCCGGACCATCGGCACATCCGTCTACAACACCGCCGGCGACAAGATCGGCAAGGTCGAAGACGTGATGCTGGACAAGATGGACAATTCCATCCTCTACGCCGTTGTCGGCTTTGGCGGCTTCTTGGGCATGGGTGAGAAGTATCACCCCGTCCCCTGGTCGACCCTCGACTACAGCAAGGACAAGGACGGCTATATCGTGCCGTTCACCAAGGAGCAGCTTGAGAAAGCCCCGGCCGATTCCATCGACCAGCTGACCAAGAATGATGGGCACGCCGCACGCGACGCCGCCTATACATACTATAAGGTCCAGCCCTACTGGCTCTAATCCCCGGCCAGAAGAACTGGATTGAGGGCGGTGGCTTCGGCCGCCGCCTTTCCTTTTTGGGCCTGTTTGGGCCTGTTTGAGCAGGCAGCCTGCCTCAGGAACTTGTCGTTTTTCGATAAATATTACTGGAACCCGCCCGGCGTCTTCCTATATGATTATCTGCAAGACAGCCTGAGGAGGCCCAAGATGACCTTCACCACCCAAGACATGATCCTGATCGAGCAGCGCGCTGCCAATGAAAAGAAGAGCGCCGGCGCCGCCTATCTGCTCTGGTTCTTCCTCGGCTGGATTTCCGCGCACCGGTTCTATCTCGGCAAGCCGGTCACGGCGGTCTTGCAGATCATCAGCTACTTCTTCCTCATCGGTTTCGTCTGGTGGGTTGTCGATATCTTCCTCATCCCGGCGATCATCGACCAGAAGATGGAAGCCGCCCGCGCCGAAGCGGCCCAATCCCTCCGCCGCCGGCCCTACGCCTACTGAGCCTCAAGAGGGCAGGCGCCCCTCCTCCCAGCCCTGCCCCGCCCCGGAGCCCCGCTCCGGGGTTTTGCGTTTTAGGTGTCTGTGCAAATCCGGCCCCAGCCCCCTGCGCGAGCAATTGACGCGGGCGGCGCGCGCGCCGACAGTCTGCGCCATAAGATACGCTGCTCTGCGCCGCCTGGGAGGGCTCAGATGTCACCTTCGGGCCACCTCTCCGCGATAGCGGGCGCCTATGCATGGCACCGGGCCCTCGGCAATGAGTGTATCCAGAGCGATCACTGCCAACTGGTGATAGATCGCCAACACCCTTCCGTCTGGTCATCCAACCACGTCTCTCGCGTGCGCGCCGAGACCGAGACGGAAATACACGCTGTGTTCGAAGCGATGGACCAGGCTTTCGGTCATTGCCGGCATCGGTTTGTGAGCAGCGATTGCTTCACGCCGCCCCAGTTCCTGGCGCATCTAGCGCTGCGTGATTATCGGGAGCTCACCCCGACCCTGCAAATGGTACTTCCGGGCGACCTGGCGCCGGTCAATGCTCCTCGGCTGAATTTGCGTCAGGTCGAACAAGATCGGGACTGGGAGATCATAGGTCAACTCGTCCAAGCCGACCATGACGAGGGCGCGCGAACTAATCACGCGATCCTTGCCGGCGAGGTGAGCCGCGGTATCGTTGAAGGCTTCAAGAAAAAGATTGGTCCGTGCACCCTCTACCTGGCCAGCATCGACGGCATCGAGTGCGCATACGGCATGGCGGTTCGTTGTCCGGGCGGCCTGGGCATGGTGGAAGACCTCTACACGCTTCCCGCCTATCGGAACCGCGGCGTCGCATCAGCCATCATCAGGCATTGCGTGGATGCTCTGCGCCGGCACGGACACGAAACTGTGTTCCTGGGCGCGCACATATCGGAGCGCCCCAAATATTTATATTACAGGCTCGGCTTCAAACCGCTGATGCTCACGCGGGAATTCGTATTGGAACGATAGCGCCCCCGGCAATTGACGGGCGCCCCCGGCTGGATGACAGTCGCGTCCATGAAACGCGCGCTCTTTGCCTCCGCCGCCCTTTTGTGGGCCGCTTGTGTCATGTCCGGTCCGGGCGTGTCCGAAACTGTCCCGGAAGTGTCTCCGCCTGTCTCTGGCTGGCGCGCGGTGAACCCGGAAAACCTCGTTCTTGTCACGCTGCAGACCGGAACTGTCGCCATCGAGCTCTACCCTGAGGCCGCCCCCGCCCATGCCGCCCAGATCCGCGAGGCTGTCCGCGAAGGCTTCTATGACGGGGAATATTTCTACCGCGTCGTCGAAGGCCATGTCGCCCAGGCCGGCCGGGAGTTTGACATGGCCATCGCCGCCTGGCCCACTCTGCCCTTTGAAGCCGAACGGGAAATCCCCGAAGAGGGCTTTGCCCCCCAGGGCAATCCCGACCTCTACGCGGCCGAAGTCGGCCATCGCGATGGCTTCCCCGTTGGCCGCGAGGGCGGCAAGGAATGGCTGCTCAACTGCCCCGGCGCCCTCGGCATGGCCCGCGACAATGACCCGGCCAGCGGCTCCACCGAAATCTTCATCCCCCTCCAGCCAAGGCGCTATCTGGACCGCAACTACACCGTCTTTGGCCGGGTGATCGACGGCATGGAGTTCGTCCACCGCCTGCCCCGTGTTGATCCGTCTACAGAAGAAGAAATGAACGCTATCTTCGGGGAAGACACCAAGCTCGCCCACCAGATCAGCCAGTATCGCCGCTCGAAACTCGCCGAGAACCAGATTCTCTCTGCCCGCATGGCCGCAGACATCCCGGTGGAAGACCGCCCGGCCTATGACGTGATGGTGACGCCCTCTGCCGAATGGGAAACGCTGAAAGAGTCCAAGCGCGACTATACGGGCATCCCCGCCCTCGTCTCGCTTCCGCCCAAGGTGCTGGACGTCTGCGCCCTGCCCGTCCCCGCCCGGCGTGTGGGCGAGTGACGCCGTATTGGGCACCTCCCCGGCCACCGCCAACCTTACGCAATTATAATCTGCCCCGAATCCATCGCGAAACAGAGCACTAGCCGCGCCCTGGCCGCCCGCGCCGGAAAGCCGGCCCACTCGCGCCTTGCCAGCTTCCGCCGCCCATAGTTTCGTTTGATCTCGGGAGCCTAGGACACGCCAGTCCGGGCAAGGCAGAGTGTGTGCCTGGGGGCGGCGCCCGAACGGGCGACAAGAGGCAGGGCTGCGTGGGAATGGCGTTTGAAGGAAAGACACAAGGACCGGAGAAATCCTCCGAGCCTGAAAGCAAGACACAGACCGGGCGGCGCTGCTTCGTCATCCTGCCCTATCCGGCCAGCGATGAAGAAGGCCAGGCGCCAGACTTTGACGCGGTCTTCGAGGAACTGATCCGCCCCGTCATCGAGGATCTCAACCTCGACATCATCCGCGCCGACCGGGTCAGCCGCTCCGGCCTCATCCACAAGGAGATGATCGAAAACCTGCTGGAAGCCGATGTCGTGATTGCCGACGTTACGCTCGGCTCGCCTGACGTGTTCTTCGAGCTTGGCATCCGCCAGACCGCCCGGCGTGCAGGCACCGTCATTCTGCGCCATGCCCGCTCGACGGCGCCCTTCTCCATCTCCGGCATGCGCGCGGTAGACTATGAGCTTGAAGCACGTGGGGGCATTTCCCGCCAGCAGGTGATCGAGGATTGCCGCACCCTTCTGCGCACCCATGTCCGCAACAGCCTCGACAATCCGAGTACGGACAGCCTTGTCCACACGCTGATGCCCGGCATGGAAGTCTCCCTGCCCGGCCGCATCATCCCGGAGCGGCGCTATATCTCCTACCGCGTCGGCCCGCAGGGGCCAAAGCCTTCCAAGCTGATCGAGCTTGTAACCGGCGACCTTGCCGACATTGACGACATTGATGTCTGGGTGAACCCGGAAAACACGCGGATGGAATTCGGCCGTTTCCATGAGGCGTCGGTCTCCGCCGCCATCCGCTATCTCGGCAGCCGGCGCGACCGGCATGGCTTTGTGCGCGACGATATGATCGCCCGCCTCCTGGCCCAGCGCGCGGGCGGGCACCAGCTGCGTACCGGGGTTGAGCCGGCCACCGCCCTCCTCACCGAGCCCGGCATGCTGAAGAAAACCCACAAGGTCCGCCTCCTTGTCCACACCGCCGCCTATCAGGGCGAGCCGGGGCGCGGTTACCGCCTCATCGGCGCCTACCGCAAATGCGTCAGCAACGCGCTGGCCGCCATCGACACCGAAAACAGGCGCTTCGGTATGAGCCAGAAACGCGCGCTGAAATCGGTGCTGATCCCCCTTTTCGGCACGCGCAGCGGCGGGGAAAGCCCGCATGAACGCGCGCAGGGCCTGATCCAGACCGCCCAGCAATACCTGCTCAACTGGCCCGACTCCAGGATCGAACGCGCCGTCTTCCTCTGCCACACCCAGGCCGACCTCGAACTCGGCCAGGCCGCGCTCTACCGCCTCGGCCTGCGCGCTGTTTCGGTGCCGAGGGGCGGGCGGGCCTAGGTTTCCTGTGAGTTTACGCCGCTGCGGCGATATACACATCTTGCGATGTTTACCTATTTAAAACACTATATGTGGTGTGTTGTATGTCCCGAAGGTCAGATTCGCTGATCGCCGCAGACGCTAGAATGATGGAGCCCGAACCATGGCAAATGTAAGCACTGATCGCCCCGGCCTGCTGACGCCGAGCACTGCCTACAAGCCTTTCCGCTATCCGTGGGCCTATGATTTCTGGAAGAAGCAGCAGCAGGTTCACTGGATGCCCGAGGAAGTCCCCCTCGGCGAGGACTGCAAGGACTGGGCGGTCAAGCTCTCCGATGAGGAGCGTAACCTGCTGACCCAGATCTTCCGCTTCTTCACCCAGTCGGATGTCGAAGTCGGCGCCAATTACATGACCAATTACATGCCGCTGTTCAAACCGGTGGAAGTGTCGATGATGCTGTCGTCCTTCTCCAATATGGAGACGATCCATATCGCGGCCTATGCCCTGCTGCTGGAAACGATCGGCATGCCGGATTCGGAATTCTCCGCCTTCATGGAATACAAGGAGATGGCCGCCAAGCACGACTATCTCGGCCAGTTCGGCTGCGAGACGAATGAGGACATCGCCCTCTCAATGGCCGTGTTCGGCGCCTTTACCGAGGGCCTCCAGCTGTTTGCTTCCTTCGCGATGCTGATGAACTTCCCGCGCTTCAACAAGATGAAGGGCATGGGCCAGATCGTCACTTGGTCGATCCGCGATGAGAGCCTGCACTGCGAGGGCATGATCAAGCTGTTCCACGCCTTCTGCGCCGAAACCGGCGTGATGACGGACGAACTGCGCGAGACGATCCGCGAATCCTGCCGCACCGTGATTGCGCTGGAAGACAAGTTCATCGATCTCGCCTTCGAAATGGGCCCGGTCGAGGGCATGACCCCAACCGACATCAAGAACTATATCCGCTATATCGCTGACTGGCGCCTCGGCCAGCTGAAGCTGGAGCCGATCTACGGCATCACCAAACACCCGCTGCCCTGGCTTTCGGAGATCCTGAACGGGGTCGAACACGCCAACTTCTTCGAACAGCGCGCCACCGAGTATTCCAAAGGCGCCACCAAGGGTGACTGGCACGGCGATGACGGCGTCTGGGGCCGCTTCGACGCCCGCAAAAACGCCAGCACGGATACTGTCCCGGCAGAGTAACATCCTGGCTTGAGATCTATTAGACGGGGGCGGTTTCCGCCTTCGTCTTCCCGAATCCCCGGAACAGATACTCATGCACGTGCGGACACACATTTGAGCCGCACTTGTCGCCCTCGACATGTGGGCGAAGAAAATCCTTCAACACCCTGGCGTCAAAAACCCGGCCAGGAACATACTCTACCGGCGCGCGCAGCAGACGTACGACCTCAACCAGATTGGGCTTACTGGGATCGTCATACACCACTGGCACGACAAGGGGCTCTTCCCGCAGCGAGGACAGCTGCAGGCTGCCGACGATTTCGAAGCCGTCATAGCCCTGTTCCAGCGCAAGCTCGGCGCAGCGGTAGAGCCAGTATGTCTGGGCCGTCTCATAGGTGGTGTAACCATTGGCCGAGTACTCGACGATCCAGCGGTCCGGGCCAACCTTCTCCGTAAAGAAGCCGCCGGTCCAGCGGCCATTGCCATCGGCGTAGCTGGAAGCGCAGGCTGAAAGAAACAGCCCGCAAACAACGACGGCAAGCGCCGGCAAACACTGCTTCACCCGACGAAGAAGCCCGGTATTTGTGCTCACGGCTACCCCTCCGTGCCAGAACGATAAACCGGCGAGAGCGCAGTAATAACTTCATCAGTACCGAGACAACCCTTGCATTCATCCGTCAGCTTGTCGACAAAGCGAACGGTCAACCGGCTTTCCGCACCCAAGTCTGTTTCGGAGACCGGAACACCATAATTGGTTGCGACGACACTGTGCAGTATCTCGTTACGGGCCTCGATGAAAAAGCCCTCCTTGCCGCGCTGCTTGCCGATCTCTGCTGCACGCAACACCGCCTGCTCTTCACTGAGCGCCAGCGTTGCGCTGTAACCGCGGAAACAGATCACTTCAGTGCCATCTTTGTTGACCGACTCCTTGCAATCTCCGCGCTCTCTTGCTTCGGCGCCAACAAAACTCAGGAGAGGCATCTGGGATGCTGAGCGGGATGCTGCGTCTCCATCAAAGAGAATGTCTCGGATAAAACTCGGATCGGGAAGCGGCAACAGGGACGCGATCCAGGTGGCTGTCGCAAGCGCTTCTGCCGACGGGGGCTTCGCTTCAGAAGCATCCCCGTCAAGAATGCGCTTGAGCTTGAGGGGAGTCAGCGTCAAGTCTGCATCACGGCGCTGCCTGGCTACATCAAGGTGTTTGGTCGCAGCGTCGAAGTCGCCGGTGTTAGCAGCCAGACGCGCCTCGACCAATGAGGTCCAGTAGCCAAGCAACAAGCGGCCTTCTTCCGTGTATTCCCTGAAAACTTGTTCCTCGACGACTCGCCGGGTCTTGTCACTGGTGGTGGCCTCCTGCGGCAGGACCCGGACGACCGGTTTTGCGTCCGTGTGGGCCACTTGCATCTTCGCCAGCCAGTCACGGGCCTTTTCATTCTTGCCAAGCGCGGCTTCGGCGTAGGCCGCCCTGCCATAAATCTCGATCCAGTAATGGGCAGCGGCCACAGGTCTGCGGACTTCGGCCGTATATCGCGCGCGTAAATCGGTTCCGGCGGCCTTCACCGGCTCGGGAGGGGCCACCATATCGACCACCTCGAGGGCCTCGTCATACCTTTCATTTTCAAACAGATACAAAAAGAGCGAACGCCGCGCGAAGGGGAATGTCGCCGCGTTGTGCTTGAGCAGGGCAATGACCGCATCCTGGGGTGCTTCCGGCCCGAGTGCGGACATGACGGCAACGCCCGTTGCCTTGGCATAGGGCCGCTTTGCGAGAGTTTGGTTCGCCAGCGTTAGGGCTTCATCCGCCTGGCCTGTCTTGGAGAAAGCCAGCGTTCTCAGAATATCCGTATTCAGTCCGATGCTGCGATCAAAATACATATCCGAATGCGTGCGAGCCACCGCCTGAGCGGCGTCGAGGCTGGCAAAGGCAGCATCAAAGTCCTTGAGAGCAATTTCGTGCAATGCGCGTGACTGAAGCAGGCTAGCCTTGCGCTGCCAGTATTGAGGAAAACTCTGATCAATCTCGGACACGGCGATATCACAGCGTGCCCGGCCCACTTCGCCCAAAGGGAACTTGTTGCGTTGAAGATCGCCAGCATAAACAATCCAGTTTGACGGCAGTTTCGTCAGGCCATCGCCTGAATCCAGGACATTGCCGAAACCATCACAGGAAAAATAAGCCTGCTGCGCCCGCATTTGCTCGCTGGATGCGCAGGCGGTTGCCGAAAATATTACAAGTGCGGGCAACACCCGCCAGACTACCGAGAACATGTTCCCCCCATTGCCTCTCAATTCAACGCAGTGGTTGCGCAAGATGCGCCGGAGGTAAACCCCAAATCCAAGTATGTTTCACAAAAAACAGGGGCCTACCGCCAGATCGGACAACCCCATTTGCGCCCACGCCCCTCCCCCGCTAATGATGGGGCGATCCATGAGCGCTGACGATTCCTCCACAGGCGATGACGCCACCGGCGCCCTCTTCGGGGGCGGGGAGGCGCCTGCGCCCGGCAAGACCTATGAGGTGCTGGCGCGGAAGTATCGCCCGCGACGCTTTGAGGACCTGATCGGCCAGGAAGCGATGGTGCGGACCCTCTCCAACGCCTTCGAAACGGGGCGGATTGCGCATGGCTTCATGCTGACGGGCGTGCGCGGGGTGGGCAAGACGACGACGGCGCGCCTGCTCGCCCGCGCGCTGAACTATGAGCCGAAGGCGGACGCCAAAGGGAAAAAAGGCAAGGCCGCCGGGCCCTCCATTCATCTCGACCCTGCCGGCGAGCATTGCGACGCGATCATGGCGAGCCGGCATCCCGATGTGCTGGAGCTCGACGCGGCCTCGCGCACGGGCGTGGCAGATATGCGCGACCTGCTCGATTCGGCCCGCTATGGCCCCGTCTCGGCGCGCTACAAGGTCTATATCATCGACGAAGTTCACATGCTGTCGAATGCGAGCTTCAACGCGCTCCTGAAGACGCTGGAAGAGCCGCCGCCGCATCTGAAATTCATCTTCGCGACGACCGAGATCCGCAAAGTGCCCGTCACGGTACTCTCGCGCTGCCAGCGGTTTGATTTGAAGCGCCTCGATAGCGCAGAGCTGGCTACACACCTTGGCAATGTGGCGCGCAATGAGGGGGCGAATGTTTCCGAAGAAGCCCTCGCGATGATTGCGCGGGCGGCCGAAGGTTCGGTGCGGGACGGATTGTCTCTGCTCGACCAGGGGATTGTTCAGACCACGGATGGCGAGGAAGTCAGCGGGGCCGCAGTGCGCGCGATGCTGGGCCTCGGCGACCGGGCGCGGCTGCTGGACGCGGTGGAGAAGGCTGTTTCCGGTGACGCCAAGGGGGCGCTGACCGAAGTGCGCGAGCAGGTGGCGGGCGGGGCCGACCCGGCGGTGATCCTGAAGGACATCCTTGATATTGCCGCCGATATTTCCGTGGCGCAGGCCACGGGCGACGATTGGGCACCGGCGGGCCCGGCCGACTGGGCGACCCGCACCCGGGCGCTGGCCCAGCGCCTGACCCCGGCGCAGGCATCGCGCAACTGGCAGCTCTTGCTGTCGGGCTATGGCGACCTTCAGGTGGCACCTGACCCGGCGACGGCGCTGAACATGGTGATGCTGCGGCTGGCGGCGGCCTCGACCCTGCCCTCTCCGGAGGAAGCCGCGCGGATGATTGCCGAGGGGTCCCGTCCGCCGGGAAAGGATAACCCGCCCCTTAAGGCACCGCCGCAGGCGCCCGGCGGCATCGAGAGCTTTGCCGATATGATCGCCCTGATGGTGGCGGCACGGGAAGTGGGTTTGCAGGTCGATACCGAGCGGTTTGTGCGGCCATCGCATTTTGAGCCCGGAAAGCTCGCCTGCGCGCTGGCGCCCGGCGCGCCGCAGGGCCTGCTCGGGCGGCTGAAGATATTCCTGGAGACCTATAGCGAGCTCGACTGGACCGTGGAGGAAGCTGACACGGATGCTGAGTCCGTGCGCGAGCGGGAAAGACGGGAAAAAGCCGAGCGGATCGAGAGCGCGAAGAAAGACCCGCGCGTGGCCGCCGCGCTCGCCCTGATGCCGGGCGCGGTGATTCTGGATGTGGAAGATCCGCCGGAACTGCTTGAAATGGAGGGCGGCGAGGGCGATGTGGGCAGTAACGTTATTCCTTTGAGAGCCCGCCGGCCGGCCTGACGGAGACCTGACCGCCATGAAAGACCTCGCCCAGATCATGCAGCAAGCCCAGGCCATGCAGGCCAAGATGGCGGAAGTGCAGCAGAAGATTGAAGCCACCGAAGCTGACGGCGTTGCCGGCGCCGGACTTGTGCGCGTGAAACT
This sequence comes from Alphaproteobacteria bacterium HGW-Alphaproteobacteria-18, assembly GCA_002841155.1. GTDB lineage: Bacteria > Pseudomonadota > Alphaproteobacteria > Caulobacterales > Hyphomonadaceae > Hyphomonas. The sequence goes on from PHEH01000002.1 coordinate 158,122, forward strand.
GCGCGGCAAAGGAGAGCTTGTCTCCGTAACCATCGACAAGACCCTTATGGGGGATGACCCTGAAATCGTGGAAGACCTGATCAAGGCGGCCCATTCGGACGCACGCCGGCGGCTGGACCAGGCGATGGAAGACGCGATGAAGTCTGCCACGGCGGGCTTTGGCGGGATGCTGCCGGGGTTCAAGCTGCCGTTTTAAGGCCCCTCACCTCCCATCGCCTTGCGATGGGCCCCTCCTCTCTCGCTGAGCCGGAGAGGGGTAAAACAGGGCTGGGATGACACGCCCCCCAGACTCAGGCAGAAGGCCCAGCATGTCACAGCGTTCTGCCGGTCCTGAACTTTTGCGCCTGATTGATCTGATCGCGAAGCTTCCCGGTCTGGGGCCGCGGTCGGCGCGGCGGGTGGCGTTGCATCTGCTCAAACGTAATGAGACGCTGCTGAAACCGCTGGCCGAGGCGATGGCGGAGGCCGGCGCGAAGATCCAGAAATGCCAGGTCTGCGGGAATTTTGACACCGTGCAGCCCTGCGCGGTGTGCCAGATGCCGGGGCGGGATGAGGGCATTCTCTGCGTGGTGGAGGATGTGCCAGACCTCTGGGCGCTGGAGCGCGGGGGCTCTTTCCGGGGGCGGTATCATGTTCTGGGCGGGACACTCTCGGCCATTGACGGGACCGGGCCGGAAGATCTTGGCATTGCCGCGCTGATTGGGCGGGTGGAGGCAGGCGGCGTGCGCGAGGTGATCCTCGCCCTCAATGCCACGGTGGATGGTCAGACCACGGCGCATTATGTGGCCGACCTCTTGGCCGGAAAAGGCGTGGATGTGACGCGGCTCGCGCACGGGGTTCCCGTGGGCGGTGAGCTTGATCATCTTGATGATGGCACATTGGCCGCAGCGCTGCGGTCACGCCGGGGGGTTTAGCCGGTCTCGAGCCGGAGCGCGGCGCTGTCCACCTGTACCTGAAGCGCCCGGAGAATGCGGCGGTTTATTCTGGGAATATGCGCGCTGGGCGCGTCGGCATGCGCGCTGGGCGGCAATAGCTTGCCGGGCTTCTCCCCGATCAGGCGGCGCATGCGCTTTATATGCGGCCAGGGATTTTCGAAGACGGTTTCCAGCGCCTGATAGCGGCGCACGAGCGGACCAGCGGGCAGCAGCGGGACAGGCACCTCACGCGGAGGTTTTGCCCATTCAGCCTGAGCCGGATGATGATGATCGCGCGTTTCGCGGGCGCGCGCCCTCTCGGTTTCGGTGAGGCGAAAGCGCAGCGCGCGGGGCGCCCCGGAGAGAGCCCGCGATGAAGACGGCGCAGGTCCGGCCGGCGCGGGCGGCGCCGCGCGCGGGTCCAGCGGCGGCAGCGGGCCGAAAGTGGCGGCGATCAGGAACAGGGCGCGGCGCGTGATCGTTTCAATATAATTGATTTCAGCATCCAGCCGCTCATGCTCTTCGCGGGGCAGGAACACGGTATGGCCGAAGCGGCCGATGCCAAGCCGCGCGGCCAGGCCCATGGCAAGACGCTCTGCCATCATCTGGGCAAAGCGGATCAGGCTGTTGACGGGGGTGGGAAAGGTGAGCGCCATGACAGGAACTATGCCGTGGTTTGGGACCCCGCCGGATAAGGCGGCGCCGGGAGGGCACATTTTCCTTAAGGTACAAGGCGCCGGGGCGGGGACAAGGCGGGCGTTACCCCCCCTTTCCGGGGCGCCAGACCGCGACAGATCGGGCCAAACCGAGCCAGGCCGGGACACTGGCGGGACATTTCCGGACACTTCCGTTCACGGGCAGGACATTCCAGGACAGATCAGGACACTTCAGGACACCTCCGATAAGGGGCGCGTTCTTTCAACATCTGTTCAAATCTTGGGCGGTCTTGCCTCCCGGGGTGGCAATTGCAGCCGGGAGGGCCAGTTTTCGCCTGATGGGCGAGCGGTGTCATTGCGCTGTCGCAGTCTGGCGCTAATTGTTGCATTGCAGCATGAGCCAGGCCGCTCCGGTCAAGGCCACGGCGCGCGGGCCCCGTCCACCGGGATCGCGATGACCGTACCGGAGCAGGAAAAAACCCTGGACGCGTTGCGGGAGGAGTTTTGGCCGGCGTGACCGGCGCTAACTCTGAAGGACTGAAACCAATGCTGAAAGCTACCTCGATACTCCTGGCCGCTGCCATGATGATCACCCCTGTTGCCGCCGCAGAGTCGCTGAAGGAAGTGACCCTGAAGATGGATTATGATCCCGCCCTGCTGACCAGCGAGGCTGGCGCCGAAACCCTCGTCAGTGAGCTGAAGCGGGAAGCCCGCAAGGTCTGCTCGCAGCGCCTTCCGGCCATTGGCAGCGTGTATGTCGATGCCAGCTGCGCCGACACGCTGGTGAAAGCGGCTGTGCAGCAGATCCATGCTGATCTCAGCGAGGCAGGCACTGCCGTTGCGCCGGGCTTCCAGCGCCTGGCAGCCGTGGACTACGCGCTCGCCAACTGAGCCATCCCGACATCTGGAACAACGCCAGACCAATGTTTCCTCCCGGTCCGCGGCGTTGGAGGGGCCACCCAGGCCAAGGGTGGCCCCTCACTCCGGCCTTTTGTGCACGCCGTAATTGCGAAACTGTCGCAATTTTTCCCTTGACGTTGCCTGCTGTTTCCCTAGCGTAAGGCATGGGCAGCGAGGGGCTGCCTGATTGCTGCCTGACCCGTGACAGGGCCGTGAATGAACCCCGCCGGACCAGGGCCGCACGGCTGGAGGAAACACGGATATGCTTGCACTCAATAACGGGCCATCGCGCCTCAGCCTTGCGGCGCTGCTGGCGGCGCCGCTGGTCTATGGACTGTTCCTGGCGGCCAATGGGCTGATCACGGTGACCGACGTACGGCTGGATGAAACACCCCAGCGCGTGCTGACCAAGGTGACCCCGCAGATGGATGTGACCGGGCCGGTGCGTGTGGATCGCCGCCTGATGCCCATCGACCCGGCCCAGAAGCCCCCACCCCTGCCGGACTTCAAGGCGGAGACGACCGGTGTGGGCCCGGTTGGCCCGGTCTGGTCCGGCGAGGCGCCTGCCCGCTTTGATATTGGCCCGCTGACCTTCGGGGCGATTTCCACCAGCCCGATTGACGGACGTGAGCTTGTGGCCGTGCGCGACCCGTTGCCCACGATGCCACCGGGGGCGCTGTCGCGCGGGATATCCGGCAGCTGCGATGTTTTCTTTGATGTCGACACCGCCGGGCGACCGCAGAATATTGCGGCGAAGTGTACGGACAATATCTTCAAGGCCGAGGCGGAACGAGCCGTGCGGCGGGCGGAATTCCTCCCCGCCATCCGCAATGGTCAGCCCGTCGCCCAGAAGAATGCGATCTATCCGATCGAATTCACGGTGAACTGACGGGCGCGCCGGGGCGAGCCCCCGCTTCGTCCCGGCGTCCGGTTGCAGAGTTGACCCGGTGGGCAACGCCGACAATATGGCCTCAGGACCGAGAAGCGGGGAGTCCATGCGTTTCCAATCGAGACTGGCAGGCCTGCTGACCGTATGGGCGGCGTGCACGCTGACCCCTGCTGCGGCGGCATGGGCCGAGCAGACGGATATGGCGGGCGGCGATCTTGCGGCGGAATGCGCCGCAGGTGAGGCTGCCGCCTGCATGCAGCTGGGCGAGCGGCTTTATCTGGGGCTGGACGCGCAAGCCGACCTTCCCGGCGCTCTGTCGCTTTTCAGCCAGGCCTGCGAGCTGGGCCTTGGAGAAGCCTGTTCCCGCCTGGGCGGAGAACTCGAATTTCCTGATTTCGGCGAGCCCGACCCCGAAGGGGCAATGGCGGCCTATACGCGCGCCTGCGAGCTGGGCCTGGCAGACGCCTGTGACCGGGCCGGCATCGAGGAACTGGCCTCGCCTGAGCCCATGATCGAGGCCCCTTCCCCGGCAGCCGATGTCCCCCTTCCTCCGCCTGGCAACGGATCTGCGGACGCCCATGCAGACAAGGATGCGCCGGTGATCGTAGCGGCCTCTCCGCTACCTTCGCAGGACGCGTTTTCCGAAGCCCCCCTGCCCGCCTTTGCCGCCGAGGCGCTGCCGGATCTGGATTTCGGGATCGAGATGGCAGATCTTGAGCCGGCCGCGCCCATGCCCGAAGGCGAGGGCGAGGCGGAAGCGGCCGAGCTTGCCGAACCCACCGAAGAAGACCTTCTGGCCGAGGAACGCCGGGAGATGGCCAATGCCTGTGGCCGGGGCGATATGGACTCCTGCGAAATGTTTGCCGCCTGGTTGCGCGACGGAACCGGCGGCGCAGCCGACCCCGTGCGGGCCCGGCGGATCTTTTCCGTCATCTGCACGCAAGGGTCCGTGATGGGCTGTTATGAGCTTGGCTGGATGATGTATGATGCGGGCACGGATGAACTTGAACTGTCACGCGCGCGCTTTCTGTTCACCGAGACCTGCAAGGCGGGCGTGATCGAGGCATGCCTTCAGGCCGGCGACATGCGCCGCAATGGCGAAGGCGGCCGCGTGGACATGGCCGGGGCAGCCCGCCTCTATACCCTCGCCTGCGAGGACGGGCTGGAGGCTGCCTGCATGCTGGTGCCAGAGGAGGCAGCGGAGACGGCAGAGAACATGGCTGCGCAGGACGACGCCGGGATCGACACACCAGACGCGCCAGAAGACTAATCCGAGCACGGCATAATACGGATTTTCCGGAAAACAGGCGCGCGGGCCGCGTTCGCATGCCGCGTTACTCGCTGGTGGGGGTCTGGTCTTTCTGGCGGGTTTTGCCCACGCCGATGACCATGCCGAGGCCGATCAGCGTGACGGCGCCGACACCGATCCAGACAAGGGCCACGCCGAGCAGGAAGGCGCCATAGGCAAGGCCTGCGACGAACAGCAGGAAGCCGATCAGATAGATGGCAAAAGACGACATGGGAAACCTCCACACATATTTGTGTTCCAGAGATTAAACGTGCGCGGGGCGGAAAGGTTCCTCAGCCGTGCCCCGCTGGTTCCCGCGCACTTCAGCGCAAATAACGCGATCTAAAGTTGACAGGCTGACCGCATCGGCTAATCATCGACCGGTAGGTGGAAAGCCATGAAACGGATCACCCTCTTGTGCGCTGCGCTTACGCTCGCTGGCTGTATCGCGCGAGGTGACCCGGCCGCGTCGGTTGCGATGGCCTGCCCTGTTCCGGTAGAGGCCTCAATCCTTCCGCAACCGGAGTATCCTCGGACTGAAGCGCGTGAGGGGTATGAGGACAGCTGCCTGGTGCGATTTGATGTCGACAGGTCGGGCGCGCCGGTCAATCTCGATACGCGGTGCACCTATAAGGCATTTGCCGAGTCTGCCGAGGTGGCGATGAAAACAGCGCGCTTCGACAAACGCCTCGCGCGCAAATTGCCTGCGGGCGCGCAGTGCGCCAGTTACCCCATCAGTTATGAACTGACGGGATAAACCTGGTACATCTGCGCAGCGCGGACTTAAGCGTCGGCGGTTTGTTTGGAGCGGCGTTTGCGGTCGTTGGGGTCGAGCCAGATTTTCCGCAGGCGGATATTCTTGGGCGTGACTTCAACGAGTTCGTCGTCGGCGATGTAAGCGAGGGATTTTTCCAGCGTCATCAGTAGCGGCGGGGTGAGGCGGACGGCTTCATCCGTACCCGATGCGCGCATGTTGGTGAGCTTCTTGCCCTTGAGGACGTTCACTTCCAGATCATTCTCGCGGTTATGTTCCCCCACGATCATGCCGCCATACACCTTGTCACCGGGATGGATCATCATCGGGCCACGGTCTTCGAGGTTCCAGAGGGCGAAGGCAACCGCCTCGCCCTGCTCCATGGCGATCAGGACGCCGGTATGGCGGCCCTGGATCTTGCCTTTATGGGGCAGGTATTCGTGGAAGATGCGGTTCATGATGGCAGTGCCGCGGGTGTCCGACAGCAGCTCGCCCTGATAGCCGATCAGGCCGCGCGTGGGCGCGTGGAAGACAAGGCGCGTGCGGCCGACGCCCGAGGGGCGCATGTCGAGCATCTCGGCTTTGCGCTCGTTCATCTTCTGGACGACGATGCCGGAATGTTCGTCATCGACATCGATGATGACTTCTTCGATGGGCTCAAGCTTTTCGCCATTCTCGCCGGTTTGCAGGAGCACCTGCGGGCGAGAGACGCCGAGTTCAAAGCCTTCGCGGCGCATGGTTTCGATAAGGACGGAGAGCTGAAGCTCGCCCCGGCCGGAGACGGTGAAGGCCTCGGCATCGGTGGCGCGGTCAACCTTCAAGGCCACGTTGCCTTCGGCCTCTTTCAGGAGGCGGTCCCAGATCAGGCGGGAGGTGACTTTGGTGCCTTCGGTGCCCGCCAGCGGCGAATCGTTGACGCGGAAGGTCATCGAGATGGTTGGCGGGTCAATCGGCTGGGCGGCGAGCGGCTCGGTGACCGAGGGGTCGCAGAAGGTATCGGCGACGTTGGCCTTGGTCATGCCGGCGAGGGAGACGATATCTCCGGCGAAGGCTTCCTCGACGGGCACGCGGTCGAGGCCGCGGAAGGCGAGGACTTTGGAGATGCGGCCCTGCTCGACCAGCTGGCCATCGCGCGAGAGCACCTTGATCGACTGGTTGGGCTTGATCGAGCCTGAGAGGATGCGGCCGGTGAGAATACGGCCGAGGAAGGGGTCTGCCGAGATTGTGGTGGCGAGGAAGCGGAACGGGCCGTCGCCGACTTTCGGGGTGGGCACATGATCGACCACCAGCTGGAAAAGCTCGTCCATATTGGCGCGGGCTTCTTCATACTGGGTGGACATCCAGCCCATCTTGCCCGAGCCGTAGAGGACGGGGAAATCGAGCTGCTCGTCAGTCGCGTCGAGATTGGCGAACAGGTCGAACACTTCGTTGAGCACTTCGTCGGGGCGGCGCTCGGCTTTGTCGATCTTGTTGATGGCCACGATGGGCTTCAGGCCGAGCTTGAGGGCCTTGGAGACGACGAATTTGGTCTGCGGCATGGGGCCTTCAGCCGAATCGACGAGCACGATCACGCCGTCCACCATGTCGAGAATACGCTCCACCTCGCCGCCGAAATCGGCGTGGCCGGGGGTGTCGACGATGTTGATGCGGTAGCCGTTCCACTCGACCGAGGTGGTCTTGGCGAGGATGGTGATGCCCCGCTCTTTTTCCAGATCGTTGGAGTCCATCATCCGCTCGGCCGTCTTTTCGTTGGCGCGGAAAGTTCCGGACTGTTTCAGAAGTTCGTCAACGAGCGTGGTCTTGCCATGGTCAACGTGGGCGATGATGGCAATGTTGCGCATCTTTTCGAGGTGCGTGGTCATAGGGTCAGGCTTTCCGGCGGGCGGCGTTCGGGAGGAAAACGGGCGCGGTATGGTGGATTTGGCGCGCAACTAGCAGACAAGCGGCGATTTGCCTATGCCGAAGCGGCATGTTTTGGCGCCTGCGGGGAAGGCGTTGCCGGCTCTTGACGCCAGCGGCGCGGCCCGGCAGCACTGGGGGCATGCATCCGCCCTTTGCCACCGCCCCCCTGCTCTCCGGTATTTCCGGGCTATCCCATGGTTTCTTTGGGCGAAGAGGCGGGGTTTCGGGCGGTATTTATGACAGCCTGCATGGCGGCGGCCGCAAGAGCGACGAAGCGGGCAATATCTACAGCAGCCTCAATGCCGGTGAGGGCTCTGGCGACGCGGCGCGCAATATTGCCGAGAACCGGGCGCGGATTGCCGCTGCGCTGGGCGCGCAGTGGCTGCTCTCCTGCTATCAGGTGCATTCGCCGGATGTGGTGACGGTGACCGGGCCCTGGACCGAGCGGCCTGAAGCCGACGCGATGGTGACCGATCGTCCGGGGCTGGGCCTGTGCGTATTGTCAGCCGACTGCACCCCGGTCCTGTTTGCGGACCCAGATGCGGGGGTGATCGGGGCCGCCCATGCCGGCTGGAAGGGCGCGATCGGGGGCGTGCTGGTGCAGACCCTGGAGGCGATGGAGCGGCTGGGCGCGCAGCGGGGCCGTATCCGCGCGGCCATCGGCCCGACCATCCAGCAGGCAAGCTATGAAGTGGGCCCGGAATTCCGCGAGGCGTTCCTGGCGCAGGACGGGGCAAGCGAAGACCTGTTCGCGCCGGGCAAGGGCGACCGGTTCCAGTTTGACCTGCCGGGCTTCTGCGCGCGCCAGCTCAGCCGTGCCGGGGCGGGCGAGGTGTTCAATCTCGGTCATGACACCTGCGCGATGGAGGACACCTATTTCTCCAACCGCCGCCGCAATCTGCGCGGCGAGCCGGACTATGGGCGGAATGCTTCAGCGATTGTGCTGCTGGCCTGATCTGGTCTGATCTGAGCTGATTTCTGGCCTGTTTTACTGCGGATTCCAGAATCCTGTGGCTTGCGACTCGCGGCGCCCTGTTACAAAAGCGTCGCGAGCCCGCCGGTCACAAGAGAGCCCCCGCCAAATGAAGCTGATTTCCTGTAATGCGAACCGGCCCCTATCGGACGCCATCGCCGACTATCTCGATATGCGGCTGACCCGCTCGGAGGTCAAAACCTTCGCCGATCAGGAAATTTTCGTTCGCATTGATGAGAATGTGCGCGGGGAAGACGTGTTCGTCATCCAGTCGACCTCCTACCCGGCCAATGACAATCTGATGCAGCTCTTGATCATGATGGACGCGCTGCGGCGCGCCTCGGCCCGGCGCATCACGGCGGTGATCCCGTATTTCGGCTATGCCCGCCAGGACCGCAAAACCGATGGCCGCACACCGATCTCGGCCAAGCTGGTGGCAAATCTCATCTCCACCGCCGGCGCCGACCGGGTTCTGACGGTCGACCTGCATGCCGGGCAGATCCAGGGCTTTTTCGATATTCCGACCGACAATCTGTTTGGCGGGCCGGTGATGGTGGACGATATCAAGGACCGCTACGGCAAGGAAAAGATCATTGTCGTTTCGCCCGACGTTGGCGGCGTGGTGCGGGCGCGCTCGCTGGCCAAGCGGCTGGATGATGCAGACCTCGCGATTGTCGACAAGCGCCGGCCGGAAGCGGGCAAATCAGAAGTGATGAACATCATCGGCGATGTGCGCGGGGCGCGCTGCATCATGCTCGACGATATGTGCGATAGCGGCGGCACGCTGGCGAATGCGGCGGCGGCTCTCAAGGAACATGGCGCAAGCTCGGTCTCGGCCTATGTAACGCATGGCGTGCTGTCTGGCTCGGCTGTCCAGCGGATCGAGAAATCGGTGCTCGATGAGCTGGTAATGACCGACACGATCCAGCCTTCCGAAGAGGCGCTGAAATCCAAAAGCATCCGTGTGCTGCCGATCTCGCCGCTACTGGGCGAAGCGATCCGCCGGATTGCGAATGAAGAAAGCGTCTCGAAACTGTTTGACCGGTAGAGGGCCCTCCCCCCAGGCAGGTCGATGACAACCCCCCGCGAGACATCTCTCGCGGGGGTTTTTGTTTGCGGGATGTGTTGAGTTTACTCGACCGTCCAGCCGCGGGGGGTGGGGCGGGCTTCCAGGGTGATGGTGCCTTCTGGGGCAGCAGGGCGGCGCGCGGCGCTTGCCTGGCGCGACGCGGTGAACCGCATGGCAATGGCAGCCGCCGCCAGCGTGATGCCGGCAATCGCGGTGACCAGCGCCACCAAGCCTGCGACCAGGACCAGCATCAAGCCAGCCAGCACCTGCACGGCGAGGGCAACGCCCATCCGCAGGGCGGAGAGCAGGCTGGCAATCGGGTCGGAAGGGGCGCGTGTCTGTACCATGAATATCACTTTCGCTCGCCAAGATGGCGCGATGATGGCGGGGCGTCAACTTTGATAAGGCAATCATCATGCCAGCGGCGCCAGGAAAGCTTAATCCTGACGCACCAGCAGGCCGCGTTCTGCCCGGATCTGGGCGTAAGCGGCGGTTATCGCGGCAGCTTTGGCGTGGACACTGTTTTCAAATTCGCGCGGGGCGCCCTTCTGCACGATCCGGTCTGGGTGATGATCTGCCATCAGGCGGCGATAGGCCGAGCGGATGTCGGTGAACGCCGCATCATGGGCGACGCCGAGCACATGATAGGGATCGTCCCGGTCCGGCCCCAGATGGCTGGCGCGGATACGCCGGAAGGTCGCCTCGCTGAAGCCAAAGGCGTCTGACACGGTGCGCAGATATTGCAGCTCTGGCTGGGTGATGACGCCGTCTGCGCCAGCAATCTGGAAGAGGCCATCGAGCACGCCCTCCAGCAGGCAGGGCCGGTGGCTGTAGCGCCGGCCGATGCGGCGGGCATAGGATTCGTAGCCCTTCACGGTCTGGCGGGCGAGATTGAACACCCGGCGGACATTCTCCGCCTCCTCCGGCGGGGCACGGAAGACGCGGGCGAAGACCATGATCTCCCGGTCTGTTACCTGGCCATCGGCCATCGCCATCTTGGCGCCGAGGCCGACTACGGCGGCGGTGAAGCCGATATCATTGGGATCTGGCGCGCAGCCGTCAGGGCCCGGCTCTGGGTCAGGGTCGGGTCCGTGGTCGAACAGGCGCCGACCGCTTTCGAGAAGTCTTGTCCAAAGGCTCATGTCTGACCCTGACTATAGCAGCCATCCGCGTTGCTTGGACAGAGAGCGTTTCTGACAAGCCCGTGAAGCATAGGGGCTATACGGGCAAGACGGGCGGGCGTTCGGGGCGCCGATCATTAAACATCGGTTAGAGAGTGAGCCATTTTGTATTGCATACCGTATACGATACCAGTTGGACATCCTTCCAACGCCCGTTTTGAAGACAGGACACTCTCATGAAATTGCTCATCTCTGCGGCCGCAGCCGCGCTTCTGATCGCCCTGCCCGCCACAGCCGGCCATCATGGCGACAAGCACAAGGACGGCGGCAAGGCCGAATATGCCAAGGGCGAGTATGTGAAGCCCACCAGTGATATCGTTGAAACCGCCGCCGCTGCGGGCAGCTTCACCACGCTGCTGGCCGCTGCTGAGGCAGCAGGTCTGGTCGACGCACTGAAAGGTGAAGGGCCGCTGACCGTGTTTGCCCCGACCGATGAGGCCTTTGCCAAGCTGCCTGCCGGCACGGTTGAAAGCCTGCTGCTGCCAGAGAACAAGGACGCTTTGGCGGGCATCCTGAAACTGCATGTGATTGCCGGCAAGGTGAAATCCAAGGATCTTGCAGGCAAGACGCTGGAAGCCGAAACGCTGAATGGCGCTGTTTCCATCGACGGCACCGATGGCGTGCGCGTCAATGATGCGACCGTGATCCAGGCCGACATCAAGACCTCCAATGGCATCATCCATGTCATCGATACGGTGCTTCTGCCGGCCAGCTGAGGCCTCTTACAGCCCCTCCTCTTCTCATCCTGACTTTGCCCGGGCCGCAACGCCCGGGCATTTTTTCGTCTCGTATGGCAGGACGGGCCCGCAGGTTTCGCCTCAGGGGAGAATCTGGAAACCGGCCGGGAACGAATCTTCCGGGCAGCCGTTTTAACCTCGAAGAAATGAATTCCACATGGCGCCTGCCGGAGGACTTTAAGGATGAAAAAGCTGATTGTTGCCGCCTCTGCGGCCCTGATGATCGCCCTGCCGGTTCTGGCCGACTCTGAAGTTTCTGGAAGCATGAATGCCAGCTTTGGCCTTGGGAAGGCGCGCGCGGTGGCCTCGGTTGCGGCGCTGCCCGACGATACGCTGCTCGACAAGGCCTCCGAGGCCGGAAAATTCTCCATACTGCTCTCTGCCATTGATGCGGCCGGCGTGAACGAGGCGCTGAGCGGGCCGGGCACCTATACGATCTTTGCCCCGACCGATGCCGCCTTTGCCAAACTGCCCAAGGGCGCGATGGACACCCTGATGAAGCCGGAAAACCGGGACCAGCTGATTGCCCTTCTCAGCATGCATGTGGTGGCAGGCGAGCTGATCACGGCGGACAAGGCGAGCGGCCAGCAGTTTACCGCCGAAACGCTGAACGGCCCGGTGGCCATTGACGGGACTGATCCGTCCACGGGCGTCTGGGTGAATGCCGTCTCCGTAGACGGACCAGATATTCGCGCGTCGAATGGCGTGATCCTGGCGATTGACACGCTGCTGCTTCCGGCGGGCTGAGCAGGAACAGAGATTACCCCCACAAGGCCATTAAAGCTTGGCAACACTGCGGAACCATCCGCCGCGCCAATCGTCAGTGATGTGTACCGGGCATGGGCCTGAGCAGACAAAATCTGAAAGGACCGATGCATGAAGAACCTCCTGATGACGGCAGCTGCCGTGGTCTTTTTCGCCGCACCTGCCACGGCCGCGCCGCCTGTCGAAGCCCTTCTTCAACCGGCGCAATACTGGACGGGCGCAGGCAGCGAGACAGACACGGATCTTGTCGACGCCGCCGCCAGCACGGGCGCCTTCACCAGGCTCCTCTCGGCGGCAGAAGCCGTTGGCCTGGACGGCGAGCTGAAAGGGGATGGTCCCTACACGGTGTTCGCGCCGACCGATGCCGCCTTCGCCAAGATGCCGGCCGGAACGCTTGAGCGCCTGATGGCGCCGGAAAACCGCGACCAGCTGGCCGCGCTGCTGAAGATGCATGTGATTGCCGGAGAAAAGCTGATGACGGCAGACCTTGAGGGACGCCAGCTGACCGCGCAGACGCTGAACGGGCCGCTGGCGATTGACGCCTCAGATGCGATCTCCGGAGTGCGCGTCAACAATGCCGGTGTGACGTTGCCTGATATTGAAGCTTCGAATGGCGTGATCCACGCCATCGATACCGTTCTCCTGCCGGGCCGATAGGGCCTCTCGGGAGAGTACCCCCGTGCGTGGGCCCCGTCTGGTGTCAAAGCCAGGCGGGGCTGTTGCGGGGTACCTGCGAGGCGCCGGGGTTATTCGGCGGCGGTGGTGGTGTCTGAAACAATGCGCCAGTTGCCGTCCATCTTGCGCAGGACAAGCGTGTAGAGGCCCCAGGGCTGCTGCCCCTTCCAGTCGAGCTGCCATTTGCCATGGGCGATGGCGGCGTCGGGCGACAGGAGGATGATCTCATGATCTGATGTCGTCAGTGTGCCCATCTCTGCGCCGGTGCCATAGCGGGCCTTGTAGCGAGCGAGGGTTTCATCCCAGCCGCGCGTGATGTTGCCACCTGAGGCAAAGCGCAGATCGGGCGCGCGCCAATAGCCCGCCATGAAGCCTTCGATATCCCCGTCATTCCAGGCAATATCCTGTGCTTCAAGCAGGCTGAGGATGGCAGCCTCATCGGCCGCGTGGGGCGCCGGGCTGGCACCAGACGACGCGCAGGCCGTGATGACGAGGAAAACAGCCCCCGTCAGCGCGGCTGCCAGCCTAGTTGGTACGCTGAGGATCGGTTTCATGGCCGGGGGCGCCTTCCTCATCGGCGGCTTCCTCAAAATCGCCGCCCTCATCGGCGGCCGTTTCATAGGCTTCGGCCTCGGCTTCATAACGGCCTTGCTCTTCATGCTCGGCATTGAAGGAGGCATCGGCCAGCTGAACCTCGGTTTCCTCTTCCAGTTCTTCTTCCTTCTTGCGGCCAAAGCCGAACAGGCCGCCCTTGCCTTCAGGCTTTTCCTTCTCGACACGGCGCCGGCCGAGGGGGCCGCGCGCATCGGCGTGGCGGTCATAATTCATGGAATAATATTCCCAGGCCGTATGGGTGAGCGGGCGCGGGGTCAGCTCGACACCGTAAAGGCGCAGCCGTTCGACCACCTCGTCACGCAGGTGCATGCCGGGAAAGGCATCTGCACGGAAGTTCTTGGCCTTCATCCAGTCGCGCACAGACCAGCTGCGTACCCGGCCGATATCGGTGGGCACGGCGCCCTTGTGAACTTCCCAGATATAGAGCGCGGAAATGCCGTTGATGGCCGCGTCCATAGCATCGTCAAGCTCGGTCTCAGGGGTGCGGCTTTGAGCCAGAACGGCGCGCAGGCCCAGCTTGCGGGCCTCCATCTCCTGATAGGTAGAGCCAAGCACCGCGATACCATTGCGGTTGGTATTGATCAGGGAGCGGTTGACGCCGTCGAGCTGGGGACTGCGGATCGGCAGGAGGACATCCGGGCCGACGCCGGGATTATGCGCAACCTGCGAAAGCTCGCTGATCATCCGTTGCAGGTTGATGCGCAGCTCATGGGCCACCCCCTCAAGAGCCGAAGCGCGCCCGGCGCTGGCCTCTTGCCGCATGCGCCAGAGGTTCCAGGCAACCATCGTCATCAAGGCGATCAGCAAGGCCAGACCGCCGGTCAGGAAAGTATGAAATTGTGCTTCGCTCATTCTGAGTCCCCCTGCGACTGTGCCCGGAACGGGCCCTGCGCGCGACGGGCAAAAGCCCATCCTTACCAACTTCTAAACGCCGAGCGCCCGGCCTGCAATCGCCTGAAGCGTATGAATCATGAGGGGGTCTCGTGACTCTTTTGTGGTGATGAGCGCAAAGTCCAGGCAGGTTTCAATCCCTTGAGGGGATTGTGTACGGGGCGTACCGTTCAGGCTGTGGGCGAGTTGCAGGATGGCGCGGCGGGCAAGGGCGGTGTTCTGCGCCATGATTTCGAGCACATTGGTGACAGTGACCGCCTCGGTGTCTGCGCGCCAGCAGTCGTAATCGGTGACCATGGCGAGGGTGGCGTAGGGCAGCTCTGCCTCCCGGGCGAGCTTGGCTTCGGGCATGTTGGTCATGCCGATCACATCGCAGCCCCATTGCCGGTAGAGGCGGCTTTCAGCCAGGGAGGAGAATTGCGGGCCTTCCATGGCGAGGTATGTGCCGCCGCGATGGACCTTGCCGCCGACGGCCTCGACCGCATCTGCCGCCATCGCCGAGAGCCGGGCGCAGACGGGCTCAGCCATCGAGACATGGCCGACGAGGCCGGCGCCGAAGAAGGTTTTGGCGCGCGAGACCGTGCGGTCGATGAACTGGTCAGCGGCGACGACCTCTCCGGGCGCATACTGTTCCTGGAGGGAGCCGCAGGCGGAGATGGAGAGGACATCGGTGACGCCGGCCATCTTCAGGGCGGCGATATTGGCCCGGTAGGGCACGTCTGTGGGCGTCAGACGGTGGCCCTTGCCATGGCGGGGGAGGAAGACGAGTTCGACCTCGCCGATGCGGCCGGAGACGAGCGTGTCAGACGGGGCGCCCCAGGGGGTGTCGACCGCGTGCTCCTGCCGGTCTTCCAGACCGTCGAGGGCGTAAAGGCCCGAGCCGCCGATGATCCCGAGTTTCCAGCCGCTCATGGTCTCTCCCTGACTTGCCCCTTAAAACCATTTACGCATGCCGATGGGCGGCGGCGAGCGCGGATTTGGCGTGGTCAGCTCAACATCCTGCGCAAGGACGTAGCCAAGGCGGGCATAGAAGTCGATGAGGCGCGGCTGGTCGGTGCGGATGGCGAGCTGGGCGCCCTCCATGGCCTGCGCCCGGCCCATCTCTTCGAGGGCCTCAAGGATCAACGCGCCAAAGCCCTGCCCGGTAAAGGCGGGCAGGACGCCGATGCGTTTGACTTCCATCCAGCGCCCCTGCCCTTGCGGGCCGGGCACGGCGACCCAGCGGCCAGAACCGCTAGGCGCACCTTCGATCTCCAGAATGACCGCGCCGCCCTTTGCGATCTGGACCGCAACCGTTTCGGGTGTTTCGCCGAAGACAGTGGATTCGGCCGAGACCCGGCCTGTCCAGATGCGGCGCGTCAGCCCCTCAACGAGAAAGCCATCCGAAGGGGTGGCCCTGCGGATGGCTGTCATTGGATTCATGCTGGGAGGGGTGAGACTAGTGCTCAACCTTCCGCCAGATCTGCTTGTAGGAGAACCACAGGAGCGTTGTGAGGATCAGCAGGAAGGCCATGGTGGCAAGGCCTGTGCGCTTGCGCGCTTCCAGCTTGGGCTCTGAGGCCCAGGCGAGGAATTGCGAAACGTCATAGGCCATCTGGCTGACCGTTGCTTCGGTGCCGTCCGTATACTCGACACGCCCGTCAGTCAGCTGCGGGGCCATGGCCAGGAAGCCGCCCGGCGGCGCGTGGCGCGGGTCGCCCTCATAGTTGGGCGTCGTGTCGCCCGCCATATAGGGGTTGTAGTACTGACCGGCCGGCTGGACGAGGTAGGCGGTGTGCTCGGGCCGGTAGTGGCCGAGCTTCTCGAACTTCGAAACGTCGAGCACTTTCTGATACAGCGTCTCGCCATTCTCCTGGACTTCGCGGTCTTCAAACAGCGCAGGCTCAGGATAGCCGGTCATCAGGCTGTAGACATAGTCCGCGCCATAATGGCGGGCCTTGACCATTACCGAGAGATCCGGCGGCAGAGCGCCGCCATTAGCCGCGCGGGCAGCCGCGTCATTCGGGAAGGGCGACCGGAAACGGTCTGCCGGCATGGCCGGGCGGAAATCATACTCGCCCGCGTCATTGGGCTCGGCATTCATGACTTCGTTCTCAGCTGCCAGCGCCTTCACGAACGGATTGTCGTTCGGGTTGGGATAGGCCGGATCGTAGAACGGGCCGCCGGGCTCACCGAGGTTCCGGTAGCTCAGCAGTTTCATGCCGTGGCAGCTGGAGCAGACCTGCTTGTAGACCTGATAGCCGCGCTGGACGGACGCCTTGTCATACTGACCCGTGACGCCCTCGAACGGCCAGCCGCCTTCGGGGCCGTGCGGGTGCTTGGAGCCGCCCGCAGCATGGGCGAGGCCAGCAAAGGCCAGGCCCACCAGGCCAGCAGCGAGGATGCGGAAGGTTTTCATGTTCTTTCTTTCCCCAGCTTGCATCTTACTCAGCCGGCACTGCATTGCCCGTTTCCTTGGGCTTACGCTTCAGCACGGATTTATGGATCGATTCCGGCAGTGCCTTCGGCTTCTCGGTCAGACCGATGAAGAACAGGGCCGCGAAGTAGCCGAAGTACAGGAATGTCAGAATCAGCGACAGGTGACGGAAGGCGAAAGTCGGCGCCGGAACAGCCGCGAGGCTGGGATTGGTGCCGGCCGGCAGGCTCGCCATGAAGGCCTTGGCCTGCTCGAACACTTCGTCGCCACCTTTATAGGTGTTGGTCGCAGGCGCGCCGTCGACCGTATAGCTGACCACCAGGCTCGGATTGCCTTGCAGCGCCGGGATGACCGCATCGTCAGGATTGGCCGCGCCGCACCAGCCAAGCAGGAAGCAGACGACCACAAAGCCGAAGAAGAACTGACGGGCCACCGGGCGGTAGCGCATCGACTTGACCTTCGACGTGTCGAGCCAGGGCAGCACGAACAGGACGGCAATGGCGGCGAACATGAAGATGACGCCGAGCAGTTTGGCATCGATCGGGCCAAGGTCGAAGGTGATGGCGCGCAGGATCGCGTAGAATGGCAGGAGGTACCATTCGGGCACGATGTGGGCCGGGGTCACCAGGGCGTTTGCCTCGATATAGTTGTCCGCATGGCCCAGAACGCCTGGGGCATAGAACACGAAGACAGCAAACATGATCAGGAAGATCACCACGCCGAAGGCATCCTTCACCGTATAGTACGGGTGGAAGGGCACGGTGTCCTTCTCGATGTCCTTCACTTCAACACCGGTGGGGTTGGTGTTGCCGGGAACATGCAGCGCCCAGACGTGCAGGGCGACGGCAGCGGCAATCATGAAGGGCAGGAGATAGTGCAGCGAGAAGAAGCGCTGGAGCGTCTGGTTGCCGATCGAGGGGCCGCCCATCAGCCAGGTCTGGATGCTTTCGCCGACCAGCGGGATGGCACCGAAGAGGCCGGTGATCACGTTCGAGCCGTGATAGGACATCTGGCCCCAGGGCAGCATGTAGCCAAGGAAGGCAGTGGCCATCATCAGGAGATAGATGACGCAGCCGATGATCCAGAGCACTTCACGCGGGGCTTTGTACGACCCGTAATAAAGGCCGCGGAACATGTGGAGATAGACAGCCAGGAAGAACATCGAGGCGCCGTTGGCGTGGATGTAGCGCAACAGCCAGCCATAAGGCACGTCGCGCATGATGCGCTCGACCGAGGCAAAGGCGCCATCGACGCTCGCCTCATAGTGCATGGCCAGGATGACGCCGGTGACGATCTGGATGACCAGACAGACGGCCAGGATGGCGCCGAAAATGTACCAGTAGTTCAGGTTTTTCGGCGTCGGGAATGTGATCATCGTGTCATTCGCAAAGCGAATGATCGGAAGACGGGTGTCTAGCCAGCGCTCAAAGGCAGAGTTGGGCGTGTATTTGGATTCATGTCCGCTCATCTAAAGGTGTCCTTCTCAGAGGGAGATGTTGACGACCGAGTCGGAGACCCAGCGATAGTTGGGAACGGGAAGGTTCGACGGCGCCGGACCTTTGCGGATACGGCCCGACGTGTCGTAGTGCGACCCGTGGCAGGGGCAGTACCAGCCGCCATAGTCGCCGGTGTTGCCCTGCGAAGGCCCGACCGGGACGCAGCCAAGGTGGGTGCACGACCCCGAGGTGACGAGGATCGCCTTGTTCAGCGAGCCATCGGCCTTCGGACGAAGACGGGCCTCGTCGCTCTCCGGGTCTGGCAACATCGCGATGTTGACCGATTCGGCAGCCGAGATTTCGGCCGGGGTGCGGTGGCGCACGAAGAAGGGCTTGCCGCCGATCAGGATGCGGATCTCGCCGCCCAGCGGAACCTTGGAAACATCGACATCCAGCGCCGAGGCTGCGCGCGTGTCGGCGGCCGGATTCCACTGGTCCACAAGGGTCCAGGCGAACATGGCGACGCCGCCGAGCGCGACGGAACCTGTGGCGATGTGAATAAAGTTGCGGCGGTCTTCATCGACCGCCTCGGCGTGGGTCTCTGTCGTCACGTGTCTATCCGTCCCTGGTGCGTGGCGTTAGCCGCTGTCTTTACTAAAGCTGCGCGGGCCGCACATTGCGGCAAGTAGGCGCGGGGCGCGGCAGAATCTGCGCGTCCTGCCCCCAGTTGGATGAGGGCGTTACCGCGCAACCGCCCCTGTGACAACAGGGGACTTGCGAGGCAAATGCCCACAGCGCAACAGTCGGGCATGATGACCAATACCGAGACTGCCGGCTTTACCGCACACAAGACCCAGGCAAGCGCCTGGTTCCGCGCCCTCCAGGAAGACATCATTGCCCGGTTCGAGGCGATTGAGGACGCCGCTGTGCCCCCACTCTATGGCGGGCCTGCGGGGCGATTCGCGCTGAAGGACTGGCGCCGGGGCGATGGATCAGAAGACCTGGGCGGCGGCCGGATGGGCCTGATGCGCGGCAAGGTGTTCGAGAAGGTGGGCGTCCACTTCTCCGAAGTGCATGGCACGTTTTCCGAAGCCTTTGCGGCGCAGATACCGGGGGCCGATACCTCCGGCGGGCGATTCTGGGCGAGCGGGATTTCACTGATCGCCCATCCGCGCAATCCGCGCGTACCGGCCGCCCATATGAACACGCGGATGCTGGTGACCAGCCAGAGCTGGTTTGGGGGCGGCGGCGACCTCACCCCCCTGCTCGCCTACCAGCGTGACCAGAGCTTTGAGGATACGGTTGATTTCCATGCTGCGATGAAATCGGCCTGCGACAGCCATCCAGGCGCCGATTACGCGCAGATGAAGGACTCTTGCGACACCTATTTCCACCTGCCCCATCGCAGCGAGCCGCGCGGCACCGGGGGCATCTTCTATGACCGGTTCAATACCGGCGACTGGGAGGCCGATTTTGCCTTCACTCAGGAGGTCGGCCGGAAATTTGCGGATATTTATCCTGCCCTTGTGCGCCGGCGCATGAGCGAATCGTGGAGCGAGGCCGAACGGGAAGCCCAGCTGATCCAGCGGGGCCGGTATGTTGAGTATAACCTCCTCTATGACCGGGGCACGACCTTTGGCCTGAAGACCGGCGGGAATATCGAGAGCATTCTCTCATCCATGCCGCCGGTGGTGAAATGGCCCTGAAAGATCAGAGCTTTTCGCAGGCGCGGCGGAGCCAGGCGGCGTAAGCCTCTTCACTCACTTCGCTTGCAGCAAGTTGCAGGGTGAAGGCCAGGCGCTCTGCCATGGGCGCGGCCATTTTCCAGCCATTGGCCTCAAGGAAGAGGAGCGCGGCGAGGAAGCCGATGCGCTTGTCGCCATCCAGAAACGGATGGTTCTTGATCAGGCCGCCCGCATAGAGCGAAGCGAGCGTGAAGAGGTCTGCCTCGCCATAGGACCAGGCATTCAGGGGGCGCGCGACGGCGCTTTCGAGCAAACCCGGATCGCGCGTGCCCCGCAGCCCGCCATGCAGGTCAATCTGCCGGTCGTGCAGGCGAATCAGCAGCTCCAACGGCAGCCAGACGGGCTCGTTCATTTCGCCAGCGCCCGCAGGACCTCACGGTTTTCGTCCATGATGCGCTCGGCCATCAGCATCAGCTTGTCGACCTCTTCATCGGAGACCGAGAGCGTGACACCGGCCTCGGTGGGCAGGACATCCAGCGTGTCGCCTTCTTTCACCTTGAGCTGATCGATCACATCCTTGGGCAGCACAACGCCGAGGGAATTGCCGATCTTGCGGATTTTCAGCTTGGTCATGGGGGCCTCCTGATGGAATAACATGCGTTATAACATGGGGGCGCCATTCTGGGAACCAAGAGCGCCATCGGGCGTCATTTGCCGGACAATCCGGGACAGATAAGGACAAACCGGGACACTTTGGGACACTTCCAGACAGGTTTACGTCACTTCAGGCGCGAGACCAGATCTTCCCGGGAGAGACGGAAGCCGGACGCGATCCAGGCCTGCTCAAGCGTATGGAGCCGCTTGCCGATCTCGGGGCCTTTGAGCCCGGCGGCGAGGGCGTCGTCTCCGGTGACAGGGAAGACCGGGCGCATCCAGCTGGCCTTGTCCTGGAGGATAGCTGCGAGCGCGCCCTCCCCGCCGCTGGCCGCTTCGATGAGGGCGCGGTCGAGGACGGTCTGGGGGCGGAAGCGGTAGAAGGCTTCGCGCCGGGCAGCCGGGCCGAGGGCGAGGACATGGCCTAGGGCGGGGTCGGCCCAGGCCTGCAGGCGGGCGGCCTCCTGATTGGAGAGGCGCAGGGCGCTGGCAGCCTCTGAAGCATCGCGCTGGCGGCGGGGCAGTAGGACCATGAGGCGCTGCATCGGATCTGGCGGCAGGGTATTTGCCGCCTCTACCGCAACCAGGCCGGGCAGCAGGGCGGCGGTGGCGCCGGGGAGGATGACGTCGAGGACGCCGGCCTCTTCCATGGCGCGCAGGGCGGCAGATGGATCGGGCGCGGCCAGGGTTCGCTTCAGCTCTTTCCAGATGCGCTCGGCGGCGATCTTTCTGAGGCCTTCGCGCTGGCGGGCACAGGCGCCCTGCCCGTCTTCATCAATCCCGGCGCCATACCAGGCATTGAACCGGTAGAAGCGCAGGATGCGCAGATAGTCTTCGATCAGGCGCTGGTCGCCCTCACCTATGAAGATGACGCGTCCTGCGAGCGCATCTTCGATCGAGCCGGGGATAACTTCGTAAAGCTCTCCCTCCGGCCCGGCATAGATGGCGTTCATGCGGAAGTCGCGGCGGGCGGCGTCCTCTGCCCAGTCCTGGGTGAAGGCGACCACGGCGCGGCGGCCATCGGTTTCGACATCCCGGCGCAGGGTGGTGATCTCGATGGGCACGCCTTTGTAGA
Source organism: Alphaproteobacteria bacterium HGW-Alphaproteobacteria-18 (assembly GCA_002841155.1). GTDB lineage: Bacteria > Pseudomonadota > Alphaproteobacteria > Caulobacterales > Hyphomonadaceae > Hyphomonas. Next base: position 179,597 of record PHEH01000002.1, read on the forward strand.
AGGCGGTGACCGTGCCATGCTCGATGCCGGTGGGGATGACGCGGATGGCCGCCGCTTCCAGGGCGGCGACGGTTTCCTGCGGGAGCAGCTGGGTCGCGATATCGACATCCTCAGCTTTCAGGCCACGCAGCGTGTTGCGCACCGAGCCGCCGACATAGCGGGAGGCATCCTTGCGGGCCGCTTCCAGAGCGGCCATGACCGCCCGGCTGGCGGGCGCGGTGAGCCAGTCTGCCGTGATCCGGTCAGGTCGGGTCATCGGCAGGGGTCTGCTTGGGCGTCTCAGACGGGGTAGAGCGCCCGCGCTGCAAGCCGACATCTTCGGTATGACGCTCGCAGGGGTATTTGCGCGCGGGGATGAGCTGGCCATTTTCATAGCGGGCGGGCTCGACACACATGTCGCGGTCACGCGGCTCCAGAAGGATCAGGGCAAACCAGGCCAGCGTGGCGAGGACAAGCCCGATGATGAACAGCATCTGGATCGGCCATTTGCGCTTCCCGGCATCCTCGGCAGAGCGGGTCGCAAGAACGTAGATGCCGAACACGAGGAACGGCAGCGAGAATACGAAGACTTCAAACAGCAGCCGTCCGGCCATGTTGTTTCTTCCCCACGCTTGAAACACTGCCTTCTACATAGGGGCTTGAAAGGGTTTCAGAAACCCTGAAGGCGCCGCGTGGCCTCAATCGCTCTCATAGAGCGTCTGGTAGAGGCGGCGGATGATGCCAGCCGTGACGCCCCAGATGCGATAGCCGTTATAGGGCATTTCGTAATATTCGCGGTGGGCGCCTTTGTAGAACGCCTGGCCGGTGACGTAGCTTTTCGGGTTCATCAGCAGCTCGAGCGGGGTCTCGAAGACAGCCGCCACCTCGCCCGGTTCCGGGATGGGCTGAAAATCGGCCGGCAGCAGGCCGACGACCGGCGTGATGCGGTAGCGCGTGCCGGTGATGTAGGGGGAAGCCTTGCCCAGAACATCCACATCATCGGGATGGGCGCCGACCTCTTCATGGGCTTCGCGCAGGGCGGCGGCGACTTCATCAAGGTCGATGGGGTCCACCTTGCCGCCCGGAAGCGCCACCTGGCCGGCATGGTCTGCCATCGTCATGGGGCGCAGGGTGAGGAGCGCGGTGGGCCCTTCCTTGCGCGGGATGACGCCAAAGAGGACCGCGGCCGGGCGGATGATCGCCACTTCCTCCGGCGTGAGGAAATCCATGTCCCCCATATCCGACAAGCGCCCCTGCCCGGCGGGCGGGTCGAGCTTCCCGGCAACCCGGTCTACAAAGTCATCAAGGTTGCGAAAGGACATTACTCGGGAGCCGTTAAATTCTATCGAAACAAGGATGGTTGGAAACTTCACTGAACTCAGCAAATGATACTGCTGATCAAAATACACAACCGATTGGCTGTGCTGCTTTGCTAGATAGCGGACATCCAGATGAAGTTGAGTATAGCGCTGCAAAAGGGGAAACGGATGAGGCTAATTGCTCTAATTGTGGCGATAGGACTGGCAGCCTGTGGTGGCCCTGATGCAGACCTAGCTCAGCCTCCCCTTCCAAGCCGCCCTTCGGAAGCCCCCAAACCCGTTCCGAAGTATGATGACACTCCCCCGCCCCTGACTGAAGACAATTATCAGATCTTTGAGCTTGCAGAAATGGGGCTCTCTGAAACGTCTTCCTACGGTGATGCGACCAAAGCCCTAGACTATCGTTACAGGAAGGGCGCCCAGATTATTGGAAACAGAATGCCTTACCCTTCTTCTGTTTATCTTGGTGATCAGTTGCTCGCCTCATATGTGGTTTATGATCCAGACGATCCGAAATACTACCTGCGACGCGTGGTTGTGGGCTTTCATGACCCGGGCGAGGGCAATGGGGCGCCTGTACCCTTCGCGATTGGCGTGCGTCATGTCTGTAGGAATGTGGTGCCACTGGAGTGGACCAAGGAGCGTTGCCCCGAGTTGGAATAATTGCGCCCTTCAATCCTAGAAAAGCGAAACGCAGGCCTACCCGATTACTCGCTCTCCCTTCCCAACTCAAAAAAGTAACCCCGGCTCCAGACGCCTAGAACATCAGGTTCCGCTTCGGACCGCTCGGCCAGATCCACCAGCTCATAGAACACAGGCCGGGCAATCTTGGCTTCCAGGCGGCCGCGTACGAGCACGTAAGGCGAGGGCTCTCCTGTCTCCGGGTCTGTCTCGACGCGGATCGGGCGGTCTGGGCCGGCCATCGTGACATCGCCGAGCGTGGTGACAAAGCCGATTTCCTGGTTGCGGCCGGGCGTGCCCAGCACATCGAGGCGGCCGGCCAGGAAAGGCGCGTCTTCGACATGCACGATCACTTTCTCGTAAGGCGTCACGAGGAAGGTCTGCCCATCGGCATCTTTTCGCAGGATGCGGGCGAAGAGTTTGACCAGGCTCTCGCGCTTTATTTCGCCGCCTTCATGCCACCAGCGGCCATCGGCGCGGATTTCCATGCCGATATCCTTCACCCCTGCGGGATTCCATTTCTCCACAGGAGGCAACTCAGCGCCAAACTTGCCTTCCGGCAGGATGGCCTTAAGCGTTTCCTCAACGCTCAGAATTGTGCCGGGACTGGATGTCACATCTTTCTCCGCCAAAATGACGCCTTAGACATAGGGCTGATAGCCAGAGACGTGAAGCCGGAGGCGCCTGAACATATGGCCGATACCACAGTGAACACCGAAAACCCCGTTGCAGACGCAGAAGCCGCTGCCGAAGCGCTTGGCCGGGTGAAGGCCGAGATCGGCAAGGCCGTGTTTGGCCAGGAGAAGGTGGTGGAGCTTGCGCTCGCCGCTGTGCTGGCGGGCGGGCATGCCCTGCTGATCGGCGCGCCGGGCCTTGCCAAGACACGGCTGGTCGAGGCGATGGGCACCGCGCTGGGCCTTGCCAACCAGCGCATCCAGTTTACGCCCGACCTGATGCCGTCTGACATTCTCGGCTCCGAAGTGCTCGATGAGAGCCCTTCGGGGGAGCGGAGCTTCCGGTTTCTCAAAGGCCCGGTGTTTACCCAGCTTCTGATGGCCGACGAGATCAACCGGGCCAGCCCCCGCACCCAGTCTGCGCTGCTTCAGGCGATGCAGGAGAAGCATGTGACGGTGGCAGGCGTGCGCCATGATCTGCCCGCGCCTTTCCATGTGCTGGCGACCCAGAACCCGATCGAGCAGGAGGGCACCTATCCCCTGCCTGAGGCGCAGCTTGACCGGTTTCTGCTGAAGGTGGACGTGGCCTATCCTGACCTCGACACCGAGCGGCGCATCCTGATCGAGACGACGCGGGGGGGCGAGGCGCCGGTGAAGGCGGCGCTGAACGCGGCCGAGCTTCTGAAGATCCAGGCGCTGGTGCGGCAGATGCCGGTGGGTGAGAAGCTGGTGGCGACGATCCTGAGCCTCATCCGCGAGGCGCGGCCGGAGCAGACGTCTGATGCGCGCGTGAAGCGGCTGGTGGATTGGGGGCCTTCGCCGCGCGCGGGGCAGGCCTTGATGCTGGCAGCAAGAGCGCGGGCGCTGCTGCGCGGGCGGCTGGCGCCCTCAATGGAGGATATTGAGGCACTGGCGGATCCCTGCCTCGGGCACCGGATGGCGATGCGCTATGACCCGACCGGGGACGCGCCGAAACTCAGTGAGCTGATCAATGACCTGGTGAGGAAAGCCGGATGAAGCTGCTCCTGATCGCGTTGGCCCTCACTGCATCTTCCGTATCCTGCACATCAAGGATGGCGCCGAATAACGCCGAGGTTAACAGTTGTAGGTTACTCGTGGCCATTGGAGCCCAGTACAACCAGCTGCTTGCGACGGAACGGCGAGAGCGGATGCAGGTGATGCGGTTTGCATCGGAAGCAGCTATGAACGCCTACATTGAAGAAACAAATCGCTTTTTGGACGAAGCAGACAGGCTGAACCGGCTGCTGGTCCGTTTCAATGCCAAGCATGGCGAGGGAAAGGGTCTTCCTCCGCTCCTAGGGAACGGGGCGACGGAACAGTCCGCAGCCCGCGCGAGCGCAAGCGCTGATGAATGCGCGGCTAAATTTCTCGAATGACGCCCACCGCCGACCTTCGCGCAGAGGCCGAGAGCCTCGCCCGGCAATTGCCGGGGTTGAACTTCAGGGCGGAAGCTTCTGAGGCGGCGCATATTGGCTCGGCAGGGCGGCGGCGCGCAGGGACGGGCGAGAATTTCTGGCAGTATCGCCGCTTCATGCAGGAAGACGCGCCGGGGCGGATTCACTGGCGCCGCTCGGCCAAGGGCACGGAGCTGTTCGTGCGCGAGAGCGAGCTGGAAACGGCGCGCACGGTTCTGTTCTGGGTGGACGATGCGGCGGGCTTTCGCTGGAAGGGCCAGGGCGACCTGCGCACTAAAGCCGAAGAAGCGACCCTCCTGATGCTGACGATGGCGATCCTGATGTCAAAAGATGGCGAGCGGATCGGGGCGCTCGGCTCTGGCCGGAACCCCGGCTTTGGCAAGCGGGCGGTGGACCGGCTGCTGGATGATCTCCTGCGCGGCACCAAGGGACAGTTCCCCCCGCCCCCGAAGGCGAGCGCGACGATGGTGGTGGCGTCTGACTTTTATGATCCGCCATCGGAATGGCAGGCACGGCTTGGGCCGCTCGCCGGGCGCTGCCCGGAAGGCATATTGCTGGCCGTGTCGGCGCCGGTGGAGGTTGCGTTTCCGTTTGAAGGGCGCACGAAGCTGTCGCGGCCCGGCACGGGCGACGAGCGCATCCTTGGGCGGGCCGAGACGATGCGCGAGGAGTATATGCGCCGGTTTACCGAGCAGCGCGAGGCGCTTTCCAGCCTTGCCGCGCGGATGGGATGGGCGCTGGTGACGCATGTGACGGGCAGCCCGGCGCTTTCGGCAGCGGCGCGTCTGAAGGCCGAGATTGAACGGTTTGGAGTGGCGCGGTGACAGCCATTGGACCTTTCCTGCTGGGGGCGCCGCTGGCGCTGTTTGCGCTGCTCGCCTTGCCGCTGATCTGGTGGGTGCTGCGGGCGACACCGCCAGCGCCGAAGGAGGCAGAACTGCCTTCGCTGCGCCTGCTGGAGGGCGTCGAGCCGGTGGAAGAAACGCCGGCGCGCACGCCCTGGTGGGTGTGGCTGATCCGTACACTGGCGGTGATTGCTGCGATCCTTGGCCTTTCCCAGCCGGTCTGGGCGCCGGGGGCGCGCACGACCGAGGCAGGCGGCGGGCCACTTCTGATCGTGATCGACAACGGCTGGGCCTCTGCCCCGCGCTGGGGCGAGCTGACCAATGCGGCGAGCGCGACGCTGGACGCGGGCGACCGCGACGGGGCGGTGCATCTGCTCCTGACCGCGCCGCGCCAGCTGAATGCCGACCCGGCCGAACGGTTGTCGCGCGCGGATATGGCCCGGCGCCTCTCAAGCCTTGATCCCCAGCCCTGGGCAACCGACCGGGGGGACGCGCTGGCGCGGCTGGACGCCTCAAAGCTGGCGCCGGCGCGCATCTTCTATGCCAGTGACGGGCTGGAGACCGAAGGCGGGGCCGCGTTTGCAGCGGCGCTGGCCGCGCGGGCGCCGCTGACCGTGTTTGCCGCCCCGCCCGAAGGCCCGGCGGTGATCACCGGACTGTCGGCCGCGACCGATGCGGTCACCGTTCGGCTGGCGCGGGCCGACACGCGCGGAACGGCGCGGGCGTTCGTTTCGGCGTTGACGCAGGACGGATCGGCGCTGGGGTCTGCCGAAGCGGTGTTTGCAGACGGCGCGCGCGAGGCGCAGGCGGAGTTCCGGATTCCCGCCGCAGCGCTGGCGCGGATTGCGCGGTTCAACGTCACCGGCCGGCCGGGCGCGGGCACGGTGTGGCTCTGGGATTCGGCGGAGCGGACGCGACGGGTTGGCCTCGTGGATGCGGGCGCCGAGGCCCAGCCCCTGCTCTCGGACATGCATTACATCCGCAAGGCGCTGGAGCCGTTTGCCTCGATCTCCACCGGGGATATCGAGACATTGGTGGCGGCCGCGCCCGATGCGATCATTCTTTCCGATGTCGGACAGATTTCCACAGCAGACACAGAGCGCCTGACGGCGTGGGTGGACAAGGGCGGCGCGCTGATACGCTTTGCCGGCCCGCGCCTTGCCGCGCAAGGGGACGACCTGTTGCCCGTGACATTGCGCCGGTCTTCGCGCGCCATTGGCGGCGCGCTCGCCTGGGAAGAACCGCAGGGGCTTGCCCCCTTCCCCGAGACCTCGCCCTTTGCCGGGCTGTCTGTGCCCGGTGATGTGCGCGTGCGCCAGCAGGTGCTGGCCCGTCCCGAGCCGGATCTGGCGCGCAAGACCTGGGCGCGGCTGACCGACGGCTCACCCCTGGTCAGCGCCGACAGCCGGGGGGACGGCACCTTGATCCTGTTCCACATTACGGCGGGTCCGAACTGGGGCGACCTGGCCTATTCGGGCCTCTTCGAGCAGATGCTGCGCCGGGCGATTTCGGCCGGGCGCGGCGAAGCGGTGGAGGATGGGGATGGAACCTATATGCCCCAGCTTTCGCTGGATGGTTTTGGCCGTCTTGCAAGGGCAAACCAGAATGCCGCGCCGATCAAGGCTGCCGAGTTTGCAGATATCAAGCCTTCAGAGATCCATCCGCCCGGCCTCTATCAGGGGCCCTCAGGCTCGCGCGCGCTCAACATTGGTCCGGGCACAGAGCCAAGACTGATGACCCAATGGCCAGCTTCCGCGCGCCTTCTGGGTGACGCCGAGGCGCGCTCGTTGCGGCTCGCCGGGCCGATGCTGGCGCTGGCGGCAGGCCTGCTGGCGCTGGACCTGTTCATCGCCTTGTTCGTGGCGGGGCGCCTGCGCGGGCTGACGCGGCGGGGCAAGGCGGTGGCCAAGACAACGGCCAAGACAACGGGGAGTGCGATGGGCGCGTTGATCCTTGCATTTGCATTCCTGCCCAATGACACGGCGCAGGCGCAAGGCTATGAATTGCGCCCCGATGGCAGCTACCGGGCGATCCCTTCCCCCTCCACCCGTGTGGTCGCGCTGCCTGCGGGCAAGGCGAGCCAGAAGGAAATCGACGCGGCGCTGGTGATGCGGTTTGGCTATGTCGAGACGGCAGACCGGGCCCTCAACGAGCGCACGCGCGCGGGCCTGACCGGCCTTTCCAACATTCTCAACATGCGCACCTCTGTGGAGCCCGCCGAGCCCCATTCGCTGAACCTTGAGACAGATGCGCTGGAACTCTACCCGCTCATTTTCTTCGTTGTGCCCGACACAGCTGCCCCGCTCTCAGAACCGGCAATCGCCCGGCTGAACGCCTATCTGCGGGCGGGCGGGGCGCTGGTGATTGATACGCGCGCCGGAGGCGACGCGGCGGCGCAGACTGATGTGACACGCCTGGAGACGCTGCTGGCCGGGCTCGACGCGCCGCAGCTCCAGATGGTGCCGGACAATCATGTGCTCTCACGCAGCTTCTATCTGATACAGGATTTTCCGGGGCGCTTTGCCGGGCGCCGCCTCTGGATAGAGAAGACCGGAGAACCTGGCGCCACGCGCGGTGACGGCGTATCACGCCTGTTCATAGGCGACGCCGACTGGGTATCGGCCTGGGCCGTGGACGCCAACGGCCGCGACCTGTACTCAGTCGACGGAGGGCCTCAGCAACGGGAGACCGCTCGCCGGTTTGGCATCAATCTCGTGATGTATGTGCTGACGGGCAGCTACAAGGATGACCAGGTGCATATTCCAGCCTTGCTGGAACGTCTGGGCGAGCGCGACACTGATACGCCTGACCCGCGCCTTCCCGGCCGCATTCCCGATGGAGGCCCGCGATGACAGAAGCGGTTCGCCTGAGCCTTGAGCCTTTTCTTGGATGGCCGTTTCTGTGGGGCCTTGTTGCCCTCACAAGCGCGGCATGGATTGCCTATTTCTTTCTGCGGGGGCGCGCCTGGCTGACGCGGGCGGTCGGCCTTCTGGTGGTCTGCGCGGCGCTGCTCAATCCCACGCTGGTACATGAGGAGCGCGAGCCCCTGCCCTCGGTGGCGGCGCTGATCCTCGACAAATCCGAGAGCATGCAGTTCGGCGCGCGGGACCGGGCCGCCGCGGCGGCCTATGAGGCACTGAAGGCAAAACTTGCCGAAGACCCAACCCTGGAAGTGCGCACGCTGGAGACCAGCCCTGGGGACGATGGCACATACCTCTATGGCGCACTGGAAGGTCTGATGGCAGACGTTCCGCGCGACCGGATTGCCGGGGCGATCCTGGTGACCGACGGGCAGGTGCATGATCTTCCAGACCCCGAACGGGTTCAGGCGCTGATCGGGCCGCTGCACGGAATTGTGGCGGGCGACGAGAATCTGGGCGACCGGCGGATCGAGATCGTCAATGCCCCGAATTTTGGCATCGTCGGCGAGAATGCGACCCTGATGGTGCGCGCTGAAGATCCGCGCGGGGGCACGATGGACCTCTTTGTCTCTCTCAATGGCGGGGTGGCCGAGCGCGTGCGCGTGGAGGCGGGCAAGGATACGCCGGTGCCGATCGAGATCGAGCGGCGCGGCGAGAATATCATCGTGATCGAGGCCCCGCCGGGGCCCGAAGAACTCACCCTGGCCAATAACCGCGCGGCGACCTCGATTGCCGGTGTGCGCGACCGTCTGCGCGTGCTGCTGGTGACGGGCAAACCCAATCAGGCGGGGCGCGTATGGCGCGACCTCTTGAAATCCGATCCGTCCGTAGACCTCGTTCACTTCACGATCCTGCGCCCGCCTTTCAAGGTGGACTATGCACGGCCCGATGAGCTGGCGCTGATCGAGTTTCCGACCGAGGAACTGTTCGAGCAGAAGCTGACCGAGTTCGATCTCATCATCTTTGACCAGTATGAACGCCAGGGCGTCATCACACAGGCCTATCTTGCCAATATGTCCCGTTATGTGGCGGACGGGGGCGCGCTGCTGATCGTGGCGGGCGAGCAGTTTGCAGGCCCTGCGAGCCTTGCGCGCTCGCCGCTGGCTTCTGTCCTGCCCGCTTCGCCAACCGGCGTCATCCGCACCGGCGAGTTCGTGCCACAGCTGACGGGCCCTGGTAAGCGCCATGCCGTGACCGCGCCACTGGACGGGCAGAAATGGGGCGGCTGGATGCGATATATCGAGGCAAACGCTGTGGCCGGCGACGTGCTGATGAGCGGGCCGGACGGGCGGCCGTTGCTGATCGTTGACCGCGTCTCCAAGGGCCGGGTCGGCATGTTGATGTCTGACCAGATCTGGCTGTGGGCGAGCGGGCATGATGGCGGCGGGCCGTTTGCCGAGCTGATACGCCGCGTCGTCCACTGGATGATGAAGGAGCCCGAGCTGGAAGAACGCCGCCTGGCGCTGACCATCGAAGCGGGCCGGGCGAAGATCGAGCTGCGCACGCTGCTGGACACCGCGCCGCCGCTGGAAGTGCAGACGCCGGAGGGCGAAGTGCTGACGCCGGCCTGGAGCCCGGCCGGGCCAGGCGCGTTTACCGCCGAGGCGCCGATCGAGGAGCTGGGCATCTACCGCGCGCGGGCCGGGGGCCTGGAGGCGATTGCACTGAGCGGGCCGGAGAACCCGAAGGAATACGCAAACCTTGAATCGACCACCGCCGTGATTGCGCCGGTGGCCGCGGCAACCGGTGGGGGCGTGTTCCGCCTGAACGAGGCGGGCACGAACATTCCCGACATCCGGCGTGTGGGCAATCAGAAGAGCGCGGCGGGGAACAACTGGCTGGGACTGCGCGAGCGCGGCGCCTATGCGGTACGCTCCTCCACCAGCCAGGGGCTTCTGCCCGGCATTCTGGCGGCGGGGCTACTGGTGGTGTTCCTGTTGCTGGCCTGGCGGCGCGAGGGGCGTTGAAACGCGCCGGATTGCCGTTCAGGGCAAGGCAGTCTTTTCCGCCTGCTTCATCCGCTGTCTGACCATCCAGATGAGGATAAGTGGCGGGATGGCAGCCAGGGGGCTGAGTGAAAAATAGGTGGCAAAGCCGCCCATGGCCGAACCTGTTGCGCCTTGAAGTGCCACAACACCCAGGCCCGCAAAGCCGCCCAGGAAGCCACCCAGCAAGGACATCAGCGAGGAAAGCAGCGCAAACTGCGCGGCCGTCGCGATGGGGTTGGTGAGGCGGCCTGCCCAGGCAACGATGGCGGCCATGGCCAGCCCGCCGCTGAAGCCTTCCACCACGGTGACGCCCGCCCAGATGAGTTTCGATCCCCCCGAGAGCGCCAGCACACAGAAGCCGAGATTCGACAGCCCCGCCAGCGTGACGCCGATGGCCATGGCAGACAGTGTGCCAAAGCGCAGGCCAATGAGGCCAGCCGCCACAACGCCGCAAAGGGTCGCCGGAAAACCGACCACGGTGCGCATCCCGGCGATTTCTGCCGTGGAGAAACCAAGATCAATATAGAGCGGCCCAACCATCGGAACGATGAGACTGTCGGGCAGGAAGAACAGCGCGATCAGCGGCAGGAAGATGTAGAGCCCCTTGCCATGATCCTGCCAGAAGACCTTCAGGGGACGGATGAGCGCGCCGCCGACCGAGCCGAGCCCTGTGAGGGGCGCAAAGTCGCGCGGCTTCTTCGGCTCCCGCGCGATCAGCAGCGCCGAAAGCCCGGCGATACCGCCCAGAGACGCAAAGGCGTAGGCCGCCTGCCAGCCGATCATGCCAGAAGCCGCCAGGATCGGGACATTGCCGAGGAAATATCCCGAGCGGAGCCCGAGGATATAGGCCGAGGCCATCAGATCCTGTTCCTCATCGAGCGCGCTTTCGATCCGCCAGGCATCCACGGCGATATCCTGCGTGGCGGCAGCAAAGGAGGTGAGCATCGCAAAGCCGGCAAACACCGCAAGGCCCGCAGAGGGGCCGGTGAACGCCATGCCGAGAATGCCGAGGGTGACGAAAATCTGCCCAAGGAGCATCCAGGAGCGGCGATGCCCCAGGCGCTTGCCGATGATGGGAAGCCGGATCCAGTCAACAAAAGGCGCCCAGAGGAATTTGGCGGAGACGAATATCCCGACCCAGCCCATGAAGCCGATGGCGGTGAGCGCGATGCCCTCCTGCCGCATCCAGTAGCCAAGCGTCACCCCGACCATGACGGGTGGCATACCGGTCGCGATACCAAAGACCATCGCAAGGGCGATCTTTGGCTGGCGCAGCGAGACCAGAACTTCGCGCAGGCCAGCCCGCGGCTGTACCGGCTCGTCCTGGCCGGTGACAATGTCGGCCATTCTTCCTCCCAGGGCGCAAGAACAGCTCTCCCCCCTCGTTGGCCGGGTGGGTTTATGTGAGCGGGTCAGTGACGCTGTGGGAATAGTGTCAGCGGCCGGGCGGCCGGGCAAGAAAAAATCAGGGCACCGCAGCGAGTCGCCTATGTGGCTTAGATCACCTGTTAAATATTTTCTTTCTCATCAACCGCCAAATTATCGCCCACGACGCTTCGCGAGCTCTCGATTCGCATATCAATTGCACGGTGAATGAGTTCAGGTAGCTCCATCAGGAGCATATAGTTGTGTTTGCTTCCACTCATCATACGTTTACTAAACGGCCCCCTCGCGACCTGTTTGATGAAATGCGCTAAGCGCAAACCAATCTCACGCGCTTCTTCGTGGGAAGCGAATTTAAGGTCCCGGTGAGCCTCCACCAAAACTTCTGCCACCCACGGCATTTGCTCGCGTACTATTCCTGCGATGAGTAGGAGCGCCCAATCCCCACCACGAACTTCGGGCATCGAATAAACAAGTTCGTACAAAAATCTTGGATCAGACTCTCGTCTGCGCATGACCGCAATTCGATCGTCCCTATCAATCAACTCAAGATCGGTTTCTCTAATGCGGGCATTAAGCCCACGAACTTGGGAAACAAGATCTTCCAAAATTTCCGTGGGAGGCCGCTTCTGCTTACCAGCCTCCTCCATATCAGGAATTTCCGACAGCTTTTGTTCTAGCTGTGGCCAAAGCGCGGGGACCAATCGCTCTACCGTATTGTCCGCTGCTTTATTTTCGGAAACGGCATTTATTGCTTTTACTACATCTAGAATGCCGGCTTGATCGACCTTGAGAGCCTGAAACTGGGAAAGTGGGCCACTGAGGTCGCTAAGTTCGAGTCCCAGAAGTAGCGGAATTACTTTTGCATCTTGCATAGACTTAGAAAGCGCCCCCGCCTCAAACATAATCCACTCTGACGAGATGTTCTCGGGCGTGATGCACAGGATGCCAAAGTTGGATGACTCTAGTTCCCCAGCAATAGCCTGAGCCCAGCGCTCACCAGCAGAGATGTCCTTATCAGAGACCCACGGCTTCACGTACTGCAGCACCAATGGCAGCCAGTCTTTCAGACACAACGCAAGAGCTTTGCTGCGCGCACCACTCCAACTTATAAATACCTTCATAGATCCCCCCGAAGCCGTGAATTGCGCCCAGCGATACGGGGCAGACAATCAGGCTATACACTTGCCTCCATAGATTGGAAGGATGCAAGCTTAAGAGTTGCAATCAGGGGGCTGTTACGAGGCCTTCCAGCTGGCTGGCATCACCGGCAAGGTCCATCACCATGATACGGGACGGGTCTTGCGGGCCAGGAAAAGTCAGGCGGCCTTTTGGTACGACGGTGAAGCCCGCTTTGCCAAAGAGGCTGTGGGCGCCGATGAGGATGGCGGCGGGCCAGCCGGCGGCCTTGCCGGCCTCAAGGGCGGCCTGGGTGATCTTCAGGCTGAGAAAGTTGCCGCGATAGGCCGGATCGACAGCAACCGGGCCGTAAAACAGCGCGGGACTGCGCGATGGGCCCACCACAAGCGGCCAGACGCGGCAGACGCCGACCACCTTACCCGCTTCAAGCGCGACCCGGTTGATCTGCGGCAGAGAGACAGAATTCTCCCGCAGGCGCTCGGCCGTCTTGGCAAAGTGGCCCGGACCGAAGGTGGCGTCGAAGAGGGCTTCGATCGCTTCGGCGTGCTGGGCAGGGTTTTCTGGCACAATCTCAATCATCGCGCGGCGCTCTAGGGCGCATTTGACCGCCCCGCAAGCGCGGGTGTGTGAACGCGCCGCCCTGCCCCGGTTTACACCGGGCCGAACTGGGCGTTGCGGTCTTCCAGAAGCGCGTAGGCAACATGGCTTTTCAGCGCGTCTGTGAGGGCAACGGGATCACCGGCCAGGGCGGCCGGGGGGATGGTTTCACCGAAGGTCATCGAGAACCTTGAGCCGCGCTTGTTGAGAAGCTCGTTGAAGAGCGTGATGTCGCGCAGTTCATTGGAAAGCTCGGACAAAAGGTAGAAGAGCTCAGAGTTTCGGGCATCGAGATTGAGCGGAATGATCGGGGCGGCCTGTTTGCGGGCAAGGCCGATAACGGTGGGGAACCAGTCCTTCTCGATCATCTGGCCCCCTTCCCTCCGGGCGAGGCGGCCGGAAGGAAAGATGACGACGCATTTTTCTTCGGCAAAGGCGGCCGCAGCGCGTTTGAGGGTTTCGCGCGTCTTGGCCGGGGAGCGCTTTTCAGCCACCCATTCGACCGGGATGATGACATCTTCAAAGCGCGGATTGACCCGGATGGCATCGGCATTGGCGAAGAAGACGATGTCGCCCCGCTTCTGTTTCAGGAGATCCCAGACGGCGACGCCATCGGCAAGGCCTGTGGGATGATTGGCAGCGACGATGCAGCGGCCTGTCTCGGGCAGACGGTCAAAGCCATCGACGGAAATGTTGAAAGCAAGCTGATGCGAAAGCCGGTCAAAACTTTCCCGGCCCGTCAACGCGGCAAGCTCATCGGCCATGCGGCGGGCCTTGCCATAGCCAAGAAGGGTATAGAGGAGCGGGCGGGCGAGCGGCCAGGCTGAGCTGGCACGCAGGCGGGGACAGCGTTCCTCGATCAGCACGTCCACGATATGCGCGTTTCGGCGTTCTTCCTCGGGAAGAAAGGCCGACAGCGCCGATACGGGCGCAGGGCGGGCGACAGGTTCATCGGTCATGAAAGCGCGCTTCCTTTCACCCCACAGATTAAGACACCAAGCATAGGGCCGGGACACGAAAACGGGAAGACAGCTCACATTTCTGCGGCAAACCCTGAAATCCATCGGAATTTCAATACTTCGGAAAGTTTCGCTTTACCAAGACGCAAGATGCGCGTGGCAATGTGAACGTCAGACGGGCGGGGGGTTAACACCTCTTTCCCCACATCATTGAAAACGTTCAACGAGGTTGAGTTTAATGAAGGTGCTTTGGATCGAAGATCATGAACCGGTGCGCACGATGCTGTCGCATGCAGCCGACAAGGCTGCGCGGGCGCGTATTCCGGTGGATCTTGTTATGGCGGAAGGCCTGCTGGCCGCTGAGCGCCGCCTGCGCCTTGAGCGCTTTGATCTCGTGATCGTCGATCTTCAGCTGCCCGAAACCGGCGATGACGTGGACATGGCTGTCGCGCGGGTTGCCAATATGGGCAAGCACCGCATTGCGGTTGCCTCCTCGCGCCCGGAACGCGACGATGTGGTGGCCTCGGCGGCCCGCTGCGGCGCGAACATCCACACACAGGCCGTTTTCAAGGCCGGGCTGAACTTCAACCGCTTCATCCAGCGGCCTGAGTCTTTCGAAGACTTCCTGCTCGAACTGATGCCTGCTGCGGGCGCGCGCACCGCGATTCGCGCCGCCTGACGGGGCTGGGTGCTTGCCGCCCCGGGGCCAGACTTGCTAAGCCGCCCGAAGCCGCTTCGGGCGGCTTTGTATTTTCAGGGAAAGACTAACCCGCATGGCAGACATCTTTTCCTACCCGGCCTCGCTGTCGCTGATCATCCTGAATGTGATCGCCAGCCTGATCGCCTTCCGCAGCGCGCCGTTCAATAATCAGAACATCCTCTGGGTCGGCCCGATGAAGGACCGGGGCGAGTGGCACCGGCTGATCAGCTCGGGCTTTCTGCACGTCAACGGGCCCCACCTCTTCCTCAACATGTATGGCCTCTACATGTTCGGGCCGGTGATCGAGCATGTGCTGGGGGGGGTGAATTTCCTGATCATCTACCTTGCCTCCCTGATCGGGGGCAGCGTGTGGGCCTATTGGTGGAACCGGGACAACCCGGACTACCGCGCGGCGGGCGCCTCGGGCGCGCTGTCAGGCATCATCCTGGCTTTCTGCATGATTGCGCCTTTCTCCATGCTGCTGTTTTTGTTCATTATTCCGATGTGGGGCATTGTGTTCGGGGTAGGCTTTGTGGTGCTGAGCTATGTGCTCTCCCAGCGCGCTAACCGGATCATCGGGCATGAGGCGCATCTGGGCGGGGCGGTCGTCGGCGTGGTGACGACGCTGCTGGTGGAGCCACGGGTGTGGACGTCTTTCCTGGCGCAGATCGCCGAAAAATTCGGCTGAGGACGGGGCAAGCCGATGGGCGGTGTGCGCGCAAAGTATGAGGCGAAGGTGGCCAGCGGCGCCCTGACAGCCGACCCGGTGCAGGCGGAGGCGGCCGCTCTGCTCGACGGGCTGGCGGCACGCCTTGCCAACCAGCCAAAGCCCGGATTCTTCTCAGGAAAACCTGTGCCTGTGCGCGGGGTGTATCTCTGGGGCGGAGTTGGCCGGGGTAAATCGATGCTGATGGACCTGTTCTTTGCGCAGGCCGTCACGAAGCCGAAACGGCGCGTCCATTTCCATGAGTTTATGGCGCAGGTGCATGAGCGCCTGGGCGTCTGGCGGAAGATGACGGACGCGGAGCGGAAGCGCTCTCCCTGGCGGGTGAAATCGGCCGGGGATGACCCGATCCCGCCGGTGGCGAGGCAGATTGCGGCCGAAGCCAACCTACTCTGCTTTGACGAGTTTCAGGTGGCCCAGATTGCGGACGCAATGATCCTGGGGCGACTGTTTGATCAGCTGTTCCAGCGGGGCGTGACGGTGGTGGCAACCTCCAACCGGCATCCTGACGACCTCTATAAGGACGGCATCAACCGCCAGCTTTTCCTCCCCTTTATCAAGGAGCTGAAGGACCGCTGCGAGGTTCTGGAGCTGGTTTCGGCGCGCGATTACCGGCTCGACAGGCTGGTCGAGGCGCCGGTCTGGTATGCGCCGCTGGATGCGACAAGCGCGGCAGCGCTGGACAAGGCCTGGGACCGGCTGACGCTGGGGGCTGAGCCCCAGCACTGCGTGCTGACGGTGAAGGGCCGCAAGCTGGAGGTGAGCCGGGAGGCGGCAGGGGTGGCGCGGTTCACGTTTGAGGAGCTGTGCGCGCGGCCTTTGGGGCCGATCGATTACCTTGCGATTGCAGGGACTTTTCACACGGTGATGCTGGAGGGCATTCCCCTGCTCTCCCCGGACAAGCGGAACGAGGCGATGCGCTTTACCGGGCTGATTGACGCGCTCTACGAAGCCAAGGTGAAGCTGGTGGCGAGCGCAGAGGCAGAGCCCGGCGCGCTTTACCCCACCGGGGATGGATCGTTCGAGTTTGAGCGCACGGCGAGCCGGCTTTTCGAGATGCGGTCGAAGGATTATCTGGCCCAGGCGCGCGAGGATGTCGATCTGGGCGATCTGTCTGAAAATTAAGGACAATTTGGGTCATCCACGGGATATCCGGGCGCCAATTGCCGGACAAACCGGGACAGTCTGGGACATTTCGGGACAGTTTGGGACAGGTAAGGACACGGGCTTGCACCTTGCGGCGGCCTCCTTACATCCCCCTCAGGGACCGGCCCGATCGGGGATACCGGCCCGCGACAACACAGAGATGTGATCCCGGCCGGAAACCCGCGCCGGCCCCTCTTCCACACGCCTGCCTCAATTCCTATTTATGCATCTGCGTGATGATTGAATTGCGCACGCCCGGTGACGACGCCGCCGCTGAGCGGGGCTAAGCTCCAGGTGAGCTCTAAGGAATGGGGCAGGCCGCCCAATGAGGGGCCGGTTCCGAACAGGAGGACGTAAACATGGCGAATGCGAACGCAAAAAGCTCGGTCGCGCTGAGCCCCGAACAGGGGATGAGCCGGTATCTGAGCGAGATCCGCAAATTCCCGATGCTCGAGAAGAATGAGGAATTCATGCTCGCCCGCCGCTGGCGCGAGGATGAAGACACCGAAGCCGCCGAGAAGATGGTAACCTCCCACCTGCGCCTGGTGGCGAAGATTGCGATGGGCTATCGCGGCTATGGCCTGCCGATGGCCGAGGTGATCTCCGAGGGCAATGTGGGCCTGATGCAGGCGGTCAAGAAATTCGATCCCGACAAGGGCTTCCGCCTCGCCACCTATGCGATGTGGTGGATCCGCGCCGCGATCCAGGAATATATCCTGCGCAGCTGGAGCCTTGTGAAACTTGGCACCACGGCGGCCCAGAAGAAGCTGTTCTTCAACCTGCGCCGCCTGAAGGGCGAGATGCAGGCGCTGGAGGAAGGCGACCTGAAACCCGAACAGGCCCGGCTGATCGCCGAGAAGCTCAACGTCACCGAAACCGAAGTCTATTCGATGAACGGGCGCATGAGCGGGTCGGACGCGTCGCTGAACGTGCCGATGGGCACCGATGGCGACATGGAATGGCAGGACTGGCTGGCCGATGATGAACCCGGCACGGCCGAAACCTTCGCCAACCGCCAGGAACTCGACGCGCGCATGACGCTGCTGACGCAGGCGATGGAAGACCTTTCCGAACGCGAGCGCCACATCCTCACCGAGCGGCGCCTGGTGGACGAGCCCAAGACGCTGGAAGAGCTGTCCGAGCAGTATAACGTCTCGCGCGAACGCATCCGGCAGATCGAGGTGCGTGCCTTCGAGAAGTTGCAGAAGGCGATGAAGCGGATGGCCAAGGAACAGGGCCTGCCCGTCGGGGCCTGACGCTTAGTTTCTTCCTGAAACCGATATGCTTTGAAGCCGCGCCTCCGCCTGGTTCCGCGAAGGCGGGCGCGGCTCGTCAGACGCCTGAGTGATCTTCCTCAAGATGCGGCGGGGCGAGGGCATCTGAAGAATGTGACGGCGCCGAAGCGGGTTTCTGCATAGATGTAGGAGTTGACACCCCCAGCGCTTGGGCGCCAGGGGCGGGTAGGTTGGGCTGGACGCTAACTTTCAACACGAACAATCATGTCGGTGAGCACCAGCTGAAACACGCCTTCTGAGACAAAGTTCACGGGGTCACCGCTATCAGTGATTAAATCCCGCGCGCTCTTCCTCCATTCGAGCGGGCCGCTAAGCGGCGCGAATGCCACTTCGGTCTGGTACTCTTCTACGACAACGGGATTTCCCCTATCGTCGACACACTCGTGAATTTGAACAAGGCGGCGGCGTTTATGGTTCGGCATGTGATTCTCCATAGTGAGCCTTCCTAATAGCATGTTCCACGTTTGTTCTAAGCGAGTGCTTGGAACTTTTGACAGTTGCCGGGCTTGGGTTTGCCGACCTGCACGATCAGAACAAAAAAGTGGGACAGATTCTGCAAAAGAGGCGCTGTTTTGTTTGTTGACATATATGTCATGATGACATATATGTCATATGCCGTTTATGCGGTTGTTGAAAGGAATTTGAGACGTGCATTTTGAGATCTTTATACTGAGGAGATTTTCCAGATGGAAATCAGAACCTATGTCGATGCCGACGGGGACGATAAGTTTTTAGAAGATTTGAACGGTTTGCCCCGTGCGGCGCAGATCAGAGTTTGGACCGCAATTGGACGTATGGAACTTGGGAATTTGGGAGATCACAAATCACTGGGAGACAGCATCTGGGAACACCGGATTCATGCTGAAAGCGGCATCCGGGTGTATTTTGGCAAGGTTGGCCAAGAGATCGTCCTTCTCCTGACAACTGGACTTAAGAAGTCACAAAGAAAAGACATTGAAGAAGCAAAACGAAGGTGGACTGACCATGAACAAAGGCAAGATTCCCCCTAGCCGGCCCCATAGCGAAGCGCTGGCAGAATTCATGTCTGACATCGACAATGCGATCGGCATGTTCAGCCATGCGCTTGAGCAATTTGCTGATGGCAATGACGATGAAGGAAAAATTGCGCTCAGAGTTCTGGTAAAAGGGCGGATCGGTTTTGAGCGCCTGGCAAAAGAAACGGGCATTCCAGCGCGCAGCCTTAACCGGATGCTCTCCAGCGACGGCAATCCTTCCCTCTCAAACCTCTCCCTGATTATCCGCCATCTGCACACCGAACTTGGCATTGAGCCCAATTGGACGTTGACGGCTGCGGCCTGAACGGGGGCCTTGTGGAACCTCCTCCCCTGCTCCGGCGTTGATCGGACAGAGGAAGGAGGCATGAGGCCGATGTCGTTCAAGATTGTTATTCCCGTTCTTGCTGCCGCGCTGGGCGCGGGCACGATGGCTTTTGCCGATCCCCCCTCCTATGCGCGCTCAGAAAGCCTGCCGCCGGGCCTTGCCAAGCAGGGTAAGGTGCCGCCTGGCCATGCCCGGAAAATCTGGGGCAAGGGCCAGCATCTGCCCTCCGAATATCGCCGCGTTCATATCTCTGACTGGGACCGGTATGATCTGGAGCCCGCGCCGGCGGGCTATACCTGGGTGCGCGTGGAGCGGGACGCTTATCTGGTGGAAGTGGCCAGCGGGCTGATTGCGCAGGCGATGATTGGCGTGCTGCTGGATTGATGCCGCGCCGAAGGCAGGGCATGGGAGACCATGCCTGAGATAATCCCCATACTCACAGCCGATGATCCCCGCGTGGAGGCTTACGTCTCCATTCGCGAGCGCGACCTGACGGGCGGGCATGGCGGGCGGTTTATCGTGGAAGGCAAGGTGACGCTGGAGACGCTGCTGCGGCGGGGCCGGTTTGACGTGGAGAGCCTGTTCCTGTGCGAGACGCGGCTGGGGCCGCTGGCGGGCCTTTTGGCGGAAGTGCCGGACGGCGTGCCGGTGTATGTGGCGGCGCAGGGGGTGATGGACGCGGTGGCAGGGTTCCCGATGCACCGGGGCGTGCTGGCCTGCGGGCGCAAGGGGGAGAGTGCTCCGCCTGCGGAGTTTCTGCGCAATCCCCCCCTCCGCCCTTCGGGCACCTCCCCCCGCAAGCGGGGGGAGACGTCAACCCTGCTGCTGCTGTCGGAGCTTTCCAATCATGACAATGTGGGGGCGTGTTTTCGCAATGCGGCGGCGTTTGGGGCGGACGCTGTGCTGCTGGACGCGGCGTCCTGCGATCCGCTTTACCGCAAGGCGATCCGGGTTTCTTCGGGGGCGGCGCTGTGGCTGCCCTTCAGCCAGGGTGGGACGGGCGGTGGATTAATTGAAGCGGCAGAGGCGGCCGATTATGAGGTGTGGGCGCTGACGCCCCGGGCGGACGCCGAGCCCCTGCCCTCGCTCAAGGTGCCGGAGCGCGTGGCGCTGCTGATGGGGGCCGAAGGGCCGGGCCTGCCGGCGGAGATGATCGCGCGGGCGCGGCCGGTGCGTATTCCGATGACGGACGGGTTTGACAGCGTGAATGTGGCGACGGCGGCGGCAATTGCGCTTAGCTATGTGTTTGCGGCGCGGAGCGCCCCCCCTCCGTCAGCCAGCTGAAGCTGTCTGCCACCTCCCCCGCTTCGCAGGGGAGGATAAGGGCGTCGCGCTTGATGACAGCTGTTGTGGCTTAAAAAACCCTTGGCCGTTCGTTGCGGTCTACGTGGAGGCCGCATTCGGTTTTCTTTTGGCCGGCCCAGCGGCCCGAACGGGGATCGTTCGGATCTGCGGCGGGCTTGGTGCAGGGCCAGCAGCCGATGGAGGGGTAGCCCTGCGAGACCAGCGGGTGGCGGGGCAGGTTTTTCTCTTCGAGATACGCGTCCACGTCTGCCTGCGTCCAGTTGGCGAGCGGGTTCACCTTGTAGCGGCCGTCTGCGTATTCAAATACCGGGAGGCTCATCCGGGCGCCGCCATGGAAGCGTTTACGGCCCGTGATCCAGGCGCCGAAGCCTTCCAGCGCCGGCTCAAGCGGGCGCACCTTGCGCAGGGCGCAGCAGGCGTCGGCATCGGTTTTCCAGAGCATGTTTTTCGGATCGAGCACTTTGCGCTCGGTCTCGCTGGGCGTGATATTGCGTACGCCGGTGAGGCCGAGGCGTTCGATCACCTCATCCTTATAGTCCAGCGTCTGGGGGAAATGCATGCCGGTATCGATGAAGACGATCGGCAGGGAGGGATCGACCTCGGCAATGAGGGCGAGCATGACGACGCTTTCGGCCCCGAAACTCGACACATAGGTGAGCCCGCCCGGCCATTCGCGGGAGATGGCGGCGCGGAGGATTTCCTGCGCCGACGCATTCCGGAGTTCGCCATTGAGGCGCGCCAGCCGGTCTACGGGCTCTTCGGCTGTGTCGGTTTCAAAGGCCATGGGCCGGGGTACTTCCTGCGGGTCAGCTACGTCTGCGGAAGGCCGGGACCGAAGGGTCGGCAGCGGGCTGATAGACCACGCTGTACTCGTTCAAGGCTTCCACTACTTCAGATAGGCCAGCGCGGGCCGTCTCGTAAGCATCGAACCCTGAACGGTGCATGTAGAATATCTGATCCCTCAACACATGGCCGACCGCCCGCAATTCGCCGGAATAGGCGTAGCGGCGGCGGATCAGCTGGGCGTGGCTGAAGCCGCGCCCGTCTGTGTAGCGGGGGAAATCGACCTCGATGAGGGCGAGGTCTGCAAGATAAGGCTCCAGGTCCTCGGCCTTGTCGGCGGGCGACAGGCGCACGCCATCGGGGAGCGGGCCGTTTTCCTGGCCCTGTTTGAGGCCGAGGAAGCGCGCCAGCGTGACCGAAAACATGCCGGATTCGGGCAAGTCGGCACCATCGGGCACGAAGGTCCAGTCATTGGCGATCTCGGCGCCGTTCTTAATCAGCGGCATAGAGGGCCTCCTGGAAGGGCTGGTGGCCGAGGCGTTCCAGCGTGTCGATGAATTTCTCGTCTTTGGACGTGCGTTTGGCGCGGTAGAATTCCACGACGCGGTGGATGGCGCCGGGCACCTGCTCGGCCTTGAGGCCTGGGCCGACAATCGTGCCGAGGGCGGCTTTCTCGTCGGCGCGGCCGCCCAGGAGAATCTGGTAGAATTCCTCGCCCTTCTTGTCGACGCCGAGGATGCCGATATGGCCGACATGGTGGTGGCCGCAGGCATTGATGCAGCCTGAGACATTGATGTGCAGGCGGCCGATGTCTTCCTCATAGGCGGGGTCTGCAAAGAGCTTCTGCACTTCCAGCGAGACCGGGATCGAGCGGGCATTGGCGAGGTTGCAATAATCAAGGCCGGGGCAGACGATCATGTCGGTGATGCGGCTTTCATTCGCCGCCGAGAGGCCTGCCGCGTGGAGGGCTGCGTAGATTTCCGGCAGGTCGTCGAGGGCGACATGCGGGAGGATCAGGTTCTGCGCATGGCTGACGCGGATATCTCCGTGGCCGAACTTTTCGGCGAGGTCTGCGACGAGTTCCATCTGGGTGTCAGTGGCGTCACCGGGGGCGATGCCGATGGGCTTCAGGCTGACGGTGACGGAGGCGTAGCCGGGGACTTTGTGGGGATGGAGATTGATCCGTGCCCAGCGGGCGAAGGCGGGGTCTGAGACCTTGGCGGCTTCGAGCGTCTGGGAGATGGCAGGTTTTTCAGCGAGTTCCGGCGGGGCGAAATAGGCGTGGATGCGCGCGATTTCGTCGGCGGGCATGTCGATCTTTTCGTGCGCGCGCTGGGCAGCGAATTCTTCTTCGACCTGGCGGATGTATTCGGCTTCGCCAAGCTCTGTGACGAGGATCTTGATGCGGGCTTTGTATTTGTTATCGCGCCGGCCATAGCGGTTGTAGACGCGCATGATGGCTTCCAGATAATCGAGAATCTGGCTTTCAGGCACGAAGGGATTGACGAGCGTGGCGATGACGGGCGTGCGCCCCTGCCCGCCGCCGACCCAGACTTCAAAGCCGGTGATGCCATCCTGCTGGCGGATGTGGAGGCCGACGTCATGCACGCGGATGGCGGCGCGGTCATGCTCGGCGGCGGTGACGGCGATCTTGAACTTGCGCGGCAGGAACGCGAATTCGGGATGGAAGGTGGACCATTGGCGGATGATCTCGCACCAGGGGCGGGGGTCGAGAAGTTCATCCTGCGCGGCGCCGGCGAAATGATCCGTCGTCGTATTGCGGATACAGTTGCCCGAGGTCTGGATGGCGTGCATCTCGACTTCGGCGAGCTTTTCCAGAACGTCCGGAATGTCTTTCAGAGCAACCCAGTTGAACTGGATATTCTGGCGGGTGGTGAAATGGCCAAAGCCCCGGTCATAATCGCGCGCGACCTCAGCCAGGCGGCGCAGCTGGACGGGGTTTAGCTGGCCATAGGGGATGGCGATGCGCAGCATATAGGCGTGGAGCTGGAGATAGACGCCGTTCTGCAGGCGCAGCGGTTTGAATTCGTCTTCCAGGATGTCTCCCGAAAGGCGCCGGGCCACCTGGCCGCGAAACTGGGCGACACGCTCGGCAACAATACGGGCGTCGAATTGATCATAACGATACATCAGACAAACTCCTGCGCGTGGGGAATGCCCAGCGCATCTTCAGTGCGGGAAACCCAGCGCGCGACTGCCGGGTAGAGGCGTAGATCAAAGCCGCCCTCATGCGCGACGCGCGTGTAGGCGACAAGGGCAATATCGGCGATGCTGAGACTATTTCCGGCAAACCAGTCGCGCCCTTCGAGGCGCTGCTGCATCACGCCGAGGGCGTTGTTGCCGCGCACGAGCAAAGCAGGGTCGATCTCGGTGTCGGATTTTTTCAGGTAATGCTTCTGGAAGCGGCGCACGGCGATGGCCGTTTCATGCGAATACTGTTCCCAGAAAAGCCAGCTGAGCGCCTCTGCGCGCGCGAACCGGTCTTCCGGAATGAGGCGCGAGCCTTCAGCCAGATAGAGCATGATGGCGTTTGACTGGGGCAGCGTGCGGCCATCAGGCCAGCGCGCCACGGGCACCTGGCCGGCGGGGTTGATGGCGAGGAAGGCGGGTGTGCGGGTTTCGCCCTTCACCACGTCGATATCGACCCATGTGTAGGGGAGACCGAGCAGGTCTGCGGTCCATCTGGGTTTGAGGCAATTGCCGGAGACGGGGTCTCCATAGAGGGTGAACCCGCCAAGTTCAGAACCAGACATCAGGCTGTTTCCTGCTCGCGGGGCGCCCCGTCAAATCCGCCCTCGGAATAATGGGCGCGCAGGGATTCCCGCAGGGTCTCGCGGCCGGTGATCTGGCCATCTGCGGTGACTTCCATGAAATAGGGATCGGTCACAAGGCCTTCCTGACGGGCGGCGGCGGCGAGGCGCTCTTCGGCTTCCTCACCGGTGAAGACGCCGAGCTGGGTAATGTCTTCCGTCCACGATCCATCGGCTTTCAGCCAGACGGTGCGGCCGGTGGCGGTTTCCCAGGCGGTGACGGATTTGGGGGTTTCGGGTTTCAGTTTGGGGCGGACGGAGGTCATGCGGCGGACTCCTTGAAATCTGGCTGGCGGGCGCCGGCGCCGAACCAGGCAAAGCCGGACGCTTCGGTGACGATGGAGGCGATGCGGCCCTGCTCTGCGGGCAGGCCCGCGACCTCACCGATGATCAGGAGCGCGGGGCCGCGGATGCCTTCTTCTTCGACGAGGTATGGCAGCTCGGCCAGCGTGCCGAAGACGCGCAGCTCATCGGCGCGCGTGCCGTTCTCGATGATGGCGACGGGGGTTTCCGGGGCGCGGCCAGCGGCGACGAGTTTCTCGGCAATGGCCGGGGCGGTGTCGACGCCCATGAAGACGACGACCGTCTGGGCCAGACGCGCCAGCGCCGGCCAGTCCAGATCAGGCACGCCGCCTTCCTTGGCATGGCCGGTGACGAAGGTGAGGGTCTGGGCGTGGTCGCGGTGGGTGAGCGGGACGCCGGCAGAGGCCGCGCAGCCGAGCGCGGAGGAAATGCCGGGCACGACGTGAACTTCGACGCCTTCGGCGCGGACGGCTTCAAGCTCTTCTCCGCCCCGGCCGAAGATGAACGGGTCGCCGCCCTTCAGGCGCACGACGCGCAGGCCTTCCTGGGCTGAGGCGACGAGGCGGGCATGGATCTCGGTTTGCGGAACGGAATGGTCGCCCTTGGATTTGCCGACGGGCACGCGGGCGGCGTCGCGGCGGATGAGGGCGATGATCTCCGGGCTGACGAGGCGGTCGTAATAGACGACATCGGCCTCCTGGATAAGGCGGAGGGCTTTGAGTGTCAGGAGTTCAGGGTCACCCGGGCCGGCGCCGACGATATGCACCACGCCGCGCGCGCGGCCGGTGGCGCGGGCCTGCTGGCGCAGCAGGGTTTCGGCGCGCTCAAGGTCTCCGGCATAGGCCGCCTCGGCGGCGGGGCCGGTGAAGGCGCGCTCCCAATAGCGGCGGCGGGCGGTTTTTTCCGGGATTGCCTCGGCCACAAAGCCGCGCAGCGAGCGGGCGAGCGCGGCAAGATCGCCCACACGCTGGGGCAGCAGGGCCTCAAGCTTGGCGCGGATGGATTTGGCGAGCACGGGCGCGGCGCCGCCCGATCCGATGGCGGCAACGATTTCGCCCCGGTCGAGGATGGACGGGACGGTGAAATCGCAATCTTCGGGCTGGTCGACGACATTGACGGGGATGTTGCGGGCGCGGACGGCGGCGAGGGCGCTTGCGCGATGGCCAGCATCTTCCTCGGCGATGATGACGAGGCGGGCGCCTTCGAGGGCGGTGGCCATTTCGGAGCGCGGCAGGATCACTACCCGGCGGGCAAACTCAGATGTGAGCGCGCCATCCTCAAAGCCGCCCACGAGCACGACATCTGCGCCGGACTCGTTGAACAGGCGCAGCTTACGCGCCGCTTCTTCACCGCCGCCAAAGACGACGATCCGGGCGCCTTCGAGGTTAAAGAAGGCCGGGAACTGGCGCATGGCGCAAACTTTCTTATTAGAGACACTACAGGGACGGATACACAAAACCCGCTTGACG
Organism: Alphaproteobacteria bacterium HGW-Alphaproteobacteria-18; assembly: GCA_002841155.1. Taxonomy (GTDB): domain Bacteria; phylum Pseudomonadota; class Alphaproteobacteria; order Caulobacterales; family Hyphomonadaceae; genus Hyphomonas. Next base: position 205,416 of record PHEH01000002.1, read on the forward strand.
CCTCAGGCGCAACGGGCAACCCCTACAGCGATCATTTAGAGAAACTATCTATGTCAGAACCGTCCGATCGCCTACCCCCGCTCAATGCCCTGCGTGCCTTCGAGGCTGCGGCGCGGCGCCTGTCGTTCACCCAGGCGGCTGAGGAACTGAATGTGACGCCCGGCGCGATTTCACAGCAGATCCGCCAGCTGGAAGACTTCGCCGGGACACCGCTGTTCAAGCGTACGGGGCGTTCCGTTCTGTTGACCGATGCCGCGCAAGCGAGCCTGCCGCTGGTGCGCGAGGCGTTTGAGCGGATCGCCGAAGCGGGCCGGGTGATGCAGGCCCCTGCCCGCAAGGGGCGGGTGATGATCTCCTCGGCGCCGTCTTTTGCGGCCAAGTGGCTCGCCCCGCGCCTGGAGCGGTTTCAGCAGCAAAATGAAGGCATCGAGGCCTGGATTTCAGCCGACATGTCGCTGACCGATTTCAATACGGCCGACGCCGACATCGCCATCCGCTATGGCAGGGGCATTTATGACGGGCTGAAATCGGAAAAGCTGATGGATGAGACGGTGTTGCCGGTCTGCTCGCCGCGCCTGCTGGAAGGGCCGAATGCCATCCGAAAGCCCGAAGACCTGCGCCACCATACGCTGCTGCATGATGAAAGCTCGGAGAACGACCCCTCCTGCCCTGACTGGACAAGCTGGCTGCGCGCGCATGGTGTGACCGGTGTTGAGGGCGGGCGGGGCCCGCGTTTCAATCAGGGTATCCTAGTGATCGAGTCGGCCGCGGCCGGGCGCGGCGTGGCGCTCGCCAAGCAGGCGATTGCCGCCGCTGACCTGGAAGCCGGGCGGCTGGTGGCGCCGTTTGCCAATGGCTCGATCCCGATTGATTTTGGCTATTGGCTCGTCTGGCCCAAGGGGCGGCATCTTTCGCCGGAAGTGCGCGCCTTCATCAAATGGATCAAGGATGAAGCGACCAGCAGCGAAGTGGTCGGCGTCTAGGTCAGAGCGCGGCGTCGAGCAGCAGGAAGGCGGCGAGGCGCGGGCTGGCATTGCGGCTGGTGCTCTGGGTCTGCTCAAGGGCCGCGAGCGCGTCGGCGCGCTCAAAGCGGACGAACTGTTTGGCCATGTCCATCAGGCGCGGATCACCGCGCAGGCGCTGGACGACGCGGTCAAACTGCTTGCCGCCCTGCTCGATCGTGGCGGCGTGACGATCTTTTTCGCCCCGCTGGGCAGCTTCGGCGATGCGCCGCTTGGCCTTGGGCTTCAGCGCGTCTGAGAGCGGGATGCCGGAATTCTGCAGGCGCTCGACCACCGCTTCGGCAATCGTCTCGCGATCCGCCTGGGGCGGGGCCTGATCCTTGCTGATGTCAGAAATGATTTCACGCCAGGGCGCCGGGCCGCTGCCATTGTGGCCGTTATGGCCATTGGAGGAAGATGGTACGTAGTCTGACGCTCTCCGGCGCGGGGGCTCAGGCGGGGTATCATCATGACGGCGGCGCAGGCTTGGCGCCGGGTGATCTGGCTCACGCGATGCGGGCGCTGAAGGCCCACGGCCAAGAACGACAGGCCCTTCCTGTTCCAGGATATCATGGTCATCGCTACTGCGCGCAGCCGCCACAAGCGCTTCTGCGCTAGCCTCGAACAGGTCGTCATCCATGCTCTGCCGGGACGTGCCGGCCGGCGGGTTCATCGCGCCATTTCCGTAGGCGGAGGGCCGGGCGCTGTGGCTGTGGCCCGTCTGAAAGGGTTGAGACTGCTGGAAAGGCTGGGCGGGCTGCTGGGGCGCGGAGATGGGCGTGCGCGCCGCCGGCGGCGTCAGCGGCGCAGAGGCAGCGGCCGAGCCTGCGGGCATGTAAGGGCCAGCCAGACGGTCAAGCGCTTCACTTTCAAGGCGCGCGGCAAGGCCGGCAGCGCGCAGGGCGTAAGCCGCCTGCTCCCCGGTCTCGCGCAGCTTGCTCAGAGCACGGTTGGCTTCTTCGGCGGCAGCGCGCGTGGACGCGTTGATCTCGGCATTGGCGTGGCGAGCGCCATCAATGGCGGAGGCGACGGCATTCTTCAGCGCGTCACCCGTCGTGGCCGCAGCCGCAGCCGCCACTTCGCTGGCGCGGACGGCGGCATCAACCGTGCGGCGGGAATGTTCGAGCTTGTCTTCCACCCGGCTGATCGAGAAGGTCAGCGCCTCGGTGCGCCCGGAGGCGTCGCGCGCAAGATCATCGAGGGATTCCATCCGGCGGCTGAGTTCCTCGCCGGTCTCATGCATGGCGATCAGGCGCTGTTCCAGTGCCGCGTCGGCCCGGCCGACTTCGTCACTCGCCGTGCGGGCGGCGGTGATCATCAGTTGGGCCTGGCGCGGGATAGCGTCGCTCATCGCGGTGACCTGGGCGCGCAGATCACGGGCGAGGGTTTCGAGCGCGTGACGCTCCTCCCCCAGACGGTCTGCCAGGTCTCGCGCGTTATCGGCGGCGGCGTAGGAGACAGATTCGAGGCGCAGGCGTTCATCGCCGATCTCGCCCGCCATCGCCTTCATGGCGGAGAGGGCGTGAGCCATCGCATGGTCAATCTCGGAGGCGGACTGTTTCATCTGCTCGGCAAAGGTGATGCCTTCATGGCCGGCTTCACGGGCAGGCGCCATCAGGCGGGCGGCCGCTTCCAGCACCAGCGCATTGGCCGCAGCAGACCGGCGGCTAGCGCGGGCCATGTATCCGGCCGCCACCATCAGGAGGGCCGGGATCAGCGCAGCTATACCTACGGCGACAAGGAGGGCGGGATGATACTGGCTGAGGAAGGCGATCCCGCCGAGGCCGATGAGCGCGGCGGCGAGGCCAGCGAGCCAGAGGAATGCCGAGACATAAGCGAGGGAAACCATCCAGCCACCCCCATATTGGGCAGCCTCATAATTCTGCGAGGCCTCGTGTCGGACAAGGTCATCCCGGCCGGACCGGCGCGCAGAAGGGGCTTCCGTCATGTTATGTGTATAACCTGCCTTGCAGGTTCCTGCGAGCGCTGATTGCACGCGAAGCGAGCGCTAGTGCCCTGTTTTTTCGAGTCAGGGCAGGATCGAAAGGGTTACCGATGAGTCACGCTGATCATCGGGTGCCTTTTCCGGGGAGGACGGCGCAAATTCCAGGCCGATCAAAGCGAAGATTGCGGCCAACACGATATTACGGACGAAAATCAGAAATTCGGTCATGATCGTATATCCAGAAGCCTGAAGGCCAGTTTTTCCTTGAGCCGCCTGATATCAGAAACAGACCTTCCGGGCAATCTGTCTGGCTTGAAAGAATCTACCTCCGGTGCGCCGGTTAACGCCGTGCTAACCACGCCGCCGCAGGGTCTCCCTCACCTATAGGAGCCCTTGATGCCCGCCGACACTCCCCTGCCCGTTCTCGACCTTGACCATCTTTCGGCAATGACGGGGGCGGATACGGAGCTTTCCCTGGAAGTGCTTGGCATCTTCCGGGAGCAGGCCCAGCTCTGGGCCCGGATGCTCGACCCGCGCAGCGAAGCACGCCAATGGGCGGACGCGGCCCACACGCTGAAAGGCGCAAGCCTTGGTATTGGCGCGCTGAAGCTGGCAGCGGCCTGCGAGCGGGCAGAAAAGGCTGGCCGGTCAGAGAGCCCGCCGAGCCCGGCGCATGCCTCGGTCCTGCTGGGCGACGTCAAGGACGCGCTGGGCGAAGCGCTCGAAGCGGCCGCCCGCGCCGCTTACGATTTGGGGGCACCGGGGGCCTCTTCTGGGGCCTCATCGGGGACGCGCAGCGCGTCATAGCTTTCAAATTCATAGGCAATGCAGCGGTCGATCAGCGCGCGCCAGACAGGCTCGGCAATCGCCGGCGAGAGGCCGTGTCTGGGGCATTCCGCCTTTACCTTGGCCACAACATCCTCGATCCGCGCGCGGTCATGCACGGCGGCGCGTGGGCCCTTGATGCGGGCGGCGGCATTCATGAAGGATTGCCGCTCGGCGAGGATCTCGACCAGCAGCCGGTCGATCCGGTCGATCTCATAGCGCACGTCCGCCATCGTCTGTGCGGTGTCTGACGTGTGCTTGCGCGCGTCGGAAGTATAGGTCGTCATGCGGCCTCTCAGCTCTTTCGCCTTGCCCTATATGGGCCTTGGCCGCGCCGCAAGGGAACGGGGCGCTGCGCCGCAGCTTCAGGCCTTGAGTTTCGGCAGCCCGGTCTGGGCCCGCAGGCGGGCGATCATGTCTGGCACCTTGCGCCCGGCGATATAGCCCCAGGGCGTCTGGAAGGCAGCGCTGCCGATGGCCGCAAGGTGGGGTTTGAGGCGGACCATGTCCTTGAAGAGGACCATCAGGACGGCAAAATTATTGTGCGCAAAGCCTGCCTCGGCAAAGGAGAGCTCCGGCGCGGCCGTGAAGGCCTGCCGGAAACGATCATCGAGTTCGGCGACTTCGGCCCGGAACGCCTCGGACTTCACCTTGTCGCGGAAGGCGGCGATTTCAGCTTCATTCTCGTTCATGGCGGTCTGGTAGAGCCATTCCTCGATCCAGGCGCGCGCCTTCAGCGCCAGAAAAGAGGCGTTCGGCGCCCCGTCCATCGCGGTCTCGGCGGCCGCATGCATCTGCCCGGTGCTGCCATGCCATTTCGGGGCGAGGTAACTCATCCGCGCCAGCTCTGCCAGGACATTGGCTTCCCCGCTGGCCCGCAGATCTTCTGTCACCGCCTCAAAGCCGCCCGGCGGAGCGCCGGTCAGCATCATCGCGCGGAAGCGGAAGCCGTGCAGCGCGCTGTCGCCGGGGGTGAGCCCGGCTGCCGCGCCAAGCAGGTCTTCGGCGACGGCGGCCATCTCAGCCATGTCCATCACCTGTGACTGGCTCGTGCGGTCGGCGGTGGCAAAGCCGCGCAGCCGGTGAGCCCAGACATAATGCAGCCCGCCGGCGAGGGCATACATCGCCGGATGGCTGTCGAGCCTTGGCAAGGCCGCGCCGATTTCCGAGACTTGGCCCAGCCCATCGAGGAAGTGCAGCCGGTCTGCGGGCGCAAGGCCGGCATAAAGGGCGGCGAGCTCTGCCCCCTTCCCCGCCTCAAGCAGCGCCAGGCCCGGCAGCACATGCCGGTTGCCTTCCGTCAGATCGAAACCGGACGTCTTTTTCCCGAACAGGCCGAGCACGCCTCAGCCGCCCGGCTGCAGCTTGTCCTGCGTCTTGGTGTCGAAGTCGCTGGCATCGTGGCGTTCCCAGAGCTGGCTTTCGGGCTTGCCGAAGGTGCGGTTGACCATCCGGCCGCGCTTGACAGCGGGGCGCTCTGCGATCTGTGTCGTCCAGCGCTGGACATTCTTGTAGCTGTCGACTTCCAGAAACTCGCCCGCTTCATAGAGGACGCCCTGCGCCAGAGCGCCATACCAGGGCCAGATCGCCATGTCGGCAATCGTGTATTCGTCGCCGGCCATATATTCATGGGCCGCAAGATGGCGGTCGAGCACGTCCATCTGGCGCTTGGTTTCCATCGCGTAGCGATCAATGGCGTACTGGATCTTCACCGGCGCGTAGGCATAGAAATGGCCAAAGCCGCCGCCGAGGAAGGGCGCCGAGCCCATCTGCCAGAACAGCCAGCTGAGCGCTTCAGCGCGCTTGGGCTGGGATTTGGGCAGGAAGGCGCCGAACTTCTCGGCAAGGTACATCAGGATGGCGCCGGATTCGAACACCCGCACGCCCGAATCCAGCGAGCGGTCAAACAGCGCCGGGATCTTGGAGTTGGGGTTGATGTCGACAAAGCCGGAGGTGAACTGGTCGCCATTGCCGATATTGACCAGCCAAGCATCATATTCGGCGCCCGAATAGCCAAGCGCCAGAAGCTCCTCAAGCATCACCGTGACTTTGACGCCATTGGGGGTGCCCAGCGAATAGAGTTGTAGCGGGTGCTTGCCAACGGGGAGGGCCTTCTCCTGCGTCGGGCCGGCGATGGGACGGTTGATATTGGCAAAACGTCCGCCCGCATCCTTGTTCCAAGTCCAGACTTTCGGGGGGATGTAATCGGAATCTGACATGGGGCGTTTCCTTCAGCGTGAATGCCATCTTGCAGTCTTAAGGTTTGACTTAAACCGCATTTTACAAGGCGCAAAGCCTGCGGCCCGCGATTACGCCTTGCCGGGCTGGCGGAGTTGCCGTAGTTGGAGAGGACATTTCGTAACTAACGGAGTTTCATATGAACCCTCCCCGCCAGTCCCTTGCGCTCTCGGGCGCGTTCAGTGAAGATCATGCCAAGGCCTATGACAACCAGTTCTCCGCGCTGAGCGGGGTCCAGGCCTGTATCCACCTTCTGACCGATGCCTATCTGGCGGAATTGCCGGAAGATGCGCGCATTCTGGTGGCCGGGGCAGGCACGGGCGCCGAAGTGCGCTACCTCGCCCCGCGTCATCCCGGCTGGCGCTTCACGCTGGTGGACCCCTCTGCGCCGATGCTGGCCATCGCCCGCAGCCATGCCAAGGCCGAAGGCTTTGCGGGCCGCTGCACCTTTCATGAAGCCTATGTTTCAGAAACGCCGGTGGAAGCCCATGACGGGGCGACCAGCCTGCTCGTCTCCCACTTCCTGACCGACGCCGCCGCCCGCCAATCCTATTTCCAGGACATCGCCGCCCGCCTGAAACCGGGCGCGCGCTTTATCAATGTCGATCTGAGTACGGATAATGACGCGCCATCCTTCGAGGGCATCATGGGCCTCTGGATGGACCTCTTCCGTCTTGGGGGGCAGACGGAGGAAAGCCGGGCCAACTATCTGAAAGCCTATGGCCGGCAATTTGCCGCGCATGGCCCCGAAGCCGTCGCCAAAATGATTGAGGCGGCGGGCTTTACGCCCCCCGCCCCGGTATTTCAGGCCGCACTGATCCGCGGCTGGACCGCGATACGGGCCTAGACTTCCAGCAGCATCCGCTCGGGATCTTCCAGCGCTTCCTTGACGCGGACGAGGAAGGTGACGGCTTCCTTGCCGTCAACGATGCGGTGGTCATAGCTCAGCGCGAGATACATCATCGGGCGGATGACGATCTGGCCATTGCGCACGATCGGCTTGTCCTCGATGCGGTGCATGCCCAGCACGCCCGATTGCGGCGGGTTGAGGATCGGGGTGGACATCAGCGAGCCATAGATGCCGCCATTGGAAATGGTGAAGGTGCCGCCTTGCAGGTCACCGATGGTCAGGGCGCCGTCGCGGGCTTTCTTGCCGAGCCCGGCGATGGCCTTCTCGATGCCGGCGAGCGAGAGATCATCCGCGTCGCGCACGACCGGCACGACGAGGCCTTTCTCGGTGCCGACCGCCACGCCGATGTCATAGTAATTCTTGTAGATGATGTCCTGGCCGTCGATCTCGGCATTGACGGCAGGAACTTCCTTCAGCGCGTTGACGCAGGCCTTCACGAAGAAGCTCATGAAGCCGAGCTTGATGCCATGCTTGGCGACGAAGGCGTCCTGGTGGGTCTTGCGCAGATCCATGATGGCCGACATGTCGACATCATTGAAGGTCGTCAGCATCGCGGCCGTGTCCTGAGCTTCCTTCAGGCGGCGGGCGATGGTCTGACGCAGGCGCGTCATCCGTACACGTTCTTCACGGGGGCCGGTTTCGCGCGGTGGTTTTGCAGCGGTGTCAGGCATGGTCGAGGCGCTTGCTTTCGGTTGGTTGACGTAGGCCAAGGCATCCGCCTTGGTGGCGCGGCCATCGCGGCCGGTGCCGGGGATGTCAGAGGCGCTGACGCCGGCTTCGGTGGAAATGCGGCGCACGGAGGGCGACACAGGGCGATCGCCGGTGGCGGCCGGTTGCGCGGCGGCTTTGGGCGCTTCGGCTTTTGCCGGGGCTTCAGCGGCCTTGGCAGGCGCAGCGCCCGATGCGCCGATCCGGGCGATGACGGAACCGGGCGTGACCGAGTCGCCTTCCTTGACGAGCCATTCGAGGATCACGCCGTCAGCGGGGGCGGGAACTTCCAGCGCCACCTTGTCGGTTTCGATCTCGGCGATGGTCTCGTCCTTCTTGACGCTGTCACCGACCTTCTTGGCGAAGTTGGCAATCGTGCCTTCGGCAACGCTCTCGCCCATGACGGGGACTTTGACGTCCGTGGACGCACCGCCGCCGGAAGAGGCAGCCGGCTTGGCTTCAGCGGCTTTGGGCTCTGCCTTGGGTTCGGCCTTTGCCGTTTCCTTGGCAGGCGCAGCCTTGGCGGGCGCGGCGCCATTGGCATTCAGGCGGCCGAGCAGCGCGCCGATATTCACGGTCTCGCCTTCCTTGGCCACGATGTCCGAGAGAACACCGTCTTCAGAGGCCGAAACCTCGACGGAGACCTTGTCTGTTTCAAGTTCGACGAGGACTTCGTCCTTCTTCACCGTATCGCCAGCCGATTTCAGCCATTGGCCAACGGTGGCTTCGGTAACGCTTTCGCCGAGTGTGGGAACAACGATGTCTGTCATGTGTCGTGTCCGTCTCTTCTTATGGATTATCAGGGAGAAACGATCCGGTCATCGACCGGGTCGGGCGAGAGGGCTGTCTTGAGAAGGTTGGCCTGTTCGGCCTGGTGCTTGGACAGGAGGCCCGTTGCGGTCGCCGCCGAAGGCGGACGGCCGGCATATTTCGGGCGCGGCTGCTTGTAGCCCGCCTGCGCGGCGCACCATTCGATCTCGTCACGGATGAAGGTCCAGCCGCCCATATTGCGCGGCTCTTCCTGGCACCAGACCAGCTCTGCCTGCGGGAAGCGCTTCAATTCGGTAATCAGCGACTTGCGCGGCACCGGATAGAACTGCTCGACCCGCAGAAGGTAGATGTCGTCCTGGCCGGACGCTTCACGCGCCTCGAACAGATCATAATAGACCTTGCCCGAACAAAGCACGACGCGGCGGACCTTGGCGTCTTTGGCAAGCTTCACCTTGCCTTCGCGGCCCGGTGTTTCGGCGTCGTCCCAGAGGATACGGTGGAAGGTCGACTTGGTGTTCATATCGTCCAGCGTCGAGGTGGCCAGCTTGTGGCGCAGCAGCGATTTGGGCGTCATGATGACCAGGGGCTTGCGGAACTCGCGGTGGATCTGGCGGCGCAGGGCGTGGAAATAGTTCGCCGGGGTCGTCAGGTTGCACACCTGCATATTGTCTTCGGCGCACATCTGCAGGAAGCGCTCAAGGCGGGCCGAGGAATGCTCCGGACCCTGACCTTCATAGCCGTGCGGCAGAAGCATCACGAGGCCCGACATCCGCAGCCATTTGCGCTCTGCCGAGGAGATGAACTGGTCATAATAGACCTGCGCGCCGTTTGCGAAGTCGCCGAACTGGGCTTCCCAGCAGGTGAGCGTGTTCGGGTCGGTCAGCGAGTAGCCATATTCGTAACCGAGCACGGCTTCCTCGGAGAGGAGCGAGTCGATCACCTCATACGGCGCCTGGCCTTCGCGGATATGGTTGAGCAGGGTGATGCGGTCGCCGCTCGTCTGATCGACGATATGGCTGTGGCGCTGCACGAAGGTGCCGCGGCCGCAATCCTGGCCCGACAGACGCACCGGGAAGCCTTCATCGAGCAGGCTGGCGAAGGCCAGATGCTCTGCGCCGCCCCAGTCGATGTCCTTGCCGGTTTCGTAGCTCTCGCGGCGGCGGGCGATCACGCGCTCCACCGTCTTGTGCGCGTCGACGCTGCCTGGAATGCTGGTGATCGCGTCACCGAGCTCCTTCAGGCGGGTCTTGGACACACCTGTCTTGCCGCGGCGATCATCATCGAGCGGCAGGCCAAAGCCCGACCACTGACCTTCCAGCCAGTCGGCCTTGTTGGTTTTCAGCGTCTTGCCAGCATCGAAGGCGCGGTCGAGGAAGTCCTCGAACTCCTTCACCTGCGTGTCGACTTCGGCAGCGGTCAGCAGACCCTCGGAGACAAGACGCTGGCCGTAGATTTCGCGCGTGGACGGACGATCCTTGATGACGCGGTACATCACCGGCTGGGTCATCGTCGGGTCATCGCCCTCATTGTGGCCGAAGCGGCGGTAGCAGAACATGTCGATGACGACATCCTTTGCAAACTTCTGCCGGTATTCGGTGGCGACCTTGGCGGCGTAGACGACCGCTTCAGGATCATCGCCGTTCACATGGAAGATCGGCGCCTGCACCATCAGCGCCACATCCGACGGATAAGGCGAGGAGCGCGAATACATCGGGCTCGTGGTGAAGCCGATCTGGTTGTTGACGATGAAGTGGATGGTGCCGCCGGTGCGGTAGCCCTGAAGGCCCGAGAGCGCGAAGCACTCAGCCACTACCCCCTGCCCGGCAAAGGCAGCGTCCCCGTGCAGCAGCAGGGGCATCTTGTGGGAGCGGTCAAGCGTGCCGGTCTGGCGCGCTTCCATGAACTGCTTGGCGCGCGTCCGGCCGAGCACGACGGGATTGACCGCTTCAAGGTGGGACGGGTTCGGGTTCATGGTGAGGTGGACGACATTGCCGTCAAACTCACGATCCGACGAGGCGCCGAGGTGGTATTTCACATCGCCCGAGCCGAATTCACCGGCACCCTGCGTCGAGCCGCCCTGGAATTCGTGGAAGATCTTTTCATAGGCCTTGCCCATGACAGCGGCGAGCATGTTGAGGCGGCCCCGGTGGGGCATACCGACAACGATCTCGTTGACGCCGAGCGCGCCGCCGCGCTTGATGATCTGCTCCAGCGCCGGAACGGCCGCTTCGCCGCCATCCAGACCAAAGCGCTTCGTGCCCGGATACCGCTTGTGCAGGAAGCGCTCGAACGCTTCGGCCTCGATCAGCTTGCTGAGGATTGCCAGCTTGCCGCGCTTGCTGAAGGCAACGCCCTTGTCGGGGCCTTCGATCCGCTCCTGCAACCAGGCTTTTTCCTCAGGGTCCGAGATGTGCATGAACTCGATGCCGAGCGTCGAGCAATAGGTGCGCCGCAGGATGTCGAGCATCTCTGCCGGGGTGGCGCGCTCAAGGCCGAGATAGCCGTCGATATAGATGCTGCGGTCCATGTCCGCCGGGCCAAAACCATAGCTGGCCGGGTCAAGCTCTGGCTGGTCGCCAAAGCCCGACAGGCCGAGCGGGTCGAGCTGGGCAGCCAGGTGGCCGCGCATCCGGTAGGCGCGGATCATCATCAGCGCGCGAATGGAATCGGTGACCGCGCGGCCAAGATCTTCAGCCGCCATGCCGGGGGCGCCGGACTTGATCTTCTTCTCGATCTTGGGTTCGAGCAGGGCCCAGTCGCCATCAAAAGCGGCAATCTGCTCGCTCGCGGCGGGGCGCGGCCAGTCCTTGCGCTTCCAGCTGGCGCCGTCTGCGTTCTGTTTGGCGCTTGCCGGTTCATCGCCGAGTTCGGCGAAGAAGGCGCGCCAGCTTTCCGGCACAGAAGCGGGGTCTTTGGCGTAAGCCGCCTGCATCTGTTCCAGCCAGTGGGCAGAGCCCCCATACAGGAACGCAGTATCCAGCATTGCCGCATTGCCCGTGCTGCGGGGGCCATTCACCGGGCTGCCATCGTCGGCCATCTAAGGTCCATCCTTCCAGAGTTGCCGCCCCCGGCGACTGATATAGGGACGGACGATACCCCCTGCCCCTACGTGAAGCAGGTTATGTTGCAACGCCCGCCCCCGAATCGCCGGGAGCGGGCGCCGCCAGACTTAACTATAGGGTCTTTCTAACCCTTTAGCACCTCGACAAGTGTCGTACCGAGACGTGCCGGGCTGGGGCTGACGCGGATGCCCGCGGCCTCCATGGCCGCAATCTTCGACTCGGCATCACCCTTGCCACCGGAAACGATCGCGCCGGCATGGCCCATCGTGCGGCCAGGAGGCGCTGTACGGCCTGCAATGAAGCCTGCCATCGGCTTTTTACGGCCTTTTTTGGCTTCATCCATCAGGAACTGAGCGGCTTCTTCTTCGGCAGAGCCGCCGATTTCGCCGATCATGATGATAGATTTGGTTTCATCGTCGGCCAGGAACATTTCCAGGATGTCGATGAATTCGGTGCCTTTGACCGGGTCGCCGCCGATACCGACAGCGGTGGTCTGGCCAAGGCCGGCGTTCGTGGTCTGGAACACGGCTTCATAAGTCAGCGTGCCCGAGCGCGAGACGATACCGACCGAGCCCTTTTTGAAGATGGAGCCCGGCATGATGCCGATCTTGCATTCGTTCGCCGTGATGATGCCGGGGCAGTTCGGGCCGATGAGGCGCGACTTGGACCTGGCAAGCTTCGCCTTGACGCGAACCATGTCCATGACCGGCACGCCTTCGGTGATGCAGACGATCAGCGGGATTTCCGCGTCGATGGCTTCCTCGATGGCCGCAGCGGCGCCAGCAGGCGGAACATAGACCACAGACGCGGTGGCGCCGGTCTTTTCCTTGCCTTCAGCGACGGACGCAAAGATGGGGAGTTCCTGGCCGTTATCGGCCTTCCACATCTCGCCACCCTTCTTGGGGTGAATGCCGCCCACCATCTGGGTGCCGTAATAGCCGAGCGCCTGATTGGTGTGGAACGAGCCGGTGTTGCCGGTCATGCCCTGCGTCAGGACTTTCGTGTTCTTGTCGATCAGAATGGACATGGAACTATCCCCGCACCGCTTTAACAATTTTCTGGGCTGCATCGTCGAGATCGTCGGCCGGAATGACGTTCAGGCCGCTCTCGCGGATGATCTTCTTGCCGAGGTCGACATTGGTGCCTTCAAGGCGGACAACGAGCGGAACGGCGAGGTTGGTTTCTTTCACGGCTGCGATCACGCCTTCGGCGATGACATCGCATTTCATGATGCCGCCGAAGATGTTCACGAGGATGCCCTTCACGTTGGGGTCCTTCATGATGATCTTGAAGGCAGCTGCCACCTTCTCTTTGCCGGCGCCGCCGCCAACGTCACAGAAGTTGGCAGGCTCTTCGCCATAGAGCTTGATGATGTCCATCGTCGCCATCGCGAGGCCGGCGCCGTTGACCATGCAGCCGATCGTGCCGTCGAGGGCGATATAGGCGAGATCCCATTCGGCCGCTTCGAGTTCCTTGGCGTCCTGTTCGGTCTCGTCTTTGAGCGCCTGAACGTCGGGATGGCGGAAGAGCGCGTTGCCGTCGAACGACACTTTCGCGTCGAGGACGCGCATATGGCCGTCCTTCATTACGATCAGCGGGTTCACTTCCAGCATCGCCATGTCTTTCTCGACAAAGGCTTTGTAGAGGATCGGGTAGAGCTTGAGGCCGTCTTCGGCTGCGGTGCCGGTCAGCTTCAGGGCGTCGTTGATCTTGGCCGCGTCAGCGGGCGTCACGCCGGCCATCGGGTCGATCTGGACGGTGAGGATTTTCTCGGGCGTGTCATGGGCGACCGCTTCGATGTCCATGCCGCCTTCGGTGGAGACCACGAAGGCCACGTTCGAGGTCGCGCGGTCGACGAGGATGGAGAGGTAAAGCTCCTGCTCGATATCGGCGCCGTCTTCGATGTAGAGGCGATTGACCTGTTTGCCGGCGGCAGAGGTCTGCGCGGTGACAAGGTGTTTGCCGAGCATCTGTTCGGCGAATTTCTTCACATCGTCCTTGTTGAAGGCGAGGCGGACACCGCCTTTTTCGCCGGCTTCAGGCTCGATGAATTTGCCTTTGCCGCGGCCACCTGCGTGGATCTGGCTTTTCACGACCCAGAGTGGGCCGGGAAGTGTATCGACTGCCTTCTGCACATCGGCGAGCGAGAGCACAGGCACGCCTTCTGCCACAGGCGCCCCGAAGGATTTGAGCAGCGCCTTGGCTTGGTATTCATGGATGTTCATGGAGTGGTTTCCCTGTCCGGCCTGACGGCCCGCCAGCATCCCTGCCGGTTACCGTTTCCGTTCCTCGTTGACGGGGCCGCTATATACACGCCTGAAGGTAGGCTGCAACAGGCTGGGTACAAAGTTGGATACTTAGCCTTGATCGCCTTCCGTGGGGTCACGCGGCATGATTTCAACGCTCGCCAGCGGGCTGGGAAGGATCGATCCGCGCTCGCCTGAGGGGGGAGACTCCGCCGGGGCGCGCTGGCGAACCCGCACGATCATGTACACCGCGAGCAGACCCAGCACGACACCGGCAAAGCCGAAAAGGCCCACCGCCCCGGCTATCCGCATGGCGACCCCGGAAATCAGCGGCCCGACAATCGAACCGGCTGCCCAGACAAATAACAGCCCGGACATGACCTGCGGCACCTGCCCCGGCGGGGTGCGGTCAATCGCATGGGACACACACACGCCGTAAAAACAGAGCGCCCCTGCCCCCCAGATGCCAATCAGCACAAGTATGCCAGCTTCGCCGATAACCGTTCCGAAAACGGCAATCAGGATCGCCGCTGCGCCTGCGGCGCTGGCAAGCCCGGCCACTACGAGGCGCCGGTCGATCACATCGGAAAGCCGTCCGGCGGGCCATTGCACGATCAGCCCGCCGATCCAGGCGATGGCAATCGCGATGGCGGCCGCAGCCGTGCCCCCGCCGGCCAGCTCAAATTTCTCAAAATAGACCGGCAGCAGGGCGAGCGTGCCGGTATTGACGAGCCCGGCCCCGACCACCCCGATCACGGCGGCGGGCGCCAGGGTGAAAAGCTGGCTCAGCGGCATCGACTTGCGATCCGGCGGGGGTGGCTCTTTCAGGGTCGTCAGGCAGGTGGGCACCAGCGCGAGGGCGAGGAAAATGCCCGCCCAGACATAGGACCGGCTGTCGAGCGGGGAGAGCCCGGCCAGGAAAAACGGCCCGACAATCAGCGAGAGCTTGGCGGCGGTATGGTAGACGCCCATCACATTGCCGCGAGAGCGCGCGGGCACCGCCTCCCCCATCCAGCTTTCGATACTGGTGAACATATAGGCAAACGCGACGCCCTGCAGGACGCGGATCAGAGCCCAGAACGGCGCTTCCTGGATCAGGGCCAGCGACAGGATGCCCGCCGCGCTGACCCCTGCCCCGGCCGCAAAGAGGCGGATATTGCCGACAAGGGCGAGCGCACGCGGCGAGGTCCAGGCGCCCAGCATGAAGCCGGCGGCGTTCATGGCGGCGACAAAGCCGATCAGCGAGGTGTCGACACCCATCCGCTCAAGCCCGAGCGGCGTCAGGATGCCGGTCAGCCCGCCTGCCAGTTGCAGGATCATGACCGACAGGATCAGCGCGAGAACGGAACGTGTGTCGGTCATGGCCTCGTCCGGACGGGCCGATGAAGAGCCGCGCCGCTGTTATTGCCCGGCAGGTGCCCGGAACGGAGCTGCCACTTCATTCACGGTGTCGCCGGTGTCGCTCTTGATGGCAAGACGGACCGTGCCGCCCTCCCAGTCAATCTCAATGGCGCCGAAATTATTGGGGGCATAGCCGGGCCCGATCTGCGCATGATCGACCTCATCAGAAGTCTCGCGCATCGAGACATTCATCGAAGAGGCCGTTATCTCATAGGCGGGATAGGGCAGCACCGTGTCGTCCCGGTAGAGGAAGGCCGTGTGACGGTCGCCAGAGACAAAGACCACGCCTTCAGCCTCGGTCTCCGAGATCAGCCCGTAAAGACGGGCCTGCTCGGCCGGCAGGCGCGACCAGGCTTCATACCCATGACCATCGGTCGTCATCACCTGGATCGAAGACACGATCAGGCGCAGGTCAGCCGGCTCCTGAAGCTGGTTCTCCAGCCAGGTCCACTGGTCATTGCCCAGCATGTCCTGCCCTTCGGACGCGGACGGAACGTAGCGTTCCTTTCCTTTGACGCCCCATTCATCGGTTGGTGTCAGGGGCGAGCGGAAGAAACGGGTGTCGAGCATGATGATCTGCACCCGCTGGCCCTCGGGGCCGAAGCTGCGGGCGTAATAGGTGCCCGGCCAGGCGCCGACATCCTCATTCTCAAGGCCCCAGAAGCGCTCATGGATACGCTCCGCCAGGCGGCGGAAGGGAAACTCCCGGCCCGCATCATTGGCGCCGTAATCATGGTCATCCCAGGCCACCATCATCGGGTGCTTTGCCCGCACGGCCTGAAAGTCGGCCCGCGCGGCCAGATCGCTGAAGCTCTCGCGCAGTTCATCCAGGGTCGCCTGATTGCTGATATAGCTGCGCCCGTCCATGTCGCCATAGACATTGTCCCCGATCATCAGGAAGAGGTCGGCGTCTTCGGCGGCAATCGTCGACATCGCGGTACCGTCTTCGGTCTCCTCATTGAAACAGGAGCCGACCAGGATACGCGTGAGCACGCTATGATCGCCGGGCAGCGAAACGCCCCTTGGGGCGCGTGGGAAGAAATCCTCCGGCAGGGTGCGGTAGTAGAATTCAAGCGCCGCCTCGGCGCTCGCCGGGGAGAGAAGGTCAGACGGCAGGAGTGTCAATTCCCCGGCAGGCGTTTCCGCAACCGGCGCCGGGGCCGGTGTCTGGCAAGCCGCCAACGCCAGAATGATAGGAATGACCGAAAGTGTCCTGAACTGTCCCATAGTGTCCTCCTGCTGACCCAGGGAGGAACTCTAGCGGCCGTTCGTGACAGGTTTAAAGCGCCAAATGGCTCAGGCCGTAAAGAACAGGTGCCACATCAGCCTTCCGGGCAGGAAGCTGAACAATCCGGCGACCAGCATGCCGCCGACGAACATGCCGGCCATATGTTTCCGGTGCTGGGCAATTTTTTTCCGCCGAGCAGCGGCCAACCCCATCGGCAGCACGATCACAGTCCAGGCCGAGATCGCATGAATGAAGCTGAAGCTTCCCGGATTGATACTGTGGAGGAAGAAGGAACTGATCGCCGTCACCGCCATGCTGACCACCCAGACATAGCCGAGCGTGCGGTGCATCGCCCGCCCCTTCACCCCCGCCAGCAGGACGCAGCCAATGGCAAAGGTGAGGACAGCCCCGGCCACATGCACCTGTAGCACCCACGGCGATTGCAGCAGCGGGGCAAGGTCCACCCGGAACCGCGCCGGTCCCTCCTCTGCGAGGATAGAGTGGCTGATCGCCAGATAAGCGGCGAACGCAATGCCCGCGATGATCTTGTTGGGATGCAGACGGCGCAGGCGCTGGAAGCGGCTTTCCGGCTTTGGCGCTTCAGTGATCAGGGCGGCGTCGGTCATCAGTCAGGTCTCCGGGAAGAAGTCAGGCAGGTTTTGGATGCCGCCAATCTGCCGCCTGCCGCAGAGCCCGCTATGGGGAGTACGTATCCGGGCTGGAATCCTTCGCGAAATGCAGCCAGAACGGCTCACGAAGCGCGAAATGCGAGGGGGTGTTCGTTTGCGTATCGCCATCAACTGGAAGCAACGCGGCCGGGAACTGGCGATCTTCTGCGTGATCGGCGCTTTCCTGACGGTTATCCGCCCCTACAATGCGGCTGGCAGTCTGCCGCTCTGGGCAAACTTTGCTTTCTGGACCGGCCTCATTGCCCTTGGTAGCCTGGCGGCTGAGTTGACGCTCGCCCTCCTGCGCCGGCATGCCGGGGCGATGCCGGTGCTGGCGATGCTGGTGGTTGTGACCCTAACAACGGCCCTGACTGTCACCGCTGCTATCATGCTGATCGAACGCCTGCTGATGGGGGACTTTATCCCGCTGCCCTACCTGCCTCGCCTGTTTGGCCTCGTCTGGGTCATTTCTGCGGCCATGACCGCTGTGGGCTACATGCTGGAGCGATCCTTCCTCGCACCCCCGCCCGAACCGATGGAAGGCGCCAGCCCGGCGGAAACCTTCCTTTCCCGGCTGCCGGTCAGATACCGAACCGCCGAACTTTATGCTGTCTCCGCCGAGGATCATTACCTGCGGGTGCATACGAGCTTTGGCGAAGAGCTGATCCTGATGCGGCTGGCCGACGCGATGCGGGAACTTGCCGGAGCGGAGGGACTACAGGTGCACCGCTCCTGGTGGGTGTCCAAGGCTGCCGTGCGGGACACCAACAGGCAGGGCGGGAAGCTGAGCCTCGTTCTGGCCTCGGGCAAGGAAGCGCCGGTTTCACGGACCTTCCTGCCGGAGGTAAAGGCCGCCGGGCTCGCCGCCTGAGGCTTACATCGTCACGCCGGTTACCGGGTCGCTCGACACCAGCAGCTGCTTCACGAACTCGATATGGCTGCGCAGGCGGTAGAGGTCATCGGTATAGGAGAGGGGCACATCGAGCTTGCCGACTTCGACCTGCAGCCGCTCCAGCTGTTTCTCGACACCGACCCGGGCGGGTCCTTTGGGCAGCGCCCTGCCCTGGGCTTCAAGCTCGCGCAGATCCTTGTACCAGACATAGATCTTCCGGCGCACCCGCCAGCGATAGAGGGGCGGGGCTGCGCGCACCAACGGAAAGGCAAGGGTGAGCAGCGGAATGGCCAGCACCCAGGCCCGGTCGAGAAAGTTGGCAACCCCGAACGGAAAGTAGCGCCTGAGGAAAGACGGGCCATTCTGATAGTAGCGGGCCACCTGCCTGGAGACCGGCAGGTCGATATTCGACATGTTGGGAAACTGGCCGCCTTTGGTGAAGACGCTCGGCTCTGAATGGATCAGCACAGCGGTGTCCAGCAGCAGGGCTTCGATCGCCGGATGAATGTCGCGGTGAACGGTGAGCTGGGCAATGGCGGCCACCAGCGGGACATCCTGAGCCGGAATGTCTGCGCCCACATCGATCACGCCGCGGATCAGCGTCACGGCAGAGAGGGACTCTTCCCGCCGCGCCAGCGCTTCGGCGCGCTCGAAGGGAAGCAGCCGGACCTCCTCTGACCGCAACAGCGCCTGAATATAGGCCGCGCCCGGGGATGCCGCGAAGGCGGCAGCATCAATCTCGCCGGCAAAGAGGGCAGCCTGGGACTCCGTGCTGCCGAGCGCCTGGCGGGAAGCTTCCGGCCAGACACCGCCATATTGCTGCTGCAGGGCGCGGGCGAGCGCGCGGGTGCCCGAGCCTTCAAGGCCGATGGAGAGGCGCGAGTCCCGCAGGTCGCCCAGACTTTCAGCCGGGTGATCGGCGCGCACGAAGATCCAGAAGGGCTCTTCGAAGATGCCGCCGGCCGAGCGCAGGATCGCAGCATCTTCCGGCGTGGCAAGCCCGCCCTGGACGATGGCGACATCGACCTCCCCATCCTCCAGCATGCGGAGATTATCGATGGAGCCTGCCGTATCGACCAGCTCAACCTTTATCCCCTGCTCTTCGAGCAGGCGCTGATAACGCTGGGCATAGGCGTGATAGGCGCCGCCCGGCGACCCGGCCGCAAAGCGGATCGACTGGGGCGGGGCCGGCTTCATCGCCGACAACGCCCAGACAAAACCGATCAGCGCCACGGCGATCAACGGGCCGTAGATTTTCCAGAAATCCTTACCTGGCATTCGCCTTTTCCCGCTCATGCTGCCGTCCCACTTCCAGCAGGCGTCATTAGAACCGGCAAAGGCGCGAGTGCAACCGCTGACGGCGGGAAAGGCCCCGCTTCAGGCCTTGTTATAGGGCGTGCCGGCGAGGATGGTCATGGCGCGGTAGATCTGCTCGGCCAGCATCGCGCGCACCAGCCGGTGGGGCCAGGTCTGCACGCCGAAGGCGAGCGTCTGGGGCGCGGCGGCGCGCACGTCCGGCGAATAGCCTTCCGCGCCCCCGATCAGGAAACAGGTGTCGCGCTCGCCCTCATCCCGCCAGCGGGAGAGGCGGGCGGCAAACGCGCTGGAGGTGAGGTTTTCTCCGCCCTCATCCAGGCGGATGATCCGGGCGCCCTCGGGAATGCGGGCCAGAAGGCGCGCGCCTTCGGCGTCCATGCCGCCGCCGCTGGCAATCTCGGCTTCGTCAGGCCCCTTGAAACCAAGACCGCGCGCCATGGTGGACGCGCGGCGGATATAATCATCGGTGAGATCGCGCTCGGGCCCATCCTTGAGACGGCCGACAGCGAATATCTGGAGGCGCACGCCTCAGGTCGCGCTGGTGCGATGGGCCGATTTGTCGGAAACCCAGATCTTTTCCAGATTGTAGAATTCACGCACTTCAGGGCGGAAGAGGTGAACGATCACATCGCCGGTATCAATCAGAACCCAGTCAGCATTCGGCATGCCTTCGACACTGGGGGTGCGGCCTGTGATCTTTTTCACTTCCTGCGCAACATGCGATGCCAGCGCAGCGACATGGCGGCCCGAACGTCCTGAAGCGATGATCATGAAGTCGGCGAGCGAGGACTTGCCCTGCAGGTCAACCAGGATCAGATCCTCGGCTTTATCGTCTTCAAGTACAGTGCAGAGGGCATCAGCGACCGATCTGATCTCTTCGATCGTGACGCTTTTGGGGGGCTGAGCCCGGGAGGTGGCGGATGACAGGACGTGGGTTCCTTTAACTATTGGAGCCTGAAACTATCATGTAAGGGCGATTTCAACCAGTAAAAAGCCCACTTGGCTGGAATCAGGACCGCGCCGGCTCGCCTGCCCATGCGCGCCGCGTTCAGCAGGGATACAGGGAATTAAATATAAGTTGCCGGAAAATCGCCGTATCTTTCCGCAATGTAATCGGGAAAGCCCCCACCAGACCTCAGGAACCAGTATCATGCGCGCGCCTCTTCTCCTTCTCCCTCTGATTGCCCTTCTGCCCCTCACCAATTGTGCGGTCGCAGCTGTCGGAGCGGTTGGGGCAGCTGGCTTTGCCGCTTCCAAGGATCAGACTGTTGGCCAGACAATCGATGACATCGGCGCGTCCAACGAGATCAAGGCCCGTCTGCTTTCGGAAAGCTCCAGCCGGTTCGGTGAGGTTGCCGTAGAAGTTGCCGGCGGGCTCGTTCTGTTGACCGGCCGGGTCTACTCGGCTGAAGACCGCACCCGCGCCGAAGGCATCGCCTGGACCTCTGTTTACACGCAGGATGTCGCCAATGAATTGGCCATCGAACAGCCGGGCGGCTTTTTCGCCAACGTCGCCGATGAGATCATCAGCGGCCGCGTCCGCTCTCGCCTGATCGGCTCAAGCAAGGTCAAGAGCATCAATATCAACGTCGAGACCTATAATGGGGTGGTCTACCTCATGGGTATTGCCCGCTCGCCTGAAGAATTGCGCAAAGCGGCCGAAGAGGCGAGCCTCGTAGGCGGGGTGAAACAGGTGGTCTCCTATGTGCGCCTCAGCAACGAAGCGCAGCGCCAGCGTGCGCCGACAACGCAGATGCCCGTTTCTCCCTCTTACCAATCGCAACCTGACACGTCATATGACAGTCAGGCGCTGCCGGAACTTCGCGGCGCAAGCTATTAAAGCCGGAAGCAGGCGGGGGAGTTAAGATTTCTCGCCTTTCCTTCCGGATTTGCCGGAAGGAACCAGAGCGTGACGCTTCGCATTGCCATACAGATGGACCCGCTCGAGCGGGTTAATATTGACGGGGACACCTCCTTTGCCCTCGCTGAAATGGCGCAGGCACGCGGCGCTGAAATCTTCGTCTATGGTCCAGGTGACCTCTCCTTCCGCGAAGGCCGGGTAACCGCCTGGGCCCGGCCGGCAAAAGTCCAGCGCGTGCGCGAAACTCCGGGTATCTTCGGCCCGCACCTGCGGCTGGACATTGCCCGTGATCTCGATGTCGTCCTGATGCGTCAGGACCCGCCCTTCGACATGGCCTACATTACGGCCTGCCACCTTCTGGAAAGCGTGACAAACCAGACACTGGTGGTGAACGATCCAGCTGGCGTGCGCTCCAGCCCGGAGAAGATTTTTCCGCTGATGTTCCCGGACATCATGCCACCCACCCTGGTGACGCGGGACCGGCAGGTGATCGATGCGTTCCGGGACGAATACCGGGACATCATCGTCAAGCCACTCCACGGGCATGGCGGCGCCGGCGTTTTCCGGCTGAAATACGACGATTCCAACCTCGACTCGCTGCTGGAGCTTTTCTTTGCCCGGTCTCTGGAGCCTCTCATGGTGCAGGCCTTCCTGCCGGCTGTGTCCGAAGGCGACAAGCGCATCATCCTGATCGACGGCGAACCTGTCGGCGCCATCAACCGGCGGCCCAAGGCCGGCCAGGTCCGGTCAAACCTGGTCGTGGGCGGGACAGCCGAAGCCACGGAGCTTTCCGGCGCCGATCTCAACATCTGCGAGGCCATCGGACCTGAACTCCGCCGCAGGGGCCTGACGCTGACCGGCATTGATGTCATTGGCGGACGCCTCACAGAGGTGAATGTCACGTCTCCGACCGGTCTTCAGGCGCTTAAACGCCTGTCGGGCATTGATGCCGCTGCCAAATTCTGGGACGTTGTGCAGGCAAAGCTTGCCGCCGGCTGATGCCTGCGCCACACTCGGGGAATGCTTATGAAACCGCTGACCGTCGCGCTGCTCTTCTCCTTCGCTGCCACCGGCGCAGCCTGCTCGGACACTGTGAAGTCCAATGCCGATGCGGCGCCCAAGGCAGCTGCAGAGGGTGACCCGTTATCGGTCGACACCTCGACCATCACGTCCGAAACGGAACTGAGCGGCACTCTGAACCTGAATATCGGGGCTCCGCAGGAGAGCTCCAGCCGCCTGCTTGGATCAGGCGGTCTTGGCGGTTCTGGTCAGGGCGGTATCGTGCTCGGGTCCGGCGGTGTGGGCGGCGGCAATTTCGGGCAAAGCTTCGATCTTGGCATCGACCTCGACGAGATCGAAGATCCCGCTGCTGCGCTTGATGCCCCGGTCCTTCGTCCAGCCGAAGACGATATCGTTCGTCTTCCAAACTGACCGCCAAATTAGAACAACGGCGAAGTTACCAAGCTAGCTCCGCTTGCTGATTTCCTTCAGGCGATAAACCAGATCAAGCGCTTCGCGCGGGGTGAGGCTGTCGGGGTCTGCTTCTGCCAGCGCATCGATGACGGCGATGTTTTCGGCAGAAAATTCCGGGGCCGGATCTTCGGCGACCATCGCGAACAGGGGCAGGTTTTCGGCGGCGGACGGCCCGGACTCCAGTTTCTTGAGTATCTGCCCGGCGCGCGTCACGGCAGAGCGCGGCAGGCCCGCAAGCTTTGCCACCTGCACGCCATAGGAGCGATCCGCCGGGCCGGGCTGGACCTCATGCAGGAAGATCAGATCCTGCTTCCATTCACGCGCCTTGAGCGAGGCATTTGAGGCGGCCGGCAGGCGCGCGGCGAGATCTGTCAGTTCATGATAATGGGTGGCGAAGATGGCGCGGCATCTGTTCGTATCGTGAAGATGTTCGGCCGCCGCCCAGGCGATGGCCAGGCCATCCCAGGTTGCCGTGCCCCGGCCAACCTCATCAAGGATGACAAAGCTCTCAGGCGTTGCCTGATTTAGGATGGCGGCGGTCTCGACCATCTCGACCATGAAGGTGGAGCGCCCGCGCGCAAGGTCATCCGACGCGCCGACGCGCGAGAACACCCGGTCTGCCAGGCCCAGCCGGAGCGAGGCGGCCGGAACAAACGCGCCCGCCTGCGCCAGGATCACCGCGAGGGCAGACTGGCGCAGATAGGTCGATTTACCCGCCATGTTCGGGCCAGTGACGAGGAGAAAACGCGCGCCGTCATTTCCGTCCGCATCCAGAAGAAGGTCGTTGGCGGTAAAGCCCTTGCCCTCCTTGCGCAGCGCGGCTTCGACGACGGGGTGGCGCAGGCCCCTGGCCTCAAAGACCGGCCGGGGGTCAAGGTCTGGCCGCGTAGCGCCGGTCTCTGCCGCCCAGACGGCGTGGCTGGCGGCCACGTCAAGCTCGGCAAGTGCGGCGGCGATGACAGAAAGCGGCCCGGCGAGTTCCTGCACCCTGGCGCAGAAGGCATCGAAGATGGCAATCTCGCGCGCCTTGGCCTCATCTTCTGCGCGGCCGATACGGCCGGCAAGGTCTGCCAGTTCATGGGTGGAGAAGCGCACGGCGCCGGCCATCGTCTGGCGATGGATGAAATCGGACGAGAGCGGCGCGCGCAGCATCGGGTCTGCCTTGGCGGCGGGCACTTCGATGAAATAGCCAAGCACATTGTTGAACTTGACCTTGAGGGCATTGATGCCGGTCTGCTCGGCATATTTCGCCTGCAGCTCTGCAATCACGCGGCGGCTGCCATCCCTCAGGGCACGGACTTCATCGAGGCCCGCGTCCCACCCCCCGGCAATGAACCCGCCATCGCGGGCGAGCATCGGGGGGGCCTCGGTCAGCGCGCGGGCAAGATCCTCGGCAAAGGCGCGCACGGACGGCGCGCCCGAAAGCCCGAGCGTTTCGGCCACATCGGCCAGCCGCGGCGGCAACCCCTGCCCCAGCACGGCCGCCGCCTCTGCCCCAGAAAGCACCGCCTTGGAGAGCGCCGCCATGTCACGCGGGCCACCCCGGCCAAGGCTGAGACGCATGACGGCGCGCTCAAGGTCTGGCGCCGATTTCAGCCGTGTGCGCACATCTTCCAACTGGCCGGCATCGCCCAGAAGGTGAGACACCGCGTCATAGCGCGAGGTGATCTCGGCCGCGCTGCGCGAGGGCCGCGCCAGACGCGCCGCCAGCAGCCGCGCGCCGGGCGCCGTCACTGTGCGGTCGATCACCGCGAGCAGCGTGCCGTCGCGCCCGCCGCTGATGCTGCGGTCAATCTCGAGGCTGGCGCGGGTGGCCGGATCGATCAGCAGGATACCGCCCGGATCGGGCCGGCGCGGGGCACGCAGGCGGATCGGGGCGCCGGCCTGGGTGAGCTTTACATAATCAAGGAGGAGGCCGGCGGCGGCGAGTTCGACCCGACTGAAATCTCCCAGCGAATCGAGGGCAGCAAGGCCGAACACCTCCTTCAGCAAAGCCTCGCCATTTTTGGCTGTGGCGGCGCGGGCGGGCCGGTCGGTGATCGGCGCGCTCAGAAAACCGCGCGCTTCGAGGATGATGGGGCGGCCCGCGTCTTCTGCCGAGATGACGAGTTCACTGAGCGGCCAGGCGAGCAGCGCTTCGCCGAGACGCGCTGCCGGGATCGCGGTTAGATCAAACGCGCCGGTCGAGACATCGCAGACGGCGAGCGCCGCCTCCCCTGCACCCGAGAAAGCAATCGCAGCGAGCGCCTGCCCCTGCCGGGCGGGCAGCAGCGCGTCTTCGGTGAGGGTGCCGGGCGTGACGATCCGCACGACGCCGCGATGGACGATCGATTTGGAGCCGCGTTTCTTCGCTTCGGCGGGCGTCTCCATCTGCTCGCAGACCGCCACCCGGCAGCCCGCCTTGATCAGGCGGGCGAGATAGCCCTCTGCTGCATGATAGGGCACCCCTGCCATCGGAATGGGCTTGCCGTCATGCTCGCCTCGCGAGGTCAGCGTGATGTCGAGGATACCGGCTGCCTCTACGGCATCCTGGAAAAACAGCTCATAGAAATCGCCCATGCGGAAGAACAGCAGAGCGCCGGGATGCTCTGACTTGATGGACAGATACTGCGCCATGAAGGGCGTGGGTTCTGCGGCGGCGGAAGGGCGGGCTGTGTCGGGCATGGGGCGGCAAGCTAGCCCGGCTCGGGGGGATTCGCAAAGCTCGTGCGGCACCAGCGCACCCAATTGGCTGTTGGCAGGGCCTTCGGCGCGGCCTAGACGGGGACGGATAAAGACAACAATGACAAAAACAACCGTCCGAGCGAACCTGAAATGACTATGCAGCGCCCAAGCTTCACCGACCAGGAAGCCCTTGATTTCCACTCCCAGCCGACCGCCGGCAAGATTTCGATGGTGCCGACCAAGCCCATGGGAACACAGCGCGACCTGTCGCTGGCCTATAGCCCCGGCGTTGCCATCCCGGTGCTGGCGATCGCGGAAAACCCTGACAAGGCGTATGACTACACCTCCAAGGGCAACCTTGTGGCGGTGATCTCGAACGGCACGGCCATTCTCGGTCTCGGCAATCTCGGCCCCATGGCTTCCAAGCCAGTGATGGAAGGAAAGTCGGTCCTTTTCAAACGCTTTGCAGACATCGACAGCTTTGATGTGGAAGTTGACACGACCGATGTCGAAGACTTCATCCGGACCGTGCGCAATATCGGCGCGACCTGGGGCGGCATCAATCTGGAGGACATCTCCTCCCCTGCCTGCTTCATCATCGAGAGCCGTCTGCGTGACGAACTCGATATTCCGGTTTTCCATGATGACCAGCACGGCACGGCCATCATCGCTGCCGCCGGCCTGATCAATGCCTGCCATATCACCGGGCGCCAGCTGAAAGACACCAAGGTTGCCGTCTCCGGCGCCGGCGCTGCGGGCCTGTCCGTGGCCGGCCTCATCCGTCATCTGGGCGTGAAGGCCGAGAACATCCTGATCTGCGACACGGCCGGCGTGGTCTATGAAGGCCGCACCGAAAAGATGGACCAGTTCAAGTCTGCTTTCGCGGTCAAGACAACCAAGCGGACCCTGGCCGAAGCGATGAAAGGGGCCGATGTGTTCCTCGGCCTCTCGGTCAAGGGAGCGGTGAACCAAGACATGATCAAGTCGATGGCGAAGAACCCCATCATCTTTGCCATGGCCAACCCCGATCCGGAGATCACGCCTGAAGAGATCAAGGCTGTGCGCAGCGATGCCATAATCGCGACGGGCCGGTCTGATTATCCCAATCAGGTGAACAATGTTCTGGGCTTTCCTTACATCTTCCGCGGCGCCCTCGACGTGCGCGCCCGGGGCATCAATGAGGAAATGAAGGTCGCCTGCGCCCGCGCGCTGGCAGAGCTCGCCCGCGAGGATGTGCCTGATGAAGTGGCCGCCGCCTATCACGGCGCCCGGCCGAGCTTTGGACGCGAGTACATCATTCCAAGCCCGTTCGATCCGCGCCTGATCAGCTTCGTTCCGCCCTTCGTGGCGCAGGCTGCGATGGACACAGGTGTGGCCCGCAAGCCGATTGCCGACATGGACGCCTATCGCCGGTCGCTGATCCGCCGGGCGGACCCGTCGGCCGCCTTCCTGCAGGGCGTGCAGGCCCGGGCCCGTGAAACGCAGCGCCGCATCGTGTTTGCCGAGGGCGAAGAGCCCGCTGTCGTGCGCGCCGCTTTCAGCTTCAAGAATCAGGGCCTCGGCCATCCGATCCTGATTGGCCGCGAGGCGCAGGTGGAGCGTGCCATGGAGCAGATGGGTATCCCGCTCGGATCGCTCGACATCATCAATGCGCGCCTTTCCGACAAGAACCCGATCTATGTCGACTTCCTGTACGAGCGCCTGCAACGGCGGGGCTATCTCAAGCGCGATGTTCAGCGCCTCGTGAACCAGGACCGCAACGTGTTCGGCAGCTGCATGCTGCGCAATGGCGATGCCGATGGCATGGTCACCGGCGTGACCCGCAATTACGACGCCGCCCTGAAAGACGCGATGCTGGTTCTCGACCCCATCGCCAATCAGGCGGTCATCGGCATGTCGATGGTCATCAATCTGGGCAAGACGATCTTCATCGCCGATACCAGCGTGCATGAATTACCCGACGGCCCAACCTTGGCGAACATCGCGCTGGAAGCGGCCCGCGCCGTGCGCGGCCTTGGCTTTACCCCGCGCGTCGCCTTCCTCTCCTATTCCACTTTCGGCAACCCGATGGGCGAGCGCGGAGATCGTGTCCGCGAAGCTGTTGCCATTCTTGATCAGCGTACGGACATCGACTTCGAATACGAAGGTGATGTCAATGCCGATGTGGCGATGAACCCGAACCACCGGCTGGTCTATCCGTTCTCGCGCCTCAGCGGCCCGGCCAATGTTCTGGTCATGCCGGCGATCCACTCAGCCTCCATCGCGACCAATCTTCTCGAAGCGATGAGCCGGGCCACCGTCATCGGCCCGATGCTGTTTGGCCTGGAAAAACCGGTGCAGATTGCCTCTCTGGGCGCAACAGTCGGCGACATCGTGGACCTGGCCACGATTGCTGCCTACGACACAGATCGCGTCTAGGCGCCGGAAGGTCAGAAGTTCAAGCTCTTTCCAACCGCTTCACCGGCTGGAGTGGGCTTGCTTCGAGCTTGGCGTATCCATTCGATTATGGACAGCACCACCGCCACTCCGCCAAGCCAGAAGGTAACGATAAACACCGTATAATATCCGTGCACCTCGATCATCTCACCGAGCCAGGGACGGCCGAGCGTGCCGATCAGCATGGTCAGTGAGCCCAGAAGCGCATACTGCACGGCGGCAAAGCGCGGGTTCACCACGGAGGTGAGGTAAGCCACCACGGCAACGCTGGCAAAGCCGCCTGCAAGGTTTTCCCCGGCAATGGCGATCATCAGGCGGGCCATCCGGGCGCCGGCTTCTGCGCCCTGCCCTTCGGGCGAAATTGAAGCGGCCCAGCCGGCAAAGACACGGACCGGATCGGTCAGCTGTGTCCAGTTCAGAAATGCATCGATGGCCATGCCGCCCCGGGCAAGGTCAGCAAACAGAAGATTGGTCGCCGCAGCCAGTATCGCGCCGACCACCAGCACCGGCATCCGGCCGACAAAGCTGATCACGACGACCCCGATCGCCGCGCCGGCCATGGTCGACAGCACCCCGAAAAATTTCGAGGCGACAGCCACGTCCGCCATCGTGTGGGCGATCGCGCCATACTCGTTGCCGAGATAGAAGGGATAGGCAAACGCGCCCCAGACAGCGTCTGCAAACCGGTAAGTCAACGCCAGCAGAAGCACGAGCAGCGCGCCCCAGCCGAGACGGCCGATCATTTCCATCAATGGGTCGAAGATCGCCCGGAAAAGAGAATGGAGCGTGCGGGCCACCCGGCTGTCTTCGGGCTTGTCCGGTACAGTAAGGCCGGGCGCGCGCCCGTGCCGCCAGAGCAGCACAGCAGCCAGCGTTGCAGGCACCAGAACCGTGAGGATGATGATAACGGGCCCCTGTTCGCGCACAAAGGCGCTGCCGCTCGGTGGGGGCACCAATGTCAGCGATGCAAACACATGCCAGGCAATCATGGCGATCGCGAGGGCCCAGCCGAGGGCGACCGCCAACGTGAACCCGCGCAGGATATTCTCGGGCACAATCGCCTGAAAACTCTCTCGCGCTTCTACAGGCTTTCCGGAAAGTTCCGGCTCCGGCGCAATGAATGTGCCGGAAATCGCCAGCACCATCATCAGAGCGATCAGGCCGTAGACCATCTGCCAGCCAATATACTCGGCGAGCAGGAGTGCCATGAAGCCTGTAATGAAGGTCGAGGCGCGATACCCGAACTGGTAAAGCGCGGCCATCAGATCCTTGTCTTCCTCGCTGCGCGCCACTTCGATGCGCCAGGCGTCGAGCACGATGTCATGCGTGGCCGAAAGCAGCGCGACACCCAGCGCGACGAGGGCGATGAGGCCGATCTGGCTGCCGGGATTTGAAAAGGGGAGAATGAGCAGCAGCACCGCAATCGGCACCTGCAGGGAAATCAGCCAGGTACGGCGGGGGCCGAGCACGGGCTTGGGATGGCGCGCCACCTGAAAGGCCGGCGACCAGAGATATTTGAATGCATAGCCGAGCGTGATGAGAGACAATGTGCCGATGGTCGAGGGCGTCACGCCTTCAACCGTCAGCCAGGCGTTCAGTGTGCCCAGGACCGCCCCGAAGGGCAGGCCTGCTGCCAGCGCCAGAAGCAGCATGGCCGCCATGCGCCGGTCCCTCAGCGCCCGCATCGCCCGGATGAAGCGCGGCGGCTTCTTGGCCTCAACCGCCAGTACGGTCTCTGTCATGCGGCCCCCACGATGGCGCCGGAGCGGCCGGTCCAGCGCAAAGCCAGACGGCGCAGAGCCTCAGCGTCCAGCGGTTTTGTCGCCACGCCATCAGCGCCTGCGTCCCGCGCCCGGCGCTCGATATCGGGATTGATTTCAGCCGAAACAGCTATGATCGGCAGCGTGAACCCGTCTGCGCGCAG
The DNA here is from genome assembly GCA_002841155.1 of Alphaproteobacteria bacterium HGW-Alphaproteobacteria-18. Lineage (GTDB taxonomy): Bacteria > Pseudomonadota > Alphaproteobacteria > Caulobacterales > Hyphomonadaceae > Hyphomonas. The sequence goes on from PHEH01000002.1 coordinate 234,986, forward strand.
GCGGCGCATGGCTTCAAACCCGTCCATGACCGGCATTCGCAGATCCATCAGCACAAGGTCTGGCTCCATCCTGGCGGCAGCTTCCAAAGCTTCGCTGCCCGTTGCGGCGACTGTTACGGTAAATCCTGCCAATTCCAAGGCACGGCGCGCAATCAGGGCGTTTACAGGATTGTCATCTGCAATCAGCACCCGGCCGGCGCCCGATGCCATTTCCTGCTCCTCCACCGCATCGGCGCCAGAGCGGGCAAGCTGGATGCGTTCAGCCACAGAACTCATGCGCAGCGGCCGGACGAGCCAGCCGACGCAGCCAAGCGCGCGAAACCGGGCGATTGCGCCCCGGTCTTCGGGCCGCAGGACCACCAGCGAGGCCACACGCCGCGCCATCGCGGCCACCGCGCCCTCGGGCAGGTCTGCGCCGATGAGCAGGACATCAACTTCCGCAGGCATCTTGCCGGAGCTGGCATCGACCTGTGACACATCTGCGCCCATGGCGCTCAGACTGGCCGAGAGGGACAGGGCTGTCGCAGGCGGCAATCCGGCCAGACCAACCCGGCCGCCGATCAGGGGTAACGGGTCTGCCGGTGCATCGCCTGACTGTTTGAGCGGAAGAAACACGCTGAAACACGCCCCATCCCCAAGCGCCGAAGACACATCGATCCGCCCGCCGAGCAGGTCTGTCAGGCGCTTGACGATGGCAAGGCCAAGGCCGACGCCGCCATCGCGGTAAGCATCGCCAGCCGCTGTCTGGCGGAACGCTTCGAACAGGCGCGCCTGATCCTCCGGCGCAATGCCGGGGCCGGTATCGCGAATATGGAAGGCGAGGCCACCTGGGATGACTTCCGCATCAATGAGCACGGCCCCGCGCGCGGTGAATTTCAGCGCATTGCCGACGAGATTGAAAAGGATCTGCCGGATGCGGCCCGCGTCTCCCAGGAAACCTGGCATCGGGGACGGCAGCGAGCGCACCGCCAGATCAAGACCCGCCGCATGCGCGCGCGGGCTGAGGAGCTCAACCACCTCTCCGCAGAGCCGCGCTGGGCAGAAATTCTCCGCCTCAAGCTCCACGGCAGAGGCGTCCAGCCGGGCATAGTCGAGCACGTTATTCAGGAGGTCCAGCAGACGCCCGCCCGACAGGCGGATCGTCTCGGCATATTCGCGCTGGGCCGGAGAGAGATCTGTCTCCAGCAGTAGCGAAACCGTGCCCAGAATCCCGTTCAGAGGCGTGCGGATTTCGTGACTCGCGGTGGCGAGAAATGTCTGTTCGGGCGTCTCTGCGCCGTCAGGGCGTCTGGTATCCTGGGTCATGGGCAGGCAGCCTAGCGGAAAGCTTTAAGAAGAGGCTTAACTGCCCCTGATCCTCGATTGACAGGATTGCTTACCGGGCAAGCGCGCCCTCCCCTGGCCGGGAAGCCTCTGCGGCGGGCCGGTGGCGATAGCTTAGCGCTTCGGCGAGGTGTACGCGGCGCACACCCGCTGCGCCGTCAAGATCGGCAATCGTGCGGGCCACTTTCAGGACGCGGGTATACCCCCGGGCCGTCAGCCGCAGCTTCTCGGCAGCCTCTGACAGGAGCGATGCGCCAGCCGCATCGGGCACAATCATCCGGTCCAGCGCTCCGGCCGGGATATCGGCATTGACCGGCCGCAGCGCCTGATCTCCCGCGCCCGCGAGCCGCTCGGCCTGAATCTCCCGGGCGCGGGCCACACGGGCGCGCACTTCCGCTGACCCTTCGGCAGGCGCTGGCAAGGCCAGATCCATCGCCGTGACCGGGGGCGTTTCATAGAAAAGGTCCATCCTGTCGAGGAAGGGCCCTGAAATCCGGGCCTGATAATCGGCTGCGCAGCGCGGGCCCCGCGAACAGGCCGCCGCGCCAGGCCCGCCCCCGCACCGGCAGGGGTTCATCGCAGCGATCAGCTGGAACCGTGCCGGATAACGCACATGCCGGTTTGCCCGCGCAATGACCGCTTCGCCCGCCTCAAGCGGCTGGCGCAGGCTGTCGAGCACCTGGGAGGCAAATTCCGGCAACTCGTCCAGAAACAATACGCCGTGATGGGCAAGCGACACCTCGCCGGGTTTGGCGCGGATGCCGCCGCCGACCAGCGCGGCCATCGAGGCCGAATGGTGGGGCGCGCGGAAGGGCCGCGTGCGCGAGAGTTTCCCCCGCTGAAGGAGCCCCGCCACCGATTGTATCTGCGAAACCTCCAGCAGCTCGCGCGCCGAAAGCGGCGGCAGCAAGCCAGGCAGGCGCTGGGCAAGCATCGACTTGCCCGATCCCGGCGGACCACAGAAGAGAAGGTTATGCCCGCCCGCCGCCGCAATCTCGAGCACACGCTTGGCCCCCTCCTGGCCTTTTACATCGCGAAGGTCGGGGCCGATCACGTCTTCTTCCAACTCGCCCTTCTCCGGCGGGCGCAGCACAGCGCGGCCTGCAAAATGATTGATCAGGGAAATCAGGCTCGGCGCCGGCAGCACATCCCCGCCCGACCAGGCCGCCTCCGCCCCGCCCGCCGCCGGACAAATAAGACTAAGCCCCATCGCCTCGGCCGCCATGGCTGCGGGCAGCACCCCCGCCGTCTCGCAAAGCCGGCCATCAAGCGAAAGCTCTCCCATCGCGGCATAGCGCGTCAGCTGGTCCTGCGGGATCACGCCCAGAATGGCGAGGAGGGCGAGCGCAATTGCCAGATCATAATGACTGCCCTCCTTGGGAAGGTCAGCGGGCGCCAGGTTGACGATCACGCGCTTGGGCGGCAGCGCCAGCCCGAGCGACATCAGCGCAGCGCGCACCCGCTCCCGGCTTTCGCCGACGGCCTTGTCCGGCAGGCCCACAACATGAAAGGCCGGATTGCCGCCGACAAGCTGGACCTGCACATCGACCGGCTGGGCTTCAACGCCCTCAAAAGCAAAGGTTGTTACCCGGCAGACCATCCCCAGCGCCCCTTCTCCCAACTTTGAAAAGGTTAACACGGGTGCACGAACAAAGAAAGAACAAATTTAACCCGCCAGCGCATTGCCTTCAACTGCGGCCAGCGCAGCGCGCAACACGTCAAGCCCCGCGCCTTTCTTCACGCCCTGCTCTGACAGAGTGCGCCGCCACTGGCGCGCGCCCGGCTGGCCAGCGAAAAGGCCAAGCATATGCCGCGTCATCGCATGCAGGCTTACCCCTTCGACAAGCCGCGCGACGATGTAAGGCTCGTAAGCCCTTACCGCGTCGCCCGGCGCGATCACCGCCCCTTCCCCGAACAATGCAGCATCGACCTGTCCCAGAAGGCCCGGCGTCTGATAGGCCGCCCGGCCCAGCATCACGCCGTCATATGTTGCCAGGTGATCCTGGCACTGATCGATGGTTGAAATCCCGCCATTGAGGATGATCGTCAGCTCCGGCCGTGCGGCTTTCAGCTCGGCCACGAGCCCATAATCGAGCGGGGGCACTTCACGGTTTTCCTTCGGGCTCAGCCCCTTCAGCCAGGCCTTGCGCGCATGTACGGTGAACACGGAGCATCCCGCCGCCGAGACCTTGTCGATGAAGGTGAACAGCGTCTCGCGCGCAGGCAGGTCATCAATTGCGATCCGGTTTTTGATCGTTATCGGGATGGATACCACCGCGCTCATCGCTGCCACACACTCTGCCACCAGGTCCGGTTCGGCCATCAGGCAGGCCCCGAAAGCGCCCGACTGCACGCGCTCCGATGGGCAGCCGCAGTTGAGATTCACCTCATCATAACCAAAACCTTCAGCAATCTGTGCCGCTTCGGCGAGCTTTGCCGGCTCCGATCCGCCCAACTGTAACACGAGCGGATGCTCGACATCGGCGTAGCCAATCAGCCGCTGCCGGTCGCCATGGATCACCGCGTCCGCCGTCACCATCTCCGTCCACAGAAGCGCGCGCTTGGTCAGCGTACGATGAAACGCCCGACAATGCCGGTCGGTCCAGTCCATCATCGGGGCGACAGAGAAGCGGTAGTCCATAGACCGCGCTGCTACACCGCAAACACACGCAGAAACAATGGAAATTTCACTTCGGCACCTGCCCCGTCAGTGGTGCGCCGATCATGCAACGGGGCTGGCTACGCCTTGCCGCGCCATCCAGCGTAGAGCTGCCCTGGCCGCCTCAACCGCGCTGGCAGCCGCTGCGTCTGCGATCATGCCTTCCTTGCCAACCCACTCCCCCGCGATGAACAAGCCCGGCGCCTCCATCACGCCAACAGCAGGCCGCGCCCGGTCCCAACGTGGCAGAGCGTTGGAGACAGTCATACCGCGCAGCACCTGCCGCTTCACCTCCTGTTCCCGCCAGCCTGGCATCACAAGATCGGCCACAGCCTCAAGTTCCTTCACTGCGTCCTGCCCCGGCGCCTCCCCTACCGCGAGATATTTGGCAAGGTGCACCATCGCGCCGCCGCCGGGCACCAACCTCGCTGATCGCGAATGGAGTGAGAGGTAAAACGGCCCATCAATGCCAAGGGCAAATTCATGGGCACCCTCTGGCATCTGCTTCAAAGCAAGATCAAGCGTATTGGCACGCACAGGAATCGCTTCCGCCGCCTCTTTGGGACCAAGCGCGAGAATGACCGCGTCCGCAGACCTTTGGGTGCCATCGGCGAGAACAATACGATCGGGCCATTCTCCAAGCTTATCCGCTCAACGGAAGCGGCCGTAGTCAACGTGGCCCCTGCGGCCTGCGCCGCTTCAGCTAGCGCCGTCACCAGCGTTTCCCACCCCCATCGAGATACAATGTTCCCCCCAGACCCAGCCGGATCTGATCCAGCATCATGGCCGCCGACCCTGTGTCGGATCCATTGCCATAGCTGGTGAGCCTGCCGAGCGCCTCAATCGAAAAAGGAGAAGGCATCATCTTGACCCGGAAATGAAACCCGAAAGATAGTCACAAGGCGGGTCAGTTCTCAGCAGAAATCAACAGATAGGTCTCCAGCACTTTTTCGCCTTCACGATACGGCCTGCCAAACGCCTTCTGGTAAAGGTCATCGCGATGCACCACCCCGCCTTGCGCTGACACCATCGCATCGATCAGGCCGCTTTCCGCCTGGGTGAACTCGACAGACTGCCCTTCCTTGAGCAGCCTGCGGCTGAGCGGATCATACTGTATGCCCCCGATGAAGACTTTCGGCTTGTCAGGCTTCAGCTCCTGGTCGTGCGTGCTTCTGCGGGTCAGATTCTGCACCCGCGCATGCAGCTCGCGTATCCCGACAGGCTTCATGATGTAATCGTCGACGCCATTTGTCAGCAGTTCGGCCCGGAAATTAGCGTCGCCCCAACCCGATAACATGACAATCGGCACCCGGCTGTTCTGGCGGATGTCGGACAGTACCGTCGCGCCCGTTGCATCGGGAAGATTCAGATCCAGGATAACGCAGTCGACTGTCTGAAGGCGGGGGAAAAAAATGATCGGTTTTGCCTGCTCATAGGATCGGCAGACCTCAATCGTGTCGTCACGGTCCGGCCAGCCCAGCCGGATAGTTTTTGCAATCAACGGATCGTCGTCAATGAGGAGCACTCTCATTCAGACTACCCCCTCCTTGATACCATTACGCGCCAGGCCCGCTTCTGGTTCATTCGCCAATTCCCTGTTGCGCCGCCTCCTTGTTCAGGGCGGCATGGCAAGTCATTTTCCGCTGCAATTAGCGCGCCCCTCTCGGCACCCGCTCCCAGGTGACCCTGATTCTAAAGTTTACTTTCAAGTAACTATAGACAAACTCAATGGCTATTCATGCAAAACCCGCGGAAGTGACTGTATAAATTTCTGCTGATTCTGACATGCTTGCCGAGACATACGGGATTTCAAAGTCACAGCAGGGCACGCCCCCCGCTTCTGCAAGCCGCCATGATCGCGGCCCGAAGACTCCCTCATCAACTTTTGCGCAACTCACTACGGAAAAATCAAAATAACATGGAACCGGACTTCGAGTGCGGCGTAATCCAAGACGTAGCACTTGTTGCTATGCCATCTATCTTGTACCTTTTTAGCCGGTGCGGCGAACCCGTGCCGGCTATTTTTTCTAACTTTCCCCCAGAACACCATGATCGCGAACAATATTTCGCGCAAACCGGCTATGATCCGGAAACGGCAACGCGTTATTAACTAATGCGGCCGATTGTCGTTCAAGTTGCAAAATGCAATAAAAAAAGAACGGGCAAAGCCCGCGCACAGGATGGATTTCATAGGAAAACCAACATTGGCTGCTCGCGTCATCTCTGTGCCCGGCAACGCGCCGGAAGTCTCCAATGATGTGTCCTGTCCGCAGCAATGCGCGGTCGAGGCGCTCAGGCAAGACTTTGAAGCGATACTCAGTGAGCCGGTCCCCGAGCGCTTCGATGCTCTGATCCGTAAACTGAGGGAACAGGAGATGCGGCGGTCAGCCATGATCGCATCGGAGTATTGTCGTGACAAACCCTGATCCCACCAACCCACCGGACACCGGCATCGGCTTCATTGACCAGCTGGAAACCATGATACCCCATATGCGGGCGTTCGCGCGCAGCCTGTGCCGCGACGTGGATCTCGCCGATGATCTGGTCCAGGATGCCTGCTTGAGAGCCTGGTCCGCGCGTGACCGCTTCATCCTGGGCGCGCCAATGCGGCCCTGGCTGTTCAAGATCATCCGCAATCTGCACACCGGCCACAACCGGAAGGCCTGGCGCTCGGAATCGCTCGATCCCGACGACGCCGAGAACGCTCTGGTGACCGCCAGCACCCAGGAATGGACATCCGATTTCCGCGTCCTGGAAAACGCCCTGCAGCATCTTCCTGAAAAACAGCGGGAAGCCCTGATCGCCGTCCTCGCCGCAGGCTTCAGCTATGAAGAGGCCGCCTGCCTGCTCGGGTGCAGCGAAGGCACTGTCAAAAGCCGTGTGAGCCGCGGGCGCGAAGCCCTCGCCAGCCTGATGGGCCAGCCGAGCCTTCCCCCGTCATCGCTTCTGATACCCGGCCAGATCGAAACGCTTCCGGTCATGGCGGACATCGCGCGGTTCTTTCCAGACAGCGATGTCTCATTATGGATCAGCGCGCACGCCAAAGCGGCCTGACAGCAGCTTGACAGCAGCCTGATCTGGGCCACGCCCGGCACCCTGGACGCCAGCACTGCAGAAAAATGGAACGGAATTCCCCGCACGGCGTAGACCAAGGGGAGGACTTTGCCATGAGCGCGAACAAGCGCCCCCCTGCCCCAGCCGCGCCCGGATCTTTCCCCAGAACCGGCAAGATCTTTATCGATGGAGACAGCACGGGCTTCTCCATCACGCTGCATAAAGTTTCCCCCGGCGGCGCGCAGCTTCGCCAAGTGTTCCCCTTCCCTGTACCCGGCAACTTTTCCCTCGTCACATTCAATCGGGTGACGAACCGCGACGATGCGCGGTCCTGCGAAAAAATCTGGCAACGAGGCGATCTCGTGAATGTCAGGTTCCTTTAGCCCGGCGGCATTGTTTCCGCTCGCCCCTTTCCAGCACAGTTGAGTTCCCGCCATCATGATCAGCTCCGCCCCTGCCCCTCCCCATACGGCCCAAGAACTGGAGCGGGCGCGCGTCAGCTTCCTTCAGAGGCTCGGCATCCTGGATACCCCGCCCAGCGCGCGGATTGACGCTGTCACGCAGGAAGCGGCCGATTTCTTCAAAGTCCCCACAGCTCTCGTCACGCTGATCGATTCAGACAGCCAATGGGTAAAATCCAATACCGGCGTGACCGACTTTCAGGCGCCCCGTCAGATCTCCTTCTGCCACCACACCATCCAGCGGCTGCGCCTGCTTGTCGTGGAGAACGCGCTCTGCGATCCGCGATTCTCCAGCCATCCGATGGTCTGCAGCCCGCCCCACATCCGGTTCTATGCTGGCGCGCCGCTGGTTGTCGGAGGCCGCTACCGGCTCGGTAGTTTCTGCCTCCTTGATGACATTCCCCGAACGCTCGATCCCGATGAGCGCGCGCGCCTCTGGCAGTTTGCCGTCACCACATCGCAGATCATCGAAGATCTCTACATGTCTGAGGCGACCTCTGAACATCTGCCCAGGCCACAGCCGCCGCGCCGTTATTCATGACCGGCCGCGCCTTCTTTGAGGCCTTCATCAATGCGTCGCCCTATCCGGTCTTCGCAAAGGACGCGTCACATCGCTGGATTTACGGCAATCATGGCTTTGAGATGATGGTCGGAGAAACAAACTTCGTCGGCGAAATGGACAGCCTTCTTATCCACCCGGTCTGCATCGACCGTATAAGGGAGGTTGAGCGCAAGGTTCTGGCAGGGCAAGATAGTCTCGACGAAGAAACCCTGATTACCGGCGCCGTCCTCCTCACCGTCCGCCGCCCTCTCGTTTTGCCCTCCGGCGAAACAATCATCGCCGGGGTCGTCATCAGCATCATCCACGCTCCGGACACTGCCTCGGCTGGCTCAAAAGACTCCCTGCGGCGCCACGAGCTTGCCGTTGCGAATTTCCGCAAGGCCGATACCGAGCGCACCCGCTGGCTTGAGCAGCGCCTGGAACTGGTCGAGCAGGCAGAAAGCGTCGCGACAAAGGCCGCGCGCACCGATCCTGCAACCGGCCTGCGCAACCGGATGGGGTTTGATCTGGATATGCAGGCCATGATGCAAGAGCCCCTTCCCGCGGACAAGATCCTCTGCCTGGCCTTCCTTGATCTTGACCGGTTCAAGTTCATCAATGACAGCTATGGCCACAAGACGGGCGACACGGTTCTGAGTTCAATCGCCAAGCGGTTGATCTCCTGGCCGGGTGTACGCAGCCTGGCCCGTATGGGCGGCGACGAATTTGCTATCCTCTTTGATCACCCCAAGGTCGCGCCCCATGTGCTCGTCGAGAATATCAGCCTCATGCGCCAGAGGATCTTCCGCTCGGTCCGCGTGGGCGACAAGCTCATCCCCGTATCCGGCTCCGTTGGCCTGTCTGTCTATGGTCTGGATGCTGAAGATATCAGCTCCCTCAAACTCAATGCCGATACCGCGCTGATCGAAGCCAAGCGTCTCGGCCGGGAACAGGTAAAGCTGTTTGACGCCGGCCTTGCCCTGCGCACCTACCGGCGCCACACGCTGGAGCGCGACCTGCGCCACGCCATCGCGCGCAACCAGATCGTCCCCGTCTATCAGCCGATCGTGAACGCCCGCACCCGCGTCATCGAAGGCGTAGAAGTCCTTGCGCGGTGGACTCACCCTCAGCTCGGCGTCATTCCGGCTCAGGAATTCATTACCATCGCGACCGATTGCGGCCTCATCTCCGCGCTCGATCTCGGTATCGTCCGGCGCTCCTGTGAGCCGGTCAAGAACTGGCTCGCCAGCGGCCGCCTGCGATTTGTCTCTTTCAACGCGTCTGCGCTCGAAATTGTCCGGCCAGGCTATGCCGCCGAAGTTTTAAGCCTTATCCGCAGGTGCGGCGTGCAAGCCGAGAAAGTTTGCATCGAATTGGTCGAATCTGCCATAATCCATGACATAGACCGCGCCCACGACAACATCCGTACCCTGAAGGAACGCGGCGTGAAGATCGCGCTGGATGATTATGGCACCGGTTACTCAAATCTACGCGCCCTGCTCGACCTTCCCATCGACCGTATCAAGATCGACCGCTCGATCATCGGCGATGTCGGCGAGGATGAGCGCGCCATGAAGCTTGTGCTGTCCGTGGTTCAGCTGGCAAAACTTTTCAAAGCTGAACTCATCGCCGAAGGTATCGAAGACGAGACCCAGGCGGCCTATCTGGAAGGCATGAACTGTGAATACCTGCAAGGCTTCCATTTCAGCCCTGCGGTGGACGCTCAGCAGTTCGACAAGCTTCTAGCGCAACAGAAATCCCACGCCGCCTGAGGCAGGCCTAATGCCCGCCTTTCAGGTGGGCTGACTTGATCTTCTTCGCCAGAGACCATTTGTGCACCTCGGTTGGGCCGTCATAAATCCGGAAGGCACGCACTTCCCGGAACAGCTGCTCCACAATCGTATCGCGCGAGACACCCATCCCGCCCATCACCTGAACGCAGCGGTCAGCCACCCGGAACAGCGCCTCGGACGCGGCGACCTTCGACATCGAGCTTTCCACATTGCCATTCTCGCCCGCGTCCAGCGCGTCGGCGCACCAGTCGATCATCAGTTCGGCCTGCTTGAGGTCAATCTGGTTCTCCGCCAGCATGAAGCCGACGCCCTCATGATCGATCAGCAGCTTGCCGAACGCCTTCCGGGTGCAGGCATACTGGGTGGCAATCTCCTGCGCCCGTGTCGCCACGCCGTGCCAGCGCATGCAGTGCGACAGGCGCGCGGGCGCCAGACGGATCTGCGCATAGCGAAACCCCTCCCCCGGATTGCCCAGCATATCCGCCTGCGGAACACGTAAGTTGTCGATGATCACCTGCGCATGACCGCCCGGCATGGAATTATCAATGGTGTCGAGCAGCCGTTCGATGCGGATCGCCGGGCTCGGCAGATCCACAAGGAACATGCAGGCCCCCTCCTCTGCCTTGGCCATCACGATCCCGACCGACGCCCCATCAGCGCCCGTGATGAACGTCTTGCGGCCATTGATGACCCAATCCTGGCCGTCTTTGACACAAGTTGTCTTCATCATTGACGGGTCAGAGCCGGCCCCGTCTTCATCTGCAGGCTCGGTCATGAAGAACGCCGAACGTGCCTCGCCGGAAACCAGCTTCTCCAGAAACCGCGCACGCTGCGCATCGGTCGCCACCTTGCCGAGCAGGAACATGTTGCCCTCATCGGGCGCCCCGGTATTGCACGCTACGGGCCCGAGCGGGGAGAGCCCCGTCTTCTTGAGCACATGCGCGGTGCCCCGCTGGGTGAGATGGGTGTGATCGGGCAGGATATGGGGCGTCATCACGCCGGCCTCACGGGCTTTGGCGCGCAGTTCAGTCACCAGTTCCGGCGAGGGGCCATGCTCGCCAAGGCGCGGATCGCGCTCATAGGTGGCCACCACCTCGAGCACAAACTTCTCGACACGCTCGCCAATCTCGATCGCCAGGGCCTGGTCGGGGTAAGACATGGGGGAAGCTCCTTTGTGCACCAAATTCCTGCTGTTTCCTATGACACCGCCAGGGGCGCCATGCATCTTCACGCATTGTCGCGGCCAGATTGCGGGGATAAAGACGCAGCTATCCCCGGGGTCCAGCCCTTCCGCTGCGGCAGATCACAGCTTTAGAATCCGGCCAGGTTGCGTCTTGCTGCATGCTGGGCGTCATGATCAAAGGCGCCGTCCCTCTTGCAAAGTCCAATGCCGCCCGCGTCCCACGCGGGGCTTGGAAGCTTCTGCGCGGATTTCTCCTTGTACTGAGAGCTGCGACCTGGAGCGTTCAGCGCCTTGCGCCCGGCAGGATGAGGACCAGCGCCCTGCGCACCCTTGCCCGCCATACAGGCGCCCTTCGAACACGGCCTGCGTTGCCTGCTGATTCTGATGCGCGCGGCCCAGGCGCCAGCAGCGAACATTCCAAAAGGCCTCACGCGGGCGGTTTCCTCGGGCGGCGCGCGCCGGCATGCACCGCGCTTCTCGCTCAGCCTCATCCAGCTCGCCAAAGACTTCGCCCGGCATGGCCGGGACGCGGCACACCTGACATCAGGGCGGCGCCGGGTTGCTCCGCCCGCAGCACCAGCCCTCGCATTGGCCCCTGCGCCGGCCCCGCGCGGCCCGGCGGCATCTGCCTCCGTCACCGATCCGGCAGCCCGCCTTCTTGCCCGGCTTGAAGCCATCGGCACGGTCTTCACAGATCCGCAGGGGTATGCTGCAAAATTTGCCGCGACCCTGCGCGCCAACGGCCTTTGCTTCCGTGCCCTGAAATCCCTCATCCCGTCCGCCGCGCTCTGGCAATTGACCAGCCACCGCGCGGGCGATCACAACCACGCCCTGCCTACCCCTGCCCCGAACACATCCTGACACCCGCAATCAGGATACCATCTGACGCTTTACCGACCACGGACATCCCGTGCTCCGGTCACTTCTGCTGGCGAAAGGGCTGCGGCCGGCCGGGCCTGCCTTCGGGCGCCCTAAAGATCCTCGATCCGGTCCTGCGAATGCATGACGCGCCTCAGCGCGTCGCGCGCCGCTTCGAGGTCGATCTTCCGCGCGGCCAGCGCCGCCTTGCGGGTGCCCAATTCAGCGATCATCCGTTCCACCGCCCCATGCCGGCGCGCCAGACTGGCGCCGTCACATTCCTCGCCGGTCTTGTCGAGCGCCTTGAGGCTACCTTCGATCTGCGCGATCTCGTCCTCAATGCGCCGGACATCCTGCTGGAGGATCAGCATGTCCTGCTCGGCCTTCTGGCGCTTGATGCCGACGAGGGCCTGAAGCTGCGCCGCCTGATTCCGGGGCAAGCGGCTCATGTCCGGCCCCTCAGCCGGTCAACAAACTGGATGGCGGCCGCCACAGCGGCGAAGTGCTCAGGCTGAATTTCCTGGTCAACCTCAACCATCGAATAGATCGACCGCGTGGCGGGTGGGTCGCTATAGATCGGCACATTGTTCTCGATCGCCAGCTCGCGGATCCTCTGTGCCAGAAGATCTGTTCCCTTGGCCACACAGACCGGCGCCAGCTTGCTATCGGGGTCCCATTTCAGCGCTACGGCATAATGGGTCGGGTTCACCATCACGACGGTTGCCGTCTTCACATTCTGCAACATCTGCCCGCGCGAAATCTTTGTCGCCTTCTCGCGGCGCTGCTGCTTCATGTGCGGATCGCCCTCGCTCTGCTTCATCTCCTTCTTCATGTCCTCGCGCGACATCCGGAGTTTCTTGGCATGAATGCGCTGTTGAAGTGGCAGGTCGAGCGCGGCCAGCACAAACTGGAAGGCAAAGAAATAGAGGATCAGCCGAAGTACCTGATTGAACGTGAACTGATAGAAGCCCGCCGTCGCCACCGATGAGGCACCATAATAGTCCCGGGCAAACTGGATCAGGAACAGGCCCCCCAACCCGCCGGCAAACAGCATCTTGGCCGTGTCCTTGAGGAAGTCGGTGATGCCTTTTGTGCCATACTTGTTTTTCAGGTTATCGACCGGATTGATCTTCTTCATGTCCGGTTGGATTTTCTTCAGGGAAAAGGAGATCGATCTCTGGATAATCAGGGCCACGAGCACCATCACCGCCATCACCAGCGGAATCGGCAGCAGCGCCAGCAAAGTCATCCCGAGCCAAACCCAGGTCGCGCCCCCATCGCCGTTGAAGATATCCTCGGCAAAAGCGTCGCCGTGATAGAGCATCCGCGAGAAATCATCGAACAGTTTCGGGCCTACCACAGCGTTGAGAATCAACGCCGCTACCAAAATGCCGAGTATCAGCGCGAAGGCATTTGCCTCTTTCGATTGCGGAACATTGCCTTCCAGGCGCGCCTCGCGAATGCGCTGCTCTGTGGCTTCAAATTCCTTCTCGGCGCTGTCCTGATCTTGTTCGGCCATGGATTTACCTCACAGCCACCCGATAACCTGAAGCGCGCGATCTTTCCAGATGATCAGCATCCCGGAAATCGAAATCGCCAGCAGCATCACGCCAGCGCCGACCATGAAGGGCGCGCCGACAAACGCCACCATCAACGACGGCAGTGCCTTGTTTATGAAACCCAGGCAGATGTTGTAGAGCAGGTTTGCCGCCACAAAGGGCCAGGCCAGCATCAGGGCAAAGCTCATGGCCGAAAAGAAGCTGCCATAAATCAGTGCCCAGCTCACCTGCGCAACCTGTCCCAGCGGAATTTCAGTATAAAGCCGCATCAGCCCATCGACCACCGCCACATGGTAATTTGCCGTCAACAGTATTGTCGTTCCGGCGAGCGACAGCATGTTCGATGTCACCGTCTGCGCCTCGTGCTCCAAGGCTACACCCAGGAACTGGGCGAGGCCAATCGACTGGGCAATCACCGTTCCGGCGATCGTCAGCATCCAGACCGAAAGCCGAAGAAGCGCGCCAAGCCCGAGACCAATGATGACTTCGCTCGCAAGCAGCTGGACAAGGTCGCCCAGCCGGTCTGCCGAAGGCATCGGGACAACTCCGGTAGATGCTATCGCGGCAGCAAGCCCAAGCAAGACAAACAGGCGCACACGCGCCGAAATCACTTGGTCCCCGATACCCGGCATCATGAACACGACAAAGGAGAGCCGCGCGATCACGGTCATGAACATGACCATCCACGGGCTCGCCTGCCCCAGATAAGGGGCGATCAGGTCCATCAGGCAACGCCGATGATGTAGGGCTTGCTCTTGGAATTGATCTCTTCATAGGCGACGACGGCATTGCGGATGCCCTTGCTCGCCAGCACGGTTTGCAGGAACCGGCGCCGGCGCGAAGAGGTCGCCACAGCGGCAACGATGCCCTTCTGAGCGGTCTCGTTGAGCTTGGCCTGAACCGAGTTGATCAGCTCCCCAAAAATCTCAGGCGGCAGCGCGATATCTGATCCACCGCTTTCATTGGTGACTTCATATTCGGCAAACTTCTGCTCCCAGCTGGTGGAAAGCTGGATCAGTGGCAGCCTGCCCTGATCGTCCTGAAGCCGGTCGACGATCTGGAAAGCAAGACGCTGACGCACCAGTTCGATCACACGCGGCAGGGCCAGGCCCTGTGGTTTGGCTTCGGCCACAGTCTCTATGATCAGGAACAGATTACGGATCGCCAGTCGCTCGGACAGCAGCATACGCAGGACCGAAAGCAGTATTTCCGGCGTTACCTTGCCTGGAATGTATTCGTCGAGGAAACGCTTGTTGGCGCTGGCCCGATCCATGTCCGAAATCGCCGTCAGAGCGTCCAGCGTCTCCATCATCACCATCCGGGTAAAGACAAGCGAGAAGTTGGACTGGATCACTTCCAGCATATGCGTCGCGAGCACTTCGATCGGCTCGACAACGGGAACAGCGGCAGCTGCCAGTTCCTGTTTCTTGGCCGAAGGTAGCCATCGGGCGGCGGCCTTGTAGACAGGCTCACGGACTTTCTCACCGCCTAGATGGGGCAGCTGGTTCTCCTCGATCAGCGCCAGCACCTGACCTGGGCGCAGAAAGCCTGAATCCACCCGCACGCCCTGGATGCGGATCCGGTATTCATTCTTCTTCAGCGTCGGATTGTCCGTCATCCGGATGGGGGGCAGAACGAAGCCGTACTCCTCAGCGATATAGCGGCGGATCTTGTCAATCCGGCTCTCAAACCCGTTCTCCCCGACCAGGACCATACTGACCAGATCGGGCGCCACTTCGAGATGGATTTCGTCCGCATATATCGAATCGCCGATCTTGGGCGGCTTGGGCACGACTTCTTCGGATTCGACCACTTTCGCAGCAGCCTTCTCATCGGCAGCCTTCTTGGTGAAGTACGCCACTGCGGCAAAACCGCTGGCGCCCGCAATGAAGGGTATGAATGGCAAGCCAGGCAGAAGGGCAAACGCCATTAGGATGCCGGCAACAATATACAGCGCCGTGGAATTTCCAGCGAGCTGAAGGCCGAGCGCGCGATCGATGGCACCTTCTTCGCGGCCTTTGGAGAGCAGAAGCGCCGCAGCAACCGAAACGATGACCGCGGGGATCTGCGAGACAAGGCCATCGCCAACCGTCAGGACAGAGTAATTGTTCAGCGCTTCCACCACGCTGAGCTGATGCGCGATCACGCCGAAACCAATGCCGGCAATGAGGTTCAGGGCCGTGATCAGAAGGCCCGCGATCGCGTCGCCCTTCACAAATTTTGAAGCACCATCGAGCGAGCCCAGGAAACCTGCTTCCTCCTGCTCCCTCTGCCGGCGCATCTTGGCTTCTTCATGCGTGATCGCGCCAACAGCCAGGTCAGAGTCGATAGCAAGCTGCTTACCGGGCATCGCGTCCAAGGCAAAGCGCGCGCCGACTTCGGCCATACGGCCCGCGCCTTTTGTAATGACCATGAAGTTCACAATCACCAGCACGCCGAACACGACGAGGCCAACGAACAGATTTCCGCCCATGATGAACATGGCAAAACCCTCGATCACACCGCCGGCCGCATTGGTGCCGGTATGCCCTTCCCCAATGATCAGCTTGGTCGAGGAAACGTTGAGTGCCAGGCGCAGAACCAGCGAAGCCAGAAGGATCGACGGAAAGGAGGAGAAGTCGAGCGGCTTCTCCACAAAGATCACGGTCGTGAAAATCAGGATCGAAAGCGCAAAGGACAGCGTGAGCCCGATATCCAGAACCCATGCCGGCATGGGCAGCACCATCACCAAGATGATAGCCATGAGGCCAATGGCAAGGAGCGCCGTCGGCTTGGTGAAGTTCAGAAGGCTCTGCATCGGCATGAAAGGGTCGCTACCCGGCTATGATCGGCAAAACCCAGTTATTGAACAGGTCAAGAACAACCTTGGTCATGTAACCGAGCGAAAGGAAGAAAACGATGATGACCGCAAGGATCTTCGGTATGAAGGTGAGTGTCATTTCCTGAATCGAGGTCAAAGCCTGCACAAGGCCAATGACGAAGCCCACGATCAGCGCAGCAGCCAGGATCGGCAGGCCCATCATCGCTGCGCCCCAGATGTGCGCGCGGAGAACCTCGAAGACCTCACTCTCAGACATGGTATGCCCTCGCCAGCGATCAGACCGGCATCCTCAGGAGTTCCTGATAGGCTTCCACTACCTTGTCGCGGATCGTGACGACGGCATCGAGCATGAGCTCTGCATTTGTCAGCGCTTCGACCATCGCATGAGGGTCAGCGCCAGACACCGCCGTCTGAATTGCGGTCTTTTCCGCTTCCTGCATTGTGGTGCGGAAATCCGAGATGCTCTCGGCAAACTTGCTCCCGGCCGCTTCCGGTGCCTGACCCGCCGTCTTTGCGGCATCAGCCGGGCGCGGGGTGCTTAGAGCGGTATACGGATTAAAACCCAGAGTTGACATCTACTGGCCTCCTCAACGGCGCAGGATATCCAGCAGGGACCGGTACATCGACCGCGCCTGCTGGAAAGAATTGAGATTGGCTTCATACGACCGGTTGGCTTCCCGCATGTCGGCAAGTTCGGTCACGATGGAAACATTCGACATAATCACATAGCCGTCACCATCCGCCATAGGATGCGACGGATTGTAATTGCGCTGGCCTTCGGCCTCGTCCAGCTTGACCCGTGAGGCTAGGAACTGCTCGCCACTTGTCTGCTGGGTCTGCTCGACCATCAGGATCTTGCGCTGATATCCGGGCGTGTCGGCGTTCGAGATGTTCTCTGCCGTCACGCCCATGCGGCGAGACTGGAGCTCCATGCCCGAGACCGCCTGTTGCAGGGTCGCCTTTAGGGGATTCATGTCTCAGCCCTCCTTCAGCGGGACTTGCCCAGCGCAGTGCGCAGGAGATCGATGGACTTGGAATAGACGGTGAGCGCCATGTTGTGCTGGCCCATCGCCTCAGCGGAATTGAACACTTCCCGCTCAAGGCTGACATTGTTACCATTCGGGTCTGCCGGCCCGGCAGATGTGCCGACCTTGAAGCCAGCCGACATGTTTTCCGCACCTCCCGATTGCATCGTCCGGGAAAGGAACGCCTCGAAGCTTTCTATTTCGCCCGCCTTGAAGCCAGGCGCATCTGCATTGGCGATATTGGTTGCACTGACCTTCTGGCTTTCGGCGGCATGCCGCGCCATCGCGCCGTAGACCTGAAAAAGCTTGAGATCAGAAATCATGGGGACAATTCACCAAGGTTAACCCTTTGGGAAAATGTTCGCATTAACTAAAGAACAGGTTAACAGAAATGCGGGATTTGTTTACTTGCAGGCTTCCATGGCTTCGCCGTCACACCGGCTCTATCGGTTCTGGGGTACCGTCACGGACGTGGCTGCCGGCATGCTTCGCATCGCGGGCGTGAGCGAGCTTGCGGGTGTGGGCAATGAAATAGTCATTGAGAAACAAGGCCAGAAAATCTACGGTGAGATCCTGAGCGTCTCCGGTGACAGCGTCTCGGCCCTCCTCTATTCGCCCAGTGACATCATCCGCATCGGAGATGTCGTACATATCGAGCAGGAAGCGCGCATCGAACCGGGCGATCACTGGCTGGGAACAATCATTAACTATCGCGGCGAAGTCGCCAGCGAATTGGGCCTGGGCGCCCCCCTGACCGCTGGCGGCGCGAGCCGGCCATTGCGGGCACCTGCCCTCCCGGCCCACCTCCGCCGGCGGCTGGGGCCGCGCCTGGCGACCGGCTGGATGGCCACCGATACCCTCCTGCCCATATGCCGGGGCCAGCGCCTTGGCCTCTTCGCAGGCTCAGGTGTGGGCAAATCAACCTTCCTGGGATCGCTCGCGGGAGGACTTGAAGCTGACCGGGTCGTCATCGCCCTGATTGGCGAGCGCTCAAGAGAAGTGGGTGAATTTGTCGAGGTGAACCTGCCTCAGGCCGTCCGTCCCAAGACGGTTGTTGTCTCGGCCACGGCGAGCGAATCGCCCGGCGCGAAAAAACGCGCCGCCTATTGCGCCATGGCGACGGCCGAACATTTCCGCGATCAAGGGCACAGCGTTCTCTTCCTCTTCGATTCAATCACGCGCTTTGCCGAGGCCCACCGCGAGGTGGCCCTGCTAGCCGGCGAAACCCCTGCCCTGAACGCCTTTCCGCCTTCCACCGTTCGCGTGATTGCCGAACTGGCAGAACGCGCAGGTCCGGGCACCAGCACCAAGGGCGATATTACCGGCATCTTCTCTGTGCTGGTGGCGGGTTCTGACATGGAAGAACCGGTAGCAGACATGATCCGCGGCATTCTGGATGGCCACATCATCCTTTCCCGAAGCATTGCAGAGCGCGGACGATATCCCGCCATAGACGTTCTGAGGAGCGTTTCACGCGCCCTCCCGGCTGCTGCAAATGACTGGGAAAACGATCTTCTACGCGATTACCGCCGCATGATTGCGCTCTATGATGAAGTGGCACCCATGCTGCGGGCGAGTCTCTTTGAGTTTGGCCGTGACGCAGATGCTGACCGCGCCATCGCGCTCTATCCGGCACTGGACGCCTTTGTCTCGGGACGGAATGGCCTTGGCATAGACGCAGCATTTTCCGAGCTGTCGGATCTGTTGAGTGGCAGCGCACACTCACCGCCCCCTGCTCAGATCTAGGCTAGCTCAGAGAAAGCTGGACAGAAAAAGATTCCGGCTGGCGCCACTGCCATAACCATAACTGCTGCCACCGAGAATTGTCAGTGCCGCAGACGCCGGAGAATAGCTGGCAGCGCCTTCCGAAATTGATTTCATGGCATGGTAGCGCACGATCATCTTGTCGACCAACTCAGGCGAGGCGATATCGGAAAGTTTGGAAACGCCCAGCGCCTTCTTCAGCCCGGTCTTGATAATTTCTGCCTGCCGCTCCACCGGCAGCTTGGAGATATCCGAGGGGAGATTAAGAGCAGTCTTGACGACCGTGTAGGTCGGAACATCCGCCATCAGACGATACGCAATTGTATCCTCTTTTGCTCCACTCCCGACAATTGCGCCAATCTCCGATTTATAGTTCAGCGACAGGCGCATCGTGTCATCGACTTCGCCGACGGCAACTTCGAACGAAATGGCCTCAAAACGGACCGCCATTGCGGCAATGTTGTCTGACTCAAGTGAGATCTTGCCATCGACTGGTTTCAGCGCGTTGGCAAAAGCAGTGTATTTGGGATTGTTGAGCCGGGCAAGAAAGGTACTTTCCGGGTCGTTGACTTCTTGCAGCACCTTCTTGATGTACCCCTTCTTCCACTCTTCACCTGAGAGGTCAAAAGCGGTCATCGTGGCACGCATGAGGCGCGAATCCTTGAGAAAATCCTCCACAGTGATCGGCTGGGAGAACTTTTCGATCATATAGTCACGGTCATTCCGGACCTGCGGCGAGTTTGTATAACTCTGCAGCTGCTTGTCATAGGTGGCCTGGAGGAACTTCCATCCTCCGATCCCTGACAAAGGAACGACCGGCTGGAACGCCATGTCAGGCGACTTTGCTCTCGGGCGGCGTGGCGCCGCGCATCGCAAGCAGTTCTTCTTCAATCGCCAGGATCTGACGGAGATGACAAAGCGCCGAATAATAGTTCCCGCGGCTGACCATAGAGCGCAGCGTCGGAATGAGATCAGCGTCGACAGGCTTGAAGATGTCGAGCAGTTGGGCGCAGGCCTCATCAAGGGCCGGCAGCGTGTCATTTTCTTTCAGGTCGCCGGTGATCAGCAGCTGGATCGCATAGTACACGCGCTTGACGGGGGTGTTCACTTCAGTGGGGTGCATGGCATCGCGCAGACGCAGAACGCGGGCATCACCTTCAACCACACGGATGCGGGCAGGCTTGTCACCATTTTCCAGTGTTGCGCCATTGATGATAAAGCGTTCGCCGGGTGCAATTTTCAGAACCAGTCCAGACATCAGATAACCTCCTGCTCTACTGATGAGGCCGAGCCATCCAGGCCGGCCATGATTGTGCGGTTCACCTCGATGATGTCTGCAAGCCCCTCGGATCCGGAGAGGATTTTCATACTGGTGCGCCGTACAAATTCGGAAAGGGAAATCAGCCCTGCCTTGGTCTCATCGGGGAGCGCGTTATCCGGACCCAGAAGATCCGTCGCGATGATGGTCCATAACTGCATGTTTCGATAAACTGCGTCACCCCAGGCGCCGAAATTTATTCCTCCGTCGTCATGTGCGCTTTGTAAATCCCGCGTAATCTGTTCGAACACTGCGTATTCAAGCGCTCGGCCGGTCGCAGTCCGCTGCGTCACCTGGCCATAGGCCTTATATGCCAAAGCCTGCACGATTCCCCTCCTGGGTATCTTATGAGTTGCCCCGGGCGCCGAAACGCCCGGGACAATCGGTTTAATTGAGTATCCCGGGCACTTCAGCGCCCGGGATTAAAAGTTCGATTAGCGGAAGAGCGACAGCAGAGCCTGCGGCGCCTGGTTCGCAATCGACAGCGCCTGGACGCCGAGCTGTTGCTGAACCTGAAGAGCCTGCAGTTTTGCCGAAGCAGCTTCCATGTCCGTGTCGGTGAGGCCACCGATACCGGTTGTCATCGAGTCAACCAGCGTCTGAACGAATTCAGACTGGCTGGAGAGACGGTTCTGCGAAGAACCGAAAGCAGCAGCCGCATCGATTGCCGTGTTGAGGAGACCCTCGATCGTGGTCAAAGCAGCAGCCGCGCCAGCGGTCGACGTCACGTCGATATTGGCAAGGTTACCGAGGCCGCCGGAAGTCACGCCAGACGTACCACCGGTTGCTGTCACAGCCGTAACCGACAGGTTGCCTGTCGAACCGTTGGTGATGGTGATCTCATCGCCGTCACGAGTAACCGAGTAGTTGGTCTCGCCCGTTGCCGCGAAGAAGTTCGACATCTGCGTGGTCAGGTTGGCAGCAACCGACTCCAGGCTGTCAGACGAGGAAGCAACATACTCGAAGCTGCGAGTACCAAGCGAGTTGGCAGCGGTCGCATCGCTAAGGGTGATGCGATAGCTGTTACCATCAGCGACCGAAGCGATGGCGATGGTCTGGGTAGCAGCAGCTGCAACGGTTGCCGCTGTGCCGGCAGCTGTGCCACCGTTGTCCATGATGCTCGTATTGGTCACGGCCGTAGCGCCGAAGGTCGCCGCCGCGCCGGTGTTGGCAACCGACAGGTCATGACGGCTAACGGCAATGAAGGATGCCGAAACAGAGCCACCAGCCGAACGGTCGAGCGAAGCAAGGACGTTCACATCCTGGCTCGCCGAGCCGTTGATCAGGTTCAGGCCGTTGAACTGGGCGGCGCTGACATAGCCTTCGATCAGCGAGATCTTTTCAGCAATGTCGGTCTGGTATTTCGCGCGGTCAACGTTCTCGCCCTGGGCGCCAACGATCAGCGTCTTGATTTCCTGGAGGGTCGAGGTGACCTTTTCAGCGGCCGAACGGGCAACGCCAACGGTCGACGAACCAAGGTTCAGAGAGTCGGAGATCGCCTTGAAGCTTTCAACATCGCTCGACATCACCGTCGAGACGGCCCAGACAGCGGCGTTATCTTTGGCGTTGGAAACTTTCTTGCCGGTCGAGATTTCGCTCTGAACGGTCTCGAGGTTCCGGTTGATGTTGCGGAGGGTTTCCAGCGCAACCATCGAGCTGTTGTTGGTCAGGATGCTAGACATCTATCTATCCATTCTTGTGTCGCCGCTATTTTTGACTGCGGCTGTTTGTTGAAACGCGTCTTCCTGACGTTGGAGCCGGGGCCCCGAACTTTCGTAGTTCCACACTCCTCTCATAAGACTGAGCGATAAATGTACGGTTAATTCGCTCACACCCTTTTGAGATATTGTCCTGTGGCATGCGAGAAGGCGATCTGGCTTCCGCCCTGCCGGTAGGAACCGACGAAAGCATCGTTTGCCGGCCTTTGGAATCGTCCAATGAGACTGGTAACACCATTGCGCACGGCATTGAGCAAAAGCGCGTTTTCCTCAGAGAGCTGAATAACGTCGAGAACGAGCTGGCGCGTTTCACCTGAGACAGCGATCGGCGTACGCTCACCAAAGGCAGCTTCGAACGATTCCAGCGCAGCCAGTTTCTCTCCGCTGAGATTGGCCGCTTCCCTCACCAGCCCCGCCATGAGGTATTCCCTCTCCGCGATCAGAATGTCTTCAAGGTCCAGTGCAGATGTTTGTATTCTCTGTTCAATCATCGGGCATCTCGCTCATTGATGTCGTGACAGCCTGCTGACCGGAAGTCATTTGATCGACTTTGCGGGCAAGCCCGAGCGGGCGGGATTCGGCCAAATCTTCAGCGATCGCTTCCACAACATATCTGGAGAAAGCAGATGCGGCCTCTCCGCCTCCGAGCGTAAGGGATTTTTCCAGGCCGGCATGACTCAACATCTCTGCCCAGAGCATTTGTTCGAATCGCTTCCCAATATCGGAGCGCTCTTCGCTGGCCGCGCCAGGCGCCCTGCCCTCTCCTGATTGTAGCGCGGAAGGCAGCGCTACTCCGGGCATTGTGGGTAAGATCATGGGTTGCTCCGAAAATTTATTCCGCTCGGGGAGCATCATGTCCCCGTTGGTTAACTCATATTTTACGGCGCATGGTTGTAGATAGGTTAATACGAGACATAGGTGGAAGGCAGGATGACTTTCTCCGTTGATATGGACTTCTGGCCTTTTCAGGCAGGTTCATTGCAGGATGCGACAGCCCGTGCAGATTCGGGTAACGGCCGCGGCAAGGATTTTGCCAGCAGCCTAGTTGGCGTTTCGGCCGACACTGCCTCCAGTGTCGACCAGCCCCTTGCAGCGCGTGACGCCGTTCCGCTTGCCTCTTTGAACCTGTTTCACGGCTTGCCCACCCCAGCGCCTGAAACTCAAGACCAGCTTGCGTCCATGCCGGTCGAGGATATGGCAGCTCTATCTGTGCAGGCTGGACTTGTTGTCCCGATCAATCAGGAAGCTCCGACGCCGAAGCAAGGCACCGGCACCGAGCCGGCCCCAGAGGCAGACGCAATCGCGGCAGAAGATGCCCCGCAGCCAGCAGACTCCGGACTGATTGTAACCCTGCGCCCTGTTGCCGAGGCGCCGCCGGCCGACAATGTCGTTCAAACCGCCGCGCCAAACGCCGCCGCTGTTGGCGAAACACACAGCCAAGCACCAATCCTTCCCGAAAATGCAGTCACGCCGATGTCGGCGCCCGTCACCCTGGGGGCCACTTCCATCCCGGAATCCGTCCCGGTGGCCGACAAGCCTCGGATCGAGGCGGCTTCTGCGCTCGCCGGTACGCCCCCAATGACCGCCAAGACGCCCGCAGCCTCTCTCCCCGAACACGCCCCGCCCGCGAGGCGCAGCGCAACCGCTTCTCCAGATGCCAGATTTCCCGACAGCCTGCCGGCAGACATGCTTGCTGATCTCAGCGACCAGCCATCGCCTGCCATAGGCGCGGCAGGCTCCGAGCCTGGGCAGACTGGCAATTCCGGCGCGGATACAACCGCGAATCCCTCGATACCCGGCGCGGCGTTGGGCGGCGCTGCCCCGCCAGGGCAACCCTCACCTCAACCAACCGGCAATCCGGCCACGGCACAACTGACGCCGGCGCACGCCATGCTCACAGCAACCGCGACGCAGCTGCCTGAGATCGTCGCGCGCGCGACCAGCGACGGTCAGGATGACCGCATCATGGTCCAGCTTGATCCTCCCGAACTGGGCCGCGTCTCGATTGATTTCAAATTCGACGCTCAGGGACTTCAGCATGTGACGATCACAGCGGAGAGCCCCGAAGCCATGCGCCAGCTCCGCCTGATGCACTTCGAACTTGTTCAGGCACTCGAGCGCAATGGCCTGACGGGTCAGAATATGAGCTTCCAGCATCAGGCCCCCCAGCAGAATGAAGGCTGGGGCGAGAATGCAAAACTGGCCGGCACACGCTTTGACACCCCTGCCCTCACCGGCACTGGCCTCATGATAGCAGCAGACAGCAACCCCAACCGTCAGATCGCTTCCAGCGGCCGGCTGGATATCAGACTTTAGGAGTATCCAATGACCACGGTAAGCTATGATGCAGCGGCGGCCAGCCCGGTAACGAATGCCTCCACGTCCAATGCGAAGATGGGCAGCGAATACAGCAGCTTCATCAAGTTGCTTACGGCGCAGGTGAAAAACCAGGATCCGTTGTCCCCAATGGACTCGACCCAGTTCGTGCAGCAGCTGGCCACTTTCTCGAGCCTCGAGCAGCTCGTGAACTCGAATACCGCTCTTTCCAGCATCGCCGCCATGATCAGCGACCTGAACGGGTTGATGGCAAGCCAGTGGCTGGGCCAGGACGTAACCTTTTCCTCCTCCTGGATGCCTTTTACAGGCAGCGCAGCAACCTTCTCATATGAAGCTCCGCTCGGAACGACAAACAGCATCCTTACCGTCAAGGATAAAGACGGCAATGCCGTCTGGACTGAAACGCTTGCCCCGGACGAAACGGTCTTCAAGTGGAATGGTCCGTATACCAATGGCGAAACCGCGACGGTGGACAATATGTACGAGTTCGTCATCGACCATTACCAAGACAATACCTTCAAAGGGACAGCCGTGCCCAACGTCATCACCAAAGTCACGGATATCCTCAGCGACAATGGCGTGCTTCGTCTTGGGACCGCTTCAGGCCTCACGGTCGATCTATCTCAGGCCCGCAGGCTTTGATGCCAAGGCAGGAAACACCAGCCTCTGTCTGGAGGCTGGTGATCAGAGATCCTGACGGGCGATATCAAGGATCAGGACATTCTTGATCCCTATACTAGGGAACTTCTTCTGCAATGCCCCGAGAAGAAGAGACCGAAGAGTTTCATAATTCTCAATGCTGGTCATTGACTGGAACGTCCTGCCATCTCCACTGATCTCGATCAGCGTCGTCATTACGACATCCCTGAGCACGGGCTCCTGCGAGAAAAGCTTATCAGAAGACGCGGCATCCGCCTCGATATTGATGTTGAGGATAACCAGGCTGACGACTTTTTCATGCTGGATGATCGGAACTACGAACTCGCGGCTGAATTTGAAATAGACAGCTCCTGAGCTGCTGCTGGACGCGCCGTGCCCGTCTTTCTTGGCTTTTTTATCGTCGCCGCCATGAGAATCCTTGGCCTTCACTTTCGGCGCATGGGCATCCTCGCCCGCATCCCCATGCCCCTTGCCATCCTCTTCAGCGGCAGCCGCGCTTGCCCCTCCGCCCCCACGGAGCATATGCCCGGCAACACCGCCTATGACGATGCAGATAACAGCAACCAGAGCAGTGATGATGTGTTTCATACAGATACCCTAAAAGGGGACAATGCGATCAATGATCTTTGTACCGACCTTGCGGTCCGTAGCGGAGGATGCGTCGCCGTTGCTGACATAAGCCAACTTGGCATCTGCGATCTTCTCATAGGTTACCGTGTTCATCCTCGTGATATCCTGCGTGCGGATAACACCCGAAACCGTCAGATAGCGCACTTCATTGCTCACCCGCGTCTGTTGGTAGCCATGAATGATGAGGTTGCCATTCGGCTCAACGCCGACAACCCGTGCCGCAAGCGTGAAGGTGACCTTCTCCGCGCGTTTGACTGCTCCCGAGCCGTTCTGGCTGGAATTTCGTGAGTAATCGACACCTGGAGAAAGGCTTGCGCCGCCAGGAAGAATGCCGTTTGCCCATTCAGGAAGGCCGAACATCGCGTCGACGCTCATGTCATCACTGGCATTCCGGTTGCGCGAGAGTGAGCTCTGGAGGCTCGCCTGATCGTTCATCTCGACAACCACGGTCAGAAGGTCGCCGACTTCTTTCGCCCGGCGCATGCTGAGCAACGCTGTTGGCGCCGTTTCCCAGAGCGATGCGTTCTGGATGTTCGGGTCTGCCGGTTCCGGTACAGCGCCTGGATAGCCGGCGTAAGGCACTGGCGGCGTAAAATCCGGAACAGGCTGGGCTGAACTGGCACACGCTGCGGCAGCGAGGGCGACGAAAGGCAGGGAGAAGAAGGTTTTCATTGTGCGAGGACCCATCCGTTTTCCTGGACAATTCCCTGAACCAACTGACGTGATTGGAGGTTCAGTACGGTGACCGGTTCATTGAGAGAGGCTTCCCCCATGGCGCGACCCGTGGTGGAGATTTCGAGACCACCGTGGATATACTTCACGGTGACGATCTGATTGCGCGTAACGAGCCTTGCAGGACGCGTGTTGTCCATTGTGATCGGCTGGCCTGCATAAATCGTGCGCTTGGCTTCCCGCCCGATTATCGCTTCTTCACTCGTGGCGGAGAAGCCGGAATCCACCAGAGCATTGACTGGCGTGACCCTGTCCCCTGCCCGGATAACTTCCGAAGCAACCAGAGATGAAGCGTCTGTCAAGGCGATAAGCGCGCTGAAGCTGAGGGCGAACAAGGTGCTCATGCCGCTACCTCAGACGCGTGGTGGCCGACAGCATCTCATCTGATGCCGTGATCACCTTGGAGTTGAGTTCATAGCCGCGCTGGGCCTCGATCAGGTCAGCGATCTCTTTCACGACATCCACGGCCGAGTCTTCTATATAGCCCTGACGCAGGAATCCCATCCCTTCCGTTCCCGGAAGAAGCCGGTTTGCAGCGCCGGAAGCTTCGGTCTCTCGGAACATGTTGTCACCGATAGCCTCGAGCCCCTTCTCGTTGACGAAGCGAACGAGAGAGATATTCCCGATAGCCTGACCTGCTGTCTCATTGTCGAAGTAGGCAACCACTTCTCCATCCCGGCTGATGGATATGCGGCGGGCATCCTCAGGGATCACGATCCCGTCGGCGAGAGGGAAACCATCCGAGGTCACAATCTCGCCGTCAGCGCTACGGCTGAGTTTACCATCGCGTGTGAAGGCCGGCTCGCCCGAAGGCAGTGTGACTTCCAGATAACCATTGCCATCAATGGCAATGTCCAACTCGGCATTTGTCTGGCGCAACGATCCCTGAGTAAGGTCCATCGATACGGTGGTTGGGCGCACACCCGTACCGAGCTGGATACCTGACGGCACAACCGTTCCAACCTGAGATGTAATCGTGCCTGGGGTCAGATATTGCTGGTACATGAGGTCCGAAAATTCGGCCGTTCGCGGACGATATGCGGTCGTACTCATGTTAGCGATGTTGTTCGAGATAACTTCCACACGCATTTGTTGGGCGGCCATCCCGGACGCGGCAATCTGCAATGACTTCATAGGCGTCTCCTACACCTGGCAAAATAGTTCAACGTTCCCGCACAGCTGTGATCAGCTGGCTGATGCGCTGGTCCTCCCTTTCAAGAAGTGCCTGGCCCGCCTCATAGGCGCGCTGGACTTCAATCATCCGGGCCACTTCCAGCACCGGCGAAACATTCGACTGCTCAAGCGCGCCCTGGACGAGCTTTGCATCCTCAGCCTGCACGACGCCGCCTTCAGCAGAAAAGTATGTATTCGAATCACGCTGTAACTGCCCATCGGCGCGCATGATCCCGATTTGATCTATGATCTGACCATTGCCCGTGATCGAACCATCTGCGCCAAAGGACACATCCAGCGCGTCCTCGGGAATGTTGATCGGATTTCCGCCAGCACTGAGCACAGGATTTCCCTGCATGTCGATCAGCTGTCCGGCCGCCGAAAGCTGGAAATGCCCCGCCCGCGTCAAACGCTCCCCCTGCGGTGTTTCCACCCGGAAGAAGCCCTCGCCCTGGATAGCCAGGTCAAACCGGCCCCCTGTAAAGTTCAGTCCACCCTGCTCCATCTGGAAGATGTGCCCGCCAAGCCCACCCATCGAGAGCGACTGGTCGGCCGAGGTTCCCGTCGAGACCAGAAACTCGGTAAAGATGGCACGATCGGATTTGTAGCCCGTGGTGCTGGAGTTGGCGAGGTTGTTGGCCACCGACTGCATCTCGTGCATCAAGCCCTGCTGACGCGCCAGTGTCGTATAGATCGGACTCGACATCAGTTGCCCTCCCCTTCGAGAGATTCAAGCGCCATCCGTGTCGACATCAACCGCTCTGAAATACTCGTGACGTTGACCGGAGGTGGCTCTGCAACGCCCCCGGCCGCGGCCCGCCTCAGGGACAGAACGCGCTCAACCCGTGCTTTTTGTTCTATATCGGCAATCTTGCCGGCTGCCTGATAGATATTTTCCGGAACGATCCAGCGCTTGTCCGCAGCGTCCTGTTCGATCAGGACAAGGACTGTCTTGTCATCGAGCGCGAGGCGGGAAGAAAATCTCTGAAGCTGCGAGGCATCATTGGCATTGATGGCGCTAAGCGCCGCGACCAGGCTGATATGCGCATTGCCTGGATTGGTTTCAGCCAGATCGAAAACCGCCGGATAATCGTTGAGGCGATATGCAAGTGTTGCGCGCTGCTCGGCGACCGTTTCACCCGGCTGGGTCTTGCGTGAAAGCTGGTCTGCCAGCGAGGCGAACCCCAGCCGCACGGCCTTGAGGGTGGCTTCTTCATAGAGCGCAGTGCGCTGCTCATGATGTTCGAGCAACCCAGCCTCGATCGACAAGGCCTCGATCGCTGCCAGGTTATGGAGCGGGTCGGCACTTGTCAGATCGCGTTGCAGCCCTTTCACGAAATGATTCCGGATCTCGCTCTGAACCGTCTCGCTCTGCATGTTCTCGCGAGCCGCCATGTCGATCATCGTCAGGTAGCGGGACTCCGCGCTAAGTTCATCGAGTACAAATTTCATGCTGGCGCGGATATCTTCGTCCCGCTGCGACTGCTCTATCTTGAGCAACATACCATCCAGAAGCAGGGATTTGAGCGGCGCATCAATTACACGGTGGTGTCGGATCAGGGCAAAGAGTGCTTCTTCCTGGAATCTGCCCGACAGAAGGAAGGTCCGGATACGGATTTCGGCTTCCGTGCTCCCCTGCCCCAGCTCAAGAATCGCATTGGCAAATTGCAGCTGCGCTGAGTCCTGGAGCTGCGCCTTGGAAAAGGAGGCGAGCATTTTCTGGGATAAGAAGCGGCCATCGGTACGATCCAGAGCCGGTATGGTAATCGCCGTCACGCTCGTACGCAGTTGCAGGGGCAAGTTACGGAATTCATTGAAGCCTTTGTCCAGATGCGTGGCCCCTGCGCCTTGCCCGTCTACAAGCAGGGCCACACCCAGCCAGAAGCCTGCCCGATCATGGCAGTGCGCAAGCTCCTGAAAATACGCAATACTCGGGCGAACTCGCCCATCCAGCAATAGCGCAATCTGGCGCAATGCATGCTCATCTGGATTATCCGGATTGCGGAGGTTCATGATCGCCTCTGACCCGAGGTCGAGCGCGATGTAGGCCTTCGCAAGACGGGGATCATCCGTGGGCGACACACCGTCAGCGAGCACGCGGGTCCGATAGTTCAGAATGTCGGAATAGCTCGCCATGGTCTCGAAATCAGAGAAGTCGAGCGGATAAGACGCGCTGCAATCCATCGCGCCGGCAGCCCCCCAGACATCCGAAAGTGCAGAAACGCGCTCAGTTTCCAGGCGCGCGGTTTCTCTTTCAATATTCTGCCCGGCAATCTCGACCGGTCCTGAGCCAGAGGGCGCCAAAAGGCCCTCATCGATTGCATCCCTGACAAACTGATTGAGCTCTGTCGCCAGCTCCTGTTTTCGCGCGTCTGGCCCCGCCGCACTTTCCGCCGGTTTGGCAGCAAGAACGGGCGGAGCCAGTAAGACACCGCAAAAGAGAAGCCAGAGGTATCGCCTCATGCTGCCTGCTTGAGCCCCCTCACTGCCTGCTCGACTTCATCAAAGGTCGGGCGAACCCGCGCCGGGGCCTGACGGCGGGCCACCTCAACACAGATATTGACCGGGTTCTTGTACAGGCTCGACACCAGCACCTGCCCGATCATGGAATAGAAAAGGTGCTCTTCGGTGCGGATCGTTTTGACGCGCGCCGCAAACGGACCAACCATGCCATAGGCAAGAAACACGCCGAGGAATGTCCCCACAAGCGCGCCGCCGATCATACCGCCGAGAACTTCCGGTGGCTTGTCGATCGAGGCCATCGTCTTGATAACACCGAGAACAGCCGCCACGATCCCCAGCGCTGGCAGAGCGTCTGCCGTTTGCTGAAGCGCGTGCGAGCCATGCAGCTTTTCTTCCAGAAGGCTCTCAAGGTGTTTATCGAGCAGTTCTTCGACCTGATGAACATTGTCGAAGTTCATGATCATCGAACGGATCGTATCGCAGATCATCTCGATGGCTTCGTGATCCTTCAGGATGCGCGGGTACTTCTTGAAGATATCGGATTCATTCGGCGCCTCAATGTGAGGTTCAATATCAACAGGGTTCTGTTTCAGGATATGCAGCAACTCGTGCATCAGCAGGAGGATGTCCTGATAGTCAGTCTTCTTCCATTTAGGGCCCTTGAAAGCGGCAGCAATGTCGCCGCCCGTGTGCTTGACCGTCGTGAAATCGTTCGAGGCCAGGAACGCGCCTGTCGCGGCCCCGCCAATCATCATCATCTCAAAAGGAAGCGAATGCAGGATAATACCTAACTTGCCTCCGGCGAGCATATAGCCGCCAAAGACCATCACCATGGTAATTCCCAGGCCGAGTATCGCGTTCAAATGCCTATCTCCGTGTACCTATAAACCGCGCCACTCTTTGAGAGCGGTGGCTGCGGGGTGACCTTTCCTTGCTACATCTTCGCGACTTCCTGCGTGAAGGGTTCGAGTACCGGCTGTTTGAGCTTCAGCGCGCGTTGACGCTTCCACACACCCATTTCACAGTGCCCAATTTCAATCTGTCCATTGACGGTCTCGGCATTCAAACGGACCGATCCGGGATCGGTGTCTGGCAGCGGAATGAGATCGCCCACTTTCAAGCGCGAACATTCGCCGATTGTCATTGATATTTTGTCAAGAACTGCTTCAACTCTGATTGAAGATCCCATGACACTGTCGCGCAGTAGCTTTGAAGTTGCCGGACGTTTCTGTTCCGCGGCGCGCCGTTCAGACTCATGTGCACAGCCCATGAGATAATCGAGGTCAAACACCAGCCAGATCTGCGATTGCAGCGCCTCTGGCATGACCGAATAGGAAATGACCAGATAGCGGCTGTCGGCGTCGAAACTACTGGCAGCCTGCACCGGCTCTGAGAGCGGGGAGGAAATGGTTGCCGCCTGATGACCTTCCAGCGAAGCTGCCATGCTGCGCCAGAGTGACACGGCAGGCGCTTCAAACATGAGTTTAAGGAACAGCGCAGATGCTTCCTTGGCGCTCTCAAAATCCTGGCTGAGGCGTTTGGCTACGATCCGGGCAGCCCCTGCCCCATCTGTCGCAATGGCGCACAGGCCGGGAGAAACTCTCGAACTGAAGAAAAATGTCGTTCGTCGCTCAAGTGCTTCCAGCGCGGCAGTGCCTGTGTAGACCCGGCGCATTTCGGGCTCCTGTGGCACGCCGCCATCAAGTGACTCGCCGGCCCAGACCGATGCGGAGTGATGAACCGCGCCCCAGAAATCATGGTAACGCAGGATGGTCGGCGGTAATCCCGACCCTGCCCCCATCATTTTCCTGAGTACCGACGACATACTCCACCCTTCCAGGGTTAATAAAACTCCAACGACTCTTAGTGCTACCCAATTGGTTGAAGAATGGTTATCAGATTGGGTCGATCCTTCCCCCCCTCCTACGCTCTTAATTGAGCATGCGATGGTAAAAGCACCCCAGCAGAAGCAAAAACTGGTGGTTGAAATGGCTACGGACTCCTCAGTACAGGGACCGACCATTATTAAGCGTAAGAAGGTCTACAAGGGCGGCGGCCATCATGGCGGCGCCTGGAAGGTCGCTTATGCTGACTTTGTGACCGCCATGATGGCGTTCTTTCTTCTTATGTGGCTGCTCAACGCAACCACTGAGGAGCAGCGCAAGGGTATTGCCGATTATTTCAACCCGACAATCCCGATCAGCCGGATTTCTGGCGGTGGATCGGACGGCCTCAACGGCTCATCCATCTTCTCCGAAGAGACATATGCCAAGATGGGTACCGGCGCGAACCGCAAGGAAACCGTCGAGAACCCAGCCTATGGGGACGGCAAGTCCAAGGAAGCCCAGGACCAGACAGACGATACTCATACCTTGGCCAGGCGCGCCGAGGAAAGGGAGATCGCCAACGAGCTACAGGGATTGAAAGAAGCTCTCAGCAAGGAAAGCCGCCAGCTTTCCGAGCATCTCATGATCAAGATGTCTCCTGAAGGCATCGTACTTGAGATTACCGACTCCGAGAGCACGCCCCTCTTCCCGCTTGGCCGCAGCGAGGCATCTGACACGATGGTGCAACTGATCGCCGTGGTCGCCGAAGCGTTTGCCGAGTTCGATAATGATATAAAGATAGTCGGCCATACCGACAGCCACCGCTTTCGAAACGGCGCGCTCTATGACAACTGGAACCTGTCGGCGGACCGTGCCAATACAGCCCGGCGCCTCCTGTCTGACGCGGGCGTCCCGGGGCAGCGGATTCGCGAGGTGTCCGGCAAGGCCGATACTGACCCCCTGGTTAGGGACGACCCGCAAGCGGCTCAGAACCGCCGGATATCCATCACCATACTGACAGACTGAGCACCCCCGGCGATTTGTTTCCTGATAGTTAAGAAATTAGGCTAACAGGAGTTATCAGCTTATTTACGAGTTGCCTTCAATTTGCGTCATTATCTGACGCAGGAGCAACCAGATATGAGCATCTCATCCTCCCTGAACGCGGGGGTTATGGGGCTGAGTGTCAACGGCACACGCCTCGCCACCATTTCCGACAACATCGCCAACTCTGGTACCTACGGCTACAAACGCAGCGCCGTGGACTTTTCCAGCATGGTGCTACAGCAGAAAACTTCTGCCTATGCGGCTGGCGGCGTGCGTGTTGATACGTACAAGGATATTGCCGCGACAGGATCTCTGATCCGGACTGGCAGCGCCACTGATATCGCGATATCCGGACGCGGCCTACTCCCCGTGACCGATCTTGGCGGCATCTCCACACTGTCCTCGAACCGCAATATGATGCTCACTCCAACGGGTTCGTTCTTTGCGGACGAGAACGGTTATCTGCGCACACAGAGCGGCCTCTTCCTCCTTGGCTGGCCCGCCGACTCTGCTGGAGAAGTTGGCAATGTAAGCCGCAACAGCGGCGCAAATCTTGTGCCGGTCAACATTTCGACATCGCAGTTCAATGCGACCCCGACCACAAGTATAGAGCTCGGCATCAATATTCCGGCTGATGCCACGACCGCAGGCGCGCCGGGTGATCCCTTCATGCTCCCGGTCGAATATTTCGATAACCTCGGCCGCGCCCAGACCGTCAGCTTCCAGTTCACCCCCACTGTTCCCGCTTCTGGCTCGAGCAATGAGTGGAGTGTCCAGATCTTCGACAGCGCCGGCAACCCGCTGGCATCAGTTGGCGATCTTGAGATCGCCTTCAACGATACCCCAACAGCCGGCGGCCGGATTGCCGCAGCAACCGCCTCAAATGGTGCCACGTACGATCCGGCGACTGGGCGTGTCTCGATCACCCTAGATCACGGCCCTGTCGAGGTCTTCATTGGCCGTCCGAATGACAGCGCCGGCATCACTCAGCTGGCCGCCTCTTTTGCGCCGACTGCGGTCACAAAGAACGGTTCGCCCATCGGGGACCTTCAATCGATCGAAATCGACGAAAAAGGCTTCCTCCAGGCGATCTATGACAAGGGCTTCCGCCGGACACTGTATCAGATCCCGGTTGGCGATGTTCCGAACATGAACGGTCTGAGGGCGCTTGATTCCCAAGCCTACTCGGTCTCCAATTCGAGCGGGAATCTCTATCTGTGGGATGCCGGCAGCGGGCCTGTGGGCGGTATATCCGGCTACTCGCTGATGGAGTCCACGACAGATATCGCAGCTGAACTTACCGATCTGATCGAAACCCAGCGCGCTTACTCATCGAACGCCAAGATCGTTCAGACGGTCGATGAGATGCTCCAGGAAACCACGAACCTGAAACGCTGACGGTGACGACAGGGGGACCTGCCTAAGTGAGCATCTCAGCCGCCATCCTTGCTGCACGATCCGGCCTTCAGGTTACCAGCCAGAAGGCCGAAATCGTCGCCACCAACGTCGCAAATGCGAGCACGCCGGGCTATGTCCGGCGCTCGCTGGTGGTGGGCGAACTTGTCCAGGGCTCACAGACCTCCGGCGTAACGTCGCTCGGTGTCTCCCGCTCGGGCGACGATGCGATCAAGGCGCAGCGCCGGGAGCTGACCAGCGACGTTGCCCAAGCGACGGTGCTTGCCTCGACATGGCAAGCAATCTCCACACGGGTCGGGAATACGTCTTCCGGCGGCGGACTGTTCCGAACCTTTTCCAATTTCGAATCGGCGCTCACCGCTTCGATTACATCGCCGGAATCCACCGCCAATACATCTGCCCTGCTCAACGCGGCAAAATCCGTCGCCAGCGAGCTCAACAGCCTTGCAAAATACGGCGCGCAGGCCCGTGCCGAAGCCGATAGCGAGATTGCCGAAGGCGTTGACGCAGTAAATAACGCGCTCAAGCAGATCCAGGATCTGAACAAACGTATCGCCAGCATCGACCGCACATCCACGCAGGCAGCAACACTGATGGATGAGCGTCAGCGTGTTCTCGATACGATTGCCCAATATTTGCCCATTCAGACCGTACAGCGTGACGCGGGCACAATCGACGTTCTCACCACGCAAGGCGTCTATCTGATCAATGGCAGCACCGCGCGCCAGATCCAGTTCACCCCCTCCTCCGCCTTCACTTCGGCCCAGACCCTAGCGAACGGCACCTTATCCGGAATATCAGTAGACGGTATAGACATAACACCGGGATCGACCTCCTTCGGCGCTGTCTCCGGCGGCGTCTTCGGCGCTCTGTTTACACTCCGCGATCAGGATCTGCCCGCCTTCCTGGACCAGTTGGACATGGTGGCGAATGACATCATCACCCGGCTGTCGGATGACTCCATTGACCCGACCAAGCCTCCAGGCGAACAAGGCCTGTTTGTTGACCCTGATGCGGCCGGCACACTGGGTCTTGCGGCTCGCATCTCCCTCAACGCGGCGATAGATCCCGCCCAGGGCGGTGAAGCCTGGCGCCTGCGTGATGGCATAGGCGCAACGCAGTCTGGCCCACCGGGCAACTCGTCGATCCTTTCAGCCATGTTTGATGCCTTCACCCAGGTGAAGTCCCTCAATTCGAACGGCATACAGGGGGCCTTCTCGGCCAGCGATCTTGCAGCCCAGCTCTCATCTGTTGTCGGCCAGAAGCGCATTTATCAGGATTCAGTGCTTGCCTCGACGCAAGCCCAGCATCTGACGCTGGTTGAAGCCGAACAGGCGCTGACCGGCGTGGATGTTGATCGGGAAATGGAATCCCTGCTGCTGATCGAGCAGGCCTATGCTGCCAATGCGCGGGTGATTCAGGTTGCCCGAGACATGATCAGCATTCTGATGGAGCTCTGATCGTCATGCGTATCATCCCCCCCAACAGCATCATTTCAGCCTCCTTCAGCCAGAACATCGCTGACATGAGAGCGCGCGCCACGATCGTGGCCCAGGAATCGGTGACCGGTCAGCATGCTGACCTGACAAAACATCTTGGCGGCCGGATCGGCGACGCCATGATCAGCGAGAAGGCACTTTCCGATATCGAACTTGAGCGCGGTCTGCTCGGCGTCCGCGAGGGGCGGCTTGACCTCACCCAGAAAAGTCTTGCTGCGGTGCAGACGCGTATCACGGGCCTGGAGGTCCAGATGCTGACCGTGCTCGGCACAGGCGACATCCCTGGAAAAGACCTGGTTTCGCGCGACGCAGCAGCGGCCCTCTCTGATATCTTTTCAACGCTCAACACACGTCATGGCGACCGATTCCTGTTTTCAGGCGATGAAACAGCCACCCAGCCCTTCGCCAATACAGACCAACTGCTCGCGGATATCCGCCAGATTGCCAGCACAGCAACCAGCGCGGCCGATTTCGAGACACAGTTGGATGATTACTTTCAATCCCCGACAGGGGGCTGGCTGACCTCAATTTACAGAGGCGCGTCCACCACCACCGACCCAAACAGCGTAACGGCGGCCGACCCGGCAATCGTCGAGGTGATTTCCGGCCTTGCTGTCATGGCGATCAGCGGCACGCAGGACAATCTTCCCCTCTTGACCCAGAATCCGGAGATCGTGCGCGCAAGCGCAGAGCGCATCGGCAGCGGCACAAACGCGCTCATTAACCTGCGCGCAGATGTCGGCATCAGCCAGGAGCGCGTCGCCAAACAGAAAGAAGCCCTCGATACCGAGGAGACCATACTCAACAGCGTCTACAACAATATGGTCGGGCGTGATCAGTATGATGCCGCGTCCGAGCTGAAACAACTCGAGGCAAGTCTGGAGGCAGCCTATCTGCTGACCTCCCGCCTGTCGAACCTTAGCCTCCTGAATTTTCTGAGGTAACCCGATGAAATGGTCCGTCTGGCTGTTTGCCGCCTTCACTCTAACAGTTCTTGCCCTCCCTGCCGATGCGCAGGCACGTATTCGGGATGTGGTCGATGTCCAGGGTGTCCGGGAGAACGACCTTGTCGGCTACGGCATTGTCGTCGGCCTCAATGGCACTGGCGATACGGTCCGGAACTCACCGTTTACGGAAGATTCCCTCACCCACATGCTCGAACGTCTCGGTGTCAA
Organism: Alphaproteobacteria bacterium HGW-Alphaproteobacteria-18; assembly: GCA_002841155.1. Lineage (GTDB taxonomy): Bacteria > Pseudomonadota > Alphaproteobacteria > Caulobacterales > Hyphomonadaceae > Hyphomonas. The sequence continues at coordinate 272,021 of PHEH01000002.1, forward strand.
TGTGCAGGGGGAACAGATAAAGCCAAAAAACGTCGCGGCCGTTCTGGTCACCGCCTCCCTGCCGCCCTTCGCCCGCAACGGGTCCAGCATCGACGTCAATATTGCCTCGATTGGTGATGCAACGAGCCTGCAAGGCGGCACACTGATCCTTACCCCGCTCAGGGCCGGGGACAATGAGATCTATGCTGTCGCGCAAGGCACCATCATCGTCAGCGGCATTGATGTAAGGGCGCAGGGCGCGCGCGAAACGCGCGGCTCGCCCACCACAGGCTCCGTCCCGAACGGCGCCAAGATCGAGCGGGAGGTCAATTATGACTTCAATCGCAATCCACTGATCTCGCTCGCCCTGCGCTCACCGGATTTCACGACAGCCGCCCGCATCGAAGACACGATCAACGCTGCGCTTGGCGCCCCGCTTGCCTCCATGCGCGATCCCGGCACAATCGAACTTGACCTGCGCGGCATTTCTGAATCCCCCTCGCGCCTTCTGGCAAGCATCGAAAACCTTCAAATCCAGGTCGCCACCCCTGCGCGCATCGTCATCGATGAAAAATCCGGGACCATCGTTCTGGGAGAGGATGTGACCATCTCCCGTGTGGCCATTGCCCAGGGCAATATCGCCATCAAGGTACGCGAGACGCCGGTTGCCTCGCAGCCGAATCCGTTCGCCCGCGGAGAATCCATCGTCCTGCCGCGCTCGGAGATCACGATCACCCAGACCGGCAGCAACAATATCGCCGTGCTTGAGCCCAATGTGACACTGTCCCAGCTCATCTCAGGTCTCAACGCCCTTGGTGTTTCACCCCAGGAGATGGCTGATATCATCCGCTCGATGAAGGCCGCCGGCGCGATCCATGCAGACCTGGTAATCCGTTAGACTAGACGGGAAAAACAGGAAAGGCCGGACTCCATGAGTCCGGCCTTTTTTGATGCCCCTGCCGGCGCTTATCGTCCGTCCGGCCTCGTAATGGTAATTACGCCCCGGCGGCGCATGTCCATCAGGGTCGTCAAGAATTCTCGCTGGATCGTCTCGGTCTCGCTCGGAGCAATCGCCCCGATCTCCTTGAGGTCCTCACGATACTGATCGGCCATGCGTGAGGAAATGTTCCCCAGAAGGTAATCAGCAACGCCGTCATTGGCACCGCGGAATGAAGCAAGAATCCGCAGGATTGTTTGCTGATCCAGTTCCTTGAACACGACGGGAACCGCATTCCGGGGCAGAAGCTCCGGCAGGCCTTCAACGGTGAAGAGCCCTTTCTGAATGAGGGGCAACTTGGCTTCGTAACGCTGTTTCAGGAAGTCTACGAGGTTCTCCCGCTTATCGGAAGGTATGAGGCTGAGTACCTCCCCTATCGTTTCCAGATGGCTCTCATCTGTTCCTTCGCCGCCCTCATCGCTCTGTGCATTCAGGAACTCCATCTCCAGCATCCGCTCAATCACCGAATCGATGCCCGGATCAAGCTTGGGCGCTTCAACCATCTGGCCGAGCGTCGGCCCCAGCTTGTCGTCCTTCAGGTGGCAGATGATGTTGGAGGCAATCGACGCGTCCAGCCTACGCAGGATCAGCGCGATTATGTTGGGTGTCAGACGGTTGAGATAAGCGGCCACCTTCTTGCCGTCACGGGTGCTTAGGCGTGCCCAGACATCGCCTGTTTCATCAACCTGAGCCATCTGCGTGATGGGCTCGTCTTCCCCAAAGATCGCCTTCATCCGGTTGGAGTCCACGACGCCTTTGATGACTTCGCGCGCGCGTGAGCGGCCCCCGCGCATCGCACCGGACGTTTTGCGCAGCTGGGTCAGGAAATCGATCACGACTGCGATCAGGTCTTCACGTGAAAGATAGGTGACTGTCTCGAGCGATGACGCTACGCGCGCAAGCGCGGCATCATCCAGTTTGTTCACGATGGGTTTGGCGGCTCCGTCGCCCAACAGCGCAATGATGACCGCTGCCCGTTGCGCCTGGGTCAGCGCCGGTCCATTGACCTCGGTTTTGGCGCCCGCAGTTTCGCCGCGCCGGCTAAGCCGTGTGACTGTGCTCATATCGCATAACCCCTGAGCACCGCTTCGGTGATCTTAAGCCAACCATCCGCCAGCACGAAAAATCCGAGCTTGAAGGGCAAGGATACAACCGTCGGCGGCACCATCATCATGCCGACCGCCATCAGAACGGAGGCAACAACCAGGTCGATCACCATGAACGGCAGAAAGATTACGAAACCTATCTGGAAAGCATGTTTGATCTCGCTCAACATGAACGCCGTCGCCAGAAGGGAGAAGGCAGGCTCCTCCCCTTCCACCACCGGCCGGTTGACCGCATCGCCCAGCGTCAGCAGGGCTTCTGGATCAGTCCGCTGCATCATGAAGGCGCGGAACGGATCGGTGGAAAGGGCCCATGCCTGCGCCTCGTCCAGTGTCCCGTCCATATAAGGCGAGATACCATTCTCCCAGGCCGACATGAACACCGGCTCCATGACGAAGAAGGTGAGGAACATGGCAAGGGCCATGATCATCATGTTGGGAGGGGCTTGTTGAACACCGATTGCCTGACGCATGAACGAAAATACAACCACCATGAATGGCAGGCAGGTGATCATCATCGCGATGCCGGGCACCAGGCTCAGCACCGTCACAAGCAAGACTAGCTGTACGACGGAACTTGAAAGCTGTCCGTCACCAGAAGGGTTCAGAAGGCCATCCAGCGCAGCGGGCACTTCCTGGGCATGACTTGAAAAGGCAAGGCATGCCGAGAAAACGGCCAGGAACAGAATACGGTAGAGGGCCGCCGATCGGATCATTCCGGCTCAATCGCCTTTTCAATAATTTCAACAATCTTCACGGCAATCTGGCCATCATCGGTCTCGACAAGCTCGCCTTTGGCAATCAGCTTGTCATCAATGAAAAGGTCAACGGGATCATCAACCTTCGAGGTCAGCGCGATCACCGAATCTGGTTGAAGCTCAAGAATTTCCTGAACACTGAGGCGCTTCTGACCGATCGAGACCGTTACGGTCACAGGCACACTGAAGATCGAACGGCGATAGGAATTTCGTCCCGAAGGATCGCGCCGATCCTGGCTCTCGAATTCCGGCATTACCTTTTCGGGGGTGACCATCACTTGTACTCCGTATTCGGTTTATATGTTGATCCAATATCATTCAGACAGGCAGCCAGCAGGCTTTCAAAATCAAACGTCACGCCACCCGTGCGCCAGGTAACTTCGGCATGGCCTGCGCCCTGTCCTTCCTGTGAAACAACATTGCAACGCCCCTCCAGAGAAGGATGGCGGCTGATCATTTCCAGAAGCTGCGCGGCGAGACCCGGCTCTGCACGGATATCCACCACAGGCACCGCTGCCGGTATGAGACCGGGCAGATGTCGCCCGATTTCCTCGGCGAGAAAGCGTCGGGAGAGCTCGGGAAACAGCTGACCGGCAAGTGTGCGTATCGTTTCCACAGTTTGCTGACGGGACTCAACCTCAACCCGCTCCATCAGCTTTGCCAGGTTCGAAACAGTGGTCTGTAACGCCGCGGTTTCCTGCGGGATCGGGCGCACGACTGAGGGCTCAGCCTTTGCCGGCGCTGGTGCAAGGCTCGTTTCGGCCGCTTCCGGCGGAGCCTGCCCCGAAGGCGCGTGCAGATCACTCTTGGTCATGGCCCGCAGCCAATCGGCCGGGCGGGGTCCACTGATCGCATCAAATCTTGGCAGCTGGGAAAAGACAGCGTCACTCATTCACGGCTACCTTGCGATTATCAAACGCGGCCGCGATGGGGTCGCTCTGACCAGTTTGCTGGTCCTCGGTAAGCCATTGCTGGAGCAGCGCAGCGGTTTCGTCCTGCCGCTCGCTGGCATAATCCTTGAGGTAGGCGAACGGATCGCTCTCCACATCGACTACACCGATGGCTGCCCCTGCCCCCGCAGCGCCGGCGCCAGCACCTTCGCCAACCCCTTCCGGAGACAGAGCATCCTTGGGTTTCTGCACGAGCATCGGGCGTACAACGCCAACCCCCAGCACGATGACGACGAGCCCAAGCAGCAATGCCTGAAGGCCCGACCAGAAATAGCGCTCCATCAGCTGCTCAAACATGCCCGGTGCCTGGATGAGATCATCGACCGGCACCACCTGGAACGGCATCAATTCAATCGAGATCGTATCACCCCGGGCAATATCCAGACCTGCCGCAGACGCTATCAGCTTCTCAAAATCGGCCGCCATCTGCTGCGCGCGTGTTGCCGCATCCGCCGCAGCCGGATCAATTCCCAGCGCCTGTTCATTCAAAAGCACGGCGATCGTGATCCGCTGCACCTCACCCGGCAGGGTTTCAACCTCAGTCCGCGTTTCGTTGATTTCATAAGAGACCGTTTCGGTCGAATTCTTGTTGGTCGAGGAACTGCCGCCACCTTCGCCGCCTTGTGGCAGGTTGCTGGCCACAGTCATTCCTCCGCCACCTCCGGCATTCGCGCCGCTGGAGTCATTGGTCGTCCGGTTACGGATGACGCGGGAATTGGGATCGTACGTGACCGCCGATGTGACCTGGCGATGCCGGCTGACATCAACGGTAGCTGAAACCCGCGCATTGCCCATGCCGACACGCGGCTCAAGCAGGCTGAGGATTTTCTGCTCAAGCAGGCTTGCCTGGCTCGCCGCAGCCATTGCTGGCTCTTCGGTCCGGTTGGCTTTCGGCCCGGCAAGGATGCCCCGCACCGGATCAATCACCGCGACATCTTCAGCGCGCAGCCCGGAAACGGCGAGCGCCACCATGTACTGGATCGCTTCAGCCTGGCCGGCCGTCATGTCGCGCGCCGTCGTCAGGGTTACCGACGCAGTTTGATTGGGCTGCGAGCGTGAGAAACCAGAGCGTAGATTCGCACCGATATGGACCCGCGCCGAAGACACTCCGGGAATCGCCAGGATTGTTCGCGTCAGCTCACCTTCCTTTGCGCGCCAGTAGGCAGCGTTGTACATTTCCGAAGTGACCGAAAACCCATTGACCTGATCGAGCAGCTCATACCCCTGCACCGAGGGGCGCGGCAGACCCTGCTGGGCGAGCGTGAAGCGTATCGAATCACGCTTTCCCTGGGGCACGAAGATCGCTTCACCCTTGATTTCATAAGAAATACCGGACTGCTCCAATTCCTTGATGATGTCGCCGGCATGCGCCGGCTCGAGTCCGGAATAAAGCAAGGTCATCGGATCGCGCGTAGCTCCCTGGAACAGGAAACTCATGGCCGCGATCATGCCGGCCACTGCGGCGGCGAGCATCAACTGCCGGGCAGGCGGCAGGGCCTTGATGGTATCGAAGAACTTCATAAATGCGGTCGCCCCAAGCTGCATACGAGTCAGCTGTAATGATTAATATTTGGCGCCAAATCGTTAAGGTTATCTTTACCCCGCATCAGTCATTAGGAACGTGCCTCACGAGATAGAATGAGGGGCTAGATGGCTAAGAAACCCGACACGAACGAATCGGGACAGACAGAATCCGGGAAGAAGTCCGGCGGCGGTATCGCCGGGCTGCTGATAGTTGCTGCCGCCTCTTTGGCGAGCTCTCTTGGCCTATTCTACTTCCTGAGTCCGTCTGCTCCTCCCACCGCCGCGGCGTGCCCGCCGGCAGGAACGGCTTCGGCTGCGCCGGTCACCAGACCGCTTGCGCAAGACCAAGTCTATGTCGAGATGAAGGAAATCCTCATCACCATCGGCAATGCGCCGGCCAATCGTTATCTCAAGATGAACGTCACGATTGTCACCAGCAAGGACAACGCCAGCAAGATCAAGCAGGCTGAGCCGATGCTGATCGACGCATTCAACAACTATCTGCGCTCCATTGAACTCAAGGATCTGGAAGATCCGGGCTTTTATCCGCACCTGCGCGAACAGCTGGCGCGCCGCTCCGAACTCGTTGTCGGCAGCGCGGCTTCAAACGGCGTGCTGATCACAGAGTTTCTGCTGAGGTAGCACCATGGACATCTCAAGCATCCTCAACAGCATCCAGCCCACGGACGTCGCGATCTTCCTCGTGTCCTCCGCCGCCTGCGTATACTGCTTCGTTCTCTCAAAACGCCTTCGCGCCCTTCAGGACACGAAGGATGGCCTGGGTGCGACAATCACCGCGATGACCAATTCGGTGTCGGCAATGTCCCAGGCCACACATGATACCCGCACGCGCGTCGAGAACATGGCGACCCGTCTTGCCCACCTCATCAGTGATGGTGAAAAGATGTGTAAACGCCTTGAAGACACGATCATGACGATGGAGCGCTCCCAGACAGGCGTGACGAACCAGGTTCATGCCGCCCAGACCGAGCTCAACGTCATGATGCGCGACGTGCTGGACCAGTCCCGCGCCCGTATTGTCGAGATGACGACCCTGATGCGCCAGATGCGCGCCATGTCGGAAGCCGGCGAAGCAGACATCACCGCCCCTCCCCCCCGTGCAAAAACGGCCTGATCGAAAAGAGTTTCGCCCCATGCACAACCGCTCGAACGTCCTACTCACCCTCGGCGTCCTCTTCACGATAGGCGGCGCAACCCGCTTCCTCCCGGACGCGCTGGCCTTTGCCGAACAGGCGCCCGTCACCGATGCGGCGACAATGGCCGCTATTGCCACTCCGGGTGCTGCGCCGGCGATCACGCCAGCCGCCAGCAGAACCGACAGCCTGACCCAGGTGTGCTTTTCCTCAGAAGCTGCCTCCCTCCTGGAGGAGGACCAGTGGCTGTTTGAATCCGAGCAGCAGCAACTGAAAAAACAACAGCTTGAGCTCCAGGCCTGGGAAAACCAGCTTGCGCAGCAGACCGCCGAGCTCAAGGTCTTGCAGCAAACCCTGGAAGCGCGCTGGGAGCAGATGCAGGCAAGCTCCGATCAGGACATCGAACATCTGGCCCGCATGTACAGCGCCATGAAGGCAGACCAGGCTGCGCAGATATTCAACCAGATGGACGCTGGCTTTGCCGCAGGCTTCCTGCGCCTCATGGTGCCTGATCAGGCGGGACTTGTGCTGGCCAATATGGAAGCCCAGAAGGCCTATCTCGTCAGCGTTAAGCTTGCCACGATGAACGACGATGTGCGCATCATGCCCCACTCGTCAAATTGAGGCGCTGACCCGCGCCTGCCCCTATCAATTGTAACAGCTATCCCCGCATACGGTCGCGCCTAAGCTGCCGGCTGACGCCACGTCGCGTCTGTTGAGACCATACGCTCTCAGCTACGCTGAAAAAAAACTCCTGGGGAGGAGCGCATGAGCGACCCGAAAACTTATCTCGGCTGGAAGGTGGACTTCACTATCCCGCCCGGCGAAGCCGCGCTTGTCCCACCAGACTCAGTCACCTGGCAGGTCTTCAAAAACCCCGTGGCCCTCGCCATTGGCGGCATCTGCGCCGTACTGCTCGAATTTGCCGATGCCCGCATCCGCTCGGGCGTCTGGGATCATTCCGTTTTCAAGACAGACCCGATCGGGCGCTCCAAACGCACCGGTATTGCCGCCATGGTCGGCACCTTTGGCCCCGCAAGCGCCGCGCGCCGGGTGATCCAGAGCGTCACCAACATGCACGCGCGCGTGGATGGGGAAACACCTTCAGGGGAGGCCTACCGCGCGCTTGATCCGGAGCTGCTAGACTGGGTCAGTGCCACGGCGGCTTATGGCTTCCTGATCGCCTATCACCGCTTTGTCCGGACGCTGACGGATGACGAGATGAACCGTTTCTTCGCTGAAGGCGAAGCCGTTGCACGCCTCTACGGCGTCCAGCATCCTCTGAAATCGGTTCAGCACTTTAACAGCATGATGGCTCACCTCCTGCCCCGCTTCGAGCCCCACCCCATCAACACCGAGTTTCTGGATATCATGAAATCAGGCCGCGCCGCGCCCGGCGTCCCCAAAGGCTTGCAAAGCGCGCTTGTCCATGCCGCGGTCGATATCCTACCCAAGCCCGTGCGCCAGCGTCTGGAACTCGGGCCGGAATATGATCTCTCTCCGCTTGGGCGGCTCACGGTCAAAGGTATGGCTGCTATCGCCGAGCGTACACCCGACCTCAACGCCCCCGCCGCGCAGGCCTCCCTGCGCCTCGGCCTGCCGCGCAGCTTTCCCTGGAAATCTGAACCCGAGCGCCGCCGTCTCGTCGCGGCCGCCCGCATCGCATCAATGGCCAAGGAGGCCCCCGTATGAACCTCTCCTTCACCCGCGAGGAAGAAGCCTTCCGCGCGCAAGTCCGCGATTTCCTGGACCAGAACCTGACGCAAGACCTGCGCGCCTACGCCCGGCGAATGACCAGCGTCTATTCCACCAAGGAAATCGGCATGGAATGGCAGCATATCCTGGTGAAGCAGGGATGGGCATGCCCCTCCTGGCCGGTCGAGTATGGCGGCACAGACTGGACGCCCGCCCAGCGCTACATCTTCGATGTTGAAATGGCCCGTGCCGGCGCTCCGCCCCTTTCGCCCATGGGCATCGGCATGTGCGGCCCCGCCCTCATCGGTCACGGCTCAAAGGAACAGAAGGATTACTACCTTCCCCGCATTCTCTCGGGCGAGGATTTCTGGTGCCAGGGCTATTCAGAACCCCATGCCGGCTCAGACCTTGCCGCCCTCACCATGTCGGCGGTCGAGGAGGGCGACGCCTTCATCTGCAATGGCTCTAAGATCTGGACCACCCACGCCCATGAAGCCAATATGATGTTCTGCTTGGTGCGCACCGATGCATCGGGGAAACTGCAGCAGGGCATCACTTTCATTCTGATCGACATGGGCCAGCCGGGCGTGCGCGTCGACCCGATCCTGATGCTCTCGGGCGAGCATATCCAGAACGCGGTCTTCTTCACCGATGTCCGCGTGCCCAAGGCCAATGTCATCGGCAGGATCAATGAAGGCTGGACCGTTGCCAAATACCTGCTGGAATTCGAACGCGGCGGCTCGTCCTACGGCCCGCGCCTGCTCGCCCGCCTGCGGGCCATCCGCGCGACGGCCGCCGAAGAGGGCCTGCTGGACCCCGGCTTTGCCCGTAAACTCTCTCTCGCCGAAGCCAGCATCCTGGCACTCGAAGCCGCTGAGCTCCAGCAGATGTCCGACCTTTCCCGAGGCGGCACGCCGGGCCTCAAGGCCTCGATGATGAAAATCCGCGGCACCGAGCTCAGCCAGCACCTGACCGAACTCGCCATCGAGCTGGCGGGTGTCTATGTCGCACCCTTCCAGCCCCAGCATACCTGCCCCGGCGGGCCCGTTCCTGTCCCGGAATGTCTCAATTTGTCCCAGAATGTCCCGGTTGTGGGTCCCGAAAGTGCCGTCACGGCTTCGGCCAAATACCTCAATGACCGGGCCGGATCGATCTATGCCGGCTCCAACGAAATCCAGCGCGGCATCCTCTCGAAAGGGCAGCTGGGACTTTGATTTTGCAAGGGATCAGAATGGTGGGCGGTACAAGGTTCGAACTTGTGACCCCTACGATGTCAACGTAGTGCTCTACCGCTGAGCTAACCGCCCTTCTGGGAATGCCCCTTGCGGGCCAAGCCTGAAGAAGAGGCGTAATGGACAATCCGGACTGGCGCGTCAAGCGGCCTTTGATGCGCGATGTGCAGCTGGCCATCTGGCTGACTGCGGGGCAGGCTTCAGGCCGCCATGACCTTGTCCACCTCTTCCACGATTTCGCGGAGGTGGAAGGGCTTTGACAGCACCTTTGCGCCCGCTGGCGTCGGCGAGCCAGAGGACAGCGCAACGGCTGCAAAGCCGGTGATGAAGACGATCTTCATGGCCGGATCAAGCTCAGCGCCGCGGCGGGCCAGTTCGATCCCGTCAAGGCCTGGCATCACGATGTCGGTAAGCAGCAGGTCAAACACCTCCCGCTCGAGCGCCTGGAGGGCTGTTTCACCGTCTGCATAGTCCTGAACGTCATGCCCTGCCCTGCGCAGCGCCGAAGCCAGGAACATACGCATCGAATCATCGTCTTCAGCTAGCAGGATTTTGGTCACGCAGGGTCCCCTGTGATGCGACTCGCATAATTTACACATTAAGCCCACCGATAGTAAATCGGCAGTGAACACGCAGGCTTGCAAGACTGACGCCACACGCAAGCGCTGAAAAGCCTTGACCTTGCGAACGATTTTCAAACCATTGCGCAGATGCCCGATACGTCGCCGATCCTAACGATTCATGAAGGACCCCCCATCGAGCTTCAAGAGCTCGGCGATCCTTATCATCTGACCTCGCCGGAAACGGGTGAAGCACCGATTGTTTTTGCCAGCCCGCATTCCGGCAGTCTCTATCCGGAAACCATGGTTTCGGCGCTATGCGTACCTCTGATGGATGTTCGCCGGACAGAGGACGCCTTCGTAGACGAGCTTTTTGCCAATGCCCCCCGTCATGGAGCATCCCTGCTCACAGCCCGCTATGGACGGTCGGTGGTTGACCTTAATCGCGACCCCCACGAACTCGACCCCACCATGTTTCATGATGGCCCTCCCCGCGCGTGCGCCCTCCCCACGCCGCGGGTTGAGGCAGGTCTTGGCTGCCTGCCCAAGGTCGGCGCCAGAGGAGAGCCTATTTATGGTCGCCTGTTATCAAAGGCCGAAGGGGAGCAGCGCCTCGCCGGTGTTCATGATGTCTATCACGGCTGCCTGTCGGGTCTGCTGGAGGCCCAGCGCGCGCGGCATGGCAGGGCATTGCTGATTGATTGCCACTCTATGCCATCGGTCCAGCCCGGCCGGCGCAATCTCACGGATATCGTCCTGGGAGACCGTTTCGGATCAAGCAGTAACCCCCGCCTGGTCAACTGCCTGGAGCGGGTCTTCCGCAATCACGGCCTCACCGTGGCACGCAATGCGCCCTATGCCGGTGGCTACACAACCCGGCGCTATGGCCGGCCCAAGCGCGGCATTCATGCCATCCAGATCGAAATCAATCGCGGCCTGTACATGGATGAGCAGGCAATCACGCGGGCGGGCGGCTTTGCGCGCCTTCGCCCTGTCATGGACGCGGCCATCATAGAGATGATCGACGCGATCGGGCAGCTCTCAGAGCGATAGCAACTCCCTGACTTTAAAGAAAAAAGGCCGCGCCAATAGGCGCGGCCAAAGTCAAAGGGAGGAAACGCCAGAGGCGTCTGCACCGAAGTGCAAGATCAGATTATGTTGCGATGCACAAAGGGCCAAGAACCTATTCGCCGCACCCCTGCTCCCCTCCCTTTCATGCCCAATCTTCGGGCAGTTTCGCCCCTCCGGCACGGCATTTGCGTAGAAACTGCGCGAATATCCTGTTTTGGGACTGATTGGTGGTCCCGCACCAGAATGGAGAGGGATCATGGCTGACGAAACTGACCTGCACGTTGGCAAGCGCCTGCGCCGCCGCCGCCGCCTGCTTGGCATGACACAGCAGGATCTGGCGTCCCAGGTGGGCGTACGCTTCCAGCAAATTCAGAAATACGAGTGCGGCGCAAACCGTATCACGGCCTCGCGCCTTTACGATTTGGCCCGGGCAATGAATGTGTCGGTCCAGTATTTCTACGATGGCATGGTTGTGCCTGGCACAGTGCCAAATGCGGCCAATGACGCCGAACAGATGGAAGGCGACATCCTCTCCCAGAAAGAAACTCTGGAACTGGTGCGCGCCTATTACCGCCTGAGCGAACGCCCCCGCCGCCGCCTGCTTGAGCTTGCAAAAGCCCTTGAGCAGGACACCTCCAGCACCGGCGCGGCTTGACCTGATCTCATGGGCGGGGCATCGCCTCGCCCATGATCGACACCCGAAATATCGCAGAGGACATCGCCCTCGCCCGCCAGCTTGCTGACGCCGCCTGGACCGCTATCCGCCCGCATTTCCGGAATCTGGACGCCGTCGACCACAAGTCCGGCCCCGCACAAGCCGGCTTTGATCCCGTGACGGAAGCAGACCGCGCCGCCGAGCTGGCAATGCGCGCCATCATTTCCGCAGAGCGCCCCCTGGACGGTGTCACCGGTGAGGAATTCCCGGAAACCGCCTCAGCCAGCGGCTGGCGCTGGTATTTTGATCCCATCGACGGCACCCGCGCCTTTGTCGGGGGCCTGCCCGTCTGGACCACCCTCATTGCTCTTGTGAACCCCGAAGGGGTGCCCATCATCGGCGTGATTGACCAGCCGGTGGTCGGCGAGCGCTATATCGGCTGGCCGGGCGGGGCTGAGATGGAAACGGCTGAAGGCGCCTTCCCCATCAGGGTCTCCGGCAATCCGGACCTGCGCACCGCGACCATCTCTACTACCGATCCCTTCATCTTTACCCCGCCCGAACAAGGGGCGTGGAACCATCTGCGCGCCACAGCCCGCATCACCCGCTATGGCCTCGACGCCTATGCCTATGCCCGGCTTGCCGGCGGTACGCTGGATCTGGTGGCCGAATCCGACCTCAAGCCCTGGGACGTCGCCGCTCTGATCCCGGTCGTGCGCGGCGCTGGCGGCATTGCCACAAACTGGCGTGGCGAGCCCCCCGCGCTCGGTGGCCAGATCGTCTGCGCGGCCAGTGAAGGCATTCTAGAGCAGGCGCTGCTCGCTCTGAGGCGTGCTGCCGACTGACAGGCAGAAGCCTGCAGCGAACATACGGATTATATTTTTTATATTAGTCGCCCTTGCATCCACCCCGCTCCATTTCATATAATAAATATAAATGGAGACTCAGGACATGTCGCGATTCAAGGCAGAACAACTCACACCGAACCACGTCAAGGCCGCACGTGCCCTGCTCGGCGTCACTGCCGAAGAGCTCGCGAATGTTCTCGACATCGGCGTCGCGACCCTTCGAAACTTTGAAAGCGGCAAGGATGTCAGCGGAGCGAGCCGCGAAGAGATTTATAGCGGGCTCACCCGGCATGGCATGCGCTTCAAGGGCGGCGCGACGATCGGGGTCAGCCTGTCGGCACCCGATCAATGGGCCATCGATCTGAGTGCCCAGTCCTGCCCCGTCTGCGCGCACCCCTTGCCTGCAGTAAGGGTTCCGAAATCAGTGGGGCAGGCCCTCTGGGGCGGTTGGACATGCAGCGAATGCGGAAGCACAGTGTCGAAGACCGGAAAGCTGATGCGCAAGGCGTGAAGTGACGCGGATGGCCGCAGGTCAGGGCCCGGCCACCTCGAAACCTTCCGCGCGCAGCATCTTGATCACGCTGTCTTCGCCCGCAAGGTGCCCGGCGCCAACGGCGACCAGAACAGTCCCCGGCTCGTCCAGCAGCGCAATAATCTGGGGTATCCAGCGCTCGTTCCGGTCGGTCATCATCACATCATAGATCGATTGGGACCCGAGCATCTCCGGATTGGCCATCATCAGGCCAAGTCCGGTCACATCCCCATCGGCCCATTCCTCAATCAGGAGGTCGAGCGTGCCCGCACCTTCGCCGATCCCGTCAACCGTCGCCATCAGGAAATCGACCTGCTCGCAATAGCCAAGGCCAGCGAGGCCCCCGAGCTGCTCCTCGACCGTTTCGAGATAGGCAAAGTCTGCGCCATGCGCCCGCGCGGCCCGCTCGATCACCTGCTCGACACCCGCCTCCGGATCAAACCCTTCATCCAGCATCTGCTTGACGGAGATATTGACCGCAGCCATCCAGGGCCGGTGGGGCAGCAGTGCCTCAATCGGCAGCCCCACTTTTTCCAGCGCCGCTGCCAGTTCCGCTGTCTCACTGTCCGAGAGGAAATTGGTCAACTGGCCGCCATCGGTGAAGAAGCCCTGGGTCGTGTAGAATTTCATCAACTCGCGCTGGGCTTCCGGGCTCGTTGTGTCAGCTTCGAAGACCACCGTACCTGCATCAGCAATGGCGTCCTCGATCTCTGATGTCAGCCAGTCGAGTTCCGGACGCAGAAGGTGGACGGTGCCGAGAAGGTAGATGGTCGTATCCTCGTCGCGCATCATCCACATCGCTGGGGCACCGCTGCCGCGACTGGCAGTGGCCGCCTCAAGGGCCGCCGCCTCAAGCGCAGGCCGGGCTGCCCGCAGCTCCGCCCGCCGCGCGGTGTCACACGCCTCTGCTGCCACGGTCTGCGCGCCGGTACTCGAAGGTTGGCACCCCCCGAGAAGAAGAACCGCGCAGCTGGCGAGCAGAGTATGGGCAAGAGGCAGCTTCATCGGCGGCAGAGCCTTTCAGGTGAGGTCTTGGAATCGCTGGCTGCACCATAGAGATCCCTGCCCCGGCCCGTCTATGCCCGGCATCAGGCAAACGCGGTTGCGCCGCCCGCAAGCTTCGCATAAATACCCCCAGCGCGGCACCCATAGCTCAGCTGGATAGAGCGTTGCCCTCCGAAGGCAAAGGTCAGAGGTTCAAATCCTCTTGGGTGCACCATCTTCCTCACGGCATTCTTCTCTGCTGCCGATTGGCTCGCGCGTGTTTCCCTCATACGGTTTAGCCAGATAAGCTGGCCAAACTTTGCAGGGAAGGAAACCATCATGGATCTCGGTCTTAAGGGCAAGAATGCCATAATCCTCGGGGGAACGCGGGGCATCGGGCGGGCGATTGCCGATACGCTGGCAAAGGAAGGCGCAAATGTCGCTGTCTGCGCCCGCAATGCCGGTCAGGTCGCCACCGCCGTGGCCGAACTGAAAGCGCTCGGCGTCAACGCCACCGGCGCGCCCGTTGATGTCACTGACGGCCCCGCCCTGAAGGCGTGGATAGGGGACGCCGCCGCAACGCTCGGCGGGCTCGACATACTTGTCTCCAATGCCGGCGCGATGGCGCAGGGCAATGACATCTCCGCCTGGGAACAGAATTTCCAGCTCGACGTGCTTGCCGCGGTCAATGCCTTCGAGGCCGCCCAGCCCCTCCTCGGCAAGGCGGCCCAGACCTCGGGCGACGCGGCCTTTGTGATCATTTCGTCGATCTCTGCCGCCCAGGCTGACCGGGGCGACTCCTATGGTCCGATAAAGGCCGCGCTGATCCATATGGCCAAAGGTCTCGCCCGCCAGCACGCCAAGGCCGGCATCCGGGTCAATGTGGTCTCCCCCGGCATGGTCTTTTTCGAGGGCGGCGTGTGGCATACGGTCAAGACCAACGCGCCTGACTTCTTCGAGCAGGCCAACGCCCGTAACCCCACCGGGCGCTGCGCCACGCCCCAGGAAATCGCCAACGCGGCGGTGTTCCTTGCCAGCCCCGCCTCCTCCTACACGACCGGGGCCAACCTGATTGTCGATGGGGCGGTCTCAAACCGCGTGAATTTCTAGGCCGGTCAGCGCCCGCTGCCCGTTTTCCGGAGAAGTGTTATGCAGGGCCTGCATCGCTGGCAGGCCCTGCCCGGCCTTTTCTGAAAGCCCGGCATCCCTATCTGAAGGGCAACACGCTGCGCGCCGTTTTGAAAACTCAAAACGGCAGAAGGACAAGGAGGGCAGCAGATGAGCAAGAAAATTCTTGGCCGCTTCGGCAACAATCAAGGCCATTGGGTCGGTGACGGGTTTCCCGTCCGTTCCCTGTTTTCCTATCATTCTCTGGGAGAGCATGTGAGCCCGTTCCTCCTCTTGGACTATGCCGGCCCGCACGTCTTTGAGCCCACAACCGCGCGTCGCGGCGTCGGCCAGCATCCCCATCGCGGCTTTGAAACCGTGACGATCGTCTATGACGGCGAAGTGGAACACCGCGACTCGGCCGGCAATGGCGGTGTGATTGGCCCGGGCGATGTCCAGTGGATGACCGCCGCTGGCGGCATCATCCATGAAGAGTATCACTCGCCCGGCTTTGCCAAGGCAGGCGGTCCCTTCCGGATGGTCCAGCTCTGGGTAAACCTTCCGTCCGAGGACAAGATGACACCCGCTGCCTATCAGGGCATCCTCTCGGCCGACATTCCTGAGGTCCAGCTTCCCGGAAGCGCCGGCAAGGCCCGCATCATTGCCGGGGACTTTGCCGGCACCAAAGGCCCCGCCAGGACCTTCACGCCTGTGAATGTCTGGGATGTGCGGCTGAAGGCTGGCACGCAGGCAGACCTTCCGCTCCCGGAAGGGCATACCAGCCTGCTTGTCGTCCTGAACGGTCACGTGACCGTCGGCGGCGCTCAGCCTGTGGGCGAGGCAGAAGTCCTGCTTCTCAGCCGCGACGGCGAAGGCGTCCGCCTTCAAGCTGACGGCGATACCACGCTGCTTGTCCTGACGGGCGCGCCGCTGAACGAGCCCATCGTCGGCCATGGCCCCTTCGTGATGAACACCGAGGCGGAAATTCACCAGGCCATTGACGACTTCAACAAGGGCCGATTCGAACGGCTCCCGGCCTGAAAAAAAGCCCCCGGATGATCTCCGGGGGCTCATTTCATTTCCGGCTCACTTGCCCGCCAGGTGAGACCGGCGCTTGAAGCTCAGCGCCGCCTCCTGAACCGGCCGCCCGGACATATCCTCCGGCGTTGAATAGACCCGCACCGTCATATCCTCTTCATCAAGACCAATATGCATGAAGCCCCAGAGGGCGCCCTTCGAAAAGGGATTGGCAAGCCCCGGATTGGCGGCCAGCTGATTGGCCATGAATTTGGGATGCAGCGGGCGATATTTAGACCCTGCGCCTGAAACCAGCGCCGGCAGCACCGGAGCGCCCGAAACCCCTTCGCTGCGGCAGTCATCGGTGTACACTTCCATCATGTGATCATCGCCCGAGATATAGGCATCAGCATGCTTGCAGACAGAGTTCATGTAGAGCGCGCGCAGCGAATGGGCCTTCTCGAACTTGCTGCCCCCGCCCGACCATACCGCATGATGCCCGATCACGATCTTCCAGTGCGCGTCTGACGCGGCCAGCGACTCCTCCAGCCATTCGACCATGCGCTTCTCGGCCTCGGTCGCAGGCTTTACGAAATCATCCCATGCTTCCATTTTGCCGGTGCGCACTTCACGGCCCTCAGCATCCAGATTGTTCTTGTGCACCGCCGTGCTCGCCAGCAGCATTTCCGTATCGATCACGAAAATCTCGACAAAGCCCTCCATCCCGGCCGGCACAGCGCGATAGAAGAAATCCGGCATCGTGAAATTCGGATGCTGCTGGAAATACGCCATCTGCGCCACCGTCGCCTCGCGCGAGACGCGCCAGTCATGATTGCCCATCATGGCGTAGATCGTGAAATTCTCCACGCCCTCGCCGAGCTTCCCATAGGGCCGGTCGAGCATGTCATGGAAGCGCCGCTCATCGGAAATACCGTCGGCGCCCAGCGTCGCGCCATCGGGATAGATATTGTCGCCGACCATCGTGGCAAAATCACAGCCCAGCGTCCGGCAGACCTCATCGGCCGCAAATGCCACCGGATACATGCCGCTCGCATCGATATACCCGCCCAGCGCCGATTCAAACACCCAGGGCGTCGGCCGGAAACCGGTCATGTCCGGATTGCGCTCCAGCCAGTCCTCCGCCTGCGCGGCGAGATATTCGCTCAGTGTCCGGTAAGGCGTCTCATCCTCATCAAGACGCTCATAGGACGGAATATAGCCCGTATCCCCCACCACCGCGAAACTGGCGCTGCGCCCGTTTGAATTCCCATCTGCATTGGCCGGCCCCGAATGCGCACAGGCCGCCAGGCTCAGCGCGCCGAGCGCCGTCAAAAGATGTTTATACATAAGTTCCATCCCGTTTGAGTGTCTGGGGCGTTTCACCCTCTTTGAAAGCAATTGGCCCCGGCTTTCTGCCGGGGCCTTTCACGATAATCAAGCGTGCCGTTCCTCAGTATTTGAGACGGGCGCCCACGAAAGCGGTGCGGCCAAACCGTTCACGCTCATACACGCGGCTGGTGGAGCCGAAATAGCGCAGACCCTCCGTATCCGTCAGGTTCTTGGCTTCGAGATACATCTCGAATCTCGGCGTGAATTCGTAGGAAGCCGAAAGGTCAAGCTGGTCGCGGCCCTGCCAGTAGAGGTCAAGATCGGCGTCTTCAAGATCAAGCGCGTCCACATAATCGCCCCGGTCATTATAGGAGAGGCGGATACTGGCGCGGTCGGTCTCCCAGAACAGGGCGAGGTTTGCAACATAGTCGGACTGGCCTTCCAGAGGCGCCTTGGAGCGGCCGCTGGTTGCCGCTGAACCAAGCTTCACTTCGGAGTCCGTCAGCGTCAGGTTGGCCAGCAGTCCGAAGGTTCCGGGAACAGCATCAAACTTGAAGTTCTGCTGCCAGTTGAACTCGACGCCCGCAATATATCCCTCATCGGAATTGCGAACCTCGATGATCGTTGCCGCCGCGCCTTCAAAAACACCCGAGGTACGGTTGGTGAAGGAGAAATCCTCCAGCTGCTTGTAGAACGCATTGACCGCGATGATCCCGAGGCTCGGAAGATAGTATTCCAGGCCCGCATCGATATTGTTCGAGATAGTCGGCTTGAGGTCTGGATTGCCGCGGGAAACGGTCAGCGGCGGTGTGTCACCAGCAGAAATGCGGGCGACGACATCTGGATAGCTCGGACGGTTGATTCCGCGCGTAATGGCAAACCGGCCGATCAGATTGTCGTTGATCTCATGGCGCAAGGTCAGGTTCGGAAACACGGTCGTATAGTCATTCGAATTGCTGACAGGGGTGCCCGTTTCAGTAACCGTATTCAACCGGTAAGCGGTCGAGGAGAAATCCGTCTGCTCCACACGCAGACCGGCAATGACGTCCGTGCGGCCAACGGTGAAGTCCGTCATGCCATAGAGGGCCAGGATCTTTTCTTCAGCCGTAAAATCGGTTTCGATCGATTGGGCGTTGCGGCGATTGGCATCGCTGGAAAGCGCGGCATTGACGCTCGCCAGATACCGGTCTGCAAGGCCCGGATTGAGTTTGAAGCCAAGATTGTAATCGAAGTTTGTGGAGGCCTCGCCCGATTGCAGCTCTTCCAGGGTCTGTGTCGGGGCAAGCGGGGAATTGGCTGAGGCGCGCCAGCGCTCTTCGTTGCGAGTCACTTCCCGGTCACGATAGGCCGCGCCAAACCGGTGCTCCGCCGCATTCCCGAACAGGCTTCCCGGAACGGTGAAGTTGATCCGTCCGGCCATTTCATCAGTCTTCTGATCTTCTGCGCGGCGATCGAGCTGGCGGTAGGAGAAGGCTCCGAAGTTCAGATGCTCATTTGTTTCGAACAGCGAGAAAGTCGGGTTCTTGGCATCGGTATAGTCATAGCTGATCGTCGGGCGCAGTGACGACCGGAACAGAAGCTGATCGCGCTGAGGGTAGGACGATTCAGATGTGTTGAAGCTCAGCTGATAGTCGACCGCCATTGCACTGAAGATATTCTCACCACCAGCCGAGATCGTCTGGATCTCGTTCTGAACGGTGCGGTGGCGCAGTTCTTTTTGGATCCGAGTATTTACCCAGGTGCCCGTGGCATCCGTTGTACCGGGCTGGAATGTCCCTGCGGCCAGATCCACGAGAAGCTGGTTGCGGTACTCGTCATCCTCAAACTTCGAATAGGAACCGCGGACATAGTATTTCGCAAGGTCGCTCGGACGGAAATCAAACGCGCCGGTATAGGACTGACGTGTCCGCTTGGTGTCGTAATCCTTGAACAACACCTCCTCGACCGCGAAACCGCCATCGTCGTTCCGAACCCAGGCATTCTCGATATTGTCGACAGAGCGCTCAGCCACCGCATAGCTGGCCGAGGCCAGGAAGCCGAACTGCTCGGTCGAACCGAACGTGTTGGAGGCCCGCAGGGAGCCTTTATAGTCTGATTTGTCGTCCATCTCGTTATGGCTGACGCCCGCATCGACAGAGATGTGTGGACCGCGGCGGTCAAACGCAGAGCGCGTGACAAGGTTCACCGATCCGGCAATCGAATCGGCGTCCTGGCTCGGCAGAAGTGTCTTGGACACTTCGATGGCGCTGACGATGTCGGAGGGAACCGTATCCAGGTCGACCGCACGTGTCGTCGCATTGGGCGAGGCAACGGCCACGCCATCGACCGTAATCGCGGTAAAGCTGGACGGGGCGCCGCGAAGATTGATCGTGCGGCCTTCGCCCTGATCGCGCGAGATGGCAAAACCCGGCACACGCTGGAGCGCTTCGGCAACGTTATAATCCGGGAAGCGCCCAATGGCGTCGGAGGAGACGATTGAGGTGGTGTTGCCGGCCGTGCGCTGCTGGTTGAGCGCGCGCGCCTGGCCATCAAGGATCGCCCCTTGAACGATGACGCGCTCAAGCTCACGCATGTCTTCGCCCAGCGTGACGATGATCATGGAGGGCTGGCCGGGCGCAATCTCCAGCCGGCGTTCCGCGCTCGGAAAGCCGATATATTCAATGCTGACGGTCACATCGCCCGAAGGAACGGACGAGAAAGAGAACTCACCCTGGCGGTTGGTTGCTGTGGAAGCGCCCGTCGCCGGAACGCTGACCCGCGCGCCCGGAAGCGGGGCACCATTGGCGTCAACTACGCGGCCGCTCAGGATTTCCTGAGCAGAAGCCGGCAGAGCAAGGAAGCCAGCCGCCATAAGGCCGGACAAGGCAAGAAAGGAAACAGAATTGCGGACGGACATGGAAAGGCCCCCTCATGGTCCCGGACCGAAGGCACCAATCCGCCCTCAGTTGCTGAAGCGGCGCTTAATCGTGATCTGCGACGGTTTTGTTGCACTAAATACAGAGTTTTTTGACGTGATCGCAGAGCAACAGTCATCGGCGTGTGCTGAAGCCGCAATGATTTCGTCATGGAGGATAGGTGGCCCGACCGGCGCGAGCGTACAGGTCAGATCAGGTCAGGTGAGAACAGGCCAACGTCAGGACTGGTCGCTGATGTCCTTGGCGGGCAGGCTCTCGGCCGGGCCGCCGACCACGGCTTTCGGGCGGCGGACAAGTCCGGCGATTCGCCCCCCTCCCCGGCGCAAGAGGTCTGCCATCAGGGCGCCCGCGCCCGGATCTTCCTCACCGATGACAATCCCGACCGTACCGACCCCGCCCGCATCATCAAGCGCGCAGACGACAATATCAACGTCCCCGATGGTGACCCGGTCCCCCAATACGGGATTGCCGTCGAATGACCGGTCGAGGAACTGACCTGCGGTCATGCCCTCACTCACATCCAGATCCTCCAGGCCGTACTGGCGCACGAGTTCAGACATTTTCGTTGCCCCTTTGACACGAAACTGGATGTCGGATTCCGTCGTCTTTTCATCCGATGGGCTGGCATAAATCTGGTCGAGCAGGCGCACGCGCCGGGATGAGGCAAAGAGATAGACCTGGTCATTCGCCTGAAGCGGCCCGATCGTGTGGACCGAATAGGAAAGCCCGTCCCGGATCACCATGACCGGCCGAGCCCAGCGCGGCACGCGCTCTCCTTTTGCAATCGCGCTGCCGGGATGGATCTTGTAGCCGACCAGTTCCATCTCAGTGGCGCCGCGCAACTCAAGCTCCACCCGGTCCACCAGCCCCTGATCGGAGGGCAGGCTCATCTTGAGCAGCTTCGCGGCCGGCCGGATGGTCCAGCCCTGGACCAGCAGCGAGACCATCACCATCACGAACACGACGTTGAAATAGAAACTCCCATTCGCCAGGCCCGCCAGGCCCGGCAGGATCGCCAGCAGGATGGAGACCGCCCCGCGCAGGCCGACCCAGCCGGTAAACAGGGTCTCGCGCGATCTGAAATCAAACGGCAGCAGACAGAGCCACACCGCCAGCGGACGGGCAAGAAAGATCAGGACTGCCGACAGGATGAGCGCCGGAATGAGAATGCTGGGAAACTCTGACGGCGTTGCCAGCAGGCCCAGCGCCAGAAACATCCCGATCTGGGCCAGCCAGGTCATGCCCACCTGAAACCGCCGCAGGCGATGCGCAAACTTCACCTTGCGATTGCCCGCAACCACACCGGCCACATACGCTGCCAGGAACCCGCTGCCACCAAAAAGCGCGCACACCGAGAAGACCACAAGCGCCAAAGCCAGGCCGGAAATCGGATAAAGGCCCGGGTCAAGATTCACGAGTTTGTTGAGCATCCAGGCAATGGCGAAGCCGCCGACGATGCCAAACAGGATGCCCAGGCCCATCTGCTGAACGAAGGTCAGCAGCACTTCAAAGCCGAACAGTGCATCGGTGCTGGCATTGGCCGCGATCAATTCGATCAGGAGAATGGTAAGGAAGATCGCCATCGGATCGTTCGCCCCGGATTCGATCTCCAGGGTGGCGCCCACCTTCTCCCTAAGCCTTATTCCCCCTGCCCGAAGCAGGAAAAAAACTGCCGCCGCATCGGTTGATGCCACAATCGAGCCGAGCAGGAAGGCCTCCAGCCACCCAATCCCGAACAGGAAGTGCGCAGCCAGCCCTGTCAGTCCCGCTGTCAGCAGAACGCCAAACGTTGCCAGACTGAGCGCTGGCGCTGCCGCCACCTTGTAGCTGCGCATCGGCGTCTCGAACCCGCTGTCAAACAGGATGATCGCAAGCGCCAGGGAGCCTATGAAATAGGCCGTCGCACCGCTGTCGAACTGGATGCCCAGAAGCCCGTCTTCACCTGCAAGCAGACCGATCCCCAGAAACACGAGCAGCAAAGGCGCGCCGAAACGCTGCGAAACCAGGCTCGTGAGAGCGGCAATGGCCACAAGCGCCGAGCCGATCAGGATGGCAATGTTCACAGACTCAAACAGCGTCCGGACCTCCTCTATCCTTGTCGCGGCGAGCAAAAATGATTTTTGACTGGTTTCTTCGTAGCTAGGGGCTATGCCGCTAAGACGCTAGAGGCGAAAAGGATTTTCCTCTCCCGCAGGGGAGTTTTGCAGTCCTGCCGTGCAAAAAGATCACGAAAACGTGAGAGAGACTTAGACGGAATCTTTGCTCTCAATCGTTTAAGGAAGCGCACGGCCAGTTAACTGCAAATTACAAGGCGTTGACTTGATCGGTAATGTTCTTCGTCTAGTTCGGAAAAGATGTCTGAGAAAGTGGTTTCCCGATACGCGCGCCTGTCTGGTGCGGCGGCGCTCGCGCTCATTATCGCGGGCTGCGCTTCTGTGCCGGAAAGACCTGGAGCCGCCGCCCCCCTAGCACCGGGCGATACTTTCCGCGCGGGCGCCGACACGCAAATCGTGTCCTCCGAATGGTGGGCCGGTTTCAGCGATCCCGTCTTGGCAAGCCTGGTCAATACCTCCCTCCAGACCTCGCCTGCCCTCAAGGGCGCAGACTTCTCCGTCGCAGAGGCCGAGGCCGCTCTGCGTCTTGCCCTGCTCGGCGCCAGCCCCACCG
Source organism: Alphaproteobacteria bacterium HGW-Alphaproteobacteria-18 (assembly GCA_002841155.1). GTDB lineage: Bacteria > Pseudomonadota > Alphaproteobacteria > Caulobacterales > Hyphomonadaceae > Hyphomonas. Next base: position 295,098 of record PHEH01000002.1, read on the forward strand.
CGTCCAGCCGCGCGGGGCTCACAGCCGCCCGCCCGACCGGCACCACTGCTGACCGGATCAATGTCAACGCCACCGGCACCCTGGCGGCCAGCTGGGAGCTCGACGCTTTCGGCCGTATCGCCGCCCTCGTCGAGGCGGCCCGCTATGACGCTGCCACAGCGCGCGAGCTGCGCCGGGACATTGCCGTCACCCTCGCCTCCGAAACGGCGCTGTCCTACATCAACCTGCGCGGCGCTGAAGCGCGCCTGGAAGTCGGGCGTCGCAATGCGCAAACCCAGTCTGAAAGCCTCGAACTCGTACGCACTCTGGTCGACAATGGCCGCGCAACCCAACTCGATCTTGAACTGGCCCAGACCCAGTACCGTACCACGCTGGCGGGCCTGCCGGTCTATGAGGCCGACCGTGAAGCCGCCATAAGCCGCCTGGCAGCCCTCACGGCTGTTCCGGCCAGCTCTCCGGGCGGCCTTCTGCAACAGCTGACGACATCGCCAGGCATCATTCCGGCGCTCGAAGCGCCTATCACGGCGGGTACTCCGGAAGATCTCCTGCGTCGGCGTCCCGATATCCGCGTTGCCGAAGCCCGGATCGGCGCTGCCCTCGCAATGGGCGAGGCCGCCCGCGCCGGCCTCTTTCCCCGCATCACGCTCAATGCAAATCTTCTAGGCTTGGTGCGCAACACAGGCGTCGCCATCAGCGATGAAAGCATTGGCTTCGATTTCGGGCCAGCCATCAGCTGGGCCGGACCCGACCTGCGCGGAGTATATGCCAATATCGACGTCACGGATGCGCGAACCGGGCAGATCATCGCGAATTATCAGTCTACAGTACTTGATGCCCTGGCAGACGCGGAAACCGCGTTGACAGATCTGGCCGCAGAAAACCGCCGCACTGCGGACCTCGACGCCGCCCTTGCGTCTGCCCGCCGGGCGCTCGACCTTGCCCGCCTGAGATATCAGGAAGGGCTCGACAGCTACCTCAATGTCCTCGACGCGCAGCGCTCGCTGCTCGACGCGGAAGACCGCCTTGCGGTCAACCGGGCAGAAACCGCCCGGCGCGCCGTCCGCGCTTACAGAAGCCTGGGCGGCATCTGGACCGACGAAGAACTCGCCGCCTTCAGGGCGGGATAGGAAAATCCGATGCTGACGCTTAGCCGATCCAATATTCTCAAAGCCGCTGGCGTAGCGATTGTGGCCGCGATCCTGGTCGCAACCCCCGCCCTCACCCAGCAGCGCGGCGGTGGCCCCGGAAATTCGGGCCGCACCCCTCCGCCCAGCAGCGTCTTTGCAGAACCGATCCGTGAACAGATATTCGCCAGTCGCGTCGAAGCCATCGGTACGCTGGAGCCCAATGAGCGGGTTGCCCTTACCCTGACCGCGTCAGACCGGGTGACCGCCGTGTTCTTTGAAGACGGTGACCGGGTCAAGAAGGGCAAGACCCTCCTCTCCCTCGCCCAGCGCGAACAGGTCGCCCTCGTCCAGTCTGCTGAAGCAGACCTCGCCCAGGCCAACCAGGATCTCGCACGAGTCGAGCCGCTGGCAAAACAGGGCGCTGTCTCAACCTCCGAACTGGACGCGGCCCGCCGCAACGTCAACACAGCCGCCGCCCAGCTGCGCGCCGTTCAGTCCCGCCAAAGTGACCGTGTCCTGGTTGCTCCGTTTGACGGTGTTCTGGGGTTCCGCCGTGTCAGCGTCGGCTCGCTCGTTGGCCCCGGTGACGTTGTCGCCACCCTGATTGATGACAGTGTCATGCGGCTTGAATTTGCCGTGCCCTCCAGCTTCTTGCGGGTTCTGCGCCCCGGCCTTGAGATCAAGGCCTCTACCGGCGACTTGCCGGGCCAGGTCTTCAGCGGCGCGGTCGATTCCATCGACAACGCCATTGATCCAGTGACCCGGTCCGTCCGTGTGCGTGCAAATGTTCCAAACCCGTCGGCAATCCTCAAGGCCGGCATGTATATGTCGGTCAATCTGGAAGCCGCGCCGCGCCGCGCCTTGTCCGTCCCGGAAGTTGCGCTTCAGCCGCGCGGCCCGGAAACCTTTGTCTGGGTCGCCGACACCAGCGGCGAACAGACCGTTGCCCGTCGCGTGAAGATCGAGCCAGGCCTGCGCCAGAATGGCCGCGTCGAAGTGGTGTCAGGGCTCAGCGCCGGCCAGATAGTCATCACCGAAGGCGCCCTGCGCGTGCGGGAAGGCGCCCCGGTCGTGATCGTGGATGAAGGAATACTCCAGCCCAAACCCGCCGCACGCGGCGGGTCGGTCGGTGGGCCTGCCGTGAACCTGGATTAGGGCGATGTTTCTTTCCGACACTTCGGTAAAACGCCCGGTCTTCGCTTCGGTCCTGTCGATCCTGTTGATCGTGTTTGGCCTGGTGGCCTTTTCGCGTCTGCCGCTGCGGGAGTTTCCAGACATCGACCCGCCCGTCGTGTCGATCAGCGTGAATTATCCCGGCGCCTCGGCGTCTGTGGTGGAAACCCGCATCACGCAGGTCATCGAAGAACGCATCGCCGGCATTGGCGGCGTCCGGTTCATCAACTCACGTTCCCGCGATGGCCGCGCCAATATCTCGATTGAGTTTGACGTAAACCGCGACATTGACGCAGCCGCGAATGATGTCCGCGACCGCGTCTCCAGCGTCGCAGACCGCCTGCCCCCGGAGGCTGACGCGCCCGAGGTCGAAAAGGCTGACGCAGACGACGATGTCATTCTCTGGCTGAACTTTGCCAGTGAGCAGATGACGACGCCGGAGCTCACCGACTATGCCAACCGCTTCCTCGTTGACCGCTTCTCGGCGATTGACGGCGTTGCCCGCATCCAGGTCGGCGGCGCGCGCGACTATGCCATGCGCGTCTGGCTAGACCGGCGCGCTCTGGCGGCCCGTGGCCTTACCGCCAGCGATGTGGAACGTGCCCTTCGCTCGGAAAACGTGGAGGCCCCTGCCGGCACCCTCGAATCCGGCGCGGTCAACTATACACTCCGCATTGATCGCTCCTTCCGCACCGCCGAAGACTTTGCCGGCCTCGTCATTGCTCAGGGCGAAGGCTATCTCGTGCGTCTCGGAGACATTGCCCGTGTCGAGCGCGGCACCGTAGACGACCGCACCATTTTTCGCGGGAATGGCGAGCCGATGGTCGGGCTTGGTATCGTCAAGCAGTCGACCGCCAACACGGTGGAGGTGGCCAACGGCGCCAAGGCGCTCGCCGACGAGCTTAACGCGACCTTGCCCAGCGGCATGCAGCTCTACCGCGCCTTTGACAGCTCGGTCTTCATTGAAGCCTCCATTCGCGAAGTCTGGACCACCCTCGGCATCGCCGTGGTGCTCGTCACGCTCGTTATCTTCCTCTTCCTCGGCAGCTTCCGCACGACGATCATTCCGGCCATCACGGTCCCCGTCTCGGTGATCGCGACCTTCATCGTCCTCTACAGCCTCGGCTTCACGCTGAACCTGCTCACCCTGCTCGCGCTTGTCCTGGCCATTGGCCTGCTGGTCGACGACGCGATCGTCGTGCTGGAGAACATCCACCGGCGCATGCAGGAAGAACATGAATCTCCCCTCGTGGCAGCCTTCAACGGCGCCCGTCAGGTCGGTTTCGCGGTCATCGCCACAACGCTCGTGCTGATGGCGGTGTTCATTCCCATCACGCTGATGGAAGGCAATACCGGCCGTCTGTTTACGGAGTTTGCCGTTACAATTGCCGCCGCCGTCGCCTTCTCCAGCCTCATCGCGCTCACCCTGTCGCCGATGCTGGCCTCGAAGATCCTCAAGCCGCACGCGGAATCCCGCTCTGGCGCGCTGTCGGGCTTCATCCAGGGCATCGACACGGCGGTCGACAAGGTGCGCGGCGTATACTCCCGCATCTTTGATTTCCTGGTCCGCCGGCCGATTGCCATTGCGCTCGCCACCCTCGCCATCATGATCGCCAGCTGGTTCGTCTTCCAGGATCTCGACAGCGAATATGCCCCCCGCGAGGATCGCGGCTCCTTCTTCGTGTCAATCCGCGGCCCCGAAGGCGCCTCCTTCGAATATATGGAACGCTATCTCGACGAGATCGAGCGCCGCCTCCTGCCCTACACAGAATCCGGCGAAATCAGCCGTCTGCTCATTCGCGCGCCGGGCTTTGGCTCAGCCGCCTCCTACAATCAGGGCAACGTCGTGGCTGTTCTGGCTGACTGGGACGAGCGCCGCCCGGCCGACGAGATCATTAACGAGATCAACCAGAAGCTCTCCGACCTGCCCGGCATCCGCGGCTTTGCCATGATGCGTCAGGGGCTGGCGGGCGGGGGCGGCAAACCGGTCCAGTTCGTGATCGGCGGTCCCTCCTATGAAGAACTCGTCGTCTGGCGCGATACCTTCCTTGCCGCCGTCGAAGCCGATAATCCCGGCATCGTCGACATCGACTGGGATTACAAGGAAACCCAGCCGCAATACCGTATCCAGATCAATTACGAACGCGCCGCAGATCTGGGCGTCACCGTCGCCGAAATCGGCTCGACCCTGGAAACCATGCTCGGCTCGCGCCGGGTGACAACCTATATCGACAATGGCGAGGAATATGACGTCATCCTCGAAGGCATCCGCTCTGAGCAGAACACGCCCACCGATGTGCAGAACATCTATGTTCGCTCCACCCGCTCAGGCGAGCTGATCCCGCTGTCCAGCATCGTCACCCTCCAGCCCTTCGCTGACAGTCCGACGCTCAACCGCTATAACCGCGTGCGCGCGATCACCATCGACGCCGATCTCGCCCCCGGCGTCACCCTCGGCACCGCGCTGGACGGCATGGAACGCATCGCCCGCGATGTGCTGCCCATCGAAGCCACAATCGACTTCAAAGGCCAGTCTCTGGAGTACCGCTCGGCCGGCGCCTCCATCGCCTTCGTTTTCGTCATCGGGCTTCTGATCGTGTTCCTGGTGCTCGCCGCGCAGTTTGAAAGCTGGATACACCCGCTCGTCATCATGCTCTCGGTGCCCGCCACCCTGGCCGGCGGCCTCCTCGGCCTCTGGCTGACAGGTCAGACACTCAACATCTACACCCAGATCGGCCTGATCATGCTGATCGGCATCGCCGCCAAGAATGGCATCCTGATCGTCGAATTTGCCAACCAGCTGCGCGATGAGGGCAAGGATTTCGACACCGCCCTCAAGCAAGCCGCCCTCGCCCGCCTGCGGCCCATCCTGATGACCGGCCTCACCACCGCCGCCGGCGCCGTGCCCCTCATCATCACCAGCGGCGCGGGCGCCGAAACGCGCACCGCCATCGGCATCGTGATCCTCTTTGGCTCACTCGCTGCTGTCACCGTGGCGCTGATCGTTGTGCCAACGGCGTACACCCTGCTCGCCCGCCGCACAGGTTCACCCGGTGATGTCGCCCGGCGCCTCAAGGAAGAAACGGCTCAAGTCCCCCCGGCGCCGCATCCGGCAGAGTAAACACGCGCCTCCCTCCGGCCACACACCCGCCTTGCCTTTCCGGCACAGGCTTCGCATAGACATGCCCGCCCATCTGGCACCCTTCGGGGCCGTTAGGGGCTTGTGAACATCGCCTTGCGTAGAGTCTGCCTGCCATGAACCTATTCTTCCGGTTCCTTCGAATCTTCCTGCCGGCTTTCTTCAGCCGCGTGCACACCAGTCTCCTGGATCTGCACATCATCCGCTCGGCCGTCTGGCTCGGGGATCAGGACCCGATGGGTCACATGACCAATTCGCGCTACTCTTCGTTCACCGACCTGGCGATCATGAACTATATGGGCCGCACCGGCGCGCTGAAGGCGTTCCGCAAGCGTGGCTGGCTCCCGGTCATCCAGTACGAATCCTTCGCCTATCTACGCATGCTGCGTTATCCGCAGAAATTCGAGGTCCACACCCGCCTCATCGGCTGGGAGGACACCCATCTGGTCTTCCAGCACACCTTCCTCTCTGATGGCCGCGTGCATGCCGAAAGCACCATGATCGCCCGCCTCACCGGCCGCAAGAAACTGCGCGTCACAGCAGACATGGCGATGGACGCCCTCGGCGTGACGCTAGACAGCCCTGCGCTAGAGTCCCATGTTCTGGCCCTCCTCGAATATCTGAGATCGCGCACGCAATGACCGCCCCCCTGCCCCTCATCATTGATTGCGATCCTGGCATCGACGACGCCGTGATGCTGATGATGGCGCTGGGCTCGCCGCGCTTTGATGTGCGCGCTATTACCGCCGTTGCTGGCAACGTGCCCCTGCGCCTCACCAGCCGCAATGCCCGCATGATGGCAGAGCTTCTGGGTCGCAGCGACATTCCCGTTTTCGCCGGCTGCCCGCGCCCGATCCTGCGCCCGCCGGTCACGGCCGAGGATTTCCATGGCGAAAGCGGCATCTATGGCATCGACGTGTTCGAGCCGGGGGCCCCGCTCCAGCCCGCCCACGCGGTCGATGCCCTCATCGCCCTGCTGAAAGCCGCGCCGGAAAAGAGCATGACCCTCGTCATCACCGGCCCGATGACCAACATCGCCTGCGCCCTCATAATGGCCCCGGAAATCGCCGCCCATATCCGGGAGATCGTCATCATGGGCGGCGCAGATGTCGAGGGCGGCAACATCACGCCCTTTGCCGAGTTCAACGTCTTTGCCGATCCCCACGCCGCCGCCATCGTGCTGGACACCGGCCTGCCCGCCACCATCTTCAGCCTCGACGCGACCCATCAGGTCCGCGCCACGGACGCCCGCACCGACCGCATCGCCCAGATCCCCGGCCCGCGCGCCGCGATGATGGCCTCGCTCCTGAAAGCGGCCAACAATCTGGAAACCCGCGCCCGCCCCGGCACCAAAGTGCCAATGCATGACCCCTCCACCATCGCCTGGCTTTTGGCGCCGGAAATGTTCGAGACGGTCAATGCCCGCGTCAGTGTCAATACAAAGCCGGGCAAGGAATTTGGCCGCACAAAAGTCAGGCCGTCAAAGACTGGTCCCCACCGCTGGGTCACCAAAGCCGATGCCGATGCCTTCTTTGCACGGATCGAAGACATATTGAGGATTGCCCCATGATCACGGTCGTCGGTTCGGTCAATCTCGACTTTGTCGCCAGCGGCAAGACCCTGCCCCAGGCGGGTGAAACCGTCACCGGCGCGCATCTCGCCCGGCATCCCGGCGGCAAGGGCGCCAACCAGGCCCTCGCGGCCCACCGCCTCGGCGCAGACGTCCGCCTCGTCGCCGCCGTCGGCAATGATGATATGGCAGAAGAGGCGCTCAAACTCCTGCGTGCCGGCGGCATCGACCTCTCCGCCACCCAGTACATCAATGGCGAGACAACCGGGGTCGCCCTCATCGCCGTCTCCGAGAACGGCGAAAACCAGATCATCGTCTGCCCCGGCGCCAATGCCGCGCTCGACCCCGGCGATGTTGAAGGCGCAACCATCGAACATATGATGGGCGTCCTCGAAGTGCCCACCGCAACCCTGCTCGCCGCCGCAGAGCGCGCCACCGGCTTTGTCGCCCTCAACCTCGCTCCGGCGATGGCCGTTCCGCCCGAGCTCATCGCGCGCGCCAATCTCCTGATCGTCAATGAAACCGAAGCGGCCTTCTATGGCGCCGCGCTCCATGCCCCCGGCCGCTATGTCGCCATCTCCCTGGGCGCCGACGGCGCGCAGCTCTGGAAAGATGGCGCAAAAATCGCCTCCGCCACGCCCCCGCCCGTAAACGTCGTCGACACGACCGGCGCCGGCGACACATTCAGCGCCGCGCTGACGGTCAGCCTGATCAAGGACAAATCCCCGCAGGAGGCCCTCACCTATGCCGTGGCCGCCGGCTCCCTCGCCTGCACCAAACCCGGCGCCCAACCCAGCCTCCCCCGCCGCGCGGAAGTCGAAGCGCTGCTGAAGGGGTGACGGGCTACAACTTCAGTTTCATTAGCCAATGGCTCAGAAGGTCAGCAAAGGCGTCGGCGATGGGGGCAACTCCAAACCAACTAGCCGCCACAAATGCAATCAAACCGACAATTGTCACCCCAGCAGCAATTCGCACAGATTTAATTCCCTCGGCTTCGGTCTTCAGACCAAAGAATCGAAAGTTCATTTTCTCAGCCATTTGAAACCTGCTTCGGTGCCGGAAGCAGGCTTATGGCCCGATCGTACCGCCCATTCGAAAAGTTTGTTTGGGCCAGCCTCATCTCTTGGGCGAAGTGTCCAATCTGCTCCATTTTGCGCGCGTAAGTCCGGCGCCTACCGGGCGTGTCAGCCTCGATGCGCGGTTTAATAACGCCTCGGACTGCGGGCGCACTCACGTGAGATGGAAGAAAAATAAGTTGGTCGTCTGCGTATTTCTCTTGAACGTATACTTCGTCGCCCAGAAACGCTTCGATAGCAGAGTCGATTAGCAGATACAGTTCTTGCAGAGCATCATCCCCTCCCCAAAGTGGGATCAATGGTTCAGCGTCATCTTTATCGCTCGTGTAAATCCAGTTCTCAACTTTCAGTGCACCGATATTAATCAAGGTTGTCAGTGCAGAGTATACGCTCCAGTTATTGGCCTTACTGCTCCCAACTAGCTCAAGAACCTCTTTGTGCCACTCGGCGCCAACCTTCCAGACGTCTGGAAGTTGCAGTCTCCAAAGGTTGTGAACTCCCCGCTCGAATACTTTTTGCGCTGACTCATCGGGGCTTTTCCGCAACTGCTGCACTAACGATAGGGGGGCCGAAAAAGCTGCGTCCAGTTGAAGCGACCCGTAAATGTCGAGCAGCATTTTCAGAAGCACAAAATCTCCCGTCTCTCTAACTCGACGCAGCACAGGTTCTTCCCCTTGGAATCCTGTCACAATCTGCATTGGAAGAAAGATTTGATCGGGGCCGTCGCCAGGTGGCTCCATTACGTAACGAGGACGCGAAGGAGTTGCGTCATCGGCAACACTAACCAGTCCAGAATTTATCAACTCGACGATCGCGGCTGTGGCCCTAGGCCTCCCGATACCAATTTTTTCTTCGCATGCTTTTGCAGACCAGCTTGTTAGCCGGTGGTCTGCACCGGTGCCCGCCAGAAGCACCAGATAAGCGAGGGTTAGATTGAGCAGATTTTCGGACTTTATGGACCGCAGCTTGGCGTAGTTTTCACGCCCAAGAACCATAAAGCGGCTACCCCGTCCTGCGCCGCGGAGACGTTTGGTTTTTCCTTCGCTGACACTTTGCTCGTGGTTCATTTCTAGCACCTTAGCAGAAGAATAACTCCTATCAAGGAAAAAAAGGACGTCAAGGTTATCCAGTAATACAGTACTCAACATCAAGGGATTCAAATATCTGCTTGCACATGTTGTTTTTACATCGTTCCGCCCTTTGCGTCTGATGTCTTACAGTCTTACAAACACCGCGCAGGCAGAAGTGACGGCAAGCTATTGGGTGCCGCTTCGCCGGGCTCAGCCTCAGGGCGTTTTGAATGGGGAATAGCGCGCCACCCTATCCAACAGCCAGCTATCGCCGCTTCTGCCACAAATCCGGCCTTTGCAAAAATAATCCCGCCCACATATCCGCCCCAGCCCCCCGCCCCGCATACTCAGCGCATCCTTCTCACAGGGGCCGCGCCGGTACCGTTCGGTTTGTGAGAGGGTCGCCCCGGAGGATGGGGGTGGCTGGGGCTTACGGTCCAGCCTCTCTCTAGGGACGTTGATCCAGGCAAGCCGGACCAAAAAGCCGGTAGAGAATCCCCACTGGCCCGCCTCTCATCTGAGAGGTCACGAGAGTTGATGATAACGGCGGGCGATAGCGCCCAACCGCAACACTTTTACCTTTCCGGGCGCCGCGGCGCCCGCCGCGCACCGGCTCCATTTGAGCCACCCGAACTGCTCCGACCCCGGATGGCAATGCCAGTCCGGATACTGCCGATTCTTCTCCCCTCTCCCATGAAATGGGAGAGGGGCCGGGGGTGAGGGCCTCAGCGCTTCAGCCGCAACGGGGTGCTCAAAGGAGAAATTGCTCCCTCACCCCTTCCCCTCTCCCGCGAGCGGGAGAGGGGAAAGAGCAAACGAACGCTCAAGGCCTGACGCCCCCACAAGCAAGGCGCAAGCGGTGAGCGGGATCAGAAATCGCACTGCGATTTCCCCGCGAACGCTCCCCGTCGCAGACGCGGAAATAGCCGCGAGCAATCTAATCAAGAGCCCCGATAAACGGCAGCCCGCGATAGCGGCCCTTGTCGTCCATGCCATAGCCGACGAGGAAACGGCCCGGCGCGTCGAAGGCGCAGAAATCGACGCCAAGTTCCCCGCGCGGCGCCCAGGGCTTCTGCGTCAGCGCCACAGTGATCACCTCGCGCGCCCCCTTGGCGAGCAGGTGTTGCTTGGCGAAATCGAGGGTTCGTCCGGTATCGAACACGTCATCGACCAGGAGAATGCCCCTGCCCTCAACGCTGCGCGCGATGTCGGCGCGCACCACGACGCGGCCGGAACTCTCGCGCGCATCGCGGTAGCTCTCCAGCCACATCACGTCCAGCACGGGATGGATATGGCGCCGGGCGAGCGCTTTCATCAGATCACTGGTGAAGGGCGTGGCACCGATCAGGATAGACACCGCCGTCCAGTCATCCGACCGCAAACGCGGCGCAAGGCGCTCGGCCAGTTCGTCCACCCGCGCCATCAGTTCGGCCTCGGGCAGGATCACGTCAATCTTGGGCAACTCGGTCATTGTGGGCCGGGCGCTCCCTCTTGGGTAAATTCGTCAGCAGGCGGCAAAGGCGGGGCGGGCGCGATTATTTCATCGGCCGGAGCTTCCACCGGTGGCTCGGTCGGCACGTCGGAGCGGTCCACGAAGCTCAGCTCAAGCTCATAGCTCTCGATGGGCGTAGGCTCAACCACGACGCCAAACTGGCCAGCATTGCCGGGGGCAATCTCGACCGGCGTGACAAAGCTGTAGCGGGTGGCGACGATCTGCCCGGCCTCGTCCTTCAGGTCAACGCGCACGCCGGGCGTCTCGACCACGCCCTGTGAGACGTTGACCGCCCGGCCGGTGACGGTGACGATGGGGATCGTGTCATTGAAGGTGCGTGTGTGAACAATGCCCTCAAATTCGAGGCCAAACCGGTTCACCTCCATCCCGAACAGGCGGTAAACGGCGGCCGACTGGGGCCAGGCTTTGACCACCTCATTGCGGAAGAAGAAAAAGGCAGCCGTCAGCGCAATGAAAATCAGGCCAATGATCAGCCAGGACATCAACGCGGCCCAGCGGCTCTTCTCGCGGCGCGATTCGCGCATCTTCTCGCGGTAAAGCTCGTGCGGCGCGGGTGTGGCCTGGGTGTCTTCAGCCAGGTGAGCAGGCTGCACAAACCACGAATGACCGCAGCTCGCGCACTTAACAGTTCGCCCACTTTCACCGATTGTTGAGTCATCGGCGAAATAATGGGTCCCACAGGAAGGACAGGTAAGGATCATGGCCCGAAGTCTTCCCCGCTATTCGCCCCGTTCGTTGAACCCGCAAACACCGGACGCGCCACAGATATGACCCAGCTACGCCCGGACATTTTCGACGAAGCAGCCGTCCGCCTCGACGCGGTGACGCTTCGCTATGATGCGTCAGGTGAAATCCTTAGCGGGATTGACCTCGCACTGAAACCCGGCTCGTTCAGCTTCCTCACAGGAGCTTCGGGGGCGGGCAAGTCGAGCCTGCTGAAGCTGCTGTATCTGGCACGGCCGCCCAGCACCGGTGAAGTCTCGCTGTTCGGGCGCCCGACCAGCCGCCTCACCCGCGATCAGCTCTCGGCCATGCGCCGGCGGATCGGGGTCGTCTTCCAGGAATTCCGCCTGCTGGGACACCTCACCGCCTATGAGAATGCCGCCCTGCCCCTGCGCGTTATGGGCCGCAAGGAGGCGCAATACCGCGCTGATGTCGAGGAACTGCTCGCCTGGGTGGGCCTCGGTGAGCGGATGCACAAGCGCCCCGAAACCCTCTCGGGCGGGGAACAGCAGCGCGTGGCGATTGCCCGCGCGGTCGTCACCCAGCCGGATCTGCTGATCGCAGACGAGCCGACCGGTAACGTTGACCCTGAAATGGGCGCGCGGCTGATGCGCCTCTTCATCGAGCTCAACAAGCGGCTCGGCACCACCGTCATCATTGCGTCCCACGATCTCGGCCTCGTCCGCCAGATCAACGCGCCGGTCTATCACCTTGCCAATGGCCTCCTGGTGAAGAATGCGCCCGAACCCGGCAAGGCCTCCCGCCGCCGGGGCGATGGCATCGAGATAAAGGAAGCCGAATGAAACGCGGTGAAACCTCTCTCCTTCCGCTGGAAGACGCCCGCGAGGCCGCGCTGTTCTTCGTCGTCGGCGCGCTCTGCTTCCTCGCCGCCCTGGCGGCCCTGACGGCAAAGTCCACCTATGGCGCCGCCCGCGCCTGGACGGCCGAAGTGGAGGGGGAATACACCATCTCCCTGTCAGACGCCGCCCCGCAGGATGCGCTGGCCGCCACCCTGCTCGTCCAGTCTGTGGAAGGGGTGGACGGCGCGCGCCTCCTCTCCGAAGCGGAGATTTCCGCGCTGCTGGAGCCAACCTTCGGCAGCCGGGGCCTGCCTGCGGACCTGCCCGTTCCGCGCCTGATCGCCGTGACTGCCGCGCCCGGCGCAGGTGACATCGGCCGCGCGCTGACCGAAACTCTGGACGAAGCGGGCTATACGGCCGCGGTGGATTCTCATTCTGCCTGGGCAGGCGACGTCCGGCGGATGCTCGGCACCGCCCGGATCGTGGCGCTCGGCATCGTTGCCCTTCTCGCCTCGACCGCCATTGCCGTCATCGCGTTTGCCACCCATGCCGCCCTGCTCGCCCGGCGGGATATCGTGGACGTGCTGCACATAGCAGGGGCGCGGGACCGGTTCATCGCCGGCTTGTTCGAACGCCGCTTCTGGCTGCTGGGCCTGCGGGCGGGCACTGTCGGCGCCCTCGTTGCCCTCGCCTCTGTGGCGCTACTGATCGCCATCGCCCGCTCCAGCGGTAACCGGTCCGGCCTGCTGCCCGAGCTGACACTGGATTTCCCAGATCTCGCCGTGCTGGTGATCACCCCGGTCATTGCCGGCCTTGCCGCGCGCATTGCGGCCGGGATCACAGTGATGCGAGCGCTGAAATCGGTGATGTAGCGCGCCCCATAGTGACGGGCGGGCGGAACGCCGCTACAGCGCAAGAATGACTGCGCTCCGATCCTACCTGTTTGTCGCCTGGCTCTATGGCTGGATGGCCATCTGCGGCATCCTCTACCTGCCCACCCTCTTCCTGCCCCGTATCGTGGCGCAGCGGGCAATCGGGATCTATGCGCAGATCATCCGCGTTGGCCTGAAGCTCATCTGCAATATCGACACCGAAATCCGTGGCCGGGAACATATCCCGCAGGGCGCCTTCCTCTATGCCGGCAAGCATCACTGCATGCTGGACATATTCATCCCCTTCATCGTCTGCCGCGATCCGGCCATCGTGCTGAAGCGGGAGCTGTTATTCTACCCCTTCCTGGGCTGGTATGCGCTCAAGACTCATATGATCCCGATTGACCGGGCAGGCACCTCCAAGACGCTGAAGGGCATGATTGCCTCGGCAAAACAGCGGGTCGCAAAGGACCGCCCGGTCGTCATCTTCCCGGAAGGCACCCGCACAGCCCCCTATTCGGCGCCCGCCTATCAACCCGCCGGCATTTCGGCGCTCAACAAGGCGCTGGACCTGCCGATCGTGCCGGTCGCCACCAATGCCGGGCTCTGCTGGCCTGGCCGTGGCACCCGGCGCACGCCTGGCAAGATCATCTACGAGATCCTGCCCGCCATTCCGCCCGGGCTTGACCGCAAGGCCCTGATGCCGCGTCTCGAAGAGGTGTTGGAAACCGCCTCTAACCGCCTTCTGGAAGAAGGCGCCGCCGCGCAGAAGGAAAAGCTGGGATGACCGCGCCGAGCCGCCGCCGGCTGAAAGCCGCCTGCGACCGCCTCGCCCTGGCAGACCCTGCCCTCGCCCGCGCCTATGATGTCCTCGGTGTCCCCGAATGGCGCGCCAGCGCGCCGGGCTACAACATGCTGGGCCGGATGATCGCCCATCAGCAGCTCTCCACCAAGGCCGCCGCCACGATCTGGGGACGCGTCGAAGTCTTCCTCGGCGAGGTGACGCCGGAAGCCATCCTCACCGCGAAGGAAGACGATCTGCGCGCCTGCGGCCTCTCCCGGCCCAAGGTCGCCCATCTCACCTCGATTGCTGAAGCGATGGTGTCAGGTAAGCTCAATCTGGCCCGGGTCTGCGCCGCTGACCTTGATACGGCCCGGGCAGAGCTGGTCGCGGTGCGCGGGATCGGGCCTTGGACGGCTGAATTATTCCTCCTCTACGCCGTCGGCGCGATGGATGCCTTCCCGGTTGCGGATGTTGGCCTAATGGAGGCCCACAAACAGCTCGGCGGCTACGAAACCCGCATGGAATCAAAGATATTCACCCAGCATGCGGAGATCTGGCGGCCCCAGCGCGGGGTCGCGGCCCACCTCCTCTGGGGGTGGCTGAATGCCGAGCGCGCCCGCGACGCAGCGCCCAGGGCCTGAGGCAACGCAGTGCACAAGGCCTTGCGTTCGGCCTTCACTGTCATAATCTTATCAAAGGAATCGCTTAAACGAGCGGCAAGCAAGACTATCAGGAGCACGCGTCTTCAGCAGGATCAACCAGGATCACGCCCATAGGGGCCACATCGGAGGGACATATGGCTGAGATCATCACCACCCCGCCCAATGGTCGCCCTGCCCTCGTCCTGAATGCTGATTTCAGGCCGCTCTCCTATTATCCGCTATCCCTGTGGCCCTGGCAGGAAGTGGTCAAGGCAGTGTTCCTCGACCGCGTCGATATCATCGCAGAGTATGATTATGTGGTGCGCAGCCCCAGCCGGGAAATGCGCCTTCCCTCGGTCATTGCGCTGCGTGACTTCGTCCACCAGGACCGGGCGCCGGCCTTCACCCGCTTCAACGTCTTCCTGCGCGACGGGTTCAAATGCGCCTATTGCGGCGCGCATGACAATCTGACGTTCGACCATGTGGTGCCCCGCTCCAGAGGCGGCCGCACGACCTGGGAAAACATCGTGACAGCGTGCAGTCCCTGCAATCTGGCCAAGGGCGGCAAACTGCTGCGCGCCAGTGGCCTGGATCTGCAACACAAACCCTTCCGCCCCAACAACTTCCAGCTGCAGGATATCGGCCGGCGCTTCCCACCCAACTACCTGCACGACACCTGGATGGACTATCTCTACTGGGATGTGGAACTGGAGGGCTGATCGCCGCCGGGACAGCCGCCCCAGTCAAACCGCCAGGCGCGGAAATGCACCGGGTCACCATTTGAATAGTTGAGCGCGTAATAGGGCGCCCCTTCGGTCAGGCAAAGGCCGAGCTGGGCTGCCTGTTCGCGCAGGCTGGAGGCAGCTTCTGCAATCGCAGGCTCCGCCTTCCGGTCCTCGAAATTCAGGAGGTAGACCACCGGATAGGCCGCTTCATCGGCGGGCAGATCGAGCGGCGTCTGCGGCGGGTGGAGGTTCTGCGTGCCGAGCGAGAGCACATAGGAGGGCTCGGCGTAGCCAAGCGCCAGGATGCGCTGAGGCGTCTTCACATTGCAGGCCGCATCCTCGCCCGGAACACCGCACACATCCTCCAGCGCGAGGCGCGCGGTCTCGGTAGGCTGCACCCAAACCTGGCTCGGCAGCATGAAGATGCGCACATGCCAGCCGATGGCGACGCTGGAGAGGACGGCAAGCGTAATCGCCGCGCCCATGCGCAGCCGCGCCGATTCCACCAGCGCCAGCCCCGCCAGCGCAAAGCCAGCCGCCCAGAACCAGAGCGGAAATTCCCGGTATCCCGACCAGGCGGCGAGAACCTCTTCCTTCGAGACGGTCGTGAAGTCCCCGGCCGTCTCGGCCATGAGATAGCTGGTAACCCCTGGATAGGAGACCGCCAGCAATAGAACCGCGCCCAGCAGGAAGGTGACCATACCGAGCCCCCGGGCGAGCGGCATCTTCATCCCGTCCATCATCTGCACGGCGGCATACCCACAGAGCAGGCCAAAGGCGGGATAGGCCGGCAGGATGTAATGGCTGAGCTTGGTCGGCAGGAGCTCGAAGAAAATCCAGGTTGGCACGCCCCAGGCGAGCAGGAATTTGAGCCCCGCCGTGCCATGCCCCAGCGCGCTGAGCGTTTCGCCCCGCAGCGCGCGGCGCGTCGCCACGATTGCAGGGATCAGCAGCAGGCTCGCCGGATAGAACCAGGCGGGAATATGTAACAGGTGATAGCCCGGCCAACCGCCATGTCCTTCCGAGGCGCCAACGAACTTGTCCTTGAGATCCTTGCCGACCGCGCCCTGAACATAGAGCCCATCCGTCGCCATCTGTATCCAGATCAGCCAGGGCAGCACCAGCGCCACGAAGATGACCGGCCCCGGCCACCAGAGCAGCACCCGCCACCAATCCCCGCCCCGGCCTGTCTTCCACCGGTCCCAGAGCCAGACGCCAACGCCCGCATAGGCGGCCACCATCGGCGTGACAGGCCCCTTGATCAGGAAGCCCGCACCCATACAGACCCAGAACAGCAGCGCCATCGCCTTTGACTGGGACTTCTCGACATACAGCCGCACAAGCGCGCCAATCCCCAGCGTCGTCAGAAAGATCAGCATCCCGTCCGTCTTGGAGATGTGCGCCTCAGACGTCAGCAGCAGCGTCGCCCCGAAGAGGGCCGAGCCGAGGAAACTCGCCCGCCGCCCGATCAGCGGAATACCCGCCCAGAAACAGGCGAGCGTGCCGAAGGCTGCGCCCAGCCAGCTCGGGATACGGTAAGTCCAGATGGCATTGGCTTCCGGGCCGGTGAAGATCGCCGTCGAGGCCGCCTGGAGCCAGTGGATCCCGGCCGGCTTCTTGTTGCGTAGCTCGTCCTGATACTGGATCAGGATGTAGTTATCCTCCTCCAGCATCTCCTTGGAGGCCTGAGCAAAGCGGCTCTCATCCCGGTCGAGCGCGGGCAGCAGGAACACCCCCGGCGCAGCGGCGCCAAAGGTGATGAGGAAGAGAAGAACCCAGGCCTTCCAGCCGGTGGAGAGACGGTCGAGCAGTGTCATGACCCGCCTTTTAGCGTCCCTTCGGCCGCGCGTCTTGCAGAATTGGCGGCGCCTTCGGGGCGTCCGGTAACGTTACTTTCAACCAATGAAGTCAGACAATTAGGACACAGTTGGCAAGAAATGCTGTTCGTTTGGGCCTGGGCGTGACAGCGTGGTCTCGATTTTGGCGTCGGTCGGGGTTATGTGCGCCCGTCATCCGAATTGAATGAATGGACTGGCCGTGGCCGACTCACTTGAATTCTCCGTCGTCGTGCCCGTTCACAATGAGGCCGGCAATGTCGAGCAACTCGCCACCGAGATTGCCCGGGCACTGGATGGCCGCGCCTTCGAGATGATCTTTGTAGACGATGCGTCCACCGACGACACCCGCTCCCAGCTCGCCGCCCTCAAGGCGCGCTTTCCGATGCTCCGTGTGCTGGGCCACCGCAGGAATGCAGGCCAGAGCCGCGCCATCCGGTCGGGCATCCTTGCCGCCCGTGGACATGTTGTCGGCACCCTGGACGGTGATGGCCAGAATGATCCGGCCGACCTGCCTGACCTCTATCGCCAGCTGACGCGCGCCGATGCGCCGCATGGGCTGAAAATGGTGATGGGGCGGCGCGGCAGCCGCAAGGACACCGCCTGGAAGCGCTTTGGCAGCCGCTTTGCCAACAATATCCGCCAGCGGATGCTGAAAGATGATTGCGACGACTCCGGGTGCGGCATCAAAGTGATGGACCGGGCGACCTTCCTGCTCCTTCCCTATTTCGATCACATGCACCGCTACATGCCGGCGCTGATGCGCTCGGAAGGCCATAGCGTGGAGTTCCGGGAAGTGAACCACCGCCCACGCGGCACTGGCCGATCCAACTACACCAATTTCGGCCGCCTCAGAGACGCCCTGTCAGACCTGCGCGGCGTGATGTGGCTGATCCGCCGACGCCGCAATCCGGGCGGCGCGGACGAGATTTGAGGGCCGCCACGCGGCAGGAGCCGGCAGACTGCGGACGAACGAAATCAGTATTCTGAAAGGAGCTGGGCGAGACGCTCTTGAAGATGCGGCACCGCGTGCGTGTGCCGGATGAATTCATCGATTGCCATCATCGACCAGCGCTGTCCCTCTTCGCCGAACTGCACCTGATCAATTTCATCGGGCTCGATGTTCGCGAGACAAAAATAGGTGTCCATGCTGCTCGGCGACTGGCTTTGATATCGCGTCAACTTCTGGACGCGCTCTGCCGGAATTCTCAAGCCGAATTCTTCTTCCACTTCGCGTAACGCGCATTCGATGGGATCTTCTTCCCCTTCACGTCCGCCCCCCGGTAAGTCCCACATGCCGGGAAAAGGGATATCCTCCTTCTCGTCGCGCAGATATGCAACGACATAGGCCTCGCAGATCAGCGCAATCTTGGTCCCGCTAAATACGCCGCCACACCACATCTCGATCTCCCGGCAATCCCGGCGCACGGGATGGCAAGAATGACTGAGCGAATTTTGAGGGTCGGTCAACGTGGAGGCAGGGCTTCTCCAACGCCCAGTATCGGCGAATTCCCGCCCCCCGGTCCAGCGCAGCCTAGAACAGCTCCGCCAGACAGGCCGAGATCGTCTCAGGCGTGTCTTCGTGGGTGAAGAAGGTCTTCAGCTTCCAGTTCTCATCCATCACATAGATGAGGTTGGTGTGGTCCATCGTGTATTCGGCGAGGCTCTCGGGTTGCTCGATCCGGGCATAGTCGGCCTTGAAATGATCGGCGGCGGCGCGGATTTCCGCCGCTGAGCCCGTCAGGCCGACAAGCCCAGGCGGAAAGGCCGGCGTGGTCACATAGGTTGCCAGTGCTTCAGGCGTGTCGCGTTCCGGGTCCACGGAGATCAAAAGGGTCTGAGGTACAGTTTCGCCCTCAGGCAGCCGGCGATAGGCCGCGCCTAGGGTAGAGAGCGCCGCCGGGCAGACATCGGGGCAATAGGTGAAGCCGAAATAGACAACCGTTGGCTTGCCCTTGTAGGTCTCCTCGGTCACCCGCGCGCCGGTATGGTCGATCAGGGAGATCGGCCCGCCGATTTCGCTATAAGCGCGGCTGGCGCAGCCCGATTTCATGCCGCCGGATCTGGCAATACCGTCGCCCCCGGACGCAGGCGCGTCCGATGCGCCGCAGGCTACGAGCAGGAACAGGGCCGGAAGAGCAAAGGCAAATGAGTTACGCATTCGGCGATAGGCCCCCATTCCAGCGCTTGGCGCAAGAGACAGGCTGCCGCATAAGTCGGGCATGGATGATTTCTCCCGAGATTCGAGACAGGGCTTCGAAGACGCGATCTTCATGCTGGCGCCGGAAGGGCTTGGCTCGGCGCAATCGGCCCTCGGGCGAACGCGGCTGCGCACCTTCATCACGCTGCGATGGCTGGCGGTGGCAGGACAGACGGCGGCTGTGCTGCTCGTGGCGTTCGTCCTCGGCTTTGATGTGCCCCTCGCCCTCTGCCTCGCCATCATTGCCGCCTCAGCCTGGCTGAACGTCTTCCTCTCCTTCGCCTTCCAGTCGCAACGCCTGACCAGCGGCTGGGAAGCCGTGCTACAACTGGGCTTCGATACGGTCCAGCTAGCCGCCCTGATTGCGGCCACCGGTGGGCTATCAAACCCCTTCCTCCTTCTCATGCTGGCCCCCGTCACCGTGGCGGCCCTGAGCCTCGGCCGGCTGCGGGCCAGCGCTATTGCGCTGCTTGCGCTTGGTCTGGCTGCACTCATGCCCTTCCTCAGCCTGCCCCTGCCCTGGGCAGAAAGCGGCGGGACGCATCTGCCGATCCTCTTCCAGTGGGGCCAGTTCGCTGCGCTGGCGGTGGGCGTTGTCTTCTTCACACTGTCGGCCGCCCGTGTCAGCCAGGACGAGGCCCGGCTCGTGCGCGCACTGGACGCAGCCAGTGTGGTTATGGCGCGCGAACAGAAACTCTCGGCTCTGGGCGCGATGTCTGCGATGACCGCACATGAGCTGGGAACCCCGCTGGCCACCATCCACCTCGTCGCCAAGGAATTGGTTCAGCAGACGAGCCCGGACGATCCGCGGGCCGAAGATTTCAGGCTGATCGCCGAACAGGCCGACCGGTGCCGCTCCATCCTATCTGCCATCCGCGAAGCGCGGGACGCGACTGATATTGTCCATGCCCGGATGCCGCTGGATGTCCTGGTGGAGGAAGCCGCTGCGCCGATGAAGGGGCTCGGCGTGGCTCTGGTTGTCCGGGCGGTTCCCGGGGAAGGCGGAGGTGACAAGCCACCAATCCTCGGCCGCAGCCCCGAAATCCTGCATGCGCTGGGCGCCTTCATCGAGAATGCGGTGAGCTTTGCAGCCACCCGCGTGGACGCCACGGCGAGCTGGACGGCCGATCAGGTGGTGATCACCATCACCGATGATGGCCCCGGATTTTCGCCCGAAGTGCTGCCGAAACTGGGCGAGCCCTATATTTCTGACAGATCGGAAGCGCGCCTCGGCGGGGGCGATATGGGGCTGGGATTTTTCATCGCCAAGACGCTGATCGAGCGCACGGGCGGGCGAATCGCGTCCCGAAACCGGACCCCACCCGCCACAGGTGCCATCGTTCAGGCGGTCTGGCCGCTGCAAGCATTGCTGCCGCGAAGCTTGGAATAGTTGACAATTCCGCCATATATCCTCTTACCGGCGGCCAGACCGCCTGAAGGAGAGTGCGCATGGACCGCCCCGCTGTCGTGAACCTGCATCCGAGCCTTGAAGGCGTCGAAGACAAATCCTGCCTCGTCATGGATGATGACGGCCCGTTCGTGCAGCGCCTTGCCCGCGCGCTCGCCCAGCGCGGCTTTATCGTTTCGGCTGTCAGCAATGTTTCAGAAGGCAAGGACATTGCCCGCCTGAACCCGCCCGCTTTCGCGGTTCTCGACCTGCGCCTGGAAGATGGCAGCGGCCTCGACGTGGTTGAAGTGCTCCAGAAGTATCGCCCCGAAGCGCGGGCTGTGATCCTCACCGGCTATGGCGCGATTGCCACGGCGGTGGCCGCTGTGAAAGCCGGCGCGGTCGATTACCTCTCCAAGCCCGCAGACGTCGAAGACATCATCCGCTCGCTGACCGCCTCGCAGGATGAGCGCCCTGCCCCGCCGGAAAATCCGATGTCGGCAGACCGCGTACGCTGGGAACACATCCAGCGTATCTATGAGCTCTGCAATCACAATGTCTCGGAAACGGCGCGCCGTCTGAACATGCATCGCCGCACGCTGCAACGCATCCTGGCCAAACGCGCGCCGAAATAGGCGTTACGCTTCGTCTTCCGGTTCCGGAGTGTTCCGGCCGAAGTTCACCGCGCTGGAATCCTGGCCCGCATCAATGATCGCCTTGCGAATTGAGCGGGCGCGCGTGAACTCACGGATCAACGTATCGCCGTCGCCCCAGCGAATAGCGCGCTGGAGAACCGCAAGATCCTCGGAGAAGCGCCCGAGGCATTCAAGCACGGCTTCCTTGTTGTTTAGAAACACATCCCGCCACATCACGGGATCTGACGCCGCGATGCGGGTGAAGTCCCGGAAACCGCCGGCCGAGTATTTCACCACTTCGCCCTGCTCGACCGATTCAAGGTCAAACGCGGTGGTGACGATATTGAACGCAATCAGGTGAGGCAGGTGTGAGGTGATCGCCAGGACGCGGTCATGCCGTCCGGCGTCCATCGCTTCGACCCTCGCGCCAAGCCGGGTCCAGAAGGCGGCAAGCTGATCGGTGGCTGTCTGATAGGCCTCGTCCTGACCCGAGAGGGGCGTGAGGATGTGCCACGCGCCTCGAAATAGAGTCGGAAAGCCAGCTTCTGGCCCGGATTGCTCGGTGCCGGCAATCGGGTGGCCGGGAATGACATGAATACGGCCATCTCCCGCGTCGTGCAGCGCGCGGGCGGCTTCGGTCTTTACCGAGCCGACATCGGTGAGGATGGCGCCGTACTTCATGGCCGGCACAGCGCCCGCCGCGACAGCCCCGATGGCGCCAACAGGCACGCTTACGATGACGCAATCGGCGTCCGATACGGCTGCTTCCAGTGTCGGCGCGATCGTCCCGAGGCCAAGCCTGCCCGCCCGGTCGCGAACATCAGGGCTCGCATCATAGAGAATGACTTCGCCGGCCGCGCCATACTCAGCCGAGGCAAGCGCAATCGAGGAGCCGATAAGGCCCACACCAATGATGGCGATGCGGCTGAAGACAGGGTCGGACATAAGGCGTTATCCTGGAGAGCTTTGAAACCGGGCGCACTCGTGAGCAATGCCTTCACCCGCGTCAAGAGGAGGCGCGGGCGTTTGTCACGGCGTCAAGCCCGCTGCCAGTGCCTAAATATCAGGCATGGATTACATACCGACCCCCATCCTCTCCGGACTTCGCCAGCGCTGCGGCGCCTGTGGCGAGGGCAAGCTGTTCAAGGGCTATCTGAAGCTCAATGACGCCTGCCCGCATTGCGGCCGCGACATGACCGCCGCTGATACGGCAGACGGCCCGGCGTTTTTCGTTGGCTTCGGCGTGCTCATCCTGATGGCGCCGTTCCTGTTCCTGGTCCCGATGAGCCCGTTGCCCATCGGACTGAAGCTTCTGGCGATGGCCGGTGTAGGCGTTGCCGTGACGCTGCTCTGCCTGTGGCTCCTGCCGGCCGCAAAAGGCATCCTGCTTAACCTGCAACTGCACCATAAAGCCGAAGAAGCCAGCTTTGACCGGCCACCGGAAACGCCTGAAGGCTGAGCCCGTCCATCAAGGCAACGTAAAGCCTCTCGCCACCCCTGCCGCGATACGTTAGACAGGCTTGGTAAACGCAACCGGCATTGCGAGGGTGGACGTGGCCAGGAAAGCCTCGAAGGATACTCGGATCGCATTGGCGGGAGCAGCCGTTGCCAGGATGGAACGCGACCAGAAACGGCGCTCCGGCAATGGCGAAACTCAAAAACAGGGGTCATTCATGCGACTATTATTCGGCATCTTTCCGCTGCTGGTCATTCCGGTCGTGCTATACAATCTCATGGCGATGGCCTTCGGTGGCCCGGTGCAGGGTGTGGACGCCAGTGGCCAGCTGATCCAGGCGCAGGCAGCGCCCATGGCGAGCTTGCTGAACGAGCGCTTCCTTGGCCTGCCGATGATCTCGGGCGTCGAATGGGTGCTCTCCAAGGGGGACGCCATCGTCCTCCTGGCCGTGATCTTCCTGTTTCTGGAAATCCTGAAATCCACCAGCACAGGCACCGCCACGATCGTCAATCATGGCATCTCGCTGCTGATCTTCATCCTCTGCCTTGTGCAGTTCCTGCTGATGCCGAACTTCGCCACCTCCACCTTCTTCATCCTCACCGCCATGACGCTGCTGGATGTGCTGGCAGGTGTGATCGTTACCATCGTCTCTGCACGCCGGGACTTCGGCGTGGCAGGCGACGTCTGATTTTGGGACAGTCCCAGCGGCTGGCCGGCCCTATTCCTTCCGGGAAAGGTCTGCCAGCTGCTTCTGGATGACTTCCATCTGCTCCTGCATCGCAGCAAGGGCCTCAGCTTGGTATTCCATGAACGGATTGGAAGGCGGTTGAGCGGCCGAGCGCGGCTCAGAGCTGGCTGAGCTGCCAGGGGCAACACCTGGCATGAACATTTTCATGGCCTGCTCGAACATCACCATGTTCCGGCGTGTCTGGGCCTCAAAAAGCCCCATCGGATTGGCAGCCTTGCGCCATTCCTTCTGGGCCTGGGAGAAGCTGTTCATCGACATTTCGAGGAAAGACGGCAGGTAGGCCTGCGCGCCACCGCCATAAAAGCCGATCAACTGGCGCAGGAAATTCAGCGGCAGGGCGCCCTGCCCCTTGGTTTCCTGCTCGAAAATGATCTGTGTCAGCACTTGGCGCGTCAGATCCTCGCCGGTCTTTGCATCACGGACCTCAAATTCCTGGCCCTCGCGGACAAGCTCGGACAAGTGTTCCAGAGTGACATAGGAAGAGGTCGACGTGTCGTAGAGACGCCGGTTTGCGTACTTCTTTATGATAATCGGCCCGCCTGAGCCTGAATGTCTCGCCATGTCCTCACCTCGTCCGCTGCCCTGCAATGGAGCAAGCAATTATTGTGCTAGTGCGAAATATTTGCACAGAACCCTCATAAGACCAATGCGCTATTGATGTGTGACCCTCTTCTGGGCAAGGCTGGAAACAACGAGACATTTGGGAGGAGTTCATACCATGGCGAAAACGGCTCTGGTGACCGGCGGAACGCGCGGCATCGGCAAGGCAATCAGCGAAATGCTGCAGGCAAAAGGCTACTCGGTGGCCGCCAATTATGGCGGTAATGACGCGGCCGCAGCAGCCTTTTCCAAGGAAACCGGCATCAAGGTCTTCAAATTCGACGTTGCCGATTATGACGCCGTGGGCGTAGGCCTGAAGGCGATCGAGGCCGAAATTGGCCCAGTCGATGTGCTGGTGAACAATGCCGGAATTACCCGGGACGCCCCCTTCCACAAGATGACCCTCGCCCAATGGCAGGAAGTCATCAATGTCGACCTCACCTCCGCCTTCAACGTGACGCGCCAGGTCTGGGACGGGATGCGCGAGCGCAATTTCGGCCGGATCATTAACATTTCCTCGATCAACGGCCAGAAAGGCCAGTTCACCCAGGCAAACTATTCGGCCGCCAAGGCCGGCCTGATCGGCTTTACCAAGGCGCTGGCCTATGAAGGCGCCAAGAAGGGCATCACCTCGAACGTGGTGGCGCCGGGCTATATCGACACCGAGATGTTGCAGGCCGTGAAGCCTGAAGTGCTCGCAGGGATCATCGCCACGATCCCCGTCGGGCGCCTCGGCAAGGCCGAAGAGATCGCCTCGATGTGTGCCTATCTCGCCTCAGACGAAGCCGCCTTCATCAATGGCGCGACGATGACGGTGAACGGCGCGCAGTATATCGCGGGCTAAACTGGTTGGGCCCTTATCCGGTGGATAAGGGCACCCAAAAACTCCAACGGATCTTCCAATAAGAGGGCAAAAACTCCAACCCCGTTGGAGTTTTTTGTGTTTCAGACGTCTGGCCGCCAATCGGGCGGGGCCATCGTGAAACCGGAAAAGTCAAAGCCCGGGGCAACAAGACAGGAAACCAAAGTCCACGCGCCGAGCGTTTCGGCCGTCTGCCAGTGATGGGCCGGAATGACTGCCTGGGGGCGCTGGCCCGCGCGCAGGTCCGGGCCGAGGGTGAGGCTTGCCGCGCCCTTCCCGCCGGGCGGCGACAGGGTGAGCGCCAGCGGGCCGCCCGCATGCCAGAGCCAGGCTTCATCGGCATCGACCCTGTGCCAGGCGGACAGCTCATCGGCCTGAAGCAGATAGTAGATGGCTGTCAAATTTGTTCGGGCGCCGTCTTCGGCGGGGGCGCGGTAGGTCTCGCCATAATGCCCCCCTTCGGGATGCGGCGTCAGGCCGAGCATCCGGATGATCTCGTTAGGGCCCAGATCACCGGAAATCGCAGGGCGCATCAGAAGCGATCCTTCCGCCCGCGGATTTCGCCGAAGGTGGCAGCGGCGTTGCCGGCATGACCCATGGCGAGCTGCATTTCGGGAAGGTCTGCGCGCAGGAAGGGGTTGGTCTCCAGCTCCCGCTCCAGCAGGGCCGGAACGGTCGGCTTGTCTTCGGCGCGGCGTTTCTCGATCCAGGCGACATATTCCTTCAGCGCCTTGTTTTCAGGCTCGATCGTCACGGCGAATTTCGCGTTCGACAGGGTGTATTCATGGGCGCAGTAGAGCTGGGTCTTTTTAGGCAGCTTCTTGATGCGTTTCAGGCTCTCCCACATCATCTCCATCGTGCCCTCAAAGACCCGGCCGCAGCCGAGGGCAAAAACCGAATCCCCCACGAAGGCAGCGTCCTGATCGGCAAAATGGAAGGCAATATGGCCGAGCGTATGACCGGGAACATCAATGACTTTGGCGCTGGTGTCTCCGAACTCGACGACATCGCCGCCTTTCACTGCCCGGTCGAGGCCGGGGATCTTTGCCGCCTCACCGGCCGGGCCGATGATGCGGCAGCCGGTGGCCTCCTTGATCCTGAGATTGCCGCCCGCATGATCGGGATGCCAGTGCGTGTTCCATATCTCGCTGATCTTCCAACCCATCTTTTCGGCCTCGGCCAGATAGACGGCGGCGTCGGGCGTATCGACGGCAATCGTGCGGCCCGAGCCTGGCTCATGCACCAGATAGCCGTAATTATCGTTCAGGCAGGGAAACTGGTGTATTTCGATTAGGACACTCATGTCTTACCTCCAGATACCGGCCCCAGACTACAGGAACGCGCGAGCAACCCATAACGATGCGACAGGACGCCGTCACCCTTGAACGCTTTTACGCGTCCGACCTCGGAAAGGCGGCGGCGCGCATTCTTGCTGGCAAGCTGACCGATCTGTGGGGCGAGTCCAAGGGGCTTTCTGTGCTTGGCCTTGGTTACGCCCTGCCGATTCTGGACGCTTTTGCCACCGGGCCAAGGCGCATGATCGCGGCGGTGCCGCATGAACATGGGCCGGTGAGCTGGGATCATTCGGGCCGCGGAAACGCCGCCGTGGCGGTGGGCGATCCGCGCCTGCCCTTTTCCGATGGCCTGTTTGACCGGGTGATTATTCTCCACGGACTGGAAGAGACAGGCGATCCGCGCGCCTATTTGCGGGAAATCTGGCGCGTGACCGCGCCGGAGGGCCGCATCGTGCTGACGGCCGCCAATCGGGCAGGCCTCTGGGCACGCGCAACCCGCACGCCGTTTGGTCACGGCCGGCCCTGGACGCGCAGCCAGCTTTCCAACCTGCTTTCAACCGGCCTCTTCCAGGTCACGGCTTCTTCCAGCGCGCTCTATATGCCGCCAGCCGATATTGGCCTGGTCACCTCCGCTGCCGAAGGCTGGGAAGCGATGGGCCGCCTGATTGCGCCTGGTATTGGCGGCGTCGTTCTGATCGAGGCGGTGAAGCGGCTCTATGCCCCGCCAAAGAGCGGAACGGGCGCACCTGTGACCGATCGCGTGCGAATTGCGCGCCCTGCCCGCGCGGCAACGCGCGAAGAACATTGACGAGGCCGTCATGTTGATTACGTTCGCACTTGCAGCATCCGACTGACCAGACAGGAAAACCGCCATGAAACAGATCACAGCAGTCTTCAAGCCGAGCCGTCTGGACGCGGTCATTGAGGCAATTTCGGAAGCCGGCGCCACCGGCCTGACCGTGACCGAGGTTCGCGGCTATGGCCGCCAGCAGGGCAAGACCGAAGTTTATCGCGGGGCAGAATATGAAGTGCGCCTCTTGCCGAAGGTGAAGGTGGAACTGGCCTGCGCCGACGCAGATGTGGAGCGCTTCATCGAGGCGATCACCCAGGCGGCCAATACCGGCACCATCGGCGACGGCAAGATCTTCGTGCATGATCTGGAATCCATCCTGCGCATCCGCACGGGCGAACGCGACGAACAGGCGATTTCGGGCTGACGCTGAACCCTCTTGAAACCCCAAATGAAAAGGGCGGCCCGAAAGCCGCCCTTTTTGTTTCACTCGATGATCTCATAACCTTCCGGGATGACCCATTCAGGCGCCGAGGCGATGCCGATCTCCGGCTGAAGCTGCTCACCGGGACCATTCTGGCGACGCTCATAAGCCGCCACCAGTGAGAGATAGGGTGGCACATGCACCCAGCCATTGCCGGCGGTGTTCTGGGTGATCTCGAAATGCAGGTGGATGGTGGTCGGCGTGCCGCCAAAGTCATTCGAGACATAGCCGAGCAGATCGCCCGCCTTGACAGACTGGCCGGCAGTAACGGCGAGCCGGTTCATGTTGAGGTGCATGTAATTATAGATACTGCCCGCCCCGCGTAGTTTTACCGTATACGTACCGATGGAGGTGATCACACCGTCCTCCACGGCGACCACTTCATGGATGCCGCGCTGGGCGGCGCTCTGGCGGCGGAGCGTGTTGCAATCAGCAGCGGTGCCGACGCGAATGTCCTGACCCTGATGGATCTTGTTGGCCGGGCAGAAGGGCGAGCCGCGATTGGCCGAGCGGGTTTCGCAGAAATTGTCCCGCCACGGATAGTCGTAATTGCGCGCGTCGCACTGGTCGCCGCCAGCAACGCCGCCGCCATACATGAAGACCTGCGACTGGAGATAAGCCGGTGCAGACTTGATCGGGAAAACCAGCCCCGGCGCATGCACGACCTGTTCGGGGAAACCCGCACCCGACCCGGCTAGCAAGGCGCCTGGCGCATGAAAGCTGAACACAGGCTCGACTACGGGTGGCAACTCTGGTTCCGGCTGCGGCTCGGGATCCGGTTCGGGCACCTGAGGCTCCTCCTCCGGCGTTTCAGCCGGGGGGGCGTCTCCGTCCGGTGTTTCCTCCACCGGCATCTCCGGATTGGGCGGCGTCTCTTCAGGAGGCGTTCCGTCGATGGGGTCTACCGCCGGGAGCTCGTCTTCCTCAAGCGGGGGCAGCGCCCACGGATCTTCGCCAGGATCAGGCGGCGGAGGACCGGGCGCGCCGGGCGGAATAGCAGGCCCTGGCACAGGTGTCTCAGGCGGAGGGCCGCCATCTCCGGGCAAGCGCACGAAGTCACAGCCAGCCAGCAGGGTCAGCGCAACAGATAATCCGATGGCAGATAAACGTGCTTTCAGCATCAGCGAGTCCCCGAAATCACCAGATCCGTTGCAAACGCCTCAGCCTCTTCCTGCGTGATGCAGGTGGGCAGGCCATTGGTCAGTTCCTTGCATTCGAACTCCACGAGATAGTCAGCGCCATACCGCGAGAAGGAAATCTGCGCGCCCGTCATCGTGGGTTGGAAATGGAAGGCATCGTCGCGCGCCTGGGGCTGTTCGCCAGGCGCGGTGATGATCTTGTTCGTTCCGTTGACAACCGTGTCGTAGGCAGCGCCTGGGAAGAAGGCATAATAGCCATCACTCATCGGCTGGAACCTGACTTCCGCTTCCCCACCTTGCACGGACACAGGCGCCGAGGGCAGGAAGACCGGCACGGGCGGCGCTGCCTCACCCGAAGCAATCTGGAAGCTGCCTTCACGCCCCTCCAGAGGACGGGAGGCCAGATCGCGGCGCGCGGCCTCCCAGTCAATGGCGCTGTCTGCGGCGACCGACTCCGGACGCACCGGAAGCTCCAGCTCGCCAGCGCCCTCGTCTTCTTCTGTGCCCGGAACAAGAGGCTGTTCGGCATTCTTGGGGCTGGCGTCCGGCTTATCGCCGGCGCCTGGAAAGTTGATCTGGTCACAGCCTGTGAGCAAAGCGCTGGCGACAAAGACAAGGGAAGCGATCTGGAGGTGACGCAAGTTCATTTTGTGTCCTTCTGGCCGGGATGGGCGACATAATCTGGATCCGCATAGACGACGCCTTCAATGGCGAGGAGGCGATCCTGAACCTGTTTGATGGCATCCGGGCTCGCTTCAGCAAGCCTGCGAGAGAGGCGCATCTCGCCGGAATAGCTGGCGCCGGCAAGCTCGAACTCCGCAAGCACCGGGATGCGCTGGGTGAGCTCAAGCCAGGCTGCCTGCGCGGCAGCCGGATCGCGCTTGAAACTACGTGTGATGATGTCTGCCTCCGGCGCGCCCTTGAGGCGGACGATGAACACCACTTCCGCCGTTCCTGCCCGGGCCGGGAGAACGCCGCCCCCTTCTCGCTGGATCGTGACCTGCGGAATTGGCGAGGGCGCTGCTTCCTCGGGCTCTTCGCGGGGAAGCGGCGCAGGCTCCGGATCAATGATCAGGGAGGGCCTGCCAGGTGGAGGATCAAACGGCATGCGGGACGCGTTGGGGGCTGGCGCCTCCTGCGGCAGGCTGCCGGTGACCGCGAGCTGCGTACGGCCACCGTTATCGCCGGTGTCTTCCCCGCCCTGAGCGCCAATAACGGCTAGCCCCGCCGCCCCGGCGATGAGGCCGATGCCGAGCAGGCCAAGCGGGCCGCGCGCATCCAGAGGAAGACGGGGGAAGCTCATCTCAGCGACCACCCCCACCGGTTGCCTTGAGGGGCACATTGGCCAGGTTCAGTAGCCCCTCCCCGCAAGGACGGGCACACATATCCGCGCTGCCCTCGATCGGGGAGGCCCCGGGATATTGGCTGCATAGGCCTGCACATTGGAGGCTCTCACGCGGATCCAGCGATGCTCTCAGCGTGCTGATGATGTCTTCCCGGCGAGCGGACGGATCGCGCGCCTTGAGCAGCGCAAGCGCGGCAGACACATGTGGCGCGGCCATGCTCGTTCCCTGCTCATAGGCATAGAAACAGTTTGCAACGCCGTCACCGGTGACCGGATCGTAGCAGTTGGTCGCCGCCTTGGTGGACAAAACGCCATCCGGTTTGCCATCGCCATTATCGTCCCGTGTCAGGTCGCCGCCTGGGGCGAGAACCATGACTTCAGGGCCGAAATTGGAGTAGGGCGCAATCTGACCGCGCGCATCACTGGCCGCCACAGTCACGACATTCTGGCAGCCGGCGGGCGCGTAGAAGCTGGTCGACATGCGCGCATTGCCGGCGGCGGAAACGACGATCACACCTTCTGCCGTCGCCGCGTTGATTGCATCCTGCAACGAGGCCGGGCAGGCACCAAGCAGGCCGATGGAGAGGTTGATGATATCCGCGGGGTGCTCGTTCCAGACCTCGGACCAGCCCTGGGGGCCTTCATCGACTTCGGCCGGGATCAGCCCAGCGGCCCAGCGGATGGCATCGTTGATATCCGACAGGCGCCCACCGCATTTGCCGAGCGCGCGCACCGGCACGATGCGCACATCCCAAGCGCCGCCCGCAACGCCAGCGCCGTTATTGGTGGCCGCCGCGCCAATGGTGCCGGCCACATGCGTGCCGTGGAAACTGTCGGACGCACCAGGCTTGGTCGGATCACACATGTCGCCCGGATCGTTAGGATCGGAATCGCGCCCATCGCCATCATTGCCCATGCGCGGATCGGAAACCATGTCATAGCCGGGCATGATGTTTGGTGACCCGGCAATATCGGGATGGTTCATCTGCAGGCCGGTATCAACGACAGCCACCACGATGCCGTTTGAACCTGTAATGCCCTGCTTTTTCCAAAAGCTCTCAAAGCCGGCTCCGCCAGCCGTGCGGCCATCGGAACTCCCCTTGTCGCGGAAGTGCCACTGCAACGCCCAGAGCGGATCATTGGGATCGAAAACAGCCGGTTTTGCACCTGTCGACCCAGATGATCCGGTAGAACCACCCGGTTTTGTCTCCCCAGGCGTCCCGGCCGGCATGTCTCTCGGTTTGCGGGCAAACTGGTTCTGAAAGATGAAATCCTGCTCAACATATTCGAACTGGCCCGAGGCGCGCAGGTCACGCACAACGCAGGCTGTGGCCATCGCCAGATCGGCGCTGACCGAGGCGGCATCGGCGTCCTCGGGACATTCGGAGGTATCGGCACGCGCGAGGAATTCCTCAGGCCCGTTGCGGCCACGGAACTGGGTGGGGTTTGCGCCATCCGCGCCGATCTGGATCACCATCTGACCCTGACGCGAAAGGGACACCTCCCCGCCGACGCCATATCTGGTCATCGTGTCGAGCATGACGGTATTCGCGTCGAGCTGCTTGCGGACCACCTCACGTTCGACCGGCGCCCGGCGGGCCAATTTGCGGGTTTCGGCACGCTCTTCCGGCGCCATCGCCTGAAGGTCTTCCTTCGATAGGCTCCGCATCTGCAAGCGTTTGGTGTCGTCCTGAATCGCCACCTGATCGAACTTGCGGCCCGCCTGGGCGATCTCTTCACGGGATTCCTGATTGGCGCGGGGATCAAGCGTGATCCGCGGCATCACCTGCGCGGGCTGTACCTCAAGGAAAGCGGAAGCCGGTTCCCGGGTGGTCAGGGGCGCAACCGGAAGCGGCGCTGGCGCGCCGGCGGGTGCCTCTTCCACCTCCAGCATGGCTTCGCCTGCCGGCGAGTCGAAGTAGGCAAGCTCTTCTTCCATAAGCTCCGCATCACCGATGATCTCGATGGGAGCGACTTCGGGAATGGCAAGTGGCTTGGCGATGATCGAGCCGATGGCGAACATCGGGCGGTCGTCCTCATCGATTACAAATTCTGCCATGACCGTGCCCGCAAGCGCGCGATCTGCCGGGCTGGCCCGCTCCAGATTGCGATAGGTGGGGTCGATCACGGTCTCGCCATTGATCTGGTCAACAGAAGCGTCCGCAATCTCACGGGCCCGGTCAATCCGCGTCTCGATCTGATCGCAGGCCGCCAGAAGAGCCGCGCCGCCGAGGGCCAAGGCGATTGCCGCGCGCGCCGTCCTCGTTGTGTAGAGTTTCAACATGCCGGATATCCCCTTGCGAATGCCAATGAACGCCCCAGCTCCATAGGTTAACGCTGTGTTGAGATTATGACTAGGCGGACGCCCTGTCCAATCCTCTTCCTGCATCTTGAAATTCCTCGTCAATCCGGGGCCTTTCAAAGTCACGCGAATACCCACACATGGACAATCTGGGACAAATTGGGACAGAACGGGTCACTGATGGACACTTTGGCGACAGGAACGGACGTTCCGGCAGGCGCTGCCGGTGACGCGCTGCGGATCGAAGGGCGCGACTTTCATGACGCTGACCTTCGCGGCCAGGATTTCTCCGGCGTCCGGTTTCACCACTGCGAGTTGCGCGGCGCGCGGCTTGATTGGGCAAACCTTGCGGGCGCGTGTTTCAATCATGCCCGCCTGCTGAACACCTCGATGACCCATGCGCATCTGCGCGGCGCCTCGCTGAAGGGGGCGAACCTGCGTTCGGCAAAGCTTACCCAAGCCAATCTCGTGGACGCCGACATGACCGGGGCCAATCTCTGGCAGGCAGATCTTTCCGGCGCCAATCTGTGCGGGGCGACCTGCCTGTGGGGCGACATCACCAAGGCGCGTTTTGCCGGCGCGCTGTATGATAACGCCACGCGGCTACCGCCCGGCTTTCGCCCCGAAGCCGAAGGCATGATCCGCTTTGACATGCCGCGCGCTTGACCTGACGTCTCCGCGCGCCCATCCCTTCCCGCTCATGACCACGCTCAAGGCCATTCTGGGCCCCACCAATACCGGCAAGACGCATTACGCCATCGAGCGGATGATGGGCTATGGAACCGGGATGATCGGCCTGCCCCTGCGCCTGCTGGCGCGGGAGGTTTATGACCGGGTGGTCGCCGCCAAAGGCTATGCCAGCGCCGCGCTGATCACCGGCGAGGAGCGCATCTCGCCCCCGACCGCGCGCTATTTCATCTGCACCGTGGAATCGATGCCCACCGACATCCGCCCGGATTTCCTGGCCATCGACGAGATCCAGCTGGCCGAAGATGAAGACCGGGGACACGTCTTCACCGACCGTATTCTCAACATGCGTGGCAATCATGAGACGCTGCTGCTGGGCGCCGATACGATGCGGGGCCTGCTCAAGGCGCTGAAGCTGGGCGTGGAGACCGAGCCGCGCGAACGCTTCTCGGAGCTGCGCTATACTGGCCATACCAAGATCACCAAACTGCCCAAACGCACGGCCATCGTCGGCTTCAGCGCTGAGGAAGTCTACGCGATTGCCGAGCTTCTGCGCCGCCAGAAAGGCGGGGCGGCGGTCGTCATGGGCGCGCTCAGCCCCCGCACCCGCAACGCGCAGGTGGCGCTCTACCAGTCAGGCGAGGTCGATTACATAGTCGCCACCGACGCCATCGGCATGGGGCTGAACCTCGACGTCGAGCGGGTGGTGTTTGCCTCGCGCTCGAAATTCGACGGGCGGCGCCACCGGCCGCTCTCCCTGGCAGAATGCGGCCAGATTGCCGGGCGCGCCGGGCGGTTCCGCACCGATGGCGAGTTTGGCGAGACGGGCAATTGCCCCCCTTTTGCCGACGAAGAATGGAAAGCCATCGAAGCTCACCGGTTTGACCCTGTGGACGCGATCCAGTGGCGTAACGCGGCCCTCGACTATTCCAGCCTCAAATCTCTGATCCGCAGCCTGGAGAAGCCTTCGGGCAATTCAATGCTGATCCATAACCCCCGCGCGCTGGACGAATGGGTTCTGCGCCGGCTGGGCGAGGCGGCCGGGATTGGCCCGAATGTGACAGGCGAGCGCAAGGTGCGGCGCCTGTGGGATCTCGCCCGGCTACCTGACTTTCGCAAGGCCGGCCCGGAAGGGCATGGCCGGCTGGTTCTGGGCCTTGCCGAGACGCTGGCCGACCCGGACGCGCGCCTGTCGGACGCAGGCCTTGAGCGGCGAATGGAAGATCTCGCCTCGCCTTTGGGGGACATTGCCAAGCTGCAACAGCGCCTTGCGGCCATCCGAACCTGGACTTATGCCGCCCACCGCCCCGACTGGCTGGAAAACCCTGGCTATTGGCAGCAAAGAACACGGGAGATTGAAGACTCCCTCTCGGACGCGCTACACGGTGCTCTGACAGCTCGCTTTGTCGATCGGCGCACCACCGCGCTGCTCGCCAGTCTCAAGAAGGAAGACGCCCTCGTGACCAATCTGACGCCCGACGGCGACGTGACCGTTGAAGGCCATCTCGTCGGCCGCCTGAATGGCCTGGCCTTCGAGCCTGTGCTCGACGCCCGGACGCTGGAAGGCAAGGCTGTTCGCGGAGCCGCGCTCGCCGCAATCCGCCCGATGCTGAGCCAGCGCCTCGCCGAGATTGCCGGCGCACCGTCTGACGCGTTCAAGCTGACCGAAGGGGCCGAGATCGAGTTCAAGGGCGCCTCGATTGCCCGCCTCATTAAAGGCGCAAGCTGGATTGCGCCGCGCGCGGAACTGATCGGCGCGGTGGAAGTGGAGGCGGGCGAGCGCGCCCCTGCCCTGGCGCGCGTGGAAGAATGGCTGAAGGGTGAGATTGCCCGGGTTCTGCCGACCCATGCGAAACTTGCGAGCGGGGAAACCGGCGCGGCACTCGAGGGTATCGCGCGGGGCCTGGCATTCCGCATTCTGGAGAGCGGCGCGGCAGTTGATCTGCGTACGGATGACCCGCCTGCGCGCATCACGCCCGAGCAGCGCGAAGGCCTGAAAGCCGCCGGCATCCGCGCCGGCCGCGTGGCCGTGCATGCGCCCGACGCGCAGAAGCCCGCCGCCCAGCGCGTGATCGCCATTCTCAAGGCCGTTGATTCGGGCGCAGAATATCCCCTCGCGCCGGAAGGCGCAGGCTCCTTTGCACTCGACGGGACATGGCCGGAGGAAGCCCTCGCCGCCAACGGATATCTGCGCTTTGGCCGCCGCGCGGTGCGCGCTGACCTTGCAGAGCGCCTTGGCTGGGAAATTGCCAAGCGCCGCAAGGATGCCGGCAAGAACGCCTTTGCAATTGCCATTGATCTGGCCTCGATGGTCTCCTGCCCGGCAGACGACTGGCCCGTAGTGCTGAAAGGCTTTGGCCTGGCGCCTGCCGAAAAGGACAAGGAAACCGGCGCAGTGACGCTCTGGCGCTATGGCGCCCGCACGCGCCCGGATGAGGGGCAAGCTGCCCGCCCGCCGCGCGAAGCCCGCCCCCAAGGGGAGCGCCCGCAGGGAGACCGTCCGCAAGGAGAGCGTTCTGAACGTCAGCCCTCGGAGCGCCCGCCGGGCAAAGGCCCGCGCGGCGAAGGCCGGGGTGGACCTCGCGGTGAAAGGCAGGGCGGTGAAGGAAGACGCGGCGACAATCGCGGCGATCGCCGGCCCCATTCGCGCTCAGGTCAAAGCTCCGATCAGCGCCCAGATCACCGCTCAGATAACCGCTCTGGCCCACCGGCCCGCAAGGTCGCCGATCCTGACAGCCCGTTTGCTGCGCTCGCCGCCCTGCTGCCCCCGCCCAAGCCACCAAAGCCGCCGCGCCCACCCAAGCCGAAGAAGCCCCGTGAACCCGCCGCGCCGGCCGCCGAGGCGGCAAGCGGTGAGACCAGCTTCACCTACAAACCCTTCATCTGAGGACATAAGGCCGGATGCCGGAAGAAGGATCGCTCCGCCTGGACATCTGGCTGTGGCGGGCCCGTTTCTTCAAGACGCGCGCGCTGGCCACCGCACATGTGCGCGGACACAGCGTGCGCCTGTCGCATCTTGGCCAGACGCGCAAGACCGACAAACCGGGCGCACTGGTGATTGTCGGCGATGTGGTGACATTCGGGAAGGCCGGGCGTATCTACAGCGTCGAAGTCCTGGGCCTTGGCGACCGCCGCGGCCCCGCAGAAGAAGCACGGGCACTCTATAGCCCCCTGGAGGCCGAGCCATGATGGACCGCATCAAGCGCCTGCTGACGCCCAAGACCCCCGCCGAACAGTCGATGCCCCCTTATGTGGCAGTGACGGCCCTGCTGGTCGAAGCGGCTCTGGTGGATGGGATTTACGTCAATATCGAGAGCGACATGATCGCCGAGATCCTGGTGGAAGCCTTCGAGTTTGAAGCCGATAAGGCCGACAGCTTGCTCGCTCAGGCCGAAGCGCTGGCCGAAGAGGCCGTCGGCAGCCACCAGTTCACCAAGCACGCCAAGAAGCTTCCCATGCCCGAACGCGTGAAAGTGGTCGAAGCGATCTACCGGGTGATCTATGCCGATGGGGAACGCTCAGACGTAGAAGACGCCTATGTGCGCCATGTGGCCGGGCTGTTGCATGTCGATGATGTGCAGCGCGCCGAGGCCCGCAGGCGCGCGGAACAGCGCACTTCCGGGGCGGTTTGAGCCAATCTCAGTCTCCTGTGTAGTACGCCTCATTGACAGGGGCGCCTGGCCTCGCCAATTGGCGGGCTAAGAACCCGCCAGAAGACCCCGGACCTGCCATGACCTATATTGTCGTCGACGCCTGCATTCGCTGCAAATACATGGACTGTGTCGAGGTTTGCCCCGTCGATTGCTTCTATGAGGGCGAGAACATGCTCGTCATTCACCCCGATGAATGCATCGATTGCGGGGTTTGCGAGCCTGAATGCCCGGTCGAGGCGATCAAACCGGATACCGAAGACGATCCGGACGGCAAATGGCTGAAGCTGAATTCGGACTATGCCAAGGTGTGGCCCAACATCACCCGGATGAAAGATCCGCCGGCCGACCGCGAAGCGTTTGCCCAGGAAACCGGCAAACTGGAAAAATACTTCACGGCAAATCCGGGTACAGGTGATTGAAAATCCACCTTTGAGGGATTTCCATTCCCCTCAAAAACACAGCCTGTAGTGCCTGTGGGGGTGTTGAAGGATCAGGGGGCGTTAACGATTTCCTTGAGTCTTCTTCTTTTCCCTCTCGGCGTGCCATGCGCCATGCTGTTGTAATTCCTGTAAGATTGTGCTAGGTTAAACTCCTGAACAACAATCAAGAAGAGCGGAATTTCCTAACTCAGAGCCTTAATCAGGAACTGGGCCGGAAAAACTCGTCTCTCTTAATGTGTGTGTAGAAAAGGGTCTTACCTAACATGGCGAAGAAGGCAGAAGTTCGGACACACGCGTTCGAAGTCGGTCAGAGTGTTGTCTATCCGGCGCACGGCGTAGGCAGAATCACCGGTATCGA
This sequence comes from Alphaproteobacteria bacterium HGW-Alphaproteobacteria-18, assembly GCA_002841155.1. Classification (GTDB taxonomy): domain Bacteria; phylum Pseudomonadota; class Alphaproteobacteria; order Caulobacterales; family Hyphomonadaceae; genus Hyphomonas. Next base: position 332,527 of record PHEH01000002.1, read on the forward strand.
AAGTCAGACAGTCGCGGGCATGCAGCTGGAAGTCTATGTCGTGGCATTTGATCAGGACAAGATGATCCTGCGGGTGCCGACCAACCGCGCCGAAGCTTCGGGCATGCGCGCCCTTGCCGGCTCCAAGCTGGTGGATGACGCGCTCAAGACCCTCGGTGGCAAAGCCCGGATCAAGCGCACCATGTGGTCGCGCCGCGCCCAGGAATACGAGGCCAAGATCAATTCCGGCGATCTGATCTCGATTGCGGAGGTCGTCCGCGACCTGCACCGCGGCGAAGACCAGCCCGAGCAATCCTATTCCGAGCGCCAACTCTATGAGAGCGCGCTGGACCGGATGGCCCGCGAACTCGCCGCTGTCGAGAATATCGACAAGGGCAAGGCGATGGAAAAACTCGCCAAATCGCTGGCAAAGAAAAAAGTGGCCGCCTGATTTCAGGCTTGCCCAAGGTAAATGCAAAAAGCCCCGCAGGAAACTGTGGGGCTTTTTCTTTGGGGCTGCCTCACCTTTCATTTGACCTCGCATGCGCCAGAGGGCAAAAAGAACATTACATGAACAACAACAGAGGCGAACATGGCAATTGAAGGGGGATGTCAGTGCGGGGCGGTGCGTTATGCGATCGCCCGCGCACCCGAGCGGGTCTCGCTCTGCCATTGCCGGGACTGCCAGAAAAGCGCCGGGGCGCCGATGGTGGCCTGGGCGATGGTGTCCAGGGATGATTTCCAGGTCAGCGCCGGCGAGGCGCGGGCGGTAAATTCTTCAGGCGATTCGTTCCGCTATTTCTGCCCCGCCTGCGGCACAGGCCTCTATTATATCAACGAGACCTACCTGCCCGGTATTGTGGACGTACAATTGATGACGCTGGATACGCCCGGTGACTTTACACCCGGCGCGCAAGTGCAGACCGCCGAGCAGGCAGGCTGGGTGGCGCATCTCTCGGATATCCCCGCTTTCGCGCGCTATCCGGGAATGGACTAAATCCCGCCCCGGCAGAGCCTTAACCGGCCAAAAAGGTCAGTCCCCGGCCAATTGCTAACGCCAGCGCCCCTGGCGTTTACGAAGCCGCGTGATGGCAAATGCAATCTTAACCATGTTCCAACCCTCTCAGGGCAGGGTTTATCCGTCGCCGGATGATCTGGCGCGTGATGGATTTTCGGCCACAGCACGGGAAGACCCGGCGGGCCGTAGAGGAGTGAAAGACAAGAGACATGGCCTATTCAGATACACCCGTAGAACCCGCGAGCCTGCTTGGCGCCCATTCGTTGCCCGACGACCTTTACCGCGCAGGCCTTGCCTACGCGACCGGCACCGGCACCGAGATCAATCTCGTGGAAGCGCACAAATGGTTCAACCTCGCCGCTGTTCGCGGTCATGAGGATGCCCGCATGCAGCGCCAGGAAATGGCAGAGATGCTGACTTCCGCTGAAGTGAAGATGGCGCTGCAATCTGCCCGCGACTGGATGAGGCTCGCCAACTGAGGCGCCTAGTCTTCGTGGACACAGCCCGCCGCTGCGGCGCGCGCGGCCTCCATATCCGGCTCCACCGCATAAGGGCGGATGCAGGTGACAAGCGTTATCAGAACCTTGCCTGGCTCCTCCATGAAAGCCAGGTGAGCTGAATGTTCAAACCAGTAGCTGGCCTTCACCGGCGCCTCTAGCGCGTCCAACCAGGCAGCACTGGCCGAGGGCGGCGTCGTCAAATCCTGGCGGCCGTTCAAGAGGAAAATCGGCACTGGGCTGCGGTTCATGTGGTCGAGCGACACGGCGCGCAGTTCCGGCATCAGGGCCGTGATGCTGCCAAGACTACCTGTGTCATACCCCCTTAGGACAGCGTCATCATACTCAGGTGACAGCCGCATCGCGCGAAACCAAGGGGCAGCATTCTCCCGATACGCCGCCAGGCCGCCATAATGGATCGACCAGGTTCGCTGGTCACCGATACGCCGAACGGTAAGATCTCCCGGATAGGGCTCGAGCGATTCAAGAGCGGCCACCGCGTCCGCATTGCCGTCAGCTTTCGCGGCGGCCATTGTCAGACGGAATCCTTCTTCCTCATTACGCTGCATACTGATGACCTGGCCATGGGCGACATAGGCCGCAAACATGTCCGGGCGCTGCATGACTGCCTCAAGGCCGATAATCGTGCCCCAGGAATGGCCTAGCAGGATGATCTTTTCCTTGCCGAGCTTCTGGCGCAGATGATCTGCCACCTCGACCACATCGGCGGTCATGCGCTCAACCGAGAGCGTCGGCATGACTGTCTCGGGATCGTTCAGACTGAAGGTCTTGCCTGCCCCGCGCTGGTCCCACTGGACCACAGTGAAATAATCCTCCCAACCGCGCTGGAAAGTCCAACCGATGGCCAGCTCTGCCGAGCCAGGACCGCCATGCACCAGCAGGATGACCGGATTGTCCCGGTCTTTCCCGCGAATACTCAGCCACTGATCTACCCCGCCAATACGTGCGGCATAGGACTCCTCAATACCATTCGGCGTGTTGATGCGGCCGATATCGGCGATGATGGCACGGCCATCAACCGGCGCCGTCTCTGCGATTGGCGCTGTTTCTGCCGGCCTGTCTTCCACCCCCGGCGAGCCAGGTGAACACGCGGCAAGAATGAGGACACCGAGAGTGGCAGTGAGCGAGGCACAGACTTTCATGGATTTTCTCCCTATGTCATGAGATGCAGCGGGAAGCGCATTTGGATGCACTTCCCGCTGTTGCCAGCCGTCACGGGAGAGAGCGCATCCGCTCAGCCAGCATAGTCGAGCACGGGCGCGTAAGACACCACCTCAAATTCAATATTGCTCTCGTCGAAGAAGTAGAAGCGCCGGCCCGGCTCGTAATCATCATGGCCGAAAGGCGCGTAGCCCGCCTCGCGCACCAGCGTTTCGATGGCGACGATGTCGTCGACCTCGATACCGATATGGTTGAGCGGCACGCCCTTCTCGAAGCGCTGCGGGCAGCTTTTCTCCGGGGGCGGAGAATAGAGTGCAAGATAATGGTTTTTCGAGCCAACATGCACCGTGTGCCCGCCGCTCATCGCCTTGCCGCGCCAGCGGACATGCCAGCCGAAGATCTTCTCGAAGATCTGCGCGGCGTGTTCGGAATCAGGAACGGTGATGTTCACGTGTTCGATGCGGGCGGGCTTCTGATTTGCCTGTGTCATGCGGTTTCCCTTTCAGGGTGGTTGATGCCTGACACCTCTGCTACAATCTCAAGTGCACTTTAGATCAAGCAGAAAATTCCATGTCCCTGAAACATTCTGACATCCTGACAATCGGAGAACTCGCCGGGCGCACGGGCGTCGCGGTTTCGGCATTGCGCTATTATGAGGACCGCGGATTGATCCGGTCATTGCGCGCAAAGGGACAGCATCGCCGCTTCCTGCGCTCGGACATCAGGCGCGTCTCCTTCATCAAGATTGCGCAGTCTCTTGGCCTGACAATCGAGGATGTGGCCCACGCCTTCTCGTCCCTGCCCGAGGGACGCACGCCCACAGCCGCCGATTGGCGGCGCATCAGCGCGGACATTCGCGGCGTGCTCGACCGCAAGATCGCCGAGCTTGAGAATATGCGCGACCGGCTCGACAACTGCATCGGCTGCGGCTGTCTCTCACTCAAGCGCTGCGCGCTCTATAATCCCGGCGATCAGGCCGGGAAAAGCGGGACGGGGCCGCGCTTCATCTTCCGCGACGGCCCCTGATCCCACTTAGCCGACCCGGCGCGTCTGCCCCCGCCAATAAGGCTCCCGCAGATCCTTGCGGAGGATCTTGCCGGAAGGATTGCGCGGCAGGGCATCAATGAAGTCCACCGATTTGGGCGCCTTGTAAGCGGCGATATGATCCTTGGCCCAGGCGATGATGCTCTCCGGGGACGGATCTTCGCCAGGTTTCTTCACGATGATGGCCTTAACCGCCTCGCCCCATTTCTCATCCGGCACGCCAATGACGGCAACGTCCGCGACGCCCGGCGCGCCGAAGATGGCGTTCTCCACCTCGGCCGGATAGACGTTCTCACCGCCCGAGACGATCATGTCCTTCACCCGGTCATGGATGTAGAGGAAGCCGTCTTCATCGAAATAGCCGGCGTCCCCGGTATGGAAGAAGCCATTGCGCACGGCGTCTTCCGTCGCCTCCGGGCGGTTCCAGTAGCCCTTCATGACAAAGCCGGACTTGATGACAATCTCGCCGACCTCGCCGGTGGGCACCGGCTTGCCCTCGCCATCCACCACGCGCACCACCGCGCCCGGCCAGGGCACGCCGCAGGAGCGCAGCTTCCCCCAGCTCGGATCATGCGCTTCAGGCGGCAGGAATGTCCCGGCACCGACGGTTTCGGTCAGCCCGTAAAGTTGGGTGAAGCGCGCGCCCATGATCTCCACCGCCGTGCGCAGCAGCGCTTCGGAGATGGGCGAGGCGCCATAGAAGACCTGTTTGAGGCTGGAGAAATCGGTTTCGCGAATGGCCGACTGCTGCGTCAGCATCAGGATCACCGCAGGCACCCAGAAGGCGTGGGCGATTTTATGCTCGGGGATCAGCTTCAGGATAAGCCCCGGATCAATCTCGCGCAGGATCACCGTCTTGGCGCCCTGAAGGCAGGCCAGAATACCGACATTGACGCCGGCCACATGGAATTGTGGCATGGCGTTCATGATCGCCTCGCCGACATCATAGCTCGACCATTCGAGCATGCCGGCCTGGGTGAAGAAGGCGCGGTAATTGTCATTCGTCAGCTGTACGCCCTTGGGCAGGCCGGTCGTGCCCGACGTGTAGAGCTGGATGACATCATCATCGCCCTGCACCGCGATCCCTGGCGCCGCGCTCGATTTGGAATCGCGCCAGGAAGGGAAAAAGTCCCAGTCTTCCCGGTCGCCATCCAGCGTGATGATACGCATCAGATCGGGCAGCTCAGCCTTGATCTGGTCGATCATTGCGTAGAATTCCTTGCCGACGAACAGCACGCGCGTCTTGGCGTCCGACAGGATGAACTTCACCTCCGGCGGGGCGAGGCGCGTGTTCACGCCCGTCATCACCGTGCGCGACTTGGCGCAGCCGAAGAGGATTTCATAATAGACGTCGGTATTCTTCGCCAGATAGCCGACCCGGTCACCCGGCTGGAGGCCGAGACCAAGGAGGCCGTTTGCGATCTGGTTTGTGCGCGTCTCCAGGTCGGCAAAGCTTGTCGCCCTGTCCTCAAACCACAGCGCCGTTTCGGTGGGGCGCAGCTTCGCCTGCACGGGCGGAATATCCGCAATATAGGGCATCGCGTCGATGTCGATCATGGGGTTCCTCCGCTGGGCGTGTTTCTTGAGGGGGGACAATAGTGCCTTCGCGCCGCTTGTCAGCCCCATCTGCGTGGCGCACGCTTGCCGCAAGACTGCCGGAGGCCCCAAACATGTTGCGCTGCCTGATCCTGCCTTTGCTGCTCGGCGCCTGTGCCAGCCTTCCGGAGCCTGCGCAGCCGGTTGCTATGGAGGCCGCGCTCGCGCCCTGCCCGCCCGCAGCAGGCCTTGCCATGCTGGGCGATGAGCGTGCGCGCGGGGACGCAATTCTCGATATGGCGCAGGCGGACCGGGACAGGCTGGCGCTGGCCCTTCTGCCTTGCCTGGCAGATCCTGACCCAGCCCTGCGCGACGGCGTGACCTATACTGCCCTCTCCCAGATGATGCGCAGCGCGTTGATCGGGGCGGGTACGATCGCCCCGCTGAAGACAGAGCTTCTGGTGATGCTGGCGGCGGATGATCCCGCAGGCTTTGCCCCGCCCTTTGCCGCCTTGGCGCTGGCCGAAGTGGCCCGGACAGATCGGGTATCGCCCTGGATGACCGCCGAGGAGCGCAGCGCGCTGATCGCCGCGGCCCATACCTATCTGGCCAGCCTCAGCGATTATCGGGGCTTCAGCGATACCGAGGGCTGGCGTCACGGCGTGGCCCATACGGCAGACCTGCTGATGCAGCTCTCGCTCAACCGGCAGCTTACCCGGCCGCAGGCGGACGCGATCCTTGCAGCCGTGGCGCTGAAAGCTGGCCCGGCCGATCACGCCTATGTTTTCGGGGAAAGCGAGCGGCTGGCTACGCCGGTGATGTATCTGGCACAAAAGGAAATGCTCAGTGAGGCGGAATGGACTGCGTGGTTTGAAAGTCTCTGGCCGGCCGATGATCCATTGCGGGAAGACGCTTACAGTTCAGAGGCCGCGCTGGCGAAGCTGCACAATCTGCGTGCCTTTTCGCAGGCTGTGTATGTCAGCGCAAAAGCCAGCAATGAGGCAACTTATGAGGCCGTGGGCCGGGCCGCCTTCGCGCTCCTCAATTCCCTGCCCTGAGCCAAACCTTGCAGCAAATGCCCTTTTGCGGCACTTGATGGCGCCATGACCGTTCAGACCTCCCCGCCCAGCGCTGCGCTTGCAGAAACGATGCTCGACATGGGCCGCCGCGCTCGCGCCGCCTCAAAGGAACTCGGCCTCCTGACAGCGCAGGACCGCACGCGCGGCCTCAACGCGATCGCTGCCGCCCTCCGCGCCGCCGCGCCGGAAATCCTGCGCGCGAACGCTGAGGATATGGACGCAGCCAGAGCCAAGGGCCTTGCCCCGGCGATGCTGGACCGGCTGGCCCTGGACGAGACGCGCCTTGAAGGCATCGCGGCCGGCGTCGAGACCGTCGCCGCCCTGCCTGATCCGCTGGGGCGGGAACTGGCGCGCTGGACCCCGCCCAACGGGCTCGACATTGCGCGCATCACCGTGCCGCTCGGCGTCATCGGCATCATCTATGAAAGCCGCCCGAATGTGACCGTGGACGCCGGCGTGCTCTGCCTGCGCTCGGGCAATGCCGCGATCCTGCGCGGAGGCTCGGAGAGCGCCAAGTCGTCTGCTGCCCTCGCCAATGCCATGCGCGGCGCGCTGAAATCGGAAGAACTGCCCGTCGACGCGATCCAGCTTGTGGCAACAACTGATCGCGACGCCGTGGGCCATATGCTGGGCGGCCTTGATGGCGCGCTCGATGTGATCGTGCCGCGCGGCGGGCGCAGCCTGGTCGAGCGCGTGCAGGCTGATGCCCGCGTGCCGGTGATCGGCCATCTTGAAGGCCTCTGCCACACCTATGTCCACGCCGCGGCCGATCCGAAGAAAGCCGTCGACATCGTTCTCAACGCAAAGATGCGCCGCACGGGCGTGTGCGGATCAACCGAGACGCTGCTGATTGACGTGGCCGTTGCCGCAACCCTGCTGCCGCAGATCGCCAAGGCGCTGACAGAGGCGGGCTGCGAGTTGCGCGGGGATGGCCGCACACGGGCCATTCTGGGCGACATCACGCCGGCAACAGAGGCCGACTGGGCGACCGAATATCTGGACGCAATCCTCTCCATCGCCGTGGTCGATGGCCTGCCCGGGGCGCTGGCGCATCTTGCGTGCTGGTCGTCGGGCCATACCGACGCGATCATCACCGAGGATAAAGACGCGGCCGAAACCTTCATCGCCCATGTCGACAGCGCCATCGTGCTGCACAACGCCTCCACCCAGTTTGCCGATGGTGGCGAGTTTGGCTTTGGCGCCGAGATTGGCATCGCGACGGGGCGCATCCATGCGCGCGGTCCGGTGGGCGCCGAGCAGCTGACCACCTACAAATATGCCGTACGCGGCACAGGCCAGGTTCGCCCTTGATACGCCCCCGCCTGCCCGGCCCCACCAAGGGCCTTGCCATCGGGCTGCTGGGCGGCAGTTTCAATCCGGCCCATGAAGGGCACCTCCTGGTCGCGCAGACCGCGCTGAAACGGCTGAAACTCAACGCCGTCTGGTGGGTCGTTGCGCGGGGGAATCCTCTGAAGTCCGATCACGGAGATTATACCAAGCGCCTCACCTCGGCCCGCGCCATGGCGCGGAGCGCCGGCATGAAGGTAACCGATATCGAAGATCAAATCGGCCTCACCTATACCGTCGACACAGTGCGCGCGCTCATCAAGGCAGCCCCCGATGCACGTTTTGTCTGGCTGATGGGTACGGATAATCTCGCCAACTTCCATCTCTGGAAGAACTGGGAAGACATCGCCCGCATGTTGCCCATCGCCGCAATCGCGCGGCCGGGCGCGCCGATCACGCGCGCCTCCACTTTCTCACGCCGTTTTGCCGCCAGCCGCCTCCCCGACGCGCAGGCAGCACATCTTGCCCGCACGCAGGCGCCCGCCTGGATTTATCTCCGTGTACGGGAAAATCCGATTTCCTCCACCGCGCTGAGGGCTGGCGCATGAGCCTCTCGTCAGAAGACCTCGACCGGCATAGACGGCACATCCTGCTGAAGGAAATCGGCGGGCCCGGTGTTGCGAAACTGCGGGCCGCGTCGGTCTCCATCATTGGCGCCGGGGCGCTGGGCGGGCCGGCCGCACTCTATCTTGCCGCCGCCGGTGTAGGGCAAATCGAGCTTTGGGATGATGACCATGTGGAGCGCTCAAACCTGCAGCGCCAGATACAGTTTACAGAGGCCGATACCGGCGCGGAAAAAGCCGCGCGCCTCGCCGCCCGGATCACGGCGCTTGATCCCTCCATCGAGGTTTGCGTGCGGCATGCGCGGTTTGACAAAAACGTCTCGCCCTCCGGAAGCATCCTGATTGACGCGACCGATAATTTCGAGACCCGCTTCGCGCTCAACGCCTTCGCACATGCAGAAGGACGCTATCTCGTCTCCGGCGCCGCGAGCGGGTGGAGCGGACAGGTCAGCGTGTTCGCCTCCGGCCTCATCGCGGAATCGCCTTGCTATCGCTGCTGGATTTCAGAAATCCCGCCTGCCGCAGAAGCCTGCGACGAGGTTGGCGTCGTCGGCGCGCTGACCGGCATGACAGGCTCGGCGATGGCATTGGAGACGGTGAAACTGATCGCCGGCGCGGGTGATCCGCTGATCGGGCGCATCCTCCTCATCGACGGGTTGAGAGGCGAAATGCGAACCGTGCGTTTGCGGCGGGATTCTCAGTGTCCTGTCTGTTCAATCTGAACAGAAGGTTTGACATGTGCGCCTCTGCGCGCGTTATTCGCGAAGCAGTTGTCTTGATCGGATTCTTCACGCCAGATGTTGTCTCGTATTCTCGCTGTCGTCATTACGCTCGGGGTCATCCTCTTCGCAGGTTGGTGGTCTCTGAAACGCGATGACATTCCCTATGAGCAGCTTGAAACCATCTATGCGAATTCCGACAGCCGCTTTCTTGCGCTTGATGACGAAAAGCGGATTCATTTCCGGGACGTAGGCCCACGCGATGCGCCGGTCCTAGTTCTCGTTCATGGCTTTTCCGCTTCGCTCCATACCTGGGAGCCCTGGGTAGCCGATCTCAAACGCGACTATCGGGTCATCAGTCTCGACCTGCCCGGTCATGGTCTCTCGCGCTGTCTGGACAATGACGAGATTGGCACGGATCAGTTCGTGGATGTCATCGACCGGGTAACGAATGCCCTCAAGGTCGAGCGGTTTACGCTGGCGGGCAATTCGATGGGCGGGAGCGCTGCCTGGAATTATGCGCTTGCCCATCCAGAGCGGCTTGAAGGGCTCGTCCTTGTTGATGCGGCGGGCTGGCCTCGCGCCGCGGGGGAGAGCGATGACCGGCCCTTTATTTTCCGACTGCTTGAAATCGGGCTCGCCCGGAAGGTGGTCAAGGATCTCGACATGTCTTCGCTGATCCGGCCCGGCCTGGAAGACAGTTTCGCCGATCCTGCTTTCGTCACCGATGCCATGGTTGATCGCTATAGCTCCCTGGCTCGCGCGCCCTGCCACCGGGAAGCGCTACTTGCGCTGTCTGCCGGAAGAGGCACACGCGCTGGGGCAACTGCGGAAAGCCTGTCTGCCATCGCCGCCCCGACGCTGGTGATGCACGGCGAGCAGGACAACCTCATCCCCTTCTCGCATGGCGAGCAGTTTGCCGCCGCCATTCCGGGCGCAGAGCTCAAGCTCTATCCGAATGTCGGTCACCTGCCCCAGGAAGAGATCGCCGCCCAATCCCTGGAAGACCTGCGGGCCTTCCTGACAAGCCGCGTCCACAGCCTGGCCCCCGCTGATGCGAGCGGCCTGCCGACAAACTGACCTGCCAGCTGGCTGATTTAAAATCAGAGGATCGCGGGGATAACCCGGTCTGGCGGACGGTGGCCGTCAGCGAAGGTCTTGATGTTGATGATGACCTTCTCGCCCATCTCGGTGCGGCCCTCGATCGTGGCTGAGCCCATATGCGGAAGCAGCAGCACATTCGGCAGGCCGATCAGTTCCGGGTTCACCGCCGGTTCGCGCTCGAACACATCCAGGCCTGCGCCGGCGATCTTGCCGGCGCGAATGGCGCGGGCAAGGGCTGCCTCATCGATCACTTCGCCGCGCGCAGTGTTGATGATGTAGGCTTCGGGCTTCATCAGGCTCAGGCGCCGGGAATTGATCAGGTGGAAGGTCGCCGGCGTATGCGGGCAGTTGATGGAGACGATGTCCATCCGCGCCAGCATCTGGTCGAGCGAATCCCAATAGGTCGCCTCCAGGCTTTCCTCGATACGGGAACTGACCGGCTTGCGGTTATGGTAATGGATCTGCATGCCAAAAGCCTTGGCGCGGCGGGCCACCGCCTGGCCGATGCGGCCCATGCCGATGATGCCGAGACGCTTGCCCGACAGGCGGCGCCCCATCATCCAGGTCGGCGTCCAACCGTCAAACTTGCCCGCCTCCATGATCTGCACGCCCTCATGCAGGCGGCGCGGTACAGCCAGGATCAGCGCCATCGCCACATCCGCGGTATCATCGGTCAGCACGCCGGGCGTATTGGTCACCGTAATGCCGCGCTGAACGGCGCTGGCCACGTCGATATTGTCCACCCCTGCCCCGAACTGGGCGATCAGGCGCAGCTGCTCACCGGCGCGGGCCATCAGGCGGCCATCAATCTTGTCGGTGACGGTGGGGACGAGCACATCGGCGGTCTGCATCGCCTGAGCGAGTTCCTCTACGGAAAATGGCCGGTCACTCTCGTTCAGCCGGGCATCGAACAGCTCCTTCATCCGGAGCTCTACGGGCGCCGGAAGCTTGCGGGTGACGACGACTTTCAATTTGCTGGCCGGCATGGGACTCCCATCGGTGCTTTTATTATTTATCGGGGACTTAGCAGAGCCAACCCCTCACGCCAATCTCCCACAGCTTTACTGTGGATTCATCCGTACATGCCAGAATGCCTCTTCCCCTCCCGATGGAAGCTTTGCACATGAAACGGGCACCCCTCGTTCTGGCCATCCTCCTTGCCCTCTCGATGGGGGCTGGCGCCGAGCAAGTCGCCAAGCCGGTTGCCGTGCCCGTGAGCGCGCCCATTCCGGAACGCGTTTCCGCAGCCGGTGCCGAGCCGGTCATCAGCCGCTTTTCCAAGAAACCCGTACCGCGCTTCGAAACCCTGCGCTGGGCCGAGGTCAACGGCCGGACGGGCCCCAGCCTCTCCTCCCCCATTGCCTGGCAGTACAATCGCAAGGGGCTGCCGGTAATGGTCGTGAAGGAAAGCGGGGAATGGTACCGCGTCCGCGATCCGGCCGGAGACGAGGTGTGGATTCACAAGCGCATGCTCGCCGAGGGCTCAACAGCCATGGTCACCCGCACAGTGATACTGGCAAGCAGTACCGCCCGGAATGCCGAAGGGGTTGCCGAGCTCGGCAAGGGCGTTCTGGTGGAAGTAAACAGCTGTGATTCCACCCTCTGCGAGGTAGAGGCGGCCGGGTATCGCGGCTGGATGCCCCGTTCCAGCCTCTGGGGCGCAGGCTCGGGCAACTACCGCTCATCAGGCACAAATGGTTGACAAGGCGCAGGGCGTCGGCTCGAAGGCGTGATCCAAACTGAATGAGGATACCCCGACATGCAGGGTCCGCACGACTTTCACACCCCCAAATCCTCCTATTCCAAGGAAGACCTGCTCGAATCGGGCAAAGGCGGCTATTTCGGCCCGGGCAACGCCCAGCTGCCCGCCCCGCCGATGCTGATGATGGACCGTATCACCGAGATCAGCATGGATGGCGGCGCCTTCGGCAAAGGCCATGTTGTCGGCGAGCTCGACATCACGCCTGACCTCTGGTTCTTCCAGTGCCACTTCCCCGGCGACCCCGTCATGCCCGGCTGCCTCGGCCTGGACGCCATGTGGCAGATCGTCGGCTACTGGCTCGGCTGGTCGGGCAGCCCCGGCAAGGGCCGCGCGCTCGGCGTGGGCGAGGTGAAGTTCACCGGCGAGATCACGCCGGACAAGAAACTCGTGAAATATGTCATCGACATCAAGCGCGTGCGCCGCGGCAAGCTCAATCTGGGCATTGCCGATGGCCGGGTCTATGTCGACGGGGAACATGTCTATACGGCGATCGACATGAAAGTCGGCCTCAAGAACGTGCTCGGCGGCGAGAGCGATATTCCCGCTTCTTGACGAGGCCCGCCGGCGCGCCTAGCCCGGTTGCCAGACAAACACACAGCCACCTTCAGGGAGTGAGCGATCATGGCCGACGAATGGAACATGCCCAAGGGCGACCTGATGAAGGGCAAGCGCGGCGTCGTCATGGGCGTTGCCAACCAGAACTCGATTGCCTGGGGCATATCGAGCCAGCTGGCTGCGCAGGGCGCCGAGATTGCCTTCACCTATCAGGGGGAAAACCTCGAGCGCCGGGTGCGCCCGCTGGTCGAGTCGATCGGCATGAACACGATGATCCCCGCCGATGTGACCGATGATGCAAGCATGGACGCTGCCTTCGCCGCCATCAAGGCAAAGTGGGGGAAGATCGATTTCCTCGTTCACTCGATTGCCTTTGCTGGCAAGGAGGAGATGCAGGGCTCGATGGTGGCGAACACCAAGCGCGAGGGTTTCCGCCGCGCGATGGACATCTCCGTATACAGCTTTATCGATTGCGCCCGCCGCGCCTCGGAAATCATGCCCGATGGTGGCTCGATCATCTGCATGACCTATCTCGGCGCCGAGCGCACCGTGCCTTCCTATAACGTCATGGGCGTTGCCAAGGCGGCGCTGGAAGCTTCCACCCGCTATGCCGCACGCGACCTTGGCCCTCAGGGCATCCGCGTCAACGCGATCTCTGCCGGCGCCATGCGCACGCTGTCGCTCGCGGGCATCCGCGGCGGCAAGAGCCTGATGGGCACGGGCCGCAACTGGTCGCTTCTGAAAGAAGACACCAGCATGGAAGGCGTCGCGGGCTGCGCGCTCTACCTCCTCTCCCCCCTCGGCCGCTCCATCGCGGGCGAAGTGATCCACGTTGACGCCGGCTTCCACGTCGTCGGCGTGCCTGATGCAGGCGAGGAAGAGTAGACTTTCCACAAAGTCTTGACTTCAGGGCGGGGCGTTCCAAAATGGACGCCTCACCCATCGAGGTTTTTATGGTCCGTATCCTGTCTGAGTCCCGCTAGAGGGCCTGCCGTTCCCGCACTGACATAAGTGCAAGGCAGGCCGGCGAAAGCGTAGAGCCCGGCGCCGCAAGGCGCTGGAGACGTTTTCATGCGCCCCCGATCGGATCAAGATCCTGTCCGGGGCGTGGGACCAGAGACTGACACACATGGACATTTCCCGCGCTGAACAGCGCATCCTCCACCTGCTCGCCCAGGGCGGGCGGATCGACCTTATCCGTGACGATCAGAGAAAAGTTTCAGACGCCCAATGCATCACCCGCGATGGGTGGCGCTATGGCGGGCTGGACCTTCCTCTCTTCCGCAAGCTGAAACGGCGCGGCGCCATCGCCTCAACCGGCGGCGCGCCTTACCGGATCACACGGCGCGGCCTGCAACTCGTCCGTTCACAACCGGACAATTGCTAGCCTCTACCGGCTCCTTCGGCTAACCTCTCAGAGGAACAGCCGAAGGGGCCTCCTCATGACCGTACGGACAGCCACCTGCCGATGTAGCCAGCTGACCGCGACCTGCCGGGGAGAGCCCGTACGCGTCTCGGTCTGCCATTGCCTCGACTGCCAGAAACGCTCCGGCAGCGCCTTTGCCGCGCAGGCGCGCTGGGCAGATGAACACGTCACCCTCACCGGCACCGCCAGGGAATGGACGCGCATCGCCGACAGCGGCAACCGCGTCACCTATCGCTTCTGCCCCGATTGCGGCTCTACCGTGGCCTACACAATCGAGAACTGGCCGGGAGTTACCGCTATTCCCTATGGCGCCTTCGCCGGAACGGATATGCCCGCGCCCAAATTCTCCGTCTATGACGACCGCCGCCATGGCTGGGTGGAGATCTTCGGCGAAGATGTGACCCGCACGACATCCACAGGCGCGCAGAAGCAGCCAAGCCTGGACCTGCGCGTGGGGCCGGACTGATCCCTATTGCCAGACCGGAGAAAATCCCGGACCCTCAAACTGAGGGCTTCCGGGGGGATCTGATTTGTCGACTGTATTGAAGCAAGTCACCATTTGTCTGCTCGCCGGGGCGCTTGTCCTTCCCGGCTGCACGAGCCTGCCTGCCAGGGAAAAAGGCCCGTTCGCAGCCGATGGTACGCTCTGCCCCGGCGCGGAGCGTTTTGATGTGGCCGCTATCCGCGAAGAAAATGCCGAGAAAGCCGGCGAGCGGGCGGCGCGCATTTCAGAGCTCGCCGCCATCACGCCGCTGCCCCCGGGCGCGGAAGCCGCAGAAACCCGCATCCGTGTGCGCGTGCCTGACACCGCGATGTGGCCCTGGGACACACGGCTGACGCTCTGGAAAGATACCGGCGGCACCTGGCAGATCGCCACCAAGATCGTCCGCTATGGCGTGCCGCCCCCGCCACCCCCGCCGCCGCCGCCAATCGGCGAAGACGGGCTACCCCTGCCCGGTTGGGTGCCCGAGCCGCCGCCCCCGCCCGAGCCACCCTACAAGACCTCAGCCCTCTCGGTAGAAAACGCGGCAGAGCTCGACCAACGGCTGAGCGACCCCTGCTTCCGGTCAGGGCCGGACAATTTCAGCTATATGCTGCCGCTCCGGAAGAAGACCGAGCAGGGTCAGAAGGAATGGATCTGCCCGCCCGATTCGGCCTTCTATTCGGCCGAAGTGTCGATTGCCGGCGAGCCTGTCCGTTACCTCTCCCATAGCTGCTATATGGATTTTGCGACCTCAACTTTCCTGCGCTTTGCCGCCTATCTGACACCCGAGACGCAGGAGATCGAATGAACGCGCGCATTTTCCTCTGGGTCGCCCATCCCCGCGAAACCTCGCTCAGTCACGCCATGGCGGACGCTTATGAACGCGGCGCGAGCGGCCACGGCGCCGAAATCCGCCGGATGCATCTCAGCGATATGAGTTTCGACCCAGACCTCACCGAGGGCTACACGTCCCGCAAGACACTGGAGCCCTGCCTCGAAACGTGGCGGGAAAACATTCTGTGGGCAAACCATCTCTGCTGGGCCTATCCCCAATGGTGGGGCGGTATGCCTGCCAAGATGAAAGGCGTGATCGACCGCGCCTATCTTCCCGGCTTTGCCATGCGCTATCATGAGACTGACCCCTGGTGGGACAAACTGCTCACCGGGCGCTCGGCCGACGTGCTGATGACGGCAGACGGCCCCGCCTGGTTTGACCAGCTCGCCTATGGCCGCCCGGCCAAGCTACAGGTGGAAAACCTCGTCCTGAAGTTCGCCGGCATCAAACCCGTCCGCACCCTGCAAGTCGGCACGGTGAAAACGGCAAAGCCTGAGAAGATCCAGAACTGGCTGAAACAGGCAGAGGCACGCGGGGCCGCAGCGGCCAAAAAGCGCGCTAGGGCGTAATCGTCACCGCCGGCCCAGGAAACCGCATCCAATAGTATGACAGCGGATCATCTCCGGGCTGGGTCGCATACGCTGCCAGCCTTGCGTCACGTCCCTGCCCGGCACCCCCTGCGCCTGGGAACGGCTCACCGGACAGGCCAACAATATCATATCGCACAAAGCGCCAGCCTTCGAGGCCAGTGGGACGCCCCTGCATCACCTGCGCCGCGCTGACCCGCAGCGGCGCTGCGCGCGGCAGCGTGCCCGAGACGCGCATGAACAGCTGTGTCACCCAGACGCCCCCTTCGGTGCGCACCACGCCAAAGGCCACATGCGTTGCCTTGGGATGCAGGATATTCGCGCGATGGCCAGGGCTGTCCATCAGATTTCGGTGGAGGCGCTTGACCGCAAAATTCGCGCCAATCCGCCCGCCAGCCCGCGAAACGGTGGCGACATTCTCCGCCGAGAAATCCGCCAGCGCCGTACGGTCGAGCGCGGCGATCCGGTCGCCAGGCCCGCGCCCATCGGGGCCGACATGGCCGAAGAAACCATTCACCGCCATGTCGAGGCTGTGCAGGCGCGCCGCGTCTGTCAGTTCCCGGCGCATCTGCAAGGGCGCAAGCCCCGCCTCGGCGCGCTCCTTGTTGACGAGGTCCAGAAACCGCGCCTCCAGCGCCGCCTCAAAGGCAAACCCGCCAGGTGGGCGCGCAAGGCAAGGCTGCGCGTTCTCCACATAGGAAGCCACCGCGAGAGGCCGGCCTTCAATCCGCAGATCACAGGCAAGCGCCGGAAGTGGCAGCAGCAACATCAAAACCAGGCTGGCGATCACGCGGCTCATGAACCCTTCCTAGCACGGAAGGCTGCCCGCTTCACCCTGCCAGTTCACACGGGCAATCAGAGCCGTTCAGATCACCCCAGCCGTATGCAGACGCGAGAGCACCGGCGCCAGCATACGCTCAATCGCCTCTGCTGAAGGCTTTACATGCCCATAGGCGGGCACGCCTTCATCGGCGATCACCAGGTCTGCCTCAAACATTGCCGGATAGGTGAAGCGGTAATGCGCCGCTCGCACGGTGGACATGTATTGCTGTAGCACCGAGTCGACCGTACGCCCGCGTTCGATCACATCCCGGCGGATACGGCGCGCAAGGCGTAAATCATCAGGCGTGTCGACATAGACCGACAGGTCGATGAGATTGCGGATCTTTGGCATCGACAGGGCGTGGATGCCCTCCAGGATCAGCACCGGTGCAGACTCGATCCGCCGCGTCTTCGTCGAGCGGTCATGCCGGTCATAATCATAGATCGGCTGGTCCACCCCCTCCCCCGCCTTCAGGGCCTTCAGGTCTGATACCAGGTGATCGACCTCCTTGGATTTGGGATCGTCATAGTTGATGCCCGCCACAAGCGCGTGACGCTCCGCCTCGGACTCCGGCTCCCCGTAAAAGCGCATCGGATGATAATAGGCATCCTCGCCAAACATCACCGCCTTGCCCGGCCCCAGATGTTCCAGCAGTGCCTCGGCCAGCGTCGACTTGCCCGAGCCCGAGCCGCCCGACATGGCGATAAGGAATGATTTCTTCTTGGTCATGGCCGCGGGTGTAGCGACAAATCCCTCGCGCCATCAATGGGAAAAGCAACCCGCAGGCAAACTCAGGCCGTAAGCGACGCTTCCCTGCGTGCCCGCGCGGCATCCCGGCCGGGAGGCAGCCCATAAAGGCGGCCATACTCGCGGGTAAATTGCGGCACGCTTTCATAGCCAACCGCAAAGGCAGCGCTCGCCGCCGTTCTCCCCTCAGTCAACATCAGGCGCCGGGCCTCAATCAGGCGGAGCTGTTTCTGGAACTGCAGCGGTGACAGAGAGGTCACCGCGCGAAAATGCTCATGGAAAGACGAGAGGCTCATGCCTGCCTCAGCCGCAAGGCGCTCAACCGGCAAGGACTGCGCAAAGTCAGCCCGTAGCAGGGCAACAGCTCGCGCGACGCGCTGCACATATCCATCCGGCCAGCCCAGCCGGCGGATCGCAGCGCCGTGGCGGCCCTCGAGCAACCAATAGTGCAGCTCCCGAACCAGTTGTGCCTGAAGGATCGGCAATGATGCCGGACGATCAAGCAAGCGTACGAGACGCAACGCCGCCTCAGCAACTTCACCATCCGTGGGGGCAACGATCACAGGAGCCTGGGGCCCTCCCGGTACAGCGTTCATCTCAACTGTCAGCTCCGCCAGGATAGCCGGGTCCAGTTCCAGCACCAGCGAACAGTAAGGCTCCGCCTCAGAGGCCTTCGTTATCTGGCTGGCCGTCGGCACATCTGCGGTGATGAGGAGCGACTCCCCGGCGCCGAAGTCAAAAGAATGGCCGCCCATCGCCACATGCTTGCTGCCTTGCAGGACGAGGCAGACGATCGGCCGGGAGATCGCGTGATCGAGATCGCTGGCGGTGGTGGCACGAATGAAACTGAGCCCTGGAATGGGCGTACGCGCGGCCCCGCCAACCCCGGCATGGGCCGCGGCATAGCTGATCACGATTTCCCGAAGCGTTTTATGCATGCGCGATCTCTAACACGCGCTGGAAGGCAAGCCTACCGGGCCCGGAGAATCAGGCAAGTCTGCGCGAGTATCTGGCAACGCCTTTCCCGGCCCACCGGACTAGATCAGGTCTCATCACAAACCCACAGGAGACCAGCCCATGTCCAGGATTACCCTCATCACCGGCGCCAGCCGCGGCCTTGGCCGCAACACCGCCCTCAGCGTGGCCCGCAGGGGCGGTGACGTAATCATCACCTATCAGAGCCGCGCAGACGATGCCGAAGCAGTGCTTGCCGAAATCCGGGCAATGGGCCGCAAGGCGCGTGCCTTCCAGCTCGACAGCGGCAACATCGCCGCCTTTCCCGCCTTTGCCGCAGAGCTGAAAGCAGCTTTGAAACAAGACTGGAACCGCGAGACATTCGATCATCTCGTCAACAATGCGGGGCACGGCGATGTGGGGCTCCTCGGCGAGATGACGGAAGCGCAGTTCGACCGTCTCGTGAACGTCCATTTCAAAGGCGTGTTCTTTCTGACGCAGGCCCTCCTCCCCCTGATCGCCGATGGCGGGCGTATCGTGAATCTCTCCTCCGGCCTGACGCGCATCTCCTATCCAGGCTATTCGGCCTATGCCGCCGCCAAAGGCGCTGTCGAAGTGCTGTCAGTCTATATGGCCAAGGAACTTGGCGGCCGGGGCATTGCCGTAAACACCGTGGCGCCCGGCGCCATCGAAACCGATTTCGGCGGCGGCGCCGTGCGCGACAATGCGGCAATCAACGAAACCTTCAGCGCCATGACGGCGCTCGGCCGTGTGGGCGTGCCCGATGATATTGGCCCGATGATTGCCAGCCTGCTGTCGGAAGACAATCGCTGGGTCAATGCCCAGCGAATAGAAGTCTCCGGTGGACAGGTCATCTGACCCCAAAACGAAAAAGGGCCGCCCATCAAGGAGCGGCCCTCATTCAGTTGGCAATCGGCGGGAAGACTAGTCTTCCGAAGCCTCGTCACCAGCTTCTTCAGCCAGTTCCTTGCCAGTTTCCTGGTCAACGACCTTCATGGAGAGGCGGACCTTGCCGCGCTCATCGAAGCCCATCAGCTTCACCCATACCTTGTCGCCTTCCTTGACCATCTCCTTGGGGTGGCCAATGCGTTTGTTGGCCATCTGGGAGACATGGACGAGGCCGTCCTTGGGACCGAAGAAGTTCACGAAGATGCCAAAGTCCTTCATCGAGACGACCTTGCCCTCGTAGATCTCGCCGACTTCGGCTTCCGCCGTGATGCCCTTGATCATCTTGATCGCGGCGTCGATCGACTTGCGATCCATCGCCGAAATCTGAACCGTGCCATCATCATCGATGTTCACCTTGGCGCCCGTCTCATCGACGATACCGCGGATGACCTTGCCGCCCGAACCGATCACATCACGGATCTTGTCGGTCGGAACCTTCATGATCTCCATCTGTGGGGCATTCTCGGAGAGCTGGCCGCGCGAAGCGGTCAGGGCCTTGCCCATTTCACCGAGGATGTGCATCCGGCCGCCTTTGGCCTGCTCAAGGGCCTTGCCCATGATGTCCTTGGTGATCCCGGCAACCTTGATGTCCATCTGGAGCGAGGTCACGCCGTTCTCAGTGCCGGCCACCTTGAAGTCCATGTCGCCGAGGTGATCTTCGTCGCCGAGAATATCGGAGAGAACCGCAAACTCGGAGCCTTCAAGGATCAGGCCCATGGCGATGCCCGAAACCGGACGGGTCAGCGGAACGCCCGCATCCATCATGGCCAGCGAGCAACCACAGACAGTCGCCATCGAGGAGGAACCGTTGGATTCGGTGATCTCGGAGACCATACGGATCGTGTACGGAAAGTCTTCATGCTTGGGCAGAACAGCTTTCAGCGCGCGCCAGGCAAGTTTGCCGTGGCCGATCTCGCGGCGGCCTGCGCCGCCCATACGGCCCGTCTCCCCGACCGAATAGGGCGGGAAGTTGTAGTGCAGCATGAACTTTTCTTTTTTCGTGCCGTCGAGGCCGTCGATGTACTGTTCGTCATCGGACGTTCCGAGCGTGGCAACGCAGATCGCCTGCGTCTCACCGCGCGTGAACAACGACGAACCGTGCGTGCGCGGCAGGAAGCCGGCTTCGGCCACGATCGGGCGGATCTGGTCGAGCTTGCGCCCGTCGATCCGCTGACCGGTTTTCAGAATGTCGCCGCGAACAACAGACGCTTCGGCTTCCTTGAACACCGTCTTGAAGACTTCCGGCGTCATCACGCCAGGCGCCTCGTCAGACCCCAGGAGCGCCGCTTTCGCTTTGTCCTTGGCCGCGCCGATGGCGGCATAGCGCTCGCCCTTGGCAGTGATCTTGTAGGCTTTCGACAGATCCGCACCGACCGTATCGATAACCGCCTTGAGGGCTGCCGAATGGTCTGGCGGCTCATAGGCGAAGGGTTCCTTGGCGGCTTTCTCTGCCAGCGCAATGATCGCATCGATCACCGGCTGCATCGCGTCATGACCGGCAACCACAGCGCCGAGCATCACCTCTTCAGAAAGCTCAGCAGCCTGAGATTCAACCATCATCACGGCATCGCCGGTGCCGGCAACCACGAGGTCAAGCTCGGACTCTTCGAGTTCGGCAATCGTCGGGTTGATGATGTACTGGCCGTCTTTGTAACCCACGCGTGCCGCGCCGATCGGCCCCATGAAGGGGGCGCCCGAAAGCACCAGCGCCGCAGACGCGCCAACCAGGGCGATGATGTCGGCATCATTTTCGAGGTCATAGGACAGCGTCGTGACGACGACCTGGACTTCATGCTTGAACCCATCGACGAACAGCGGGCGGATCGGGCGGTCGATGAGGCGCGAGGTCAGCGTCTCTTTTTCGGTGGGTCGGCCTTCGCGCTTGAAGAATCCGCCGGGAATCCGGCCGGAGGCGAAGTATTTTTCCTGGTAATTCACGGTCAGGGGGAAGAAGTCCTGACCCGGCTTTGCTTCCTTCGCGAACACGGCGGTCGCGAGGACAATGGTGTCGCCATACTGCACCATGACGGCGCCATCGGCCTGACGTGCCACTTGGCCCGTCTCGATTGTCAGCGTGCGGCCAGCCCATTCCAGCGACACAGATTGCTTGTTAAACATTTCAGTCTTTCTTTCACATACGAAAAGCCCGCCAGAGCCCTATTGCCCGGCGGGCTTGTTTTTTGGAACCTAGCGGCGGATGCCGAGTTCCGTGATCAGCTTGGTGTAACGCTCTTCACTTTTGCTCCGGGCATAATCCAGGAGTTTCCGGCGTGTGGCGACCATGGTCAGGAGGCCGCGGCGCGAGTGGTTGTCTTTTTTGTTGGTCTTGAAGTGGTCGGTCAGGTTGTTGATCCGCTCGGTGAGGATCGCGACCTGTACTTCCGGGGAGCCCGTATCGCCTTCTTTAATGGCGAATTTCTTGATGAGCTCCTGCTTTCTTTCAGCAGTAATCGACATCGGCAAAGCCTTCTATTCAAGCATCCCACCGGGATGCGGGTTTCTATAAGCGCCTGAATTGGCGGGTTTTTTGGGAGCGGCCCTCTCGAGCTGGCCACGGCCGGGATGTCGTCCAGCAGGGTCAGCAGGCAGGCCTCCGCCCCAAACCGCGGCTTATGGCTCATTTGGGGGGGAATGGAAAGAGGGCGGCGTGTGGAGATTTTCCACCCGCTGGGGCGCGCCTGAGGGTAAATTTTCACCCCCGCGCCACCCGCGACAAGATCATTGTCATGATTTACCCTTTTATCGCATCAGAATCATTCCCCAAGGCCCTGCCGATGAACTTCACCCCCCTCCCCGAAGACGTTGCCCATATCATCCAGCTCGCCATCGCCCCGGTTTTTACCCTGGCAGGCATCGGCGCGCTCTTGAATGTCATGGCCAACCGCCTCGCCCGGGTGGTGGACCGCTGGCGCACTCTGGAGGGCGGCCTTGAAGGCGCCTCCGAAGACCTCCGCCGCCTTGCCGTCATGGAGCTCGGCGTGCTCGACCGGCGCATGGCGCGCATCCACCTGGCCATCTCCCTGTCGACGCTGGCTGCGCTTCTGATCTGCGTCGTCATCATCCTTCTTTTCACCGGCCAGCTCACGCCTGTGCCCGTCGCCCAGGCGGTCTCGATCCTGTTTGTCGCTTCGATGGCCTTCCTCTCGGTCGCGCTCGTCTCCTTCCTGATGGAAGTGCGCATCGCCAGCCGCACCCTGCGCGTCACCCGCGCCGTCCTCGGCAAAACCGGGCGCTAAACCCCTCACCTCCCACTTCGCGGGAGAGGCTGCGGAGGATCAGCGTTTGCACCGCACACGCCTGGAGCAGGCCATTGCGCAGCGATGGGAGGTGAGGGCTGCGGCAGCGAGGATACGGGCAACTCTATCCAACACATCCTACCCCTCCTCCCGTCATCCCGGAATTTGCGAAGCA
>PHEH01000038.1 GCA_002841155.1 Alphaproteobacteria bacterium HGW-Alphaproteobacteria-18
CCATAGAGCCAAGCCCGGGATCCAGAGCTGCAGGCCGAGGCCGACGGCCGCCGCCAGCGTGCCGATGGTGATCGCGAGGGTGCGCGGCGCGCCGGCCATCAGGACCGGCTCGGTCAGGGACCGGTGCAGCGGAATTTCAAAGCCTTCGATCATCAGACCAGCGCCCCGCCGCCGAATGCAAAGAAAGTCAGGAAGAAGCTGGTCGCGGCAAAGGCGATCGACAGCCCGAACACGATCTGGATCAGCTTGCGGAAGCCGCCGGATGTCTCTCCGAACGCCAGCGTCAGACCCGTCAGGGTAATGATGATCACCGCAACGATCCGCGCGACCGGCCCTTCGATCGAGGAGAGGATCTGATCGAGCGGACCTTCCCAGGGCATGCCGGTGCCGGCCGCATGGGCGGGCAGGGCGAGGCTCGCGGCCAGCGAGAAGAGGAGGGCGGCCTCGCCGGTGCGGCGCAGGGCGTCGAGGGTTCTTAGGCGCGTCATGTCATTTCTCCATGTCTGACAAGGGTGGGCTTGGGAGCAGAAAGGGGCTCGGTAACGTAATGACGGCCGTCGAAGCCGGTGACGCGGAGGGTCTCGTCTACCCGGCGCGCGCCGCCCGTGCGGCTCATGAACACGACAGCGTCCACAGCTTCGCCAATCAGCTCCCGGGGCGGCTCAAGTGTCGCTTCGGCGGTGAGCTGTTCCAGCCGGCGCAGGGCGCCAGAGGCAGAATTGGCATGCAGCGTGGTGAGCCCGCCCGGATGACCGGTGTTCCAGGCCTTGAGCAGGTCGAGCGCTTCGGCCCCGCGCACTTCGCCGACGAGGATCCGGTCGGGCCGAAGCCGCAGCGTGGAGCGGACAAGGTCGCGCAGGGTGACAGAGGTGCCGTGGGTACGCAGGGCAACAATATTGGCGGCAGGGCAGGTCAGTTCGCGGGTATCCTCCAGCAGGACGATCCGCTCACCGCAGAACCCGCCTTCGCCGAGCAGTGCATTGGCGAGGCTTGTCTTGCCCGAGGACGTGCCGCCGGCAATCACGATATTAGCGCGCTCGGTGACCAGCGCTTTGAGTTCTTCCGCAAGCGCCGGCGAAAGCGCGCCCTGGCGCACATAGTCCGCCAGCGTGAACGGGGTGCGCGCCAGTTTCCGGATGGCATAGCAGGGCGCCGCAGACACCGGCGGCAGGATGCCTTCGAACCGCTCGCCCGTGCCCGGGAGCTCGGCCGAGACGATCGCCGACTTCTGGGACACCGGGCTGCCGAGGCCCGAGGCGATGAGCCGGATGACACGCTCCCGGTCACCTTCTGACAGGACATGGCCGGTCGGGATAACCCCGCGTCCGGCTTCCTCGATCCAGACGCTCCCGTCGGGATTGGCCATGACTTCGAGGGTCGCATCGTTTTGAAGCGCGGCGCGGACCACCGGGCAGAAGGCGGTTACCAACATGGCCTGGCGGCGCTGGGCGCTTGTGTCTGCGGGATGATCCATCATCGGCTGATACCTGTCTTGAACGACCTGTCTTGGGCTTTCCCACAGTGTTCCGGAGACGGAGGCTTCTGGCGAGTTGGAGCGTAGGCCATTATGTGCAGGCCAGCGCGACAGCGCGCAGCGTCCTGCAAAATGCTTGCTTCGAGGAAGGTTGCGAAAGGCGCCACAGGCGCCAGGACACGGGGCAGGTTGAACCCGTCTGTTCAAAAAAATCAGGGTTAATGGAAAACCCGCTAAAGTGGAATCATTCTTGCATCTTCCGTTGTAAACGGAGGATGTGCTGATGAAGACATTCACGCTGGCGCCGAGTACGGCCCTTGCGCGCTATGATTACCTGTCGCGGCTTTCGATGGATCGCTGGGCTTGGGAATATCTCAGGCGTAATCCCCGGTTCCGGCGGGACTACGCTCTGTGTGCAGAGCTCGGGCCTTCCGAGTCGATAGCGCCCTGCGCGCCAATCCGC
>PHEH01000028.1 GCA_002841155.1 Alphaproteobacteria bacterium HGW-Alphaproteobacteria-18
TAGGTCAGCCCCAACCCGCCATCGCCCTCCCCCCCAAGCCTCAACCCAAGCCCCAGCCCCCCCCCACCGGCCGCGCCCCCCGCGCGTTCCGGCCAAACCCGCTCGCCCTTCCATAAGAACATGCTAAATAAAGCCTCATGGACACAGCCACCCTCCTGCGCCTCAGCGTTTTCCTCGGCGGCCTCGGCCTCTTTGCCGCGCTCGAAGCCCTCTTCCCGCGCAAGGCGCGCGTCATGCCAAGGCTGCATCGCTGGGTGACGAACCTCTCGCTCAGCGCCCTCTCCAGCCTCGGCCTGCGCCTGCTGGGGCCCCTCACTGTTGCCGGCGCCGCGCTCGCCGCCCGCCAGAGCGGCCTTGGCCTCTTCAATATGATCGATGCGCCCGTCTGGCTCGCCGCCGCCGCCACGCTGATCCTCCTGGACCTCGCCGTCTGGGCCCAGCATCTGGCGATGCACAAATCGCCGCTGCTCTGGCGGATGCACCGGGTCCACCATACCGACCGCGACCTCGATGTGACGAGCGGCCTGCGCTTTCATCCCTTCGAGGCGGCGGTCTCAATGGCGTGGAAGGCGCTTATCGTCTTCCTGCTCGGCGCGCCGCTGATGGTGGCGCTCGCCTATGAAATCATCCTCAACGCCATGTCCCTTTTCACCCATGCCAATCTGCGCCTGCCCCTCTGGCTCGACCGGGCACTGCGCTGGGTGATCGTGACGCCGGACATGCACCGCATCCACCATTCGGTGATCCGCACAGAAACCGACTCAAACTACGGCAACGCCCTCTCGATCTGGGACCGGATCTTCGCCACCTACACGCCCGAGCCCGCCGCCGGCCAGGACGGGCTGACCATCGGCCTGGAAGAATGGCAGGATGCCCGCCCCGCCCAGATCCGCTTTACCCTCGCCCATCCCCTGGCCCGAAAATAAAAAGCGCCGGCAGGTTTCCCCGCCGGCGCCATATCTCTTCTTCGTCCGTTTAAGGCCTATTTCTTGATCCGGCCTTTGACCTGGCCGCGATACTTGTCCCCATAGGGCGGGCGCATCATGGCGAGCAGTTCGCTCTTGGTCTGGCTGTAGACTGCCTTCTTGTGGCTGAATTCGAGGAAACCCTCACGGCCATGATAGGAGCCCATGCCCGAAGGCCCGACGCCGCCAAAGGGCAGGTCTTCCTGCGCCACGTGGAACACCACATCATTGACGGTCACACCGCCAGACGTGGTATTGTTCAGCACAAAGTCTTTCTCACTCTGGTCTTCCCCAAAATAGTAGAGGCCAAGCGGGCGGTCATGGGCGTTGATATAGGCCACCGCGTCCTTCGCATCGCCATAGGATTTGATCGGCAGGATCGGCCCGAAGATTTCGTCCTGCATCACCTTCATGTCATCGGTCGGATCAATGATCAGCGTCGGCGGGATCTTGTAGTGCGGCTGCTGGGCAAAGTTCTCGCCCTTGGGGTTAAGCTCGATCACCTGGCCGCCCTTGGCGCGCGCGTCTTCGACATAACCGGTGATCCGGTCAAAGTGGCGCTGGTTCACGATCGAGGTGTAATCGTCATTGTCCTTCAGGCCAGAGGCATACATCGTTTCCACCGCTTTGGTGGCGGCGGCGATGAAGTCCTGCGTCTTTTCTTTCGGCACGAACGCATAGTCCGGGGCCAGACAGATCTGACCGGCATTCAGCGTCTTGCCGGCCATGATCCGGTTTGCCGCTTTCTGCATGTCCGCCGACCGGCCGAGCACGACCGGGCTCTTCCCGCCAAGCTCCAGCGTCAGCGGCACCAGATTGTCCGCCGCTGCCCGCATCACATGTTTGGCCACCGAAGTCGCCCCTGTGAAGAGGATATGATCGAAGGCCAGCTTGGTGAACTCCGCGCCCACCTCCGGGCCGCCGGTGACGACGACGCATTCCTCAGGGCTGTAATACTTCGCGATCAGCTCCTTCATCAGCTCCGAGGTCGCCTCGGTGAATTCGGACGGTTTGATCATGCAGCGATTGCCGGCGGCAAACACCCCGGCCAGCGGCGTGAAGGTGAGGTTCACCGGGAAGTTCCAGGGGCTGATGACCCCGATCACGCCCTTGGGCTGGAACTGCAGCTCTGCCTTGGAGCCGAGCAGGCCGAGCGGAAACTCCACCTTCCGCTTCTCAGGCTTCACCCATTTGGCGACGTGAGACTTCGCGTGTTTCAGGGCGCCGATGGAGCCGGCGATGTCCGTGAGGTTCGACTGATCCTTCGAGCGGTGGCCAAAATCGGCGCACATCGCCTCATTCAGCGCGTCGCCATGCGTGATGAGCAGGTCGATAGATTTGTCGAGCCACTCGATCCGTTTCTGGACCGAGGGAATCCCATCGCGCAGATGCGCCGCCTTCTGTTTGGCGAGCAGTGCGTTCATGCCGGTGCCCGGCGTGCCATCAAGGGCCATATGCTGTTTCTCCCAATCCCGTAAGTGGTTGGTGAACAATGTAGCGCCTGTTCAGCATTTCCCCAATAGGCCTAGCAAACTGCTTACCCGGCGTGAGGCGTTCCCGCCCGCGGCGCTTCGCTCTACAAGCGGAACGGTCAGATCAGAAACACATCAGGGAGACGCCAATGGCGACGTACGAAAAGATTTCCTATGAGCGCAACGGCGACACCGCAATCATCGCCTTCAATGACGACAAGACGCTGAATGCCTGCGGCGTTGATACCGCCATCGAGTTGCTGCACGCCTTTGAAGTGGCCGCCAATGAAGCCCGCTGCACCATCTTTACCGGCAAGGGCCGCGGCTTCTGCTCGGGCGCCAATCTCGGCGGCATGGGCTCTGGCCCGGAAATCGCCTATCCTGGCTCCAAACCGGATGCGGGCAAGGCGCTCGACGCCTTCTACAATCCCCTCGTCACTGCCATCCGCGAACATCCCCATCCGGTCATCACCGCCGTCAATGGCGCCGCCGCCGGTGTCGGCTGCGCGCTCGGCCTGATGGGTGACCTCGTGATCGCCTCCAAGGGCGCCTACTTCCTGCAGGCCTTCCGCCGCATCGGCCTGGTGCCCGATGGCGGCTCGACCTGGCTGCTCGCCCGCACCATCGGCCGCGTCCGCGCCATGGAAATGGCGCTCCTCGGCGAGAAGGTTTCCGCAGACCAGGCCCATGCCTGGGGCCTCGTCAACCGCGTGGTGGAAGACGCCGAGCTGCTGCCAACCGCGCTCGACTTCGCAGGCAAGCTCGCCGCCGGCCCGACCGTTGCCCTGGCCCTGACGCGCAAGCTGATCTGGGATGCCACCGAGTCCGATTTCGACGCCGCCCTGCATGGCGAGCGCGTTGCCCAGCGTACTGCCGGGCGTACGGACGACTTCAAGGAAGGCGTCAGCGCCTTCCTCCAGAAGCGTCCTGCCGAGTTCAAAGGCAAGTAACCTTCGATTGCTCAGGACTTTTCAAGTTCACCTTAAGGATTACTCAACCTTGCCCTCATAAGCTTTCGAAAACGAGCCTTATGAGGGCAAGGATCGATGGGTTTCCGGCTGATACATTTCAATTGCGTACGGCCATTGGGCGCTTTCACGCTCGACAATCCGTATGTGATTACGTTTCTGTCGATCCTGCCGCGCATCTTTTCCGACGCTGACAATTTTGACGGCCTGCACTTCCACACCCATGGCCTGCGCTGCCCGGATGGCAGCTGGCGTTCTTACAATGACGCCTTTCCCTACGCGGCCGACTGGCCAGCGCCGGAAGTCTCGACCATGGCGGGCTGGCGCTCGCTCGAAGATCTCAAAGCCTTCACCTATAATGGCCGCACCCATCCGCCCGGCATGCGCCGCCTGGGCCAGGAGATCGACCGCAGCGATGGCCCCGGCTTCGTGATGTGGTGGGCCCCCCGGGGGGCGCAGTTCACGCTCGAAGACGGTTTCCAGCGCCTGCAGCATCTGCGCCGGAACGGATCATCCGATTACGCCTTTTCGCTGGACCAGCCTGCGCTGCGCCCGGCTGTCGCCTGACCTTACCCCGGTTTTGACCTGCGCTTTTTCGGCGGGCTTTTGGCCTTGGCCGCCCGCGCTACGCTCAGGGCGCGCCGCGCCCATACGGCCGCCTCATCAGCATCATCCATGGCAGACGAGGGCAGGCTGACATAGCCAAGGTCGATTGGCTTCGCATCGCTCGAGCGAAGATAGAGGAACGGCGCGCCGCCTTCGGCCAGAAGATCGGCGCGCAACGCTGTGTCCACTTTCACATAGATCTGGTCGTCCGAGAGCAGAGCAAACATCACCCCGTCCTGATACACCCCGGCGCCGCCGAACATTCGCCGGATGTTGATCACGCCAGCGCCCGAGAGCAGCTCCAGCACAAATTCATGAAACGGGTCCGGTGCCTTTGCCATGAAGTCTTAAACACCCTCAGGCCGGCAGCCCCAGACGATACACCCCCTTGAAGGTGTCCGGGTCTTCCACCGGCTTGCCTTTACGGTAGATGGCGATGAGGCCCGACTTATGGAGGCGGACCGCTTCAGCGCGCACATCCTTCAGCACCCGAACGAAATGTTCCGGGCTGATCACTTTTGCTGCGTCCTCCGGCGCGATGGTTTTGCCAGCACCTTTTGCAGCTGTCAGCGCAAGGATGGCCTCGCGAACGGGATTTTTCGGTTCCTCGCTCACCAGTCGATCGCCGCATAGACGAGTTGCTGGAGCTGTAGACGCATGGGGTAGGTGGAGGATGGCATGAGCTGGGTTGCTTGAACGGCGATCAGCTCCTCTTCCGGGTCGATCCAGAAGAAGGTGGAAGCAAGGCCGCCCCAGCTGAATGTACCATCGCTGCCCGGCTGACGGGTCTGCACGATGTCGGTCACGACCGAACCGCCGATGCCAAAGCCGACGCCTTCGGCCATCACTTCAGTGAAGGCAGATCGCCCCATGCCGCGCATGGTCTGGCCACCGGGCAGGTGGTTCTGGCGCATGAATTCCCATGTCTTGGGGCTGATGATGCGCGCGCCGTCGAGCGTGCCGCCGCGCAGCAGCATCAGGGCAAAGCGGTGATAGTCCCGCACAGTTGAGGCAAGCCCGCCACCGCCATTGAGCTGAACCGGGCGTTGGGCATAGAGTTTCGAGGCCGCGCCTGCCGGATCGGCCAGGGTGGTTTCGCCGGTCTTGGCGTCCTTCTGATAGCAGGCCATCAGACGGTCGATCTTGTCCTCGGCCACCCAGAAATCAGTGTCGTTCATCTGCAGCGGCCCGAAGATCCGCTCCCGGAAGAAGGCGTCGAGTTCCTGCCCCGTGATGATCTCGACAATCGCGCCGAGCACATCAATGGAATGGCTGTAGCGCCATTCGGTTCCCGGTGAGAAGGCAAGCGGGAGGCCGGCCATCTGCCGGGCCATTTCCTGCAGGGTCTGTTTCGGATGGCCGACCTTTTCGCGCCGGTAGATCGCGTCGGTCTCGTCCTGCATCAGGAAACCATAGGTGAGGCCGGATGTATGCGTGATCAGATCAAGGATCGTCATCTCGCGGTCAGGGTCTTTGAGTTTGGGCGCCTCGGCGGTGCCGCCGGCCCAGACTTTCACATTCTTGTATTCGGGAATGTAACGGCTGACGGGATGTTCGAGGCGCAGCTTGCCCTCCTCGAACAGCATCATGATGGCCAGCGTGGTAACCGGCTTGGTCATCGAATAGATGCGGAAGATCGTCTCCGGGCCAATCGGGCGGCTGCCGCCCATTTCGGTCGCGCCGATATAGCTCTCATGGGCGACTTCGCCGCCGCGCGAGATCAGCGTGGCCATACAGGGCACCTTGCCACTGTCGAGATAGTTCTTCTGGAAGAATTCCGGGATCGCGTCGAGGCGTTCGGCATTCAGGCCGACATCATGCGGGTCTGTCAGGTCGTGTTCGAACATCAGAGTTTTCCTGCTTTGGCGGCGCGGGCGAGCTCGCGCGCGATAATGATCTGCTGGATCTGGCTGGTACCTTCATAGAGGCGGAAGATGCGGACATCGCGGTAGAAGCGCTCGATGCCATAATCGGAGACATAGCCGGCCCCGCCGAATATCTGCACGGCGCGGTCGGCGACGCGGCCGCAGGCCTCAGTGGCGAAGAGCTTGGTGCAGGAGGCGAGCATGGTGATGTCCTCGCCGGCGTCGCGGCGGCGGGCAGCGTCGAGCAGCATGCATTCGGCGGCATAGGTTTCTGCCTGGCTGTCGGCGATCAGGGCCTGGAGCATCTGGTGCTCGAAGATCGGCTTGCCGAACTGTTTGCGCTCCAGCGAATAGTTCACCATTTCGCGGATCAGGCGCTTGGAAACGCCCGTCGCCACGGCGGAGATGTGCAGCCGGCCCTTGTCGAGCACGCTCATCGCCACCTTGAAGCCTTCGCCTTCCTTGGCGATCATGTTGGCGGCGGGCACGCGGGCGTTCTCGAAGATCACGTCGCAGATATGAGCGCCCTGCTGGCCCATCTTCTTCTCCGGCTTGCCGACCGACAGGCCGGGCGTGTCACGCTCGACGATGAAGGCGGAGACGCCCCTGGCGCCGGGTTCATCCTGGTTGGTGCGCGCCATGACCGTGAAGAGGTCAGCCTTGTTGGCGTTGGTGATATAGCGCTTGGTGCCGTTGAGGATGTAATGGTCGCCGTCGCGCACGGCCTTGGTCTTGAGGCCGGCGGCGTCGGAGCCCGCTTCCGGCTCGGTGAGGGCGAAGGAGGCGATGAGGTCTCCCGAGGCCACGCCAGGGAGCCATTTCTGCTTCTGCTCCTCGGTGCCGAAGAGGACGAGGGCCTGGCTGCCGATGCCGATATTGGTGCCGGCCACCGAGCGGAAGGCCGGTGAGGTCTGGCCGAGTTCCATGGCGACGAGGCATTCGGTTTCCATGTCGAGGTCAAGGCCGCCATATTCTTCCGGCACCGCGATGCCAAAGAGGCCGAGCGCCTTCATGGCATCGACCACATGCTGGGGAACGGCGTCTTCATCGCCGACCTGGGCCTCCACCGGCACGCAGGTCTCGGTCACAAAGCGGCGCACCTGCTCGATCAGGGCGGCGCGGGTTTCGGCGTCAAAGGCCATCTTGTTTCTTCTCCCGTTTATCTCTTCGCGCGTCACTTTATGCCCCAACGGCACGCTTGTCGAAGGGGGCCGTAGGGGTATGGTTGCCGCAGCCATAACAGAGACAGAGGGGCCCATGTCGACATCGGTTATCACGGACGGCGAATTTGCAGGCTGGACGACCTGGGCCGAAGAGCCCTTCGAGCATGAGACCGCCGGGCCGTTCTACTTCCGCGTCGATGAAAACGGGCCGGTGGCGGCGTTCCGGGTGGCCCGCAAGCATATGAATGCCGGCGGGGTGGTGCATGGCGGCTGCCTGATGACCTTTGCAGACTTTGCGCTGTTCGCTATCGGCCATGAGGCGATGGAGGGCAGTTACGGCGTAACCGTTGCTTTTACAGCAGAATTTATCGATGGGGCGCTGGAAGGCGAGCGGCTGGAGGCGCGCGGAGAGACGCTGCGCAAGGGCGGCTCGCTGAGCTTCGTGCGCGGGCTGGTGACAGGCCAGGATGGCCGGCCGGTTCTGAACTTTTCAGGCACAATCAAAAAACGGAGGAAACAGGCATGAGCGAACAGCCCCCCTATCAGGAATTATCCAGATCCATCAAAGGCAAGACCGCCCTGATCACCGGCGCCGCCAGCGGCATGGGGCGGGCGACCGCCCACCTCTTTGCGCGTGAGGGAGCCAATGTGGCAGTGACCGACCTCAAACAGGAGAACGTCGACAGGGTCGTCAATGAAATCAAGGCGGCCGGCATTGATCATGTGAAAGGTTGGGCGCTGGATGTGGGCGATGGCGACGCGATCAAGCGGGTGGTGGACGCGGCGGCGGCGCATTTTGGCGGCATGGATATCCTCGTCAACAATGCCGGGTTCGCCATCCCCGGACAGGTCGGAGAGGAGAGCTATGAGGATAGCTGGGGGCCTTCCATCAATGTGATGTTGACCTCCCACCAGCGGGCGATCCGGGCGGCCTTGCCCTATATGCGCAAGAATGGCTGGGGGCGGATTGTGAACATCGCCTCCACCGAAGGATTGGGGGCAACGCCGGGCAATTCGCCCTATGTGGCAGCCAAGCACGGGGTGATCGGCCTGACCCGCGGCCTGGCGGTCGATCTCGGCCGGGAAGGCATCACGGTCAACTGCATCTGTCCGGGGCCGATCATTACCGGGATAACCGCCGGAATTTCCAATGAACACAAGGAAATATACGCCAAACGTCGCGTACCCCTTCGCCGTTATGGCATCCCCGAAGAGGTGGCCAACATGACGCTGTCGCTGGTTCTGCCGGCGGCGAGCTTTCTCAATGGCGTGCATATCCCGGTCGATGGCGGGCTGACGATCAAGAACGCCTGACGCCCCATTCCGGGTGCCGCCGCGTGGACATTCACGGACACGGGGCGGCACTTCCGGGACAGATCAGGCCAGTCTGAGACAGATCAGGACAAATCTGGTCACTCCAGGACAGAGCCGAGCGCTTGGCGGGCATGATCCTGTTGCGCGGCGCAGAGGGTGAGATATTCCTTCGTTTCCTCCAGCGCGCGTTCATGCCCGGCAAGGTCGCGGCTGCCCGCCGCGAACAACGCTTCGAGATCAGGGATCACGGCCGGGTCGCAGAAGGCCCGGGCGAGGCGCGGGGTGTTGCGGCGCAGCTGCGAGGGCACCTTCGCGGTGAAGCCTGGAAAATTTGCCGTGAGGCGCGCCCAGGTGGCGTCGCGGTGGGCGGGGTTTTTCATCAGGCTGTCAGCGAGGGAAAATGTGACCTGCTGGCTGATGCCATCTTCATAGATGAGATCGAGCGCGCGGGCGGCGTCATCGGGGGACGCCGTCGCGCCCAGCGTGTTGGCGGCAGCCTGGAGGAAGACGGCATCATCGAGACGGGCGGCCGCTTCCACGACCCGGTCGAACATCGCCGTGCCGCCATCTTCCAACGCGGCGCGGAGCGCGTAGGTGTAAAGGTCGCTGGAGAGATCCCCCTGACCGGCCAGGAAAGCATCTGTCTCGGCGACCAGCGCGGCGCGGGCCTCGGCCTCTTGCAGTGAGCCGGCGCGGAAGCCGCGCAGGCGGAGCTGGGCTTCCAGCTCGGGCGGGCCTTCTCTCTGCGCCAGCGCGGCGGCCGCGCGGGCCCGGACGGGCTCTGCGCCTGCGCCCAGCTGGAGGAACAGTGCGTCCCAGGCATTGAGCGCGGTAATCAGGACCGTACCATGAGGATGGGTGAGGCTGGCTTCGAGCAGGCGGAGATAGTCTTCCCCCCCCATTGTGCCAGCATTGAAGCCGGCCTGAGCACTGTCGATCGAGACGAGGGCCTCGCGCGGCTCAAGGCCCGCAAAATTATCCATCAGGGCGCGCCAGTTCTCCGCAGGCAGATCAAACCGGTAATAACCTGCCCCCTTCGCATTGGGCACGATGACCTCCGGGCAGATGGCGCCGCGCACTTCCACAGTGCGCTGCGGACCACTGAGGAGCGTGCAGACTTCCCCGCTGTTGGCCCCGTCTTTCCAAGACGCGCAGACCGGGATGGACCATCGGGCACCGGGGGAAATCTCCGACCCGATGGGGCGATAGCGGGCCTGGCTGAACTCGATCTTGGCGATACCAGAACCGCAGACCGGCCGGGCCGTGACGACGGGTACGCCGGGCTGGGTGACAAAGCTCTGGAAGACGCGGCCGATATTGGGCTCGCCGCTGGCCTTGCCGATGGCTTCATAGAAGCGGGCGCTGTCTGCCTCACCATCGGCATAGCGCGCGATATAGCGGCCAAGCGCCGGGCGCAGGACTTGCGGGCCAAAATAGGTGTCAATCATCCGGATGACCGACTGGCCCTTGGAATAGGTGATGGCGTCATAGGCATTGCGCACATCTTCATTTCGGTCGATCGGCTCGGCGACGGCGCGCGCGCCTTTCAGGCTGTCGAGCGACATGGCGCGGATGCCGTCAATCACGGCGGCCAGCTCGTGATTGTTGCCTGGCTCCATGATTTCCAGAACGGCCGTTTCGCTCCAGACGGCAAAGGCTTCCTTCAGCCAGAGATCATCCCACCAGGGCGGCGTGACGAGATTGCCAAACCACATATGCGCAATCTCGTGCGCGTGGATTTTCTTCACGCCCCGGATCAGGGCAGGTCCGGTGTTGGGCCCGACAAGGATGCGGCCTTCGCGATAGGTGATGGCGGCGGCAAGCTCGGTTGCGCCCGAGGGCCATTGCGGGGCGGCGATGATGTCGAGCTTTTGATAGGGATAGGGCTGGCCCAGCATTTCCTCGAAGACACGCATCATCTCGGGCGTGAGATCGAGCGCGAAGGCAAGCTCATCCGCCTTGCCAGCGCGCGTATACCCCGTCAGCGGCACGGCAAATTTGCGGACATCATTGGGCGGCAAGGCTGCGCGCTCCACCTTGTCGAAATTGCCGACGGCGGCGGAGAGGAGATAGGTGGAAAGCGGTCGGGTGGGCGCAAAGCGGATGGTCTCGAAGCCTTCCTGCGCGGGAGCGCGGGAGACTTCCGGCGTGTTGGCAATGGCGTGCATGCCTTCCGGCACTGTGATCGTCATCTCGAAGGTCGCCTTGAGGCCCGGCTCGTCAAAGCCCGGCAGGAAGCGGCGGGCCTGAATGCTCTCGGACTTGGCCAGGGCATACCAGTTGCCCTGGGATTCGACGCGGAAAAGACCGGCGAGGCTGGTATCGAAGGCGGCGGTGTAGTCGATGGCGAGGGTGACGCGGCGCGCCTCCAGGCGGCGGGGGAAGCCCACCCACACAACACCTGTATCAAGGATTTCCGCCCAGCTGGCCTCAACCGTTTCGCCCCCGGCCCTGGCCGTGACGCGGGAGACGTTCAAATCGTCGCCATGCAGCCAGAGGCCGTTGGCAGCGGCCTGAAGCTCGATATCGATCTCCACATAGCCGGAGAAATGGGTTTCGCGGGGGTCCAGATCGAGCGCGACGCGGTAGGCCTTGGGGCGGGCCGTGCCCGGAAGACGGCCGCCAGGGGCGACCTGCGCCATATCCGCATTGACCACAGGCTGAACAGGCACCGTCCAGACAGACCGTTGCGCGCAGGCCCCGAGAAGGATCAGGCCCGCAAGACATGCCAAAGTCAGAAACCGCATAAACACTCCCCCGGCAGCTGGTGCCTTTAGGAATAGCGCATCAGGCGGGGGAGGAAAGCCTTGAGGTGGGATTTGGGGGGCGTTGCGTTCATCCTTCACCCTGCCCCACCCCAACCCTCCCCATCGTCATGGGGAGGGGGTCAGGTTTCGCCATCTGAGAACGTTCCTCTTCCCCACAGAGCAACATGCCCCCTCCCCATGACGATGGGGAGGGCTGGGGTGGGGTGGCTATCGGCCAGTGCAAGAGCGGAGAGACGGTCCCGGATCAGCGGCTTTGCCGCGTCCGGGATGACACGGGGCGTGTTTCACGCAGCCGTTTTGGCCGGACGCAGCAGGCGCTGGCCGGGGAATTTGGCTGAGTTCGGGGTGAGTTGAAAGCTAGGAGGTGTCGGCGTGGGGGGTGAGGGCGCAGGCCCCCATCCTTCCTTCTCGGGGCGTTTGCAGTGCAAACGCTTTTCCCTCGAAGCCCCCGTTTAGACGGGGGCAGATAAGGGCGCGCAGTTCGGAGAGAAGTTCAGAGGGGATGGACGACGCCCACGAGACATCGCTCCACGGCTTGCGCGAAGGCGCGATTGATCTGTGGTCGGAGGGAACCGGGTCGCTGAGATAGTCTATGGAGACCCCGCCCCACCAGAAGATCGAGATGAGGGCGTCGCCGCCGCCGCGGGCGTCGATCTGGTCGATCATGCGGCGGAGGTTCCAGACGAGCACCAGCCAGAACAACGGATGGACCGCGTCGAAATAGTCCGAAAATCTCGGATGATGGCGAAGGCGAGCGAAGCGCGACATGCGGGGAGTTTACGTCCGCAGGCGGAGGGGGTGGATAAGGTTTTGGGAGTTTTTTTGCAGGGGGTTGAGGGGATTGGGGTTTTTG
>PHEH01000039.1 GCA_002841155.1 Alphaproteobacteria bacterium HGW-Alphaproteobacteria-18
CGAGAAGACCGCCGCGCTCCTCATAGACCCCAAAAAGGCGACCGCTCACTGTTTCAGAAAGCGGTCCGGTAACTTCTGCAGAGGTGCGAAGGAAGCCTTCGTTGCCGATCCCGACCTCGAAGATAGACTCAAGCTCGTCAGACGGTTTCTTGGTAATGATATTTATAACGCCCGCAGAAGTCGACTTGCCAAACAAGGTGCCTTGCGGCCCTTTTAGCACTTCGATTCGCTCGATTTCGCCGAGATCGCCAAAGGAAACGCCATTCCTGGCGCGCGGAACCCCATCGATAACGACGCCGACGGAACTTTCGAGACCTGGATTGTCTCCCACCGTGCCAATGCCGCGGATACGGGCCGTCGTATTTGCTTGCTTTGACGAGGAAGTCACAAGCAGGCCGGGCGTAACGACCGTCAGATCTTTAATATCCTTAACGCCTGCATCACTGAGAAGTTCACCGGACAAAGCCGTCACAACGATCGGCACATCTTGCAGACTTTGCTCGCGCTTTTGCGCCGTAACTGTAATTGCGCCCAGACGACGTGTGGTCTCGGCGTTTTCGGTTGTCGACGTAGTACCCTGCTCGTCCACTTCAACTTGTGCATGAGCACCTGCGGCGAGCAGCAATGCCGCCAAAGATACCGAAGCAGTTGTCTTAGATAGCGTGTTAAAATAACGCACCTGGTTTCCTCCTTATGTTTATAGCGTACTGTATGCTACATTACTTTTCTGCGATGTGAATATTCATTTTGTCCACCGCCAGAAATCGTCGCAATGTGATGCAAATTTGCAATAGATGTAAGCGCTAGCAGGCTGCTGAAATAGGTCTCGTTTTGCTTTGCGAAGCATGATCCTCTCGTTTGTGTGGAGAGGGAGGCAGAGATGCGTGGTGAAGATCGGACCACGGATCAGTTGTTTTCGTATGTGAACGTAGAAGACCGGACCGGATCGCATCGGATCGTCCTCTGCGGCAGATACGGCAGCTGGTAAATGACGCGCTGAAGGCTCTTGACGCAGATTTTACGGCACTTTGCGCGCAGGATACCAGTCGCCCGTCGATCGCGCCGGAGCGTCTGTTGCGGGCGATGCTGTTACAGGCGATCTATTCGATCCGATCTGAGCGCCAGCTGATGAGCACTTCAGTGTGGATGGCACCCTGATTGAGGCCTGGGCCAGTACCAAGAGCTTCCGCCCGAAGGATACCGATAGCGGCGGTGGTCCGGATGATGGAGGTGGCGGTCGCAATGCGCCGCACGACTTCCACGGCGAGAAGCGGTCGAACCAGACGCATGCCTCATCGACCGATCCCGATGCCCGGCTCTATCGCAAGGGCCGGGGCAAGCCGGCTCGGCTATGCTACATGGGGCATGTCCTCATGGAGAACCGGCAAACGAGAATTTTCCAAAATCGAACGGTGCAGTATTACGGAAGCAGGTGACCTGAGGATCGCTCCCAGCAGTCTGCATATGGCGTTCTCATTAGGGTCGAGACTCAATCACAGCCAAAAATCTATGGTTGCCGCGAGGCTTGTGGCTGACAGGAAATTCCTTGTGAGCTTGTCATATCGGGTTGCGATGCGACGGAAGGGTAGATCAGGGGCCGGAGTTCGCCTGATGGGCTTCATGGCCGACCAA
>PHEH01000029.1 GCA_002841155.1 Alphaproteobacteria bacterium HGW-Alphaproteobacteria-18
GAGTTGCCCATTCCGGAGAAGCGGTTGGCCATGAACACGCCCTCATCGATATAGCGAGCAGTGATAGCGCCATCGAATGGCGCGCGGACTGTTGTATCCTACAGCGCCTGCTTGGCGGTTTCCACTTCTGTCTCCCTGAGTCGCAGGTTGGCGCCGGCAACCTCCAGGGCGGTTTTGGCATTGTCAAAGACCACACCCGAGACGACGCCTTTGGTTTCCAGTGGCGTGTAGCGATCCACGAGTGTCTGTGAGCGTGTAACTTCGGCCAGGGCAACGTCCCGCATTGCTTGGGCTTCGACGAAGCTGCGCTGATAATCGACCTGCCGGGTTCTAAAGAGCGGATCGCCCTTACGAACCCTATCACCCACCCGGACGAAAATCTGTTCAACGACCCCCTCAGCCAACGCGCCAATATTGCTGGTTTGCTTGGCGGCAATGGTCCCGGATGCAATCAAATAGTCGTCCCGCATGACCGTTTCTGCGGAAACCGTTTCAACCTGGACAATCCGGGCCTCGGCTTCAGCCGTAACTCCGGCCGCCGCAGGGGCGGCCGGCCCTTCAGGCTCTGCGTCCCGGCATCCAGAGACCAGAACGAAAACCGCACAGAATGAAAGCGTCGCACGAATCCTCATGAACGCCCCGGCATCAGGTAGGCGCCGCGCCCGCTCGAAAGCAGGGCTCCGTCGGCGTTCATTACAGTGGCTTCGGCGACGGAGAGAGTTGCACCAAGACGGACAATTCTTCCCGTTACACTTAGCGTTCCTGGCGTGGCCGGTTTGTGATAGTCAACTCGCAAGTCCGCCGTCGCGGCAGGCATGTTACCCGAGGCAAGCAGGGCATAAAATCCTGTAAGATCAATCAGCGCCGCAATTACACCGCCATGGGCAGACTGTATTCGCGGGTTGGAAACCACTTCCTCTCGCCATGGCATTTCCAGCACCAGCTTGTCACTGTCTGTGCTGATCGCCCTCAACCCTAGCCACCGATGGAAGGGGGCCGCATCGAGTGCGGCCTGTAACTGATCAAGATTGAGCATGGGGCCACTCATGCAAGGGTCTGCTCTCGGATCGGTCGAAGAAAGGATACAACCGCTTCGATAAACACATCGTTGCGATCTCCCGCCACCATATGTCTTGCGCCAGCAACGTCGGTGAAATGCGCCTGCGGCGCGAGGGATCGAAACGCCGTGACGGAGTCTTCTGAAACCAGCTCGCTCATACGTCCACGGATGAGATGAAGCGGTACGCGGATGTCCCGAACAGCTTGCTCCAGATCACCTGTATGAGCAACTCCGGAGCGGCGCATGACGCCGGTGATAAAGGCAGGGTCCCAGTGCCATCGCCAACGCCCATCTTCGCCCTGCCGAAGGTTCTTGCGCAGCCCCTCAAGGTCTTTCGGCCGCGGGCGATGTGGCAGATAGCTGGCAATCACATCTGCGGCCTGTTCCAGCGAGGCAAAGCCTTCCTGAACATGCGCGCCCATGAAGCCTACAACTTTGGTGACACCGGCAGCGTCCATGTTCGGCGTGATGTCGACAAGTGTCACCGATTCAAATGCATCGCGTGACAGCATGCCTGCGGCAACTATGGCTGCGAGTCCTCCAAGCGAAGCACCGACTATATGTGGGCGCTGCCCTCCACCCGCTACACGTTCACCAACCTCAACAAGGTCTCGCGCGATAGTTTCGAGAGAGTAATCACCGTCTGGAGCCCAGTCGCTTTCACCATGTCCGCGAAGATCCAAGGCAATTGAGCGATACCCTTCAAATGCCACCGCTTTCGCGGCGCCGCTCCAGGCGTGGCGGGTTTGCCCCCCGCCATGGGCAAAGATTACCGGCGGGGCGGCAGGATCGCCAAAAGAACTGAGCGCCAGTTTCAACCC
Source organism: Alphaproteobacteria bacterium HGW-Alphaproteobacteria-18 (assembly GCA_002841155.1). GTDB lineage: Bacteria > Pseudomonadota > Alphaproteobacteria > Caulobacterales > Hyphomonadaceae > Hyphomonas. Next base: position 1,882 of record PHEH01000029.1, read on the forward strand.
TTGTGCATGAAGATACCCGTCACGACTGCTCAAAATACCCATCCGCTTTGGCAACTTGTAAGGATACTTTTATTAAGTTAGCTTACAAACTTTGTAAATGGAGAAAGCTATGGAGTTGCCTGCGCGGTCGCGCGCGTCCCACCTCAAGGGAGACCCAAGAATTGATTTCAGCTTCCTTCTTGGTGAGGTCACCCGCCTATTGCGCCGGGCGTTCGATCGGGAAATGGAAGCCATTGGCCTGACACGGTCACAGTGGCATGTGCTTGTATATGTGATCAAACTGGAAGGCCCGACCCAGACCAAGCTTGCGGAAGCGCTTGATATTGCACGTCCATCTGTCGGCGCGCTGATCGATCATCTCGAAAGCTCAGGCTATGTCTCACGTGAGCGAGATTCCCGTGACCGTCGGGTCTGGCGGATTGTCCCGACTCGATTGGCTATCCAACAGGCAGAAGAATTTGCGCAATCTGCCGAGCGTGTTGCATCTCAAGCCTTCGACTCTGTTTTGAGCCAAGACCTCGCTGCTGCAGCGACTTTGCTTTCGACTATTAAAGACAATCTGAAGTCCTCATCAGCGGGGCTCTGATGCCGTCCGGATGAACGATTTGTTGCACGCACCCGAGATCCGTCTGAAGCCTGCGGAGCGCGCCAAAGCTGGCCACCCCCACATCTTTGACAATAGCTTGCGGAGCGCTGCGACGTCCAGCACCCACTTCTAAAACAACAGCTTAAGCTTCGCGTTCCCGCCGCCCCCAAAGAGATTGGCCCTTACATCCAGCCTCCTCAGGTCAAGTCAAGCTAACATTGCCAAGGATCCTACGCATAGCTTCTGATCTCTGCTTACGGATATTACTCGCAAAGTACGCCACGAAGCGATCACCCCAAAGACGATCACTTTCGCGGCACTCATCAGTACCGCTTCCATACAGAACATCTTGTTCATTACGGAGGTAAAGCGGAAATCGGACATGCATCAGCACGCCAAGCTAAATGATCCATGGTGAGGTCTTGGAGTGGTCAAACGGGTTTTTGGCCAGTGTCCGACATTAATGACCCTGTCCGGCTGTCTCAAGTCCTGCTTCCGCTAGGATCACCTAAACTTGAGACCTGTCAGGCGGCTTCGGGAAGACGCCTGAGCATCAGCGTTTTTCCCGGGTGCCGATCTCAGAATCACGGGGCTTCAGGCGCTTGGGATGTATCACTCCAGTTTCCAAGCGCCCGGAAAAGGGCGACCGTATTCCGTCCTCGGTCAAGCTGCGCAGCAATCAGTTGCTGACGCCCGGAATAATATTCGCGCTGCGCATCCAGCACTGCGAGATAGTCGTCGATACCTGCCTTAAAACGCTCTTCTGAAAGAGACAGCGTGATATCCGTATCTTCAGCAAGCTGTTGAAGCGCCGAGAGGCGCGCGTCGATTGTTGCCGCGACGGCGAGGGCGTCCGCCGTTTCGCGGAAGGCAGACTGGATGGAACGCTCATAGCTCGCGAGCGCCGCATCGCGGGCAGCGAGGGTGGAAGCGAGGTTGCTCCGCCGCGCGCCGCCATCGAAAATCGGCAGGCTGAGGCTTGGACCAAATCGCCATCCCCCAGTCCCGTCGCTGCCGACAAGACCCGAGAGGTCTGCGCTGACATAGCCAGCGCTGCCGATCAGCGAAATCGACGGGAAGTAAGCCGCGCGTGCGGCGCCGATACTCGCGTTCGCCGCGCGCAACTGGCGCTCGGCGGCCATCAGGTCCGGGCGCGCGAGCAGGATTTCGGACGACGCGCCGACGGGAATTTTCGAGACCAGCGGTGTAGGCGAGAGCACGGCGGAGCCGGCGATGCCTTCAGGCAAGTCAGCGCCGGCGAGGAAGCGCAGAAGGTTCAGGTCCTGCCGCACCCGCGCCTCAAACTGCGCCGCCTGCGCGCGGGCGGTCTGCACGGATGCGGACGCTCGCCGGACGTCGAGTTCGTTTGCTGCGCCGGCATCGAGAAGTTCGCGGGTAAGATCGAAACTTTCGCTCTGGCTACGGACCGTTTCTTCGGCGAGGGCAAGCAATTCCTTGTCGGCCGCGAGCTGCAGCCAGGCTTCGCAGATGGAGGCCACCAGAGCGATGCGCGCCGCGCGTTGGCCTTCTTCGCTGGCGAAATAGGATTCACGTGCTGCAGCCTGGTTGTTGGCAATGCGGCCGAAGAAATCGAGTTCCCATGCTGTGACGCTCAGACCCGCGGACGCGTTGTCCGAGAAGGATTGGGACGGGGACGCTGAGCTTTCGAATGTGCCGCCTTCCTCCACGGATGCGTCTGCCCCGAAGCGCGGAAACAGGCCGGACCGCGCCAATCCGAGTTGTGCGCGGGCGACGCGGACATTGGCGGCGACGACTTGCAGGTCGCGGTTCTCGATCAGGGCGACCGCAATCAGTTCGCGCAGCGGAGCCGCCACGACAATATCTTCCCAGTGAAGCGCCGCGCTTCCACTGCTGGCTGCCGGATCAACCGGCAACTGGGCAGGTATTGACGGCGCGCCGCGCTTATAGTCCGGCGCAAGGTTGACGCAACCCGCAAGCGTAAGGACGCTGGCTGAGAGGACTACCGTTCTCATCGTCTTCATTCTGCGGGATCTCCGGCAGGAACAAGGGTCTTGGGTTTGCGGGTCGTCAGCTTACGGACGACCACGTAGAACAGGGGTGAAAACAAGAGGCTGAACAGCATGGCAGAGCCGACGCCGCCGAGGACGATCGTCCCGATCGCGATGCGGCCGTTGGCGCCGGCGCCGGAACTCAGTGCCAGCGGAAGCACGCCGAACCCGAAAGCGAGAGAGGTCATCAGGATGGGCCGGATGCGCTGCCGGACGGCCTCCATCGTCGCCGTGATCAGGTCCTTTCCCTGCTTCTCCAGCAGCTTTGCGAACTCGACGATCAGGATGGCGTTCTTGGACGCCAGCCCGACCGTCGTCAGCAGGCCGACCTGGAAGAAGATATCGTTGGACAGTCCGCGGAAATGTGCGGCGACGACTGCGCCGGCGATGCCAAGCGGTGCAATCAGGAGCACGGCGACCGGAATCGTCCAGCTTTCATACAGGGCGGCGAGACACAGGAACACGAACAGGATCGAGATGGTGTAGAGCACCGGCGCGAGATTGCCCGAACTGCGCTCCTGCCGGCTAAGCCCGCCCCATTCGTAAGACAAGCCCTGCGGCAGCGCCTCGATGATGTTCTCCATTTCCGCCATCGCGACACCGGAACTCTGGCCAGGCGCCGCGTTGCCCTGAATGTTGAGCGCGGGAATTCCGTTGAAGCGCTGAAGCTGAGGCGAGCCGAACTCCCATGACGTGTTGGTGATTTCTTGCAGCGGCGTCATGCCGCCCTGATCGTTGCGCACTTGCCAGTCAGAGATATCGTCCGGCTGCATGCGGCTGCCGGCTTCACCCTGCACGTAAACCCGCTTGATCCGTCCACGGTCGATGAAGTCGTTCACATAGGTGCCGCCGAAGGCTACCGACAGCAGGCTTGTTGCGTCTGCCGTCGAGACGCCCAGGGCCTGAGCCTTCTGGTAGTCAAGCTTGATCCGGAATTGCGGTCCGTCTTCCAGGCCGTTCGGGCGCACGCCGGCCAGCGCGGGATTTTGCGACGCCGCGCCCAGCGCTGCGTTGCGCGCGGCCACGAAGTCTTCCTGCGAGAGGCCGGACGTGTTCTGGATGTACATGTCGAAGCCGTTGGCGTTGCCAAGTTCGCGGATGGGCGGCGGCGCGATTGCGAAGATCCGGGCGTCCGGGTTCTGGCTGAAGGCGCCGAAGGCACGGTTGGTTATGGCGGAAACAGAGTTTTCCTGCCCGGGACGCTCGGACCAATCCTTGAGCGAGGCGAACACGATGCCGTTATTCTGCCCCTGCCCGGCGAAGCTGAAGCCGGCGAGCGAGAAGATGCCCTGTACATTGTCCGCTTCACTCGTCTGATAATAGGTGACGACGTCGTTCATCACAGCCGAGGTTCTCTCGAGGCTGGCATTCTCCGGCAGCTGGACGAGCGTGAAATAGTTGCCCTGATCCTCATCCGGCAGGAACGAGCCCGGAAGCCGCGTGAAGCCGAATGCAGTCACCAGAAAGATCAGCCCTGCCACAACCATCATGATCCACTTGCGGCGCAGGATCCGCGCGACGGTGTTCTCATAGCCGACGACCATCCGGTCGAAGCCGTGATTGAAGATGCGGGCCGGGGCGCCGAGCATACCATGACTGGTGCTCGCGCCGTGAGCGGGCTTCAGAAGCGCGGCGCACAGGGTCGGCGACAGGACGATCGCAACCAGCACGGAGAGGGCCATCGCGGAGACGATTGTGACCGAGAACTGGCGGTAGATGACGCCGGCCGAGCCCGGGAAGAAGGCCATCGGGATGAACACCGCCGACAGGACGACGGCGATGCCAACCAGCGCGCCGGTGATCTGCTGCATGGACTTGATGGTGGCATCGCGTGGCGAGAGGCCTTCCTCTTTGATCAAACGCTCCACATTCTCGACCACGACGATCGCATCGTCGACCAGAAGGCCGATCGCGAGCACCATCGCGAACATGGTCAGCGTGTTGATGGACATGCCGAACAGAAGCAGGACGCCGAATGTGCCCAGCAACACGATCGGCACAGCAATCATCGGAATGACTGCGGCGCGCAGGTTCTGCAGGAAAATGAAGATCACGATGAAAACGAGGACGATGGCCTCAATCAGCGTGTGCTCGACTGATTCAATCGATGTCTTGATGAACGGGGTTGCATCAATCGGAAAGGCGTATTCTAGGTCATCGGGAAACTGCTGCGACAGCCGCTCCACTTCAGCCTTTACGCGCTCTGCCGTATCCAGCGCATTGGCGCCCGTCGCGAGCGAGACGGCAAAGCCGGAGGCATTCATGCCGTTGAACTTGGAATTGAACGCGTAGTTTTCAGCGCCCATCTCGACGCGGCCCACGTCCGACAGGCGGACCGAGCCCCCTTCGGCCGTGGTGCTGATCAGCAGCTGCTCGAAATCCTCCGGCGTCGAAAGTAGGGACTGGAGCGTGATGGTCAGGTTGATTTCCTGACCTTCCACTGATGGCGTCCCGCCAAGCGCGCCGGCTGTGACCTGCGAATTCTGTGCACGGATTGCCTGGACCACATCATTCGGCGTGAGCCGGAACTGGACCAGCTTTTTCGGATCAAGCCAGACCCGCATCGCATATTGCGACCCGAACGCTCTAACACTGCCGACGCCTTCGGTACGGCTGACAACATCATAGATGTTGGATCTGATATAGTCGCCGATGTCGGTCTGATCCAACGTCCCGTTCGGAGAATAGAGCGCCGTGATGAGCAGATATCCGGTGCCAGCCTTGCTGACCGTAACGCCCTGGCGCTGGACGTCAGTTGGAAGGAACGGCGTCGCGAGCGAGAGTTTGTTCTGAACCTGAACCTGGGCAACGTCCGGGTCTGTGCCCGGCTGGAAAGTCAGGGTGATGCTGCTGGACCCGTCCGAGCTGGACGTCGAGGAGACATAATCCAGCCCGTCGAGGCCGGTGAGCTGCTGCTCGATGACCTGCGTGACGGAATCTTCCACTGCCTTGGCAGAGGCACCGGGATAGCTGGCGTTGATGCTGATCGTTGGCGGCGCAACGTCCGGGTACTGAGAAACGGGCAAACTGCGAAGCGCGAGGGCGCCGACGAGCATGATGATGATCGCAATCACCCAGGCAAAGACGGGGCGATCAATGAAGAATCTGGCCATCAGGGGTTACCGGTTCCTATTGGATTCCGCCGCGGGCGCCCGCATTGGCAGGTGTCCCTTCGGCGCTTTCACTGGCCGGAACCGTAGTGACGGTCATGCCGGTTTCGATGGATTGGAGATTGGATGTGATGATCTTGTCGCCGGCGGCGAGCCCGCTCGACACGATCCAGGCATTGCCGGACTGGCCGTCCACGGTCACAACGCGGCGTTCCACTGTGTTGTCATCTGCGACAACCAGCACGGTCGGCTCGCCCTTTGCCGTGCGCGATACCAGCGATTGCGGCACCGTCACGACGTTCTCAAAGGCGCCCGCCGAGAAACTTGCGCGCAGGAACATGCCCGGCAACAGCAAGCCGTCCGGGTTCGGAACAACAACGCGCACGGCCACTGTGCCGGCGGCTTCGTCGACACTCACTTCGCTGAATTCCAACCGGCCGGGATGCGCGTAGGCGGTGCCGTCTTCGAACAGGACGGTCACCGGAATGGTGCCGTCCACGGTGGCGATCTTGCCCGAGGCGATCTGCTGGCGGATGCTCAGCAGGCGGACAGCCGATGCGGTGAGGTCAATGTTGATCGGGTCGAGTTGCACGACGGTCGCCATAGCATTTGCCTGGTTCTGGGTCACCAGCGCGCCGGCGGTTACATCCGACCGTCCGATCTGGCCCGAGATCGGCGCGGTGATGCGTGTGCGGCCAAGATCGATCTGGGCGCGGTTGAGCTGGGCGCGCTGCAGCGCGATGTCGGCTTCGGCCTGCTTGGCTTCGGCGTTGGCCTGTTCGTACTCCTGCTGGCTGACCGCATTGATCGCCGCGAGGCGCTCATAGCGCGCTGCCGTGGTGCGGGCTGAACCGGCCGCGGCCTCGGCCCGCATCAGCGAGGCTTTGGCGCTTTCCACGGCCGAGGCGTATTCCGAGGCATCCAGCCGGTAGAGCGCCTGCCCTTTCTTCACGGCCTCGCCCTCCGTGAAGAGGCGCTCGGCGACGATGCCGGTCACCTGCGGCCGGATTTCGGCCTCGGCGAAGGCCCGCGCCCGGCCCGACAGATCGATCGCATTCGGGACCGTCGTGAGCTGGACTGTCAGGGTCTGGACGGAAGGCGGCCCTTGCGGGGCCCCAGATTGCGCCGCAGTGGCGGGCGAGCAGGCCGCCAGAACAAGGGCGGATGCACTTGCCAGAGCCCATTGAAGACTGTTCAGCCGGTTCATATTACGGTCCTGTAAGGTTTGCCGGAGGAACCGGCTTGCAAATATAGAATGAACGCTCTATCTATTGCTGCAACGCACAATGTCAATAGGGAAGGTCAAGAATGAATAGTACGGACGAAGAAGCCACGATGAAGCCGGGCAAGAAGCGCGCAGAGCGTTGGGAACAGATCCTGATTGCCGCAGAACAATGCTTCGCGGCCAGCGGCTTCCACGGCGCGGGCATTTCAAAAATCGCGCAGTCCTGCGAGATGAGCGTAGGACATCTCTACCATTACGTGGAGAACAAGGAGGCCCTGATCGAGGCAGTCATCCGCCGGGAGCTGGATCGCCAGATGGCCAGGCTGATCGAACTGGAGACAGCGACGCCAGGCGAGCTTGCGGATGCGCTGCTCCAGAAAGTTTCGGAGCACATCCTGTATGAGACCGAGATATTCAGGACGGTTCTCAGCTTTGAAACCCTCGCAGAGGCGCAGCGCAATCCAAAGGTCGCGCAGATTCTGCATGAACATGATCTCAACATGCGGGTGCGATTTTGCTCCATGCTGACCCGGTTCGGTGTAGACAGTCCTGAAGTGAAGACCGAATTGCTGTTTACGATCTTCGGGGGCCTGCATACCAGAGCCGTGCGTCATCCCGAACAGGAACGCGGCGCCATGATGGACACGATCGTTCCCATCCTGCGCAAGATTATCAAGCCGCCACAGATCCCGGCCTGACCGCCGGCTGAGCCGTTCGATACCCTCCTGCAGACGGCCAAGCTCAACGATGTCGATCCGCAGGCCTGGCTCGCCGACGTTCTCGCCCGAGCATCGCATCCCACCCCGCAGCGCGCCTCAGCGATCTCCTGCCGTGGAACTGGACACGAGTCGAGGAGGTTGGTGCATGCATCTGAACAAGATCTCGTCCATCTGGACACTTGCCCATGTCGCCGCCGGACTGGGCGAAGATGAAGACTGGTTGTTCGACAGCATCGACGAAATGGAACCCGAAGACGGTGCCATCCGGGTCTACGGCCAGCCACTCGGCGAAGACGGAACGGTTGCGTTCTCCGCGTTCGGTGCCGAGAACCTCAGAAAACTCATCGACATCCACAAAGCCAATCGTAGCTGACCGCGTCGTTGGCCGGACGCTTACATCCGTGCTCTGGCGCCGCCCGAACCTTCAAGGATCTCAACGACGCAATCGGCAATATGTACAAGCTATCCACACCAACTGAGTGCTGGAACTTCTTCAAAGCGGCGGGCTATGCACCCAAATGAAAGCGCGATGCTTCAAATCCAATAATCAAAACCTGGAAGATCTAAGCAAGTTAGAGGCAGTTGATGACGTTAGCACTTCAGACGTAACGTCGCTAACCCACCGACCGGCAAGCGTCAAACAGCCGAGCCGCCGATCTCCTCAGGACGCAAATTCAATGATCAGGTCAGCGCAGGTCCATCTCGTGCCGAGGGCGCACGACGCTGGCCCAATAACATCTGGGGCAATAGCTTGCGGAGCGCTGCAACATCCAGCAACTACTCCGCAAGCAACGGCTCTAAGTTCGCGTTCCCACCCTCCAAAAATATTGGCCCTTATACTTGGCCTCCTCAAGTCAACTTAAGCTCACGATGCCAGAAAATGCGCTAAAACCGAACACGCGCGGTTGCGCCAAAGGTCAGGGGTTGCGATAGGAAAGCACCAACAGCTGTTCCAGGCGCTGTTTGAGTGGCAGCATTGCCCTGGAGGGGCGTATCGAAAGCCAACTCGTAATAGTCCTCGTCAAACAGGTTCTGCGCCCAAACCTCCAACTCAAACGGTGAATTGTCACTATAGAATGCCATCCTCGCATTGACCACAACCAAATCGTCAACTTCCTTGAGCGGATCGAGGTTCGACCCTGTATTATACCGTGAAGTGAAACGGCTCGACACGTTGAATCGAGCGTCCCAGTTGCTGATAAACGGGGTCTCATAAGTTGCGGCCAACGTTCCGGACCAGCGGGGCGCGAACGAAATCGTGCTTCCCGGCAGACGCGGCGGGGCAAAAAAGTCTACCGCTTCGAAATCGTCATACTGAGTTTCCGCATAGACGAGGCCGCCCTGAAGCGTCAGTCCTTCAAGCTGTTCAGGCAGATATCGGATATCGAACTCAGCGCCCTTGGAAATCACACCGGGCACGGATGTCACGATGAAGCTCGTACCGGTGAACGTGTTGAGCTGAAAGTCGCTATATTCCTGATAGAATATCGCACCATTGAAGAACAAGCTATTTGCCGCATTGTTGGTCTTGAAGCCGACCTCATACGCATCCACCGTTTCGGGATCGAAACCGGTATCCAGGTTCGGTTGAAACGGCGTGGGATCTGAGGGGCCAAACTGGCTGCGGTCAAGGTTGAAACCACCGGCCTTGTAACCGCGCGAATAGGACGCGTAAGACATCAGATTTTCATTGACCCGATATGCCCCCTTCACTGTACCTGACAAATCGTCATCAGAGCGATCCTGCGTGGATCTCACACCGACGAAGTTGTCGTTCGTCCAAGGCAAACAAAGCGTTGGGGTCAACCCCCCTGCAGCCCCAAATACAGTCAAGGCTGTGGTACAGCTACCTGCATTGCCATCAAAATTGGATTCCAGCGTCTTCTCATCGATCGTATAACGAAGGCCGACGGTCAGGTCGAACTGATCGGTCAAGCTGAACGTGTTGTTCGTAAAAATGGCGTATGAGTCCGCAGATTGTTCATAAACGTCCGCAGTTGCGTTGGCCTCAGCCGTGTAAATGTTACCGGGCAGCGCAGCGAGATTGAACGCACCACCGCTCGCACCGAGCAGCAATTGCTGAAAGTAGAAAAAGTAATCATTGCCGTAAG
>PHEH01000040.1:0-1037 GCA_002841155.1 Alphaproteobacteria bacterium HGW-Alphaproteobacteria-18
GCCAGAACGTCGCCGGATCAGCGGCGCAGGCATGCAGCACTGCCTCGACAGCTGGCCCGCCGGATTCCAGCGTCTCAGCCATCGCAACCGCGATCACCTGCATCACTTCGGCGTCGGACAGGGCGAGTAGTGCGGCGAAGGTCTCGCAGAGGTGATACGCGTCGCCGCTGCGGCGCGGCACCGGCGCGCCCAGCGCCTCGAACAGGGCGCCCGCGCGGTCCCGCGCGGCATTAATTTCGGCTTTGGCCGGGCTGCCATCGACGCTTTCAAGGGTTGCCTCTTTCACCGCGCCGGGCATGTGCAGGCGCACATTCCAGAGCGCGGACCCGCAGAGGATATGCGCCGCCATCAGGCGCAGCGCGATGGCCGGATTCCGCATCAGGCCCGCCTGCGCCGCGCCATGCCGGTGCAGGCTGATATAGTCCGCCATCGGTCCCGACATCTCAGGCCGCGCGACCTCTTCCGGGCCATCTGCGACCCTGTCAGCCGTTGTCCTGGCCCTGCGCGCTTCGGACGCTTTCAGCCAGCCCTCATGGAAGGTCACCGTGCCATCATGGCGCTGTTCGACGATGACCTTGCCGCCCTGCTTCTTTGTCGTCGGCTCATAGCCCCAGCGATGGAAATATGCGCCGCGTTCAAGCACCGTGATACCGGCCCAGCCGCGCTGCCGGTAGGCCTCGGTCTTCTCCGCAACTGCCGCGTCCTGCGCGTCCCAGAACGCTGCCGCGTCGGCAAACACAGCCGCCTCGCCGAAGAGGTCTGCCGTCACCGCGCCGGAGTATCCGGCAAGGTCGAACAGCGCCTTGTCAGTGGTGATGGCACTCCCGCCGGTGATCCATGCGCGGCAGGCCCGGCCCATCGGCGCGCGCTCGGTCTCGCTGTTCCAGAGGTTCAGCCAGTCAGCCTGCTGCGCTGGTGTGGCGAGCGTCAGAGCCCGGACGGTTTCGCGGTCTATCTCGTCGTCGGTATAGAGTTTCCGGATGGGGCCGCTCAAGGAGGCCAGCGCCAGCACGCGCCGGACGGTCAGTTCCGTGACA
>PHEH01000040.1:1055-2672 GCA_002841155.1 Alphaproteobacteria bacterium HGW-Alphaproteobacteria-18
GGCGAAGAAACGGCGGCGCCCGGCGATAACGCCGTAGCTCTCGCCTTCGCGACGGACGAGCAGTGTCTGGCGGATCCCTTTCTCGCGGATGGAGGGCAGAATGTCGGAAACATCCGGCGCCTTGCGGCCATGGCGCATGTTGAGTTTTGAAATGCTGAGCGCGCTCAGCTTGATGTGGATCAGGTCAGGTTGGGACATGAGAAATCTCCTTCAGAAAGGGAACAGGGACTGGGGGGCGAGGGCGAGCCTCAGCCGCCACGGCGGCAGGGACCAGTGGATCGGCACAAACGGCGCGCCGAACGTATCGAGGGACGCATCGGTCGCGCTGGCGCCGAGATCGAAGTCCCGGATCGTGACATCCGGCCTGCGTCCGGCAACCCAGATCGCCGTGACAAAACCAAGCTCGATGTCGAGGGTCAGCTGGGGCCTAGGCCCCAGCACGCGCTCAAACGCGTCCATCGGGGGGCTCCCTTCCGGGGTCTGCAAGGACAGAGGGCGCGAGCCGGGCAAGGCGGGCCAGCACCTCCCGGGCGGTAGTAATCGCATCCGGGAGGAGGTTTTCGGCTACTTCCGTCAGATAGCTGTTATCCGTCTCCGGATAATTGGCCTCTAGCCCGAAGAGGCTAGCGGCATGGGGCGCAAGCTCCACGCCGTCCACCGAAACCGACAGGACGATGCCGCAATAGAACCACTCGCCCTTGCGCCAGCCCTCCATGATTGCTTCGGCTGTGGCCTGCGCGTCCGCGAAGCGGGCGCGGAAATTATTCCCGGGGCCAATGAACCCCGGCGCGTCCTTGTAGAGCGACGGCCAGAACCCGTCCTGTCTCTGGTCGGGCGGGTCCGGGCAATCATCCGGAATGATCCGGGCCGAGACGGTGAAGCCCTCGATCTCGCAGGTGATCACGTCGCCTGGGCACACGAAGGACGAAAAGCGTTCCGTAAACATGGCTCTGCCCTCCCTCACCGCGACCAGAAGACATGGACTTCGTCGAAGCCCGTCTGGAAGACGAGGATTTCGCCATTCAGCGCCATGTCACGGGCAAGGGCCTGCCAGTCGATATAGTATTGCAGCGAGGCCGGAATCTCCGTGCCCGTCTCGCGGATCATCTCCTCGGCGAAGTCTGCGGCGGTTTTATACTGCCCGGCATAATCCTCGAATGCGGCGCGGGCTTCTTCCAGCCGTCCGCCGAAATGCTGGTGAAGCTTGGCCCCGAGGCTGCCATGCTCGCTCAGGAACGCGGCAAGTTCGCACACAGTCTCGAAAGAGGCACATTCCGACAGCGAAACGCCTTCGAACCCTTCATAGTCATGGATGGCCCATTCCTCAGCCTGCGGAACAGGGCTTTCCGCCAGCATGGCGCTAACTTCGGCCTTGATCTCATCGGGCGTGGTGGCCCTGATCCAGCGCCCGTGCAGGATACCGCTATTATAGGCGGCAAGGCACGCCACGTAGATACGGGGTCCCGCCTCCACAGTGGGCGCGTCAGTTGTTCCAAGGGGCGCAACAGGTGTGGGTACGTCAGTCATCTCCGGTCTCCTTCCCGCCCGCATCCTTCCCGCATCAGGCGGGGGTGGGCGGCAGGAAGGCGCATCGCCGGAGCGCATGAGGGCCCCGCG
>PHEH01000003.1 GCA_002841155.1 Alphaproteobacteria bacterium HGW-Alphaproteobacteria-18
CGGGCATAATACCTCCGCCTGCGGAGGGGGTGGGGAAAGAAAGTTTTATTCGCGGATTTGCTACAGGTTTGGGGAGAATAATGGTGGATAGGGTGAGTTCTGACGGGTGGAGCGCGGGGCGGCCAATCCCGGACAAATCAGGACAAACTCGGACAATGCGGGACACATAAAGACACGGCGCAGGACAGCTTTCGCCATCCTGCGCCGTGCTGGGCCACTGGTTGGAGCCAGAGCTAGTCAGCCCAGCCGCCACCCATAGCCATGAAGACGTTGATCTCCGCGCTCGCCCTGGCTGCTTCGGATTGGACGAGCGAGGTGCGGGTTTCGATGAAGGTGCGCTCTGCATCGAGGACGCTGAGGAAGTTGGCCGAGCCGGCGCGGTAACGGGCGCGGGACAGTTCGGCGGCTTCTGCGGCAGCCGCGGCGGATGCATCCAGCGCGGCGTAGCGCTCCTTCTCGGCGGCGTAGTTGGTGAGAGCGACTTCAGCCTCTTCCAGCGCGGTGAGGAAGGTCTCGTCGAAATTGGCGAGGGCGATGTCAACGCCCGCCTCCGCCGATTTCAGGCGTGCGCGCGAGGCGGCAACATTCGGGAAATTCCAGCTGATGAGCGGGCCGAGGCCAAAGCTGACCCCATCTTCCTTGAACATGTCGCCGGTGCCCCCGATCGAGGCGGTACTGACCGAGCCGCCGATGCTGACCGACGGATAAAGATTTGCCGTGGCCACACCGACACGGGCAGCGGCGCCCGCGAGTTGAAGTTCCGCCTGGCGCACATCGGGACGGCGCGCAAGGAGGGATGCGCTTTCCCCGGTGGGGAGGAGAGAGACGAGCTGCGGCATGCTCTCGCACGGGGGAACCGCTTGACTCATCTCTGCGGGGGTCTGGCCAGTCAGACGGGCCAGGCGGAACAAGGCGGCGTCACGTGAAGCTCTCACGGACGGAATATCGGCTTCGGCGCGGCGCAGCGCAGCCTCGGCCTGTACGACATCCAGACGGATGCCGCGGCCCGCATCGAACAGGGTGCGGGTGAGAGACAGGGTCTCCTCCTGCAAGCCGTAATTCGACTGGGCCGTTTCAAGCTGGATATTGCCGGCGCAATAATCGATCCAGGCACGGGCCGTTTCACCGGCCACCATCAGCGCGGCAGCCTGGTAAGCCGCCTCTGCGGCGGCGGCGTCCTGACGGGCGGCATCAATACTGGAGCTGACGCGGCCAAAGACATCGATCTCATAGGCCATCTCGAAGCCGAGCGAATAGACATCGTTTTCAAGATCGCCCGGTGCCAGGCTCGGATCGCGCGCATACTGAGCACTGCCGGTGGCGGTGGTTGATGGCAGGAGGGCCGACCGCGCTTCGGAAAGGCCGGCACGGACCTGTTCAAGATTTGCCGCAGCTCCGGCAAGGGAGCGGTTGTTGGCGAGCGCCTGCGTGACGAGGCCGTCAAGTGCGTCGCTCTGATAGAGGCGCCACCAGTCCTTGGGCACCGGTTTGGCCGCCACACCGGCAGCCTCCGCCGAAACCAGGGCGCCCTCAAGGCGCGGGGCGACTGTACTGGCTGGGGCGGACGGCGCCGTGGCGCAGGCGCTGAGGGCCAGCGCGGCCACGGCCGTCAGGGTGGGGAGTTTGAGATTTTTCATGCCTGGCCTCCTTCGACCGGCGGATAAGTTTCATCCGGATGCTGATTTCCTGATCCCGGCAACAGTTTCGACACCATACGGCCGATCACATAGAAGGCCGGTGTGAAGATGAGGCCGAAGATCGTTACCCCGATCATGCCCGAGAACACGGTGATACCGAGAGACTGGCGCATCTCAGCCCCGGCGCCGGTGGCGAATGCCAGCGGCATCACCCCGAAGATGAAGGCAAAGGACGTCATCAGGATCGGACGAAGACGAACACGCGAACCTTCAACCGCAGCCTCGCGCGGCGTGAGGCCCCGGCTCTCTTCGGCCTGCTTGGCAAACTCGACCAGGAGGATCGCATTCTTGGCGGCAAGCGCAACAAGGACGATGAGACCAACCTGAGCAAGGATGTCGTTGGCCATGCCGGCAATGCCGATGCCGATCATCGCGGCGAGGATACACATCGGCACGATGAAGATGACCGCCCATGGCAGGGTGAAGGCTTCATACTGCGCGGCAAGCACAAGGAAGACGAACACCACGGCCATCACGAAGATCAGCGTCGCCGAACTCCCGGCAGCCTTCTCCTGATAGGCCATCTCGGTCCACTCATAGCCGACGCCTTCCGGCAGAACGTGAGCGGCCAGTTCTTCCATGGCTTTCAGCGAGTCACCGGTGGAGACGCCCGCAGGTGTCTGGCCGTTGAGTTCGATCGCCGGAAGGTTGTTGTGACGCACCATCCGCACAGGGCCGGACTCATCGGTAATCACAGCGAGCGCCGAGATCGGAACCATCTCACCGGTGGACGAGCGGACCTGGAACTTGCCGATATTGGCCGTCGTTTCACGATATTGTGCATCTGCCTGGGCGGTGACACGGAATGTCCGCCCAAGGAAGTTGAAGTCGTTCACATAGGTCGAGCCAAGATAGGTGCCCAGGGTGGCGTAGATGTCGCCGGGCTCCACACCGAGCAGCTGGGCGCGGTCGCGGTCCACCTCCACCCGCACAGTCGGCGAGTTGGTGTTGAAGGTGGTGTAGACGCTGGTAACGCGCGGGTCCTGGGAGGCAGCGCCCATCATGGCGTAGGTCGCCTGCTGGAGAGCCTCTGTGCCAAGTCCGGCGCGGTCCTGGATCATCATCTTGAAGCCGCCGCCTGTGCCCATGCCCTGCACCGCCGGGGGCGCGATGATGAAGGCATTACCTTCCGGCAGCGTCTGCATGAACATGCCCGTCAGGCTGTGCGAGATGGCCGTTGCCGACAGCTGCGGCTTACCTTTGCGCTCCTCGAAGGGGGAGAGGCGGATGAACATCGTTCCGGCATTGGAGGCTGACGAGAAGTTCGATCCGTCCATGCCTGCCATCGCGGCGACGCTTTCAATGCCCTCTGTTTTCTTCAGGGTCGCAACGATTTGCCGCATGATCGTGTCGGTGCGGTCAAGCGAGGCCCCCGCGGGAAGCTGGACAACGCCGATAAGGACGCCCTGATCCTGCTCCGGGATGAAGCCGGTGGGCGTTTCCATCAGACGCCAGCCCGTCAGGCCGAGCAGGCCGACATAAACGATCATGACGATAACCAGCATACGGATGAGCCTCGAAACAACCCGGCCATAGGCGCGCGACAGCCAGTCGAAAGCCGCATTGAAGCCGTTGCCTGCAATGCGCAGCGGCGCCAGCAGGGGATTGCCCTTCTTGTGGCCATCAGGATCGTGCGGCTTGAGCAGCAGCGCGCAGAGGGCCGGCGACAGGGTGAGCGAGACGATCAGCGAAATCACGGCGGCCGAAGCAATGGCAACCGCAAACTGCTCGTAAAAGATACCGGGGATGCCGCCCATGAACAACGTCGGCAGGAACACCGAGACGAGCACCAGGGTCATCGCGACAAGCGCGCCGCCCACCTCGTCCATCGAGGTCCGGGCCGCCTCCATCGGGCTCTTCCCTTCGCCGATCGACCGCTCGACATTCTCCACGACGATAATCGCGTCATCCACCACGATGCCGACAGCAAGCACGAGGGCAAACAGCGACAGCGAGTTGATGGAATAGCCAAGCGCGAGCTGGACAGCGAACACGCCGATGATCGACACCGGGATGGCGATGATCGGAATGATTGCCGCGCGCCAGGACTGCAGGAAGACCAGGACAACGATCATGACGAGGAACACGGCCTCGATCAGGGCATGCTCCACCGCAGAGACCGACGCCTCCACAAACTCGGTGGGATTGTACGGCACCGAATATTCGAGGCCGGCGGGGAATTCGGCCTTGAGGGCTTCCATTTCCGCAAGCACGCCAGCGGCCGCATTCAGCGAGTTGGCCCCGGGCTGCTGCGAGATGCCAAGGCCCACGCCGGGATGTCCGTCGAAATAGGCGCGGATAAGATAGCTTTCAGCGCCGATGTCGGTGCGGGCAACATCCCGCAGGCGGACGACCGAGCCGTCGTCTCCACGGCGGATGACAACATCGCCAAACTCCTGCGCCTCGATCAGGCGGCCACGCACCTGCACGGGGATCTGGAAGGGCGGCGCGCCGGTCTCGGCATAGGGCGCCTGGCCGAGGGTGCCGCCGGCGGCCTGAATGTTCTGGGCGCGCAGGGCTGCAACGATGTCGCTGGAAGTAAGCCCCAGGGCTGCAGCGCGCTCCGGATTGATCCAGATGCGCATGGAATAATTGCCGCCGCCAAGAACCTGAACACCGCCAACGCCGTCCAGGCGCAGGAGGCGGTCCTTGATGTTGGAGCTGGCATAGTTGGCAACATATTCCGGATCAAGCTGGCCACCAGGCGAGCTCAGCGCCACCAGCAGGAGGAAGCCGGAGGACTGCTGGTCCACCGTCACGCCGGTCTGGCGAACCTCCTCAGGCAGGCGCGGCTCGGCGCGGGCAACCCGGTTCTGGACCTGCACCTGTGCCGTGTCGAGATCAGTGCCCGGAGCAAAAGTGATGGTCAGCGTCACGACACCGTCCGCCGTGGACGATGAGGTCATGTAGATCATGTCCTCGACGCCGTTGATCTCCTGCTCAAGAGGGGCGGCGACCTGGCTGGCCACGTCTTCGGCAGAGGCGCCGGGGAAAGACGCGGTCACCGAAATGGTAGGCGGGGCAATCTCGGGATACTGCGACAGCGGCAGCTGAACATATGCAAAGCTACCGAGCAGCGTGATGACGATCGCAATCACGGCAGCAAAGATCGGCCTGCGGATAAAGAAATGTGAAAGGCGCATGGGAACTTGTCTCTGGGACGGAGAGAAAGGGAGGGATCAGGAAGCCGCGCGGCCGCCGCGTATCAGTTTACGGGGCGGGCAGACATGGCAGGACGGCTCTGCACCTTTGCCGGGTCTTCGGGAGCTGCCTGGTAATCAAGCTGTACGGGCACGGGGTTGACCACAGCGCCAGCGCGGGTGCGCACGAAGCCGTTGACGATCACCCGGTCATTCGCCTCGATACCACTGCGGATAACCTGCATATTGCCACTGAGCGGGCCAAGCTCGACCGGAGCGGTCTCCACTTCATTGCGCTCATTGACGAGGAACAGGGTGCGGCGCGTGCCATCGGTCTGCACAGCGGCCTGCGGGACCATCAGGGCTGGATAGGTGGTTGAGCCACTGACACGGATTTCGCCCGTCATGCCGGGGCGGATGATGCCATCTTCATTGCCAACCAGAGCGCGCACGCGGATCGAGCCGGTCGTGTCGCCCATCCGGTTGTCAGCAAAAACCATCTCGCCCTGACGGGTGAAGGTGGTTTCGTCCTGCAAGCGGGCTTCGGCCTTCACGCTGCCTTCTGTCTCTTCGGTGCGCATGTAACGCAGATAGTCGGATTCCGAGACATTGAAGGTGAAGTAGAGTTCGTCATCGCGCACGAGTGTTGTCAGGATGTCTCCGGACGAGTTGCCACCGGCGACCAGGTTTCCGGGGTCCACATTGCGGGCCGAAACGCGGCCATCAATCGGGGCCGTGACGCGTGTGAAGCTGAGATCAAGGCGGGCTGCGTCCACCCCGGCTTCAGCCGCCGCAACGGTGGCCGCCGCGCTGGCAAGGCGGGTGCGGTTCTGTTCGAGTTCCTCGACCGATACGGCGCCGGACTTGGAGAGCATTTCGGAGCGCTCAACATCAGATTCAGCCTGTGACAGTTCGGCCTTCGCCTGCGCCAGCTGGGCTTCGGCCTGGGCGAGTGTGGCGCGGAACGGGCGGTCATCGAGGGTGAACAGAAGCTCGCCGGCCTTGACGCGGGCGCCATCGTCGAAGTTCACCGATTTCACATATCCGCTGACCCGGGCGCGCACTTCAACGCGCTCCACCGCTTCAAAACGGCCAGTATATCCGTTCCAGTCAGAGACCTGTGCGGAGAGAGGAATGGCGACCTCGACCTGTGACGGAGGAGGTCCGCCATGTTCCTGTGCCTGCGGCGCACCACAAGCTCCCAGAACAAAAGCCGTCGCCAGTACGGAAACGGTTGCAAAATTGCACGGGCGCATTAATTTTTCCTTCATAATCAGAGCGATCGGAGGGAGGATCGCTCATAAGTCATCAGCTGTTGACGCCATATGACCTTGGGTGAACCGTAAGTCAACAGGTGATGACATTTTAATTTTTATGGGGTAGGAACACGCATGAAATGTAAGCAAACCATCCGGCGCAGAGACGCCAGCGCGACCAAGGCCGCCATTCTGGGCGCCGCGCGCACCCTGTTTGCGGGCGCCAGTTACGAGACTGTCGGCATCCGGGAAATCGCCGCCCTGGCCGGCGCCGATGCAGCGCTCGTCTCGCGCTATTTCGGCTCGAAGGAAGAACTCTTCCACGAAGTGCTCAGGGACGGCAAACGCGGCGCAGACCTCCTCGGCACAGAGATGGAGGGCCTGCCTGAGCGCGTCGCCGCCATTCTGATGGACCCGGAGGACGAAGGAAAATCGATGGAGGATATTCTCATCTTCCTTCACTCGGCCAACTCCCCGCTCGCCGGAGAGATGGTGCGCGACTCGATCATGGAACGCTTTCACGGCCCCTTCTCTGAAGCGATTGGCGGGGAAAACGCCATGGAACGCGCCAAGCTGTTCGGCGCCATGTTGCTGGGCATTTCGATCAGTGAGCAGATCAGCGGTGCTATCGCCGAGACCCCGGAGATGCGCGAAAAGCTGACCGTACGGATTGCCGAAATCCTGGCCAAGGTGATCGAGCCACTCTGAAGGGTAAGGCGACTGGCACTGAGCCGGTCCTGATATAACACCAAAAAGGAAAAGGGCGGCCCTTGCGAGCCGCCCTTCCCTGTTTTCAGCCTACTACTGGATCAGGCGAGGTCGAACCGGTCTGCGTCCATCACCTTGGTCCAGGCAGCCACGAAGTCTTTCACGAACTTCTCTTTGGCGTCGTCCTGAGCGTAGATTTCTGCATAGGCGCGCAGGATCGAGTTGGAACCAAAGACGAGGTCAGCGCGGGTGGCGGTCCACTTCACAGCGCCCGTCTTGCGGTCGGTGATGTCATAGGCGTTGTTGCCGCGCGGCACCCATTTATAGGCCATGTCGGTGAGGTTGACGAAGAAGTCGTTCGAGAGGGCGCCGACATTGTCCGTGAACACACCATGCGAAGTGCCGCCATGATTGGTGCCGAGCACGCGCATGCCGCCGAGCAGGACCGTCATTTCCGGGCCAGTGAGGCCAAGGAGCTGGGCACGGTCGAGCAGGAGTTCCTCCGGCTTGACGACATAGTCTGCCTTCATCCAGTTGCGGAAACCGTCTGCGAAAGGCTCCAGATAATCGAAGGAGGCCGCATCGGTCATCTCGGCCGTTGCGTCACCGCGGCCAGGCGAGAATGGCACGCTGATGTTAAAGCCAGCCGCCTTGGCCGCCTTCTCGATGCCGACATTCCCAGCCAGGACGATGACATCCGCCACGCTGGCGCCTGACGCGGCCGCAATCGGTTCGAGGACCGAGAGCACCTTCTGCAAACGAGCAGGCTCGTTGCCTTGCCAATCCTTCTGCGGGGCAAGGCGGATACGCGCGCCATTGGCGCCCCCGCGCAGGTCAGAGCCGCGGAAAGTGCGGGCGCTGTCCCAGGCGGTGGAGACCATTTCCGAAAGCGACAGGCCCGATTCGGCGATCTTCGCTTTGACGGCGGCCACATCATAGGCCTTGTTGCCAGCTGGCACGGGGTCCTGCCAGATCAGATCTTCCTTGGGCGCGTCGGGGCCGATATAGCGCACACGCGGGCCAAGGTCGCGGTGGGTCAGCTTGAACCAGGCGCGGGCGAAGCAATCGTCGAAATAGGCAGGGTCTGCCATGAACTTCTGGCAGATCGCGTTGTATGCCGGGTCCATCTTCATCGCCATGTCGGCGTCGGTCATCATCGGCATGACACGCAGGGTCGGATCGGTTGGATCGACCGGCATGTCTTCTTCCTTGATGTTGACCGGGCGCCACTGGCTGGCGCCGGCGGGGCTCTTGGTCAGCTCCCACTCATAGCCGAAGAGGAGGTGGAAATAGCCCATGTCCCATTTGGTCGGATGGGTGGTCCAGGCGCCTTCGATGCCTGAGGTGACGGCGTTCGTGGCTTTGCCATCCATATGCGGGTTCAACCAGCCAAAGCCCTGAGCGTCGAGATCGGTGCCTTCCGGCGGCGGGCTGAGTTTGCCGGCATCGCCATTGCCATGCGCCTTGCCGACAGTGTGGCCACCACAGGTGAGGGCTGCGGTTTCCTCGTCATTCATCGCCATACGGGCGAAGGTCTCGCGAACCTGCGCGGCGGTTTTCAGCGGATCAGACTTGCCGTTGACGCCTTCCGGGTTGACGTAGATCAGGCCCATCTGCACGGCGGCGAGCGGGTTTTCCATCGTCTCGGGCTTGTTGACATCGCCATAGCGCTCATCAGAGGGCGCCAGCCATTCTTTCTCTGCGCCCCAGTAAACGTCTTTCTCCGGCGCCCAGATGTCTTCGCGGCCAAAGGAGAAGCCATAGGTTTTCAGGCCCATGCTTTCATAGGCGATCGTGCCGGAAAGCAGGATCAGGTCGGCCCAGGAGATCTTGTTGCCGTATTTCTTCTTGATCGGCCACAGCAGGCGGCGGGCCTTGTCGAGGTTGCCATTGTCCGGCCAGGAATTGAGCGGGGCAAAGCGGATGTTCCCGGTGCCGCCACCGCCCCGGCCATCTGCCAGGCGGTAGGAGCCTGCCGAGTGCCAGGCGAGGCGGATCATCAGGCCGCCATAATGGCCATAATCAGCCGGCCACCATTCCTGACTGTTAGTCATCAGGTCATGCATGTCTTTCTTCAGCGCTTCAAAATCGAGCGACTTCACAGCGTCGCGATAATTGAAGTCCTTGCCGAGCGGACTGACCTTGGTGTCGTGCTGGTGGAGAATTTCCAGGTTCAGCGTTTCCGGCCACCAGGCCGTGTTGGAGTGGCCTGCGACCGTAATGGCCCCGTGCATCACCGGGCACTTGCCGCCGTCGAGCAGATCATTGCCGTCCATTGTTTCTCTCCTTGCGTGTGAACTTGTCCGGGGACAGTGGGGCACATCAAACTATTGATCAAATCAATTTTAAGCGGTCGAACTATAGACGGAGCCTGTGGCTCGCCCCCAAACGGGGCGGCGTGACACGAAGATACGCCTTGATCGCGAATGTGATGCATTCGCAAGAATCTTGTTGCAAACCATTCTCAACAAGCCTACGCGCTGCTCCGGGGTGAATTGAAACGGCCGAGTCTCCTGCGCCTTGCGGGATCCGGCCTCGAACGCCCCATAGAGAAAGGAGAGGCTTTCCACCCGGCCCGATGGCCGTTCTCGTGAGGTTCCTGCCCATTTCCGCCTGTGGCTCCCACTGCCGCATGGGACAAGGGGACCTCCCTGGTACGTTCATGGCCTGACATCCCGCTCTGCGGGCTTTCCCCGACAGCCAACCCCGTCCGCGCCCGGCGCATGCACCTGCGCCGCCCGGACGCCCCACATTCTGGAGACGATAATGATACGCAGTCGCAAACATGGACTGACCACGAGCCTCGCCCTGATCGCCGCAATGAGCGCGCCCCTTGCCGCCCATGCCGAGGCAGACGACGCCCGCAATACCGACCCGGAGAAGCGCGAAGAGACGGTGGTTGTGGAAGGCGAAAGCCTCTACATCGTACCGCGGGTATCCTCCCCGAAACTGACCCAGGAACTGGTCAACACGCCGCAGACGCTCAGCGTCATTTCCGGCCAGCTGATTGCCGACCAGGGCGCCGTCAGCCTCATGGAAGCGCTGCGCAACACGCCGGGCATCACGATGCAGCTGGGCGAGAACGGCAACACGTCTTCGGGCGACACCTTCACCATGCGGGGCTTCTCTTCGCAAAGCTCGATCTTCCAGGACGGTATCCGCGACCTTGGCGCCGTAACGCGCGACAGCTTCAATCTGGAACAGATCGAAGTGGCCAAGGGGCCTGCCGGCTCCGACATCGGCCGGGGCGCCTCTTCTGGCTATATCAACCAGGTGTCCAAAACGCCGAGAGCGGATGATTTCACCGCCCTCACTGCCGGGGCCACCAGCGAAGGCGGCGTGCGCGTGACCGGCGACGCCAACAAGATGCTCGGCGAAACGACGGGCGTTCGCCTGAACGTAATGGTGCAGGACATGCCAGTGCCCGGCCGCGACGAAGTGACGAACGCCGGATACGGCATCGCGCCCTCCATCGCCTTCGGCATCGGTACCGGCACGGAATTCCAACTGTTCGGCCAGCACATCGTTCAGGACAATGTGCCCGATGGCGGCATTCCCTCCATCGGCCTTGAAGGCTTCTATAATGCGAATGCCGACCTGCGCGCCGGCGCTGCGGTTGACCGAGCAAACTTCTATGGCAGCAGCGCTGATTATGAAGATGTGGAAGCCAACATGATCACCGCCAAGGTGATCCATGACCTTGGCGGCGGTCTGACGCTGACCAACACGTCACGTTATGGCAAGACGCAGATGGACCGTGTGCTGACGGGCATCAACGCGCTCACGGCTCCCTCCTCTGACCCCGCAACCTGGACGGTATCCCGTTCGCGCCAGCGCGTGGACCAGACGAACGAAATCCTCGCCAACCAGACGATCCTCACCGGCAGTTTCAATACCGGCCGCCTGGTGCATGATGTCTCGACAGGCATCGAGGCGCTCTATGAAAGCCAGAAGTCGCGCTCCTTCTCCACAACCGGCCTGACTACTCCGGCCGCGCCGCTCTACAATCCGTCTGCGAATGTCAGCCTGCCCATCCCCTACGCCACGGGCGCAGAAACCGATGGCAGCACCACGACGCTGGCCGCGTTCCTGTTCGACACGGTGAAGCTGGACGAGAAATGGTTCTTCACCGCCGGTCTGCGCGCGGAGAATTACGATACCGATTATGACGCCGTGTCTGTCTCGACAGCCACGTCACATCCGGACCTGCCGGTAGGCACGCTGGTGCCAACTTCCATCAGCGCCGATGGCAGCCTCGTGAGCTGGAAACTCGGCGCGCTCTACAAGCCGCGCGAAAATGGCAGCGTCTATATCAGCTATGGCAATTCGTTGACCCCGCCGGGCGGGGCAAATTTCTCCCTGTCATCTTCGGAATCCAGCATCAACAACCCGGCTTTCGATCCTCAGGAGACGGAGAATTTTGAAGTCGGCACGAAATGGGATCTCTTCGGCGAACATCTCGCCGTGGCGGCCGCCTATTATTCGACCAAAAACAAGGATGAGCTGGCCGTGCTCGATCCCGGCTCAAACACCTATGAGCAGCTGGGCGAACGCAAGGTGGAGGGCATCGAACTCTCCGCTGTCGGCAAGCTGACCCAGGACTGGCAGATTTCTGCCGGCCTCACCACGATCGACACGGAAGTAACCGAAGGCACCACCGGCAACAACACCCAGGGCGCAGCGGCCCGCTGGTCGCCGGATCTCTCGGCCACCATCTGGACCACCTACAATCTCACGCCCGCCTTCACCTTCGGCGGCGGCGCCCGCTATACGGGTGAACAGAAACGGGTGGTGAACCCGGCCACCGACATTTCCACCCAGAACACTCCGGTGATCCCGGAAGCCTGGGTGGTGGACGCGATGGCCCGGTATCAGTTCAGCGAGCGGCTGGCGCTTCAGCTCAACGTGTATAACCTCTTCGACGAGGATTATATCGCCACACTGAACAATTCCGGCGCGCGCCTGACCCCCGGCCAGCCGCGCTCGGCGTATCTGTCTCTGAACGTCCGCTTCTAGACAGAAGGAAAACGGCCATGCTCCTGCATCTTCCGGAAGTCCTCAGCCGGCAGGAGCTGGCCATCCTCCGCAACGCGCTTTCGGCGGCGGATTGGCGTGATGGCGCCGCCACCGCCGGGGCGCAAGCGGCCCGCGTGAAGCAGAACCTGCAACTGCCCGCCGATGCGCCCGAGGCAAAGGCAATGGGCGAACTGGTGAAGGCGGCGCTGCTGCGCCATCCGCTGTTCCAGTCCGCCGCCCTACCCCACACCGTGCTGACGCCGCGCTTCAACCGGTATGAAGGCGGCGGGCATTATGGCAATCATGTTGACAGCGCGATCCATACCGATCCCCACACAGTCATCAGTGTACGCACGGATGTCTCCACCACCGTTTTTCTCAATGATCCTGATGCGTATGATGGCGGGGAGCTGATCGTCGAGGACACCTACGGCGTCCATGAAGTGAAGCTGCCCGCCGGCGACGCCATCCTCTACCCCTCCACCAGCCTGCACCGCGTTGAGCCGGTCACGCGCGGCACGCGGCTGGCTTCCTTCCTCTGGACCCAGAGCCGGGTGCGCGATGATGCGCGCCGGGGCATGCTGTTCCAGCTGGACATGACCATACTCTCCCTGCGGAGCAGGCTGTCTGATGCCCCCGAGATCGTTTCCCTGACGGGCCATTATCACAATCTCCTGCGCCAATGGGCGGAGGCATGAGCGGCGCGGCCAGTCCCCTGCCAGCCATCCCGCCCGACATCGTCAGCGCAGGCGACTATGAGCGGTATGCGGAGCAAAGGCTTGATCCGCGCATCTGGGCCTATCTGGCCGGCGGGGCGGGCGACGAGATCACGCTGCGCGCCAATGCCTCGGCGCTCGAAGCGCTGACCATGACCCCGCGCGTTCTGGCCGATGTTGCCGGCGGGCACACCCGCCTGACGCTCGCGGGCGAGGAGCTGCCCCATCCCTTCATCCTGGCGCCGGTCGGCTGGCAGAAACTGTTCAATCCGTGTGGGGAGATTGCCAGCGCCCAAGCCGCGCGCGCCATGGAGGCGCCCTTTGCCCTCTCCTGCATGGCGACAGAAACGGTCGAGGCGATTGCCGGCCAGGGCGGCCCGGTCTGGTTTCAGATCTATATGCAGCCCGCACGGGCGGCGACCGAGGCGCTGGTGCGCCGGGCCGAAGCGGCCGGCTGCCGCGCACTGCTGGTGACGGTCGATGCCCCCATCGGCGGCATCCGCAACCGGGCGCAGCGCGCCGGCTTTGCCCTGCCGCCCGGCATGGTGGCGGCAAACCTGCCGCCCGAGGCCGACCCGCCGGCGCTGAAGCCCGGCGAAAGCGCCGTGTTTGACGCCATGATGCGTGCGGCCCCCGGCTGGGCAGATATCGAATGGCTGATTGGCCTCACCCGGCTACCGGTATTTGTGAAGGGTATTCTGCACGCAGATGATGCCGCGCGCGCGATAGATGCTGGAGCGGCGGGCGTAGTGGTGTCCAATCATGGCGGCCGGGTGCTCGATGGCGCGCCCGCCGCGATCACCGCCGTGCCCGCGATTGCCGGGCGCCTTGGCGGCGCGGCACCGATCCTGTTTGACAGCGGCATCCGGCGCGGCAGCGATGCCTTCCGGGCCATCGCGCTCGGCGCAGATGCGGTGATGATCGGGCGGCCTTATATCTGGGCGCTCAGCGTGGCGGGCGCCCTCGGCGTCGCCCACCTCCTGCGCACGCTGCGCGAGGAGCTGGAAATCACCATGGCTCTGATGGGCTGCCGGACCCTCGCCGACATCCGCCAGGCCGATATACGCCGCCCTTAGGGGATCAGCACGGCTTTCACACAGTCGCCATGATGCTGGGCGGCGATGGCCTCATTGATCTCGCTCAGGCGATAGGTCTTCACCAGCCTGTCAAACGGCAGACGCCCCGCCTTAAAATGTTCGATCAGCTCCGGGATGAAGTCGTCGGGGTTTGAATCCCCCTCGATAATTCCTTTCACGGACTGTCCGAACGTCATCACCGTATTGACATCCCCCGGCATCGGCGTGCCCGGCGCGCTGACGCCCACCAGGCCAAGCGTCGCCTTCGAGCCGAGGCTGGCGAGCGCGGCCGCCTGCACCGCCGGAATGCCCGTCGTATCCAGGGCATTATCCACCCCCATCGGCAGAATGGCGCGCACAGCAGCGGCCACATCGCCCGCAGAGGCCGGATCAATACAATGCGTCGCCCCCAGCTCCTTCGCGAGCTCGCGGCGGCTTTCCATCGGCTCCACCAGGATGATCGTGGCGCAGCCCTGGATCTTCGCCCCCATCACGGCGCTTAAGCCGACCGAGCCGCCCCCGGTCACAAGAAAGCTCGACCCCGCCTTCGCCGCCAGAGACCGCATCACCGCGCCCGCCCCGGTCTGGATGCCACAGCCGAGCGGCCCCATGATCTCCACGGGCAGCCCCGCATCCACCTTCACCACATTGCGCTCATAGGTGATGGCATGGCCGGCAAAGGTCGACTGGCCAAAGAAGTTTGACGAGACCGGACCGGCCTCATTGCTGAGCGCGGAGGTGCCGTCCGTGCGCCGGCCGGTATAGTTCAGCATCGGCATGGTCCGGCAATAGGCCGCGTCGCCCGTTCCGCACCGGTCACAGGCGCCGCAGGAGCGGAAGGTGATCAGCACGCTGTCGCCCGGCTTTACCTTCTGGACATCCGCGCCAACCGTCTCCACCACGCCGGAGCCTTCATGGCCGAGCACCGCCGGAAACGGATAAGGCGCCGCGCCGGAGCTGAACACCAGATCGGTATGGCAGAGCCCCACCCCCAGCACCCGGACGAGGATCTCATCGGCGCGCGGCGCTTCGATCTCAACGGTCTCATATCTGAAACCGGGCTCTCCGGTATACGCGACGGCTGCCTGGGTTTTCATCGTTTCTTTCCTGCAAATCTCGCGGCTGACGCTAGAGCCCGGTTGGATGGGCGTCAATCATGTCTGGAATATTTCAAGGCCGTAGACGGATTAAAAGCGAGAGAGGCACACCTCGCCCTACCTGCCGGCTGCCGCCACTGCGGATTTTCGCGCCGGCGTCCCCACCTTGCCCGTTCCGTAAGCGGAACGGATGATCAGGTGAAGCTCCTTGCGCGCCTTCTTCAGATTGAAACTTGGCTCGATCAGATATTGCGAGGAAATGCCGATCAGCTGCGTGCCGATCATCTGCGCGGCCATATCAACGGTCACATCCTTGCGGATCGAGCCGTCTTCCCGGCCCAGCCGGATGAGGCGCATCAGCTCCGCCGCCGACCGCATGTGCGAGCCGACAAACTGCTCGCGCATCTCCGACATCGCGGCAATCGCCTCGCTCATCAGGATGAAATAGGCCTTCATGTCGGCAGACTTGTCCAGCGCCGCGATATGCACATCGCAATAGAGCAGCAGCGCCTCAAGCCCGGAAAGGGAATCGAGATCCTGCCTCTGCCGGCGATCGGCCATAATATCATGAATATGATTGATGACCGCCTCCAGAAGGCCGCCTTTGGAGCCGAACTTCTGGAAGGCCAGATTGCGGCTGTATCCGGCCCTCTGGCCGATATTGTCGAATGTCAGGGCTGAAACCCCCTGTTCGGATGCAAGTTCCAGATAGGCGTTGATAAGCCTCTCCGACGACTGCTTGCGGCGCTCGTGCTGTTTCATTGATCTCCCCCGAGATTTCAGGGTCAACGCTGCGCGCTGCCCCGTTTTTTTGTACGCATCAGGAGCACTGATGCTTTTTTACCACGCCCTGTCAAATCGACGGAGGGCGAGCGGAAAATGCGGCGCTGCACCATGATGCAGCGCGCGAGTTTCGGGGAGGAAACAGAACGCGTCTTGTTTGACTGCGTAAAATGGATGCCGTGGCGGAGGCAAGCCTTCCGCCACGGCAATCTAGGGGTGGCTCAGAACGTCTTGCGGAGAGAGACGCCGAAGGTTCTGGGCGCGGCGACATAGCCGTTCCGGTCCGTGTCCTGGAT
Source organism: Alphaproteobacteria bacterium HGW-Alphaproteobacteria-18 (assembly GCA_002841155.1). Lineage (GTDB taxonomy): Bacteria > Pseudomonadota > Alphaproteobacteria > Caulobacterales > Hyphomonadaceae > Hyphomonas. The sequence goes on from PHEH01000003.1 coordinate 15,786, forward strand.
CGGCGTGTTGAAGTGCTGCATCACATAGCGCTCATCGAACGCATTGCGGATGAAAGCGGAGACCGAAAGCCCGGAGTCAAATGTGAGCCCGAGATTGGCGTTCACCAGCGTCACAGCGTCTTCCTTCAGGTTCGACGCGGTGTTGGTGTAGCGGTCACCCATATACTGGACCTGCAAGAGACCCGTCAGCGCCTTGCCACCGGAAAGCTCATAGTTGAGGTTCAGCGCGGTGTTTGCCGAGAGTTCCGGGGCGTTGGGGAAGCGGCGGCCGGAGAGAACGCCGATGCCGGCATCTTCGCCATAGCTTGCTTCGGGCAACCAGGTGGCCGACGCATTCCAGGTCAGATAGTCGGTGAGGGCCTGGGTGTGCTCAAACTCCGCTCCGTAGGATTCCGCTTTCGGCGAATTCAGGATGGTGAAGATCAGCCCAAGGAACTGAGCGACCTGGAGATCCTGAATGTCGTTATAGAAGACAGCGACGTTGGTGCGGGCTGCACCGTTCATCCAGTCAACTTTAGCGCCGATTTCAAAGGCGTCGATGGTTTCGGGCGAGAACACCGGATCAGCCGACGCGCCGGTATCCAGCGGGTTGAGCGAGCTGCCCGGAACGCCGGCGCCGCTGGCATCGACGTTGACGCCGCCAGCCTTGTAGCCGCGGTTGTAGCTTGCATAGTACATAACGTCCGAGTTCAGACGGTATTGCAGGCTGAGCGTGCCGGAGATGGCCTCGTCAGAGAATTTGCGGGCGTATTCCGGGCCAGGGCCGGAGCCGGCAATGGCGAAGGGATCAAACACCGGATCACGGAAGAGATCGTAGTTGAACGAACCGGTCTTGTCGTCTTCCGAGTAACGCAGGCCCGTGATCAGGTTGATCTTGTCATTGAGGGCAAAATCCCAGTGCGTGAAAAGTGCGAGGGACTCAGCCTTGCCGATGAGCACTTCGCGCGCCCATTCGCCAGGGGCTGCATTGATGATGGCCGAGGGCACGCCCTGCGCGCCGAGAAGCGTATTCCAGAAAGCCTGCGCCTGCGCGCCGTGCGACAGGTTGCGCCCCATGTCCAGCTCTTCATCGGAATAGAAAACACCGAACAGATAGTTGGCATTCACCGCGCCGGAGAGTTCACCGCCATAGGTGAATTCCTGCGAGAAAAACTGCGAATTGAAGAGCTCGTTGATGATCAGAATGTCTGCGCCGGTGAAGTCAGCGTCGGCGTTCTGAACGGTATCATACTCGCGCAGCGCAGTGACCGATTTCAGCGTGCCGGGGCCAACATCCCAATCCACCAGCAGGGCAATGCCCTTGTCTTCAACCTTGTTCGAGGTCGGCGTATTGATGCTGGCCTGATAGTCCTTGATGTTGCTGGAAGGAACGGCAAGGCCGTTTGCCAGAGTGAGCGCGTTGATCAGCGGCGTCAGCGGACCATCCACGGCGTTGACGGTGGCGTAGCCCACTTCGTCATTCTGCTTGGAATAGTCCGCAATCAGCTTCAGCGAGAGGGAGTCGGTCGGCTCCCACAGGGCGCTGATCTTGAACGAGTCCATATTCTGGTCGCCCTCGCTCTTGCCAGCGGGGCTTTCCAGGAAACCATCCTGCTCCGAATGGCTGGCCGCAACGCGCAGCGCAAACGTGTCCGACACAGGAATGTTCACCGCGCCCGAAACGTCGAACGCGTTATAGTTGCCATAGCTGGCCGAGACGAAGCCGGAGACTTCATCAAGATTGGGCGCAGCCGAATTGAGCAGTAGGGCGCCGGCCGACGTGTTCTTGCCAAACAGCGTGCCCTGGGGCCCGCGCAGAACCTGCAGACCATCCATATCAAGGAAGCTCGACAGGGCCTGACCCGAACGCGTTCTGTAAACGCCGTCGATGAACACGCCCACAGCGCCTTCAAACACGCGCGACTGGCCGGTGGTGCCGATGCCGCGGATCTGGATGTTGGAGGAAGCGGCCGGAGAGTTAGTCTTGCTGAACGTGATGCTGGGCGAAACGAGGCTGATATTCTCGATATTCTCCACGCGAAGGGCGGCCATCTGCTCGCCCGTGACAGCGGTGACAGCGAGCGGCACGTCCTGCACGCTTTCTTCGCGGCGCTGGGCCGTTACGGTGACGGTGGACAGGCGGCGGTCGTTTTCAGCCGCAGGCGCTGCTACTTCGGGCTCTGCCGGGGTGACGGTTTCCTGCGCAAGCACGGTTTCGGCCGCGACGCACCAGACAATAGCCGTGCCGGCAAGCAGCCGCACGTTTCTTTTGAGTGACAATGTATCCTCCCAGGATGTGTTCTTGTTATCGCCTCTTGGGCCATATGTTGTTTGTTGGACATCCATCTATTATTTCTGTCAAGAGCGACCTAGCGTAAGCTGCGCGCCGCCCAGAATGCCAGCAAGGCCCGGCCGGCCAAGGCCAGCAACGCCATTCAGAATGGCATACCCGAATCCGCCACGGGCAGGCCGGAGGGAAAACCGCAGGTATCGGCGCACCGCCCGGCGGCGCCTCCAGGTCAGGCCTGAGCGTTGCGCCCTGGCGCCGATATCCGCGGGGAACATTCTTTCGCCCCCCACCCTCAACGTCCCCTGCCCGCGCGATCGAGGGGTGCATCACAATGGAACAGTCTGAAGCCGCGCGCACTGGATAATCATGCTTAATGAAATCCATGATATGTACATGATCCGTGTCATGACTTTCTTGTAACCAGAATTTTTTGCTTAATACCTGATAACCACGTGTACTGATGGATATAAGGTTCACGACATGATCCAGACTATCCACAAGCGACCCCAACATTCTGGGGATAGGGTTCGGAAAAAGCCGTAAGCAAGATAGTTCTGACGCCATCATTTTCCTAAGCCCAGAAGCTTCCAAGGAGGTGTGAGTTGTGGTGTGGATTATGTCTATTGTAATGTTCTGGGTTGGCGGAAGCATCGGCTTCATCCTGGGGGCCTGGTGGGTGGCCGCCCATACGCGCGAACGAGAACTTGATGAACGATCCTATGGTGCCTGCGGGCCAGACGCGGACAGACTTCCGCCATCCTAGAAGCGGAAAGCAGGCAGCCATTCGGCAAAGTATCTGGTCTTCGCCAGAAGGTCTGAATATGCTTCGTCTACAGATCGTCTCAGAAATCTGAGACGATCTCCCGGAGCTATCTGGCCGAGAAGATGCCGGTCAGCACGAATGACTTGCAGGACATGCGGATATCCGCCTGTCGTCTGCGCGTCCGGCAACAGAACGAACGCTTTTCCGGACGGCGTGAGTTGTACGGCGCCCGGAAAGAGGGCCGCGCTCAGCTTCTGGGCGCCGTTTTCCGGCCTTGGCCAGGGACCGGAGAGTTCAAGGCCGGTACGATCCATACGGTTTGTCGCCGGGAAGGTTTCAGACCAGGCGGCCGGGCCGAGTTCGTCATAATCTGGCCCCGGCACGGCCCTCAGGCTGTGGGTGCGCGACATATGTGGGCGAAAGGGCTCAGGCGTGACAAGCTGCACACCCTCTTGCGCCACACCAGGCGCCTCAAGGATGTCCCCGCTTCTCAGTGCGCGCCCCGAATAGCCACCGAACGCAGCAGGCAAAAAGGTCGAGGCGCTACCAAATACATTGTCTGCACGGATACCACCCGCGACAGCAAGATAGGTTCGCGCACCCGCCGGCGGATGCACGAAAACGAGAGAATCTCCGCGCCTAGCAAACTGTGTTTCGTGTGCAGCCACCAAGGCCCCAGAAAGCTCTGCTGCGCCGCAAGCGCCTGCGAAAGAGAAGATGGCATCCTCACGGAATTCAAAAACTGCGCCCCCAAAGGTGATTTCGATGGCGGTCGCATCCGGCACATTCCCGACAAGGCGGTTGGCAAGCGCCCTCGAGAGCGCGTCCGCCGGTCCGCTGCCGGGTATACCCTGATGCCGCAGGCCATGGCGCACACTGCCCTGCAATGTGGCCAAGGCACCAGGTTTGACGACCGCCAGCACCATCGCCCTACCGCTCTATGACCAGCTTGATCCGCATGCCGGCTTCCAGCGTGAAGGGATCATGGCGGCTCAGATCAAACAGGGGCTCCACGATGCGCCCGATGATCGGCCACCCGGCAGGCCCAGCGAGCGCGTACAGCCCAAGCTGGCCTGTGATCATGCCGACCGAACCTGCCGGCACCCTCTGGCGGGGGATCGACAATCTTGGAGACACAAGCCTGGCATCGACACCGGTGAGATAAGCAAAGCCTGCGGTGAACCCCATCATGTCCACGCTCAGCAGCGAGGCGTCGATGCGGTCCAGGAACACGCCGGGGGTTAATCCGTTTTCCGCCGCTATCCGGGGAAGATCCGGCGCGGAAGCCTCGTCTGCCAGCATGTGCAATGTCATGATCGGAAAAACAATTTCTTCCGATAGCGAATACTCTTTCATCAGAGCCACGAGCAAGCTCTGCGCCTTTGCAGGTGACAGCTCAAGCGGATCAAACTGTACGGTCACTTCACATTTTCCGGGCACAACATCGAGCCACGTTCCGGATGATCGCAACACAGAGGCGAGCGCATGGCGCGCGGCATGCTCGCCCACCTTTACGGCAAGGGCATCGTCTCCGACGGGACAGATTGCAGGCACGCTCATGGACGGATCGCCACACCGCCCAGCTCAAGCGCAAGGCGCAGGCGGCCCGCATTCTCTGCGGCGCCGGGCATATCGCCGTGCAGGCAGATCGTTTTGACGTGCAGCGGAATCATCTCCCCCGTGCGCGCCGTCACCCGGTGATCGAAAACCATAGCGAACGCCTGCGCGCGCTGGGCTTCATGATCTGCGAAAACGGCGCCGGGCAGGCTGCGCGGGGTGAGGCTCAGGTCTGCTTCATAGGCACGGTCTGCAAAGCCTTCGGCAATGTAGGTGAGGCCGGCAAGATTTGCGGCACGTTCCATTTCAGAGGCAGGCGGGCCGATCAGGGTCTTGATACCGGTATCGAGGCAGAGCGCGGCGATAAGATGGGCGAGATCGCTGTCACGCGCCGCGTCATTATACAGGGCGCCATGTGGCTTGAGATGACTTATGTCAGCGCCTTTGGCAGCGGCGATACCGAGAAGGTCAGACACCTGAGACTTCAGCGAGATGGCGAGATCGGCCAGTGATATATTATTCCGTTCACGTCCGAATCCTTCACGGTCCGGATAGGAAGGATGCGCGCCGGCCAGCACGCCGCACGCCGCAGCCATGCGCAGTGTCTCAGCCATAGACTCTGCGTCTCCTGCATGTCCCCCGCAGGCAATGCTGCAACGGGAAACGACATTCAGAATGGCCTTGTCCAGCGCCCTGCCCGCCCTTCCGGGAAGTTCACCGATATCTGCATTGAGGCAGATGCTGCGCGTCATGGCCAGACCCCCACAGCGCGCAGGATGAGGCGCAGGCCAAGGAAGGCAGCGATCATGACCACCAGCACGCCAAGCGCGTTCCGAACCGGACCATTCGTATGCTCGCCCAGCACCGATTTACGGTTCATCGTAATCAGCAGGAACGCCGCGACGACAGGCAGAAGCAGGCCATTGGCAACCTGCGCCACGAGGATAAGCTCTATCGGCCTGATGCCAAGAAGCGCAACGCCGAGCCCAATGAAAACAATCGTGAGAGCGATGCCCTTGAATACCCAGCCGGACTTTGGCCGGCCTGTGACTTCGCAGACAGCATATGCCGTGGCGAGCGGCGCGGTAATGGCCGAGGAGAGGCCCGCTGCGCAGAGGCCCGCACCTATGAGGACGCGCGCTGCCGGGCCATATGCCGGCTCAAGCGCAGCGGCCATATCTGCGCCGCTATTGATCACAATGCCTGCGCCAAACAGGCTTGCCGCTGCCGTACTCAGCACAAGGATGGAGATGAGCCCGCCCAGACCGACCGATACGCGCGTATCGGCGATGGCGGCGCTGAGGCCCGCCTGCGTGTTCTCTTTCCACCGCTCGCGGACGGCCACCGCATGCAGGAAGAGATTATAAGGCACGATGGTCGTGCCGATCAGCGCCATCGCGGCGAGCAGGCTACCATCAGGCAGGGTGGGCCGCAGGCCACCAATCATGGCGCCAATGTCTGGCCGCACAAGGATGAGGCTCCCCGCAAAGGCAAGGCTCATAAGGATGACAAGACCGACCAGGAAACGCTCCAGCGTCTTGTAGCGGCCAAGCAGCAGAACCAGCGCAGCAAGGAGGCCAATGGCAAGCGCAGCGATACGCTGCACGCTGCCACCCTCCTGCTCGCCCAGGATCGCCCGCAGACCGAGTGCGCCGCCCGTGATATTGCCCGCTTCATAGGCGGCATTTCCCAGCGCCAGCGCGGCCAGAACGAGAAGGATCGCGCCCCATTTGAGCACGGCCGGCGTCCCCGGCGCGACCAGCGCCTCGCCAAGGCCCGCCCCGCCGAGAATGCCGAGCCGGACGGTCATCTCCTGCAGGATGATGGTTGCGGCGGTGGCAAACACCAGCGCCCAGACCAGCGCAAATCCGAAATTCGCCCCTGCCAGCGTGCAGGCCGTTACCGTACCCGGACCAATAAACGCCGCCGCAACCAGCGCGCCCGGCCCGAAGGAAAACTTGCGCGTCATTCGCCCGGAATGCCCCGGCGGGTTTCCAGATAGGTGGCAAAGCTCGCCAGCCAGTGGCTGCCGGCATAATGTTCCTCGCTGACAGAGGCCACGCCCGTTTGCCGGTGCAGCCCGGCCGAGGCCAGCAACGCCGGCCGGCGCGGGTCAGCCTCAGGCAGGGCCGCGGCGATGCCCTCCATCGCCCAGGCGCGCGAAAGGTTCAGCCCGTCCAGATGCACCAGCTTGCCATCGGCCGGGTCGAGCACGACGCCGGGCGCAAGCCAGTCCCCTCGCCCATCCTGCGGGATCAGCGGCAGGAAAGCGGTCAGCCAGGCGGCAAAATCTTCCCGGCTCATCACGCGGCGCATCAGGTCTGCTTCCATCAGGCAAGGCGAGAGGAAGTCCTCCCCCGATGGCTCATAGGTCAGCGGGCAGGAGACATCCGCGCCATAAAATTCGCGCGCCTTGCCGGCAATCTGTTCACGGAAGGCCGTATTCCCGGCCCCATCCGCCCAGTCGATCATCAGGCCAAAGGCAAAGGCGGTCTGATTATGTGTGCCCGCGCGGATCGGATAGACAAGCTTTGGCAGCCAGGCGCTGGTATACTCCACAATCAGCGTTTCCAGCGGGGCGAGCGTACCGGCCCATTCCTCCGCCTCGGGAAAATCCGCCTGGCGCAGCTCGCTCATCAGCTGGAGGAACCAGGCCGTGCCATAAGGCCGCTCAAACGAGGCCCGGTCAGGCCCCTGGAAATACGCCACCTCCCCGGCAATATTCTCCGCCGTAAAGCTGCGGGCCAGCGCTGCCCGGATCGCCCCGGCATAAGGCGTCTGCGGATCAGTATTCAGGATACGCACCAGCAGCCAGTGCCCATGCACAGAGGAGTGCCAGTCAAAACAGCCATAGAAGGCGGGGTAGAGATCGCGCGGCGTGGCCGCATCGGCGGCAGAGTTCAGCACATGGCTGATCTTGTTGGGATATTCCTTATGCACACAGGAAAGCGCCAGACGCGCAAACCGGTCGGTCACCACGCCCTCGCGGGGCGGCGGCAAGGCCACAAGCGGATCGGTTTCCATCTGCGTCTCCTGCGCCGGCGCTTCATCCACAGCTTGCCGCTCGCAGCCCGTCAGAGCCAGCATGCCAAACCCAGTGGCCAGTATCCATATCTTCATGTGCCGCTCCCAGAGTTCCTTCCCCTCACGGGTAACAGCTGGCTGCTGGCTGAGGCAAGCGGCCCGATCCCGGCAGGCAACGTAACGGCAATCCAATATAACTCTATGCAGATAGATTAATCGATATTATCCTTTTCAAAATCATCCAGGCCACGGCCGCCAGAAAAAAAGGATGATCGGGAGGAAATGCGATGAAAAGACCATCATTGTGGGCAGCCGCAAGCGCGCTGGCCATTGTTGCCACTGGACAGGCCTTTGCCCAGGAACAGGAAGAACCCAGCGAGACAAAACGCCTAGAACGGGTGACCGTAACCGCTGTAAAGCGCGAACAAAGCCTCATGGATGTGCCGGTCTCTGTTACCGCCTTTACCGAGGACATGCGCCAGGAACTGGCGCTCGACAGCCTTTCGGACTTTGCCCGCTTCACGCCAAGCCTCGCCTTCTCCTCAGGCGATGACCGCGTCTTCATTCGGGGAGTCGGCCGCCAGACAAACACCAACGGCTCTGATCCCGGCGTTGCGACCTATGCAGACGGCATTTATGATTCTTCAACCAGCGCTGTCGGCAAGAGCGACTTTTTTGTTGAGCGTGTGGAAATCCTGCGCGGCCCGCAGGGGACACTCTATGGCCGCAACTCCATCGGCGGCGCAATCAACGTCATTTCCAAACGCCCGACCGACACCTTCTCAGCTGAAGCGCGGATTGGCCTTGGCAATTACCAGACTTCGGAAGTCGAGGCGAGTGTATCTGGCCCCCTGAGCGACAAGGTGCGCGCAAAACTTGGCGGCTCCTTCCGCAATCAGGAAGACGGCTACTACAAGAATGTCGCCGGCGGTCCGAGCGAGGGCGGCGCAAATGAAACTTCCTATGCCGAGCTCCAGTTCGACATAGATGCCACAGACAATCTGTCGATCTGGCTGAAAGCTGACTATCTGGATGTTTCGCTGCGCAATCGCAGCACCAACCTGGCCTCTCCCTATGACATATTCCCCTTCCCACCGGGATATCTGACACCGGGCAACGCCTTTGGATATCTCATGCCCGGCTATACGCAGACAGGGTCGGTGACGAGCAATCCCGGGGTCAATGACATCCGCAAGTTCAACGCCAACACGCCTACAGAATCGAACGTAGACGGCAATTACGGGTTTGCGGCGATTGCAACCTGGAGCCTGCCTACAATCGATATCAAGTATAGCGGCGGTTACCGTACCTTCGATTACAATTCGATCCGAGATGACGACAATACCGACGTGATTTCCTATAGCTACCCACTAGATCCCGCGAACCCCTTCGCTGGCGAGGTGATGACAGGTGGCCCTAATTGCGCATGGTATCTGGAGAATGTCGGCCCGATCTGTGCGGCCGCAACCATCTATCCTTCCCGCACGTTCGGCTACATCGAGGATCGGAAGTATTCGAGCCATGAGCTGACAGCTCAGTCCACGACCGATTCGAATGTGTGGTGGATTGCCGGTGTATATGCCTATGAAGAAGACGCGCATCAGGAGTCGCATTTTGGCAACGCCGCCCAACCGGAGATGCTCGCGCCGCTCGCGGCCCCTCCCAACCCCAGCGGCGACTTTGTAACCGCGATTTCTGACCTGACGACCAAGTCTTACGCTGTCTTTGGGCAGGTGGACTATTCGATATCAGACACCGTGACGCTGACCGGGGGCCTGCGCTATTCAAAAGATGAAAAGTCTGGCTCCGAACAATTGCGCGTTCTTGGGTATGGCATCGTGCCCGGCTTTACGCTTGGCGGTTCAGGCTCTCTTGCGCCCGTCCTCGACCTGACAGCGGCGACGGTTTCCTATGCCGATGCTCCAGGTGTTGCAGGCAATGTGACGATTGATCCAATAACCGGCCTGGCCAGTCGCCGCCTAGAGCATGACTGGAGCGCCGTCTCCGGTGTCGCGGGCATACAGTGGCAGCCCACGGCAGATACAAACTACTTCTTCCGCTATAGCCGGGGTTACAAATCCGGTGGCTTCAATGCCGGTGGCATCAGTCAGTTCCCCCTCACCGACAAGGAATTGCTCGACGCTTTTGAAGTCGGCGCGAAGAAATCCTTCGGCGATCAGTTGCAGCTGAACGCCAGCTATTTCTTCTATTCCTATGATGGCCTGCAAGTCCCGCTCGACGTGGTGGAAAACGGTGTTCGCCTCACACGCTTCTTCAACATCGAGGATTCCAGGGCGCAGGGCATCGAGCTTGAGGCATTGTGGACGCCCACGGATGACCTGCGCATCATGGCAAGCTATGCCTATAACGACTCCGAAGTACGCAGTGCCTGCTGCTTCATCGATGTTGTGGACCCGCTTGGCCTCCAGCCGGATGCACAACCTGTTGGCCCGATCGACGCGAATGGAAACCAGCCGCAAAACCTGAAAGGCCAGATGCTGCCCCGCACCGTGCCCAACAAGTTTGGTCTGAATGTCAGCTATGATATTCCGCTCGGCGCAAATGGTGATCTTGTCATTTCGGGCAACTATTACTGGATAGATGCAACGTATCACGGCATATTCAACCGGCCGTATACGGAGACACCTTCCTTTGATCAGGTTGACTTCATCGGCGTCTGGAAAAGCCCACAGGATCGCTACCGCGTGGTGGGCTATGTCAAGAATGTGTTCGACGAGCAGGGCTATGATGGCGCGACAGGCACGCTGACCGCTGTGCCAGCGGGCGGTTCGGCCACAACGCTGTACCTGACCCCGCCGCGCACTTATGGCGTTCAGCTGCAAATGCGGTTCTGATACACCTGCGCATGGAACAGTCTATGATCCGCACGGCCGGAAAACTGCCCTGGGCAACGAAGCTGATCTATGGTGTTGGAACGGTCGCGTTCGGCATCAAGGATCATGGTTTCAACGCTCTCCTGATGATCTATTACAATCAGGTGATGGGGCTTCCGGCTGTGTGGGTCGGCACCGCGATCATGATTGCCATGGTCGCGGATGCCATTCTGGACCCGATTGTCGGGCAATGGTCAGACAGCCTACGGAGCAAATGGGGCAGACGCCATCCATTCATGTATGCTTCCGTCATTCCTGTCGGACTATTTTACCTGCTGCTCTGGTTCCCGCCTGATGGCGCGTCACACATGACCTTGTTCACCTACCTTCTGGTCTTGACCACCATTACGCGGACATTCATAGGAATCTATGAAATTCCGTCTACGGCGCTTCTTGCTGAGTTCACTCAGAATTATCACGAGCGCACAGAACTTGTTTCCTACCGGTATTTCTTTGGCGTCGCCGGCGGGATCGGCATGGGAATATTCGTATTCACCGCCATATTTTCAAATGATGCCACGTCTGCTGGCGGGCTGCTCGACAGCTCCGGCTATCATACATATGCCTGGATCGCGGCGCCGTTGATGGCCACCGCCATCTTTGCCTCCAGCATCGGCACGCATAAACGCATATCAAGCCTCATCAGCCCGCCGCCGCCGCAAAGAAAACCTCTGCTCAAAACCCTGCGAGAGATGTTTGCCACCCTGTTCCACCGCGTCAACGCGCCGATCTTCATTGGCAGCATCTTTGGCTCGATGGCCGGCGGCTTGAATGCGGCCCTGACGATCTACATGCAGACCTATTTCTGGGAACTCGGAAGCGACCAGATCGCGCTTCTGACATCCGCCGGCCTGCTCGGAGTGGTTCTCGCGCTGGTCATCGCCCTGCCTCTATCCAAGGCCTTCGGCAAGAAGTGGACAACACTTTCCCTCTTCACTGTAACGCTTGCCGGAATTGTTGTTCCCGTGCTGCTCAGGCTATCGGGCATGTTCCCGGAAAACGGCGACCCCGCACTTGTGCCCACCTTGTTCGCCTTTCAGGCAATTGTGGCGATGTCGGTTGTGGCCGCTGCGATCCTGACAGCTTCGATGATCGCGGATGCCACAGACCAGATTCAGCTGACCACAGGACGTCAATCGGAAGGCCTGCTGTTCTCGGCGGCTACCCTGATCGGGAAAACGGTCTCGGGAATGGGCGTTCTGGTTTCCGGCCTGCTGCTTGCATATGTGGGATTTCCCGATGACGCGAAGCCCGGCGCCGTTGCGCAAGCGACCGTGAATGATCTGGCACTGGGGTTAACGCTGGCAACATTCGTCTTCACGTCCACCGCGCTCGTCATCATGAGTTTTTACCCTATCTCAAAACGCGACCATGAAGCAGCTGTAGAAACCCTCGCTCGCAAAAGGGCTGAACACCTTTGATGACCTTGCGTTCCACACCCAAATACCTGCAAGTCCATACTGAACCTGGGCAAGAGAGTTGTAATGGCCAAAACCCCTAAACCGGAAAAGCCTGAGCCCGCCCAGGGCACAGAGGCTGACACCGCGTCCGAGATCAAATATCCGAGGCGCACGGAGCGGCGCAGGCGTACGCGGCTGAAAATCATGAGTGTTGCCGCAGAGCAGTTCAGCAAAGCGGGTTTTGCTGCCACCACGATGCAGAATATTGCAGACGAGGCGGACATCCACGTCACCACGCTGTTCATGCATTTCAATTCGAAGAACGAACTCGCGACAAGCCTCGCCACCGGCGCTATCGACCAGCTCCGCCAGCGCGCCTGGGCGGCGCGCAGCAGTAAAGGGTTCTTCGATTTCTTCCGCGACGAGGCCCTGGCCTATGCCGCCATCCGCAGGAGCGTGAGCCAGCCGGATGCCGCCCTCTGGAGCGCCCTGCGCAATGACCGGGAACTGGCATTTGCCTGGACGCTTTACGAGCACGGACAAAAAGATGTGTATGCTGAGTATATCGCTGCCGAATACCAGCTTGATCGCACAACAAGCTATCTTTCCGACCTCATCGCGGCGCTGATGGTGGAATGCCTGATCCTTCCGCATGAAAGATGGGCTGAGGCCCCTGGAAAACGCAAACTCGCCGATGAAATAGAAAGCGCCGTCGAACTGGCGGAAAAGTCGGCAAGGCAATTGCTGCCAACCGATAGCGCAGCCTCCGCCGGAGACTGACCCGGCAGTCATCTAGTTGGCGACAGCAGATTTCAGCCTCGCAAGTGGTGGATATTGCGGCGCTTCTGGTTCATATATGAAACACTCGGAACACCTAAGGACAATCTTGATCGATGACGGAAGCACCCTACAAAGCACCGGCGCTTGAAAAGGGCCTCGACATCCTCGAATGCCTGGCGAGCGTTCGGACCCCGCAATCCATTTCCGACATAGCGCGCAATATCGGCCGCTCCCGCAGCGAAATTTACCGAATGGTCGTCGTTCTCGAGATGCGGGGATATGTCGAGCGCACGGAAGATCCGGAAAAGTTGCAGCTGTCCAACCGATTGTTTGAGGTCGGCATGCGCTCGCCTCCCAAGATGGACCTGCATGAAGCAGCCCTGCCGGAGATGTCGGCCCTCGCTTCCCGGATGATGCAGTCAATCCAACTCGCTGTCGTCAGCTCAGACCAGATCGTCGTCATTGCACGGACTGAAAGCCCCGATGATGTCGGCTTCAGTGTGCGCCTCGGCCATCGCCGCTCCATCATGAAATCGGCGTCCGGACTTGTCCTTTTCGCGTTTGCCTCGCCCATGCAACAATCCAAGATGGTGGAAGACCTGAAAGCCAGCGGCGCCAGCCCGGCAGAACTGGAAGACCTCTACAAACAAACGCGCGATGTCCGCAGCACCGGCTTCGTTTGCATGCCTTCCCGCATGGTGGATGGGGTAACGGATATCGGCGCGCCCGTTTTCGACTCAACCAGCAGTGGCGCCATTGCCAGCCTCACCGTGCCCTTCGTGGTTACCCGGCGGGCAAAGGTGCCCCTTGAAGAAGCGCCACATCTTGTCGCTGAAGCCGCGCGGCGCATCTCCATGACACTGGGCCACGCAGCATCTTCCGGGCGCTAGTCGTGATGGAAGACTTCTTCCAGCGGCGCCCACCACTCACCCGGCGCAGCTGACTCAAGCGGAGCCTGGCAGGGATCGGTCAACGCCCACCATCTCTGCGTGTCCGGGTCATCTGCCATAGCTTTCATGTCGGCGTCATATTCCGTACCGTGATATTCAAATATACCGACCAGAAGATTGTCCGGCTCGCGCAGGAAGATGCTGTAGTTGCGGATATTGCTGGCCGTGATCTGTCGCAGAATTGAAGGCCAGGCAGTGGCATGCAGCCGCTTATACTCCTCGGTCTTCTCCGGGTTGAGTTTGATCATCATCGCCTTGCGCAGCATTTCTTCCTCCCTGGTACCTCACGCGTACAATCCTGCCCGGCGCATAGCCAGCCAGACACAAGCTGACGCCGGGTCAATATCAGTTCATATACAAACATAATGCTTGCATATGAAACACTCATTCTTTAGCTAGTAAATATGAGACCGCCCATGAAGAAGCAGTCCAGCGGGAGGATAAGGATGCGGCGCAGCGTAAGTTGCGACTCATCAACTCTGCCGTTGACTCACCAAACTGGAACCCCGGCATGATTGAGAGCATCCAGGCACGCGATATCCGTTTCCCCACATCGCGGGACAGTCACGGCTCCGATGCAATGAATCCGGACCCGGACTATTCCTGCGCTTATGCCACGCTGAAAATGCGCGGCGGTGATCCGGATGGGAACGGCCTCACCTTCACGATAGGACGGGGTAATGATCTCTGCGTCGCTGCCATCAATGGCCTCGGCAAACATCTGATTGGCCGCAACCTCGACGAATTCGAGGCAGATCTCGGCCTTGCCTCCCGTCTTCTCCTGAATGACAGCCAGTATCGCTGGCTTGGCCCGGAAAAAGGTGTCGTGCATCTTGCCGCCGCCGCGCTCAACAATGCCGTCTGGGACGCGCTGTCAAAGCGCGCGGGCAAGCCGCTCTGGCGATATGTGGCGGATATGACGCCGCAACAGATCGTTTCCGCCATAGATTTCCGCCACATCGCGGACTTTCTCAGCGAGGAAGACGCCCTCGCGCGCCTGACGCAACAGGCCCCCGGCAAGGCCGCCCGCATCGAGCACCTCCTTCGCGAGGGCTACCCCGCCTACACGACCTCTGCTGGTTGGATTGGCTATTCGGATGCCCAGATCGTGAAGCTTCTGAAAGAGGCGTATGCGGAGGGCTGGCGTCACTTCAAGATCAAGGTCGGAGGCGATCTGGCCACCGATGTGCGCCGCTGCGCCCTTTTCCGCAATACGCTCGGCAAGGATGTAAAACTGAGCGTGGATGCCAATCAGGTCTGGAACATCGATCAGGCCGTAACAGCCATCAAGGCAATGGCGCTCTATGATATCTACTGGGTTGAGGAACCAACCAGCCCGGATGATGTGCTGGGCCACAAGGAAATCGCGCGCCAGGTTGCCCCTATTCAGCTGGCGACCGGTGAGCATGCCCACAACAAGGTTATGTTCAAGCAATTCCTCCAGGCGCAGGCCATCGGCTTCTGCCAGATCGACTCCTGCCGCCTTGCGGGCGTCAATGAGGTGATCGCGGTCATGCTGATGGCTGACAAGGCCGGCATTCCCGTCTGCCCCCATGCGGGCGGTGTGGGTCTCTGCGAATATGTGCAGCATCTTTCGATGATCGATTATGTCTGCATCTCCGGCACAATGGAAAATCGCGTCATCGAACACGCCGCGCATTTGCACCAGCATTTCCGAAACCCGATTGAAATCCGCGAAGGGCGTTATCTGGCGCCTGCCGCCCCCGGATATTCGGTAGATCTCTGGCCGCAGAGTATAATTGATCACGAATTCCCGCATGGCAGGGTCTGGGCGGGAGAGGCTGTCGCTTAATGACCCCCGGCGCCCCCGCACTCCATTTGCCGGAATTCGGCCTCGGCGCTGCGGGGATTGGGAATCTGTATACTGAACTTTCTGATGAGACGGCCCACTCCACCCTGTCTGCGGCCCATGATGCCGGGCTTGGATATGTGGATACCGCGCCGTTCTATGGACACGGCCTGAGCGAACAGAGAATTGGCAAACATATGCGGGCAACCGGGCAGCGCCCAGTCCTGTCCACCAAGGTTGGCCGGCGGCTGGAGCCCGCAGGCACCTCCCCTATACCTGATCATGGATTTGCCTCGCCCGCCCCCTTTGTCCCCGTCTTCGATTATTCTGCCGACGGTATTCGTGTCTCTTTCGAGGGAAGCCAGAGTCGCCTGGGGGTACAAGCAGTCGATATCCTGCTGCTGCATGACATCGGCGAGACGACACATGGCCCCGCCCATCGCAAGGTTCTGGCACAGGCGCTCGAAGAATCGCTGCCAGAAATGGCGGCCCTGAAATTTGAAGGCCGCACAAAATGGATCGGCCTGGGCGTCAACGAACTCGATGTCTGCCGGGATGTTCTGGAACATTTCGACCTTGATGTCCTGCTGATAGCGGGCCGTTACACATTGCTGGAACACGCCTCTTCAGTGGATTTCCTGGATGAGTGCCACCGCGCAGGCGTCAAGGTGATCATTGGCGGCGCGTTCAATTCCGGGCTGCTTGCAGCCGCGCCCGGAGACCCTCAGCACTATGACTATGCGGCCGCGCCAACATGGGCCGTCAGGCGCGCCGCAGAGCTTCGGGAAATCTGCGAAGCCTTTGGGACATCCCTGCCCGCTGCCGCGCTCCGATTCTGCGCCGCACACCCCGCCGTCGCCTCCGTCATCCCCGGCGCACGCTCACCAGATCAGGTCTGCCAAATCGCAGACTGGATAAAAGATGAGATCGATCAGGGCCTCTGGACCGCCCTGAAAGACAAGGGCCTCATATCGAGGGACGCGCCGGTGCCGTGATGGACAGGATCGACGCCCATATGCATGTCTGGCGCCTTGCGCGCGGTGACTATGACTGGATGACCCCTGATCTTGGCGCCATCTACCGTGATTTGCAGATTGACGACATCTGGAACGCAGCAAGCGCAGCAGGCATCTCACAGACGATCCTCGTTCAGGCCGCAGCCACATCGGCAGAAACCGATTACCTTCTCTCTCTGGCGGCCGCCGATGATAGAGTGGCCGGCGTCATCGGCTGGGTGGATCTTGAGGCGCCCGGCGCGGCTCAGGAAATCTCCCGCTACGCAAAAGACGCCCGGATACTGGGTCTGCGCCCAATGATCGCCGACCTTGCAGATCCGCACTGGATCCTGACCTCCTCCTTTGCGCCCTCCCTCGACGCAATGGCAGAGTATGGACTTGTTTTCGACGGTCACGCACGGGCAGATCTTGTCCCGGTGATGACACGTCTGGCTGATCTCCATCCGGCACTTAAAATCGTTCTGAACCACGCTGGAAAACCTCAGATCGCCAGCGGAAATCTGACCGCATGGCGCGACGATCTGCGCGCGCTCGGCCAAAGAGCAAACGTCACGTGCAAACTCTCCGGCCTGCTCACTGAAGCGGACACACGTACAGATGACGCCGCCCTCGGCGAGGTCGTGGAACATATCCGGGACTGTTTCGGACCCGGCCGTATACTCTGGGGCAGCGACTGGCCGGTGCTGAACCTTGCCAGTACCTATGCCGAATGGGCCGCGCAGTCTGCGCGGTTGATAGATCGCTATTTTCCAGATCATCAGCATGCGGTTTGGTCCGACAACGCCCGGCGCATCTATTTAAACAGACCAGGAGCGTGATATGGGCCGTCTAGCAGGCAAGAAGGCACTGATTACAGCCGCAGGCGCAGGCATCGGCCGGGCCTCTGCCGAGGCTTTTGCCCGCGAGGGCGCGCATGTCGTGGCAACGGACATCAGCGCCGAAAGCCTCGCCGCCCTGAAGGCAACGCCCAATATGGAAACACATGTTCTGGACGTGACCGACCCGCAGGCCATCGCGGATCTGTTCAACGCTCACGCCGACCTCGATATCCTGTTCAATGTCGCCGGCTGGGTACATCACGGCACGATTGAAGACTGCACCCGCGCAGACTGGGACCGCTCGCTACTCATCAATCTGACGTCAATGTATGAAACCTCGCGGGCGGCACTGGCAAACATGCAGACACATGGCGGCGGCGTCATCCTCAATATGAGTTCGGTTGCATCCAGCGTTGTCGGCGCCCCCAACCGGTTCGCATACGGCGCAACCAAGGCCGGCGTGATCGGCCTGACCAAAGCTATAGCGGCAGACTATGCGGGCCGGAATATACGGTGCAACGCCATATGTCCGGGAACGGTTGATACGCCTTCCCTGCAAGGGCGCATGTCAGCGCAGGGAGATTATGAAACCGCGCGGCAGATGTTCATCGCGCGCCAGCCTATGGGCCGTCTCGGAACTGCCACTGAGATTGCGCATCTGGCAGTCTACCTCGCCTCGGACGAGGCCTCCTTCACAACAGGTGCCATTCACGTCGTAGACGGCGGCTGGACGAATTAGGAGTTGAAGTCATGAAGCTTTTACGAGTTGGGCCTCACAAGTGCGAAAAGCCGGCGATCATGGATTCCGAAGGAAATCTCCGGGATGTCAGCGACCTTGTCGATGACTGGGATGGGCTTGCCCTTTCAGACAACGTCTTTGCTCAGCTGAGAAATATTGATCTCACCGCTTTACCCATTCTGCCTGCCGATAGCCGGATCGGCCCCTGTGTGGCAGATGTTGGAAAATTCATCTGTATCGGGCTTAATTATGCTGACCACGCAGCTGAAACGGGCGCAGCCGTTCCGGAAGAACCCGTCGTTTTCTTCAAGGCCACAAGCGCCATCTGCGGCCCGAATGACAAGCTGGAAATCCCTCGCCGGTCGGAGAAAACCGACTGGGAGGTTGAACTGGGAATCGTCATCGGTAAACAGACCAAATATGTTTCTGAAGAACAGGCGCTGGAACACATCGCCGGCTATTGCGTCATCCATGATGTTTCGGAACGGGCTTTTCAGCTTGAAGGCACTGGTCAGTGGGTGAAAGGAAAAAGCGCCGATACGTTTGGCCCACTCGGCCCCTGGCTCGTCACCCGTGATGAGATCGCCGATCCGCAGAACCTGTCAATGTGGCTGAACGTGAACGGCGAAGCCATGCAGCGGGGGTCCACATCCACTATGATCTTCGGGGTGGCGCATATTGTCAGCTACCTGTCTCAATTCATGAGCCTTCAGCCAGGAGATGTGATTTCCACAGGCACGCCCCCCGGAGTTGGCCTGTCGCGGAAACCGCAGAAATTTCTGCGGGCGGGAGATGTCGTAACGCTGGGAATACAAGGACTTGGAGATCAACGTCAGGTCTGCGTCAACGCCTGAAGCGCCGATAAAGCCAGCCCGGAAAATGATCCCCTTCTGACGATAACAGCCAAAGCAGGAACCTAAGCCTGCCATGAGACGTTCCATTGCCACGTCATGCTCGCAAGTCCTGCGGCATATGACAGATCACGGAGCCGAACATGCCCATCCAGAAGACACTCCCTGCCATCAATGTCCGCCGCGCGGTTACCGGGCTTGCAGTTTCACTCTCGCTCGCGCTCATAGCCCATCCCGCAGCAGCGAACACAGGCAGCAGTCCGGAAGCTGTCGTGGATAAGGCCGTGCAGCGCACCCTGTCCGCGCTCGAAGACGCCCGGATCAGCGATCAGGAAGCCGACGCCATCCTTGAACTGATTGATATTGAGCGCGTTGCCCCCTTCACCATGGGCCGCCACTGGCGCACGATGGACGAGCCCACCCAGGCGCGCTTCATCGAGGCCTTCCACAAGTTTGCCCGCGTCCAGCTGCGCGAGCATCTTTCTGACTTCTCCTCTGCCGAGGTCGAAATTCTCCGCACGGTGGAACGCAAGCCGGGCGATGCCATCGTTACGACAAAGGTAACCGGCGCCGATTCTAAAGAGCATATGGTCAGCTGGCGTGTGAACGATAATGATGGCTGGAAAGTCACCGATATCGAAGCCATGGGCCTGTGGTTTGCGATTGAACAGCGCGCCCAGTTCCAGGCGATGCTCGATCAGAATGGCGGCAATGTCAGCCAGCTGATCACTGAAATCGGCTCCGCCAGCTAGGCCGCGCCACACCAGACACAAGCGGAGCCGGAAGCCATCAGGGCCTCCGGCTCCGTTTCATTTGCGCACGAGGCGATGCCTAGTTCTTGCGCGCCGTGAACGGCGTATAGCTGCGGCAATTCATCGGCATACCCATCGAGGCCATGATGGCGGCTTCTTCCGGGGGCATGTCGATCTTGAAATTGAACAGCGAATAGCCCTTGATGAGGCGCGGATTCACAAGCGTGTAGCCATGGATCACGCTGGCCCCGCCCCCCGCGTGCTGATCATCCATCATGGTCCCGCGCCAGCTGTTCTCGCCGACTTTCGACCAGCGCTGTTCCACATTCCCCGGATCGGCAAGCTTGGAGGGATGAAACTTGCCGCCCCACTGAATGTTGCGACTTGTGCTTTTCAGTGTGCCCATCTCGACTCCCTTGCCGCGCAGCATCGGGCAGGCGCTGAGGTCGGTGGCCGCCATCTGGATAGACCAGTTGCCATCTTCCGGCGCCATCGCATCGAACAGTTGCACATCGCACTGCCCCATGCCGCCATAGGCGATATTGATCTCTGTACGGTCTCCCGCCGTCCAGTAAGGATCGCGCCCCGGCACCATCACCATAGTCTGGTCCTTGGCGCCCTTTGGCATCTTCTCGCCGGTGATCATCTCCATATCGGCGATGGTCAGATCCGCCAGCCTGCACTGACATCCGCCCGCCATCGTGCATTTGGCGATCACGAATTCCGCCTGCGCCGGAAGCGCCAGAAAGAACAGCGCAGCAAGTCCGAAAAGAATACGCATGGGTCTAATTCTCCTTGGAAGGATCAAGCAGGGCTTCAAGTTCAGCGGCCGACAGCGCGCCGCGCTTCACTGGCGTACCGGATAGCCGTTTCATCGCCTCGTCCGGGCTGGCGGCCGCTTTGCCACCACTCTGAGAGGCAGGCTGCGGCGCAGCCTTCGCAGGCGCCGGCGATGCGCCAGAAGAGGACGCCAGCGTCAGGGTGAAATCATTCGCCTGGCCGGGAAGAATATCCACCACCGCGCGGTATTCGGCGCCCTTGTCGCTGGCAGCGGAAACCTCATACCGGCCCGGCTCAAACTCGCCCGTCGCGGTCGCCTGTTTCCTCGGCGGCGCCCAGACATCCGTTCCCGGAACATCCAGCGGAATGGCAGACCAGGAAACCGCCTCCCCCGCCGCGCTCTTGGGCAGGCGGAAGGTTGCGCGCACAAGCGGAATATCATCCTGCGTGGCGGCGCCTTGTGTGGCCACCGCTGCGCGTGCAGACAGCTCTGCGCTCGTTGGCTGAGCCTCATCCTGGAACGGCACACCGACGCCAAATTTCCGCGAAAACATGATCTCGTAGCTGCTGGATAAGTACCGCAGTTCATAGATGCCCGGCTCGGCAGGCGCGGTCAGGCCCATTTTTCCATTTTTGCTCAACGAAAAGCCCCAGCTTTTGGTATAGACCTTTCCGGGGTCTCCGGGCTTGGCGATCACAATCCGCTGGCTGGCCTGATTGGGGCCGCGCCAGGTAAAATCGAAGCGTTTGCCCGGCGCGACTGTTCCGATCGCGTCAAAGCCACTGGATGAGGCGACAACCTCAATCGGCTGACGCTCCGCAACCCCTTTGGAAGGCAACACCAGAATAAGGTCATACTCGCCAGGCTCAGTGGGCGCAGTCACGTTGAAAGGATTGTTGCCATGGGCGCCAGATCCGCCAATGACACTGTAGGAAGCATCGGTTCGCGGTGGCGGGGCGCCGCGCCGGGTAAAGCCGGCATAATCGGTGGGCTTGGCCGTGCCCTTGTAGGAAACCTTGTACGTATACCCCGCTTCTGCCTTCGGGCCGATGTCAAAGAAAGCCTGCGAGGGCGGCGGCGCCTGGGGCTCTGCCTCGGCAATCTGGCCGAGCGCATCGGAAAGCTCCTTCCCCGTCTGCGGGCGCAGCAGCAGGCCGCCCGTCGCCTCCGGAATACAGGAGAGCGCAGACGCCTCCTGCTCGGTAAGCCCGAAGCCAACCACATGCGCGCGGATCTCGATGCCTTCTGCAGCGAGTTCCGCAGCCAAGGCGCAGGGGTCCGCCTTGCAGGTTTCCAGCCCATCGGTCACCAGAATGATGTCCGCACGCTCCGCCGTCTTCGGGATCTGCGTCCGCGCCATGCGGATGGCGTCCGTCAGCGGCGTCATGCCGTTGGGCCGTATCTGATTGACACGCGAGGACAGCATCGCCGCGTCCTGAACGCCCGTCTCCGCAATCACTTCAATATCCGCGCAATCGCCCCGGCGGCGATGGCCATAAGCGATCACGCCGAGGGGTTCTGCCGCATTGCGTGTACGGAAATATTCGCCCATCACCTCGCGCGCCACTTCGATCTTCGTCGTCCCGCCCTTCAGCTGGCCCCACATGGAGCCAGACGCATCAAGGATCAGGATCGAGGCGCTCTCAGCCTCCTGCGCCTCGGCCATCAAGGCCGGGCCGGCGGCCAGAACCGCAGCGGCCGACAGGCCCGCGTATAAGGCGCGGCGTCGGCCGGCCAGCCATTGGGGTCTACGGATGTTCATTCTGATCCCTCCTCTGCCCCGTCGCGCCTCAGGCGCAGAACGGGCGAGATGATGTTTTCGGCTGCCGGAACAGTCAGCGTTGCGCTCAGACTGTCTGAGCCCCCGGAAGGATTGGCCAGTTCGACATCTATCGACCCTGAAAGCTGGCCTACCCCATTCAATGCCAGCCGCGCGCTTCCCGACGAGGCCGTGCTGATCGCCAGACGGCGCGGATTGCCCGCCTCGTCCCTGTCCCAGATCTGATAGGCGGCGATTAAGCTGCCATCGGCTGCCGCGTCCATGTCCGCCTCCGGAACAATGGCCACCTCGCGGCCATCGGCCACCCCGTTCCCGAGGGCGACGGTCACCAGGCAGAGGTAGGACACAGCATCATCGGGCGCCGCGACAATGGCCCCCTGCACGCCGGTAATGAGCCCGCCTTCGGCGTCGGCGCCAAACACGCCGCCCCCGAAAAACTCGCCCTTCAGGCCACCGCTGAACTCCCCCCGCGCCACCGGCGCCTCAGGGTTTGCAGCGGTGATCTCTCTCAGGCGGGGGCCAGTCATTTCTGCGGGCATCAGCTCGCAGGATTGCGGGCCCAGCTGCTCGAAGATGAACTCCGCGATGGAGGGTCTGTCCTCCGCCTGCGCGCATCCGGCAAGCGCCAGAGCCGCGCAGACGGAGAACATCAGTGTACGTCCCACTGCCTGTCCCATTACCAGCCCCAGCTCACGCCGGCCCGTCCGCCGACCGTGCCGGAGCGCAAACCTGCCCCAACGCCGATATTGACGAACACATTGTCGGAAACCTTGCCGATGGCGCCGATGCCCGCTGCGCTCGAATTATCGAAATAACCCAGATTGCCGGATACGGAGAATGTCTGATCCGGCTGAAGCACCTGCGCCCCGCCCAGCGCCAGCGCCATGGCAACGCCGTCTGACTGTTTGCGGAAACGCTCGCCGGTCTGGCGGACAGACGTTTCCAGCCCATCAACCCGCGCAAACCACGGCTTCATATCCATCGTGGCAAGGTTGCCCGCGCCATCTGCGGTGACGGCGTAGACCGGCCCGGACTGCGCCGCGCGGCTTTCGGCAGAATTGATTCCCGCCAGCGTGTAGGTGTTGCTGGCAGAGCCAATCGCCACCTGATTGGCGCGGGTGGTTTCCACCCCCTGCCCGATGGCGATTGAATTGTCGAAGCTGGCAACCGCGCCCTGGCCAATGGCCGTAGACTGAGCACCCGTTGCCTGCGCGCCAGCGCCAAGTGCCGTGCTGCCCGCCTTGCTGGCATTGGAGGCCGCGCCGAGGGCCAGCGCATCTGGGGCCCCGGTCGTGCCGATGGGGGCGTTCGATTGCAGACCGGCAAGCTGGGCCTCTGCGGCTTGCAGAGAAGTACGCAGAGCCGTGAGCGTCGCCTGCAAGGCAGCAATTTCGGCAGCCTGCGCCGGATCAATGCCCCCGCCCCCAACAATCGACAGGGCGGTAGACAATTGGCGCAGGTTCACCGCGTCGGTGTCCTGCAAGGCGTCGGCCACATGGATCAGATTGCGCTCATTGCCATCCGAACCGATCGAGACCGAATATTCCCGGTCCGCAACAGCTTCATAGCCAATCGCCGTGGCGCCCAGCGCCGTCGCATTGGACCGTACACCGAAGGCCGAGCTGTTATCGGCGCCCGCGATATTCAGATACCCGAATGCGACACTGCCAATTCCGTTGGCGGAGTTGAAATAGCCATAGGCGCTGCTGCTGTCTCCATTGGCTGTGTTGGTAAAGCCAAAAGCGTTGCTGGTATTGCCGATGGCGGCCGAGCCATTGCCGAAAGCAGAGCTGTACTCCCCAAACGCCGTATTCAGACGACCAAAGGCATTGGCGCCAACGGCCTCCGCGCGGTTATTTGCGCCAAAGGCGTTGCCTTCCTCCGCAGTGGCAATATTAAACCAGCCAAAAGCGAGGGCGTAGTCGGCGTTGGCGACGTTTTCCACCCCAATGGCCGACCCATTCAGGCCCCCGGCGTTATTGAGAGCGCCCAGCGCCACAGACTGAAATCCGTATGTCGAATTCTCATATCCAAGCGCCGCGCTGTTGCCGCCTTCGGCATAGTTGAGATACCCATAGGCCGAACTGCGCGTCCCAGATGCCTCGTTGTCACTCCCAAACGCTTGCGAGAACTCACCCGTGACGTAGTTGTTCCGCCCTATCGAGACAGCAGAATTCGCCACAGTGCTGTTGCCGATACCTATGGCAATGCTGCCATCGCCCTCGGCGCCATTGAAGGCCCCCATAGTCGTCGCCTCAAGTCCGATCGACCTATTCGCAACCCCCATGGTCACGCCATACAGATCTGTTGCCCAGTTGTCATAACCGACCGCCACCGACGTATTTGCCTCAGCGCCGTTGTAGGCGCCCATAGCAACGCTGGTGATGCCGTCCGCGGTATTAGCAAATCCTATTGCCGAACTGGAATGGCCCAGCGCAGTGTTGCTGTTGCCAAAAGCGGCGCTCCACTGCCCATCCGCAAGGTTTTCGAAACCATACGCGCTCGAATTGGGTTCGCACGCCGCATTGCCATCCCCGTCCTGCGAGCCCACCGGCGGATCGCCATCGGTGCAGTCGCGCGCCTGCGCCTGCGCCCCTTGCGCGGCGCCAAGCGCTATCACCAGAAGGGACGCGCCCATCGCCCAGCGGGCGGTGTGTCCGGATACAGATTTTCGGCTGATGGATGTCATAAGGTGGCTCCTGTTCCCCTAAGGCTCGTGACGGATGGGCCGCGAAATTTCGGGGTCCATTCAAAAGCCAGAACGGGATACCGGCCCCAGACCGGACATGCCCTGCGCACGGATTTCACAAATCGGAGACTATTTTTCGCTGGCCTTTGTCGATTCCGCTGGTACGTATAACCGGAGTGTGGGTCGGGGGACGGCGCTGCGGAGGGTGCCTTTTCTGATGTACAATCAAGGTTCTGGGCGGCCGCCGGAGGTTCTGGCCGCTGCTGACAGACTCGTTCCGGAATTGTGGGAAGACCTGCGCCGTGTCGCCCGGCGCGAGCGCCGTCGTGTCGGCGCGGGGCATACTCTGCAAACCACGGCGCTCGTCAGCGAGACCTGGCTGAAACTCCGCCGCAAGGAAAGTTTCCTCGACGATCAGCACTTCCTGCGCGCCGCAGCCCTCGCCATGCGCTCGGTGCTGATCGACCATGCCCGCGCCCGCCTCACAGCCAAACGCGGCGCGGGAAAGATCGATCCGTTAACAGATGACATCGAGCCCTTCTGGGAAAGCGATGAACGTCTCCTGGAACTTGATGAAGCCCTCACGCGCCTCGGAAAACTCAATCCGCGCCTCGCCGAAGTGGTCGAGCTACGCTTCTTCGGTGGCTACACTGAAATTCAGGCAGCGGACATTCTCGGCGTCACAGACCGCACCATAAGGCGCGACTGGATCAAGGCGCGCGCCTGGCTTTTCCGGGAACTGTCAGGCGCCGTTATTGAACCGCCTGCGGAAGATCATACCGGTCCCGCAGCGCCTGAATGATCTCGATCTGGCTGGCCGCGCCCGCCCCCAGCGGCGCCAGCGCCTGCTCCGCGTGCGCCAGCAGCGCCGCCGCGCGCGCCATGTCGCCCGCCTCCGCGCTCGCCCGCCCCATCATGATCGCGATAATCCCGGCCGCCGGATGGGTCTCGCCCACAGCCTCCGTCACCGTCGCGTATCCCGCCTCAGCCACCTCGAAAGACTGCGCCCTCTCGCCCGCCTCGCTCAGCGCCTCGCTCACCCCGGCAATCGCTGAGGCATAATGCAGGCTCCCCGGCCCGGCATGCTCCAGCGCCATGTCAGCTGCCTGGCGCAGATAGCCCAGCGCTTCCTCCGCCCGTCCCAGCCGCAGCAGCGTCTTGCCGTAATTGTTGAGCAGCGCGGCCGTCGCCGCCGAGGCGCCATAAAGCTCCGTGCGCAGATAAACTGCCTCCCGGAACAGCGGCTCGGCCGCTTCCGGCCGGCCCGATAGCGTCTCAATGGCGGCCAGATTGTTCAGCGTGTTCAGCGCGTCCGGGCTGCTGTCCAGCGCGGCCACCCGCCAGACCTCCAGCGCCTGGCGCAGCGACGCCGCCGCCTCCTCCCGCCGCCCCGCCGCGTTCAGCATTACGCCCAGATCATTGTAGAACACGCCCGTATGCCGGTGATGGGCGCCCGAAAGGCGGATGCGCTCGGGCAGATATGCCTGCAACAGGGCAATCGCGCGCTCGATCTCCCCCCGGTCGCGCAGGATACGCGCCTCCACCAGCCGGCTATCCACCAGCCTGCGCCGCCACAGCGCCGCGTCCTCGTTCCAGAAGGCCTGCGCCTTGCCCAGCAGCGCCTCTGCCGCATCAAGGTCTGCCGTACGCAGATGATACTGCGCCAGGTCATAATGCGCCGCCGCGCGCGTGCCCGGCTCAATTTCATCCGCCTCCACAAGGCGCTTCAGCAGCGGTGCCGCCGCCTCATAATCCCCCAGATAGAGATAAAGCTCGGCCAGCGTATGCATCACCGGCCCGCCCCGCGCCGGATCATTGGCAAACATGTCGGTCACCTGCCCGGCCGCCGTTTCCAGAATTTCCCGCGCGCTGGTCTCCGTGCCGCCGGCCGTGTCGGCCGCGTCGCGCAGCATGAAGTAGAGATATTGCTGCACCGCCTCCAGCCGCGCCTGCTCGCGCAGCGCCGTGTCGCGTTCAATCCGCGCCTCCCGCGCCTGCCACAGCGATGTGCTCAGCCCCAGCGCGAGGCTCGCAAGCAGCGCCGCCACTGCCGCCGCCTGCCATCTGTGGCGCGAGAGAAAGCGGCACATTGCATAGCCCCGCTCCTGCAGGCGCGCCGACACCGCCTCCCCCGCCAGCGCCCGCGTCAGATCTTCCCGGAACGCCTCCACGGCCGGGTAACGCGCCGCCGGGTCGCGCGCCAGCGCCTTGGCGAGAATGGCATCAAGATCGCGGATCAGCGCATTTTGATCTTTCTTCGGAATATGCGCGACAAGCGGCGCGGGACGGTCATCGGCCGCCCGCTGGGCCAGCGTTGGCACCGGCGCGGCTGACAGCGCCAGCGGCGGGCGCCCGGCCAGCAGCGCATACAGCGTTGCCGCCAATCCGTACACGTCACTCGCCGTGGTCGCCGCCTCTCCGGCAAACAGCTCCGGCGCGGCGTAATCCAGCGACAGCGGCGCCGCCTGCGCCCCGTCCACCCCGGCAATCCGCGCGACGCCGAAATCAATCACCCGCGCCCGGCCGGTCTCATCCACCAGAATGTTCGAGGGCTTTATATCGCGGTGAACGATCAGCTTGCCATGGGCATGCACCATCGCTTCACACACCTGCAGCATGATCGCCAGGATCTCGCGCGGCCCCGCCCCCGTCTCCCGCGCCCAGATATCCACCGGCGCGCCGCTGGCATATTCCATCACCATCCACGGGCGCCCATCGGCCCCGCCGCCGCCATCCAGCAGCCGCGCAATCCCCGGATGCTCCAGCCGCGCCAGGAATTGCCGTTCGCGCTCGAACAGCGCCCAATGGTCGGGCGCCAGTGGCCGCATCAGCTTCAGCGCCGCTTCCTGCTCATAGAGGCCATCGGCGCGATGCACCCGGTAAACGGTGCCCATGCCGCCCCGCCCGATAATGCCGTCAATCCGCCAGGCCCCCAGCCGGGCATCGGCGTCCATCGGCGCGCCGTCTTCAGAAGGTGAATAGGCCGTCTCCAGGAACTGCTCGCTGCTTCCGGCAAAATCGAGCAGCGAGAGCACCTCAGCAACAAGCGCCGGATCACCCGTCTGCCTGCGCACAAACTCGGCCTGCTCCTCTACAGGCAATTCCAGCGCCTCATCCAACAACGCTTCTACCTGCTCCCAGGTGGGCATCTTGCTATTCATTACTCTTTCCCTGCAGCGCGCCGGGATCGTTCACTATTTCATCCGTGATTTCAAACACTTCTGAGCCAACAGGGGCAAAAAACCTGCCCCCCGGAAATTCTTGCCGGGCCAATGTCCGGATCTGGCGCGGGTTCCCGTTCTTTCCTCTGAACAGGGTCTTGTCCCATCTGCTTCAGCTTCAGGAGAGCGCGAATGAGAATACTCAACAGATCACCCGGATGGGCCATCCTGGCCGCCGCCCTCATACTCGCGGCCTGCGGCGAATCTGCCGGCTCCTCCAGCGGCAGCAGCAGCAGCAAATCCGCCGCCAGCGCTGAGCCTCCGGCCAGCAAGTCCCAGATTGCCGAACCCGGCACAGAAGGCGCCATCGCGGTGGAGATCAAGGCCACGACCCAGTTCGATGCCGGCTGCATGCTCAACCCCAGCCTCAAGAATCCCAGCGGCAAACAATTCACTCTCTATGCAGACCTTGGCGGCCGCCGGGGCGAGGCCGGCACGGTGACCGCGCTGCTGGACGGGGAAAACGCCCTCACCATGGAAATCACCGGCTACACCGATTTCGGCGGACAGCTCGGCCCGACGGGCCTCAGTGGCCGCTGCGAAGTGCTCGACATCGTCGTCGGCAATGTCCGCTGCCGTGAAGGCCTCGGCATCGGAGGAGAGATCGGCCCCTGCCCGGCGCCGGTCAGCTTCACCGCCTCGGAAAGCATCCGTTCCCTGCGGGTCAAGTAGCCCCCGTCAGAGCGCGCCTGAAACAGCGGCCTCCGCAAACGCCCAGTAGAGGGACATCTCCTGAAACTCGGCGCTGCGGCTGCCGCTCGACTGGTGCCCGGCATCGGCGTCCAGCAGAAGGACCGCCGGCGCCGCGCCCGTGGATGTGTGCCTCACTTCGGCAACAAACTTTGCCGCCTCCCAATAGCCCACCCGGTCGTCCTTGAGGCCGGATGTGCACAGCAGCGGCGGATAGGCCGTGGCCTGAACATTCTCGTAAGGCGAGATCGAAAACATGTAGTCATACGCCACCGGATCGGCCAGCGGATCGCCCCAGTCGGGCCGGAACAGCGGCACCAGCGGATGATCGGCGTCGCTCATCGTGTTCAGCATGTCCACAAACGGCACCTTCGCAATCACGCCCGCCCACATCTCCGGCGCCTCATTCATCGCCCCGGCCACCAGCAGTCCGCCTGCGGACAGCCCATACGCCACAATCGCGCCTTCCCGCGTCACGCCCAACTCGCAGAGATGCTTCCCGCAGGCCACAAAATCGGTAAAGCTGTTGCGCTTGCTGAAGCGGCGCCCATCGAGAAACCATTGCCGCCCCCGCTCCGATCCGCCGCGCACATGGGCAATGGCATAGGTCCAGCCCCGGTCAACCAGCGCCAGCGCCGGCACGGAAAATTCCGGATCGCTCGAAACGCCGTACGCCCCATATCCATACAGCACACATGGCATAGACCCGTCGCGCGGCGCCCCGCGCCGGCTGAGCAGCGTCACCGGAACCAGCGCGCCGTCCGGCGCCGGCGCAAATATCCGCTCCACCACATATGCGTCGGCATCATACCCCGCCCGGCCCGAAGCCTGCACAAGGCTCAGCGCACCCGTCTCAAGGTCCACATCCATCCAGCGCGCCGGCAGGCGGGGAGACTGGAAAATGATCCGGCACTGGCCCGCCGCATAATCCTGCCCCGCCGGCACGCTCAGCGTATAGGCCGCCTCGTCAAAGCCGATCGCCTTCTCCGTTCCGTCCGCAAACAGAAGGATCAGCTGGTGCAGGCCGTCCTGCCGCTCCAGCCGCGCAAGCGCCTTGGCAAACGGAAACACCTCCAGGATCTGGCTGCCCGGCCGGTGCGCCACCAGCGTCTCCTGCGGCGCATCGCCCCCCGCCGGCATTGCCAGCAGCGTGTTGTCAATCGCCCCGCCCTCATCGGTCAGCACAAGGAGCGCCCCGTTCCATTCCTCGATCTCATAGCGCACCTTCTCGCGGCGCGGGAACACCACGCGCGGCGCGGCGGTCTCGTCTTCGGCCGGGATCAGCCACACCTCAGACGTATCCGGCCCGGACACCGTGATCGCGATATATCCCCCCGCCGCCGTCCGCTTGATCTGCATAAAGAGCGCCGGATTGGTCTCCTCATGCACCAGCACCGCCTCGCCCCCGTCCACCGGCGTCCGGTAAATCCGCGTCGGCCGGTTGCGCGCATCCCGCCAGATCCAGAACAGGAAGCGCGAGGACGGGCTGAACACGAGGCCGCCATAGCCATAAGCGTCCTCCGGCACCAGCACCGAAACCGCGCCCGTCGCAGTATCCTTCACGCAGATCCGGTGCCGGTCATTGCCGATCACATCCTCCGCCCACGCAAAATAGCGATGATCCGGGCTCGGCTGATGTCCCGTCGTGCGGTAATAGGCAAACCCTTCCGCCCGCGCCGCCTCTTCCAGCAATATCTCAGGCTCCGCGCCCGCCTCCGCCGAAACGCGGGTATACACCGCATGCCCGCCCCCTTCCGGATAATGGCTCGCATAGGCCCAGTCCCCGGCCCAGACCGGCGGCGGCGCCTCATCGCCCGGCAGATGCGCCGCCATCTGCGCAGCAATCTCCGGCGCGCGCGCCCGCGCCGGGGCCAGCACCGCCGCGGCATAGCCCGCCTCCGCCTCAAGATGTGTACGGATCATTTCGGGCAGGTTCCCCATCTCCCGCGTGCCCGTCTCGGGAATGAATTTCATCCAGCGGTAAGGATCATCGCGCACGCGCCCCAGCTGCTCGATCCGGAACGGAACACGCGGCGCCACAGGCGGCGCAACGCCTCCCGGCGCAGCCGCGCCCCCCGCCCCGGTGGCACACCCCGCCAGCGCCCCCAGCGCAATCGTCTGCAGCAACATGCGGCGTGAAAATCCTGACGCGTGAGCCATGACCCGAAATTTCCCCTGTCCTGCAGCGCGCACAGCCGCCGCTAGCGTCGCCCACCCTAACAGGCGCCTCGAGGCTGGAAACCTGAAACCGGCCCAATCTCCCCTCTATCGGGCCAACCGGGCCGAGGCTGTCAGCAGAGCCCACCCCAACCCTCCCCATAGTCATGAGGAGGGGGCAGGTTTCGCCAGTCGGAGAGCAAACCTATCCCACAGAGCAACTGGCCCCCTCCCCATGACTATGAGGAGGGCTGGGGTGGGGCAGCTCTCAGCGGAACACAAAGCCTCCCCCTTGCCCCTTCCCCCACACCTCCCTAAACCTTGCCCTCAACAGGGACGGGCGAGGAACCAGCCATCATGCCGGAATGGGCAATTTACGCAGTCGCGGTGGTGGCGGGCTATCTCGCCGGCTCGGTCCCGTTCGGCCTCGTCCTGGTGAAGGCGGCCGGTCTGGGTGACATCCGTGAGATCGGCTCCAAAAGCATCGGCGCCACCAATGTGCTGCGCACCGGCCGCAAGGATCTGGCGCTGGCCACCCTCCTGCTCGACAGCCTGAAAGCCGGCCTCGTGGCCCTTGCCTTCACGCTGATCGCGGGGCGCGAGGCGGGCATGGTCGCAGGCGCCGCCGCCTTCCTCGGCCATTGCTATCCCCTCTGGCTGAAGTTCAAGGGTGGCAAGGGCGTGGCCACCTATGCCGGCCTCCTCCTCTTCATCACGCCGCTGCATGGGCTGGTCGTGGGCGCGCCGGTCTGGCTCGGCATGTTTGCCCTCACGCGCATTTCCTCGCTTTCGGCGCTCACCGCCGCGATCACCGTTCCTCCGGGGGCGTATCTTCTGGGCGAGCGCAGCCCCGTGATCCTCGGCGGCCTGGCGCTCCTCTCAGTGCTCGTTTTCTGGACCCACCGGGAAAATCTCGGCCGCCTCCTGAAAGGCACCGAGCCCCGCTTTGGTGCCAAAAAGAAAGACGCGCCGGAGGCATGAGCCTGCCCCGTCCCCTCACGGACGGGCAGCGCCTCGACTGGCTGCGCCTGGCGCGCACCCAGAATGTCGGCCCGGTCACCTTTGCCCAGCTGATGCTGCGCTATGGCGATGCCGGCAAAGCCCTCGCCGCGCTGCCCGAAATCGCCAGCCGCGCCGCGCGCGGCAAGTCTGTCTGCATTCCGCCTGCGGACAGTATCGCCCGGGAGATCGCCGCCGCCGAAAAATACGGCGCCCGCATCGTGGCAAGCTGCGAGCCGGACTATCCTGCCCTCCTCCGCATGCTTGATCCCCCGCCCCCGGTGCTCACCCTGCTCGGCAATGCGGCGCTGGCCGCCCAGCCCACCTGCGCCATTGTTGGCGCGCGCAATGCCTCCGCCGCGGGCCGCAAGATCGCGCGCGACATGGCCGCCGCGCTGGGCAAAGCCGGCTACACCATCGTCTCGGGTCTCGCGTTGGGGATTGATGGCGAGGCCCATGCCGCCAGCCTGCCCACTGGCACGGTCGCCGTCCTTGGCGGCGGCATCGATCACGTCTATCCGCCCCAGCATGACCGGCTCTATGCAGAGGTCGCCCAGCAGGGCCTTATAATTTCGGAGATGCCCTTCGGTCACCGCGCCAAGGCGCAGGACTTCCCCCGCCGCAACCGCATCATCACGGGCCTGGCGCGGGGCACCGTCGTGGTCGAGGCGGCCGAGCGGTCGGGCTCGCTGATCTCCGCCCGCGTCGCCAATGAGCAGGGCCGGGAGGTCATGGCCGTGCCCGGCTCCCCGCTCGATCCGCGCGCGGCGGGCACCAACAACCTCATCCGCAATGGCGCCGCCCTGGTCCGCCATGCCGGCGATGTGCTGGAGGTTCTGACCTCCCTCCCCCTCCTGCGCGTCTCGGCGCCCCCGGCGGAAATGTATGACGCGGCCCATCATGGCGGAGGCGATCCGATCCCGCCGTCCGAACTGGCGCGTGTCCGCGAGGCGCTCAGCCCCCATGCCATGCCGCTGGATGAAATCGCGCGGGCAGCCGGGGTCAGCGCGGCGCGCGCCGGGGCGATTCTGATGGAGCTCGAACTGGCCGGCGAGGCGACGACGTTCTCAGGCGGAATGGCGTCCAGGGCTGTGTAAAACCTGTCCTGATTTGTCCCAAACTGTCCCGGATTGTCCTGAACTGTCCCGCAAATGGCAGGCTTTGCGCCCTGAAATGACCCGGAATGTCTTGATTTTACCGGGTTTGGCTGTGGCCTGTCTGCACTGTAATGGAGCGATAGCACATCCCGGCGATTGCATGGCTGGACGCCCCGGCGGTTCCTCTCTAAGCCTCACTTTCGGGAGAAACGCGGCGCCATCTGCCGGGTGGGGCGTAGCGTACGGGTAGTTCAGGATGCCGTCTGTGGTGAAATGGTCTCACTATGCGCTTCTGGCCGGCTTTTCCGCCGTCATGCCGGTAGCCGCTTTTGCGCAGACCGAAGCTGAACCTGATGTAGCGACAGCAGTTACAGACGAACGCGTCGTGCTTGAGGCCGATATCGTCTACGAAAACTCAGATGACAATACGATCATCGCCGAAGGCAATGTCGAAGCCCTCTATCAGGGCCGCGTCCTGCGCGCCGATCGGGTGATCTTTGACCGCACCAGCGAACGCGCCCGCGCCTCGGGCAATGTCGTCATGATCGAAGCCGATGGCAGCCAGCAATTTGCTGACGAGATCGATGTCGGCCCAAACCTCTCAGATGGCTTCGCCATCGGCTACTCCGCCCGCCTGCCGGGAGATGCCACCGTTGCGGCCAAGTCCGCCATCCGCCGGTCCGACGGCATCAATGCGATGGAGCATGTGGTCTATACAGCCTGTCCCATCTGCGAGGACGGCAAGGCTCCAACCTGGACGATCCGGGCCCGCCGCGCTGTTCTGGACGAAGAATCGCAGATGATCTCCTACCGCGATGCTGTGGTTGAAATCGCTGGGATTCCAGTGTTTTACCTGCCCTATCTCTCCCATCCGGACCCCAACTCCGAGCGCCGTTCCGGCCTGTTGATGCCCAAACCCGGCCTATCCTCCAAGCTCGGCCCTTTTTACCAACAACCCTATTACTGGGCTGTTTCGGACTATTCCGACGTTACCATCTCGCCAATGGTATCGCAGAATGTGAACCCGCTGATCGGGCTGGATTTCCGCAAGCGCTTCTATTCCGGCGCGGTGAAATTCGAGACCAGCTTTACTCATGAGGCCGATTTCAACAGCAATGGCGAAACCTTCGGTGAAGAGACCTTCCGCGGCCACCTCTTTGGCAATGGCCTGTTTGCCATTTCGCCCGAATGGAAATGGGGATTCGGCGTCGAAACCCAGACCGACGACCTTTACGACCGGCGCTACGATATCAGCGGTCAGGGGGATAAGCGCGGCCTCTACTCAAACCAGCCGCGCCGTCTGCTCTCCCAGCTTTTCGTTACAGGTCAAGGGGATAGCTACTATACTGACGCGGCCCTTCTGAACTTCCAGGGCCTGCGCGGCGAAGATGATGCGGCCCGCCTGCCCTTGGTTTCCCCCCTCGCCTATGCCGACAAATACTGGGATCTGGGCGCCTATGGCTTCGCCTCGGTAAATGCGTCCTCCGCCATTCTGACCCGGGATGTGGGCGCCGACAGCCACCGCGTCAGCCTCGGCGGCGACTGGAACACGATGAAGATCCTGCCGGGCGGCTTCACCTTTGAACCCTTCGCAGAATTGCGCGGTGACTATTACATGCTGGACAAAGCTGTCAGCGGTAAGGATTCGGTAGCGCGCGGGGTCGGCAGTGCCGGCACGAAAATCGCTTATCCCATGGTACGCCCCGGCGCCAATTTAGACATCATGCTTGAGCCTGCGGTGATGGCCGCCTGGGGCTTCTCGAATGTGAATGATCCGGCAATTCCGGTTGAAGACAGCCTCTTGTACGAATTCGACGAGACGAGCCTTTACGAGGCGAACGGCTTCAGCAATTTCGATCTCTATGAGGGCGACGGAAAGCTGAGCGCTGGTCTTACAGCCCGCGCCATCTGGAAAAATGGCACAGAGATAGCAACCACTGTCGGACGCCGCTGGCGTTCCCGCGCCGATCCCAGATTCGATGTCGCCAGCAACCTCGACGGAAAGTCCTCAGACTGGATTGCCGCGGCCAGCTTCAAGATGGGCAGATCGCTGGAGCTCAGCTCGCGTGTGCGCCTGAACGAAGACGACCTGTCACTTAGCCGCTTCGATATGCGCGCCTCGACCTCCTTCAACAGGTTCCGTGCTGTGGGCCAGTATTACAAGATTGACGAGCGCATCAGCCCTGCGGGGACTTCAGATGAAGGGGTCTACCTGCGGGGTGAGGCCCAGATAACTGACCGTTACTCGGTCGTATTTGGCCAACTTCGCGACATAAGCCGGAATGTGAATACCAAACAGGAATTGGGAATCGCCTACACCGATGATTGTTCAAGGTTTGAATTTCTTTATGCCCGTTCAGAGCTAAGGGATCGAACCCTTGGCCCCTCGGAAAGCTTCCTGGTCCGCTTTTCACTGCTGTCTCTGGGTAATTTCGGGTCTGATAGCTTCGACTGACCCGAAATCGGAAAAAACGAACTACAGCAAACTTCACTGATGACTGTAGCGGCGCGTTGCGCGATGTGACGAGACTTGTAAGGTCCGATAGCGAAAAACAGGCTTAATTCCCGACCCTCGGGGAGCCATGGAGACGTCGTATGGTACGTGTTGTGTTCTTGGCAGCAGCTTTTGCGGCGATCAGCGCTTTGGGCGCGCCCGTTTCGCCCGCCAGCGCGCAGGAATCGAACCGGCAGACCTTGGAGGGCATTGCCGCCATCGTTAATGACAAACCCATCTCCTATTCGGACGTCCGCCAGCGCGCGCGCCTCCTCCTGCTTACCATCGGCGCCTCTCAGCCGACCCAGGAGCAGGTCCAGCAGATTACGGGCCAGGCCCTCGAACAGCTGATCGATGAAAAACTCCAGCTCGACCGTGTCGCTGAATACAAGGTTGAGGTTGATCGACGCGAAATTGACGCCGCCGTGCAGGAGATGGCAAGCGATGCGGGGCTTACCGGTGACGTGCTGCGCCAGCAACTTTCTGCCTCGGGCGTGAACCCGGCGAGCCTTGAAGACCAGATGCGCGCCGAAATCGCGTGGAACCGCCTGATGAGCGGCCTTTATGGCAACCGGATCCGCATCTCGGAAAATCAGGTGGATGATCAGATGTCGCGCCTCCGGACTGCATCTCAGAAAACGCAGTTCCGCATTGGCGAGATCTTCCTGTACGCGCCTGATGATGAAACCAAACTTGAAGCCATGAGCGCAGCTCAGTCCATCATCAGCCAGTTGCAACAAGGGGCTGACTTCCGCGTCGCGGCTCAGCGTATCTCGTCTGCGCCGACTTCGGCTGCGGGCGGGGACATGGGCTGGGTGACCATCGAAGATATTGATCCGGCTATCGCCGAGGCTGTGAAACAGTCTACGGGAGCTGGGCTTTTGGAACCCATCAGGACTGAGAACGGCGTCTACATCATTCTCGTGGGCGGCAAGCGTGAGCCTGCCGAACCAGTAACACGGGTTGACCTGAAGCGGCTCGTTGCTACGGACGGACTAGAAGCCAGCCTGACGGAAGCCATCGGCCGCATCAGCAGCTGCGGCGATGTCCAGTCTGTTGCAAACTCACGCTCCACCCTGCGCGTGCAGGACATCAACGACATCAATGTCGATGAGCTTGGCCCTGAAGGCCGCAGCCTCGTTCTGGCAACCGACGTTGGCCAGCCGACCGAAATTTTCGCCGTCGCCTCCGGTCTCGCCGTTATGTATGTCTGCCGCCGTCAGGAAGGTGCAGAGGCATTGCCCTCGCGTGAAGATCTGAAGGGCTCGTTGAAATCGCGCGAGCTCAGCATGATTTCCGAACGGGAACTGCGCAACGCACGGCGCCTGGCGACGATCATCTACCGCTAGGACAGGCGATTCCGCTTGATCCGCTTCGCGATTGGCGCGACACCCCGCGCGTGACCTCGCCATCCCTCCTTCCTCTGGCCCTGACCATGGGCGACCCCGCAGGGTGCGGGCCGCAGATTACGGTGGCCGCCTGGAAAGCGCTCAGGAGCGACCCTGCCAGCGCATTCTATGTACGCGGCTGGCCGGAGCTCTACCGCAACGCACCCATTGAAGAGATCAACGCGCCTGAAGACGCAGCTGCTGTGTTCTCACGGGCGTTGCCGGTGTTGCCGCTCAGCGGCCCGGTGACCGTCACGCAGGGCAATCCTGATCCCCAGACCGCCAAGGGTATCATTGCCTCCATCGAGGCCGCGACTGCGGATGCCCTTCGCGGCGCTGCCGGCGCGGTGGTGACCAATCCGATCCACAAAGCGCTGCTTTACGGTCAGGGTTTCCGCTTTCCGGGTCATACCGAGTTCATTGCCGACCTCTGCGCGCCAGCGGGCGGGCCAGCACCCGAACCTGTCATGATGTTGACCGGTGGAGGCCTGCGCGTGGCGCTGGCGACGATCCACATGCCCTACGCCGCCGTTCCCGCCGCCCTGGCCGATGGCCGCCTGCCGCGCATCGCCCGGATCACGGCGGCCGCGCTGACACGCCAGTTCGGCATTCAGCGCCCCCGGATTGCCTTTACCGGCCTCAACCCGCATGCCGGAGAAGACGGCACGATCGGCCGCGAGGAAATCGAGATCATCAACCCGGCTGCGCGGCAGCTGCGCGAAGAAGGCATCGACATTTCCGATGCCCGCCCCGGCGATACCGTTTTCAGCGAAGCACTGAACGGGCGTTTCGATGCGGTGATCGCGATGACCCATGATCAGGGCCTTATCCCGGTCAAGACGCTCGACATCTGGGGCGGCGTGAACACAACGCTCGGTCTGCCGATTATCCGCACCAGCCCGGACCACGGCACCGCCTATGACGCCGCCGCCGCCGGAACCGCAAAGCCTGACAGCCTGATCGCCGCCATCCAGTCTGCGCGGGAACAGGCCGCCAATTGGGCGAGGAGCCCCGCATGAGTAATGATTACGGCTATGAAGATGAAAACGACGGCGCCCCGCCGTTGACCGATGCGCCCGCGCGCAAGTCTCTGGGGCAACACTTCCTGTTTGATCCGAGCATCCTGAAGCGCGCGGCAAATGCGGCCGGCCCGCTCAAGGGGCGAACCGTGATTGAAGTAGGCCCCGGCCCCGGCGGGCTAACGCGCGCCATCCTGAACGAAGAGCCTGCGCTGCTGATTGCGGTGGAGACTGACCCGCGCTTTTCAGAAGCGCTGCTCAGCTGGCCGGAGGCAAAAAGCGGCCGCCTTCAGGTGATTGCGCGGGACGCGCGCAAAGTTCACTGGGAGAAACTGTTGCAGGAGGCAGGCGCGGCAACGCCTGTGATGATCATTGCAAACCTTCCGTACAATGTCGGCACGCCGCTGTTGATTGACTGGCTGAAAGCAGGCGACTGGCGCGGGCCGATGGCGCTGATGTTCCAGAGGGAAGTGGCCGACCGGATCTGCGCGAAACCCGATACGGACGCCTATGGCCGGCTTGCCGTGATCTCGCAGGCCGTCACCCGCCCGCGCATCGCCTTCACCCTGCCGCCGGGCGCGTTCCGCCCGCCGCCGAAAGTCGACAGCGCGGTGGTCGAGTTTGAGCCTCTGCCGCCGGGCGAACGGTTTGAGCATCTGGCGCTGCTGGAGCAGATTGCCGGGGCCGCCTTTGGCCAGCGCCGCAAGATGCTGCGTGCCGCGCTGAAACCCTTCGCCAAGAAGCGTGGGATGAAGGCCGAAGCGTGGCTTGAGGAGTGCGGTATCACACCGACAGCCCGCGCAGAAACGCTGACTCAGGCTGAGTTCCGCAAGCTGGCGTCTAGTCTCGCTTAGGCCTCGCCCAACAGGGCGCGGACATGATCCTCAAGGTCCAGCTGGCGCAGGCGCTTCAGGCGCTCGACCAGCAGGATGCGTTTCAGGCGCTGATAGGCGACATTGAGATCGTCATTGACGATCACATAATCGTAGCGTCGCCAATGCATGATCTCACGCTTGGCGTCTTCCATGCGGCGAGCAACCAGTTCCGGCGTTGAACCTGGCCGGCCGGCCAGGCGCGCCTGTAGGGCCTCGATGCTGGGCGGGAGGATGAAGACCGAAACCACATCATTGGGCATCTGGTCATGCAGCGCATCGGCGCCCTGCCAGTCGACATCGAAGAGGACGTCTTCGCCCGCTTCGAGCCGGGCGACAGTGTCGGCTTTCGGTGTGCCGTAATGCTTGTCGAAGACATGCGCCCATTCGAGGAATTCGCGCCGCTCGATCATCCGGTGGAACTCTTCGGGCGTCTTGAAGTAGTAGTCCTGGCCGTCCACCTCGTTTGGCCGGGGCGGGCGCGTGGTGGCCGAGACCGACAGCTTCACGTCGCCGAACTCATCCAGCAGCATCCGGGACAGCGTGGTTTTCCCCGCGCCGGAGGGGCTGGAGAGGACCAGCATGAGGCCCCGGCGATGGCCGCTGTCTTTGGGGTGTCCGCTATTCGACATTGGCCGACTGCTCCTTGAACTGGTCGATCACCCCTTTGAGGCCAAGGCCGGCATTCGTCAAATCGAGGCTGATGGATTTCGAGCAGAGGGTGTTGGCTTCGCGGTTGAGCTCCTGGGCCAGGAAATCGATCTTCCGGCCGGCCGGCGAGCCTGCCTTGAGCAGGTCTCGGCCGGTTTTGATGTGCGCCGAAAGGCGGTCAAGTTCCTCGCGGACATCAGCCTTGGCGGCCGACAAGGCCACCTCGGCGGCATAGCGCTCGGCATCGACGCGGCCTTCACGGTCAAGCTCTTCCAGCTGTTTGGTGAGCTTTGCGCGGATCAGTTCGGGCTGGCCCGCCGCATGGGTTTCGGCTTCGGCTTTAAGGCGCTCCATCTCGGTGAGAAGATCTCCCAGAAGGGCCTCCAGCGAGGCGCCTTCAGCCTTGCGCCCTTCGGCAAGGCCATCAAGGGCCTGGGCGGCGCCCGCCGTGAGAAGCGCGAGGGCGGCTTCATCCATGATGTCGCGCGTGGAACTTGACCCGGCATCGACCACGCCTTTGACCGCCATCAGCGTGGCAATGGCCTCAGAGGAAAGCTCGCGCCCGGAAACCTTGCGGACAGACTGGGCGAGTTCGGACAGCAGCGCTTCATTGATGACCGCCGAGGCGCCGGACGCGGCCAGCTCGATCCGCAGGCTGACCTGCAGCGAGCCGCGATTGAACCGCGCCGCCGCCATCGTCTTGACCTCACGCTCCAGCTGCTCGGCGCCGGGCGGCAGGTTCACGCGCACATCCAGCGAGCGGCCATTGACGCTCTTGGCCTCCCAGGCCCATCCGCCCCAGCTGGCTTCGCCGGTTACCCGCGCAAACCCAGTCATCCCCGACAATGTTCCCATCAGTTTGCCCGCTCCCGTGCGATTTCCTGGCGCTCGTAAGCGCGATACGCTGCAACATTGCGATTATGCTCGGCCAGGGTTCGGGCGAAAAGGTGCCCGCCTTTGCCATCAGCAACAAAAAATATATACTCCGTTTCCGGAGGATTCAGGACCGCCGCGATAGCCTCACGCCCGGGATTGCAGATCGGCGTCTTCGGCAGGCCGTCAATCTGATAGGTGTTCCATTCCGTAGGCCGATCAATCTCGGAGCGGTATAGTGTGCGCCGTTGCCCTTTATTGTTGTAGAGCGGCTCACCCTTTGAAATGCCATATATGATCGTCGGATCGCTTTGGAGACGCATGCCCCTTTTCAGCCGCGTCGTGAACAGGGCCGCGATCTCGTCGCGCTCAGCGGCAATTCCCGTTTCCTTTTCGACAATGGACGCCAGGATGACAGCCTCATAAGGGGTCTCCAGCAGGAGGCCTTCCTGCCTCTGGGACCAGAGTTCTGCGAGCACATCGGCCTGGGCTTTCTGAACCTTTTCGATCAGTTGCTGACGCGTCATACCGCGATGAAACATGTAGGTGTCCGGAAGGAGTGTTCCTTCTTCCGGCAGCACCTCAGGCATTTCGCCCTGAAGCGTTTCATTAGCTTCGATTATGCGCAGGAGCTGCGCGGTCGTGCGTCCTTCCGGCAGGGTGATCTTGTGGAGAACCGAGCGCCCCTCAGTGAGAATAGCGAGAACGGCTGCCATGCTGATAGCGGGGTCAAGAACATACTCGCCTGCCTTTACGTGCGGTCTTCCGCCCTGCATTTCTGCGTCGATACGGCTTTTCAGGAGCAGGACGCGATCGTCCTTGATGACGCCCTCAGCCTCAAGACGGCCGGCAACTGCGGTCAGCGTGTCGCCTTCTGAAACCATGAAGACAATCTCTTCCTGCAAGGGACCAGGCCGAGTCATTTCATTGTTGAGCCAGACCCAACCGGCGACCAGGGCGGCCGCTGCAATGAAGGCCAGCACAAACACCCAGGTGAAGAGCGTTCTCAGAAAACCCATGCAAGCCTCTTGTTACGTGTCCCACGCGGAAGTGTAACCCGGTCATGCGCTTGCGGAAAAGCATGCTCCGCAGCCGGATCAGGCAATAAACGATATGTCATGAACTTTGCCATGAGTCGCCGCACTGTCTGTGGAAATGAAAGAACCGCCAGCTTTTCAGCCAGCGGTTCTGTCAAAAATTGCTATGTCCCGCCTGAGGGGTCAGTCGACCTTGCGAAGCACCAGCGATGCGTTGGTACCGCCAAAGCCGAAGCTGTTGGACATGGCTGCGCGGACACGGCCTTTCTTGGCCTTGTGCGGGATGAGATCCAGCACCGTCTCGAAGCTCGGATTATCGAGGTTCAGGGTCGGCGGCATAACCTGATCGCGGATCGCAAGTGCGCAGAACGCGGCCTCGATTGCCCCGGCGGCACCGAGCAGGTGCCCGACTGCCGATTTAGTCGACGACATC
Source organism: Alphaproteobacteria bacterium HGW-Alphaproteobacteria-18 (assembly GCA_002841155.1). Taxonomy (GTDB): domain Bacteria; phylum Pseudomonadota; class Alphaproteobacteria; order Caulobacterales; family Hyphomonadaceae; genus Hyphomonas. The sequence goes on from PHEH01000003.1 coordinate 57,590, forward strand.
GACAGGTTTTTCGCGTGATCACCAAAGGCGCGCTCGACTGCGCCAGCCTCGCCTTCATCGCCCTTTGGCGTGGAAGTGCCGTGCGCGTTGACATAGTCGATCTCAGTCGGGTCGATGCCGGCATTCTTGAGGGCCATTTTCATGGCGCGATAGCCGCCCTCGGCGCCCTCGGCAGGCGCCGTGATGTGGTGGGCATCACCCGTCAGGCCATAGCCGACAACTTCGGCATAGATCTTCGCGCCGCGCTTCTTGGCGTGTTCATACTCTTCGAGCACGAGCACAGCAGCGCCCTCGCCCATCACGAAGCCATCGCGGTCCTTGTCATAGGGGCGCGAGGCCTTCTCGGGCGTATCGTTGAAGTTTGTGGACATGGCTTTTGCAGCGCAGAAGCCTGCAATGCCGATCCGGCCGATGACCGCTTCTGCGCCGCCCGCCAGCATGACATCCGCGTCGCCATATTTGATCAGGCGGGCAGAATCGCCGATGGCGTGCGCCCCGGTGGCACAGGCCGTAACCACAGAGTGGTTGGGGCCTTTCAGACCGTGACGAATGGAGACCTGGCCAGAGGCAAGGTTGATCAGCGAGGCGGGGATGAAGAACGGACTCACTTTGCGTGGGCCTTGTTCATGCAGGATGATCGCTGTTTCGTAGATTGATTCCAGGCCACCGATGCCCGAACCGATCATCACGCCGGAGCGCTCTTTCTCGTCTTCGGTTTCCGGCTTCCAGCCTGCATCTTCCAGCGACTCATCCGCAGCGGCGATCGCATAGAGGATGAAATTATCGATCCGGCGCCGCTCTTTTGGAGAGAGCACCTTTTCAGGATCGAAGGCGTGCGGATCGCCCGCCCCGCCGCCGCGGCCAGAAGCCCACGGGACTTGGAAGGCGATCTTGCACGGCATGTCGGACGCATCAAACGCGTCAATCTTGCCTGCTCCGGATTTCCCGGCAATCAGACGCTCCCACGTAGCCTCACGGCCATTGGCAAGCGGTGATACGATACCGATACCGGTAATTACGACTCGACGCTCCGACATATTGGGCCCCGCGCCTTAGACGTGAGCCTTGATGTGCGAGACGGCGTCACCGACCGAACGGATCGACTCTTGCACGTCATCAGGGATCTCGATGTTGAACTCTTCTTCGAAAGCCATCACGAGTTCGACGAGGTCCAGCGAGTCCGCCCCGAGGTCGTCGATGAAGCTTGCGCTTTCCACGACCTTGTCAGCTTCCACGTCGAGGTTCTCGACTACGATTTTCTTCACACGTTCAAAAACGTCAGACATGAATACCTCTCTAGATATGTCTGATGACTGGTCCTCATGCGAACCATTGTGTTGCGCCTAGCACACAGTACGGATGAGCGCCAAGCCCTTGTCTGATGCCCGTCTACAGGGCCTAAATCATTGCCATGCCGCCATTAACGTGCAGCGTCTGGCCAGTTACATAGGCCGCTTCATTGGAAGCAAGATACACCGCCGCAGCGGCAATGTCGCCACCCTGACCGAGCCTTCCTGCCGGAATCTGCCCCAAAAGCGCCGTTTTCTGGGCCTCAGGGAGCCCATCTGTCATGGGCGATTCGATGAAACCGGGCGCGATCGTGTTCGCTGTAATGCCCCGCGAAGCGACCTCCTGGGCGATCGATTTGGTGAAGCCGATCATGCCGGCTTTGGATGCACAATAATTTGTCTGGCCCGGATTTCCGGTGACACCAACGACCGAAGTGATTCCAATGATGCGGCCATGTCGGCGCTTCATCATTCCCCTCACAGCCGATTTCGTCAGACGGAAATAGCTTCCCAGGTTAACATTCAGAACGTCGCTCCAGTCCTCATCCTTCATCTGGATAAGCAGCTTGTCGCGCGTGATGCCGGCGTTCGCGATGAGAATATCCAGAGGACCGATAGCGGCTTCAGCCTGCCCTACCAGCGCGTCTACCGCCGCTGGATCAGACAGGTTGCAGGGCACAATCGCCGTTTCGCCTTTCAGGGTGGCAGCCACTTCCTGAAGGACCGCTTCGCGGGTGCCCGAGAGGGCAACCTTTGCGCCGCATTCGGAAAGCGCCTGCGCGATGGCGCGGCCGATGCCACCCGAAGCGCCGGTAACGAGGGCCGTGCGGCCGGTCAGGTCAAACATGTTCTAGTTTTCCTTGTTTTGCCGCCAGTAATCCTTCGCAGGGATTCTGGGCGCCTGATTCTTTCTGTGCCTCCGATAAAGCTCAAGCGCCACGACGAGGACAACAAACAGAAACACATAGGTTCTGAAGTCGTTCAGCAATAGCGCCAGCAGCTCGACCATGATCAGCCTTCTTTGATGGCTTTGGCGAAGGCTTCCAGATCCTCAGGCGTGCCGAGGGTGAAGCCGTTCAATGATTTCTCGATCCGGCGCTGCATGACCGTGAGCACCTTGCCAGCCCCTGCCTCGCCCGTGGCGGTGACGCCCTGGCCGACCATATACTGCACGCTCTCGGTCCAGCGGACGCGGCCGGTGACCTGTTTTACGAGATTCTGGCGGATCGTCTCAGGGTCTGTGACGGCGCTGGCGCTGACATTGGCCACCAGCGGCACGGCCGGCGCCAGGATCTGGGTATCGGCCAGCGCGGCGGCCATCGCGTCGGCGGCCGGCTGCATCAGGGCGCAATGGAACGGGGCGGAGACGTTGAGCGCCATCGCCTTTTTGACGCCATTGGCCTGCGACCAGGCGATGGCGGCATCAATCGCCGCCTTGGTGCCGGAGATGACCAGTTGGCCAGGGGCGTTATCGTTGGCGATGTCGCAGGCGCCGCCCGTCTCACGGCCGGCCGCGCAGGCGGCTTCAGCCTGCGCATAGTCGGCGCCCAGAAGGGCTGCCATGGCGCCCTGCCCTGGTTGAACGGCAGATTGCATGGCATCGCCGCGGATGCGCAGGAGGCGGGCGGTGTCGCCCACGCTGATCGCACCGGCCGACGCCAGAGCCGAATACTCGCCCAGAGAATGACCCGCCACAAAAGCGGCGTCCTTCGCCGAAATGCCGAAATTGGCTTCAAGCGCCCGCATGGCGGCCACAGAATGGGCCATCAGGGCAGGCTGGGTGTTAGCGGTGAGGGTGAGTTCGGCGATCTCGCCTTCCCACATGAGGGTAGAGAGTTTCTGCCCAAGGGCCTCATCTACCTCTTCAAACACCGCTTTGGCTGCCGGAAAGGCCTCAGCCAGAGCCTTGCCCATGCCAATTTCCTGGCTTCCCTGTCCCGGAAAAATGAATGCGAGGGTCATGTTTACCCTGTCTCCCTGTTTTTTGGCGTGCGTAAAGCGCGTGTCTCCGGCATGCAAGCGCTTGAATTTTCCACAAGGATAGGCTTAAGACCCCCTCTTCATAGCAAGGTGCGGTCCTCGACTATCCGGAATGAGCCGGAGAAAGAGGGGCCATCGCCAGACGAGTTTCCCGCTCCCTGGTGCCGCGCCTTCATAAATTTGGGAATGAAAACATGGCACTATACGAGCATGTCGTGATCACACGGCCTGATATCTCGCCCGCCCAGGTTGAAAGCTTCATCGAAGAGATGACAACTTTCCTCAAGGAAAAAGGCGCAACTGTTGGCAAGACGGAATATTGGGGCCTTCGCAGCCTTGCTTATCCGATCAAGAAACAGCGCAAGGGCCACTACTCGCTCATCAACATCGACGGCCCGGCTGACGCGATCCACGAACTGGAACGCCGCCAGCGCATCGCCGAAGACGTGATGCGCTACATGACCGTCCGCGTCGAAACGCTGAGTGACGAGCCTTCGCCGGTTCTCTCTCGCAAAGAACGCCGCCGCGACTAACCGGCAGAGGGACAGATCACATGGCACAGAAAATCAACATCACGAACATTCCTGCCCGCCGCCCGTTCGGCCGCCGCCGCAAGGTGGACCCGTTTACCGGCCAACACGCGCAGGAAATCGATTACAAAGACGTGAAAATGCTCCAGCGCTATATCTCTGAAAAAGGGAAAATCGTGCCGAGCCGCATCACGGCTGTAAACCTCAAGAACCAGCGTAAGCTTGCACAGGCGATCAAACGCGCCCGCATGCTGGCCCTGATTCCGTTTGAAGTGAAGTAAGGAGAAGACATCATGCAAGTCATCCTCCTTGAGCGCATCGACCGCCTCGGCAAAATCGGTGACGAAGTCCGCGTCAAAAACGGCTTCGCACGCAACTTCCTCATCCCGCAGGGCAAGGCGCTGATCGCCAACGACAAGAACCGCAAGCGGTTTGAAATCGAGCGTGACGCCATCGAAGCCCGCAACGCCGCTGCCCGCGACGCTGCTCAGACCGAAGCGGAAAACCTCGAAGGCGCAACCTTCGTGCTGATCCGTCAGGCTGGCGAAACTGGCCAGCTCTACGGGTCCGTCTCGGCCCGCGACATTGCTGAAGCTGCTGAAGCTGCTGGCTACAAGGTCGACCGCGCTGCGGTTCGCCTCGACAAGCCCATCAAGGCTATCGGCATTTCTGAAGTCTCTGTCCGCCTGCACGCTGAAGTCAGCGTCAAGGTTCAGGTGAACATTGCCCGCTCGACCGAAGAGGCCGAGCGTCAGGAAAAGGGCGAAGACGTTGTTGCTGCGCTGCAGGCTGCCAACCAGGCTCAGGCCGACGAGCAGGCCGGCGAACTCGCTGCTGCTGCTGCCGAACGCGGCGACATGGGCGACGACGAAGAGTAATCTTCGCGCCGGCTCAGGCCATCCAATCAGAAGCGGCGGCTCCTTCGGGGCCGCCGTTTTTCTTTGCCCCGGAAGCTGGGGATACCTTTCAGAATTCGGCGCGATTGATGTGTCCAAGATTCGCAAAACGAACCGGGTTCGCTATAGTAAACGTTTGCGCCACGGGGGTGCCAGTGTCTGAGCAAAAGCCGGGAAGCGGTTCCATCTCGCCGCCAAACAACCTTGCCGCCGAAGCCGCCGTGCTGGGCGCGATCCTGTTCGACAACAATGTCTACCAGTTCATCGCGGATATCCTCACCCCGCCCGATTTCTACGCCCCCGCTCACCGCGAGATCTATGCGGTCGCCTCCAACATGATCCAGACCGGCCGGGTCGCCGATGGCGTGACCCTGCGCGAGTATTTCGAGCAGAAGGAAAAGATCGCCGAGATTGGCGGGGCCAAATATCTGGTGGACCTGTTGGACGCTGCCGCGTTTGGCCCGGAGGTGAAGGATTATGCGCGCATCATCCGGGATCTCGCGATCCGGCGCGAGCTGATCACGGTTGGCGGCACGATCCAGTCCCAGGCGATCATGCCGGAGCAGGACGACACGGGCTCGAGCCTGATCAACAAGGCCGAGCGGGCGCTGTTTGATCTGGCCGAACGCGGCAGCGCCGAGCGCGGCTTCTCCAGCTTTGCCGAGGCGCTCGCCGAATCGCTGATCACCGCCGAAGCCGCCTTCAAGCGCGGGGGCAAGATTGCCGGCATCCCGACAGGGCTGCGCGATCTCGACAACCAGTTGGGCGGGTTTCACCGGTCGGACCTTCTGATCCTCGCCGGGCGCCCCTCGATGGGGAAAACCTCGCTGGCGACCAACATCGCCTATAACGCGGCGGCCGCCTACAAATACGAAACCCAGGAAGACGGCTCGAAGAAGACGATGGACGGCGCCGTGGTGGCCTTCTTCTCGCTGGAGATGTCGAACGAGCAGCTGGCGACCCGTATTCTTGCCGAGCGCACAGGCATCAACGCCCACCGCATCCGCCAGGGCGACCTCACCAAGGCCGATTTCGAGCAGCTAGTGGAAGCAACGGCGGAATTGCAGAACCTGCCGCTGTTTATTGACGATACCGGCGGTATTTCCATCAGTGAGCTGACGGCCCGCGCACGGCGCCTGCAGCGCTCGGTGGGCCTCGACATGATCGTGATCGACTATCTCCAGCTGATCACGGTTTCCAGTTCTGGCGGCCAGGCCAACCGCGTGCAGGAGGTGACCCAGATCACGACAGCGCTCAAGGCGCTGGCCAAGGATCTCAACGTTCCCATCGTTGCCCTCTCGCAGCTCTCACGCGCGGTGGAACAGCGTGATGACAAGCGCCCGCAGCTTTCAGACCTGCGTGAATCTGGCTCGATCGAGCAGGACGCCGACATCGTGATGTTCGTGTTCCGGGAAGAATATTATCTGGCGCGGACCGAGCCTGCGGCTGATCCGAATGATCCGAATTCGAACGAAAAGTGGAAAGCCTGGCGTTCGCGCATGGACCAGGTTTACGGAACGGCCGAGGTGATCGTTTCCAAGCAGCGCCACGGCCCCATCGGCACCGTCAAGCTCGCCTTCGACGCCAATGTCACCCGCTTCGGCGACCTCGATAAATCGCGGATGACGGAAGATATTCTGGAGTAGGCTCAGCTGAGCCCTGCCCGCAGCAGGTCCAGCGCTTCGGCGGCAAAGAGGCGCATGTTCGCCTCCCTGTCCGAAAGGCCCGTTTCCAGCGTGCGGGAGACGAGAATGCCGCCCGGCCCCGCCAGCGCGACGCAGGTGTGCCCGGCCGCGTCGCCATACATGTTGCCCGTGGGTCCCGACGCGCCGGTTTCGCAGAGGCCCCAGTCGGCCTCAAGTTTGGCGCGGACAGTTTGTGCGAGCAGGCGGGCATAGGGTTCTGTCGAAGAACGCTTGTCGCCGAGGTCTTCGCGTGTGAGGCCGAGCAGCCCTCGGAAGGCCTGCGGCGTGTAGATGACCCCGCCACCCCGATAGTAGCGCGAGGCGCCCGGCGCCGCCAGCAGCGCGGCGGAGATCAGTCCGCCGGCTGAAGATTCCGAAATCGCGACGGTTTCCCGCCGCGCTTTCAGGATGTCGCCGATCTCGGCGGCAAGAGGCAATAAAGTCTGCATGGCCCTACTGCCCCTTTGCCGCTGAAATCACTTGTTGCCGATCCACTCGAATTCTTTCTCCTCCCACCAGGGGAAGAAGCCGGGCATGCCGTCGGACACTTTCACCGGATAGGTCGGCTGGCGCTTTTCGAGGAAGCTCATCACGCCCTCTTTTGCATCCGGCGTCTTGCCACGGGTGTAGATGGCGGCCGAATCCACGATATGAGCTTCCATCGGATGGCTTGCGCCCAGCATGCGCCACATCATCTGACGGGTCAGCGCGTTGGAGACGGGGGCTGTATTGTCGGCGATCTCACGCGCGAGTTTGCGGGCTTCGATCATCAGGTCCGCATGCGGAACAACGCGGCTCACAAGGCCACCTTTCAGCGCTTCATCTGCCGGGAAGACACGGCCGGTATAGCACCATTCCAGCGCCTGCTGGATGCCCACAAGGCGCGGCAGGAACCAGCTGGAGGCGGCTTCCGGATTGATGCCCCGGCGGTTGAACACGAAGCCGAAGCGGGCCTTGTCCGACGCAATGCGGATATCCATCGGCAGCTGCATGGTCACGCCGATGCCAACGGCTGCGCCATTGATGGCGCCGATCACGGGCTTGAGGCTTTCGAAGATGCGCAGGGTGACCCGGCCGCCACCATCACGCTGGACGTCAACGGACTCGGTGCGGCCTTTTTCGCCATCGCCAGCGCGGGCGTCATAGTCGAACGTCTTGGCGCCGGCCGACAGGTCTGCGCCGGCGCAGAAGGCGCGGTCGCCATGGCCGGTAACGATCACGGCTTTGACATCGTCATTGGCGTCGGTGATGTCGAAAGCCTCGATCATTTCGTACATCATCGTGCCGGTGAAGGCGTTCATATTGTCGGGGCGATGCAGCGTCAGGGTCGCGATGCCGTCCTCGATGTCGAGAATGATTTCCTTGAATTCCTTGGGTCTGGCCATGGGTCGGTATCCTCCGGTGAATTGTTTCCCACCTGAGAAGGCCCCCCTTCCCTAGCGTCCGTCAAGCGCGCTGAGACGCTTGACGCGGCAGCCCCCGCCGCCGCAGAACAGTCACACAACATGACGAAAAATACAGGAGCTGGTTGTCCATGTTCACGCGCGCCCTCGCCACAGTTGCAACGGCCTTCATGATAGCAGGCGGCGCTGCGTCCGCCGAAACGGTTTATCTCACGGCCGGCCACTTTGTTGACCCTGTCTCGGGCGAGACTGTGCGCGACGCTGCTTTCGTGATCGAAGACGGGGCCGTGGCCCAGCGCGGAACGAAATCCAGCCTGAAGGCGCCGCGCGGCGCGCGGACTGTGGATCTTGGGCAGGCCTATCTGATGCCTGGCTTCATCGACATGCACGTCCACCTCACCAGCGACGCGGAAGATGGCCCCTATTATTCCCTGAGCCTCTCGGATGAACGCATGGCCATCAAGGGAGTCAAGAATGCCCGCAAGACGCTGCTGGCGGGCTTTACGACCGTGCGCAATCTTGGCGCCGAAAGCTATGGCGATGTCGCCCTGCGCGAGGCCATTGATGCGGGCGAAGTGCCCGGGCCGCGCCTCCTCGTCTCGGGTCCGCCGGTTGGCATTACAGGCGGGCATTGCTCGGACATGAACCTTCTGCCGTCTGAGTATCGCCTCCGGGGTGAAGGCGTTGCCAATGGCCCCTGGGAAATGCGCGCCAAGGTTCGCGAGAACATCAAATATGGCGTGGACCTCATCAAGACCTGCTCGACGGGCGGGGTGCTCTCCAAAGGCACAGCGCTGGGCGCGGCCCAAGGCACGATCGAGGAGATCGAGGCCATCGTGGAAGAGGCCCATGCCCGCGGGCTGAAGGTGGCAAGCCATGCCCATGGCACGGTTGGCATTCGCAACGCGATCATTGCGGGCGTCGACACGGTCGAGCACGGCTCGATCATGGACGAGGCCACGATCCAGCTGGCCGTTGAACACGGCACTTACCTGTCGATGGATATCTACAACACCGAATATATCCTCTCTGAAGGCGCCAAGAACGGCCTGCTTGAGGAATCCCTTGCCAAGGAACGCTCCATCTCGGCGCGCCAGCGGGCGAGCTTCAAGGCGGCCGTTGAAGCGGGCGCGAAGGTGGTGTTTGGATCGGATGCCGGGGTTTATCCCCATGGCCTCAACGGCAACCAGTTTTCGCGGATGGTGACCTTTGGCATGACGCCGATGCAGGCCCTGCGCGCGGGCACCTCCTTTGCCGCCGAAGCGCTGGGCAAGGCCGGCGAAGTGGGCTGCGGGGATGTGGGCTGCAAGGCCGACTTTGTGGCCGTCAGCGCTGATCCGTTGGCGGACATGCAGCGTCTTGCCGATGTGGAGTTCGTGATGAAGGGCGGCGTTGTCTACAAGCAGGGCGGCGTTCCGCAGGCGTCTGCGTTTTAGGCTTTGCCGCGATGGAGTTCACGCCCTTTCCCGATGTGACTGCGCTGGCCGCGCCGGTGTTCGTGGCGTCGGTGGCGTGGGAATGGTGGGCGGTGAAGACCGGGCGCGCCAAGGGACGCTATGAGACGAAGGACGCCCTGGCCTCAATGTCGATGGGGCTTGGCAATGTCGTCGTGAATACGCTGACGGCGACGATTGCCCTCTGGATGATGATGCTGGCCTGGCCGTACCGGGTGGCGACCATTCCGTTTACGTGGTGGAGCTTTGCGCTCTGCTTTGTCGCGTATGATCTGATCTATTATTGGAAGCACCGGTTTGCGCACCGGATGCGCTGGTTCTGGATGGAGCATGTGACCCATCATTCCTCGCAGCACTACAATCTGACAACCGCGTTGCGCCAGCCCTGGTTTGGTCCGTTTACGGGGCTGATCCTTGTGGGCCTGCCGCTCGTATGGCTGGGCTTTCATCCTTACGTGCTGGCGCTGGCGGGCGGGCTAAACCTGATCTACCAGTTCTGGATACATACCGAGGCTGTCGGCAAGATGCCGCGCTGGTTTGAGGCGGTGATGAATACGCCCTCGCATCACCGCGTTCACCACGCCACCAATCCGCGTTATCTGGATACGAACTATGCCGGCGTCTTCATCATCTGGGACAAGATGTTCGGGACATTCGTGCCTGAGCGGGAAGACGACCCGCCGAGCTATGGTATCGTCAAACAGCTCTCGACGCATAATCCGTTCACCATTGCCTTCCATGAGTTTGGCGGCTTCCTGAAGGATTGCGCCCGCGACGGGCTGCGCCCCTGGCGCTGGGCAGGACGGGCGATCAATGCGCCCGGCTGGAGCCCGGTGGGTGAGCATAACCGCTCGATTGAACTCAAGAAGGCTTATCTAGCTGCAAACCCTGACCGCGCTGGTGAGCCGGGTTTGCCGAAGAAAGCAGAGTAGCCCTCCCCTATCTGCGGACAAGCGGTTCGCCTGCAGTCTGAAGAAATGCGGCCCTGTGGTTGCCCCGCATATAAAAGCAGGTTACCTGCCGCCTCTTGCGTTGCAGCATCGGTCTTAACCTGATGCCTCTACGCTCGATCTTTTAGCGTCGGCTTGGAGTCGCCTGCGGGCCCGGACCTTGCAGTAGAAGCCCGCCGCTCAGTTCCGGATGTGAATTTAAATGTCAGCTCTCAGTTTCCAGTCTTTCAAAGAGACGTGGTTTTTCAATATTCGTGGCGACCTGCTCGCCGGGCTCGTTGTGGCCCTGGCCCTCATTCCCGAAGCCATTGCCTTTTCAATCATTGCCGGCGTCGATCCCAGGGTCGGCCTCTATGCCTCCTTCTCCATCGCCGTGATCACCGCCATCGTCGGCGGGCGCCCGGGCATGATCTCGGCGGCGACGGCGGCCACCGCCGTCCTGATGGTCACGCTGGTGCGTGACTATGGTCTTGAATACCTCCTCGCCACCACGGTCCTCGCCGGCCTCCTCCAGATCATCGCGGGCTTCCTGAAGCTCGGCCAGTTCATGCGCTTTGTCTCACGCTCGGTGCTGACCGGCTTCGTCAACGCGCTCGCCATCCTGATCTTCATTGCCCAGATCCCGGAACTCATCGGCGTGCCGATGCTGACCTATCCCCTGATCGCCCTCGGCCTCGGCATCATCTATCTCTTCCCGATGATCACCCGCGCGATCCCCTCGCCGCTGATCTGCATCCTTGTCCTCTCGGCCATCGCCATGGGCTTCGGCCTCGACATCCGCACCGTGGGCGACATGGGCGAGCTGCCCGCCACCCTGCCGATGTTCCTGCTCCCGGATATCCCGCTCACCTTCGAAACGCTGCAGATCATTTTCCCGTATGCGCTGGCCGTTGCCGTCGTCGGCCTGCTCGAATCCCTGATGACCGCCACCATCGTCGACGAACTCACCGACACGCCGAGCGACCGCAACCGCGAATGCGTCGGCCAGGGCATCGCCAACACCGTCACCGGCTTCTTCGGGGGCATGGCCGGCTGCGCCATGATCGGCCAGTCGATCATCAATATAAAATCAGGTGGCCGCGGGCGTCTCTCCACGCTCTCTGCCGGCCTCTTCCTGATGCTGATGATCCTGCTGGTCGGCGACTGGGTCAGCCGCATTCCGATGGCCGCGCTCGTCGCCATCATGATCATGGTCTCCATCGGCACATTCAGCTGGTCGTCCCTGAAAAACCTGCGCGTCCATCCGCGCAGCTCCTCCATCGTCATGCTCGCCACCGTGGCCGGCGTCATCATCAGCCACAACCTCGCCATCGGCGTGCTGATCGGCGTGCTCCTCTCCGGCGTGTTCTTCGCCGGCAAGATCTCGCAGATCTTCAAGGTCACCTCGACCATCTCCGAAGATGGCCGCATCCGCCGCTACAAGGTGGAAGGCCAGGTCTTCTTCGCCTCGGTGGAAGCCTTCAATGCTTCCTTCGATCTGAAAGAAGCGCTCGACGAAGTCATCATTGATGTCAGTGAGGCCCACATCTGGGACATTTCCAGCGTGGCCGCCCTCGACATGATCGTGCTGAAATTCCGCCGCGAAGGGGCTAAGGTGGAAATCATCGGCCTCAACGAGGCCAGCGAAACCATCGTCGACAAGCTCGCCATCCATGACAAGCCCGGCGCGCTCGACAAGCTGATGTCCCACTAGGGAGGAACAGACATGACCCATATTCTCGCACTTATCGACGGCTCCGTTTACACCCACAGCGTCTGCGACCACGCCGCCTGGGCGGCCCGCCAGTATGGCGGCGACATCGAACTGCTCCACGTCCTCAATACGCGCCGGACCAGCGCGTTCCCGGCAGACCTCTCCGGTTCCATCGGCCTCGGTGCCCGCTCAACCCTGCTGGACGACCTCGTCGAACACGACGCCCGCACGGCGCAGCTCGCCAAGGAACGCGGCCGCGCCATTCTCGACGCCGCCCACGAACGTCTGGAAAGCCAGGGCGTGGAATATGTCAGCCTCGCCCTGCGCACCGGCGAGATCGCCGACTCCCTCGTCAAGCGGGCTGGTGACCTCATCGTCATGGGCAAGCGCGGCGAAGGCGCAGACTTTGAAAAGCTGCATCTGGGCTCAAACCTGGAGCGCGTCGTGCGCGCGGTCCATCGCCCGGTGCTGATCGCCAGCCGCGCCTTCAAGCCGATCAGCCATGCCGTCTTCGCCTTCGATGATGGCGTCAGCGCCCGCAAGGCGCTCGATAGCCTCGTCCAGTCGCCAATGGCGGACCGCCCGCGCATCACCGTGTTCAGCGTCGCAGACACGGGCTCAGACCTCGCCAAAGCCGGTATCGCCGCGGCCGCCCGCCTCGCCGAGGCCGGGTATGAGGCGGCGGCAAAAGCCCAGCCCGGCCATGCGGAAAAACTCATCGCCGGGGAAACCGAGCGAGACGGCGCCGACCTGCTGATCATGGGCGCTTACGGACACTCCCGCATCCGTAATCTGATCATCGGCTCGACCACGACCTCGCTGATCCGGTCGTGCCCCATCCCCTTGCTGATGTTCAGGTAGGCGTCGGCTTCTGCATAAGCGCCACATCCTTGCACGGAATATGGCAGGACCAGCCGGCGGCGCGGGCCAGCCAGCGCAAGGTGGCCTCGCGGTAGAACACGACATGTGTGGGATCTTTGACATAATGCCAGGTGGCAAACCGCGCATCGTCTGTCTGGAAACAGGTCATCACGCCCAGCCAGCCGCCCGGGCGCACAAGGCCCCATAGCCGCCGGAATTCCGTGGTCGGATCACGGAAATGCTCGATCACCTCGCTGCAGAGGACAAAATCATACTGCCGCAGCAAGGCCCCGGTATCCGGCGCAAAGAAGGGGTCATAATAGGCAACGCTATGCCCCCGCTCCGCCATCATGACCGCCAGCGCGGGCCCCGGCCCGCAGCCATAGTCGAGCCCCTCGCTCCCGGCTGGCAACACGGCCAGCATGGGATCAGCGAGCTTCGATAGAAAACGCCGGTATCCCGGATCGCTCACTTCATTCTCATGCGAGAGATAATGCGCGTACTCTGATTGCGCGTCGAGCCGCGCCGCAGGGTCCAGAAACCGCGCCTCGCACACCGCGCAGCGCCAGTATTCCCGCGCGCCGATCTGCGCGAACGGCTCAGTCTCCGCCTGCTCGCAGACCGGGCAGGCGAGCCGCCCCCCGCCGCCGGACGCAGCGGCGTTCATTTCCCGCCCGTGCTTTCAGACGCTGTTCGGGCAAGATAGACCGTCTGCACGATTTCCGAATGATCATAAGGATTGCGGAACACAACAGGCTCTGCCCACGCCTCGGGAAACACGCTCCGCAGGACATCCGCAAACGCATCGCTCGGCGCTTCGTTGGACCATAGCCCAAATACACCGCCCGGCCGCAGATGCGTGGCCATCGCCGCGAGCCCTTCGGGCCGGTAAAACCCGCTGCTGCGATTGTCGAGCAACATCTCCGGCGAATGATCAATATCCAGCAGGATCGCATCATAGCTTACATTGGGGGTATCCGGATCAAATCCGTTTGGCGCGGACGCCAGCTCAAAGAAATCTCCCTGCACCAGGCTCACCCTGAGATCGGTACACAGCGTATCCCCGATCGGCAAAATTCCCCGCCGATGCCAGTCAATCACCGGCGCCAGCAGTTCGACAACCGACACGCGCGCAACCCGCTTATCCTTCAGCGCCGCCAGCGCCGTATAGCCCATGCCGAGGCCGCCCACGACGACGCGCAGATCGCTCCCCGCCACAGCGCCGAGCGCCAGATCGGCCAGCGCAATCTCCGAAACCGTGAACACGTCCGACATCAGATGCTCATCCCCGAGCTTGATCTCATAGACATCCTTGGCGAGCCGCGGCTCCCAGCGCCGGCGCAGCGACAGGGCGCCGATCTCGGTCGGGCAATAATCGAGTTCTTCGTATAACGTGCTCATGAAGTCATAGCCTTGTCATCTCTCGCATAGCCCGAACCTCTGTTCGCCCGGCACCGGAGCCATGGTCTAGTCTGAGTATGAATGAGGGTCGAACTAAAATAGCAAACAGAATCGCGGAACTTCTCTGTCTGGCATTTGTCATTATTCTGGATAGCGTTGGCAAGAAAATCATCATCCGCGCTTCTTAACTCAAATAGAAGTCACTTCGATTGGAATTGGTAGCAGAAGGGATGCAGAGTTGATCGGAATTAATCAGAGTACAGCATATACCGCCCAACCCTGAAGCCAATCACGCAGTCCCGCCGGGATAGCGTCTGGCAGGCTCGGCAGGAAGGGTGAACACGCCCCGAATCGCTATACCATGCGCCCCCACGGATACGCCGGCGCTCACCATCGCCATTGAGATAGGGTGAGCCGTCAGATGGGGCATCCGTATAGGATGCCTGAAAGCAATCCTCGACCCATTCATAAACATTGCCCGCCATATCGTATGCGCCAAACGCATTTGGAGGACAGCTTCCTGCGGGCGCAGTGTTCAGCCACTCATCGGCGTCCGATATCGCTCCTATGCAGCAATCCCTCTCTCCGTAGTTGGCATACTGATGGGATGCCCATCGCCCCAGGAGAAAGCGTGCGCAGCGCCTCCACGCGCTACATACTCCCATTCAGCCTCACTCAACAGACGATAAGGTTTCCCCGTCTTGGCAGACGGGCCAGCCAACATATGCCTGCGCGTCTAGCCACGAAACATGAATGACCGGCCTTTCACCGCGCCCCTAACCTTCGTCTGGAGGGGAATAGCCGCCACACCCGCCATCTTCAGCACAGGCATCCCATTCAGAAAATGAAACTTCATGCCGGCCGACCGCAAAAAGGATACTAGATACTCACTGTACGGATTAGATGGTAATCAAGGTCGAGATTCTTGTATCGAAATCTCGACCTCGATCCCATTTCAAGGACACCAGGTCCTACCCGCAGCATGTCAGGGCAATCGCCGCAATCCGAAACACGTCATCGTCTCGTAACACCCCAGAGGACTCCGGGGACACGTTGGTCGCGAGGGAGACGATTCCAAGCCCGAGTAGACAGAGCACGGCGAGAACACCTACTCCTCCAATCACAATCTTCAGAGTTTGGTTCATCTTAGCCGGCCCCATCCTATAGTATACGCGCCAGAACTCGCATTTTCGGCCGATATCGGTAAGGTTCATGAACCAAGGCGAGCCCATCTCCGAGGCTGTTCTGGGACGCATGCTTCAGGCGACGAACGGGACTGCCTTTGGGATGCAGGGTAGACGGGGCGCGCCCCCTACCCCAAAGGCACCCGCGCGCTCTTTGTCAGATATCTTTCGTACGAATCTCCAGCTCGGACCTGACCGGAGAATCCGCACGGCCAACGTCATCCACCACGCGGAAATCACCGATACAGTCGTTTTTCTTGACGGTAAGCCGCAGATAGCCACGCTTGTTGCCGTTAAGATGGGAGACGTGCGGGTTGGCATCGCGCATTATCTCCATACTCCGCGCCCATGGGCAGCCCGAAGATATCGATGCGCCTACAAGCTCGTGCCCGATCCGCTTTGATTTAGTATCAAACGGAGTCTGGTACAGCGTGGACGCCATAGCCGTATGCCAGTCACCTGTCAGGAAGACAGGGTTCTTGACGCCCTGCGCCAAAACATCTGCCAACCGCTGGCGCGCCAGGGGGTAGCCATCCCAGCTGTCGAAATTCGTCACAGGCGCCTCTGGCGGCGCATTGTAACGATACGGCGTGAACCAGACCTGCGTGGCGATCAGATTGTAAGGCGCGCCGGACTGTTTCAACTCGCGATACAGCCACTCTTCCTGGGCTTTGCCCATCATGGTCTGCGCCGGGTCCATCGTCTCTTCGCAAGCAGCCTTCAAGCCATCGCCACAGGGCTGGTTGGTGCGGAACTGGCGCGTATCGAGCAGATGGATCTGTGCCGGGCCCAGCCGGTAGAGACCATACATCTGCAGGCCGGCGTCCATACCATTGATGATTGGCGGCGCCTCGATCGGCATATGTTCGTAATAAGCCTGAAAGGCAGCGCGCTTGCGGATCTTGAATTCGAGCGCGGTCTGCTTTTCCGGGTCCTGCGGAATGTCGCCGGCCCAGTTATTGTCGATCTCGTGATCGTCCATCGCAACGATCCAGGGCGAAGCCGCATGGGCCGCCTGTAGATCAGCGTCGGATTTGTAAAGCGCGTAACGGTTGCGGTAGTCCCACAGGCTCACGATCTCAGAGCTGTTATGGAGGCGCACGGTTTCGAACAGACGGCGCTCACCGCCGCCCACATCCCGCATGGTGGCGCCCAGCTTTCCGATACCGCCTTCATAGATGTAGTCGCCAGTATGGATCACGAGGTCAGGTGCCCACTCCGCCATGTCGCGGTAAGCGGCATAGAAACCGCTCTCATAGCTTTGACAATAAGCCAGGGCGATCCGGGCTTCGGCGTCTTTCGGATTGGTGGTCCGTGTACGCCCAATGACGGTGTCTTCACCATCATAGCTGAACTGGTACCAGTATTCCCGGCCGGGTTCGAGCCCCTCAACCTTGTAATGGACCGAATGGGCCTTGGCATCAGACGTGGCGACCAATTCGTCACGGATGACGTCGCGCATGGCCGCGTCGCGGGCAACACGCACCCGCACATCGACCTTTCCGGGCGCCATGCCGCCGCCATTCAGCGGATCAGGCGCAAGGCGCGTCCAGAGGATGACACTTTCGGGCCGCGGCGAACCGGAAGCCACACCGAGGGAGAAGTAGCGCGCGCCGGTTTGCGCCCGGCTGCGCTGCTGCGAGGCCGCCAGAGCGGCGCCCGTCAGGACAATAAATGATCTGCGTGAAAACATGGGATCAGGCTTTCTTCATGGGGCCAGATACTCAACGAAGCGGAAAGACCGGCTGGCCGCTCCGGGGAGCAGCGGCCAGCCGGGGATGACACGGGCGGCAGGGCAACCCCTGCCGCCGCGCCAGATCAGAAGCGGTACTCGTACTGTACCCAGGCAGAGCGGGGTTTCCCGTTCCAGCCATACTGGCGGTAGTAGGCGCTGTCGTTGACACCGACCTCACCGCGAACCACGGCGCGGTCCAGCGTCAGGCCTGCACCGCCTGAGTAACGCTCATAATAGTTCTCATCGAGCAGGTTGACGCCGCGGATGAGAATGCGGTGTTCGCGGTCCTTGCCGAAGAAGTACTGGATGGACCCGTTGAGTACGAAATAGTTGCCGAAGTTGACGTCATCGACCACACGCTTGCCATTGGCATCCACCAGGCGTGCCGCAGTCGTTGGCGCATAGGCCCATTCCGGACCCTGAAGGCGCGGATTGAGCGCGAAGATCCATTGATCCGTCGGCTTGTAGGTCAGGAGGGCCGAGAGGGTCCATTCCGGGCGTTCGCCGGACTGGCGTTTTTCCTGAGAACCCGCCGGGCCAGGCGTTACGAAGCCAAGATTTGCCGTGGTTCCATCCAGACGGGCCGGAAGACCAAACACCGGGTTTGGCTCAAGGGAGTCCATCATCGTATAGGATATGTCGCCAGAGAACGGGCCGTAGTCGAAGGCGACGTCGACTGTGAAGCCTTCGATTTCCTGGATCGCCAGCGTGTTGACAGCCACGACTTCCGATCCGTCCAGACCACGGCTCGCCGCCGTTGCGCAGAAGGAATCGGGTGGGACGATGCTTGCCCGGTTGCGGTTGATGATGTCGAGACCGTAGGGATTGCCCTCATACTGCGTGCAAACCGACTCAACCGACCGCGTACCAAACTGGTTCTTGATGTCGGTCTGGAAGTAGCCAAACTCGATGTTGAAGGTGCCACCACGGAACGAGCCATCCATGCCGATGCCGGCATTCAAAGCCTCAACCGATTGCGGCTCAAGGCCCGGGTTGAGGTTCTGGTTGGCCCCGTAGGCGCCGATCTCGTCGATCTTGGGCGCCGAATAGGATGTGCCACCGCTGGCGCGGGCATAGATGCCAGCCGGAAGGTTCTGACGAAGACCGATCTTGTAGATCATCTCATCGTCAAACCCCTCATTGAAGTCCTGACGGACGGCGAAGGAGCCATTGAGCCCTTCCAGAACCGGCAGGCTGAGGCGCAGATCGCCATAGACGCCGGTCGACGTGACCTTCACATCCTGGACCCCGAAGGAGTCGTCGGACGCATCTTCATAGGCGGTGTACTGAACACCACCCACAACTTCGACAAGGTCGTTGAGGCGGTAGGTGCCGCGGGCGTTAATCCCGTAGTCAATGTAACCGGAGCGGCGGTTGTCCGTCGATCCCCAGCCCTTGACCGGAGTGCCATCCCCGAAGGTCGTGGTCGTCTCAATCACGTATCCGATAGGCGCGCCGATCGGGAACGGGTTCTGGACGGTGCCGTAGGGCTGACCGAAATAGGGGCTGTTCGGGTCCTCGTTGACCATCCAGCCATTCTTCGCGGCGGAGGCGGCGCCGCTGCTCGTTCCGTAGGGATTTGTGACACAGCCGGCCGAGAGATTTGGAACCGTTGCTGCAAAGGCTTCGTATTGTGCGGCCGTTGCAAAGCCCGTGATCCCCTGCGACGACGCGATCGCACGCACATCTGCCGGCAGATCCTGCAGGCGGGGTGTACGGCAGATGCGGGCCAGCACTTCGTGGTTCTTCAGTTGCGGCTTCTGCCAGTGAGAGTCGACCTCGATCCGGAAATTGTCCGAGAAGGACTTCTTGTAGTTCGCCGTGTAGATCGGGAACTCGGTGAAGTTTGGCGTGTAGATTGTCGAAGTCGGGAAGGAGTCATGGAAGTCGATGGTGGAGAAGCTTGCGCCGAGGCGCAGTTCCGAGCTTGCATCGATCTGCCAGAGATACTTCGCGCCGAGGCTGTTGAAGTCATAGGGGTAGGGCTGGAAACCACCGAGAGCGAGGACGTTGTCGCCATACGCGGAGACATCGAAAAGCTCATGCGCGTCGGAGTGATAGGACCGGCCATAGACCAGGAAGCTGTGCTTGCCTTCCGCGTCAATCGGCATTGACACATTGCCATAGATTTCGCGGGTCTTGAACGAACCGGCATAGACGCCGATCTGGCCCTTTTTGGTGCCATCAGGCTCTTTCGTCTTTACACTGACAACACCGAGGCCGCCATTCGATCCGAAATACAGCGACTGGCCGCCGCGATAGACTTCAACGCTATCGATCATACGCGGATCGATGGCGGTTGCCGGCCAGAGATCTTCTGACGGGCTGGAGCGGTCAAAATAGGGAACGCCGTCTACCAGAAGCAGCGTGTCGCGGTCGGTACCACCGTCGATGCGGATGGTGAACTCGCCTTCATCGGGCGAATAACCGATGTTCGCGCCGCGGATCAGGCCCGCAGCCGCTTCACCAAAGTTCGTAAAGCCGCCCGTTTCAATCTTCTGGGCATCGATCAGCTGAACCTGGTTGCCGAACTGTACAAGGTCAATCGCCATCGGCGTTGCCTGGTCCACACGGCGGCCCTCGACCAGCACCGTGCTGAGGCGGGCCTCATCCTCTTCCGCAGCCTCGGTCTGCGCCATCACAGGCGCCGCAAAGCTGGCCGAGACCAGTACGGCCCCGACACTCAACAACAGTCTCTTTCTCAGATCGTATTTCACCGTCACCCCTCCGAGGTTCAGGCTGTAGCGGGCAGAGCCGGCACAGCCAAAAAATGCTTGGCGCAGGTCTTCTCACCGCGCAGGAGTTGGGTTAGCGGCGCATTGTGACGCCGAGGTGAAGCTTCTGTAATCCTATTATAAATTTTACTCAGATTGAAATTTGTATATTTTGAATATTACTCAATTCATCTAAAGCGGCTGCATGAAAAATGTGATCCCGCTTGAAGGCACCCGAATTCGCGAGTCCGTGTCCGTCATCAGATCAGCCGGCGGCTTTATCGTCGACTGGGACGGATGCTGCGCCATCGATAATGTACTTGTTCCTGAAGCCGCCGAGTTTCTGCGCGCCGTACAGCCAAGGCTTGTTGTCCTCTCGAATAACTCCACCAATACGGTGGAGGATATTCATGCAATCCTGAGGGATTCAGGCATCGACCTTAAACCTGATCGCGTGCTTCTTGCCGGCGTCTGGGCCATTCGTCATGCTGTGGCGCGAGGATGGAAACGCGCCATGATCCTCGGCAGCCCGGCCATGAAGGCGTATGCCCGCCGCTGCGGCCTGGAAGTTGTCCGGGAAGAAGCGCAGGTCGTCATTATCATGCGTGATACGCGCCTCACTTACGCCGCTCTGGAGCGGGCCGCCAATTGTCTGGCGGGCGGCGCGAGTGTCATCCTCGCCAATCCCGATGGCTCCCACCGGGGCGCCAATGCCCGTATCCGGCCGGAGACCGGCGCCATTTTCGCGGCCCTCAACGCAGCCGTGGATCTCTCGGAGACCTCCATCGAGACTATCGGCAAACCTTCGCCGGACCTGTTCCTGGAGGCCTGCCGCATTCTGGGCACGCCGCCTGCGAAAACCGTCATGCTGGGCGACAATCCGGCGACCGATATTGATGGCGCGCGCAAGCTGGGCATGCCTGCGCTGCTGGTAGCGCCCTCCCCGCAGGCCTTCTTTCAACTGCTACTGGAAACCCTTAGAAACGCTTGATCGAAAGGACATCGAACGTCTCGCGCAGCGCCTCGGTGGCGCGGTCATAATCGGCCATGGCGAGGGCTGCAATCAGCGTATCGATCACACAAAGCTGGGCAATCCGGCTGGTCATAGCCTCGGTGCGGAACCGTGTTTCGCGCGACATCGTGTAGAGTTTGATGTCGGCATAGGCCTGGATCGGCGAATTGGCGAAGTTCGTGATCACAATGGTCTTAGCGCCCGCCTCATGCGCCAGGCGCGTCGCCGAGAGCGTCTCATGGGTCGCGCCGGAATGGGAGATGGTCAGCACGGCAACATTCGGCCCGGTGCGGGAAGCGCTGATGGCCTGGATATGGCTGTCGACCACCACCCGCGCATCAATGCCGATCCGCAGCATGCGATACTGGGCGTCTTCAGCCACGGGCGCGGACGAACCGATTCCATAAATCTCGATCCGGTCTGCGGCGCGGATCGTCTGGACTGCCAGATCTATGGCATCGGCATCCACCACCGACAGTGTATCGCGCAGGGCCTGGACACCGGCATGAAACATCTTGCGGCAGATCGTGTTGGTGTCGTCGCCGCGCTGCAGATCCTCCTGGATGAACTGGACGGGCTGGACCGTATCCTGCGCCAGGCTGAGCTTGAGCTGCTGGAAACCCGTCAGACCCAGCTGGCGGCAGAAATTGACGACGCTGCCATCGCTGGCGCCCGTCTCCCCGGCCAGTTCCGTCACCGACATGCCAACCACGCGGCGGGGATTTTCCAGCACGAACTCGGCTATAGACCGCGTGCTGGGGCCAAGCGACGCCTGGCGCACGCGAATACGGCTGAGCACATTGCTGACAACCGAAGTGTCCTTGCTGGGAGTCCGGGCAGTTTTTGCCCCCTTCGCAGTTTTTGGCATCCTGTGATCCGCCCTTTGCGCGCCGACTGTCTGTACTTTTTCAATTCAACGCAGTCTGTGCAGGATTCTGCGGGAAAACAAAATCTATCACAAACAGAATTGAATAAAATTCACAAAACAGGAGAAAATTCTCACGATTCGTCATATTTGTGTTGCCGCCCGGCAGTACCTCTCGCCCCAGCTTCAAAGGGGTGTGACGCGATGCGCCAGCTTATCAGTTTCGTTTGCCTGTGCCTCTTCGCGCTGGCCACGGCGGGCGCGCAAATACGCGATGGCAGCGCGGCGCGCCCTCTGGAAGTGATCCTGATCCCCGCCGATGGCGGCACCGAAGACGGCACAAGGGCGGATTTCGTTCCGCTGTTTGATGCCATGACCCGCGCCAGCGGCCTCAATTTCCGCGTTCGCGTCGGCCAGAGCTATGGCGCGGCCATCGAAGCGGTGTGTACCGGCCTGGCTGACATTGCCTGGCTCGGCCCCGTCTCCTACCGCGAAGCGCGGGACCGGGGTTGCGCGGAACTGCTCGCGGTCGAATCCACTGGCGGCAGCGCCACCTATTATGCCGGCATCTTCGCCCGCAGGGACTCCGGCATCACCACCACCGCTCATCTCAGGGGAAAATCCGTTGCCTTTGGCCCGCCCCAGTCGGCCAGCGCCTTCGTATTCCCTGTGAACATTCTTATCGAAGCCGGGCTTGATCCGCTGACGGATATATCAGACGTCCGCATCGGGGACAGCCACACCAGCGGCCTGATGGCGCTGGATAATGGGCTTGTCGATGCGGCCGCCGCATCTTTTGTTTCGTTTGAACGGGCGGCAAATTCCGGCGCGCTGGACGCGGCAAGCTTCCGCGTGATCGGCCGCTCCAAACCCATCCCCAATCCCCCGCTGGTGGTGGCGCAGGCCCTGCCCGATGCCACCAAGGCAAAGCTGCGCAGCACCGTCAGCCGCCTGCACGAGTTGCCGGGCGTGCGCCCGGAAGACATTCGCGGCTATGGTGGAAAACAGGTGGACCGCTACGACATCACCCTCACGGACGCTGATTTCGACGCAGCTTTCGCCCCGGTGGAAAAGATCGACACGGCGTTCACTGCCGCCATGATCCGGCGCGCGGGCACCTATCGCTGATGCCGGGAAAACCTGCACCGGACAGCGCTGCCCTTCCCGTCCTTGACCTGAAGGATGTCAGCGCGGTCTATTCCGGCGGCGTTGCCGCGCTCAGCGGTTTCGACCTTGAAATAAAGGCTGGCGAATTCTGCGTTCTGCTGGGGCCATCGGGCGCGGGGAAATCAACCCTGCTGCGGCTTGTATCGGGCCTGCTTCCCGCCAGCAGCGGCGCCGTCACCATCGGCGGTGTGGAAATGACGCCCGCCACCCGCCGGCAGATCCGGCAGCGCCTCGGCATGGTGCATCAGGATCACGGGCTGGTCGACCGGCTCAGCGTTCTGGACAATGTCATGGCCGGACGCGCCGGCAGCCTTCCCTTCTGGCGCCTGATGCTGCGGCTCTATCCCCGCGCCGTTGCAGACGCCGCCTGCCAGCGCCTCAATGAGGTCGGGCTGACCGAAGTGGAGGCCAACCGCCGGGCGCGCGAGCTTTCCGGGGGCCAGCGACAGCGCGTCGGTATCGCCCGCGCCCTGATGGGAGAGCCGGTTCTTATCCTTGCCGATGAGCCGGTCGCCAGTCTCGACCCGCAGACTTCGCGCGACATCCTCGCCCTTCTCCGGAACGCGGCGAAGGAACGGGGCGCGGCTGTTTTGTGCTCCCTGCACCAGATGGACCTCGCCCGCGAGTTTGCTGACCGGATCGTCGTGATGCAGGCGGGGCGTGTGGTGTTCAATGGTCTGCCCGGCGAACTGCCCGCCCTGCTCGACGGCTCAACCGCAACCTCAAAGAAAAGCGGCGCAGCATGACGCATACCGCCACCCTGCCGCCTGCCCGGCCACCGCATGCCTGGCACCGGAAGCCGGTATTCGGCGCGCGGGCGATACTCATTCTGCTCGCCGCCCTGGCCTTTTTTATCTGGTCTGCGCCGCGTGTGGAGCTGGGCGTGCTGACGGGCAATATTCAGGAACTGGCCGTGTCGCTCGCCGGCGGGCAGGAAACGTCGCAGATTGAACGGGGGCTCGCCTCGATCTCCAGCAAGATGTTCCCGATCATCCTGGATGAGCGCACCTCGCTCTCATCGGGCGATATTCCGGACAAGGACAGCCTTCCTTTCCTGGCCCGCATTGAACACACATTTACGCAGGAAACCGCGCTCAATCCCGAAACGCTGGAAATTGAAACCCGGCAGATACCACAAACTGTTCTTGTACAGCCCTTCGGCTATGTTTTCTATGTCTGCAGCAAGATGCTGCAGTCGATTGAGATGGCGATCTGGGCAAGCCTGATCGCCATGATCGTCAGCCTGCTGCTGATGCCGCTCGCCGCAATGAATTTCACGCCTCATCCTCTTGTCCGTGCGGGCGTGCGCGCGTTCATTTCCTTTACGCGGACCATTCCGGAACTTGTCAGCGCGCTGTTCCTGGTTCTTCTTTTCGGCTTTGGGCCGGTGGCAGGCATTCTGGCGCTCGCCATCCACAGCATCGGCTTCCTGGCGAAATTCTATGCCGAAGACGTCGAGACCGCAGATGTCCGCCCTCAGGAAGCCCTCGCCGCGCTGGGGGCCGGGCCGCTTACCGTGCTGCGCCTGGCGGTCATTCCAAACGTCATCCCCTCCTTTGTCGCGCTCACGCTTTACGTGGTGGACCGGAACATCCGCATGGCGACCGTGATCGGGCTGGTCGGCGCGGGGGGCATTGGCCAGGAACTGAAAGGCCGGTTTGACATGCTCCAGTATGGCCATGTCGGCACGATCCTGCTCGTCATCTTCATCACGGTGCTGATTCTGGATGTCATCTCCGGGAACCTGCGTCGCAAGACGATTTGAGGTCATGATCCGTTTAGCTCTTCAGTATTCACAAATGCTGTCGGCACGCATGAAACGAAAACGCAGACAGGACTTTCCTATTTTCAGAGTCAGGGCTTAGGGTGGCGCAAAACACTGACCTGAGGAAAGAAGCACAATGCCCGCCATATCCATGTCACCTGAAGAGGTATCCGCCTATATCGCCAAGGCCGGGCGCGATGCCTGGATCGTCCCCGACGTTCCCGCCAGTACGCCCCGCCGCCGCATAGAGAAAGTCGGCATCATTGGTGCAGGCACGATGGGCGGCGGCATATCGATGAACTTCGCCTCTGCCGGCATCCCGGTGGTGATCCTTGAACAGAAGCAGGAAGCCCTTGAGCGCGGTCTGGCGGTCGTGCGCGCCAATTATCAGCGCAGCGCCGATAATGGCCGGTTCCCGCAAGAAGAAGTCGGGGAAAGAATGGGGCGCCTTTCCGGAACACTGGACATGGAAGCTTTTGCAGACTGTGACCTGATCATCGAAGCGGTGTTCGAAGACATGGCTCTGAAAAAGAAGATTTTCACCGACCTTGATCGCAT
The DNA here is from genome assembly GCA_002841155.1 of Alphaproteobacteria bacterium HGW-Alphaproteobacteria-18. GTDB lineage: Bacteria > Pseudomonadota > Alphaproteobacteria > Caulobacterales > Hyphomonadaceae > Hyphomonas. Next base: position 82,732 of record PHEH01000003.1, read on the forward strand.
CGCAAAGCCGGGTGCAATCCTGGCGACCAACACCTCCGCCCTGGACATTGATGAAATAGCCAGCGTCACAGCGCGCCCACAGGATGTCATCGGACTCCACTTCTTCTCGCCCGCCAATGTCATGAAGCTGCTGGAGATCGTTCGCGCCGATCACACTGCAGATGATGTGATCATGACCTGCATGGATCTAGCCAAGACAATCAACAAGATCGCGACGCTGGTTGGGGTCTGTCCCGGCTTTGTGGGCAACCGCATCCTGTTCGCACGTCAGGCCCAGGCGCAGAAACTCGTGGCCCAAGGCGCTATGCCTTGGGATGTCGACGCGGCGCTCAACCAGTTCGGTTTCCGGATGGGGCCCTATCAGATGTCTGATCTTGCCGGTCTCGATATTGGCTGGAAGAAGGGCGCAAAGACAGCAAACCCAATCCGCGATGCTCTCTGTGAACTTGATCGCCGGGGTCAAAAAACGGGAGCTGGCTATTACGACTATGATGAAAACCGCCGCCCCATCCCGTCGGACGTCACCGCGCGGATAATTGCTGACATCACAGGTGTAGCGAAAGGGGCTGCACCTGGGTCGGACGAAATCATCGCAACCTGCATTCACCCGATGATCAACGAGGGTCTGAAAATTCTCGAGGAAAAGAAAGCCCAGCGCGCCTCAGATATCGATATCGTCTGGCTCAACGGCTATGGATGGCCGGCCGACAAAGGCGGTCCCATGCTTTACGGAGACATGGTAGGCGCAGAAGCTGTCCTGGCAACGATGGAACGCCTCGGCGCAGAAGATGCGCGGTTCGTACCCAGTAATACCCTCCGGCGTCTGGCAAAAGACGGTGGCCGCTTCACTGAGGTGCAACCGGGTTGATTGGCTCTTCGGTCAGATCCTTTTCCGGCGACTATGATTACGTCGTCGTCGGTGCCGGATCGGCCGGTTGCGTGGTCGCCAATCGTCTGTCTGCGAATCCTGCCAAAAAGGTATTGCTTCTGGAAGCAGGCGGGCAGGACAATTGGATCTGGTTTCACATCCCGGTCGGATATCTTTATGCTATCGGCAACCCGCGCTGTGACTGGATGTTCGAAACGACACCACAACCTGGCCTCAATGGCAGAACTCTCGCCTACCCGCGTGGCAAAGTGGTCGGCGGATCATCCGCGATCAACGCCATGATCTCGATGCGTGGCCAGGCGGCAGACTATGACGCCTGGCGGGATAGCGGATTGCCAGGCTGGGGCTGGGAAGACGTCCTGCCGGTCTTTCGTCAGATTGAGGATCATTTCCTCGGTGAAAGCAGCGTGCACGGGATTGGTGGAGAATGGCGCGTTGAGCCGCCCCGCGTAAAATGGGAAATACTCGATGCAATCCGCGAAGCTGCCCAACAGATCGGAATTCCCAAGACGCCCGATTTCAATACCGGCGATAATGAAGGGTCCGGCTATTTCCATGTGAACCAGAAAGCAGGGCGCCGCTGGTCTGCCGCGCGAGGCTTCCTGAAGCCGGCCCTCAAACGCAACAATCTCCGTCTGGAAACTGGAACACTTGTGGAAACGGTGACTCTGGATTGTGGCCGGGCCACGGGCCTAATATTTCGGCAGCATGGCCAACGCTTCACCGTCAAAGCCAGGGCGGAGGTCATTCTGTGTGCGGGCGCTATCGGCAGCCCGCAAATCCTTCAACGCTCGGGTATCGGCCCTTCGTCGGTGCTGGCCCAGGCTGGTGTTGAACCCAGAGTGGTGCTGCCTGGAGTGGGTGCCAACCTTCAGGATCATCTTCAACAGCGCGCAGTCTACAAGGTTTCAGGAACGCCAACACTCAACCAGACTTACTATTCAGTCTTGGGTAAAGCGACGATGGGCTTGGATTATGCCTTCCGGCGGCGGGGCCCACTGACAATGGCACCATCACAGCTTGGGATTTTCGCGCGCTCTGACAAGTCGCAAGCGAGGGCTAATATCCAGTTCCATGTACAACCTCTGTCGCTCGACCGATTCGGCCAGCCGCTGCATCGTTATTCCGCGATCACCGTTGCGGCCTGCAACTTACGTCCGACCTCACGCGGATCGGTTCGCATAACAGCGGCTGACCCATACGCCGCCCCCGTCATTGACCCCAACTATCTGGATACAGACGAAGATAGGCGTATTGCTGCCGATGCAATCCGGCTGACACGTCACCTGATGCAGCAGTCAGCACTTAATCGGTTCAAACCTCAGGAAGCGGTTCCTGGGGAGTCAGATGGCAGAGATCTGTCTCTCATTGCTGGAGAAATCGGCACAACCATCTTTCACCCGGTCGGCACCGCAAAGATGGGGCGCACGAGCGATCCGATGGCCGTTGTTAATGCCCAACTTCGCGTACGAGGTGTCGAAGGATTACGGGTGATCGATGCATCCGTGATGCCTCAGATAACATCAGGAAATACCAATACGCCGACCATCATGATTGCCGCGCGGGCCGCCTCCATGATTAGGGACTGAGGCGTTGCCGCCCCCTGGGGCTCTTCATCCATTCAATATCACCAGATGTGGGCATTCTCCTTTTCTTCCCACGAACCATTCCATGCCCAAGTTGCACCTTCCAGGGCACTGTCATTTGAACTTAAGCCTAGTCGGTTTTACTTCTGGGGTAGCTCTCGGCGTCCGCATTTAGACTGTTGGAGTGGACCTGCTTTATCCTAAATCAACGCCCCCTGGCGTACCGCCCAATTCAGGCAGGCCGGCAGATGGTTGCTACAATCCGACGGACGACAGGCATGACGACCAAGACCACCGGGAAGGCTAGTAGCCAACTGATCAACCAGGCACCGAGCCAAGCACCGACAAGCCCCCCTGAAAGGCCTTCACTTTTAATCGTAGCTATCAGCGAAACGAAAGCGCACATGAAAATCGAAAGAAGGAGAGATGTCAGGAACGGTGCAAAGCGGGGGGACAATCGCAGTTGGGGAGCAGCGCGCCGGGGGACCGGATTACCATTTTCCGTCATCTGACCACCCCTGCCAGGGTAACGACCCGCTGTGCCATTATGGCCAGGACCTCTCTTGCCATAGCATCTGTCAGTTCACTGCCTTGAAAAGCCCGCTCCGCAAATGGGACAGCGACCTGTTCAGGCACCACCAATGCCTGAACGGTTCCGAGTATCTGGCGCAGATGCATCAGTCCGCGCAACCCGCCGAATGGGCTGGGCGAGGCTGACATAATCCCAGCCACCTTCCCGCGAAAAGCTGTCAGAGCAAGTGGCGTTTCACCGCCTGTAGGACGGGACGCCCAGTCGATAGCGTTCTTGAGCGCCGAAGGAATTGATCCGTTATGTTCCGGAGACGCAATCAGCAGGCCGTCATGCTCTGCGAAGGACAATTTAAGACGCCGCGCGCCCTCCGGAAAGGCATTCAGCTCAATCGAGGGCGTATAGAGTGGCAGATCAACCGCATCCAGTTTGAGCGAGGTAACTTCGGCGCCCGCCTCCTGCGCAAATATCGCGGCCTGATCCGCCAAGCGCTGGTTGAACGACCCTTCGCGAAGACTCCCCGAAATTACGAGTATCCTGACTGCTGACATGGTTTCCCTCCGCATGATATCTCAATGAAGCATGGACATATTTTACTTAGCTAGCTATTTAATTAGGTCTGTTCAAGATGCGTCTGGTTCAAACCAGATAAGGAGAGAATTTGATGAAAATCATTGAGGTCCGAGAACTCTCCATTCGCATGTCCGGGAATATCTCAAACGCTGTCGTTGATTTCTCACGCCATGATGTTTCTCTTGTTGCCCTTGTCAGCGACATCATCCGCAATGGCCGCCCCGTAACTGGTATCGCCTTCAACTCCATCGGCCGGTTTGCTCAGTCAGGCATCATCCGCGACCGGCTCATCCCCAGAGTCCTCAATGCGCCATCAGAGTCGTACACGGATATGGATGGCGACCTATCGCCCGCTGCCTTGAGGCAGGTGATGATGCGGGACGAAAAGCCCGGCGGGCATGGTGACCGTGCCTCGGCAATTGCCGCGATCGAACTGGCGGCCTGGGATCTGCGCGCCAAGATTTCTGATGAACCTGCGGCGTCAGTCATTGCCCGAAACTTCGCTCGTGTGCCCTCAGATAAGGTCAGCGTCTATGCGGCCGGCGGATACTATTATCCCAATGAGGGGGCAAACCGCCTACGCGATGAGCTGAAATCGTATCAAGATCTTGGCTTTGACAAATTCAAGATCAAGGTCGGCGGCGTTTCAATTCAGGAAGATATTGCCAGACTTGAAACGGCCCTAAAACAGGCCGGATCGGGCCGAAATATAAGTGTCGACGCCAATGGGCGGTTTGATCTGGACGGCGCCCTGTCGCTTGGTGAAATTCTAAAGCCTTACGATCTTCGCTGGTATGAAGAAGCCGGAGACCCTCTGGATTATGACCTGAACCGGCAGGTTATTGATGCCTATGAGAGGCCCGTCGCGACAGGCGAAAATCTTTTCTCGGTTCCGGATGTACGCAATCTCCTGCGCCATGGCGGCATGCGCCCCGGAATTGATATCTTCCAGATGGATGCCGGCCTCAGCTACGGTCTGACAGAATATGCGGAGATGATTGCGCTGATGGAAGCGTCCGGATTTGACAGAAACCTAGCCTACCCTCATGGGGGCCATCTCCTGAACCTGCATATAGTTGCCGGGCTGAACCTGGGAGGATGCGAGGCCTATCCGGCAGTGTTCCAACCCTTTGGCGGCTACCTTCCCGGTCTTGCCATCGAGCAGGGCATGATCCGCCTGCCCGACACACCCGGCTTTGGCCTTGAAGCAAAGCCTGAACTCCGTCCACATATCGAAAAGTTGATGAGCTGACCTATGCAACCTGGTAGGCATCACCGTGCGTGCTTGGCTTCGAGAGCCTTCACCAAGGCCGTCAAAGTCTCATTCACAGGCGCAATGGCACCAACCCGGCTGGCCTCCCGTGGAATTGCGCCATTAATGAAATCGATCTCGCTAGGCCGCCCCGCTTCCAGATCCTGAAGCAAGGAAGGCTTCGCGGCCGAAACACGCTCTGCAAAGGCGCGGATATGAGCCTCTGGATCAGTAACTCCCAACGTCACGCCGCTCGCCCGCGCAATATTCCAAGCTTCTTTTCCGGCAGCAATGCAAACAGGTCCGAGCCAAGGATCGCTCAGCGCGCCTCCCACGGTAAGCCCCGTGATCGCACACGGCGCGCTGAAAGATGCATTACAGATCAGCTTTTCCCACTGCATACTGACGATATTCTTGGTTGCCTCAGCCTTGAACCCTGCGCTCCGCCACAAGTCTGCAATCCAGTCGACACGATCTGCCGGTAAACCCAGGACAGCCCCGATCTGTATCAGCCCCATACCGGCATGGTGGACATGTCCTGGCGCAACAACAGAAGCGCCGAAGGCGGCCGCAATCCCGACTGCTATACGATCAGGATGGACCGATCGCGAAATGATATCAACCGCGCCAAGTCCGTTCTGGATGGCCATGAGAGGTGTCGAAGCCCCCAGCATCGGCGCGATTCCGGCAACAGCCGCTTCAACCTGCGTCGCCTTCACGGCGAGAATAATGAGATCGAAAGTCTCTTCGGGTGGGGCCCCCAGGGCCCGGACGTTTACCGTCCGGTCGCCACTCGCGCCCTCCACTCTGAGACCAACTTTCCGTATCGCCTCAAGATGCGCTCCCGGACGGCTGACGATGGTGACCTCATGGCCGGCGGATGCAAACAGACCTGCGAAGACGGAGCCCATGGCTCCGCCTCCGACGATCGCAATTCTGGCGCTCGTTTCGCCCGGACTCATATACGTGTCCTGATCCAATCTGACACCACGTCCGCCGCATCATGACGATACTGTGCTGACTCTTCGAAATAATGAGCGCCGGGTAACATGTCGAGGCGTTTGTCGCCGGCGCCAATCGCTGCATGGATCCTGGCTGCATCACTTGGGAAGACGCCTGTATCCGCCGTCCCCTGAATAACCAGAGACGGAACGTCCAGCTTTTTCAGATGGGGCTCGCCCTGACATTTGGACGTCTCGAGACTCCACATCGAAAGCCAGCTCGTCAGCATCGACGCTCGGCCGATGCTGGGACTACGATTGGCTATTGCCGGATCGCCGCGATAACAGAGGCGCGGCTGGCGATCAGAGGGGTCCAGGGACGGGTCCATGCAGCGCGGGTCACCCCACATCCGGAACAACGGAAAAATCCGGTCAGGGATACCGGCATCGTTCAGACGTTTGAGCTCTGTCTTTACCCAGTCTGTGATACGCTGGTTCCGGGCACGCTGAGCGGCACGGTACCTATCGATGAACTCAGGCGAGTAAGGCGGTCCGTTATCCGGGTTGAACGGGTCGAGAGAGGGGTCTGTGGCAACCGGGTCCCACTCATCTGTAACAGACGCGTCCATCCAGTCCGTCATCACCTCAGGACGGCCGATATGCGCATTGCTAGACACGTAGAGATCAGCCTTTGGCAGAGCCGACAGGCAGTCTGCCCCGGCGCCTTTCAGGTTCCCGGCGAGCGTCGCTTTCGTAGCTTCAGCCTGGTAGGCAGCCATCAGAGAACCGCCCCCTGAATTGCCGAAAAGAACGACAGTCTCCACGCCGGCCTGCTCGCGTAGCCATTTTACGCCGACGCTGATATCTACCAGTGCATGCTCGAGCAGAAACATGTCTTCAGCGCCGCGATAACGCGTATTCCAGCCGAGGAACCCATAACCCCGCGATGCGAGATAAGCTGCAAAATAATGCTCACTGAAGTCAACATTATAGTGGGTCGCGATGAAGGCGACCTTCGGATTGGGGGTGCCCTTAGGTGTCCAGTATATACCCTGACAGGGATGGCCTCCGGCCATAATCCTGGGGGATGTCGGCGACACACTGCTGACAAACCGGCTGTCGACGGTATCTTCGATTCGGGTATCCTCTGACATTCAGGCAATCCTCCATTTGTCTGTACAGGAAACATGGTGACCTGCTGTTCCCGCTTGCTCAAGCGGTATCAAACAAGCAGCTAATTGCATAGCTATCTAACTATTTTTTCAACATCAACCTAAGTCGTCTCTCTTATGGCACACAACCAATGCTTGCTTTGAAAGACCTACCGTCCATATAACTTGTCGATTCACAGGAGCGTATTGAGCATGCAAAAGAAAGCCGGAACTGAGAGCCCTTACTCCGAATGGAGCAACAGTCTTGGCTATCTTGTGCGGAAGTCCTTCCGGTCGGTTTCCCGTGCCCTGGAAGCCAGAACTTCGAAATACGGGGTAACAGCTTCCCAATGGCATTTCCTGCGTGTGCTGTGGATCGAAGATGGTATCAGTCAGAGAGAACTCAGTGAGCGCGTAAGTATGCGTGAGCCCACGACGGTGATCGCTGTGAAACGCCTCGAGAAAGGCGGACTGATCAACCGTAAGCCGAGCACCGAGGATGGGCGCAAGATCAACATTTACCTGACCCCCAAGGCGAGAGCTCTCAAGGCCAAACTCATGCCGCTTGTGGAAGAAGTGAACGATCTTGCGACCAGAGGCATGACGGCTAAGGAAAAATCAGAGCTCCGCCGCCTGCTCGGCAAGGTCAACGACAATCTGGAGGCGGAAGACAGGCTGAATAACGCACCCGCTCCCCCGCCCTGAAAAGGGTTGCCGCGCTAGAGAGCTTTGGCAGAAACCGGTTCATGCGCGACGTCGTGCTCGTCAAACGGTTTCGTCCACGCTGCGAATTCCAGACAGATCCCGTCAGGATCGAAAAAGTAGACAGACCGCACAAACACATCGTCAGTGACCTCGGCACTCACCTGCATGGGTGAATTGTCGTGGTTCAGGATTGGTGTCACCTCAACACCGCGCTCAATCAGGCGCTGATAGTAAGCATCAAAATGCTCAACCGGGACATTCAGCGCAATGTGGTTCATAGATCCGTGCACGGATGTGAATTTCCCCCGGGTGGGCAGATTAGCTGGCGCCGAAATTCCCGGCACAGCTTCGGGCGCATCAGGAAACCAGAAGAAGGCGATACAATCCCCGTTTCCACAGTCAAAGAAGAAGTGCTGTCCGGAATTGTTGGGCAGGTTAATCGTCTTGACCAAGGGCATGCCGAGCGTATCGCGATAAAATTCGACCGTCTTCTTCATGTCGCGGCAGACCAGCGCGAGATGGTTCACGCCTTTAAAATTGAATGGACGTTCTTCAGTCATGTGTCCTCCCGCCCTGCCTGTTAAACTGACTTCTGGAGGGCTTATTTTAGGTAGTTAGCTAATATATCCGACTGCCTCTGGCAACTGCTGCAAGCGCTGCTCTGACCTCCAGACTTGCCAAACTTTGTATAACAAATAGGTTAGCTATCTAATTGTTTTCCATTACTCTCAATCGAGGCAGCCTGATTTGTTTTCAGATTCTCACGCGCAGACGCCGCCCCGTACGCTTTATGAAAAACTCTGGGATGCACACCTGGTCGCCGAAGACGACGGCGAAGCGATTTTATATGTCGATCTGCATATGCTGCACGAAGTAACCTCGCCGCAGGCTTTTGAGCGCCTTCGGGAGTTCGGGCGCCCGCTCAGGCGCCCTGACCTCACTCTGGCGATGGCAGACCATTGTGTCCCCACGACGGGCCAAGGGCTGGGAATTGCAGGGGTGGAGGATGACATTTCCCGGATTCAGATCGATATGCTTGCCTGCAACAGCGAGGCGTTCGGCGTTGAACATTTCACGCTCGGCGATATCCGCAACGGGATCGTGCATGTGGTTGGGCCTGAACAGGGCCGGTCACTGCCGGGCATGACCATTGTCTGCGGCGACAGTCACACTTCCACGCATGGCGCTTTTGGGGCATTGGCATTTGGTATTGGCACCTCTGAAATTGAGCATGTCATGGCGACCCAGTCCATCCGGCAGAGAAAGGCACGTAATCTGCGGGTCACCGTAAACGGACAGCTGCGTCCAGGCATTACGGCCAAAGACCTTGCGCTCACCATCGTTGCCAGGCTGGGCGTTGACGGCGCGACGGACCACGTGATCGAGTATTGCGGGGAGGCCATCACGGCTCTTTCCATGGAAGCCCGTATGACGCTCTGCAATATGAGCATAGAGGCTGGCGCACGAGCTGGACTGGTGGCGCCCGATCAGACGACATTCGAATATCTCAGAACGCGCATGCCTGAAGACAGCTGGAGCGCACGGCTTCCCAACTGGAAGACCTTCTTTACCGATGGCGGCGCCGCCTTTGATTATGAAATCACGCTCGACGCGGCGGCTATTAGCCCGGTTGTCAGCTGGGGTATCAATCCGGCACAAAGCATTGGCATTGATCAGAGAGTACCTGATCCCGCGCGTCAGGAAGATGCCAAGTTACGTGCCGTCACAGAACGTGCGCTCGCGTATATGCATCTTCAACCTGATGCACCGATTGCAGGGACATCCATTGATCGCGTCTTTATTGGCTCCTGCACAAACGGGCGGATTGAAGACCTTAGGGCTGCTGCGGGTATTCTCAGACAACGGCGTATTGCAGAACACGTGAGCGCAATTGTTGTCCCTGGATCAGGACTTGTCCGGCAGGCCGCTGAAAAGGAGGGCCTGGACAGAATATTCATAGAGGCAGGTTTCGAATGGCGTGAACCGGGCTGCTCAATGTGCGCAGCCATGAATGCCGATCGGCTGACCACCGGGGAGCGTTGCGCATCGACATCCAACCGGAATTTCGAGAACCGCCAGGGTCCGGGGGGACGCACCCACCTTATGAGCCCGGCGATGGCCGCCGCCGCCGCCATAACGGGTCAGATCACGGACTTCCGGCGTCTAATCTGACCCGGTCCGCACAAGGCAGTGATAGAAAATCAGCCCCCCTCGCGCGCCATCTCAAACAGGGTCAGCGCCTTCTTGTGTCTGAGCGTTCGGGAAATATCATCAAGTCCTTCGAGCAGAACGTTCCGAATATCCGTGCGCACGGAAAAGGCGTATTGCCGTCCGTCCGGGCCCGTTACTTTTTCCTGGTCCAGGTCGACACTCATCACCACGCCATGAACGCCCGCAATATCGCGTATGAGCGCCTCGCAAACATCGGCCGGCAGGCGCACAGGCAGAACACCGTTCTTTACACAATTGGTTGCGAATATGGACCCGAAGCTGGGTGCGATGAGCGCCCGAATACCAAAATCACTCAGCGCCCATACAGCGTGCTCGCGTGACGATCCGCAACCGAAGTTCTCATAGGTGACGAGTATCTGCGCTTCACGCCCCTCCGGACGGTTTAGAACGAACTCTTCCCGCTCGGATCCATCAGGATCATAGCGCCAGTCATTGAACAGGCGGCGCCCCAGCCCCTCCCGGGACAGAGTTTTCATATACCGGGCAGGCAGGATCTGATCTGTGTCGATATGGGCGACCGGCAAAACGGCTGCCGCCCCGGTCACCGTCCGAAAGGGCTTCATCCCTCAAAGTACCTCAAACACGTTATACCGCACTGCACCCCCAATGGACTCCCCCAAGCCCACCGCGACGATGTTGTTCAGCCAAGCATATCTTTCATCCCCGGTCTCAAAGATCGGCGTCGTGCGGAAGTACACCTGCGCGCGCTCTTCCTCCGTCGCCGGACCGCCCCGCAGCGAGAACTCCCGCACCTTACTCATCGGGCGCAGCACCCCGCGATAGGACACGTAAATCAGCGCGCCATCATGGGTTTCGATCGTGACGCGGGCATCGAGTCGCAGCGTTTCCTGGTCATCAATGGTGGCCCAGTCACCGCCGCCGGGCACGACACGGCCGCGCAGGCGGTCGCCCTCGACGAGGCCGCCTGTCAGCACCGCAATCATACGCCGACCGAAATGAGCTTTCCCGATCGTCTGCTGCGGGTCGTCAAGATCGGCGCGGTAGGTACAGAGATATCGGAACTGGGGGGGTTGCATGGTATCAGGCTCCTTAGCGAAAACTGCGCCGGACCTGTGAGGCCTGGCGCAGATCCGGTTTACATTGTGTAGGACAGGCTCACACCATAGGTGCGCGGGGGCGTGTAAGGGACGAGGGTCTGCCGGAAAGGGCCGAAATAGGTGACATAGGTCGGCACCAGCTCATCGGTCAGGTTCTTGCCCCAGAGAGAAACTTCCCACCGGTCGTCAGGCAGGGTCAGGGCCAGTCTGGCATCGAGATTATCATGCGATGGCCAGAGCTGGGCATCGATATTGGACGCCTCGAAAAAAGCATCCCCCACCCAAGCGTAATCTATCCGGGCGAGCACGCGCCAGTCACCGAGCGGGGCCTCATACTGGGCGCCCATATTGAATTTATCTGACGGTGACCGCGGCAGCTCATTGCCGGTGAAATCTGAGCCCGGGATCTGATACTCGACAAACTCCGTATCGAGATAGGAATAACTCCCGTCGATCCGAAACTGGTCTGTCAGACGCCCCACGAACTCGACCTCAAACCCCTGAATTTCAGCCTTCGCCGCATTGCTGACGACAACGCAGCAAAGCGGGACCAGCTGCGAGATCTGCAGGTCTTCATAATCAGTTTTGAACAGCGCCGCGTTGAGTATCAGCCGGCGCTGCAGCCATTCAGTCTTTGCGCCGATTTCGTAGCCCCAGGCAAATTCGGGATCATATGCTGTCGAGGCGCCGGCAGCTGTGCCAGACAGGCCCTGGAAACCCCCACTTTTATAACCTTTGGCTGCGGACGCGTAGACCATGACATTATCAGCAGCCTTCCAGTTCAGTGCAAAGCGCGGGGTAAAGGCGTCCCACTCCTGCGACGCCTCAACATCGTACCCGTCAAGACTACCAAGAGGGGGCGGAAGGCCGGGGCCGGCCACTTTGAAGCCGGCAAAGGTGCCGCTCTTTTCTTCCCATGTCATCCGGGCGCCTGCCGTCGCGGTTAGTCTTTCCGTCAGATCATAATCAAACTGTCCGAATACGGCGAAACTCTTTGCATTGACGGACTGTGGATATATTGCCGTGCCCGTTTGTGCCGGCGCCGGAAAATCCTGAATCTGCCCTTGAAGGCGATCAATCTCCTCATCGAGATAGTAAAGCCCGACCTGCCCCTGAAGCCGGTCATTCAGCGCTTCAAAAGCAAAGCGCAGCTCCTGGCTGAACTGCGTCGCATCCTCTTGGCCAAAATCAGTTGACTCGATCTGAGTCGGCGGGTTGACGGGATTGCTGAAGAACGGGGTAACGAATTTGTACTTCACGTCGCGCAGTGCCGTCAGGGAGGTCAGGGTGCCGAACGTCGTGTCCCAGGTCACCTCAGCGCTGTAGGATCCGATCTGTCGAAAAATCTGCCCGTCCGTATAGGCATTCACGATGCGTGGATCGGGATTGACACCGACGCAGTGGACCCCGCCATTAAAGGACGTATCGCAGTTGTTATCCCGCGGGTTACCGAGTTGATCCTGTTGGGCGAGATCAGCCCTCAGGACAATATCAATGCTGTCCGACGGCAGAAGCCGCAGGGCCGCCCGCGCCGTAGTGACTTTCTGATTGTTGACGGCATTGCCCGTCGTCTCATTGAATTCAAACCCGTCACGCTGCTTGTGCGCCACGCCCGCGGACAGGAAGACTTTTTCGGACAGGGGCATGTTTCCCCGAACCGTGAGATTGTATCTGTCGAAATTTCCCGCCGTACCTTCAGCAAAGAAAGACGGCGTGTCCGACGGTTTGCGGCTCACAAACTGGATCAGGCCGCCGATCGCATTCTTGCCGAAGAGGGTGCCTTGCGGTCCCCGCAGGACTTCCACCCGCTCAAGGTCCAGAACATCGAGGTCCACCGTTCCGCCCCGGCCCGCATAAACTCCGTCCACAAAGACGACAACGGAGCCATCGCCCCCGGCATTCTGACTGATGCCAGCTGCCGTCCCGATGCCACGCATCGAGAAGTTGTTCTGAACAGGGTCAACTGCTCCGACCGTCAGTCCGGGCGTCCTCAGCGCCAGATCCTGAATTGTTTCAATACTGTTGTTTTTCAGCTGTTCTGCGCTGAAAGCCGTTACCGCCACCGGCACATCCTGCAGGCTCTGCTCGCGGCGCTGAGCAGTCACCACGACAGTCTCGTAAGTGATCTCGCTGTCTGTTTCGTCCGCCTGGCGTGCGTAAGCCGGCAGCGCTATCACCGGCCCGATTAGCGCCAGCGTGAGGACAATCTGTCTCCCCGATAGTCTTAACATCGCGTTTCCTCCTTGAATGGGATCAACCCCGCCAGGTCATTTTGACTCTGGATTTTTTTTGCTTAGATAGCTAAGCACTAATCAGACAGCTAATATAAAATGTCGTGTACGGCAACAGACTGCGAGCGCGGTGGCCGAGGGAGGAAAAAGTGAAGCCCCAGGAACCTCCCGTAACGGGCAAGGATGATCCGGATATGACCGCGACAGGCGCTGGCCCCACCCCGCCTTGGCCGTCACCGGTCTATAGTTGGTATGTCGTTGGCGTTCTGCTGCTTGCCTACACGCTGTCGTTTATCGACAGGATGATTCTCAGCCTTCTTGTGACGCCTGTGCGCGCAGCGCTAGATATAACGGACACGCAGTTCAGCCTACTTATCGGTCTGGCCTTCGCGCTTTTCTATACCTTAGCCGGCCTGCCACTCGCCTGGATCGCAGACAGGTATAGCCGCCGAAATCTCATCGTTGGCGGAATCGGGCTCTGGAGTTTCATGACCCTTCTTTGCGGAACAGCGACAAATTATGCTGGACTGTTCCTGGCGCGGGTCGGCGTAGGTGTCGGCGAAGCAACCCTCTCGCCGGCTGCCTATTCTCTCCTGAGCGATTATTTTCCGCGCGAAAAGCTCTCCCGCGCAATCGCCGTGTACTCCATTGGCGTGCCGCTTGGGTCCGGAATCGCCCTGATTCTCGGAGCGCTCGTCATCAAAGCCATCCTGGATTACCCGGCCATTCACCTGCCCTTTCTGGGTGAAGTGGAAGCCTGGCGCCTGACCTTTGCTGTGGTGGCCCTTCCCGGCCTCCTCCTCAGCATCCTTATGCTGACGATACGGGAGCCTTTCCGCCGGGGACGCGTTTCCAGAACCGACACGAAATCGGGCTCTCAGAGTTTCCGGGCGCATGTTATTACGCACAAGATCGCCCTGGGTTGTCTGTTCGCGGGCATGTCCCTGATCGGAATGGTCATGTACGGCTCCATTGCCTGGATCCCGGCCTTCCTGTCGCGCAGCTATCCGATCAGCATCACCGATGCAGGCCTCTGGTTCGGGGCCATCATGGCAGTCTGCGGCGCAGGCGGGCTGGTCCTGGGCGGGTTCGTGGCCGACCGGATGTTTGCTAAAGGCCATACGGACGCACATATCCGAACGATGCGTTTATCGCTCCTGCTAGGCGGTCCCTTTCTTATTCTTACGCCGCTAATGCCTTCGGCACCGCTCGCACTCGCGCTGCTCGCCCCCGGTTTCCTGCTGATCACGATGCATGGGATTGGCAGTGTCGCTCTGCAGCTGATGACACCCAACGACTACCGGGCCCGTATAACAGCGCTCTACTTTTTTGTAGTCAACCTGATCGGCCTCGGCCTAGGCCCGACGGCCATTGCGCTCGTGACCGACTTTGTCTTCCAAGACGATGGCGCGCTGAGATACTCTATTTTTCTGGTCTCCGGTATCGCTTTGCCGGCAGCCGCCTTAATTCTGACCTTTGGACTCGCCCCGTTCCGCCGGAGCATGGCGCATGTCGCTACCCTCACAACAACTGAAGCGCGGGCGGAAGCATCAGCTTAACCATCCCTATACGGAACGACATCCTCTGGCCGGAAAGACAGCGGACGCCCCCAATCCTGGGCAAGCGTCGCAGCCGTCTTATCGAAGGCCTCCTGGCCGATACGTTGGACCAGTTTCTCTATCATGATCTTCATGGCCAGCTGGGCATCGCGGCGCATTGCCTCCCCGGTGGGAGTGAGTTCGACTACCTTGACCCGCATGTTACCCGGATCATCAGCGAGGCGGACCATCCCCATTCCAATCATGGACTTGAGTGTGGCGTGGATTGCCTGCCGGCTTATTCCGAGACGCCGGGCAATCTCAGAGGGATGACGTACTCCCATTACAACGTTTGCCATAACCATGGATTGCGGCCGGGTAACTTCCGGCCAACCACATGCCCGGATGTAACTCTGAAGGCCCTCATCGAACCAGTAAAAACCTGACAGCAGGTTCAGCAGAACCTGGCTGGCAGCGGCTGTATCATCTGTATTGCTCATCTCTGCGCATTACAGCCGGTCTTGTAGGGATGCAAATGCCTCGTTCAAAGGTCGTCGGAAGAAACTAAGCCGACATAGTTTAACGTCAATTTAGTTGACATTAAGCTATTGAGGGTTAGCCTACCTTCAAACAGAACAGTCCGGCGCTCCGGATGCGGCAAGTGGAGGAAATCATGACCCGGCCCCAGAACAAGGAATTTGAGTTTCTCGGCGTAAACCATCTGGCGCTTGTCTGTAAGGATATGGCCCGAACGGTTGAGTTCTACCGCGATATCCTCGGCATGCCGCTTATCAAAACGATCGACCTGCCTTCGGGCAAAGGGCAGCATTTCTTCTTCGATGTAGGCAATGGCGACAGTATCGCATTTTTCTGGTTCCCTGATGCGCCACAGGCCGCTCCTGGCATCGCTGCACCCGAGAACCTTCCCACAAGAGGCAACATCCGCTCCGCACACGGCTCTATGAATCACATCGCAATCAATGTCCCTGCCGACCGCTTCGACGAATATTACGGGAAACTGAAAACCAAGGGCGTCGATGTAACAGACATCTTCAACCACGATGATTCCCCGACCCAGATGTCGAAAGAACTCACAGCAGATGTCTTTGTAAGGTCAGTGTATTTTTTCGACCCTGACGGCATCTGCCTGGAACTGGCGGCCTGGACCCGCGAATTCGACCAGAGTGATGTGCGTCACGCTCCAGTCCGGGCTGATGGCAAACCTGCGTCCGGCATCCTTCAGTCTTCTTAGGGGGCTGCCGTGATCGATGTTCATTTCGTCCCGACACCGAACGGCCACAAGGTGTCGATCATGCTCGCCGAACTTGATGTGCCCCATCGGCTCATCCCTTACGATATGCTGGCTGGGGACCATTTGACCAAAGCGTTCCGGCAGATAAACCCCAACGGGCGACTGCCGGCGATTGTCGATCAGGCGCCGGCTGACGGGGGGCAACCTTTCGCCGTTTTCGAATCGGGCGCGATCCTCCTCTACCTATCCGAAAAAAATGACGGCGCACTGATGCCCTCTGATGCGCGGGGGCGGTCTCTCACCCAGCAATGGCTGATGTGGCAGATGGCCGGCTTCGGGCCGATGCACGGTCAAGCGCACCACTTTATCCGGTATGCGCCCGAGGGGCAGACCTATCCGGTCAGCCGTTACCGCAATGAAGCCGTCCGCCTCCTGAACGTCCTGGAGCGCAGGCTGGAGACGGAAGCCTTTTTAGCGGGCGCCGCATATTCAATTGCGGATATTGCCACCTGGCCCTGGGTCCGGGCCATCCGCGCGATTGAATTATCGCTGGACGATTATCCCGCAATAAAGCGATGGTTTGAAAAGATTGACGAGCGTCCGGGCGTCCGGCGAGGCACCGAGATTGGCAATGAGCGCAACCTGGCAAGCCTGAGACCCCAGCTGAGTGAAGAGGCATGGTCCAACCTGTTTGGTGAGAACATGCTGAAAAGCAGCCTGTCGAGGACAGACTGAGAAACCCAATATGCTCAGCCCACGGAATCATTAGACAAAAACGTAAACTTAATTGACACGCGTACGTCCCGGATTAGGGTCGCGCATGAAAGCGCAAAGACGCTGCAAAGGGGAGACTTATGCCTGAAACCGCGCATGGCGCAGGTGTGCTTACCAATCCGGCAGACCCGGCGCCGCCCCTGAAGCGCACGCTTGCGCTGGTGATCCTGATGGCCATCGGATCCATTAATTATGTGGACCGCCAGCTCCTGTCCCTTCTGATTGAGCCCGTCCGTCAGGATATCCCGCTGAGCGATACAGCGTTCGGACTTCTAACGGGTCTGTTCTTTGCGCTCTTCTATGCCTCCATGGGTGTGCCAGTTGCGATGCTGGCAGATCGGATAAACCGGGTACGGCTTGTGGCCATCTCCTGTGTCATGTGGAGCGTGTGTACTGGCCTTTGCGGTTTTGCTCAGAATTTCTGGCAGCTTGCCCTGGCCCGGTTCGGAGTGGGGATCGGAGAGGCCGGCGGAACGGCGCCCTCGCTCTCCATCCTTTCGGACTATTTCAGGCCCGACCAGCGCCCGGCAATGATCGGTCTGTATACAGTCAACGGCCCCATCGGCGTCTTCATCGGCATTTCGCTCGGTGGTTTCATCGCCGCCCAATATGGCTGGCGGACGGCATTTTTCACCGTCGCCCTGATCGGTATCGCGCTGGCGCCCATCCTTTGGCTCCTCGTGCGCGAGCCCAGGCGGGGCGCTACGGAAAATTCCCCGCCCCCGCCCTCTGAGGAAAAAGCGCCATCGCTGCTTTCCACAATCGGTATCTTCCTGACGTTACCGACGCTGCGCCTCCTTCTGCCCGCCAGCGGCCTGCTTGCCTTTGTCAGCTATGGCCTACTCAACTGGCTCCCCGCCTATCTTATGCGTGAGAGAGGCATGGTGCTTGAGGAAGTCGCGCTCTGGTTCGGTCCGGCCGCCGGCATCTGCATGGGACTTGGCATCTGGGGAGGCGGCGCAATCGTCAATATCGGCGCACGAAAAAGCCTGAAAGCCTATGCTTGGGCCCCGGCCGCCTCAGCCTTTATCGGCTGTCCCTTCCTGCTGGCGGCTCTGTTCATGCCGGGCTGGGGGCTCTCCCTCATCCTTCTGCTGGTTCCGATGATCTGCGTGGTCATGTATGTTGCTCCGGCGCTGGCCCTGACGCAGAATCTTGCACCCCTGCGCGCCCGCGCTACGGCCACAGCCCTCCTGCTCCTGTCCTTCAACCTCGTCGGCCTCGGCGGAGGTCCGCTCATGATCGGAGTATTCTCCGATATTTTCTCCACACTCGGATCAGAGAACAGTCTGCGCTGGGCACTCTTGTCCACCATCCCGATCTCCCTGGTGGCTGTGGCGCTCTATGTCCGGATGGGCCAGACGATCATTGCCGATCACGAAACCCGCCGGATAAACTATGCCCCGTAAGATACGCATGTTCAGGACAAGGAGGAAAGGATGACGCAGGAAGATATGACGGCGCTGGCTCGACGTTTCTTTGACGCTGTGGAAGCTGGCGACATCGATACGCTGATTGCCTGTTACGCGCCCGACGCACGTATCTGGCACAATACCGATCAGCTTGAGCAGACCCCGGAGGATAATCGCACGACCCTTGCTGCCATGACCACCCGCATACGCGACCGGTCTTATGACGAACGGCGGGTCAGCGTCTTTCCGGGCGGGTTTGTCCATCAGCATGTGCTGCGCGGCACCCGGATCCAGGATGGAGTCCGGGTCGAATTGCCCGCCTGTATTGTCTGCCAGGTAAACGCGGGCCGCATCACCCGCCTCGACGAATATTTTGACTCCGCCCATGTCGCACAGTTCCGCAAATACGCAGGCACCTGATCAGGAAGCATAATATGGCCAATATCCGGAAAGTCCCCCGCAAAGACATCACCAACCCAATTATGCTGGCTTATTTCGAACGCTTGTTCGGCCCGGATCGCGATCCGATCAATGATCCCGGGACCGCCACGGGATCGCCCGGTGACTGGTGGAGCGTTTTCGCCAATTCCGAGGAAGTTTTCGAACACGCCGTTGCGGGCTTCAAGCTCTATCGCAGCCCGAACATCCGGCTAAACCCGATTCTACGCGAACTCGGACAAGCCCGGGTGGGCTGGACCATCGGCAGTCAGTTTGTATTTTCCCAGCATTGTAAACTGCTGCGAGCGCTTGGCGCATCCGATGAAAAAATACGGGCGCTCCCAGCCTGGCAGGTCTCTGATCTTTTCGACACTCGGGAGCGCGCCGTACTGACGTATGCCGACTGTCTATCGACGGGTCGCGGCCGAACGCCTGCGGATGTTATGGAAAAACTGAAAACCTTCCTCAGCGACGAAGAGATACTCGAGTTCACTTACATCGCCTCAATGTATGTCATGCACGCAATCATGTCCCGCGCCCTGAGAACTGAATTCGACGACCGCCCCGAAAGCATTGTCGAAGTCGATGCTCCGGAGGGCTTCAGCACCGCAGACTTCCTTGACTCCCGCCCAGCGGACAGGGCCGAAGGCAGCTGATGCGCTTCAGCCCGGCCCGGGCTGAACGATATCCCGCCGGATGGCGGTGAAGGCGGCCTTGATATGGCTGATCATCACCGCCTGCGCCCACTGGCTGTCGCCTGCTCTGAAAGCCGCGATCAGTTCACGGTGGTGGGCCATGGACCGAACCCGTTCATCAGGTGAATATCGGGCCAACGTGCGAAGCACCAAAGGAGCCTCAATCACCTGGCTGGCGACACTCAGTAGGCGCGGGCTCTGGGCCGCCTCAAGAATTATCCTGTGAAACCGGCTGTTGGCGCCAGCCGCTTCCGGCGCGCCATCCACCCCGCCGTCGACAAGGGCCTCCATCAGGCCTGTAAGGCTTTCAAGCTCCGCGATCTGAGCGGGCGATATCCGCGTGGCTGCTCGCGCCGCTCCATAGCCCTCAATGAGGGTTCTCAGATCATAGAGCGCTTCGAGATCTTCTGCTGCAAGGTCGACCACCTGCGCGCCCTGATTGGGACTGAACTCTGCAAGCCCCTCATTTACAATACGGCGCAAGGCTTCCCGGACAGGTGTCCTGGAGACCTCGCATAAGGCGGTCAGATCCGCTTCAATCAGCCGGTGTCCCGGTGGGAAACGGCCTGAGATGATCTCAGCCCGGATACGTTCGTAGGCCTGTTCACTGGCACGCGCCATCGTTTGATCCTTGCATCGCCCCACCCCCGCTCTCAGGACACCCCCATCTTCGGAGAGCGCCCGCTTGTCGCGGTAAATATGGGTCGAACCTAAACGTCACACATTCCATTTTCGTATACAATTACTCTCTATTGATCTTGTAATCGTCAATTTATTTGTCATTATGGACATAATTGAATACAACAAATGGCAAATCAAGAAAATTGATGGCCGCGGGAGGACAGATGGAAACCCCAGAAAGCGCAGCGCCTCACGGGCCGCTGCATGGCATCCGCGTCGTGGAGATGGGCCAACTGATTGCAGGGCCGTTCTGCGGGCAACTGCTCGGCGATTTCGGCGCCGACATCATCAAGATCGAACCACCGGGCGAAGGCGATGCTCTGCGTCAGTGGGGGCAGCCTGGCTATCCCCTGTTCTGGGAAATCCTTGGCCGTAACAAGCAATCGGTCACGGCCGATTTGCGAGCTGCGGAAGGACAAGACCTCGCCCGCCGGCTCATCGGTTGTGCCGACATTTTGGTTGAGAATTTTCGGCCAGGAACGCTTGAAAAATGGGGGCTTAGCCCGGACACGCTCATGGCAGAAAATCCCGGCCTAATTGTTGTGCGGGTTTCCGGCTACGGACAGACTGGTCCGTACTCCGGCCGCGCAGGATTTGGTGGAATCGGTGAGGCGATGGGCGGTTGGCGCAATATAGTCGGCGACCCAGACCGTTCTCCCGCCCGGATGGGCGTCTCCATAGGTGATAGTTTGGCGGCGACTTTTGCCTGCCTTGGGGCGCTAGCAGCCCTTGAAGCCCGACATAAAACCGGCAGGGGTCAAATTGTAGATTCCTCCCTGTATGAATCGGTCCTACATGTCATGGAGAGCCTGGTGCCCGACTATGCCATCGCAGGCTTTACCCGTGAAAGATCCGGATCAATTCTGCCCGGCGTAGCCCCCTCGAATGTATATCCCTGCACGGATGGATTTTTTCTCATTGCGGCCAATCAAGATTCCGTGTTCCGGCGGCTGTGCGGCGTGATGGGCCGTCAGGATCTGGTGGACGATCCACGTTACGCGACACACACCGCACGAGGTCGCCACCAGACCGAACTTGACGCGATCATTGCCGGCTGGACCGGAACCCTGTCAGTCGCGGCGCTTGAAAATCTGATGGCGGAGGCAGGCGTGCCCGCCGGACGCATGTTCGGTCCTGCCGACATGCTTGCAGATGCACAGTTCAAAGCCAGACAGTCGCTGATCGAAATCGATCACCCCATATGGGGGAAACTGCCGATGCAAAATGCGTATCCCAAGCTATCTGCGACCCCTGGCTCGGTTCGCCGGGCCGCTACGCAGGAGCCCGGTCAGGACAATCACGCTGTCTATGCGGGAGATCTTGGTCTCAGCCAGGAGGATCTCCATTCCCTGAAACAACGCGGCATCATCTGACGTCGCCTGAAATGGAGGAATTCAGATGCAGGGTCTTATGCAGGAAGCGGAGCTGACGCTTGACCGGCTGCTGACTTATGCGAGCGAGTGGCATGGCAACACACCCATCGTCTCGCGCGCCGCCGATGGCAGTATCTGCCGAACCGATTATGCGGGCATCGCGCTGCGGGCTCATAGGGTCTCCAATGCCCTCCGCGCCGCAGGGATCGGAAAGGGCGACCGTGTCGCCACGCTCGGCTGGAACGGATATCAGCATTTCGAAGCATGGTACGGGATAATTGGGATTGGCGCCATCTGCCACACGCTCAATCCGCGCCTACTCAATGAACAGATCGCGTATCTGGTCAATCACGCTGGAGACAGGATCATTCTGGCCGATCAGGCCTGCCGGGACATTCTCGTCGAGATCCTGCCGCAATGTCCGACTGTTGAATGCGTCATTTTCCTGGATGAGGAAACTCCCTCGCCTTTAGGCAATGGGGACATTCCTGCAACCGGATATGAAACCTGGATCAGCTCCCAGCCGGAGCAAGGCAACTGGGGCGCATTCGACGAGCGCCAAGCCGCCGGCCTGTGCTACACGTCTGGCACCACGGGTAATCCCAAAGGCGTGCTATATTCGCACCGGTCCAACTATCTGCACGCGATGATGGTTCTCGGCCCCGATGCGCTGAACTTGTCGGCTCGCGATACCGTCTTGCTGGCGGTGCCGATGTATCATGCAAACGCGTGGGGGGTCGTCTATGCGGCGCCCATGGTTGGAGCAGGTCTGGTCCTGCCGGGTCAGAAGCTTGACGGTGCCTCCCTGCACGAACTGATAGAAACAGAAGGTGTCACCTATTCAGCGGGCGTGCCAACCATCTGGCAGATGCTTCTGACCCATTTGCGGGATACAGGCGGAACCTTTTCGACCCTTCAGAGGGTAACCGTGGGCGGATCCGCCTGCCCGGAAACTATTATCCGCGAGTTCCGGGACGTTCACGGCGTCGATGTCATTCAGGGATGGGGCATGACGGAGACTTCCCCGCTTGCAACCGTCTCCATTCCCAATCGCCGCATCAGCGCCCTCAGCCCGGAAGAACAGGTTGCATACAAACTGAAGCAGGGGCGCCCTTTATCCGGGATTGAGCTGAAACTTGTCGACGATACAGGGCAGCAGCTGCCCCATGATGGCCGCACGCCGGGTCGTCTTCTCATCAGAGGCCCGACCATCGCGAGCGGCTATTTCGGCACCGACAGCACATCGCTTGATGAGGAGGGCTATTTCGATACGGGCGATATCGCAACACTTGATCATGACGGCTACATGCAGATCACTGACCGGGCCAAAGATGTCATAAAGTCCGGTGGCGAATGGATCAGTTCGGTTGACGTCGAGAACATTGCCATGGGTCATCCGGCAGCTGAGGTTTGCGCGGTGATCGGCATTCCTCACCCGAAGTGGGACGAACGCCCGCTCCTTTTGGTCAGGCTGCGTAAAAATGCCAGCGCCAGCGCAGAGGAGATACGCGACTATCTGAAAGGCCGGATCGCCAGCTGGTGGATCCCCGACCGGGTGGAGTTTGTCGACGACCTGCCGACCGGCCCCACGGGCAAGATCGACAAGAAGAAGCTCAGGGACCTGTACGGCGGGCTGACATTCATCCAGAGCCCTGAGGACAAGGCCACAGCTAAGAGATCAGGAGCTGATCAGGCGTAGCCGCCACGCAGGAAGCGACTGTCATAATACCTCTACCGAAAATACGGCGTCATCACACTTGCTGCACGGATGAATATCTATTAGCTAACTAACCAATTAGGCCGGACGGAATGATACCGGCTTCCAGGGAGGAAAGAATGAAAAAGGGAATATCCATACTCGCCATGGCATTCGCGCTTACAGCGTTGCCAGGCTTATCTGCGGCACAGGAAGCCGCCGAGCCCGACGATCAAACACGCAAACTTGCAACGGTTACGGTCACCGCGCAGAAGCGTGAAGAAAGCCTGCAGGATGTCCCGATCTCAATGGAGGTCATGACAGGCGACAAGCTTGCAGATTTGCAGATCAATGACTTTCAGGACATGACGCGCTATGTGCCCAACGTGGCGGTCCAGCTGACAGCAGGCAACAATGTCATTTATATTCGCGGGTTCGGTTCTCCGGCCGCAAACTTCTCATTCGATCAAGCCGTAAGCCTCTATATCGACGGCGTTTATGCCGGAAAATCTCGCCAGACCCAGGGGCCGTTCTTTGATCTTGAGCGGGTCGAGGTCCTCCGTGGTCCACAGGGCGCCCTATTTGGCAAGAACACGGCGGCCGGCGCTGTCAGCATTGTCTCTGCCGGACCGACCGACACATTTGAAGGCGCGGTTAAAGCCAGCTACAATTTTGACCTGGAAGGCTATGAAGTTTCCGGTCATGTATCAGGCCCGATTACAGACAAACTATCCGGCAGGCTGGCGGTAAAGCAGGTCGATCAGGATGGCTGGATCAGTAATCTCGGGAAAGGCGGGCAGAAGGAGCCTGCGGTCGAACAATTCCTGGCCCGCGCCACACTTCGCTATGAAGCAGATGCCGGTTTTGACTACACCGTCAAAGCAGATTTCGGGGACAATCGCCGCATCGGCGGCATGAATGTCTCAGGCCGCCTGGATATACCGCAGAACCCTGATCTTACCCGCTTCAGCGTTGACTCAGTTGTGGGTGAAGAGGGCACAGAAGCGACATCGTGGCTGGTCTCCGGTACCGGCAACTGGGATATCGGCGAGTACACCCTCACCTCTGTTACCGGCTATTCTTGGTTCCGGGCGGACATCAATAATTACTTCGACCAGCAGGCGCCAGATGGAACAGTCGTCGCAAACAGTGTGTACAATAGCTATCCGGAACATTTCCGGCAGGTGTCCCAGGAATTGCGGCTCCTCTCTCCCACCGGCAGGAAGTTTGAGTATATTGTAGGCGGCTATTACGATTCAGCCCGCTATCAGCTGACCCAGCTCGGGGGCTTCAATATCGCAGCGTTCGCCTATGAGGGTTTGGGACGTACGGACTTTTCACAGTTCAGCAAGTCCTACTCCCTATTTGGCCAAGGAACCTATCACCTGACCGACACTGTCCGCGCCATCGGCAGCCTGCGCTACTCCAACTCCGATAAACGGGCGAGCTTTGACGGCGAACTCATTTACGGTCCCTACCCTCTGCGCCCTCTGACCCAGGCAGAAGGCAGTATCAGCGAGGATGGTATTGATCCTTCCCTAACACTGCAATGGGATGTTCATCCCACCACCATGGCTTATGTTACCTATGGACAGGGGTCCAAGTCAGGCGGCTTCGTCGGTAACACCTACGGCACGGTGGATAGCACGTTTACCTACGAACCCGAGGAATCTGAAAGCTTCGAAGTCGGTCTGAAGTCCACTCTGCTAGATGGCGCTCTGGTCCTGAACGGAGCGATCTATGAGACAAGCTTCAAGGATCTTCAAACCTCTGTATACGATCCAAATCTATCCACTTACATAACAGGCAATGCGGCCAGCGCAAAGTCTACAGGGATAGAGGCATCGATGGCCTGGGTTGTTTCGGACCGATTCAGTATCAACGCTTCAGCTGCGTATCAGGACGCCAAATATGAGGATTATCCCGGCGCGGCCTGTCTTGCGAGCCAGCCGCTGAGCGAATGTAATCCGGCCGTTCCTTCCAGTGTCGCCCAGAACAATCTGGCAGGAAGGCCCCTGCCCTATATTTCCGATTTCAGCGGAAATGTTCAGCTCAATTACACACAGGATCTCTGGAACGATTTGGTGTTTGACAGTATTCTCGCCGTGACAGGACGGTCCAAGTATTTCGACTCGGACAATCAGAGTCCGACCTACGGCCTACAAAAGGGGTTTGCCAAAGTAGATCTGCGTCTGCAGATCGCTCCGCAGGATAACCGCTGGCATTTGGCGCTTGTCGGTAAGAACCTGACCGACGAAATCACAACTGGCAGTGCCTTCAATCTGCCTACACCTATTACCAGCGTCTCACGGGCCATCTTCTATGTGGAGCCCCCACGGACAATAGCCGTGGAAGCGGGCCTCCGCTTCTGACAACCGCTTTCCTCTCGGAAGGCAACCTGAGACCGCGTGCACTGGCGCGCGGTCTTTTTTGTCCAGCACGGCGGATACTCTGTGTAAACTATATCGGACAGGAATCACCTCAGACTATCCTGGAACCTGAACGTCATGACACCCTTCAGGAAGATACGACATCACAGGATTACCGCTTCGCAAAATACAACGATGTCACCTTCCCATCAGCTTAGTCAGCCAGTAAGCAGCGAAAGGATTTCAAGGCTGATGATAGTGCTCAGATTGTCTGAAGAAGTGGCGCTGAGGATTTTGGTTTATGTGGAGCGCGCTTGCAAGATTTTCAGGCTCGCCCCTTGCCCTTTATGTTCAGGATAGCAGCAAGAACCACTACCAACTTCCTCTGCAACTCAATTGCGACCTCAATCTTCTTCACCCACATTAGGAGCAGTTAAAATCATACTAGCCGCATTTTCGATAAACAGTCGCTCACGGATGGTAATTTTATCGATGAAGTTTCGTGGGATCCTATCTACCTTCCAAGACATCCCGAGGACAGGCCGCTTGATGGACGCTAAAACTGCCTACCATCACAATCATCTGTTGTCCGCGCCGGAGATTGAACTCAAGCATAGTCTTGGGATCAATAGAGATCCCGCTAATACCGCTTACTCAGAATTCGCGGACGGTCTGTACGTCTGCTGGTTGCGGTACTGACTTATCCAGTCATCCGGTGGCAATGGCATTTCCTGACTATCCTCCAGCCGAGCAGGTGTAAAATTTCTGGATGGCGCCAGGGTGCGCACCTGTTCCATCCAGAACACACCATCTAATGAGCCGCTATTGCCTCGTGTGGAAATAAAATCGAGATCTCCGTCTGAGTCCATGTCCAAACCCACCCAGCCATCATACATACCGCGCACACGCCGAGAGATATCATGGCGTGTCCAGACCCCGTTCCCCTGTCCTGGATTCTGGAACCAGGCAATACGGCCCAAAGTGTCTGAAGGAATGGCATCAGGATCATCCAACAGACGGGGGGCACCTGAAAATGTTCCTGCCAGGATGTTCAAACCCGAATACCCACCTGCGATGACATCCAGGTGCCCATCACCATCGATATCCGCTAGCTTGAGACCAGCGATCCAATCAGGCATCACCCCACCGATACGGTTGAATACCCAATGCTGACTCAGCGTTTCTGGCTGCTTCAGCCAAGCAAGACCGATATTCGCGGGACTACCCGGAACGGTTTCCAGAACATTCACGATTAGGTCCAACCGACCGTCGCCATCGAAATCCGCCCAATCTGACTGGAAGGCGTTTGCGCGGGCTTCCCAGCCTATCGGGGTGCCTACTCCCGGCATAATATTTACTCTGTGAACGGCAATATCGAGCATGCCATCCGGCAGAGTCGAGTGGTTTTCCAGGATAAACATTTCCTGCCTATTTCGTGCTGCGGCGAGCACATCAAGATCGCCGTCCCCATCGACATCGACAGGCTGGGCGGTATTGGCGATTCCCTCGCTCAGCAGCACCTGCTCCCGCCATGATGCCTGATCCAGCGGCGGCCTATCAAGTAGAAACAGCGACGTCGTGCTGCTGATGGCAGCTGCATCTTCAGGTGCAATGATATTCGTGCCGCCTTTGTTCGCCGCCGTGATGTCGAGGCGTCCATCTCCGTTCATATCAGCCAGGAATACACGCAGCCATGAGCCCCGCCCCGTCGTCACCTCCGGTATGAGGGACGCCCAAGGCACAGATCGCGCCAGAGTGCCGGGATTCTCAAAGTAAACGAGGTGGCCTTCCTCACACGCGGCCAAGATATCCGGCCAACCATCACCGTTGAGATCGCCGATGGCGACATCTTCCACAGCAGAAACTTGCGAGCCGCTTCCCAGAGTTACCAGTTGCCAGACATGCGGGTCTGCGCTTGCAAAGGCGATACGGATATGGCCAGAATCCTCGTGGACCGAAACAATGTCCGGATACCCATCCAGGTCAATATCCGCCATCATCAGACCATCGCCGCCCCGAATGGTGACGTCGCCATTCACGTCTTCTGCGTCTATGAGGTGCTCACGCCAGCTAATGTAACGACCATCGTATGACCGGGCGTTTGTAAGTGTCTCGGCAATACTAATATCCGCAGGTGCGGCGTGCGACTGCTCCTCAACCTCATCCATAATCAGGCTTAGAAACTGTACATCCTTCCAGTCCTGGCTGCGGCCGGCGCGGATCGCTTCAAGATCGAGCTTTGCCTGCCGCACGATCACCATATCGCGCGATGGTATTATGTAGAGCCTTTGTCCGCCCGCCCCCGAGGCAAGGACAAGATCTGGAGGTAATCTGTCAAGGTTGCGGCGAATATCGGACGCCTGCGTCACCGGATCGGGCGACCCCGATGGCCGGGCAAGCCACCAGGTGAGGCCATAGGCAGCGTTCGCCTCGCTGCCTTCAAAGATTTCGGCAAAGGCTTCGGGAGAGACAAGCTGTGTCCCGTCTTCGCTGCGCCCGCCCCGCAGGACAAATGCTCCGAATAAGGACCATTCACGGGCAGACATGACCGCGCCCTGAGGCATCAGCGGGTATCCGTCCGCCCCTGATCTCCACTGGTAACCGGAAATCCCGAGCGGGCTGAGGACGCGCCGATCAAGATAGGCCAGCGGGGCTACCTCAAGGCCTGCTGTCTCCAGCTTGCGCCGCATGATCTCGCCGAAGAGTTGCATCGGCACCGGCCCGTACTGGAACCGCTCACCGGGCGCGGCATCAAAGCCGGTTTCTACAGCGCCGGCATAGGTTGGCGGGTTGCCGATCTCGCTCGGCTGGCCCTCCACCATCCAGAGTATCTGGCGCAATGTTACGCGCGACTTCACAGGATCGCCGGCCCATTCGGTCAGCGTATCGGCGGCAGGTTCATCAAGCGCCAACAATCCATCCTGAACGGCGGCTGCGGCCATGATCCCGACAAAACTCTTTGTGCCCGACCAGAGTTCGTAGGGCGTTTCAACACTCTTGCCCCCGGTGCTGCAGATAACCTTCCCATCCTTCAGCACCAGGACTGACAGACCACGATAAGCCTCAGAATAGGCGATGGCCTGCGCGCAGCCCCGCTTAGCTTCCTGAGCCAGCAGCGCGCCGGAGCTGCCAGATTGTGCGGCGCAGGCAGTCAACAAAAGGAAGGTAACCATCATGCCCGCGATTAACTTCATGCGGCTGCCCCCCTCCGGCGACCGCGCCCTGATCTGTCTACAAAACATCAAAGTCGGCCCTGAGTTTCTGTTTGTCTATCTTTCCGGTCGCCGCCAGCGGCATCGACCGCAGGCGGATCACGGAATCCGGTATCCACCAGTTCGCAACCTTCCCTTCCAGCGCCGCCAGCAGCGTATTGTCATCCACCTCCTGCTCGCCGCGAAGTTCGACAATCAGATGCGGCCGTTCTCCCCATTTCGGGTCTGGCTGGCCAATGACGGCGGCAAGCGACACTTCTGGCAGGGCACTGATGATTGCTTCAATCTCCGCCGGATTGATCCACTCCCCGCCCGATTTGATGAGATCCTTGGCACGGCCGGTGATGATGAGCTGGCCCTGCTCATCGATCCGCGCAAGATCACCGGTCGGGAACCACCCGTCTGGTCCGGCCGCTGGCCGCTCATGCCCGAGATAGCGTCCGACAACGGATGGGCCGCGCACCCGGAGATGTCCTTCCCCGCCGCGCTGCTGCGGCAGGGGTTGGCCGCCGGCATCCGTCAACAGAAGATCCATCCCGACAGCGGGCCGGCCTGAGACTTCAGGCGGACGTATGCGGGCATTGGGCGGCATGATCACACCGAGCGGGGAGAGTTCTGTCATCCCCCAGCTTGTCTGAACGGTGATCCCGAGGCCGCGTTCGATCCGCGCCATCAGCGCAGGTGGCATGGGCGCGCCGCCCACAATGATACGTTGCAGTGAAGGCAGCCGGGTTCCTGTTTCGTCCAGATGGTCCATCAGGCCGAGCCAGACGGTTGGGACGCCAACAGCGAGGGTGACCTTCTCCTCCGCGATGAGGCGGGCCAGACTGGCGCCGTCACTGCGCCGGCCAGGCAGGACGAGTTTCGCGCCAACGGCAGGCGCGGCAAAAGGCAGGCCCCAGGCATTTGCGTGGAACATCGGCACAACCGCAAGTACGGCGTCCTGCGCCGTGATCGCCATGACATCTGCCTGCAGTGCACGGAGCGTGTGCAGATAGCTGGAGCGATGGGTATAGGCGACGCCTTTTGGAGCGCCGGTTGTGCCGGAGGTAAAGCATAGTCCGGAGAGAGCTGTTTCAGGAAAATCGCCCCAGAGGACCGGCAGGCCCGCGTCTTCGGCCAACAGTTTCTCCAGGGACACGCCGCCTGCCCGCCCGCCCCCCAGATTTGCCTCAGTCTCAAGGTCATTGATGACCAGTATCTGCCCGATGGACGGCGCCCGCTCCGCCACCCGCCGCGCCAGGGGCACAAGATCGGCATCGGCGATCACGATCCGGGCGTCTGACTGCGCCACCATCGCGGCAAGGTGCTCAGCCGTCAGGCGCGGGTTCAGCGTATGACACACAGCGCCCATTCCCATGATGCCATACCATGCTTCGACATGTGCGCGCGTATTCCAGGCAAGCGTGGCGACGCGATCACCCGGCCTTATGCCAAGACGCGACAGCAGGGCCGAGACAGCCCGGCACCGCTGCTCCAGGCCAGCATAGCTGATGCGGTCGCTTGCCATGCCAGACTTTTCTCCGGCGGTAACAAGCTCCGCACCCGGATGCCATTTCGCCGCATGGATCAGGAATTTGTCCAGGGTGAGGTCATAGGTCTGCATGCTGGCAGTATTCATGGGCAGCCATTCCCTGCTGCCGGGATGACAGGCGCCTTCACCCCGATATTCCAGCTCCAGAGCTCCAAACCTTCTGCGCGTTGCCGGCACATCGCGGTCTCATGCAGCTCGAACATGCCGGGGGCGAGATCGCGGGCGGGCTGCGGCACGCCGGCAAAGCTCATATACGCCCTGCCGGCATCATAGGGGCGCCATTCCGGCGCGCCGGCAGCGGCCGGCCGGCCATCCCGCGCAAAGGAAACCCAATAGCCGAGCATGGCATCGGAAAGCGCCTGCTCCTCTTCTGCTTCGGGTATTTGCGGCCAGAAGGGCGGTGTCCGCCTTAGGTTTCCGAAGGCATAGGGAATCTCGGCGGCATGAAACCCCTTCAGGTCGAGCGCTGACGCCGCCGGATAGGTATGGTCGAAATGATAGAGATAGGCGGCTTCTCCGAGTGTGGCCTGATCCCGCACCAGCCGTGTCGCCGTCCAGCCATAGAGGGCATCACGGGGCGCAGCGAGGGCCGCCTCAACAAGATCTGAGGGCGGATAAAGCCGGAGATACTCCTCTGCCAGATCACCATACCGCTCAAGGATGGCATTCTCATACGCCTCTCCGTTTTCCGGCACGGGCAGCATCAGGAACCGCATGGAGCGGATTTCTCCGCTGTTGAACCCGGCAAGAATCGGAACGGCGGCCTGCTCGCCGGCGTCAAACGTGTCCACGAGTTGCCGTGGCAGGAACTTGCCATCCACTGTGCCCCAGGGCGCATACCCTGCCCCGGCCGCAAGGGCCGTCAGCTTTTCCGCATCCATCGCGCGAAGATCGGCCAGGCTGGCCGCGCCGGCAGCCTGGGCAACGTACCGCCCCACATCCTCTGCCGCAAAGTGGCCATGCCGGGCCACCTTCATCTCCGGTGTTGGAATGAGATAGGCGCTCTGGCTGATCACCTTGTGAAACAGACCGCGTGCGGACGGACTGGCCATAAGATATGTCACGCTGAGCGCGCCGGCCGATTCCCCGGCAACGGTCACATTGTCCTTGTTCCCCCCAAAGGCTCCAATATTGCGCTGAACCCAGCGCAGGGCCTCGATCTGGTCCAGCAGACCGTAATTGCCCGATACACCCTCAGGCGACTCTGCGCTGAGTTCGGGATGCGCAAGATAGCCCAATACCCCAAGGCGGTAGTTGATCGACACGACAACGACACCTGCCTCCGCTATCCTGGCGCCATCATAGAGAGCTTCTCCGCCCGATCCTGCCGTCAGAGAGCCTCCATGAATCCAAACCATGACGGGGGCTGACGACGCGCTGGCAGGCGCCCAGATGTTCAGCGTCAGACAGTCTTCGCTCACGGCCTCAGGCGGATTGGCATAGATGCTGCCATCTCTCGGGCGCGGCTGAACGCAGGCGGGCCCGAATTCAGAGGCTGTATAGGTTGCTTCAAACGGCGCGGCCGGCACAGGCGGCTTCCAGCGGAGATCCCCGATCGGTGCCTCTGCATACGGAATACCCCTGAAAACATGGACTTCCCCGGCCACCTCTCCGGTGATCATGCCCAGATCGGTATTGGCAAGGGGGACGCTGGCCGCAGGGGTTGCGCACGCCGCCAGACATGCGGCGGCAAATCCGGCCAGAAGGGTGATCCCGCGCGTCATACTGCAGCCCTCCGGGCTTCTTCCTTCCGGATGGCATGGGCCAGCCAGAGGAACAGGACCACAGCGACGCCATAGAACGGCGTCAGCGTGTAGAAAGCCATCTGCAGCGAATTGTCCGGACTGGTTTGCCGGAAAATGTCGCTGGCCATGCCAAGATAGGTCGGGCCGAGGCCAAGGCCGATCAGGTTCATCACAAGCAGGAGGAGCGCGCCGGCAAGCACGCGCTGATCTGGGCGCACCTCTTCCTGAACCAGCGTCACCGCAGGCGAGAGATAAAAGTAGTTGAAGAAGGTCGGGCCAATGAGAAACAGAAGCGCCAGCGGCCAGCCAGGCGCCCAGACAAAACCGATGAAGAACGGAACTGCCGCGGCAAGCCCTATGGCTGGCACCAGGGCATAGGCCACTTTCGATGTCTGGCCGAAGCGGTCGACCAGCCAGCCGGAGGCGTACATACCCGCCGCAACACCGACACCCAGCAGGATGGAGTAGTACAGCGCCAGTTCCTGAAGTGTCATGCCCTTCTCACGCATCAGGAACAGCGTCGTGAAGTTCAGGGTCGCGTAGGTCACAAACTGTATGGCGCCGCTGGCAAGGGCTGTCAGGATCAGAACCGGCCGGGTAAAGAACATCCGCATCGTGCTCCAGAAGCCGGAGCCCGCGGAGGGAATTCTGCCGGCAGGCGGCTCAAGAGCCGGTGCTGGGGCCGATGCGGGCGCAGGCGTATCCAACCGGCCTTTTTTGGGCTCTGGCACAAAGAAATAGACAAAGATGGCTGTCGTTATGCCGACCAGACCCAGCGAGATAAATGCAATGCGCCAGTCAAAGGCGGCCGCGATGGACGCGCCGAAAGCCACACCCAGCGCCATACCGATAGGCGGGCCGAAATTGAACAAAGCGAGCGCTGTTCCCCGCCGCCCCGGCGGGAAATAATCGGAGATGATGGCATAGGAGGGCGGCACGCCGCCGGCTTCACCGATGCCAACCGCAAGCCGCCCGGCGACGAGTTGGGGATAGCTGCGGGCAAGACCGCAGAAGAGTGTTGCTGCGCTCCAGATGGCACACGCAACTGAAAGCACCTTCACCCGGTTCGTGCGGTCTGCAATCCAGGCGACGGGAATGCCCAAAATGCAATAGACGAGCGCAAAATAGAGCCCCGTGATCCGGCCAAGCTGGCCGTCGGTAATGCCAAGCTCATCCTGTATGGGCTTGGCGAGGATGGAGATGATCTGCCGGTCCAGGAAATTCAGCACATAGACAAAGCAAAGAATGGCGAGGACGAACCAAGCCTTCCCATCCGGCCGCGCATAGGGCGCGGCCGGCGGGACAACGGTTCCGGGCGGGGAGGCGGCCTGTACCGAGCTGTCTGGGCTGGGCATCGGCTCAGAACTCGTAGCTCAGGCGGACGCCAACCGTCCGGGGACGGAGCCTGGCATAGCGCCCGTCAAGGAAGGCTTCCGGGTGGACATAGGTGATGGAGCTGTCGTCCAGCAGGTTCTCGATATAGGCAACAGCCTTCCACTGGTCGCGCGACAGGCCGGCCTGAACGTTCACGACCGTGTAGGCTTCCGTGTAGTCGAATGTCGGCGCGACGAGGTTTGGGTTGCCCGGCACGTTCGGGAACATGCCCGGGAAATCGCCGACATAGGCTGCGGTTGCCGCGGCGAATGCATCGGTCTCGCCCCCCATCTTCCAGTCATAGCGGACCGTAGCTGACCCCTGGAAGGTCGGGAAGGAAAGCGATATGCCTTCTTCGGCGCCCGACATGGCGGCCTCTGTCGGCGTCACATCGGTGACTTCGGAATCGTTCAGCGATCCGTTGAGGAAGAAGCTGAAATTCTCCGCCGGATAAGCCGCGATTTCAAACTCGAGACCCTTGCTGACCGCGCCGCCGATATTG
Organism: Alphaproteobacteria bacterium HGW-Alphaproteobacteria-18; assembly: GCA_002841155.1. Lineage (GTDB taxonomy): Bacteria > Pseudomonadota > Alphaproteobacteria > Caulobacterales > Hyphomonadaceae > Hyphomonas. The sequence continues at coordinate 116,474 of PHEH01000003.1, forward strand.
GTGGCGAACTGGACCTGGTCCGACAGGCGGTTTGCCTGAACCTGGATGTCCTGCCAGTCGATATAATAGGCCGCGACATTTGCCGACAGCTTGCCGTTCAGCCAGTAGCCTTTCACGCCGACTTCATAGTTCGTCAGCGAATCGGACTCTGCGCCATTCGGAATGACCAGATCAGTCGGATCGACGATACTGACCGCGCCGGCGCGTGCGTTGGCCACCGGAGAGCGGAAGCCGGTCGAAATAGACGCATAGGTCGTGAGATTGTCGGCCGGCTTATAGGAAGCGCTGAGCTTGTAGGAGAGCTTGTCCCCTTCGACTTTAAGACCCTCCACGGCAGCGACAGGAAAGACCGTGATCGGAACATTCGTGGCCCCGCCAAGGGCAAGCGCCAGATAGTTGCTGTTATACCCGCCTTCATTGGTGAAACTCTGCACGGACGTCGTGGTGTAGCGTGCGCCGCCAGTGACCCAGAATTTGTCCGAGAAGCGGTATGTCAGCTCGCCGAAGCCCGCCGTTTCGAACTGGTCGAAATAGCTGGTGAAGCGAAGGTAATATTCATCCGGCAGACCGGTGAGGCCGCGTGTATCGAGGAATTCCTGAGACGAGCGGTAGTCGTAGGTGATGTCGCGGCGCTTGTTGAAATAGAAGCCGCCGATGATCCAGTCCCAATTGCCACCATCCGCAGAAGCAAGGCGCACCTCCTGCACGAACGTCTCATCATAGCCGACGGCATCCAGAGCGAAGGGGATCAGCTGGCCGAACGTACCGGCGAGATCGACGATAAATTTTCCGTCGATGTTCGAGTAGGTCGACGAGCTGGTGAAGTTGGCGAAGCCGAAATCATAGTCGAGCGTGAAGTTGTAGGTGGTGAAATCAGACTGGAAGAGGTCCGGCCGTTCCGTGAGGCGGACAAACTTGCCGCGGTCCGGATTGGTCAACCCGGAATCATCGGGCTGGCTGTTTTCATGGATAACCATGAGCTGCATATCGAGCGCGTCGGTGGGTTCCCAACGCAGGATGGCGCGGCCGCCATAGGAGGTCAGCGAGTTGGCGCCTTCGATGCTGGTTCCGATATTGTCGACCCAGCCTTCTTCGTCGCGGTAGAAGCCCACAATCCGCAGCCCAAGCGTATCTTCGGCCAGCGGGATGTTGACCATGCCATTATAGCGCTGGCGGAAAGCGTCGCCATCGACCAGGCCGTAATCAACCAGCGCGGAGGCTTCGAACTTTCGGGTGTTGGGCTTTTTCGTCAGGATACGGACAGCGCCGGACAGGGAGTTTGCGCCGAATAGCGTGCCCTGCGGGCCGCGCAGGATTTCCACGCGCTCCACATCATAGAGGGTCGGGTCAAGGATGGTCGAGTTGCCGTTCGACGAAATCGGCAGCTCATCGATATAGATGGCGGTGGCCGCCTGGAGATTGGCGCCATAGCCATTGGTAGCGATGCCGCGGGTCGTGAAGTTGTTGAAGTTGGCGGTCGGCTGATTGATCACGACGCCGGGCGTTTCGCGCGCGAGACCATCATAGCTGACGATGCCTTTCTCGGTGAGCGCTTCCTGCTGGTATGCCGTCACGCTGAGGGGCACGTCCTGAAGGCTCTCCTCGCGCCGGGTTGCCGTAACAACGACCTTATCGAGACTCCGCTGGGTCTCCTGATCTTCCGACCGGGCCGGCGCCTGATCTGCCTCTTGAGCGCTAGCGGCTCCGAATATGGAAAGAACGGCGGCCGCACTCGCGGACGCGAGAATTCTGATCTTCATGATGATCCTCCCTAAGGCGCCTCCTTGGTGGGGCGCTTGAGAGTTTGGTGATCCATTCCGGGCGGCCTGTCAATATTCACTCACGGGTGAGTGAATATTATTTTCAAGCTCAGTCATCTGCCGGCGCCGTGACCGCATCGGGAATTTAAAGGCCAGGGACCGGAAAGGCGCAGTCAGCTGCGTGAGGCTGCAGACCGCTTGCAGATATCAATGAAGCCTGCCGCCATGAACCTCGCCATGCGTTCTTTCACGGCATTGAAGTCGTCCGACCTGCACAGCCCCCCCGACAATCTGTCGATACGGCCCGTCCGGGCCAAGGTGAGCATCAGTCCACCCGTCACGAAATGGTAGCCCCAGAAAATGTCCACATCATCGCATTCCGGCAGGGCGCGCTTCAGGATACCCACCAGACGCAGGACCAACTCATCGAAATGTTCATCGAACAGTTCAGCGCCGAGCGGCGTATTCGCCACCTGTGCGCCAAGACTTGCGAAATTCTGCCAGCCTTCCCCGCCCTGAATGTATAGATCCAGATCGGTATCCAAAAACGCTCGCAGCGCGCCCTCAACCGTGGGCTTTCCCCCACAGGAGGCTTCGTATTCGTCCAGCGCCTTCATGCGCAACGACCGGGTCACTTCGGCCCGCCGCTTGAAGACCTCGTCAAACAGCTCCCGCTTGTCCGTGAAGTAGTAATTCAGCAGGCTGTGGTGAACGCCAACGCGTTTGGCGACGTCCCGAAGCGTGACACCGTGCAGGCCATTGATCGAAAACAGATACTCAGCGGCATCGAGAATCTGCTCGGTCATCTCCGCTCTCTGCTCGGCCTTCTTCGACCTTTTCGGCGGTTTTTTAATTTCGGATGTCATGCCTTCTCCGGCGTCAATTCAAAAGAAAAAGGGCTCGCCCAACTGTCTGGCGGACAGGGGCTGCGCCTGCACTCTTCGGATTCCTCCACATAATTACCCACACATCCGCGAGAAAAATCAACCGCTTCAGTGAGACTGCGAGAAGCCTTTAAGTCCCCTTTTTCCAAGCACAAGGTGGCAGATAGTGGCATGCAGCCCTTTCATATCAAGTTTATGGGCGTCATCTTTTTATTGCGGTTTACCAAAAACCAGTGCCCCACTCGAAGAACTGATCTCTCCTCGGCTAGGTTCAGTTCGGTTCGGTTCGGTTCGGTTCGGTTCGGTTGGGCTGAACATCATACTTCTGATAAGAAAGTTACTACCAGGGCCTGTACAGCATACTTCGGCAAGTGCACCTCATTCCTTGTGAGTGGCTCACCCGTCAGCGGTCGTCCGGATGTCAGCTCCGAGGCTTAAAGAGAATTTCCTTGCCGGAGATTTCAGCATCAACATCCATTGTCTGAGCTATAACCTTTGAATACTCGGCCGGATTTTGGCCATTTACAGTATCTGGTAAGTAAACTTAATCCGCTCAACTAAGATTACCCTAGACAAAGCCCTCCAAACATTCACATTTGATTCATAAACGCACTGATCAAAAATAATGCTTTATTGTCCCAGCATTTTCTGCTGATCTTTCGGCATGAAAACGATCATTGACAGCATAAGCAAGCGCCTGCTCCAAGCCATCCAACAGGACGCGCGGATATCCAATCAGGATCTTGCCGATAAGATCGGAATATCGCCGAGCCCTTGCCTGCAAAGGCGCAAACGACTGGAAGATCTGGGCATAATCACCGGCTACGATGCCCGGATAGATCTGAGCCGCCTTACCACTCATGTTGAGGTGATCGCCGAAATCACTCTCAACAACAATAAAGCCACCGACGAAAAGCGATTTCGAGAGTATATTGAGACCATCCCTGAAATTGTGTCGTGCCATGGGGTAACCGGGAACGTCGATTACTTCGCTATGTTTTGCGCACCAAGCGTTCAACATTATCTCGCCGTAGTCGATCAGATGATCGAAACGCTTGGCATAATAGAAACGGTTACCAGTCATGTCGTGTACGGAACGACAAAACCTTACCGAGGATTTCCACTGGATCTTTTGTTGAAAGATTGAACGCCCTGAAACTCTTCGTAGGTTCATTGACCTCGTTGCAGGAAGCGTCCCGGATAAGAACCCGTTACCTCTCCGTCTGACCAGACGCGCACCCCCCCCACCCAGACCCCACGTATCCCGGCTGATACGGCCATAGGATCCCCTATGTCTGCGCGGTCCGTTATCTGATCCGCGTCGAACAATACCAGATCAGCAACTGCCCCAGGGTATAGAGTACCAAGGCCGCTGAGGCCTATATTGGAAGCGCTCAAGCTGGTGAGCTTACGGATCATTTCTTCAAGTGAAATCGCCTTCTCGTCGCGCACCAGCCATCGGATTGCCCTCGGAAAGGCGCCGTAGCCGCGGGGATGTCCTCCGAATGACGTGCCATCCGATGATACATTCGTATGCGGCCATAGCATCAGTGTCTTGACATCATCAGCAGCCATACTGCGCCCCAAAACGAGCTCACGAGCAACACCTGATGCTATAACGTCTTCCATATCCTGGCCAGCATAGGCTTCGTGTATGAGGTCAAGATAAGCAACCGCAGCCTCTACGCCCCGCTCGGCGGCTATTTCCTTCACGGTCTTTCCGATCAGGCTCGGGTTGGCATCAAACTTGACGATCGTCAGCGCTTCTGCTGGAGCGAGCTTTTCAAGAGCATAGCGGGCCGCTTCAATATCAGAAAAATCCCGGTCCGGAAGAAGCACGGTCAAAGTAGATTGCCAGTAATCATAGGGATAAGCATCTGCCGTGATGTTGATGCCCTGCTCCCTCGCCCGATCCAACTTCTGAAGAAAATCCCGGGATCTGCCCCAGTAGTCGACATAAGCTACCTTGAAATGGGATATTTGCACGGGAATACCGGCTTCAGCTCCAACCCGGATAATCTCATCCACTGCCATGTCGAGCGCCCTGTCTTCGCTGCGCACATGGCTGATATAGCGCCCCCCATATTGGCCCAGGACACGGGCGAGATCGACCACCTCTTCTGAAGAAGAGAAAATACCGGGATCATACTCAAGACCCGTAGAAAGCCCGAGCGAGCCCTGATCTAGATCCTGACGGAGTTGATCCTTCATCTTCTCCAATTCATCCGGCGTCACTTCCCGATTGTAACCGACACCTGTCGCGTTCATTCTTATCGTTCCGTGTCCGGTATAACTGGCCACGTTCACAGCAACCGGTGCCAACTCCAGTTTCCGAGCCAATTTTTCAAGCGGAAACACAGACATTCCATCCTGGCCCACCACAATCGTTGTCACCCCCTGCGATACGGCTGCCCGCATAGACCGCGCCGCCGCACTATCTGTCATGCCAACATCGTGATGGCTGTGGGTGTCAATAAAGCCAGGCGAAACTATCAGACCCGCTGCATCCAGAACCGGCTCGTCCGCTTCAGGGCAAAGCGCCCCGATGGCCTCCACGATACCGCCCCTGATTCTGATATCTGCTGATCGCCGGGGCGCCCCGGTTCCATCTATGAGAACCGTGTTGCGGATCAGAAAGTCCGGCCCCAGCGCTTCGGAAGGTATGCCTGTGGCCGCACACTCCAGAAACGCAGCTTCGTTCGCATCAACCTTCGACTGAACACAAGCCGCTGCACACAGACCAGCCAGCGCGACAAGCCCAGCCCTGAAGAAAACACTATTCATGTGAGCCATCCTCGAACCTACCCGAACCACCAAACGCCACCCCATCGGGACATGGCACCTTATGGTGCAATCCGCCCCATAGCGGCCCCTCTGGAGGACTCACTAGCCCCCCCTTGTAACGCAGCGGACTTGGCCAGTCCTCCGTCTGCAGAAGAGGCCCATCAATGTCAGCATAATCTGTGTGTTGAGCGATAAGGTAGGCTGGCGCCATGGCGAGCGAGCCGCCACACATATTGCCTACCATAGTCTTCAGCCCTATTTGGGATGCGCGGCGGTGCAGCCGGATCGCCTCGGTGAGACCGCCGGTCTTGTCAATCTTGATGTTTACGGCGCCATATCGGCGCCCAACCACTTCCAGATCAGCACAGTCATGGCAAGACTCGTCCGCCATCAACAGAACTGGGCAGGAATACCCTTCCAGTTCCTCGTCCTGTTTCTCAGGTAATGGCTGCTCGATGACAGAAACCCTCAGGCGAAGAAGCTCTGGTGCCAACTCACGAAGAAGGGAAAAGCTCCAGGATTGATTGGCATCAACAATCAGATCAGCATCTGGGCGGACAGCCCGAATGGCCGATATAACATCCAGATGACGCTCAGCATCTGCCTTGATCTTAATCTGACGGAACGCCGACTTCCGAACGGCTTCTTCGGCCGCTTCAGCCAGGCTTTTGAGACCAATCGTAAAGACAGTTTCGACGGGATTCAGATGATCAAGGCCAATCATCTGATGGACCGGACGTGCCTGTTGGCTGGATGCCAGATCCCAAAGTGCAACATCCAGAGCGCTCCTCGCGCCACCGGCTGGCAGAACAACCTGTAAATCGGATACGGACAATCCGCTCTCAACACGCTTCCGGACGGTTTCAAGCTGAGCACAGATCGTTTCGAAGGTTTCCCCCCTGTAGGAGACGCCTTGCGTCTCCGAGCGGCCAACGCGCCCTTCCCTGTCCATCAACTCAACAACAACTGAGTCAATGCGTGACCACACCTCGCCTGCAATAACAAAGGGAGGATCCAGCTGCCAAGGCTGGCGGCGAATGTTGAAACGAAGCCGACTCAAAGGATGAAGTCCAGAAGCGCGTCCAGACTGCTGATCATCGGATCAAAACAAGGCACACCATGTTGCTCAGACGTCAGATCAAGCAGGTCCTGCCTGTCGCGAGGCGCCATGGCAGAGGTATTCAGGCTGATCCCGGCGCAGCTTACTTGTGGATTGGTAAGTTTAGCCATCGTGAGGTTGATTTCTATTGCTTCAGCCAGTGATGGGACGGGATAGTCCGGAAAGCCATCCAGCGTCTTACGTCCATGCTGATGGCAGACGACTATACGGTCCGGCTGAGAACCGTGCAGAAGTCCAAGGCTGACCGCAGCATAGGCCGGATGGCACAGCGCGCCCTGTCCTTCGATGATGTCCCAATGGTCTGCTGCGTTGGCAGGTGACAGCGCTTCTGCAGCGCCGCTTACAAAGTCGGAAATAATGGAATCGATGGGAACGCCGCTGCCAGCGAGCATAATGCCGGTCTGGCCTGTCGCCCGGAAGGTTGCCGCTTGCGCCCGCGCTTTCATGGCACGAGTAATCGCCAGCGCAGTGTATTTCTTACCAATGGCACAATCGGTGCCGACGGTTAAGAGTCGCTTCCCTGGCCTCCTCTGCCCCGTACCCACGGTGAGAGTCGGTTGCCAATGACGGATATCAATCAGGCTGCAACCCTTCGTCTTTGCCAGGTCCGAAAGGCCGGGTACAGAATCTAAGGAATCGTGCATACCACTGACAATACTCAGGCCTGAGTTAACGGCCTCCCTGAGACAAGGCCACCAATGCTCCGGAAGCTTGCCGCCATCCGTTGCCAGACCTATCAACAAGCTTCTGGCCCCAGCCTGGTGGGCCGCGCTAAACGACATATCCGGTAGACCGATATCAGGCACATAGCTCTCCATACGGTGCTGCCCAAGGCAGTTCTCAGACGCCCAATCGCGAAGTCCAAAAGCTGTTTTGAGCTCCGCTTCAGATCGTGCGTCGCCGAGAAACACAAGGTACGGCACTGGCAGGACAATGCGACGTGAGGTGATGTCCGCTTGATAGGGGGCCATAGGGGCCGCCATGATGCTATCTGTTTTCATTCGTACCTCTCATGTTTATCTGTCACCGGGGTGAGAGCTTTTTGTAACACGGCACAGATGGTTGTGGGCGGCAGGATCTTTTGAATTCAGGGGTTTTTAATCGCAACCACTTCATCCTGGGGCGCGGAATCAGCAGCATCACTTTTGACAACTGGTAGGCCTGCAACAGGGAGATAGCGGACAGAAATTCCGGATATAATCAGTATGCAGGATATCAAAGGGCTTGCGATATTGAACAAGCAGAAGGGCGCGTAGGCCCAAGTGGCTAGCCCCAAGGTCGAAGCCATAAACACGCCACAGGTATTCCAGGGCACAAGAACCGAAGTGACGGTACCAAAGTCCTCTGCAGTGCGCGACAACATTTCAGGACGGAAGCCACGAGCTTTCACTTCGGCAGCATACATGCGCGTCGACAAGACAATGGAAAGGTACTGATCAGCCGCTACCGTATTGGCCACTAGCGCTGTCGCGCCTGCGCCAAGAAAGATGGATCGATCGCGCCGCATCAGGCCCAGAACTGCCCCCAGAATCCGGTTGAGGCAGCCTGAACGCTCCATCATGCCGCTGAAGAACATAGCGGAAATGATCAACCATACCGTTGTCATCATGCTGGCCATGCCCCCGCGGGACAGGATATCCGAAGCCACGGGCGATCCGCTTTCATATATATATCCCGTCGCCACTATGCTCCAATAGTCCGACAGGCGCTCACCAAAGCTGGCTGCTGCGGCATACGGCTGCGCTAAGAGTCCGGTGAGAATACCCGCGAGAATCGATGTGACAAGAACGACAAGCGGAGGCGCACGCAGTATGGCGAGAACGATCAGCAGCACCATTGGCGCAAAGAGATACCATCCGATCCGGAAGTGGCCCCGCAATTCCTGAACCAGGGAATTCAATTGCGCGGTATCGAGCTGAGCAGATCCATTCAGGCTGAAAATCAGAAACAGAAGTGCGGCCAGAAGATACGCTGGGATGGTAGTCCAAAGCATATAGCGGACATGAACAAACAGATCCGCGCCAACCATGCCCGCAGAAAGGTTTGTCGTATCCGAAAGCGGTGACAGTTTGTCCCCGAAGTAAACGCCGGAAATAATCGCTCCAGCAGTCATCGGAAGGGAAAGACCGGATGCCTGCGCGATGCCGATAATCGCCACGCCGATTGTCCCGGCTGTTGTCCAGGCGCTACCTGTCGCCAGCGCAACGATCGAACACAATATCATCGCCGCAACATAGAATATTGCAGGATGAAGCAGATCTGATCCGATTACAATCAGTGCAGGGATGATGCCAGCTGCTATCCAGACCGCGATCAGACCGCCGATGCATAACAGCAGGAGCACGGGTATGACCACCATGCCGAAATATGTTTCCACAGTGCTTTCCAGCTCTTTCCAGGAAACACCTTTCAGAAATCCGATGGCACCAGCGAGCATACCGGCAACAAGGAGCGCAACCTGAACCGGCCCTCCTGTGGCATTGTCACCAAAGATCGAAACGGCCAGACTCAACATAACCAGCAGCGCAAACAAGGGCACCACCGCCAGCCAGAAGGTGGGACGAACAGTTCCAGCCATAGTTGCTCATTCCTCCCGGAACTGAATGTTCCGCCGACAAAGCGGCTCTCTATTTGGCGGGGCAGCGCCTGCCGGATAAGACCAACACTGCCCCGTCAGAGCACTCAGAATGATTTTCTAAGCGCGACACCCACCGTTCTGGGAGTCAGGAAGGATTCTGCAGGCGCACCCGCATATGAAAAAGTATCGGAGAAGGTTGCAGCATTCTCATTTAGAAGGTTTTTGGCAAAGATGGATAGGTCCCAGTCATTCTTCTGAAGTCCAATGCTTGCATTCATGACGACGTAATCGCCAACCTCTTTGTCCTGAGTGATGCCGAAACGCGTATCCAGTTCATTGGCGGCAACATTGTCCTGGAACTCCTCAATCAAAGTGGAGCGGAATGAGCCGATATAGTTCGCGTTCCAGTTTGCGTAGAAATCCATGCCATGACTCAGTGGACGGTCATAAGACAGCGCAATATTCATCATGGATTCCGGCGAGGCGGGCAACCGCTGGCTCTGGTACTCGGCGTTCCCGCCGAGTTCTGTATCAATGTAAGAACCACTCAGGGAAAGTGACAGATTCCGGCTGAGAAGCGCCGAGAACTCAGCTTCAATGCCTTTGCTGGTGGCATTGCCGAGATTGATAAGCGGCGTGTAAGCCCCACCGGCCAGCGTCAGGAAGACCGGAATTTCTGTCCATTCAGCGTAGAAAATGGCACCACTAAGGCTGGCACGGCCACCCGCCAGCGAAAGCTTGGTTCCTGCCTCATAGTTCCAAAGAGAGTCAGACTTGTAGGAATAGTATTGCTCTTCATTCGGAATATTCACTCCAGGCAAGTTCGGGGGGGCACCGTTATATCCACCGAGGCGGAAGCCTTTCGAAACCTGGAAATAGTATAGCTGCCCGCTAGCCGGCTCGTAGCGGAGGTTCACGCGCGGAGTCCACACGCCTTCAGCCTGCTTGCCAGCTTCCGTGTCAACCGTGATGTCTTGCTCGTAATCGGAGTATCGGATCCCGAGATCGAGGCCCCATGCGCCGGGCAGATCAATATTGGCCTCTGCAAATCCGGACCATTGAGCTGCATCATTGGTACGGTCGATTGCCAGGATTTCTCCAAACAGCGCATCTTCCACAAACACTGACTGACGGACGGATTCTTCCTTGCGATAGAAAACACCAACAATCCACTGAATTGGCCCATCGGTCTGTGAGGTCAGACGCACTTCCTGCGAAAACACATCGCTGGCAATGCGGTCGTCACTGTAGAGATCGTAAGATTCCAGCCCCCAGAATGCTGGAGGGCCGGCCAGTGCAATGACATTTCCGTCAAAGAGTGATGAGTCCCGCCGGCCGAAATACTCGGACTCATAATAAGCCGTCACCGAATCCAGCTTCACATTGCCGAAGTCGTATCCGACATTCAAATTGTACAAGGTAAAGTCGGTGTCATCTTTTTCATCGTTGCGCCGACGCTGGGCGTTGCCTGCCGTTTCAAATGGCTCACGGATCCGCCGTCCATCAACCTCTGTCGTCTGATTGACGACCTGAAGTAAGAAATCAAGCTTTTCGGTGGGCTCGACCAACAGCGCGATACGTCCTCCGGCAACGGTCCCGCCGCCGACCTTAGTACCAGACTGCAGGTTTCTCACATATGCGGCCTCGTCGCGCTGGTAGAGAGATCCGCGTAGCGCGGCCTTGCCGCCCGCCAGAGGCAAGTTCACGGTCGCCTTCAGGTCGCTAGCGGCGTTGTCTCCCCCGTCGACGGAGCTTACGCTCGCCGCAAGATCGGCACTGAAACCATCAAGGTCAGGGCGATTTGGCAGCACACGCAGCGTGCCGCCAAGCGAACCAGCGCCATAGTATGTCCCTTGCGGCCCGCGCAGTACTTCGATCCGCTGAATATCGACCGGTTCGACTTCAAGTGCCCGGATGCCGCCATTCAACGCCACCTCATCAAAGTAGGTAACAACTGTACCCCCGAGGTTGCTTCCACCCGGTGTCGTCGCCAGTCCACGGATGATCACGTTGCTGACGCCAATTCCACCATCCACCAACGCCACGCCGGGCACGGTGGTTAGATAGTCGCGATACTCACTCGCCCCAAGTTTCTTAAGGTCATCACCCGTGACGGCTGAGATCGAATAGGCCGCATCGAGAATGTCTTCCTCCCGTTTGCTGGCGGTGACCGTAACACTCTTGAGGACATAGGTGTCGTCTGCGGATTCTGCCTCCGGCGCCTTATCCTGTGCGAAAGCAAGCGATGCGGGACTGGCAATTGCCAGGGCAGGTAACATCGCCACGGTTGCGAGAAACCTGTATCTTGAATTCCTGAATTTGTTCACTGCCAAACCTCCCTATTATCGGCATACAATTTTAAGAGAGCACCGCAGGCCGGGATGCTGAAGATTTCTTCGGAGAGAAACAAAGGATCGCAACGAAACTGCGCTCAGCACCAAAGAATCTGCTTAGGTGGCCGGCTTTGGTGAACGATTATGCGGCCCGTCATTGGGCGCCCATCTCCTGATCAAAGAAAGCATTCGAAACTCTGTAGGCGCGCCCTGATTCTGGGGTGCCATATAGCAACGGCTGGAATGCGTGCGGCATGCCTTGATAGATGACGAGCACAGCCACGCTACCCTGACCTGCAATCGCCTGATAAAGCCGGACGGAATCGCTGAGCAGAAACTCGCGGGCACCAGCCTGGATCAGTGTTGGCGGAACCCCCTTTGTGAAATCACCAAAAACCGGGGACACATAAGCCAGCTTCTGATCGTCTCCTGAGGCATACTGGCTGCGCGCAAACGAACGTCCACCTTTTGGAGGGCAGCGGCTGGACCCCATTCCCGCAGTGTTCGGAATGTTTCTCCTTCTACCGTCAGGTCTGCGCATGCAGACTGGGCAAGAAACGCTGCAGGCATTGCAGTCCACTGTCCCTGATCCGCAAAATGCTCCCGGCAGCGATCCCTCCGCCTGCCGAGTCTCCGGGAAAACTGATTTGACCGCGCGGCACGCCCTGATCGATCAATGCCTTGTACACTGACAGAACTTGTCCGGTAATCTCTTCCCAATCAGCGTCCGGCGCGGGCATGTAATCCACGGAGTATATCACGCGGCAATCACGAAACTGGCATTTTGAAAGACTGTCTGCTAGCGGGCAAGGATAGGAAAATCAGGGCCGCCGCTTTATGCGGGTCGACAGGATGATCGAGGTTCGCGTCCTCTGAACGCCATCAATGGCAATGACCTCATCAACAGACGCCTCCAGGCTCTCCACCGAGGGTGCGGAAATGACGACGATCAAGTCGAACTCCCCACTTACGGAGTGGACCTCCTCGACACCCGGCACGCGCGACAAGCACTGGACAACGGCGTCCATGGTCTTCGGTCCGACAGTGACCAGCACATGGGCGCTGACCCAGCTGCGTTGATACGTGGCCGCCAGAAGACAGGTATAGGACTCGATTACTCCGGACGCCTCCAGACGCTCTAGCCGCTTTTGCGCCGTCGACCGGGAGACCCCGAGCGTCTTTGCCAGATCAGAGACGCTGATCCGTCCCGAAGTCTTTAGAACCTCGATCATCTCCAGATCGGCCTTCGAGAGACGGATCACACCAAATCATCCTTTTTGTATAAATTAGGCATTATATTGGCTAATATATTGCATCATATATTTCAATTCACTCATTACATTGATGCATATCTTGGCGCACGCTGCTTCCTGCAAATCAGGAAGCCACAATGAGCAGAGACAGCCTATTCCCCACCTACTCCCCGCCTAATATTCGCTTTGCCGCCGGTGAGGGCAGCTGGCTCACGGATATCCAGGGGCGCCGCTATCTCGACTTCATCGCCGGAATTTCCGTCAATACGCTTGGTCATGCCCACCCCGCTCTCGTCGCCGCTCTCCATGATCAGGCACAGAAGCTCTGGCATCTGAGTAATATGTTCGACGTACCCGGACAATCTAAACTGGCGCAGCGCTATTGCGACCTGACCTTCGCCGACCGGGTCTTTTTCACCAATTCCGGCGCTGAATCGATTGAGTGTGCGCTGAAAAGTGCCAGGCGCTATCATGCAGCAAACGGAGATCCGGACCGGGTCAACGTAATTGGCTTCGAAGGCGCTTTCCATGGACGCACCTACGCGACCATCAACGCAGCGGGAAACCCGAAATACCTTGAAGGATTCGGACCTCCGCTTCCAGGCTACGTCCAGGCGCCGTTCGGCGACATCGAAGCCCTGAAAGCCCTCGTCGGCCCCGACACTGCAGCGATCCTGATTGAGCCCGTGCAGGGTGAAGGCGGCTTGCGGGCAGCGCCGGTGGATTATCTCGAAGGGCTTCGCAAACTCTGTAATGAGCATGGCGTGCTGCTGATCTATGACGAAGTGCAATGCGGCGCGGGTCGCACCGGCCAGCTCTTTGCCCATCAGTGGAGCGACAAGGCAGCACCCGACATAATGGCCGTCGCCAAGGGCGTCGGCGGCGGCTTTCCACTGGGTATGTGCCTCGCCACTGAAGCCGTCGCCCGGCACATGACCCCCGGCACCCACGGCACAACTTATGGCGGCAACGCTCTTGCAGTTGCTGTGGGCGCTGCCATCCTTGATCATATCACAGAGAAGGGATTTCTGGACAATGTCAGCGTGCGTTCTGCGCAGCTCAGGGGGGGGCTGGAAAGTCTTCGGTCACAGTATCCTGACCTGATCGTTGAAATTCGCGGCAAGGGATTGCTGACAGGCTTCAAGGTCAGCGGAATTGCCAACACAGATTTCCGCGACGCCTTGCGCGAAAGCGGACTGCTCGTTGGTATCGCTGGCGACAACGTTATTCGTCTCGCGCCGCCGCTGAACGTAAAGCCGGAAGAAATTGACGAAGCGCTTGCGAAGCTAGCCTCCAGTTTGGCGGGATTTACGTCGAAAACCGGCCGGCTCGCTTCTGCCTCCTCATGACCAAAGTTAAGGGTTACGCAATCCGGCCGGTTCGCGCAGCGGATTTACAAGAGGTATTTAGCCTTAGCATGTTCGCCGGCGCAGGCCTCACAAGCCTTCAGCCGGATATACAGTTTCTCGGGGCCCTGATCGCCAAAAGTGAGGCCTCCTTTGCGGGTCCAATACAGACCAACAGCCAGACCTTCCTACTGGTCATGGAGTCTTTTGACACTGGCGAAATTGTCGGCTGCGCCAGCATCAAGACTTGTGTCGGTACGGATGACTTCATGTGCGCTGATTTTGCAATAGAGGGCGGCAACCTAGAGCGTCCGGATAACCTTATCTTGAAGCGCACTCTTGAAGGTTTTACGGAGGTTGGTTCGTTGTTCCTGCGAGCGGACCACCGGGCCTCCGGGGCGGGTCGCTTCCTTGCAAGGGCGAGGTATATCCTAATGGCAAACCAGAGGCATTTGTTCGATCAGCCCATCGTAGCGCAACTTCGCGGCTGGAGCGAAGACGATGGCCGCGCCCCGTTCTATGACGAAGTCTGGAGTGATCGCCTTCGCATGACTTATCAGCAGAGCGATGCACGCCTTGCCCGAGAAGGCGCGCGATTCATTCTTGATGTATTCGAAGGGATAGAAATCGACCCACGCGCACTGAGCGTCCCGGCCGCGTCGGCAATTGCCCGTCCGCACCCGACAGCGGCGGGCGCCCTGAAACTGCTTGAAGAAGAAGGTTTCCGGCAAGCAGACCTCATAGATTTGGCGGATGGTGGACCGATCATGGTTGGTCAGATCGGTACCCTCTCCAGCCTCCAGACTGCCCGCCCAGTCAGCCTGAAGATCAGCGACCCCACCCCAGCGGACAGAAGCGGGATGCTTTCAAATTCCTCCTTCTCTGGATTCCGCGCCTGTGTCGGCGCCTTCCAAGAAGCAGAGGGCTCAGTTGCCTGCCCCGCCTTCGTTGAAGACTTTCTGAGAACTGCTGACCAACCAATCCTGTTTTCCCGCGACCCCTTGCCCCACCTCTGCCTACCTCGCGCCGAAATTTACTGAATATCAGTCCACGGAATTATAGCATGTCTGATCTAATCTCAGCCTGGCGCTTGCGCCAGATGTTCACGCTCCGCCTTTCCAAGATGTACTGCGACGAAGTCCCAGCCTATGGACGCCTGATCGACGTCGTCAATAAGATCAACCGACAGAGCTTGTCACCCGATGTCAGCGATATTCGTCACGGCGCAATTCGCCTCGCACTCCCGGACGAGCTTTCGCTCCTGCGGCGCGCCTTCCGTGTGCTCGGCATGCACCCTGTTGGTTATTACGATCTCGCAACGGCCGGCCTACCCGTCCACTCGACAGCATTCCGCCCCCTTACCGCCGGAGAGATAGGAAAGAACCCTTTCCGTCTCTTTGCATCTCTTGTGCGTTTGGACCAAATTGCCTCGCCTGCTTTGCAGCGTGATGCCAAACGACTAATGGAGAAACGATCCATCCTTGCTCCACAAGCGCTTGCCCAAATTGAACAAGCCGAACGCAAGGGCGGCCTGACACACTCCGAGGGCGAATTATTTCTGAGTAGCCTCATAGAGACCTTCCGCTGGCGTGGGAAATCGGTCGCCAGCCGGCAAGTCTATGAGGCAATGATTGCCGAACACCCGCTGCTCGCTGATGTCCTATGTTTTGAAAATCCGCACATCAATCATCTAACGCCCCACGTTTCTGACATTGATGCTGCCCAATCGGAGATGATCGCTCAAGGCCTGCCGGCCAAGAAGAAGATTGAAGGCCCACCGCAAAGGAAATGCCCCGTTCTTCTGCGCCAGACAGCCTTCAGGGCACTGGAGGAAACTGTCCGCTTTGCGCCAGCTTGGGATGGCGCAGACGAAGGCGCCCACACGGCGCGGTTCGGCGAAATCGAGCAACGCGGAGCGGCCCTCACCGCGCGAGGCATGACGCTCTACGATGACTGCCTCTCCCGTGATGCCTTCGCAGACCTGCCAGATGACTGGGACACTCTCAGACGAAAGGGACTCGCTTGGTTCCGCTACACGCTAACGCCAGATACCCTTGCCTCTGACATCCTTACACAGCCATCTTCCCCGGAGGACTTCGAGGACCTGCTCAAGGACGGGATACTGAGCGCAGCCCCCATCGTCTACGAAGACTTTCTTCCTGTCAGCGCCGCTGGCATCTTCCATTCCAATCTGAAGCAGGCCGGAACATCAGCAACGGGCCAGAGAGGAAATAAGGACGCCTTCGAACAAGCGCTCGGCAGCAAGGTTCACGATCCACAGGCCCTCTAACGTGCCGAGTACGAACGCTCCCTGAAAAAAATCGTCATGCCGGACCTGGAAGCGATCGATGATTAGCAACGCTTTGTTGTATCTTACCCGCAAAAACCTAATTGAAACCGACGCCCGAATTATCGAACCCTATTGTCAGGGCTGGCGTGGGGAACGCGGCAAAGCACTGTTCCTTGCACGTCCTCGCTCAATGGATGAGTTGTCGGAAATTGTTCGCACCTGTATACGGAATGATATCCACCTGATCCCTCAATCTGCGCGAACCGGTTTGGTCGGCGCCAGCGTTCCCGATGATAGTGGCCAGCAGGGTATTGTCAGTCTGGAGCGCTTAACCAGCCGTTTTGAGTTTGACCGGGTCAACCGTTCGGTCACCTGCAGCGCGGGCCTGCGGCTTTCGGAAGTGAATGCCCGCCTCAAGCCGGACGGCCTCTACCTGCCAATCGACCTCGGAGCAGATCCCTGCATTGGCGGAATGATTGCCACGAACACCGGTGGTGCCCGCCTTATCCGCCACGGCGATATGCGCCGGCATGTGCTCGAGCTCAGTGTCATCCTTGGTGATGCCGACGGCACAATGGTTAAGCTGGGCTCGCCTCTTCGCAAGAACGCAACTGGTCCGGACTGGAAACATCTCTTCGTGGGAACGGGCGCCACTTTTGGTATCATCGGCGAATGCACTCTCAGTGTGGAACGCCTACCCGTGCACCGGGCCGCAGCCTTAGTTCCGTTGCCGGATGAAACGATACTGCCAGACTTTCTGATCCGGCTTGAGGAACAATTCGGTTCGCTGATTTCCGCAATCGAGTTCATGTCTGCCAATGCGATGCATGCCGCCTACGCGCACGTTCCATCTCTGAAACGGCCATTCGGTCACGACATTCCGGAGATGGCTGTTCTGGTAGAACTTTCCTGCGACTGGCCGTTAGCAGCCGAAGATCGCTCCCTAGACGACATTCTTCTTAGTGGCCTGTGCGCCCTCTGGGACGAGACAAGCGGAAAGCTGGGGGCCGGGGTATTCGGACGCGCTGAAGAAATCTGGGGCATCCGGCATACACTGTCAGAAGGGGTACGTCGGCGCGGACGTCTGTATGCCTTCGATCTCGCCTTCCGGCGCAGCGACACGCTTCGCTTCCGCTCCGTGATGACAGCCCGTCTAAACCGGCAATTTCCAGGCATCGAAGTCTGCGATTTCGGCCATGTCGGCGATGGTGGCCTGCATTTCAATCTGGTAGATCATCTACCGGCAGATGAGTGGACCCCTGATCGTGAACGGGCAATCCGCGATTTCGTGATCCGCGCAGCTGTCGAAGAGTTCGGCGGCAGCTTCAGCGCAGAACACAGTATCGGACCAGTTAACCAGCATTATCTGAACACCTTTGCGGATGACTTCCATAAATCTCTCGCAAGCGCTCTTGAACCTGTCACATCCGGGCGCAGTTTCGGACGTGTGCATTACTCCGGGATCAATCAACGATGAGCGAGCCCATTTCTTCCCTGAGCTATATCGGCGGCAAATGGATTGCCGGCAAAGGCACCCCATGGGTACGAACCTGCCCGGCAACAGGTGAGATCGTCTGGTCCGGTCACGCGGCAACACCGGAGCAGGTGACCAGAGCCGTACAGGCCGCACGCGCAGCCTTCCCCGACTGGGCGGCGCGCCCGCAATCCGAAAGGGAAGCCGTTCTCATACGCTACGCTGAACAGCTACGCGCCCGGCGGGAATCCCTTGCGATCGCGATCAGCCGCGACATGGGGAAGCTCATCACCGAATCCATGTCTGAGGCTGACTCCATGTCTGCCAAGATCGCCGTCTCTATTGCCGCTCAGGCCGAGCGGGCTGGCGAATATAGTCAGGCAACTGATTTCGGCCGTCTCGAACTTACCCATCGCCCTCATGGCGTCATGGCAGTCTTTGGCCCTTTCAATTTTCCCGGCCACCTACCGAATGGGCACATCGTCCCGGCCCTGCTGGCTGGCAACACATGCATTTTCAAGCCCTCTGAACTCGCGCCGTCGGTTGCACCTATCATGGTTGACGCCTTCGAAGCGGCCGGCCTGCCAGCAGGATGTTTGAACCTCATTCAGGGTGGCCGTGAAACGGGCGCGGCCTTGCTCAACAGCGATATAAACGGCCTGCTGTTCACCGGGTCAGAGGCAACCGGCCGGTATTTTCATAAGCACTTTGCCGGACGGCCGGAGGTGATCCTCGCCCTTGAACTCGGCGGTAACAATCCGCTGATCATTTGGGAGCCTGCGGATATCGAAACGGCAGCGGAAATCGCGATCCAGTCAGCCTATGTGACGACCGGCCAGAGATGCTCCTGTGCGCGCAGAATTATCCTGCCAGCCGGTGAATTTGGAAACCGAGTAGCCGCTCTGATTGCCGAGCGTGTTCGCCATCTTGCAATCGGTTCCTGGCACCAGAAAGATGCGTTCATGGGCCCCTTGGTTAGTCCGGATGCCGCTGAAAAGGCGGTGGCGTTCCAGGCCAGGCTTGTCGCGTCCGGCGGAGGCCTGATTGTACCCCTCCAGCATGCCGATCCCCATCTCGGCTTCGTCACCGCCGGCTTGTTGGAAATGCCCTCTGTGTGTGCTCCAGATGAAGAGTGTTTCGCCCCGCTGCTCCAGATCTACCGGGCCAGCGATCTCGAAACAGCCATTGATCTGGGCAATGCAACACGCTTTGGCCTGTCGGCCAGCCTCGTGTGCGAGGATATACACATCTGGGAGAAAGTCCGCCTGCAGCTGCGCGCAGGCATTCTCAACCTGAACCGGCCTACCGTCGGCGCAAGCAGCCACCTTCCCTTTGGTGGCCCCGGACTATCGGGAAACCTGAGGCCCGGTGGTTATTACGCAGCCGACTACTGCGCCTGGCCCCAAGCCTCACAGATATCTCCCGTTAATATCCAAGTGTCCGCTAGCAGCTAAACGGACACGATCATCCGCTTAAGTTCGGCAAACTGCCAGAACGGTCAGGCACCGCAATGACGGGAAGGCCGGACGGTTACACTCTGACCTCTGCCTCCGGATTATTCGGGCGAAATAGTATCTGAAGCGATCCACCCAATGCCTCACACTTTCGTGGCAATGGCCTGCCCCTCAGCAGTGGTCCACCAGATTTGTTAGCCGGCGGTTTCAAGGTAGCGGCGTTCATGCTGCCACCTTCCCATAGTAAGGGGGCATGAACGCTGAGGGGGCAGGCAGAACCACCGATCCCAAACACGTCACCTGGATGCTACCAAACCCCGCCTGTTCGGGGGGGGCGGTACAAACTAACGCAACTCTATCCCGGAAACTGAAAATGGCTGGCGGAGAGGAAGTCCTTCAAAATCCTTCTGACAATCACTTGATGCACTGTTTTTATTGATTTTTTTAAATTCATGTGTAGCAAAATGTGCAGCAAATTGTGCAGCACTTTTAGGGAGATTAACCCCACCGACAGTATGACTGTTCGAAAGTTTCCCTTAGTGGACATCGGAATGGTGCGCGCTAAGGCACTCTTGGTTTCATTAGGTCCAGTTCCGATACCGTGACGGACCCAATTGCCTGAAGCCAGCTGTGCAAACGCCCCACGCCGCCTGGATCTTATTGGTGGCGTTGCAGAAGGCCCCGTCTCAGAGCCTTGCCCTGCTCGCGTGTTGCAGGCCGTTCCTGAATCCTTGGCCTCATCCTGGAGACAAAGATTATGACTGACCTGTTCGGCGGAGAGGCACCTCGCGAGACTGCGCGCGAGGAGATGGCCGAAGGTGCGATCCTTCTGCGCGGTTTCGCGCTGGATCGCGAGGTTGATCTCCTCGCCGCGTTCCGAGCAGTCACGACAGTATCACCCTTCCGCAGAATGACCACGCCAAGCGGTCACGTGATGTCCGTCGCGATGACGAACTGCAGTCAAGCGGGTTGGGTGACGGATCGCGCCGGCTATCGCTATGATGCAAATGACCCAGAGACCGGAAACCCGTGGCCCCCGATGCCCGAGAGTTTTGTGGCGCTGGCCGTCTCAGCCGCGACGAAGGCAGAATATTGCAGGTTCCGCCCCGATACATGTCTCATCAACCGCTATGAACCTGCCGCGCGGCTGTCGCTGCATCAGGACAGGAACGAGCGCGACTTCGCCAATCCCATTGTTTCCGTTTCGCTCGGCCTGCCCGCAATTTTCCAGTTCGGAGGCCTGAAGCACGCCGATCCGATCGGGAAGTATGCGCTGCGCCATGGCGATGTCGCCGTTTGGGGCGGCCCGTAGCGCCTCTGCTATCACGGCGTTCTGGCCCTGAAGGAGGGCGAGCATCCGATAGTGGGGCGGATGAGTCTGAATCTGACCATTCGCGGCGCGCCGTAAGGCTGGTTTCAAGGGACCTTGCACGAGATTTGAATGCGTCTCGTCCAAAAGCACCTTCCGGAGCGCGACGTCACCTCTTCGGCCGATCCTTTCAATTCAGTGCTGACGAAATCAAGCCGGTCGTCCAGGCTGTTCCCGTCAATCGGCTGATCGCTGCTATCGCCACAAAATTGCCGACAACCTTGATGCTCGGCCTCTTCCGAAACATATCAAGAGTTGTTGCCAGATGTAAATTCTCCTTATTCGCAGGGCCGGGTTTTCCGGAAGCAGGTCATGAGTTTTTTGCCACCTCTCTTACACGCCAAAGTCTTCATACCATACCCGATCATCGGCGATCCCAAGGCCCCGCAGCATCTGTCTTGCTGCCTCAATCAGAGCAGGCGGGCCGCATAGCAGGAACTCTGCATCGGCTAATTCTTTGAAGCTCTCGGTCAGTTCACGCCGGGCGACATCGTGCACAAAACCGCGATACCCGCTCCATTTGTCCGGAGTAGCCAGGTCGTCTGATAAGGCTACGATCCAGTCCAGCGCCTCGACTTTGGCCGCAAGTTGCTCAAACTCCTCCCGGTAGAGAATATCCTCCTCACACCGCGCCCCATAAAAGAAACGAATGGGTCTCTTGAGCCCCTGCTCAGAATATTCGTGTCTCACGATCGAACGCAGGGGCGCCATACCCGATCCGCCGCCGATCAGAACAAGAGACCGGGCGCTGTCCGACGGCCCGAAACGGCCATAGGGCCCGCACAAGGTGACTGCATCACCCGGCAGCAGCGAAAAGACATAGCTTGACCCGCGCCCCCAGGGCTTGCTGGCCCCGGCAGGGGGAACAAGGCGGACATTCAACACCAGCTCCCTGGGATTCTCGTTCGGCGCCACCGCTATGGAATACAGTCTGCGAACCTCCTCCGCAGCCGATGAGTCAAGCGTTGAAGGAATATCGACCCATTTTCCACGCCACGAATCAGGGACACTCGCCGGGTCCACCAAAAAAGTACCGGCCGGAATCACAAGCTGGATATACTGTCCGGCAACAAAGGGTCTTGGCAAAGGATCATCCAGGCGAATCCGGATTTCCTTGGTGAATGGCGCAAGGAACCGCACACTGCTGACCTGTCCGGAGAGAAGTTCATTGTCGATTACCCCTGCGGGAAGCTCTACCTCCGTGTTGGCCCGCACGCGATGCCGGCACGCCATCCGCCATCCTTCATTGAGCTCGGCCGCAGATAACTGCCGCTGTTCATCCTTATCGGGACGAACCGAAGGGCTCAGACGAATGACGCATTGGCCACAACTGCCTGCCCCCCCACAATTTGAGGGCAGGTTTACTCCGGTTCTGGCAAACGCATCGAAATAGGAAAGACCGGGCGCAAGCGCCAGACTGCTGACTTCCCTGCCGGGAGCTTTTACCACGCTTGTTATGGTTGCTCCGCGAAACCGTCTGAGGGCAGACCCGAAGTCAAAGTCACGCCCGCGGAAACTCGAAAATAGCAGGATAAAGCCGCTCATTGAGAGCCAGAGCGCTGCCAGCCCCGCCACGATAACCAGCGGGTTGTTAAAGTTGTCCCGGCCCACATAGTCCATAGTGTGGAGCATCCAGAAAATGTCAAAGACGCGCCAGATATCGTTTCGGCGCTCGAGTACGAGTCCGGTCACACCGTCGATGTAGAGTGAGGTGTTGCGCCGATCGTCGAAGTTGACACGCCAGACCGGGCCGTCATGTTTTCTGAGTTCGATAAAAGGCGCTGTAATCTGTTCGGCAGATATGGCCCGGCCTGGCCCGGAATAGTCCCGCGTGGCCGCCGCCAGGGCCCGCTCAGCGGTAATCTCATATGCCTGCCCGGTCCGGGCATCCCGCAGCGTCGCGCCTGCCGCGTTCACAATTTCATAGACCGGTCCATCGGGACCATACCGCAGGGCGACCGAAATCGAGCCCTGGAAGACCTCCTGCATGGCCGGGACTGTCTGGACCTGACGGGCAAGCGGTGGCGGCGCGGCGTCGCTCCGGCGATCACCACCCTTTACCTGATTCATGCTCATGGCGGCCATCGCAAAGCCGCTCAGCATCCAGAGCGTCATCTGCAGGCCAACAATAAGTCCCAGCCATTTGTGGAGTGAGCGCACAAATATCATGGTGCCACCTTCGCACGGTTTCGGAATCCAAGCCGGTAAATCAGAAGCCCCATGCCAAAGAGCGCGCTGAACAAGCCAACCGCCGTAGCGACCCTCAGGAGCCAGTTGTCCATGTCATTGCGATCCTCGTAGTCCATAATATGGAACATCCAGGCGATATCGAAACCACGCCAGAGATTGTGACGCCGCGATACGAACTGGCCTGTTTCTGCAGAATAGAAAAAGCTCGGCTCATTCCACCCTGCAAAATCAACGCGCCAGAGAGGTGGTCGTGCATTCTGGATCTCCAGCGGCACATTATCCGTGATCAGCGTAACCGACACGATCTCAGCGTCGCCGGAGAAATCGGTTCGCGCAACGCGCCGGATCGCGTCTTCCGAAACAGGCGACACAACCCCGCCCGTTTCAGCGCTAATCAGGGTGTGGCGCTCTCCCAGGACCTGATAGACAGGGTCGCCGTCGAACATTGTAAGGCGGATAAGAGGGGCATCAGGATTTGCCATGACAACAAGCCCCGGATCGATATCCACCCGGCTCCAGTCGATCTCAGAGGGCGCAACCCCCGACATCAGATGCTTTCCGTGAATGACAGGGAGCGGTATGACGGTCATGTACACTCCGCCCAATGTCCACAACACTGCCTGCACGCCTATGACAAGCGTGGCCCATTTATGCGCCTTGCGAAAAAAGGTAACCGGCTTCATCACCACCTCCCCAATGAAAACCGGACGGGTTACCCCGTCCGGTCATTTTGTCAGAACCAGCGATAGTTGACGCGCATGTAGAAACGCCGTCCCATAAGATCGTAGGTCATGGTGTCGGTGTTGGCATCCGTCCAGCTCGGGATATAGGGCGCGCGCTCATCAAAGAGGTTGTCAATACCAACGGACAGCGACGCCTTTTCCGTCAAATGATACGTACCCTGCGCATTATGATAGAATACGTCAGGCGTACGGTACCCGATGGCTGTCGGAGCCGCATTGAAGTCGGTCGCCTTGCCGATCCACTGCATCGAATAAGACCCGGTCCATTTTTCATCTGAAAGACTGAAGCTGCCCGATCCTCTCCAATCGGCGAAACCACCGTTTCCGCCTCCAATGAAGCCGTCAAAGATGATCGGGTCGGCGCCCTGGAACGGGGTGATTTCATAAGTATCCAGATAGGTGATGTTGGCGTCGAGGCTTGCGGTCAGGCCCCTTACTTCAAATCCATAGATGGCTGCGAGGTCTACGCCCGCGACGTTCTCACGTCCGGTATTCACCGGCTGGGCAGACAGATAGTTTACCTCTCCGGTAACCGGGTTGCGCGTAAAGTGCTGCCCCCCGCAGAAGGGATGGCTCAGGTTCTGCGAATTGTAGCAGACCGAGAGCTTGGTTGAGCCTGGAATCGATCGGATGGCATCGGCGATTTCTATATTGAAATAGTCCGCTGTCAGCGTAAGGCCGTCCGCAAATCCTGGCTGCCAGACCATGCCGATCGTATAGGATTCGGCGCTTTCCGGCTCGAGGTTCGGATTAGCCCCGGTCTGGGTGAGGATCGTATTGCCCAGCTGCACGAAGTTTGCCGGAACACCGGATGCAGCGCAGTTGGCGGCAATGACAGAACCCGCAGGCAGGCTTGAATAGCCGTTGCAGGGATCGGTCGTCGTCAGGTTGCCTTCTCCAATCCCACCAAAGAGTTGCGGAACGCTCGGTACGCGGAACGCTGTTCCAAATGTCGCGCGGGCGCGGACAGCGGATGTAAGCTGCCAGTCAAGACCCAGCTTGTAGTTGGTGTCTCCCCCGAACAGATCATAGTCTGAGTAGCGGATCGCAGCGTCCAGTGTCAGCTTTTCGACGAGCGGCAGGCCAGCGAGCAGCGGAGCCGAAATCTCCAGATAAGCCTCGCTTGCGGAGATCTCCCCGGAGATGGGTTGCTGCTGGTTTGTGTTTGCGATCCCCAGCACTGTCAGAGGATCGGGATCACGCCAGCCTTTTTCGTTGCGATAGACCCCGCCTACGGCAAATGCCAGCGGACCGGCGGGGAGCTGAAAGAGATCGCCCGTGATGTCGGCGGTGAGGCTGGACTGCTCATTCCCGCCCGTGCCACGCATCGTGAAGAATATGTAGTCGAGCACTTCGGGAGAAAGGTCCCCATAGCCAAGATAGTCGCCGCACGGGATCGCCGCGCCAGGCACATTGCTGCAGAGTGCCGGGTTGAGCGTTTCGGCGACACGCTGCCGGTTGGCAACATTGGTCGATCCGTCGACGCCGGTGTTGCGGCCATAGTTTGCGGCGACCTCCCAGGCCCAGCCATTGGAAAGCGTCCCATCCAGGCCTGCCACGAACCGCCAGGTGTCAACGTCCTGGAAGAAATGCCGCGGCCCCTGCTCCAGAATGCGCCGGCTTTCCAGGACGAGATCCTGACCGGTCGGATTGGTCGGATGGCTGGCCGCAAAATTAATATTGGTCAGACTGCCGGGCGATGCGAGCTGTTCGCTTTGACGGTTGGTATAAAGAAACTCGGTAAACAGACCGACATCGTCGGTAAGGTTCAGGCGGCCAAAGGAGGTGAACGACACACGCTCGATCGGGTTGACCGCATTCAGATAGGGGAACGATGCAAAGTTATGCTTTGAGGCCGAGTAGGGCTCATAGAAATCGCCGTCTCCACCGAGGGTCTGATTAAAATTGATCCGCGTACCATCAGCCAGCCTGGCCCGGCCACCGATCGTCGCAGAGCTGCCAAAGCATTGCAGGCTGCCATTGGTTTCCGCCAGGGAGCAGGCAGCCCGGTCAGCCATATTGACCGGCTCGGTCTTCTGATAGCTGATCGACGCGTTGAGGCTGCCCCGATCAGAAACAATACCCCAGATCGCATCAGCGTTGTACTCTGCGCCATCGCCTTCGCCGGTGATCCCGTATCGTGCGCTGGTCTGCAGGCCCTCGAACTCGCGGGTGATTATGTTGACCACGCCGGCAACGGCATCTGCGCCATATATAGCTGACGCGCCATCCTTGAGCACTTCGATACGGTCAATGACCGAGACCGGAATAACGGAGAGATCGACCGAGTTGTTGGCGCCGGTCCCGCCACTGACGACACGCCGGCCGTTCAGGAGCACCAGCGTCCGGTTGACACCCAGCCCGCGCAGGTTGACCTGCGTCGTGCCATAGCCATTGGATGTCCAGTAGGCATTGGTCTGGTTTCCCGCAAAGCCTGCGGTTGCCGGAAGGCGGTCCAGCAGCTGCTCGATGGCAACCACACCGGAACTTTCGATCTGGGAGCGGTTCAGGACCGTCGCCGGTCCGAGGCCTGTGATATCCTCGCGCTGGATTCGGCTCCCCGTGACACGGACGGCCTCCATTGAGAGCGCGGAGGGATCTGTTTCAGCTTCCTGCGCGAAAGCCCAACCTGTTCCTCCACTTCCGGCAAGCATTGTTGCGGCGAGCAGTCTGGCGGTAATGCGATGCAATGTTTCGATCCTTCTTGAAGGACCTGCCACTCCTTATACGGAATTATAGCAGGGTGAATTTGCATGATTTCATGCTTGATAAACTGGAATGACCCCTCCCAGGCGGCCATGGCTCACGCAGTGCTCAAGGCCCGCGTCAATAGGTGTACGTCCGGATGAATGACGTCCCTCACGATTTTGTTACAAAATTGTCGGATTTGACGGACGGGGCCGGTTTGCTGCACAAATCATGAGGGGCTGGCGCCCGGGCTGCGTAACAGTTGGACGAACACAGGGTATTTAGATGACCGAACTTGATCGCCTTCTGACGCGTCTTGCCCAGGCTCCGGCGGACCACGATCTCTCTCAACTGGAGGCCGATGTCTGGACGCGTATCGATGCAAAGGGCAAGAATACGTCCCTTGGCTGGGTACGCGCGCTGCCGGTGACAGCAACAAGCTTTGCCCTGCTGATGGGATTTGCCACAGCCGCGGTGAGCACGCCTCCGCGCCAGACCTTCCATGATATGGCGGTCTTCTCCGCTCATACCCCGCTTGCCCCCTCCACACTGCTTGCCAGGCATTCATGATCAAGTCCGCGCGCACATATATTGTCGTCAGTTTTCTGCTTGCGGCTCTGGCCGGTGTGGTGGCTGCCTGGTGCACCACTCATTTCTTCGCCTCGCGTGATCAGCCACCTTCTCTGCACGAAATGATTCACAGTGATCTGGGCCTCACAAGCGCACAGCGGATAAAGGTGTCGGAAATCGAGGCCCGTTATTCGGCGCAGCGTCAGCGGCGGGAAAACGAGATGCGCGCGGCCAATGCCCGTCTCGCCGCCAGCATTGAAACAGATCGTCAGCTCAGCACGGACGTCCAGGCCGCCATTGAAGACTTTCATCTTGCGATGGGTGAGCTCCAGATGGAGACAATCCGCTATGTCTTCGAAATCCGCGAGACACTGACGCCCGAACAGCAGGCGCGTTTCGACGCGACCGTCACTGCCTACCTGACTGAACAGGAATTGTGAGTCCCGAGTCTGCCGAGGAAGATGCGGACCTGGTCCGCAGGGCTCGCGCCGGAGAGGAGCGAGCATACACGCTGCTGATGCGGCGGCACAAGGACGGCCTGTACCGGTTTGCCAGACGCTATACCGGCGACAGCGATGAAGCCTATGAAATCGTGCAGCTCACATTTATCTCTGCCTGGAAAGCCATCGCCCGTTTCGACACGAACCGGGCCTTCGATACCTGGCTGCGGGCGATTGCCCTGAACAAATGTCGCGACAAGGCCCGGCGCGCAAAGGTGCGTGGTTTTGTGTTCGGTTCGCGCGACAGCCATATCGAAGACTCTGTGGATCCCCCCTCCTCCCTGCCGGGTCCGGAGAATATGGCGGTGGACCGGGATGAGCTGCGCGCCGTTGAGGCTGCGATGAGCCAGTTGCCTGATGGCCTGAAAGCGCCCCTTGTGCTCACAGCCATCGAGGGCTTGTCGATGTCGGAAACTGCCAAGATCCTGGGAATGACAACCAAGGCCGTCGAAAACCGGATCTACCGGGCCCGGAAGGCCCTGGGAGACGTCCTGAAGGCAAGCAGGCGCAGTTAAAGGCGGGGCGACCCTGACCGGATCGCCCCGTCCGGATCAGCGTACGGCAAATGTGAAAGAGCCGCTCATTTCATGATCGTCAGCGCTCGCACGCCAGCTGACCTGATAGCCACCCGGCTCGAGGGTTTCGCCAAGCGGGAGTTCAACACGATCGACCGCCCTGGCCGGAAGGGTAGCATCAATCTCGATGCGCTCCATGGCATCGGTCATGAGCTGCACCGATTTGGGCACCATCGGATGCTCGAACTCAAGCACAAGCTTATCGACCTTTCCTTTGACGATTTCGCCATTGGCCGGGACAGAGGCAGAAACCCCTTTCATCCCTCCATGATGTCCGTGCGAGGCGCCATGTTCATGTCCCTGGGCCATCGATGGCATCGCCAGGAAGGCTGTGGCTGCGAGGGCGAGCGCAAGTGTGCGGGTCTTGAGCATAGGGTATCTCCTGTTTCTGTTCATATGTTTATGCCGTCCTTCTCAAGCTCCTCGGTGCGTGCCGCGCGAGCCGTTGTATCTTCCGGGGCCCTGTACCAACCCGGATCTTCATAGCTGGTAATCCCTGGGCGGACCTTCATCAGCGTGAACATGCCACCCATACCGATATGATCGTAGGGGCCCTGCGCCCCGACCATCGGAATGGCATTTGCAGGGATACGCATATGGCCCATTTCTACATGTTTGCCATGGGCCGCCATGTCATTGCCATCCATCGCCATATAGCCCGGAACCAGGTCGCCGACGAGACCGGAGAATCCGGACTGGTCCACTCCCACCATGTTTTCAAGGTCATGACCCATCTGGTTCATCACATGGTGGGTCATATGACAGTGTACGGCCCAGTCTCCCGGATTATCCGCAACAAATTCGATTGTCCGCGCTGAACCGACCGGGATCAGGATCGTTGCTTCGGGCCAGCGGGCTGTTTCAGGAATTTCTCCGCCATCGGTGCCGACAACCTGGAACGTATGGCCGTGAAGGTGGAAGGGATGATGGTCCATCGCTGACAGGTTGGCCACGCGCATCCGCACCCGCTGGTTCTGTCTCACAACCATGGCGTCCGTACCCGGAAATGCCCGGGCATTGAACGTCAGGATGTTGAAATCCGTCATCTCGTTGGGATCAGGCCGGCGCGCCCCCGGGCGCACCTTCCAGGTCGAAAGCATAATGGCGAAATCCCGGTCCACACGGCGTTTCGGGCGCCGGGGATGGATGATGAACATGCCCATCATTCCGAGCGCCATCTGCGTCATCTCATCATGATGGGAGTGGTACATGTGCGTACCATGCTGCACGAGCGGAAATTCATATCGAAATGTTTCCCCCGGCTGGATCAGTGGCTGAGACAGTCCCCCGACACCGTCCATTCCCGAAGGCAGGATCAGGCCATGCCAGTGGATCGATGTGGGCGCGCGCAATCTGTTGGTGACGTAGATGCGAACCCGGTCTCCCTCGACGGCCTCGATGGTTGGCCCATGTACCCGGCCATTAAATCCCCAGCAGGTTGCCGACAGGCCCGGGGCAAATTCATGCTCCACCTCTTCGGCGACCAGATGGAAAACCTTCACGCCCCCCCGCACGCTGTAAGGGAGTGTCACGCCATTGGGCGTTACGACGGGCGTATAATCTTCCCCCGGCACACCGGGCGGATAAGTTCCCGGCTCTACGGTGCGGGCATGATGAAAGTACTGGCCTGAGGCCTGCGCCGAAGCCTTGCCTGCCGTCAGGCCCGCGCCCGCTACGGCAAGTCCGGCCACAGCGAGTGCATCGCGTCTGCTGAGATTTATTTTGCTCATCAGTGACCATGCCCCTCATGTTGTTGGTGGCCAGGCTCCATGCCCGCCGGGTCATTCTCTTCAGGCGGATGAATATGCCCGGTTTCGGCCATATCGGCTGCCTCGAATTCGCTGACCCGGACGTGGCGCTCCAGATCTGCATGAGACCGCCAGTAAGCGGCCACCGCATCGAGATAATCCCGGCCCGCATCTACGCGCTCGCGCCGGGCCTGCAGCAGTTCGAACATACCTATCTGCATCGCGTTGAAGTCCCGCACGACCCCATCGAACACCTCGGCTGAGACCGGCAGTGAAACATCCCGGTGAAACAGGGCGAGCGCCCGCGCGCTTTCCGCCCGCTGCGCCGCAGACCGGACATCCGCCAGACTGTCAAGCCTGGTTTGTTGCAGGGTCTGCATCGCCTGACGAAACTCTGACGCAACGCGCTGACGACCCGCAATCCCCAGATCGACCGGCAAGCTGAAACCCAGGGTGTAGGACTCGTCAGACCAGCTGCCATCCCGCTCAAAACTCGCGCCGAATTCCAGATCGCCGAGAAGCGCCCCGACATTGCGAACGCCGCGACTGGCCGCCAGCTGCTTCAGGTCCGCCTCGGCGGCAGCCAGCTGCAGGCTGTCGCTCATTGCGGCCCTCACAAGACGCTCCGAATCCAGCGGCGCTTCGCCTGGCGAGGGAAGGCGCGGCGCGAGCTGGAGCTTTTCAGCCTGCTCTGCCGTAAGCCCCAGTACAGCCACAAGATGCTCCCGGGTCGGACCGATCTCGGCCTCAGCTTTCATCCGTTCTGCTATCATCTGCGCCGCGAACTGGCGCTGCCGGTCATAATCAACCTGCGCAATGTTCCCGGCGTCAAACAGCGCTTCGGCCGCCAGTTGTGCGGCCTGACCGGCGGCCTCCGCCTGACGGTAAAGGTCAAGCGCCTGACGCGCTGCCACATGATCGATAAAGGCAATACGCACCTCGGCGGCGGCCTCTGCCAGACTGGCAGTCGCCCGAGCCTGCGCCGCTTCCATCCCCGCCCTGCCGGCCCGCGCGCGCTGAGGCCAGAAAAGAAAGTCCAGCAAAGAGGCAGACACCTCCAGTTCGAGCAGATTGCCCCGGGCGGGCCGCGTCACTTCA
The DNA here is from genome assembly GCA_002841155.1 of Alphaproteobacteria bacterium HGW-Alphaproteobacteria-18. GTDB lineage: Bacteria > Pseudomonadota > Alphaproteobacteria > Caulobacterales > Hyphomonadaceae > Hyphomonas. The sequence goes on from PHEH01000003.1 coordinate 147,231, forward strand.
ACAAACGGATTGGGGGGCAGCAGGGCTGACACCAACTCTGCACGCGCGATGCCCAGCTCTTCCAGTTCGGCCTGCAGCCGCGGACTGGACAAAAACGCCAGTGCGACGGCCTCATCCATGCCGACCCGACCGGCCAAAATCTCGTCTGCGGCAGCCATCGCCTCTGCTCGCCCCGCATCTGTGCGGGGCCAGACTGGCGCAGCGCCGGTTCTGGACGACACCACCTCACTGATTCCGGAAAAGCCGGCATCGGCTGGCACATTCGCACAGGCTGAAGTTGCGAGCGCCAGCAGGCCGGGAGCCAGAAGCCGGTGCGGCAGGGATTTTCTCATTGGCCTACCTCTTCTGCGGGCATGTCCTTGTCTACCGAGCATACGCGCCCGGCTGAGGCCTCCCTCAGGATTATTGCAGCTTGAGACCCGGAACTGAAGCGTACGGCAGAAACCTCCGGTCCGGCTTGCGCGGGACGCCCGCCTTCGCCGCCAGAAGTCCCGCGAGTTCATCTACGAGCTGACCGGCCTGGACAGGCGCTCTTTGGATCGCGGTACCTCCGGAAAGGCGCCTGAGCCCGGTCCCGGATCTTCGCTATATCGCCTGCAGAAGCGGCCAGCCTGGCCAGGCCCGCTTTCGGGGCCGTGTATGCAACGCGAAGGCCCCCCCAGCCCCCCCTTTTACCGGGCAGAAGCCTCTGCCTCCGGGGACGCAGGGTTTCGGAGAAGCTGCTTTCTGGCGTTATTCGCTGAAAGGCAGCGCCCGGATTGTCACCCGCGCCCCCGCCGGATCAGAGACACACAATTAATCCCGCCGCCCCAATATCCCCGGAAGGTCCAACCCTTTCTCGACGGCGCAGGCGGCGGCGTCCTCATATCCGGCATCTGCATGACGCATAACGCCCGTTGCAGGATCGTTCCACAGCACACGCTTCAGACGCCGCGCCGCGTCTTCAGAGCCATCGGCCACGATCACCATGCCGGCATGCTGGGAAAAGCCCATGCCGACGCCGCCGCCGTGATGCAATGAGACCCAGGTTGCCCCCGATGCCGTATTGAGAAGTGCATTGAGGAGGGGCCAGTCGGAAACGGCATCGGAGCCGTCTTTCATGGCTTCTGTTTCGCGGTTGGGGCTCGCCACCGAACCAGAATCGAGATGGTCGCGCCCGATCACGATCGGGGCCTTCAGTTCGCCACTGGCCACCATCTGGTTAAATGCCAGCCCCAACCTGTGGCGGTCTCCCAGCCCCACCCAGCAGATGCGGGCAGGAAGCCCCTGGAAGGCGATCCGGTCGCGGGCCATGTCGAGCCAGTTGTGAAGGGGGGCGTTGTCAGGCAGCAGCTCCCTCACCTTCTCGTCCGTGCGCAGGATATCCTCCGGATCGCCTGACAGCGCGGCCCACCGGAACGGCCCGATACCGCGGCAGAAGAGCGGCCGGATGTAAGCAGGGACAAACCCCGGAAAATCAAATGCCTGCGCGAGCCCCTCCTCAAGGGCCATCTGACGGATATTGTTGCCATAATCAAATGTGGGCACGCCCGCGTTCCAGAAGTCGAGCATCGCAGAGACCTGAACCTTCATCGACGCGCGCGCCGCCTGGACAACGCCCGCCGGATCAGTGCGGCGTTTCTCGCGCCATTGCTCAAGCGTCCAGCCGAGCGGCAGATAACCATTCAGCGGATCGTGGGCCGATGTCTGATCAGTGACCATGTCGGGCCGGACCCCGCGGCGATACAGTTCGGGAAACACGTCTGCGGCATTGGCACAGAGGCCGACCGATCTCGCTTCCCCCGCCCTTGTCCAGCGCTCGATCATACCCAGGGCCTCATCAAGTGTTTCGGCCGTTTCATCGAGATACCGTGTCCGTTTCCGGAACGCGATACGCTCGGGATCGCAATCCACCGCCAGGCAGCTTGCGCCTGCCATCACGGCGGCAAGCGGCTGCGCGCCGCCCATTCCGCCAAGACCGCCTGTCAGTATCCAGCGGCCTTTGAGATTGCCATCATAATGGCGGCGGCCTGCCTCGACGAATGTTTCATACGTGCCCTGAACAATGCCCTGCGTACCGATATAGATCCAGGAACCCGCCGTCATCTGGCCGTACATCATCAGGCCTTTGCGATCGAGTTCGTTGAAAGTCTCCCAGTTCGCCCAGTGCGGCACAAGGTTGGAGTTGGCGATCAGAACACGGGGCGCGTCCCGATGGGTCTCGAAGACGCCGGCGGGTCTGCCTGACTGGATCAGCAATGTCTGATCGTCGCGAAGCCGCTTCAATGTGGTAACGATGGCGTCAAAATCGGGCCAGCTGCGCGCCGCCCGGCCGATACCTCCATACACCACCAGGTCGTCCGGGTTCTCGGCCACCTGCCGGTCCAGATTATTGCACAGCATACGCAATGCTGCTTCGGTCTGCCAGGACAGGCAATTGAGCTGCGGCCCTGTCGGACTCGCCACGTCACGTCTGTTCGATATCCTGCTGTCCATTATCGGTCTCCTGTTCTGATTTTTTCAGCCGCTAGCCGGAACGCGACCTGCTCTATGCGCTCGAGAAGCGGTCTCAGGGTGGCGCGCAGCTGCCTGGCCTTCTGCTCATCAAAAGCGAATGGCGCCGTTTCGGTTGCGAGATAGGCGTTCTGCGCAATTTCCATCTGGATGGCGTGAACGCCCCTGGCCGGGACGCCATAATGGCGGGTTGTCCAGCCGCCCCGGAAACGCCCGTTTACGACACAGGTGTAGGGGGCTGCTTCACACAGTTCAGCCACAGCATTTTCGAAAGCCGGCGCGCAGGTCACGCCATTGTTGGTGCCGATGTTCAGATCGGGCAAAATCCCCTTAAACAGTAAGGGCGCAACCGAACGGATGGAGTGGCAGTCGTAAACGACAGCTATCCCCTGCGATCCGCGGACCCGTTCAATCTCCCTCGAGAGCGCATGGTGGTAGGGTCTATGATACCGCTCGCGGCGCGTCTCGATCTCAAGCGCCGACGGGGGGAGTTTCCAGATCGGCTCATTGTCGAATGTCGTGAGCGGGACAAGCCCGGTTGTATACTGGCCAGGATAGAGGCTTGCGCCGGACGGGTCCCGGTTGGCGTCCACAACATACCGGTGAAAATTTGCCCGCACAATAGTCGCGCCAGGCAGCAAGCCTTCATACAACCGGTCGACATACCAGTCGGTATCGACGAGGCGCAGACCGCAGGGATTGAGTTGCAGGCCCACCTCCTCCGGCAGCCAGGTGCCACTATGGGGCAGGCTGAGGATAACCGGCCCGTCGCCGCGCGTGACGGTAACGGGCGTCACTGGCTGCCCCCCAGGGTCAGGGGCGTGACATCTTTCATAACACTCAAGGCATCGGTTTCGTGGACGAGCGTTTTCAGGACCGCAATGTCCCCGGAGACGATGCGGTCTTCGCCAAGCGGCGCGCAATGGGTCCGGATGGTTGCTATGGCTGATTTCAGCCGGTCACTTGTTTCCAGAGGCGCCCGCAGTTCAACGCCCTGCGCACCGGCCATCGCTTCAATGGCCAGTATTCCGGCAAGGTTCTCGTTCATCTCGAGCAAACGCCGCGCTGCATGACAGGCCATGGAGACGTGGTCTTCCTGATTTGCGGATGTGGGGGTGGAATCGACTGAGCGCGGATTTGCAAGCGCCTTGTTCTCACTCATCAGCGCCGCGGACGTTACCTCAGCGATCATCAGGCCGGAGTTCAGCCCCGGCTCAGGCGTGAGGAACGCGGGCAGTTTGTGATTCAGTGCGGGGTCAACCAGAAGCGCAATGCGCCGCTGCGAAATGGCACCAATCTCTGAGATCGCCAGCGCGATCTGGTCTGAGGCAAAGGCGACCGGCTCAGCATGGAAGTTTCCCCCCGAGACGATGGACCCATCCTCCAGGGTGAGCGGATTGTCCGTTGCCGCGTTGGCCTCAATCTCCAGCGTCCTGGCAGCCTGACGGAGGAGATCAATACACGCGCCCGCCACCTGGGGCTGGCATCGCAAACAATAGGGATCCTGCACGCGCTCGTCGCCGGTCGTGTGACTGGACAGTATGCTCGAGCCCTGAAGGAGTTCGCGCAGGCGCCGGGCCGTATCAATCTGGCCGCGATGCCCGCGCAGTTCGTGAATCTCGGCGCGGAAAGGCGCAGCTGATCCCATTGCCGCATCCAGAGACAGAGCGCAGGTTGTCAAGGATGCCGTTGCCAGCCGCCAGGCGCCGAACAGTCCGGCAAGCGCCAGCGCTGTGGAGACCTGTGTGCCATTGATCATGGCCAGGCCTTCCTTGGGATAAAGGGTGAGCGGGGTGAGGCCTTCAGCGGCGAGGGCTTCGCGGGCCGGCATGCGTGTGCCCCGAAGCCAGACCTCCCCCTCACCGATGAGCGCCGCCGTCATATGCGCCAGGGGGGCGAGATCCCCCGAAGCGCCCACAGACCCCTGCGACGGAACGACCGGCAGGATCTCACGCGCCAGGAATGTCTCAATCGCTTCCACCACTTCCCAGCGGACACCTGAGGCCCCCCGCCCGAACGAGAGTAGTTTCAGCGCGAGCGCCAGCCGCGTCACCTCCGGCGACAGGGGCGCACCGGTTCCGGCACAATGAGAGAGGATAAGGTTGCGCTGCAACTGCCTGTTGTCTTCCGGGCGGATGCGCACGGAGGCAAGCTTGCCAAATCCCGTGTTGACCCCGTAAATCGCCGCCTCGCTGCGGGCTGCCGCCTCGATAACTGCCGCAGATTCTCTCACCGCAGGCTCTGCGCTGCGGGAAAGGACCAGCGGCCCACGGCTCCTGAAGATCGCTTCAAGGTCAGCAAGCGACGTGCTCGCAGGCTTCAACTGGAAAGTCATCGACCCCTCATATCCGTGATGCGCCGGTTCAGGGGCGAGCCGCCGATACGGCAGGCAAGTTGTGCTGGATGTGTCAGGTTCCAGACCGCAAGTTCAGCCCTTGCACCCCGATCAATCGTGCCAAACTCACCGGCTAGTCCCAGAGCCCGCGCTGCCGCCCGCGTCGTACCGACCAGTGCCTCTTCGGGTGTCAGGCGGAAAAGCGTGCATGCCATGTTCATCGCTGTCAGCAGGGAAGATATCGGCGACGTCCCCGGATTGCAGTCGGTCGAGACAGCCAGCTCGACACCGGCCGCACGCAGCGCCCCGACTGGGGGCAGACGGGTTTCGCGCAGCATATAGTATGCTCCCGGCAGCAGCACTGCGACCGTTCCTGCGCTGGCCAGACCGGAAGCTTCCTCCGGAGCAAGATGCTCAAGATGATCGACAGACAGAGCTCCATAGGACGCGGCCAGCAAGGCGCCCTTCTGGTCCGACAATTGTTCTGCGTGAAGTTTTACCGGGACCCCCAGCCGCCTTGCCTCGTCAAAGACGCGTGATATCTGCGCGGGCGAGAAAGCAATGGTTTCACAGAAGCCGTCGACCATATCGACCAGCCCCTGTGCAGCCGCCAGCCTCAGCCCCGGAATCACAACGGAGTCGATGAAGGCATCCTGGTCTCCATCGAAATCCTTTGGCACGGCATGGGCCGCGAGCCAGGTTGTGATGACCTTTACCGGCCGCAGGTTCTGAATTTCCCTCGCGATCCTGAGCATGCGGATTTCATTGCCGATTGTCAGTCCGTAGCCTGACTTTATCTCTATGACAGCGACGCCTTCTGCGATCAGGTCGTCGACGCGCACCAGAGACTGCGCGAGCAGGTCCTCATCACTGGCCGCGCGTGTCGCCAGCACCGTGGCATGAATGCCTCCCCCGCTCCGGGCGATGTCTTCATAACTCGCTCCCAGGAGGCGCATCTCGAATTCAGCCGACCTGTCCCCGGCATGAACGAGGTGGGTGTGGCAATCGATCAGCGCCGGGGTAACAAGACGCCCGCCAAGGTCTACTGCCTCAAGGCCTTCAGCGCCAGCGGGAAGCCTCGCGGACTGCCCCACCCAGGTGATCTGCCCCGCCCGGGTCATGAAGGCGCCGTCCTCGATGAAACCGTACGGCGCCCCACCACTCCGCATCGTCGCCAGAGAACAATGAGTGAAGAGTTTTTGAGTCATCTGTCAGCCGATCTTTTACTTGATCAGTGTGTCCCGGTGATGTTTAATTGTCTATACATAATAATTTCGGGAAACAAGACGGTTGAGCCAGGTTATTCACGCAAGGCAGCTCCTCGCTGCAGACGGCTGGCGACAGGATGCCCATATTGTCATCAGCCAGGACGGACTTATTTCGGACATCGGCGAGGGGCCGGTCGCGGGCGCTGTAAGCGTCGGCGCCTTGTTGCCCGCGCCCGGCAACGCGCATTCACACAGCTTCCAGCGGGCCATGGCCGGACTTTCTGAATTTCGCGGCCCGGACCCTGAAGATAATTTCTGGACATGGCGGCGCCTGATGTTCCGGTTTGCCGAAATTCTGACTCCAGACGATGTGGAATCGATCACAGCACACACACAGATGGAGATGCTGGAATCCGGTTATGCGTCGGTTGCCGAATTCCACTACCTTCATCAGCAGCCGGATGGATCCCCCTACGACCAGATTGATGAAATGAGCGCGCGGGTCTCTGCTGCAGCCATGCAGACAGGCATCGGCTACACTCACCTTCCCGTACTCTATATGCGGGGAGGCCTGGACGACCGGCCGCTTGGCAACGGACAAAAAAGATTTGCCTGTTCGGAAGAACAGTACGCAGACATACTCGACAGATCGAGGCATCGCCTCCTCTCGGCGCCGCCAGACTGGCGTGTCGGCGTCGCCCCACACTCGCTGCGCGCGGTCTCCCCGCAGGCCCTTGAGTTTTCTGTCAGACTTAGCGCTTCCGGGCCGATTCATATTCATATTGCCGAGCAGACAGGAGAAGTCGAAAGCGTCGTCAGGGCTTATGGCAGCCGGCCCGTCAACTGGCTGCTCGATCATGCCGATGTCGATGATCGCTGGTGTCTCGTACACGCGACGCATATGGACGACAGCGAAGTGACAGCCGCTGCCGCGCGGGGCGCTGTTGTCTGTGCCTGCCCGATAACAGAGTCCAGCCTCGGAGACGGCATACTGCGCGCTGCCGAGTATCTGCAAGCAGGGGGCGCCCTCGCCATCGGCTCGGATTCTGTTATCCGGATTTCATTGTCAGAAGAGCTCAGGACGCTGGAACATTCACAGCGCCTTCGTGACCGCCGGCGCGTGGTACTGGCTGATCAGGATCGGTCATGCGGCCGGTTCCTGCTCGAAATGGCAGCCGCGGGAGGAGCAAAAGCGACCGGCCGCGACGCCGGGCGAATCGAGACAGGCCGGGTGGCAGATCTTTTTGCCCTCGACATGAACGACCCCGCTCTTGAGGGCCTGTCTCAGGACCGATTGCTCGACGCCTGGATATTTGCCGGTGACGACCGGCTGATAAGTGATGTCTGGTCGGCCGGGCGTCATGTTGTCAAACAGGGGCGTCATGTTTATCGGGACACCATCACCCAACGCTTCAATGCGACCATGAGACGATTGCGCGCCGCTATATGAATCCTCACCACACCCACCAGTCCCTCAGCCTGGCTATACGTAACCGGATCACGGCCGGAGAATGGCCACCGGGAACAGTGATGCCCAGCGAAACGGATCTGGCGCAGGAGTACCAATGCGCCCGGGCAACCATGAACCGGGCACTGCAGGTGCTCGCTGACTCGGGTCTGATTGAACGCAAGCGCCGCGCCGGCACACGGGTCATGCCCCTGCCCTCATCTCTGGCGAAAATCGAGATTCCGATCATCCGGCATGAAATAGAAAAGCGTGGCGCTGCCTTTGGTCACAGCATTCTGATGCGGGAAACCGCGCCTGCACCAGAGAAGGTGGCGCGTCAGCTCCACCTGCGGAAAGGGACTCGCGCGCTCCATCTCAAGACGCTTTACCAGTCAGACCAAGAGCCCTTCGCCTATGAGGACCGCTGGGTGAACATTCAGGCCGTGCCTGCCATCTCGACGGCGCCCCTCGATGAGGTCAGCCCCAATGAATGGCTGGTGCGGGATGTTCCCTATTCCAGCGGTTATGTAAGCTTTTCTGCCTCTGCGGCAGGTTCAGAAGAAGCAGCGGCGCTTGGCACGCGACCCGGCGCGGCCTTGTTCACCGTCAGCCGGACCACCTGGCTCGCCAACCGGTTCATCACCACGGTGACACTTTCTTACCGCCCGGGCTATCAGCTTCAGACTAAACTATGAGGAAGATCATAACATGCGGCTCTCCGGGCACGGCCCGAGCCCCAGTGGATCGAAGATATCTGGCTCGGATGTCCTGGCCTGCCGCTCAGCAGTAGTCCACCAGATTTGTTAGCCCGGCAATTTTTTGGCGCTGACCCCGACTTTAGTCCGGCCCTCATGCGACTTTTCGGGCTGGTGAGTGTATTGAGGACCATGTTCGAATGACTGTTGAGCGAGGGCGGCCGAAATTCCGGGATAAGCATCGCAAATTGGAAGGATGGAATGGAGCGTTTGCGAAAAGAAACGTTCTACGGCGAAAATCAAGTGAACCAGTCCGATCGCACCATTCTTTACATATTAGCGTCCTTCCCGTATCCAGCCAGAATGCGCCATTTCTGGGTAGCTCTACTTTGCATCGTGTTTTCGGTGTCCGGATCAATGATCCAGGCAGCGCATACGGCAGCGCATGCACAGACACCGGCTGTCCTGGATACTCACGATAATGAAGATCATGGGCACGATCATGCCAGTCATGACGACGATCATGGCGTTCGCATTTTCGACGCGCATCACCATGCCGAGGGCCATGCGGGCGATCATGGCGCGGAACTTCATCTGACCGCCATCAGTGTGTCGCCTTTCTCAGCTGCCCCACCCCTGCCTGAAGCAGAGGCGAAAATCTTCTTAGCCGATTTGCAGCAACCTTCTCCGCTGCTCCCCCCTGATCCGGACCCTGATCGGGCCTGACCCTGAGCGTCGCTGGCAAGCCTTGAGGCACGCCAGGCAACTATCCGTGGTCAGGAGCTATTCTTCTTATGTCTTCCAAATTTGTAGGCCTCGCGCTCGCGATGGCTTTGTCGGGCGCTTCGGCGCAGGCACAAACTGATCCCTGCGGGGACGCACAAGCGCAGATTGAGGTAATCCCGCTTGCACGCGCGATGCAGCTTGCCGTCGAAGCGGATCTCCGGCCTGAGCTTGCCAACGCCGAAGTCCGCGCGGCGAGAACCGAGCGCGCGATCGCGGCGCTCCGACCAGCGGATACCGTTTCGCTTGAAATCGAGGATTTCCCTGGCTCAGGCCTCGCCAGCGAAATTGATAACCTCCAGGTCACCGCCAGCTTCTCTCGTGTCTGGGAGCGCGGGGGCAAGCGCGAGGCGCGTGAAGCGCTTGCCCGCAGAGGGGTCGAAGTTGCCGGGACACGCCTTGCGGCCGCAGAATTCGAAATCCGTGGGGAAGTCGAAACACTCTATGCCGAAGCCGCGCTTGCCGAAGGCAGACTGGCCCTCGCATGTGACCAGATTGCCCTGTCGCGTGAGCTCGAAGCGGTCATCCAGCGGCGCGTCGAGGCCGCGCGAGATCCCCTTCTTGCCGGCGCGCGGGCAACCGCCGACCGCCTCCGCGCGGAAGCCGAAGCACGCCGTCACGCGGCGCAGGCTGAAAACCTCCGGGCCGCACTCGGCGCCTATTGGCTGGCCAAGGACGATTTCCGGATTGATCCGGAGTTTCTGGAAGCAAGGGTCACACCGCGCGCCTTTGATATCGCAGATCTTTCCTCTCCGGAACTCGACCGCCTTGCTACAGAACAGCTCCAATCCGCAGCGCAGATCGAACTTGAGCGCGCCGAGGCTATTCCGGATGTCACCTGGAGTGTCGGGGTCCGCAAATTAGGACTGGAAGAGGATGCCGCCGTCATTGCGGGGGCTTCAATTCCGCTTGGTACGAGCGGCCGGAGTCAGGCCGCGCTTGCCCGCGCAAGGGCTGACCAGCTCCGTTTAGAAGTCGAGGGTGAAACCCTCCGGCAGGAACTGATCCGCCGCGCCGCTGGTTATCAACGCGCTGCGCTCAGCGCGCTGGAACAGATAGAGGAGATCGACTCCGTTCTGCTGCCCGCCGCAAACGAAGCCGTCGCGCTAGCCCGCGATGGATATGCGCGCGGCGCCTTCTCCTATCTCGACATCATCAGTACCCAGAGCACGGCTAATGAGCTTCGCGAAGAACGTCTCACCCATCTGAGAACCTATGTCCTCAACGAAGCTGCGCTGGCGCGCCTGAGCCCAGCCGCACACAGACCCGCCCCCACCTCGGAGACTCCGGAATGAACCATCCCCTCAACAGACGGGTTGCCCCCCTTGCGGCCATCTTCCTCCTTGGCTTGATTAGCGCGTGTGGCGAGCCCGGCAGGCCAGATGCGTCGGACACAGATCACGGCGAGACGGCTGCGGAAGATTATGCCCGCGGCCCTAATAACGGACGCCTGCTTGAAGACGGAGCCTTTGCGCTCGAGATGACGATTTTTGAAACGGGCGTGCCGCCTCAGTACCGGATATACCCGTACAAGGATGGCACGCCGCTCGACCCGTCCTCTGTCGACCTGACCGTCAAGCTGCATCGCCTCGGCGGCATCGTGGACACATTCCAGTTTGTGTCCAGGCAGGATTATCTGATGGGCGACGGGGTGGTCACCGAACCCCATTCCTTCGAAGTTGAAGTCACGGCCAATTTCGAAGGCAAAACGCATTCCTGGCGATACGAGTCGTTTGAAGGGCGCACAACCATACCGGAAGATGTCGCGGCCGAGGCGGGTGTCGGCATTGAGACAGCAGGCCCCGGAATCGTCCGGGACCTGCTCCTCTTATCCGGAGAGGTGTCGCTTGCCCCGTCTGCAACCTCTGCTGTGCGCGCGACCTATCCCGGCCCCGTCCGGTCCGTCAGCGTCAATGTTGGCGACCGCGTGCAGCGCGGCCAACCGCTTGCGCGGATCGAATCCTCAAGCAGCCTGCAGGAATACACCGTCACAGCCCCAAAGAACGGAACAATCCTTGAGCGGAATACAAACGCCGGTGACGTTGCCGGCGCAGACCCACTCTTCGTGATTGCCGATCTCAGCCAGATGGAAGCTTACCTGCATGTCTTTCCGAGGGACGCGGCCCGCGTAAAAGCAGGCCAGACGGTCCGGCTCGGTGTTGCGGGCGACGAAATGATGACAGAGACCAGCATTTCGCGGTTCCTTCCGATGGCCGGCGCGAATTCCCAGACAAGGATTGCGGTTGCCGGAATTCCGGCCGATTCCGGCTTGCAGCCCGGCATGCGCCTGATGGCAGAAGTCGTGATTGCCGAAAACGAAGTGCCGCTGACCGTCCGGGAAGCGGGCCTCCAGAGTTTTCGCGACTTTACCGTCGTCTATGCAAAGGTTGGCGACACCTACGAGGTACGCATGCTCGAACTCGGGCGCCGCGATGGCGAGCGGGTTGAAGTCCTCGCCGGCCTGCGACCCGGCGAAATCTACGTCACCGACAATTCCTTCCTCATCAAGGCCGACATCGAAAAGTCCGGCGCCAGCCACGACCATTAGGGGACGGATATGCTCGAACGCATCATAGACTTCTCCATTCGTCAGCGCTGGCTCGTGATGGCTATCGTGCTCGGCCTCGCCGGCTTGGGCATCTGGAACTTCAACAGGTTGCCGATCGATGCTGTTCCGGACATCACCAATGTCCAGGTGCAGATCAATACTGAAGCGCCGGGATTTTCACCTTTGGAAACCGAGCAGCGGATCACCTTCCCGGTCGAGACCGCGATCTCGGGCCTGCCGGGTCTCGACTATACCCGCTCTGTCTCCCGCTATGGCCTCAGCCAGGTCACGGTCGTGTTTGATGACGGAACGGACATCTACCGGGCCCGGCAGCTCGTCTCCGAGCGCATCCAGTCCGTACAGGGAGCGCTCCCTGAAGGGATCACCCCCGAACCTGGCCCGATCTCGACGGGTCTTGGCGAGATCTACATGTATATCCTCGCGGCTGAACCCGGCGCCAGGAAGGAGGACGGCACACCCTGGTCCCCGATGGACCTGCGGACACTGAACGACTGGGTCGTGCTACCCCAGCTGCGCACCGTCAAGGGCGTCACCGAAGTCAACACGATCGGCGGATTCAAGAAGGAAATCCATATCCTGCCTGACCCGGCAGCCATGGCGGGCTTCAGTCTTACCCTGGATGACATCCTCTCGGCCGTCGCCCGCAACAACGCAAATACCGGTGCGGGCTATATCGAGCGCAATGGCGAGCAGAACCTCATCCGCGTACCCGGACAGGCCCAGAGCCTGGAGGACCTGCGCGCCATCACCGTGAAGGATACCGGGATTGTCAGTGTCCGGCTTGGCGATGTCGCCGAGGTCCGCGAGGGCGAAGAGTTGCGCACGGGCGCCGCGACCCAGAACGGTGAGGAGATCGTGCTTGGCACGGCCTTCATGCTTGTCGGCGAAAACAGCCGCACTGTGTCCGTTGCCGTCGATGAAAAGGTCGACGCCATCCGCCCGGGCCTGCCCGATGGGGTCGCCATCAGCCCGGTCTATAACCGCACCAACCTGGTCGATGCAACGATCGCCACTGTCGAGAAAAACCTCGCCGAGGGCGCGCTGCTTGTGATCGTCATCCTGTTCCTGCTGCTCGGCAATATCAGGGCGGCGCTGCTGACAGCGGCGGTTATTCCGCTCGCCATGCTGATGACCGTTACCGGCATGGTCAGCAACAAGGTCTCGGGCAATCTCATGAGCCTTGGCGCGCTTGATTTTGGCCTGATCGTCGATGGCGCCGTCATTATCGTGGAAAACTGCCTCAGGCGGTTTGGCGAGGCCCAGCACCGGCTCGGGCGCCTGCTTACCCAGGACGAGCGGTTCTCGCTGGCCGCATCCGCATCAAGCGAAGTGATCAGGCCGTCGATCTTCGGCGTCATCATCATCACGGTGGTGTACCTGCCGATCTTTGCGCTCACCGGTATTGAAGGCAAGATGTTCCATCCGATGGCCTTCACGGTCGTGATCGCGCTGACCTCTGCCCTGATCCTGTCACTCACCTTCGTGCCGTCCGCCGTTGCGCTGCTGGTACGCGGAAAAGTTACGGAGAAGGAAAGCTGGATCATGCGCGGCGCCAAGGCCGCCTACCGCCCGGCACTCCGGTTAGCCGTGAAGTCGCGTTATGCCGTCGTCGTAGGCGCAATTGTCCTGGTCGGCTTCGCCGGCTGGGGCGCAACGCGGCTCGGATCGGAGTTCATCCCGAACCTCGACGAAGGCGACATCGCCCTGCATGCCCTGCGTATCCCGGGCACCAGCCTCACCCAGGCCGTCGAGATGCAGGAAATGCTCGAGCGGCGCATCAAGGCGCTGCCGGAAGTCGAGCGCGTGTTCGCCAAGATCGGCACGCCTGAAATCGCAACCGATCCGATGCCACCCAGCGTAGCCGATACGTTCATCATCCTGAAGCCGCGCAAGGAATGGCCCGATCCCCGCAAGGCCAAACCCGTGTTCGTGGCCGAATTGGAGGCTGCCGTGGAGGAAATTCCCGGCAGCAAGTATGAGATCACCCAACCGATCGAAATGCGGTTCAATGAGCTCATCTCGGGCGTGCGCGCGGATGTCGCCATCAAGATCTATGGTGACGATCTCGACACTCTGGCTGAACTCGCCGGGACGGTCGAAGGGATTGTCGCGAGTGTACCCGGCGCGGCAGACGTTCAATATGAGCAGGTGACGGGCCTGCCGATCCTGTCGATTCATCCCGACCGCGATGCGCTGGCGCGCTACGGCCTCGACGTCAGCGATGTCCAGCGTGTTGCCGGGATCGCGCTCGGCGGCGAAGTTGCCGGACGCTACTTCGAGGGCGACAGACGGTTCGACATCGTCGTGCGCTTCCCCGAGTATCTGCGTACGGATGTGTTGGCGATCGAACGCCTGCCCGTACCACTTCCCGAAAGCCGGCGCGCCTCTGGCGGGCCGATGTTCGTCCCCCTGTCGGAAGTGGCTCGCGTGGAGATCGCCCCCGGGCCCAATCAGATCAGCCGGGAAAACGGCAAGCGTAAGCTCACCGTCACAGCGAACGTCCGCGACCGTGATCTCGGCTCCTTTATCACCGAGCTGCAGGCCCGTATGACCGCAGAGTCCGACCTGCCATCGGGCTACTGGATCGAATATGGCGGCACATGGGAACAGCTGGTCTCAGCCAGCCAGCGCCTCACCATTGTTGTGCCGATTGCGCTCCTGACGATATTCGGGCTCCTGCTCATGTTGTTCGGCTCGGTCCGGGATGCAGGCATCGTGTTCACCGGCGTTCCCCTTGCCCTCACGGGCGGGGTTGCAGCACTCGCCATGCGGGATCTGCCCCTGTCAATTTCGGCCGGGGTCGGGTTCATCGCCCTCTCGGGGATTGCGGTGCTGAACGGCGTCGTCATGCTGAGCTTCATCCGGCAGAGACGCGAGGCCGGGGAGACGCTTGATGCAGCGATCTTCGACGGCGCGCTGCAACGTCTGCGGCCAGTCCTGATGACAGCTCTCGTCGCGAGCCTCGGCTTCGTGCCGATGGCGCTCAATGTCGGCCTTGGCAGCGAAGTCCAGCGTCCGCTGGCCACCGTCGTGATCGGCGGGATCATCTCGGCAACCCTGCTCACCCTGCTGGTGCTTCCCGCGCTCTACCGCATCGTCCATGCCGGAGAGCGAATAATCAAACCAACACCCGGCTCCCCAGAGCCCGTTCCGGCGGAGTAAGAAAATGACTTATTTCATCCTGAAGGCAGCTCTGTCAGGCGTTCTCATCGCCATCATTTCGGAGGTTGCGCGGCGGTTCCCAGGCTTCGGCGGGCTGATTGCCTCGCTCCCGCTGATTTCACTGATGGCGATCATATGGCTGTGGCAAGACACGGGCGGCGATGTCGTCCAGGTCGCAAACCACGCCCGCGCAACACTCTGGTATGTCGTGCCGAGCCTTCCTTTCTTCCTGATCCTGCCGGCACTCATGGAGAAAGGCGTGAACTTCTGGGTGTCGCTCGCGGTCGCCAGCGTCATCACGATCGGCCTTTACCTGTCGGCGATCTGGCTTTCTGGCCGGCTGGGCGTCACTTTCGGACAAGGACAATAATCATGCGGACACTGATCGTACTGACAGGCCTCGCGGCGCTAAGCGCCTGCACAACTTACCCCTATGAGATAAAACCTCTGACGACAGAGCAATATGATGCCGTTGAAACAGTCTGTGGCCATCGGCCTGTTTCAAAGCTCAGAAGCGCTCGCTCACCGCGCGAGGTCGTCTACTCGGCCTGCCGTAACGAAACACTCAAGGCAATGCGCACACCGGAGGACCTGACTGATGCATCCTGAATTGCCAAACCCGGCTGCCCGCCCAGCCATCACCAGGCCAATTTTCGCATTACTGCTTACCGCTATAGCCTTAGCGCTCCCCGGCGAAGCCTTCGCCCACGCTGTCGCCGAGGGCGACAAGGGCTTCATCCAGGAGATTTCAGGGGTTCACCTGATGTCCTTCCTGTATCTTGGTGCCAAGCACATGGTGACCGGATATGACCACATCCTGTTCCTGCTGGGCGTGATCTTCTTCCTCTACCGGATGAAGGACATCGGCATTTATGTCAGCCTGTTCGCCATCGGTCATTCAGCCACGATGCTGGCGGGGGTCTACTTCAACTTCGGCATCAACAGCTACATCATCGATGCCATCATCGGCCTGTCGATTGTCTACAAGGCGCTCGACAATATGGGTGCCTATCAGCGCTGGTTCGGCTTCCAGCCTGACACGAAAGCCGCAACGCTGATCTTCGGCTTTTGCCATGGGTTTGGTCTTTCGTCCAAAATTCTCGACTACGAAATCTCGCCCGACGGGCTCCTGCCCAACCTGCTGGCCTTCAATGTCGGCGTCGAAATCGGCCAGCTTCTGGCCCTCGGCGCGATCCTGATCGCCATGGGTTTCTGGCGGCGCACGCCTTCATTCATGAAATACGCCTATACCGCAAATGTGGTGATGATGGCCGCCGGCTTCCTGTTGGCCGGCTACCAGATCACCGGCTACTTCCTCGCCTAGGAGAACATGCTCATGTACAACACCGATATGCCGGGCCGCGCCGAGCTGCCGACCACGCGCCAGCTCATCCGCTCCACCCTGATTGCCCTCGTCACAGCCGCCGCACTGCTCGTGACCGTCGTTCTGCCAGCAGAATACGCCGTGGACCCGACCGGGGCTGGCCGCGTTCTGGGCCTTACACAAATGGGAGAAATCAAACAGCAGCTCGCTGAAGAAGCTGAGGCTGATGCTGCCGTGAATGTGGAAACCGCAGACTCTGATGCACCGCTCACGGAAGAAACAGGTGCGCCGCAGGTGGCTGAAACCTCAGCCAGCACAGCGACGCCACAAGAGCCGGCGACCGACTGGCGGGACGAGGTCACACTCACCCTCGCGCCCGGCGAAGCGGCCGAGATCAAGCTCGTGATGAAGCTTGGCGAAACATCCCGCTACGAATGGCGCGTCGATCAGGGTCATGTGAATTCGGACCTGCATGGCGATGGTACAGCCGGACAATCCACAAGCTACCGGAAAGGCCGCGCCGAAGCCTCGGACACCGGCGAGCTGACGGCAGCATTCGACGGGTCGCATGGTTGGTTCTGGCGCAACCGGAGTGATGTGCCCGTGACGTTGGTATTGCAGACAACAGGGGACTACAGCGAGCTCAAACGCGTTCTCTGACCTTGCCTCTCCGCAGGCCGCTGAGCGAACCTTCAGTAAATTCAGGCGATAGCTGGATTTGTTACGTAAAGCTCCACGCCAGGGCGCTGCCGTCGAATGATTGATAAAATACGCTTTTATTAATCACTTTCGCTGCATAATATGATCGAAATAATGGGATATTCTCGATCATGGCCTGGAACTGGGAACTGCGCGACTGGCCGGATTTCGTCCGGGACCGGCAGAAACTCGCCGCCCGCGAGACGCGTTTTCTCGAGCAGGCGGGCGTCCTGATCGGCACCTCCCGTCACATTTCCGAAGAAGACAGGATCGAGCTCAGCATATCGGTCATGAGCCTGGAAGCAATCGATACGTCTGAGATAGAGGGGGAAACGCTGGACCGGGCAAGTGTCCAGTCCTCTATTCAGCGGGCTCTCGGTCTGAAGGCCGCCCGGACATCCGCGCGTCCCGCCGAGAGCGGGATCGCGGAAATGATGGTTGACCTGCTGCAGACAACAGGTGAGCCGCTGTCGGACGAGATGCTTCATCGCTGGCACAGGAAAATGCTGGGCGGCCGCACTGATCTGAAGAACCTCGGTGGCTACCGGGAGCATGAAGAACCGATGCAGATCATATCAGGCGCTTCCTATGCGCCAAAGGTTCACTATGAGGCGCCGCCTTCAAGCTCCGTTCCCGGCCATATGGCGGCATTCATCACCTGGTTTAACAAGACTGCGCCGACAGGTGAGGCACCGCTGCTTCCGATCGAGCGGTCCGGACTTGCGCATCTCTGGTTTGAGTGCATCCATCCGTATGAAGACGGGAATGGCCGGATCGGACGCGCCATCTCGGAAAAGGCGCTCGCGCAAGGAAGGCAGCGGCCCGTCTTCACGTCGCTGGCCGGCGCCCTGCTGCGCCACCGCAAGGACTATTACCGTGAGCTGGAGCTTGCGAGTGCAACCCTGAACGCAGACCGCTGGCTGGGCTGGTTTGCCGATATCGCGCTCGAGGCACAGGACAGAAGCCTGAGGCAGGTCGAGTTCATGCTGGCCAAGACCCGCCTCTTCGACCAGCTCTCCGGGCAGCTGAACACCAGGCAGGAGAAAGCACTGCTGCGGATGTTTGCGGAAGGAATTGACGGCTTCAAAGGCGGTCTCAGCGCCAAGAATTACATGACGATCACAGAAGCCACAACCGCAACCGCGACGCGCGACCTTACCGACATGGTCGCCAAAGGCGCGCTCGTCCGCGAGGGGGAACTCAAATCCACCCGGTACTTCCTGAAGCTGGGCTAAAACCGCTTACGCAAAGAGCGTGACGGTTCAGAAAATTTGGCAGCTAGGCGGCTGAAAGCACAACTACCTGTAAACATTCAATTTATGGCTCGAGTGATGTGCGCCAAGATGAACAAAGGCAATAATATTTTTCAATATGTCATCTGCCCCCCTGCCCATCTGCATCCCCTTGATATCTCAATGCCCGTTGTTGGTCCCGCACCCTCGGCGGGCGCCAATACTCCGCCATATTCCGCACGGACTCAGACAAGCCGGATGTGCAGCAAAATGTGTAGCGAAGTGACATCAGCGCAAGAAGAAAGCATCAGATTAGCAAAAAATATCCAATGATTTCAATGTGTTATGAGAAAAATCTGGCGGAGAGGAAGAGCTTCTCCGCCAGATCGAAAATACTATAGTTCATTGTTTTAAATTATTTTTTTTGGATCTCTGTGTAGCAGTTTGTGCAGCAAAATGTGTAGCATTTTTATGTGAAAAATTCGTCCACATTTGGAGCGCATACGCTGAGAGTTTAGTGAGTGTGACTCGGCGCCCTGTATTCCGGCCATGATTTACAGACTCTGTCGGTTAGAGAGGATGGCACTGACCTGCCCGGATTTTTCGGATGACGGCTATTCAGGGGAGCGACCAGCACTGCCTGTACGATATGCCCATGACAGAGCTGTTGAACGACGGGTCGACGCGCGAAGAACGACTACGGATTGACCCGGATTTATTTGAAGACCGCGAACTCTTGCTCTCTTGATATTGCAGATACTCCTCTTCAGAGCACGACCGCCTTGCTAAATAACAACTCCAATCCGCAGCGCAGATGGCAATCCTCCGTGGCCCTCAGTAGGCTCTTCAGGGACGAAATTCTCTAGCCAACGCAATCACTATCAGATCGCATTCCGCCGGAACGGAAAGTAACCTCAAGGTATGCGTGCACACAACCGACTCTGATGACCGGAACCTGACCATCGCAAACGGCGGAGCAATCACCGCCAATGTAATCTGCCTACAGACCATATACCCTGGTCGTCAGCCGGTGTTCAAGCATCTGTCAGGCCGGTCATGACCCTGTTTCGGTTATCAGAATCTTTTCTGCCGCTTTTTTCAGGTAGGCCGAGAGGCTGACGAGGCTTGCCGCCAGCGGGGACGTGTCGCGCCAGATAAGGGCAATGTCCCTGCAAGCGCGGGGATCGTTGATGGGGCGGATGTTGAGGCCGCGGTCCCGCCGGGCTTCGGAAAGAGCATAGAGGCTGGGAAGAATGGCGATCCCGGCGCCCATTTGCGCCATGAGGCGGATGGCGTCGAGAGACGTCCCTTCATATTCCGAGCTGACTGTAGCGCCGGCAGCCTTGGCGAGCTCCTGTGTGATCGCACTTAGCCTATGCCCCTCCCCAAGCGTCAGAAGCGACCGGCCCGCAAGGGCGCTGAGCGCGATAGGCCCCTCACCTTCTGCAAGCTCATCGCCGGGCGGCGGGCAGACGTAGAGGCGCTCCGTAAAAAGATGTTCGGACTCCGTACCTGGATGATCTTCCGGTGTAGAGAGCACCGTATCAAACAGGCCTGCCTGAAGGTGCTCGTCGAGGTCAACTGTCCGCTCCTCCCGTACGCTGAGACGCAGGTCCGGAAACCGCGCCCGCAGGTCTCCGGTCGCCTTCGGCAGGAGGTAAGGGCCGATGGTGGGCAGAACGCCTAACCTCAGACGACCAGAAAGTTCCGTCCGTCCGAGCTTTGCTACGGCTTTGAGATCCTCGACATCCCGAAGGATGAGCCGCGCGCGCCGAACCAGCTCTTCACCTGCCGGTGTCAGCATCGCCCCGCGGCTCGATCTTTCAACAAGCGCAACGCCAAGCCCGGCCTCCATCTCTGCGACCTGTGCCGACAGGCTAGGCTGGCTGACATTCACCAGCCGGGCCGCATCCCCAAACTTGCCGGTATCAGCGATCGCGATCAGGTACTGCATCTGACGAAGGGTTGGGCGCATTGATAGCTTAATCCTATTGAATCGAGAGAATAGTTAGATTGGAACTATCCAGTTTCAAGCCCCATCTCCTGCCCAAGCCGATCACCGGCTTGCAAAAAAGGAGAATGAAATGTCCCTCTCATCACCTGCCCTCGGAGTGCTGTCTGATAGCGGGAGCGTCAACCAGGCCCCGGTCCCTGCCGGGCAGGCATCGCAGCGCTTCAGCCAGCATGGCCGGCGCGCCTGGCGCCGCCGGCGCCGGATCCGCGACGTGCGCAAAGATCTGCTGAGGATGGAATGACATGCTGTCGCCTGCTGACTTCGACCTGCTGTTCGGGCGTTCCGTTGTGCAGACCGCGCCCAAACTCCGTAGACGCCCTGCCTCCGCCGCTATCCCGGCACGGCAATCTGACAAATTGGTACGCCCTCGCGGCCAAAACCGATAGCATCCCGCCTGCCGTCACCGGCCCCACTCATGGCCGGTGACGCGCCCTCCTGGCAATGAACAGGAAGAAACACGGAAATTGTTTCTCATGATCCTTGTCTACCTGAAAAATATCAATACCTAATCAGTATGCGGACCGGGCCCCTCTGGCAGTTGATCCACTCAAGGATCAGTTGCGATGTCGGACCGCATCGGGAGCAACCCGGTGCAGGCTCGGAGAATCATATTCCGAATACACGCCCTGCTCCTGTAATCAGACAAGAGGAGTAAAACATGACATCGAACTACATTCGCGCCCTGGCCCTGCGGCACGCCGCGCTTGAACGGCAGATCGAAACGGAAATGAAAGCGCCGCTTCCTGACACCCTTAAGATCATGCGGCTGAAAAAGCTCCGGCTCGCATGCCGCGACAGCCTCCGCGACGCGATCAGCCGGAAACGCAGGGCACGGAGCCATCGGAACATTCCATCTGCCCCGCCGGGTCATCCTGCGCGACTTACAATGCCGTCACAGATGCCAGGAGAGGCGTGATCATGCCACTTCTGATTTCTCCCATCGACGGACAAAGCATGCGAACAGTCCGCCGGCACGGAATTGAGATTGACGTCTGCCCCTCTTCCGGTGGCGTCTGGCTTGATCGCGGCGAACTGGACAAGCTGATAGAGATAATCCGGGAAGATGCCGTGCGTGAATTGCCCGGGCGGGAAAGTCTCCGCCGGCAAGGCAATGATTTCGGCGACGATGATCATGGTCAGCGCCGGGGCAACAAGCGATCTAGATTGCTGGATCTCTTCGACCTCTGAATTTATCCGGCGCCGCTTCACACCAGAGCGGCGCCGGCCCCTTTCCCTTCAGAAGCGTCCGGGACGAAGAACCCTGACTTCACCAACACTCAGTACACCAATATGATTACTCAGCAGCCGTTCAATTTCTGTCAGTGCCGCCTCGATCTGAGCCTGCGCCCCGATCGAAATGACCACGACCATGTCGCTTGAGGCGGACATATCGGTATCTCGGCTCCAGCGTGTTACGCCGCCGAAGCCGGATATTGCCGGAAGAACCGTGTAGCCGGTAAGACCTGCGTCTTCCAGGATACGGCAGGCACGAGGGGCGGCCATCCGTTCAATGATGAGTTCACAACGATAGCGTATATGCATGATCAAGCCGCTCCGGGAGACACCATCCTGGCGAGCCATATATAAAGCGGCAGGCCGAGAATGAGATTGAAGGGAAATGTAATTCCAAGAGATAAAGTCAGGTAGACCGAGGGCTTGGCTTTAGGCAGGGCGAGGCGCATCGCGGCAGGCACAGCGATGTATGAGGCCGACGCCGCAAGGGTAATCAGGAGCGCAGCGTCACCGGGCGGCATGCCATTCAGCGCGGCGACACCGGCGGCTAAGCCTGCAGAGATCAGGGGCATGTAGAACCCGAAGGCGATTGTCCCGGCATCCAGCTGGCGCCAGCCGTTTCTTAGACCGCGACCGGCCGACAGTCCCATGTCGAGCAGGAACAGGCAGAGCACACCCTGGAACGGCGCAACGAAGAAGGGCGCGACCGATTGCATTCCCGCCTCCCCGGTAATCCAGCCAATGACAAGAGCACCGAGCAGGACAACCACGGAAGCATTCAGCAGGACTTCGCGGACGAGTTCGCCCTTGTCCGATCCGGCAACCGCCTCACGGTGCGCGTGGCCCCGATTGGCGATGACCAGCGCCGAGATAATGGCCGGAACTTCCATCAGGGCAGCAACGGCCACAAGGTAGCCGGCCGCTTCCAGCCCGGCCGCCGCCACCGCTTGCCCAGCTGCCACAAACGTAACGATAGAGATCGAGCCATAATGAGCGGCCGTTGCAGCAGCATCGACTCGGTCAAGCTGCGTCGTAAGACGCAGGAAACTGAACGCGATTACGGGCAAGAGAAAAGACAGCGCGACGGCAGATATCATCACCAGCCCGGCATCCCAGCCGAGCGCGCCCTTTGAAATTTCAACGCCCCCCTTCATGCCGATCGACATCATCAGGTAGATAGCAAGGCCTTTGGCGAAGGCCTCCGGTATCGTCATCTGGGAACGGAGCAACGCTGCGCCGAGCCCCAACAGGAAGAAGAGTACGATCGGAGAGAGCAGTGTTGAAAGGGCAATGTCCATGTCTGCGCTCCCCAGGCCAATCCTTCGGCAGGCGAGTGTAGGCGTTTCCGGACGATTGTTTCCAATCGTTTAAAACCGGCATTGCCAGAGGAAAAAGCTATGAACAGGGTGTGCGAGCGCTGGTCACAGCCCTCGAAGCCGGCGCAAACAGGGCTGGGCGGACACGCGGGGCGCCCTACGTCCAAGCCTGCAGAAATCACTACGCCTTACACCGACTCCTTCGCAGATACGGATTACTCTTACATGTCGATGAGCCCTCCTTCAGGCGCGGCCACGCCCGGGCGCCCCAGCCAGCCGCCAGGCCTGTCCCCACAGGCGCCTTCCATCAGCGGCTGGCTACCAGACAGGCGCGCCGCACTCGACCGGCTCGAAGATTTTATCCCTTACGCCGGCCGCCCTTACGCGCTCAGCCGAAATTTCGATCTGGGTCCGCAGCAGCGCTCCAATATCTCCGGCCTGTCTCCCTGGCTGCGCCACAGGGTGATCCTCGAAGAAGAGGTACTCGCTGCTGTGCTGCATCAACACGCTCCGGACACAGCAGAAGCCTTCATTCGCGAAGTCTTCTGGCGTGGATATTTCAAAGGATGGCTGGAGCACAATCCCGCCGTCTGGCACCGCTACCGGCAAAGTGTCAGCCAGCAACTTACCAGGCTGGATTCCCAGCCTGGACTGAACAGCCGCTACGAAGCTGCGGTTTCCGGCAAATCGGGGATCGCCTGTTTCGATGCCTGGGCCAGCGAACTCATTGCGACGGGGTACCTGCATAATCACGCAAGAATGTGGTTTGCCAGCATCTGGATCTTCACACTCCAGCTTCCCTGGGAACTGGGCGCCGATTTCTTCCTGCGCCACCTTCTGGACGGCGATGCGGCATCCAATACCTGTTCTTGGCGCTGGGTAGGCGGGCTTCATACACGCGGAAAGACCTATCTGGCACGTGCCGGAAATATTGATCAGTATACACTCGGCCGGTATCCGCTCCCAGCGGGTTTGGCGGACGTGGCGCTGCCTATTGAGGAAGCGCCCCTGGCGGCCGCCCGCAAGCCCGTGTTGCCTGGTGCTCTGCCACCCGGCGAACGGTACGGACTACTCATTACCGAAGAGGATCTGTTTACAGAGACCCTGCCGCTGCCCCAGCCGCCTGAAGTGATTTTTTACCTTCCTGTTCCCGCACGCAGATCTCCTGTAGCGGCCTCGGCACCTGTGACGGAGTTTGTCTCATCCCTGATTGCAGAGGCTGCAGGACGGGCCGGTCATCATTTCAGCACTGAGGCCATCAGCCTGCCGCCGGACGATTGGCAAGCAGCGCTGGCAGAGAATGCCCTCCGGCGGGGAATAAAGCAGATTGCAACGGCCTACCTGCCGGCCGGCCCGGCCCGCGATCTTGTCACCGCACACTGGCCGGATACTCTTGCCCTGCACGAGGTCGTTCGACCCTATGATCGCGCCGTATGGCCGCATGCCAGCGCAGGCTTCTTCCGGCTCAAGAAGGCGATCCCAGCTCTACTGCAGGGGCTGATGCCAACTGACTGAGTTCCCGGTCCGGGGTTAGATTCGGGCGCCGGAAAGGCGCTCATACAGGATCTGCATTTCAAGCAGGTTGGCGATCCTGAGCCCGATCTCGACAATATCAAACGGCTTCCCGACAAAATCCCGCGCGCCGAGTGCGAGCGCCCTACGGCGTGCGTTGACCGTTGTATCGGCCGTAAGAACAAGGACTGGGCGGAACGCGCCCGGCTTACCTTGCCGCCGGAATGCCTCCAGCAACTGATAACCGTCCGTACCCGGCATCATGAGATCAAGAAGGACAAGATGAGGATCAAATCGGACAAAGGCCTCCAGGGCCTCCCCCGGATCTGTCAGACACAAAGTATTCTGGTATCCCTCCCGTTCCAGAAGCGTTTGCAGGAGGAGCACGTTGGCTTCTTCGTCGTCTATGACGAGTATCCGCCGGCTGAGCAGGTCTTTAGTCGCCACAAAATCTGTCACTGCAAACTCCCAAATTCAGATTCCCGTTTTCAGCCGGATGAGCAGGGCCGTCCCGCCGGCAGCGTAAACCAGAACACAGCGCCTCTGCCGGAGGGCCGCTTTGCGAACCCGATTTCTCCACCCATCGCCTCGACAAGCCGCTTGGACAAGGCGAGGCCAAGCCCTGTACCTTCGGTCCCGCGAACCTTGCTATGCCCCAGCCGGTCAAACGGCGTGAAGAGGCGCGAAACATCAGCGGCATCGACACCAGGGCCTTCATCCCTGATCTCAAACCGGACGCGGTTGTTTTCTTCGCGCCAGGCCAACTCTACGATCTCGCCATCACGCGCATACTTTGCAGCATTCGTGAGAAGGTTGAGCATCACCTGAATCGTACGTCGGCGGTCTGCCCGGACTGACAGACCCGGCGTGGGACTTTCCAGAACGAGGCGAAGCCCCGCAGCTCGCAATAAGGGTGAGGCAAGATCACGGGCTTCATCAAATACGTCCTGAAGACTGATATCGCTCAACTTCAGATCTGCGCCCCCGGCTTCAATACTGGATATATCGAGAAGCTCGTCAATCAGGGAGAGGAGGTGGCGTCCGGCCTTGAGAATTTGCTGCACGGCGCTGCTGTGGGTGGCTGACATTTGTGCTTCATCCAGCTCCAGCACCTGTGCAAACCCGAGTATCGCACTCATTGGTGTACGGAGTTCATGGCTGGTCCTTGATAGAAATTCACTCTTTGCAAGGCTGGCCGCCACCGCCTCCTCGCGTGCGACCAGCAGTGCTTCTTCTGCGCGCCTGCGGTCTGTCATATCCCGCGTAACCTTGGCGAAGCCGCGCAATACGCCGGTCTCGTCCCGTAGCGCTGTCACCACCACATTAGCCCAGAACCGCCCGCCATCCTTGCGCAGGCGCCACCCTTCATCTTCGGCCGTCCCGTTACGAGCGGCACGGGAGAGGATTTCAGATGGCAGGAAGGTGCGCGTCTCTGCAGGATAGAAACGGGAGAAATGCTGGCCGAGTATTTCATCGGCGTGCCATCCCTTGATACGCTGGGCGCCCGTATTCCAGCTCGTCACATAGCCATCCGGATCCAGCGCAAAGATGCCATAGTCCCGCACGCCTTCGATAACCAACCGGAACCGCTCCTCGCCTTCGCGAAGTGCCTGCTCGCGGGCTCGCAGAAGCGCGCTAGCCCGTTCCAGCCGGCTTGCAAGGTTGCCGATCTCATCCCTGTTCTGAGGAAAGGCTTCCAGTTCAAGCCCTTGCTCAAGGCGATGGGCGTTGCCTTCCAGACGCTGAACCCGCCGGACAATGCCGGTCGAAAAGAGATAGACTGCCAGAAGGCTGCCCAGAAGCCCGACGATCCCGCTCACCGTCGTAAGGCCAAGGTACCTGGCACGCACATCATCGACACGCTGACGGCGCACATCCAGCAGATCGCTTTCCAGTCTCTGGATCAGGTCGATTTCCTGGCGCAAGGCGTCAAGGACGGCCTTATTGGACTCCAGCGCGACCTGCATCGCTTGAGTATCTGAATCGCCGGAGCCTTCCCTTGCCCGGTCAAGTAGCGCGGAAAGACCCGACCGTTTCTGGCCGGTGAGCAGGACGACCCGCTCGAAACGCTCACGGACGTTCTGATCCTGAATGCTCTTATCAAGTCGCTCCAGTGTCGCGGGCAGCTCTGCCTCAGCTTTGTGATAAGGATCTAGAAAACGGGCCTGCCGGGTCAGCAGGTAACCCCGCACCCCGCCGGCTGCTTCGGCAAGCAGAGCGTGAACCTGATGGGTATCCCGCTGGATTGCAAAGGCGAGACGCACATCGTCTTCGGCAACCGTCTCGGCCCGGCTTGCCAGGAACAGCAAGGTCAGCGCGCTGATGAGGATCGCAAGGGGCAGCGCGACAACCACAAGACCTTTGACGGTCAAGGGCTGGTCAGCCCAGACCCGTGTGATTGCCGGTATCGGAGAAGCGGTTTTCACAGACATGTCCTATCCGGCAGAATGACTTGCCCGGACTGCCAGCACGGCAGCCTCTGTCCGGTCGGATACACCCAGCTTGGCAATAATCCGCTCCACATGCACCTTCACGGTCGCCGGACTGATGGAAAGCTCCCGCCCGATCGATTTGTTCGTATGCCCCAGCGTTACAAGGTCCAGTACTTGGCGCTCCCGGGCGGTTAGCCGGGCCAAAAGGGCCCTTTCAGGGACATGGTCTGCCGGGCGCTGCAATGCGCGGGCAAGAAGGCTCGACGGGATGGCTGTTTGACCGGCCAGAACCTGCTCAACGGCAGTCTTAATTTCGCAGAGGCTTGAATCCTTCAGCACGTAGCCCGCCGCGCCCGCGGCAAGGGACGCCCGGACATATTCGGGCATATCATGAAGCGTTACCATCAGGACGCGAATGGCCGGATTGAGCGCGCGCAGCTGTGCCGCTGTCTCAAGGCCGTCCATCCCTTGTCCCAGGCGGATATCCAGCAACACCAGCTCAGGTGACAGTTCAGAAGCCATAGTGACCGCCTCTTCTCCGCTCGCCGCTTCGCCTACGACGTCATATCCTGCTCCGAGAAGGATGACCCGCAATCCTTCGCGGGCAAGCGCGTGATCATCCACGACAAGAATGCGGGGCGGCGGGCTCATCCAGCCCCCCTCTCGAGCAGTGCCCGAACCTCGACACCCCCCTCACGCCCGAAGCGGACAATAAGCTCACCTCCAAGCGCCATTATCCGTTCACGCATGATCTCATGCCCGATTTTCTGGCCCTCCTCGGCAAGGGTCTCCTTATTTTGCCCCGCAAGCCCCTTCCCGTTATCCTTCACTCTCAGGTGCCAGCGCGCAAGATCAGGTTCCGCCGCAAGGACAATGTCGACCCGGCAAGGCCCGCCGGCATGCTTACGAATGTTGGTAAGTGCCTCCTGCGCGATCCTGAAAAACGCTGTTTCAATGACGGGTGGCCAGCGATCAGGGCCGGCTTGCCGAAAGGTAACATCGTATCCCTCTTGGCGCAGGCCATCAGCCATAGATGAGATGGCAGCGCTGATCCCCAGATCATCCAACGCTGTTGGCCGCAACCCTGAAATGACCCCGCGCAGTTCTCCGACCAGGGATCTTGCGATTGGCGCCAGCGCGGCTGCTTCGCTCCCCGGCGAGCGCTCACTGATGGCGTCCAGCCTGCGGAAAAGGGCGGCTGCGGTTTGAGCAACCCCGTCATGCAGGTCATGCGCAACGCGGCGGCGTTCGTCTTCCTGACTCGAAAATATCCGTCCGACCAGATGCTCCAGCTGGCGTTCGCGATCCTTTAGTTTTCCCAGTAGGTCTTCCCGCTCTCTTGCATGGTCTATACGGTCGATTGCCGTTGCCATCAGCCGGGCGAGCAGGTCCAGGGCGCCACGATCTTCTTCATCGGCAAGCCGCCTCCGGTTTTCCCAATCTTCGATAACCAGTGTACCGACGCGCCGGGCAGCCGAACCGGGCGCGATGAGAGGGATGCCTTCCCCTTCGTCGAAAACGACATGCCCTTCAGCGGCGCCCGCAAAAAGGGCCGCCCGGCGAGCACATTGGGACAAGGTCGCGCTGAGGCTGGCAGCATCGGCGAAAGCCAGGTCACGTCCCGCCTCGAACAGGAGGCTCAGTCGCGCCGCGCGCGCCTCCGAGGCCCTGTAGAGATCCCGCAGGGCGGAAACGGTTTCTGACTGCATCTTGAAGGCTGCCTGCTATTCCTGACCACTTATTTAGGGCGCTCAGGCAGCACGGCATAGGCCGAACGGCCTAGGCAAGCTGGTTAGCCATCCGGCTTAGGGGCTTCTTGCGCCGCGACAACATCTCTTCGGTCAGTACCGGCCAGTATCCATGCAGGCCGGCATGGCACCCAGAAGGAGATACAGGAATGAAACACACCGCCCATCTCGTCAGCGCCGCCGCGCTTTTCGCCCTGATCGTACCGGCCGCTGGCGCAACGCCCAGCGATACGGCCCTCGCAATTGTGAACACAAAGGCACCTGCCGCCATCACCGAGGCAGATGTCATCGCAGCCCAGAATGCCTGGGGCGAGGCCTTGGTCACGATTGCCACGACCTACGACACACAGGGCTTCGACGAGGCCCGTGACATTGCCGAAGATATCATTGAGGCCGCATACAATTACGAGGACGGCCCGGTGCTTTTCAAACCCACGCTGGCCGCGCCCCCCACAACCTTCCGCACCACGGCAGATGGCGCGCTCGCCTATTTCGTCGGCAAGGATGAAAACTTCCCGGGAGACACAGGCTTCGCCCTCAAGGGCTGGCGCAGTTACAGTGTCGAGAATTCCGCAATCTACATTGACGGCAACACCGCCATCTCAATGGGCAACGTGCACCTGACCGACGCGGCCGGCAACAGGACGACTGTCGACAAGACCTGGGCCTGGACGCGCGCCGAAGACGGTTCGCTCCAGCTCGTGCTGCACCATTCCTCCCTGCCTTATTCTGCCGACTGACCTCTCACCGCGCAGACCCGCCCCGGACAGTTCCCTGCCTGTCCGGGGCATCTTTTTCTAACCCCTGAAGAGACATCCATGCGTCATTTCGTGATCGCCATTGCAACTGTACTTGCCTGGAACGCCCTGCCTGGCGCAGCCTTGGCCCAGTCCCTGACAGGGAATGTCGGATCAGCCGGCATTTCCCCCGGCGACCGATCCGCAGAAGTGCGCGCCGGTATGGATAACGAGGGAAACCTCGCTAGCCGGATTCACTATGATCAGGCGCTGACCGGCTGGTATCAGGTCCGCGCGATTGCTGCCTTTGAACGCCCCGACGGAGGGGACACAGAGTTCAGTGGGCTAACCCTGGAAAACTGGTTTCAGTGGTCTGAGGAAAACAAGGATGGCTCCGGCTTCAATGGGGGATTGCGCTTTGCGTATACGCTTTCTGATGAAGGGGAAGCTGATGAGGCAGCTGTTCGCATGACGCTTACGGACAAGTTTGCGCAGGGCTGGGAATGGCGGGCGAATCTGATTTTTGAAACCGAGACGGGCGGCGGGCGCGAAGAAGGGGTCGGACTGGAGACGCGCCTCCAGCTGAGCCGTGCTGTCGACCTGACCTGGCTAGGAACACCTGATTGGCGGTTTGGTGGCGAAATGTTCAGTGAATATGGCATCACCGACAATATTCGGGGGTTTAAAGATCAGGCCCACCAGGCCGGGCCCGTTTTCAAGGCAGAATGGGGAAATGGCATCTATCTCCAGACTGCGCTCCGCGCCGGGCTCACCGATGGCGCCGATGACTGGATGGCGAAAATCTTCATTGGAAGGACGCTGTAACTTACTCAGCTCCCTGATCCAGACCATCTAATTGGAGACATCGTTAGCCTAGCTTTCCAGTTGCAGATGGGCGTCAACACCTGTTGAGCGGAGCTTTTGAGTAATTCAGGCGAGGCCGGCCGGGCCCGGCGGGCGATCGTCACCGGAGCGAAGTCGCCAAGGGATGCGTTTGGGCGTCAGAATTTTTTTGATGCGATATCCTTTAGCACTGCATTGTCCAGCATCGCCTTGGCAAGCAGGCGCTTCAGATCGCTGTCCTGGATCTTCAGCTTGTAAAAAGTCGCCTCAGACAGTCCTTTCGCGCAGAAATCGCATGCGATTTCTGATCGCTCAAGTCCGGAAGATATTTGCCCTTACACATCTAAAGCGTAAGGCATCGAATAGGGCGCTTACGCGGAAGGGTCGGAAAGTCGTTTTTCAGGTCCCGCTTAGCGTACCCATCGCCCGGACACTTCGATTACGGCCTCGCGTATTGTGAATTCTTTGCCCCAGCATCCAGATACCGCCCAGATGCATTGTGATCTTCATTATCCAAATCTTTCATGGACGCGCGATAGCCGCGCCTTACGATTGGATTCTATCGGTCACAGTTCCCCTTGGATATTGACCCGGTACCTTCGTCAGACGCCCAAAACTCGGCCATACATCGCATTGCGTCAGATAGGCTGGATGTGCAGCAAATTGTGTAGCAACGTTCGAGCAGCGGAAGAATGAAGCAAAGAAATAATAAAAAACACAAAAATATCAAGGTGTTATGCGAAAAATCTGGCGGAGAGGAAGTGCTTCTCCACCGCCACGGAAATCACATAGTACTTTGTTTTATTTAAGTATATTACACATCGTGTGCAGCAGTTTGTGCAGCAAAATGTGCAGCATATTTTGGAGGACCAGTCTAGTTTCAGAGTCGGTCAGGCTCCTGCAGCAAGATGGATACTGCCGGCCGCAAGACTGAGCAGCCGGGTGCTCAGAAGCACCGACGCGCAGGCCTAGCCAAGCTGAAACCTGCCGTGTGAGGACACTCAATCCAGCCGCTTAAAGAGAGTATGTTCAGTCCGGCGTCACACCTCGCTTCGCCGTTGAAGGCCATCAACGTTTGGAAGAATGACGGTTCCCCTGCCTCCGCAAATGAGCCGGATGGCCCCCAGATCGAACCTGCTCATCGCAGCGCATCTTGCCATTTACCGGCAAATATGTATTTTGCCGGTAAATGGCTATTCAGGAACTCCCTCTTATCATCCAGACCAGCTACGCGGAGCTCCTTGACCAGCTCCGCCTGGCGTCCACGTCGGCATTTGCCGAGGGATCGACCTTCCGGAAGCGCCGCATCTCCGGAAAAGAATACTGGTACGTTCAGGAGCCCACGACATCCCAGGGACGTCCCCCGGAGCGCTATCTGGGTCCTGACACCCTCGAGCGCAGGGCAGCAATTGAATCCGGCCAGACTGCCAAAGCCAATGCCGACGCCCGGAAGGCTATTCGCCGATCCCTGGCAGGGGGCGGTCTCCCCGAACCTGATCCCCTGACGGGCGCCGTCATTGAGGCCTTCGCAGACGCTGGCGTATTTCGTTTGAGAGGTGTCCTCGTGGGAACCATCGCGTTCCAGACCTATGCCGGACACCTTGGAATACGGATGCCGGGCGCTGCGATCCGGACAGGGGACCTGGATCTCGCGCAGGATTATGGCGTTTCGCTTGCCATCAACGATACGCTGGACAGATCCCTGATCGATATCCTCAGATCGGTGGATCCGGCTTTTGCCCCCGTGCCAACCCTGGCCGGACCTAATATCGCAACGACCTATGCCCGGCCGGGCGGTTACCGTGTGGACGTCCTGACGACGAACCGCGGCGCCGACCGCGACTCGCCGGTGAGGCTCCCAAGCCTGCAATCGGACGCCGTCCCGCTTCGTTTTCTCGACTATCTCCTAAGAGACACGGTTGAAGCCGCCGTGCTGACAAAGTACGGCGCGATTGTGAACGTCCCTTCTCCGGAACGCTACGCCGTACACAAACTGATTGTTTCATCCTTGCGGCATGAGTCCGGAGAAAGCGCCGTAAAGTCCGACAAGGATGTTCTGCAAGCCGGATTGATAATTGAAGCCCTCGTGGCCAAGCGGCGCGTTGAAGAACTGACCGACGCGCTTCTCGAAGCAGCGGGTCGCGGTTCCTCATGGCGGGCAAGGCTCGTAAAGGCTGCGACCCGTCTGACGGACGCGCCGAGAGACACCGTTCAAACTATTTTGGAAGTCCCGTAAGCGAACAGGCAAAGAGGGCGCCAACCTCGCTGGAGAACGGGACTCGCGGAACTTCAACAATATAAAGCTTAGTTTCAATGGCGCGGCGCTGCCGCGCAACCGGCGCCTGTTCAGTCGACAACCACGTGATTTTGCCTGCTGTTCCCGGAAATCCCAGTCACTATTTCCGAGCCCGCACTGGACCAGAAGAAGGTGTCCGCTCGCGCTTACGTCAGGGTTCTTAAGGCGACTGCAGTCGAACGGATCGGCGCCAGCGGCAATTATCTACACACTCAGAAGCGGATCCTACATTTGGTGGAATCCCGCGCCTCACCGGACATCCCGCATAACGACGACAATGCCTGACCGCTATTGGTAGTCTGTCTGAATGCGAAAAAAACCTGAATTGCCGGAAGGCCTGCGTGGGGGCTACTATTTGACGCCAGAAGCCGACACACAATCGTCTGCTCCAGTCAGCGCTTTTAATTCGCAAGCCCGATGGTGACAAACCAACTCCTGCCTCGCCCGCGCCAGCAGAACTCCTCCGTTTACGCCTTATGACAGCCGCAATGAACGCTTCTCCTGCAAGGCACCCATCATCCAGACGGCGGGTTCCCTGGGAAACGCGCGACATTTTCGGGAATTGCAACCCATGGCTGAGCGCTGGCACACCAGACATGCGCCGCAGGGCGCAAACGGGAGGGATCATCCAAGGTGCCCGCCTTGATGATCAGCTGGTCCGGCGCGGAAGACTGCCAGGAGAACATCGCAGACCCGCAGTCCGGACAGAACCGGCGCTCAAGCGAAGCGCCGCTGTCGGCCTTATCCAGGAAGGTTCTTAGATTTCCAGTGATCTCAACGGTTTCGGTCTTCGCCAGTACAATGATGGAAAACGCACTACCGGACTGGCGCTGGCAGTTCCGGCAATGGCAAACCGCCGTGAAAAGAGGGTCTGCGCCTAAAACGTAACTGACCTGTCCGCACAGGCATCTTCCGGTTCTGCTCATTTCATTCTCCTGACGTCAACGTCTGAACACTATTCTGTATACTGCTCTTATAATTTCAGGCCGCAGCTTTTGCGGCGATGTCTTTCATTGGGATTGATGTGTCGCTGAGCAGTTCAGGGGCAATCTTTGCGCCTGTCATGATGAGTTTCTTGGATGCCAGGAATTCCGGCGCGCTGTTGACGGCATCCACTGCAATCAGGGTGCCGCCCCGCAGGTAGAACGCCGCAAACTTCCGGTCTTTGGGATCGCCGCGCAGCACGAGGGTGTCGTAGTCTGTGCTGAGGCCGGCGATCTGGAGCTTGAGGTCATACTGGTCCGACCAGAACCAGGGGCAGTCCTCGGTTGGCCGCGTTTGTCCGAGAATGGCCGCGGCCACCAGCTTGCCCTGCTCGATCGCATTGTGGACGCTCTCGAGGCGCCCGGTGCGGCCATAATGGACGAGGGGGCGGCTGGCGCAGTCACCGGCGGCAAACACGCGCGGGTCGGATGTGCGCCCGTCCCGGTCGGTCAGGATGCCATTGGAACAGGCAATGCCGGCGTCTTTGGCGAGTTCTTCATTCGGCAGGATGCCGATGCCGACGAGGACGATATCGGCGGGCAGCTTTGTGCCATCGGCCAATACGGCGGCGCTGATGTGGCCATCCTGGCCGTCGAGATGCGAGAGGGCGGTGCTGGTGAGGATTTTGACGCCTTTGGCGGTATGTTCGGCGGCGTAGAATTCGCTCATCACCGGGCTTGTGACGCGGGCAAGCACACGCGGCGCCATTTCCAGAACGGTGACATCCAGGCCCATGGTGCGCGCGACAGCGGCCGCTTCCAGGCCGATATAGCCCGCCCCGATGATGACCATGCGGCGGCCTTCGACCATTTGCGGGCGGATGCGCTCGACATCCGACAGGCTGCGCAGGTCGTGGACGCCTTTGAGCTCTGCGCCTTGGCAAAGCAGCGTACGGGGCCGGGAGCCGGTCGCGATCACCAGCGCATCGTAAGGCAGCTCGGCGCCATGCTCGAGATGGGCGACGCGCGCGGCGCGATCAAGGGAGGTGACGCGGGAGCCCAGCATCACTTCGATCTTGTTGTCTTCATACCAGGCGGCGGGACGGAAATAGAGCCGTTCTTCGGCCATCTCGCCCTTCATGTAGGCCTTCGAGAGCGGCGGGCGCTGGTAAGGCAGCGCGGTCTCTTCGCCAACGATGGTCAGCTCGCCAGCATAACCACCCTGACGCAAGGATTGCACAGCCTGCGCAGCCGCCTGGCCAGCGCCGACAATAAGGATGCGTTCAGGCATTTTCCTGTCCTGCCTTTTGATGCTTCGGCTGCCTGAGAGCAGCCCCCTGAAACTTTATCTAACATAATTAGTTTTTTCTTGCAGGGCCTTCAAGTGTGGGCGACAAGCTGAAAAACGAAAGAGGCAGGCGTCAGCGCAGCAACCGTTCTGCCCGTCTGCCCTTAAGGAGGTGAACCATGATGGCAGGCAAGGCAATGCTTGAGGGCTTACGGATCATAGACATGACGAGCGTGGTTTTTGGCCCCTACGCAACGCAGATCCTTGCCGAACTGGGCGCAGACATCATCAAGGTTGAAGCGCCCGAAGGCGACAGTTTCCGCATGTCCGGAAAACCGGCCCGGACAAAGGGTATGAGTCCGGCTCATCTGAACCTCAACAAAGGCAAACGTTCGATTGTGCTCGACCTTAAATCCGATGAGGACAAGGCCGTGATGCGCGCCCTGATCGCGAGCGCGGATATCTTCATCCACAATGTGCGTCTTGAGGCCATTGAGCGGCTCGGCTTCGGGCCTGAAGAGGTCCGCGCGCTGCGCCGGGATATTATATACATTCACTGTGTCGGCTTTGGCTCTGGGGGCCCTTATTCCGGTCTCCAGGCCTATGATGACGTGATCCAGGCAGCGAGCGGCGCAGCCACCCTGGCGGGCCGCGTCGATGCAAGTGGAACCGCGCGCTATCTGCCCTCGCTCATTGCAGACAAGGTGGCCGGCATGACCGGCGCCCAGGCCGCACTTGCTGCCTATGTCCATAAACTCCGCACAGGCGAAGGCCAGTTCGTTGAAGTGCCGATGTTTGAGGCCTTCACCCAGTTCATGCTGCTCGAGCATCTTGCCGGCCTGACCTTCGATCCGCCCAACGCGCCTGCCTGCTATTTCCGCCAGATTGATCCCGACCGGCAACCCTTCCCGACCGCCGACGGCGCCATCTCCATCGTGCCGTATACGGTGCAGTCCTGGCCGGTCGTCTTCGAGGTGCTGGGAGACCCTGCCTTTCTGCAGCAACCTGACCTCAATACACCGGCGCTTCAGTTCCGAAACCAGGCGCGGCTCTATCAGCGCACCGCGCAGCTCACGCCCTCCCGCACTACCGCAGACTGGACCGCACGGTTCACGGCAGCCCGTATTCCCTGCATGCCTGTGCGGGATATGGGCGACATTCTGGAAGACCCCCACCTTACGGAAACGGGCTTCTTCAACCGGGACATTCATCCGAGCGAAGGCCCCTACGTCCGGATGCGCAGACCGGTGACATATAGCGCCTATCCCGAACCCGAACTTGGCGCGGCGCCCCGGATCGGCGAACATAGCGAGCTTATCCGCGCTGAAGCCATCGGCCTCAGCGCCGGACCGGCCAGTGCTGCTTCAGAAAGCCGATGACCGCCTCATTGAACAAATCGTTGCGGTCACCCGCCACCATATGACCGGCAGCGGCGATCTCGAACACATTGAGATCCGGCACCGCGCGCCGGAAAGCCTCAACCGTTTCAGACGTCACCACATCGCTCATCAGGCCTCGGACCAGCAGCAGGGGAACTTTGCGCGCATCGGCAAGCGCCGTCATCGTCATCTGCATGGCGGCGCGCTCTTCGTCGAGGTCCGTCAGGACAAGACCCGGATCCCAATGCCAATACCAGCGCTCATCCTCGCCCAGGCGGAGGTTTTTCATCAAACCGCTGACATCTTCCGGACGTGGGCGGTCCGGGAGATAGGTGGCCACAGCATCGGCTGCGGCGTTGAGAGAATCATATCCCTCAATGCCTGCCCGCATGAAGGCCTGAACGCGCGCCATGCCGTCCCGGTCCGCATTCGGGGCAATATCGACGAGCACGAGAGCGGCCGGACGATAGCCTTCCTGCAGTCCCTGCATGGCCGCCCCGCCCCCCATCGAAGCACCGACGATGGCCACAGGGTTCCCGAGCCAGGCACAGACGAGGGACATATCCGACCATCTCTGGTGAAGCGGGTAGGCATGGTCGCCCGCCCAATCACTCTCGCCATGCCCACGGGCATCATACGAAATAACCCGGTAGCCCGCCCTTGCGAGCGCCCGCGCGGCGCCTGCCCAGGCGTGCCGCGTCTGGCCGCCGCCATGCGCGAGAACCACACCCGGTCCCCGTTCAGGCCCGGATACATCCGCAGCCAACTGAAGGCCGTCTGCCGTCCGGATTCGCAGTGTGGCGGCAGAAGACTTGCTAGTCATAGTTCGGACGCCGTTTTTCGAGAAAGGCCCGCATGCCTTCCTGAAAATTCGGATCGCCGGCCGTGAGCATCTGGTTGCGGTCTTCAATCGCCATCACGGCCTCAAGTCCGCCGGCATCAATCGCAAGGTTCAGGCCATCCTTCGTCAGTCTGAGCCCAAGGGGTGTTGCGCGCAGCATGTCTTCGACAAAGGCGTCACACTCGTGGGCCATCTGATCCTGCGGCACCACCCGGTTTGCGAGCCCGATCTGCGCGGCGCGGGGCGCATCAATGAAGCGACCGGTAAGAAGATATTCACTGGCCAGGGACTGCCCGACCATCCGCGGCAGAAAATACGAGACGCCCATATCACAGGCGCTCAGCCCGATTCGGATAAACGCCGCATTCATCCGCGCGTCTTCAGACAGTATACGGATGTCCGAAGCCAGCGCGAGAGCAAACCCTCCCCCGCTGGCAGCGCCCTGAACCTGGCAGATGACTGGCTGCGGGCAGCGTCGCATCGCGACATATACCTCTGCCAGGGCCCGCTGTCGGTCAAGCCTGTCGGACACAGATCCACCCGGCGCTGAGCTGCTCGCCTGCTGAAGGTCGAGACCCGCGCAGAAGCTTCTGCCCGCGCCCTTCAGAACGACCACGCGCGCAGACTGGTCCCGGTAGAGATCCTGAAAAACAGTCCTGAGCTGGTCCACCATTTCCCGGTTGAGCGCGTTCAGCTTCTCGGGGCGGTTGAGTTCAATTTCAAGAACGTCGCCCTGCCTGGTAAGGGTCAAGCTGTCCATGCAACGGCCTCCGCAGTATCTAAAAAAAAGCGGGCGCAGGCATGTCTGCCTGCGCCCGTAATTGACGGGAGGTCAGAAGCGAACCGTCAGTTCCAGATAGACTTCGCGCGGGTTTTCCACGAATGCGGACATATCCGCAGTTATCCCCGTTGGCGTGCCCGTGCCGATACCGCCCGAGAACGGTATATCGTTTGCGCTGGTGACAACAAACTCTTCGGTCAGGTTTCGGCCAATGAGGGCAAGCTCCCAGCGATCTGCTTCTCCCATCAGCCTTGCGGCCGCATCAAACCGGGTAAAGGACTCCTGGACCGCATCGGGACGCAGCGTGTCGGTGAAATTGTACGAGCCGGTATAGCTGGCATCTGCCGACACAGACGCCATCAGACTGCCAAAAACCGGGAACTCGTAGCTTGCCCCGAGCCGCCCGGCGGTTTCAGGCGCCTTCGGCGGTCTCCGGCCACTGTAATCCTGCGACTGGAACACGCTGCCAACAAGAATCTGGTCACATCCCTGCGCGATCGTCTGCCCGCCATAACACTGGCCGATATAGTCCTGATAGGATGCATCGTTATAGGCAAAGGCGCCCCGCACGCTGAAACCATCTAGATCCCGGGGCACCCAGTTGAAATCGATCTCGACACCCTTGGTTTCGAGTTCACCGGCGTTGTCGGCAATCAGGCTGACCGAGACCGGATCAAAAATCTGCACCTGAAGATTTTCATAGGTGTAGTCGTAAACGGTGGCGTTCAGGGTCAGGCTTTCATTGAACAGCAGGGAGCGGACACCGGCTTCAAATCCTTTGGCCGTTTCGCTGTCATACTGGCCGGCCTCAACGGTGGCGAGCGGCGAGAGCGCCTGTGAGATGTTGTAGCCGCCGGTCTTGAATCCCTCCTTGTACGCCCCATAAACGGAGATGTTCGAAGAGGGTTTCCAGCGCAGGGTCGCCTGCGGGGAGATGTTCTCATCCTTGAAGGAATCCTCAAGGCTGATATTGCCGGGGAACGCTGCAGCAAACGCAATATGTCCCGGCAGCGAACGCTGGTAGGAATCGCGCTCTTCCCGGCTCCAGCGCGCACCGCCCGAAAGCTCCCACTGGTCGGAGATGTCGTAAGTGCCCTCGACAAAGAAGGAGAGCGCGTCGCCTTCAAAACCATTGTCCCGTTTAAATGTCACATAGGTGCCGTTCAGCGGGTCCAGCGGGACCGGGAAGATGTAGGCATCGGTGTTGAACGTAAATTCGGAGTTGGCAAAGAACGCCCCAAACATAAAATTCAACGGGCTGTCATACCGGGTCTGGAAGCGCAGCTCCTGGGAGAACTGGCTGAAATCAGCAAGCTGCGAGAAGCTCGCCGGATAGGCTTCCCCGGACACATTGTTGAGGTCCGTCTGCTCAAACTGATAGAAAGATGTAATCGAAGAAACACCAAGTTTGTCAAAGTCGAGATTGCCGGTCAGGACCGCAAAAGACGAGTCAAACTCCGCATACATTGCGCCGTCCCGGGCATAACGGAAATTGGCACCGGCAACCTCGACCGGGAGTCGCGATGAATCAGACCGGCCGTCGATGCGGCAGTCGGCGTTGGGGCTGGGCGGAACACCGTTTGCCGATGCCGGCGTCGTGCGCCCGCTGCCACAGATCCGTTCGAGAACATCGGTCGGACCGCCATCCTCCAGCTGCGTGATCCCGGCTTTCAGCTCCAGGTCAAAAAGATTGCTGGGCTCAAAGGCCAGCGTCAACCGGCCGCTCGCGGATTCTCCGCCCCCCCGGCGATCAGCAACAGGGCTGCGGGTCATGCCAAGCGGGTCGCTGTAGCTGGCAGCGGCGGTATTGGTAAAAGCGCCGTCAGATTCCGACATGCGCACGGCAAGACGACCGCGAAGGGACTCCGTCAGCGGCCCGGAAATGACGCCCTCGCCATAGAGCTCTTTGGCTTCAAATCCATATCCCGTCTTGGCGTACGCTTCGAATTCATCCGTAGGCGATTTTGTCACGACACTGATCAGACCGCCGGTGGTGTTCTTGCCGTAGAAGAGGGCCTGGGGCCCCTTGAGGACTTCAACCCGCTCGATGTCATACTGGGCCAGCGATATCTCCCGGCCCCGGCTCATCGGCATACCGTCAATGATAAAGGACACCGACTGATCAAACCCGGCGCTCAGCGCCGTGGAGCCGACGCCGCGCAGGAAGATGCTGGCAGAAGACCCGGAGGCTGCCTTACCGGCCACCATGGTGGGAACCAGCGTCGAGAGATCCTGGAAGCGGGTGACCGCATAGTCCTCAAGCCCCTCCCCTGAAAAAGCGGTGATTGCGACCGGCGCGTCCTGGAGGCTTTCCTCCCGCCGGCGCGCTGTGACGGTTACGATACCCAGGCGGCGCAGACGCTCAGCGTCCTCGACGGCATCGACTCCGGCATCGACCGGATCTGCCGGCACAGCCTGCGCCGGCAGGTCGGCTTCCTGCGCAGCTGCCGGGAGCGCTCCAGCGAGCGCCACGAAAGCGGCAGCGCCCAGAAGCGCCACCTGGAATCTGGCCTGCTGCGGGGCCCGCGCCTGCGCGCAATTTGACTCTGGTGATTGAAAAGACATGACTACCTCCCGAAATTCCGCCCCGGCATTTGCCTAACGGTATTAGTTATAAGGACCTTACTTCGCGTGATCCGAGGTCGTCAACAAAATCCAAAAATAGGCAGAATTTATCTTATACTCTCCATTTTTGGACAACATTAACTCTTAATTTTCTGATTTATAATATTTATATATCATTTATCCTTGGGTTTTTGAATTTTTGCCCTATCGAAGCCCCCACAAAAATAGTTGCTAAAAAGCATCACTTAGTAGATTTTACCTATTGCAATTAGTTCTCAAGAATTTTCAGGCATACTGCGTGTCAGCTTGCCAAACCGGCCAGGATCACGATTACCCGGCTATTAGGATATTCAGATGATGCAGGAGAGATATCTTGGGTAGACCGGAGAGACCCCTGATTTCCAGGGAGCGCGCGGCCCGGGCGGCGCTGGACGTGATTGATGTCCAGGGACTGAACGCCCTCAGCCTGGAACTCGTCGCCCGAAAGATCGGGGTGCGCGCCCCGTCCCTTTATCATCATTTCAAGGACAAATCGGAACTTCTCTCGGAAGTGGCCCTCTGCATTCTCAGGGATATCCAGGCCCCCTTCGTGGACCCGAAGAGATGGGAAGACACTCTGATCGGCTTGTGTGTTGCCGCCCGGCGGACGGTGCTGCTACATCCCAATGCTGCCCCACTGCTGCTGGAGTTCTTTCCGCGGCGGATCTTTCTGGAAGCATACGACTATTGGACTTCATTTTGTCCGTATCCACCAAAATACCAGCTCCAGATACTTGAAGGTTCAGAAAAGATAACCTTCGGCTCAGCGCTGTTTGCCGCCGCATCGCGCTCCCGCGGCATCCCCGCCATGCCGGAGTTTTCCTCAACCGACCTGCCTCATCTGGCGGGCGCGGTCCGGGCAAACCACCATGATGAAGAAGGCCTGTTCATCGAAACCCTCAAGACCTTCTTCGCCGGGGTGGCGGTCATCGCTGAGAAGGACGCGCAGAAGAGCTGATCAGCGGACCGAACTGGTGTCTTTGGGGATATAGATCGCTTTGGGCTGGGTGAACTCCATCAGTCCGTAGACACCGTTTTCCACCCCGACGCCAGACTGCTTATGGCCCGCCAGCGGCGTCAGCGGCGTCGATTGCAGGTTCTGATTGATCCAGACCGTTCCGGTATCGAGCCGGGCAGCCATTTCGGCCGCCTGTTTGAGATCGGCTGACCAGACCGCGCCCGCAAGTCCGTACTCAGTATCATTGGCCCGGGCGATTACCTCGTCTACTGAGGTAAAGCGGAGCATAGGCAGGACTGGTCCGAAAGCTTCCTCCTGCACCACCCGGGCGCTGTCGGGCGGGTTATCCACAAGCGTCAGCGGGATGAAATACCCCCCCTGCGAAGAAGGTGTCTTTCCCTGATACAAGGTCAGGCCGTCGGCCCGCGCTTCCTCGATCAGCGCCGTGACGCGATTGAATTGAGGCAGATTCTGCACAGGGCCGAACAGGACGCCCTGCTCGCTGCCATCCCCCATCGAAGCGCCCTCGATCAGCTTCACAAGCCGGTCTCGTACCGCCTCGTAGATATCTTCATGCACATAGAGGCGCTTGGTCGCGACGCAGACCTGAGCCGAATTGAAAAAAGCGCCCATGAAGAGCTGCTCGGCGACCTTGCCAGGATCTACATCCGGCAGGACGATGGCGGCATCATTCCCTCCAAGCTCCAGGGTCACCCGTTTGAGGTCGCGGGCGGCCGCTTCCATCACCCTTTTGCCTGTCGCTGTCGAACCGGTGAATGTGATCTTTGCAAACCCCTTATGACCCGTCATCAGGGGGCCAAGCTCATCGCCGCCCGAAATTATGTTGAGGACACCTTTCGGGAAAACATCCCGCAGGATCTCACCAATTTTCAGTGTACAGAGCGGCGTAAAGGGCGAAGGTTTCAGCACAATGGTGTTACCCGCAAGGATGGCCGGCGCAATTTTCCAGGCAGCGAGCAGAACCGGAAAATTCCAGGGCACAATCCCGCACACGACCCCGAGCGGCACATGGTGCACCTCAATCCGGCGCGCATCTGTTTCTTCAGTAACATCGACCGGAAGGTCGAGCGCAGCGGTTGCATGGAACCACTGGCCCGCCCCCTGTACTTCCTGCAGCGACAGGGGCAGCGGACGACCCTGCTCGCGCGTGAAGATTGCGGCGAGTTCGTCAGCATGCGCTAGGATAAGGTCACCGGCCTTTTGCAGCAATGCCTTGCGCTCTGCGATCGGCGATGTCTTCCAACTCTCAAAAGCCCGCGTGGCCGCCGCGACGGCGAGGTCGAGGTCCTGCGCCGACGCGCGGGGCGCGGATGCAAATACTTTTCCCGTCGCCGGGTTTACGACATCGACTGTGCCCGGGCTCGCTACAAGGGCGCCATCAATCAGCATTCTCACATTTATCGCATCTGCGCTCATGTCTGTTCCTCCTGCAGGGTTCAGCCTGCCTGTTCTGGTTTCAGGGACGCCCGCCATCCCTGCTGGTCACAGCGTCTCTTCGGTCCCGAATATGGCAGACGAGACGATCGGGGCGCCCGG
Source organism: Alphaproteobacteria bacterium HGW-Alphaproteobacteria-18 (assembly GCA_002841155.1). Lineage (GTDB taxonomy): Bacteria > Pseudomonadota > Alphaproteobacteria > Caulobacterales > Hyphomonadaceae > Hyphomonas. The sequence goes on from PHEH01000003.1 coordinate 189,640, forward strand.
CCCCCCGGCCAGCAGGCAGGTCCGCGCGCCTGGAACGGGATTTGCCGACTCGCCGCGGAGCTGGCGCACCGCTTCGATCGGCATCCCGATGCCATGAATAAAGCCCTGGGCGAGATTACCGCCGGCCGTGTTCACCGGCAGTTTGCCGCCCGGCGCAATCAGGTTTTCAACCCTGCAGAACTCCCCTGCCGATTCATAATCACAGAAGCCATGATCGATCAGGGACGCCACGCCCTGGGCGCTGAAATTCTCGTAGATCTGAGCCACGTCGATCTCGTCGGGCGAAAGGCCCGTCTGGCGCCAGAGCTGGCGCGCAACAGAGCGGAATCCGGCTGTCGCATACTGATCATCGGCATCATTTTCGAGCAGGTCACCCCAGCCGGCTGCCGCCCCCTGCGCGACCCCCAGGATATGAACGGGCGGCTTTCGCAAATCCCTGGCGACTTCCGCGCTGACGATCAGGAGCGCGCCAGCCCCATCATTCTCCCTGGAGCAATCAAGCAGACGGAAGGGTTCGCTGATCCAGCGGGCAGACCGGTAAGCCTCAATATCGAATTCCTTGTTATACGCTACGGCGTCGGGATTGCGGGCTCCATGATAATAGGCCGCTTCAACAAAGGCTTCGACAGCAGAACCCGGCACGCCATGATGCTCGAACATACGCTGCGCCCGGATCGCGCAGACCTGCGCGGGCGCCACGAGCCCTGCCGCCATCATGTGTCCATTGAGATGGTGCGCCATCACGGCTGCAGAAAGCCGCCCGCTATTGTCCTGCGCGAGCGCCCTGAACACGATTACGGCGGTCGCCTGCCCGGTTGCGATGGCCCCCACAGCCTGGCCGATCGCGCCGGCGATCCCCCCGCCCCCGCCCCCGAAAACCTGGCTGGACCATGTGAGCTCACGTGTGCCCAGATCACTCATCAGCCTGACCGGCTCATTGTGATCGTCACCATAGGACGAAAACCCATCAATCTGCGCCGGATCAAACCCCGCATCCTCACACGCATCGATGATGGCCCGAACCAGCACGCCCCGTTCGGGCAAGGGGGATGCCCCCCGGCGATACTGACGGACACCGACGCCCGCAACCGCTGCAATCCCGGCGATCGGCCTCATGACGTCCTCCAATGGATGGCAGGCACCGCCCTGCCAGCATACATCGTTGATCCAAAAGTTCCGGCAACAGGTGCGCCAATCTTCACGGGCGTCCCCGCTTCCTCCACGAGCCCCATCAGCCTTGCCCCGCCTGCCGCCTCAAGTTCAATAATCCCGATCAGAAACGGGACCTTGAGACTTTCCAGGCCCCCGAAAGGATGCCAGTTGCGCGTCCAGCTATAGATGCGGCCTGCAGGCACAACCTGTTGCCAGCCATGGTCCCAGGACCCGCAATCTCCGCAGCGCCAGACAGCCGGCCAGTGCCAGCGTCCACAGCCCCCGCATACCGGCAGCATAAGCTGCCCCCGTGCCAGCCCGTCCCAGTAAGGACCATCGGCCCCGGTGGACCAGATTTCGCCTGCCTCACCCATCTGTCAGACCGGCCACTGGATCGGGAGAGACTCGATCGCGATCACCGTACCCACCCGGGAATGATGGCGCAGGCCAGGCTTCAGGGAAAAGCGTGGTATCCGCTTTATCCATTCTTCCGTCAGGATACGGATTTCCATACGGGCAAGATTATGCCCCAGACAGAGGTGGGGGCCGGAGGAAAAGGTCAGATGGGTCAGTGCCTGCCGGTCGATGTCAAATTCTGCCGAATTTTCAAACCGCCGGTCATCCCGGCTGCCGAGGGGCAGGACGCAGAGGACCATATCCCCTTCCCTGAACTGCACCCCGAACCGCTCGCAATCCTTCACGACGAGGCGCGGGGTGTTGATGACGCCAAAACTGCGAATGCCCTCTTCCACGAAGCGCGGTATCAGGGACGCGTCCGCTGCGAGACGCGCCTGAAGCGCATCATCCTGGGCCAGATGGCGGTAGGTATAGGACGCCACATTCGTCACGGTATCCATGCCACCAAGGAACATCACGAAGAGCATTGACTGAAGTTCGCCAAGGGCGATGGGCCTGCCGTCCACCTGGAATTCAATCATCTTTGAGATCAGGTCGTCAGCCGGCTCTTTCTGCCGCAGCTCCACCAATTCTGTCATGAGACCGATGATGCGCTCGCCCAGCGCGCCGATCTCTTCATTCGTGCGCGCTTTGAAATAATCATCCGCCAGGGCCCTGAAGTCGCGAAGGCGGTCCAGCGGCATGCCCATCAGTTCCATGAAGACGGATACGGGAAAGCGCGCCGCAATATCATGCACGAAATCGCATTCTCCCCGGGCGAGGACTTCGTCGATGAAATCTGCGGCAAATGCCCGGAGCTTTGGCTCCATCGCGCTGACCGCCTTGGGGGAAAAATGCGGCATCAGCGCCTGGCGATAGGGAAGGTTCGTAGGCGGATCAAGGCTCAGAGGTATGAAGACAGGCGGGTTTTCGATCCGGGGGATCTGCATCTCCCTTACGGAAAAATGCTCATAATCTTTCACGATGTCGAAGATGTGCTCATAGCGCGTGATCATCCAGTGACCGCCATTGAGCGGAGAATAGAAGATCTCGGGCGCGTCCCGGTGGAGCGACTGATAGCTGGCCTGCACATCCTCTGTGAGGCGAGGATCGCCATATATGTTGAACGCGAACACACGGTCCGCAGGCACATGGCCCGGAACAGGCGCGTGCATCAGATCGTCAGCCATGTCTTTAAGTCCTCCGTCATCGGGCAACTCTGCGTCGCCTTCTCCATTTTGCCTAACATCATTAGTTTTATGTGAAAAGCCTCTATCGTGCGCTCAGGACTGCGATGGCGGAACCTCTATCCGGGCGCCGTCTAGCGCCGCTGAGACCTGGATCTGGCAGGTGAGCCGGGATTGAGGGCGGATGTGGACGCCAAAGTCGAGAATACTGCGCTCGCCTTCCTCCGGCTGCGGGAGCGCCGCACTCCAGGGCTCAGAAATCCAGGCATGGCAGGTTCCACAGGACATCGAGCCCCCGCAAGCCGCTTCAATCCCCTCAACCTGATGACGCACAGCGGCCTGCATCAGGCTTTCGCCTTCGCTGGCCTCAACCCGCCGGACATCGCCGGAGGGGGTGACAAATTCGATCCACACCATGACAGGCTCTGTCCTTCCGTTTTCGAGATCTCTTGCGCTCCAGACTAAACCTATGACAAATAGGTTTTCAAGTGGCCGCGAACCGGAACGCCGGCGCAGGGAGGCGTAGACCATGCAGGAATTTGACTATGTGATCGTAGGGGCCGGCGCTGCCGGCTGCGTGCTGGCTTACCGCCTGTCAGAAAATCCGGCGGTGCGGGTCGCGCTCCTGGAAGCGGGACCGCGGGATGTGCACCCGTTCATCCATATGCCCAAGGGGCTCGCCAAAGTAATGGCCGACCCGGCCCATATCTGGGCCTATACGAGCAAGCCTGAAAGCGCCAATGCTCAGACCCCCGAAGTGTGGGTCCGGGGCCGCGTGCTCGGCGGGTCCTCCTCCATTAACGGCATGATGTATGTGCGCGGTCAGCCGGCTGACTATGACGCCATCGCTGAATCGACCAGTAATGACTGGAGCTGGGATCATATCGGTCCTGCCTTTCGCGCCCTGGAGACTCATGAACTCGGGCCGGACGAAACGCGCGGCGACCGCGGCCCGCTGAATATCACCATGCCCGACACCAAGGACGCCCTGACCGATGCCTTTGTTGAGGCAGGCCAGTCGCTCGGATGGCGGTATAAGCAGGACACAAATGCGCCCGAAGACATAGAAGGCATCGGATACGCGCCCCGCACCGTCCATAAAGGCCGCCGGGTGAGCGCCGCCACCGCCTTCCTGAACCCGATCCGCAACCGGTCAAACCTGACGATCCTGACGGACTGTACGGCTGACAGGGTCACCTTTGAGGGCAACCGGGTCACCGGCGTTGAGGTCATTGCATCAGGCAAGGCGCAAACCCTTCGGGCTCGCCGGGAGATTATTCTGAGCGCCGGCGCTATGGCGTCACCGGGCATTCTGGAACGCTCAGGGATCGGATCACGCGCGCGCCTTGAAGCGCTTGGCGTCGAAATCCGGCTGGAAAATCAGAATGTCGGCGAGAACCTGATCGAGCACCGGGGACTGATCATTCAATGGAAACTGAACCGGGATATTTCGCACAACAAGAAGTATCATGGCTGGCGCGTCCTGCTGAACGGCATTCAATACTATCTGACACGCAAAGGCCCGCTATCAGCGGCCGCCTATGAACAGGTTGCCTGGTTCAAGTCCCGCCCTGGCCTCAACCGGCCGGACGTTCAGTTTCTGCTCGCGCCCTTCAGCTTCGATTTCGCCAAGAACCGGCAGGATGTCGAACGCGTGCCCGGCATGCATCTTGTGACCTATCCCCTCCGCCCGACCTCGCGCGGCTCGGTCCATGTGACCAGCCTCGACCCGAATGCGCCGCCCGACCTGATTACAAATTACCGCGATACCGAAGAAGACCGCCAGTCGATGATCGGCGCGGTGCGCATGGCCCGCCGGCTGGTCGAGCAGCCCGCCCTCAAGGCCATCGTCGAAGCCGAAACCATGCCGGGCCCGGACTATGATACAGACGAGAAGATCCTGGAAGCCTATGACCGGTTTGGCACCTGCGGCTATCACGCCGTCGGCAGTTGCCGGATGGGCCGCGAGCCTGAAACCAGCGTCGTCGATCCGGCCTTGCGGGTCCATGGTCTTGAAGGCATCCGGATCATGGACACGTCCATCCTGCCCGCCATTCCTTCCGGGAACACCAACGGGCCGGTCATGGCCATGGCCTGGCGCGCCGCAGACATAATCCTGAGGGGCTGAAGCCCCTCAGGCATTGTTGTGCCGGATCAGAGGAACCGCTCGAGAATATCATAATAGAGCGGGATGGTCTCTTCGAGGCCGCAATACACCACATCTGTCATCGCGCCGGAGGACAATCCGGCATGGGAGATTTCAGCCGCGCGGAAATCTTCGCCCCCGAACACATTGAGGATCATCTCATAGGACCGCCGATAGACGTCCTCGGCCTTTTCATTATCGGGCTTGCCGCGTGTCATCATGATATAATCAACGACAGTGCGTCCGGGACCGCGCGGAATGATGAACATCACGCTGATATAATAGGGGCTGGTGACGATAACCGTGTTGGGGAAGACCAGATAGGCGTGGGTCACCGATTTGTGGATATTCTCGCCCTCGATATCGAGACAATCGGGGGTGAAATTCACCTTGCCGGAAATCTGCCGGATGTTCAGCCCAAGGACATCTGTTACATTGGGGACATCGGCAAACATCGGGCCAACCGACCGGGCGTGCAGACGCTGAACATGGTAGCCTTCAAGGAAGGGTTCCTGGACGAGCTTCCAGTTGGCCGCCAGGTCGAAGGTCTTCCGGCCATAGACGTGCATGCGTGGCAGATCAAGCGCCTCCATGTCGGCCGCCAGCAGGTCATCCATTCCCCGGAAGTCGGGCTCGGCATTCCGGTCAAGCATAACCCAGACAATGCCACCGGCTTCGCGGCAGGCAAGCTCCGCCAGTCCGCGCTCTGTCTTGTCGAAGTTGGCGATGGTTTCTTCGCGCGGCACAGCCACAAGCCGCCCGTCCAGCGCGAACGTCCAGGCATGATAGGGACAGGTCAGCTTCTTGGTGAGATGCGTCTCACAGTCTTCGACCAGCTTTGATCCCTTATGCGTACAGGCGTTTAGAAAGGCGCGCACCCTGCCATCGGTATCCCGGCTGATCAGGAGCGGTACACCATAGCTGTCATGGGCAATCACGCTGCCATTGCGCGGCAGGCGCGCTGAAACGGTAACGGGCACGGCAAACTTCCGGAACACGTTCGCCTGCTCCCGCTCATAGCGCGCCTGATCGAGGAAGATCGAAACAGGCCGGCGCGCATCAATGGCCCGGGGTTTGGCGTCATCATGTCCGGGAATTTCACGAATTGCCCGGACCTGATCGCGGCTCAGGTCTTCCAGCGTCTGGACTCTCTTCAGCTCGGGGCCGGTGGGGGCCGGGCCGGCCGGTACGGTTTTATCGATCAGGTTCATGGAACTCCTACCCCTCTGGTGTAGCGCAGCGTCGCGTCTTCTTATTACCTAATGTCGTTAGTTTATGATCCGCGCGTCGCAAAGTCAATTCCTGCGGTACGGGAGATAGGGAGAGTCAGAGCCCCAGCTGCCCCTTGGAGAGAATGCCGCGCTGGATTTCATTGGAGCCGGCATAGATCGACCCGGCCCGGTCATTCAGATACTTGGCCGGAGCGGTGACCGCGCTTTCCGGGCCAACCAGCGGGACGTTCGGGGACAGATTGAGACTTTCCGCAGCCGGAACAGGCCCGCCGGGAGACGTATGCTGGGGCTGGAAAGGCGCGGCATAGACACCCGCCAGTTCAATCGCCAGCTCGGTGAGGTGCTGGCTGAGTTCTGTCCCGCGGATTTTCATCATTGAGGCCTTGAGGCCCGGCGTGCCGCCTTTGGCAAGGTCTGACATCTGCTGAAGCTCTGCGGCTTCAAGCGCGAGGATGTCGGCTTCGGCCAGCGACAGCTTGCGGGCAAAGCCGGGCTCCAGCAGGCCCTCTTCAGCGGCGGTGGCGCGGATGGCGCGCAGGCGCGCGAGCAGGCGCGGACCATAGGAAGACCCACCGCGCTCGAATTCGAGCAGGTATTTGGCGACCGTCCAGCCTTCATTGACCTTGCCGACCACATTCGCCTTGGGCACGCGCACATCGGTGAAGAACACCGCGTTCTGGATATGCTCGCCCGACAGCATCAGGATCGGGTCCACCTTCACGCCGGGCTGGTCCATGTCGATCAGCAGGAAAGTGATGCCCTGCTGTAGCTTGCCGGAGCTGTCTGTCCGCACAAGGCAGAACATCATATTGGCTTCATGCGCATGCGTGGTCCAGATTTTCGAGCCATTGCAGATGAAGGCGTCGCCATCATCGACCGCGGACATGGTGAGCGCGGCAAGGTCGGAGCCGGCATGGGGTTCTGAATAGCCCTGACACCAGAAATCCTCGCCCGAGAGAATGCGGGGGAGGTAGTAATCCTTCTGTTCCTTCGAGCCGTGGCCGATCAGCGCCGGGCCGCACATGCCGATGCCCATGGGTGAGAGCGGCGGGGCGCCCGCGCGGGCCATTTCCACATCGAAGATATAGCGCTGGGCCGGCGTCCAGCCCGTGCCGCCATACTCAACCGGCCAGGAAGGGCAGGCCCAGCCCTGCTTCACCAGAATTTCCTGCCATTTCATGCCGATGGGCTTGGTGGAATAAACGCTGGTCATGCGCCTGGCATAGGCGCGCAGATCCTCGGTCAGGTTCTTGTCCAGGAAAGCGCGGACTTCTTTGCGGAAGGCTTCTTCCTCGCGGGTAAAAGCAAGATCCATTCGGCTGTCTCCTCTGATGTGGTGCTGCGCGCTTCCCTCATCGGGAAACCGCCGCGGGCGCATATCTGGCGCATATAAGGGGATTGCCTGAACCGCAGCAATCATTAAACTATTGCCAATAGGTTTTTGATCAGCGGCGCGACAAGCCGTTCCGGGAGGACAGAGTGCAGACAATCAATGACGCCATTCACTGGTGGGCCCGGGTTATGCCTGACGCCATTGCGCTGGATTTCGGCGACGATCGGGTGACCTATCTCGAATATCGGAACTGGTCGGAACGCATTGCCGCCGATCTGATCGCGCGCGGTCTGAACCCGGGCGAGCGGGTCGGGATCTGCGCCACCAACAGCCTGTCATACTGCGTTCTGATCCTCGGAATACTCCGCGCGGGCGGGATCGCCCTGCCCATGAACATGCGCTACACACCCCATGAACTGGCCGAAATCGCAGAAGACACGGCCCCCCGCTTTATCTTTGCCGACGCGGACCGCCTCGGCAAAGTAGATGGGCTGTCATCGGCCGCGATCGATATCCAGGACATCAACCCTCTCCGGAACGGCCCCCCCGCGCGCATCGCGCATCAACCGAGACCCGATGACCGGGTGGTGATTATCTCCACCAGCGGCTCAACCGCGAAGCCCAAGGGGGTTGTCTTCACCCATCGCAGTATGACGGGCTATGTGGCGACCCACGCCATCGAGGAACAGAGCCTCGGCAAAGGGTCCCGCGTGATCATCCCTGCCCCGCTCAGCACATCGGCCGGGTTTGTTCAGCTCACGCACTACACTGTCCTCGGATGCACGCTGCACTTCCTGAATGCGTTCGAACCCGCGCTCTTCCTCAAGACTCTCGTGGACAAGAAGATCAACGGCTTTGGCGCCGTACCGGTGTTTTTTGAGGCAGTCTCTAAACTGCCGGAGTTTGCAGAAGCCGACCTCTCCAGTATCACCATGGCAACCTGCGGCGGCGCGCCGGTCACCCAGTCCCTTCAGGACACCTGGATGAAGAAAGGCATCGTTCTCCGCCAGATCTACGGCCAGACCGAATGTGGCGGCAATGGCACCATCATGCCGGAACATATCGCGCGCTCGCAGCCTCAGAAATGCGGCATGGGCGGAATGTTCAATGAAGTCGCCATTGTCAACGAAGACGGAAGCCTGGCGCCTCCCGGAACGGTCGGACAGATTATCCTGCGCGGACCGGGCAACATGCTCGAATACTGGAACAATCCGGAAGAGACCGCCAAGGTTCTCAAGGACGGATGGCTGCATACCGGCGATCTGGGCGTCCTCGATGAGGATGGCCTTCTGACCTTCATTGACCGGATGAAGGACCTGATCATTTCCGGCGGGCTCAACATCTCCGCTGCCGAAGTGGAACGCGCGGTCCTCTCTTTCCCGGGCATCGAGGAATGCATGGTGATCGCCGCCCGGGATGCCAAGTTCGGGGAAACGCCGCTGGCGGTCATACATGCCCGGCAGGAGATCGATATCCCTGCTCTGATCTCCCACTGCAACGCCCGCCTCGCGGATTATAAAGTGCCGCGTTACGTAGCCTTGGAACAGATGCCCTTGCCAAGGACCGCAACCGGAAAACTCGCCAAGCCGGAGATGCGGTTAAAATATGCCAATGCGCCAGATCAGTTGCCGCGGGTGCGCTGAGACATAGCCGTCCGGCACTATTCGATGACGCCACGCGTCGCCGGAGAACGCAATCAATCATCATCCCCGCGCCAGACATCGGAGCGGTGATTTTCAGGAGGCGTCGCGCTTGGTTTTGCAGAACGCATGAGTTCACCCGCGTCCTCAACCGCTAAATCGATGTGTAACGAAGGATGCTCCGCTTGGTCACTGAACTTTTCATAGAATTGGGTGAGATTCCGTGTTGAAAAAAAGGACGCGAATTCACCGCCTGCGTGCAGGTGTTGAAACGGCGTAAATCAATACTCGTTACCACACCCGAACTGCGCAGCAATCACTCAAGAAGCCTGTCCCGTATGGCACTCACCTGCGCGGCCGTTAAGCCGTACACTGTCTTGACGAAAGCTTCGATCGTCCCATGCTCTTTTTGCAGGTGAGTCAATGTGGCCCGAATGTAGTCGGGATGTGAGATCAGAAGCGGTTCAACAAGCTCATCAGCCAGTTCGCGCAATATGTTCTGCCCGTGCAGCCTTGAAGGCTTCTCGCCGTCGAGGCCTAGTTCCTTCCGGTAATCCACGATCCGGGAAGACAGCGAGTAATCGTCGATGACGAGGTGCTCCGGGACACCCAGGAGACACAAGATGATCGCAGCGATCACACCCGTCCTGTCCTTACCTGCCGCACAGTGAAAAAGCAGGGGAACTTCGCCTTCAGACAGATGTTGTAACACTGAGGAATAGGCCTCAGCGTGATCGTAAGGCATCTTCCTGTAGAGATTGAGCATGAAAGCGGTTACAGTTTCCGGCCGCAGGCCGGGATCAGTAAACGTCGTGTTCATCACGGCGAGGTTGCCACTCGCGGCGGACGAAAAGCCTATCTCTTTGACAGGCGCGCCAGCCCAGATCGTAGGGAAGGCTTGACGTTCCTCCGGAGTTCTCAGGTCAAAAATGCGCTTCAGCTCAAGCCGGTCGATTCTGCGATAGTCAGAAGGCGTCAGCCTGTTGAGACCGGCGGAACGGAACACCTTATACCGCCTGACTGATTTTCCGCAGGCGGTAGGATATCCACCAAGATCACGAAAGTTCTGCCCCCTCTGCAGTTTCAGAACGCGGCTGGGAACGCCCCCCACATAGGGTTTAAATGTTCTTATCCACATAACTGATCCCTACCCGGTCGATCGCATGTCTGTCTTGCGGCAAGCAGTAGCGGCGCCCTGGTCTGTCCCCAAATTTCAGCTGAACAGCCCTGAGTTTTTTTGGATGGCTTTCATTGAGGTTGAGCCGAAGTGGCCGTGATGTGCAGCAACGTGTGAGAGCGCGAGCAGATGCGGCAACACCCCTGCTTCTTTCGAGAATCGGTGAGACGCGACGCGTTCGAATTCATCGAGATGCTCCAGGCCGAAACGCGCAAACACATTTGGAAGGGGGAGCCATTACCCGTCCAGTTCGAGAGGCAGCCTGAATTGAAAGCCGAGGGCATTCAAGAAACGTGAGGCAACTCAAAAAACAGTCTTCGCAACGATCCCTCAGTCATGAATTTCCACAACGGTATCTGCATTGCCGCAGGAACAGGCCGCCCCTGATAAGGCCCCCATGACGCCCGTCCTCAGCCCCGAAACCGGTTCAAAACGGTTCAAACGGCTGGAAAGCACCAGTTCACCCTGCTCGGATCGTATGTCCCATTCCCACCGGTCCAGATGAACCTCGCCCTGCTCGCATCCAAAGCCAAGCGCGGGACCGATCAGCAGGCAGCGGCGCGCTGTCACGCCGTCCATACGGCTCACGGCCTGCCACGCGTCTGGGCGTGCCCAGATTACCCGCCCCCGAAAGACAGTCTCAGGGTCATGTCCCATCATCTTCAGCCCTTCCAGGGTCTGGGCGCTGACCCCCATCATTCCGGCGGGATTAAACTGCCGGCTGATGGACTCAACCCGGCCGGCGTCGAACGGGCTGTCATCGGCATTGATCCCGAACAGGCCCAACTGCTGAACGGCCGCCTCAAACGGCGCGAACTGAATGACCTCAGGGGTCGAGGAGATGGTCAGAACAAAGCTTTGCGGCGCGAACCCGAACGTCTGCAGGGTACGGACCATACGGGTTCCGGACCGGTCGAGTTCGGTACGCATGGCAGAATAGAATTCCCGCCTTGTGCCAACGGCATAGGAACCAACGATGTCAGGATTTGAGGTCATGGCCATCACTTCTTCGTCACTCTGGGGATTTTATGAGGCGGGCCCAGCTTCAGCAGCTCAGCCTCCTCGACAAGTTCGATCACGGTCCGAACGCCAATCTGCCCGGCGATGTCGTCATGCAACCTTGCTTTCAGGGCATCCGCGCGGCCCGTCAGGCGTTCGGGATCATACCCGATACGGATCGACAGCTCCGGCATCTCGCGGTCCCGCCGGATGATCTGAAACAGCCCGTGGCGCGTCTCGGAATGGTTTTCGACAATCCCCATGATCTCGCGCGGCAGGATGGACCGGCCTTCGACAAGGATCTGATCGGTCGCGCGTCCGAGTATCTTAAAGCGTGAATGCACACGTCCGCAGCCACAGGGCGCCCGGTCAATGACCACCAGGTCACCCGTGCGGTAACGGATCAGCGGGCAGAGCCGGTCTACCAGCGTCGTCACCACAAGCTCACCAATCTCACCATCCGCAACCGGGTCTGTGGTAATCGGATCTATGGCTTCGATATAGGCAAGATCTTCATAGGCGTGGAAGCCGTTATGCATCCGGCAATCGGTGGTCGAGGCGACATCCCCAAGGCTCGTCGTCTCGTAAAGCTCAAGGCCCCAGGATTTGACGACGGCCTTCATCCGGTCACTCAGCGGCTCGCCGCCGAAGATTGCGCCCTTGTAGGAGCTGAAGACATCGACCGGATCGATACCGGTCTTTTCGATATACTGCTCCATCGCGTGAAGGAACGGGCTGGCAAAATTGTTCATGACGGTCGGTCGGAACCGGAGAGAGGCCTCCACAAGGCGCGGCAATTCAGCCGGATGCATGGAGAGATAGATGTCCGAGACCCCGAGTTCATTGTAAAGGCGCCGGCGATGCCCGCCGCGATACGTGAACATCATGTGGACGTGATAGTCTCCGGGGCGCATGCCGATCCCCCAGAGGTCCCGGCAATACCCGATTTCCGGAGCGCCCAGGCGGCTGTTCGGAATCGGGGTCGGGTCACCCGTGGTTCCCGAAGTCGTTCCCATCGAGACCGTCAGTCCAGGGATCGTGACGCTCGTCCCGCCCCCGACATCATTGTGCGTGTCCCGGAAAATGCGGATATCGTCCTTGTCGATGAAAGGCCAGATCTCCCTGAAGGCCTTGACCGAGGTGACGTCCCGCGCGTCCACACCGGCTTCGGCACATTTCTGACGGATCAGGGGCGCGTAGTCCTGCGCATGGCGGCACATCGCGCCGATGGCGTTGTCCTGAAGATCGTTCAGAAATTCGCGAGACGCCGTCTCAAGCGGGTCGAGAAATTCGGGGTACTTCATGTTTCCTCCTTTTACGACACGCGTTCGATTGCGCATTCGTTGTCAACTTATCCGGCACTTGGATAGCCGCCCCCGCCAAACGCGGCGTCCACGGCCTCCCGGTCGATTGCCCCGGCCGTATTCCTGGGGATCTGATCGGCAAACACGACGATCTTCGGCTTTTTGTAGGAGGCAAGGTGACGCCGGCAATGGTCGATGAATTCTTCCGGCGCATGGTCTCCGCCCGGCTTGCGAACAATAACGGCCTTGATGTTCTGGTCCCAGGCCGGATCGGGTACGCCGATGACGCAGACATCGGCCACGCCCTCATGCTGGCGCAGACACGCCTCCACCTCGGCCGGATAAACGTTTTCGATGCCGGTTTTGATCATCGTGGTCTTCGGACCCACAAAGACCAGGGACCCGTCCGGCAGGCGTTTTCCAAGGTCGTTGGTCCGGTGCCAGCCATTGACCACACGCCGCGCATTCTCTTCGGGCCGGTTCCAGTAGCCGCACATCACCAGAGGGCCGCGCGCCAGAATTTCTCCGGTCTCCCCGACCGGCTTCTCCTGGCCTGCCTCATCGCCGACCATGATCTGGATGAACGGTGAAGCGCGGCCTGCGCCCGAGCCCCCAAACCAGAGCAGATTGACCAGCCCGCCGATCTCGGTCTGGCCATATCCGCCCATATGCCGCATCTGGGGCGCATCGGCGGGCATGACCAGAGGGATACGGTAGTCAGACATCTGAGGATCGGAAAAGATCGATGAAACATCGTATTTTCCTTCCTGGTTGAGCGCCCGCATCTGGGCAATGGTCGGCGCCGCGATGAAGGCATGGGTCAGCTTGTAGCGGTCTATCATGCCGAGCATCTCTTCAGCATCCACACGGGACACAAAGGCGCAGCGCCCGCCGCAGAGGAATGTTGCCATGGCACCCATGAGGACGCCGAGATGGAACATCGGCCCCGATACCAGATAGCCGCTGCGTTCATCCACCTTCTGCCCCATGGTCGAGAGCCAGGAAACCAGCAGGATGGATTCATGGCTCAGCAGGGCGGCGCCGGGCCGGCCACTGAAACCGGCGGTGTAGATGGCCAGCAGAGGTGTCGACGGCTCGACCGGATCGAAGACGGATTCAGGGTTGGCCGCGGCCAGAAGTTCCTCATAAGCCGCTTCCCCGTCGCACCCGTCATGGCAGATCCAGTTGGAGTCCGGCCGCCAGGCGCTTCTGGCTTCCCGATTGACGGCGCCGATTTCCTTTTCCTGCCAGAAGACAATGGCCGGATCGAAGTCATCCAGGGCAAAAGCAATCTCGCTCGCCGACCACCGCCAGTTTGCCGGACAGACAATTGCGCCGAGACGGGCACTTGCCAGCAGCGTCTCAAGCACGCGGAACGAGTTCTGCCCCAGCCATAGGATGCGATCACCCTTCCCTACGCCTTTGGCGCGGAGGACAGCCGCCAGACGGTTTACCCTATCATCGAGCTGGCGAAAGTTGAAGGAGACATCGCCTTCGATGATGGCAGTCATATCCGGCCGGTCACGCGCGTGCTGATGAAGCAGGTCGCCGAGCCCATAAGCGTGAATTCCAAGATAAGGATTAAGCGCAGTATGCTGTTTCATGGATCAGGCTTTCCGGAAAATCGGCAGTTTCCAGCCATCGCGGATGTCGTTCCAGTCAACCCGCACTTTCATCCCGATGACCACGTCCTCAGCGGGCATGCCCACCAGGTTGGACACAAGCCGGGCACCAGGCGCGCCATCAAGATCAACCACGACCGGGACGTAGACAAAGTCCGGAACATCCGGAAACGGAGATTTGTTGCAGATGGCAAAACTGAATACTGTGCCGGTTCCTGGCAGGGCTGGCCAGTTGACCTTCTGGCTCTGGCAGTTGGGACAAAAGGCGGTTGGCGGCATCCTGAAATGTCCGCAGGCGCCGCACTGGCAGGCGGTCAGCCGCTCCGCCTTTGCCGCCTGCCAGAAGGGTTCGGTCCAGGTATCGGTCGTAATCTGGATGTGGTCGCCAGGGATCTTCATGGCGTCGCCATAGGTGATGCCGGTCATCAGGAATCCCTCCTCAGGATGCATCCGGATACAGGTAAGGAAGCCGGCCCACCGGTTACCAGCGCAAACTCGGCATCCTTCACCTGGTTGATCGCGCTTTCGCGCAACTGCTCGACCGCCTCACGCGTATGGGTTGCGCCGATGATGTAGGCTTCAGAGAGCTGTCCACCATGCGGGTTGACGGGAAGTGACCCTCCGTTGAACCGGATCGCACCGCTCTCGACAAACGGACCGCCCTCGCCCTTGGCGCAGAAACCATAATCCTCAAGCTGCATGACGACCATAGCACTGAAATGATCGTAGATAAGCGCGACATCTATATCAGAAGGCTGCAGGCCGGAGAGCTGCCAGAGCCGGTCGCCGATTGGCTTGTGGCCGGAGGATCCGAAATCAGGATCCGGCATGCCCATCCAGGCGAAGGCTCGCCCCCAGTTGCGTGACCCTCCGTGCGCGGCCGCATGAATGAGGACGGGCTTCTGCCTGAGATCCCGCGCGCGCTCGGTGGACGTGGTGATCCAGGCAACGGCGCCATCCGTCTCCAGGCAGAAGTCGAGCCTGCAAAGTGGGTCTGCAAGCATGGGGCTTGCAAAATATTCGTCGAGCGTGAGCTCGGTCTTGCGCACGGCCTGCGGCCGGTTCATCGCGTTCAGGCGCTGGCTGATAACAACCTCTGCGAAGGCTTCCCGCCGGGTGCCGTAGAGGTGCATGTGCCGGCGCGCGAGTACGCTCATGAGATGGCCGGGGCCGACCAGGCCGGATGGCTGCAGAAAGGAGTTTTCCGGGCTGGGGGCCGAGGCGCCGAAAACGGTCCCGAGGCGCTGGCGGTATTGCTGGAGCGCCATTACGGTGACGACGTATCTGGCGTCCTCGTTCTGAATGGCTGCCGCTGCAAGGCCCACGGCGCCAGCAGCGCCGCCGCCCCCGCTGGTGAGTGCTGCCGTAAAGCCGACCTCCTCAATCCCCAGCATTTCCATGAGAGACGCGGTATCGGCCTTGTCACCATAGCCCATCTGAGCGCCTGAATAGTAGGCAAAACCATCGATCTGCTTAACGCTGATCCCGGCATCCTCACAGGCCTTGAGGATGGCTTCGCCAACCATCTCGTTTATTGTACGAGGAAAGCTCTGGCCGCGGATATAATAATCCGTCGCCCCTATTCCTGCGATCGCGCATTTGTCCTGATTGACCCAGACCAACACTGTCCTCCCAAGCCCGGCAATTTTTTGCCAGATATATAACTAGGTGTATAAGGCTTTGAGCGTGGGCATGTCTATACCCCAGTTGTCCACCCGTCCTGAATTTCCGCGGGTCAGGCAAAATGGAGCCGCCGGTACCTGCCCTTGAAATAGAGGAGCGGGTCACGCCTTGGCTCGTACCGCGCGCGCTCAACCCTGCCGACGAGGATCACATGGTCTCCCCCGTCATACTCTGCGTGGCGGACGCACTCAAAATTGACCAGCGCTCCGGACAGGAGCGGCACATCATGCTGTCCCCGCTGCCAGGGTGTTTCAGAGAAACGGTCTGTGCCAGGCCTGGCAAACCGGTTGGAGACAGGTTGCTGACCTATGTGGAGCACATTCACCGCAAAATGCTCAGCCCCCTCCATTGCCCTGAGACTGCCGGAAGTCTTGGCGATGCAGACCAGGAGCAGCGGCGGATCGAGGGACACCGAGGTAAACGAGTTTGCCGTCAGACCGACCGGCTGCCCCTCTCTGTCCATTGCGGTCACCACCGTGACGCCCGTCGCAAAACACCCCAGGGCGTCCCTCAGTGTCCTTGCATCAGAACCCGTGCGATAGTCCGGCAGGTATCTTGGAACCCGGCGCTCCAGAAAATCCAGAAGCGTTGCGTTGAAAAGGTCCGACCGGTCAAACGCCACCATGTGTCCGGCATCCCGGATTTCTGCAAATTCGGCGCCCTCGATCTGATTGACATATCGCCCCGCCGCCTCTGCCTCGGTAAGTTCGCTCAGCGCGCCGCGCACGAACAGTACAGGGATCTTCAGGTTCGGCGCTGCGGCTACCACACGGCGCGTCGCGGCTTCGAGGTTCATGGCGTCCAGAAACCGGGGGTCCCACCGCTGCCCGGGCTCGCTTCTGGCGCTGCGTTTGCGCAGGGCATCGCCGACCTTCCTTGCGGCCTTCGCACTGATCTCCGGAGGGGCATCGGCAAGGACCAGACCGGCAGCGAGATGCCCGCCGTCTTCGCCAAGCGTTGCAGCCGCGATCCAGCCACCCAGCGATGCGGCGACTATCACGGGCCGGACCGGCAGCTGTGAAAGCACACATCTCAGGTCTTCGACATAGGCATCGAAATCATATCGGCCGTCCTGCGGCCAGTCGCTGTCGCCATGGCCGCGCAGATCAAGATTGATAACATGCCGGCCGGCCTTCACAAGCGCTCTGGCCGCATCCTCCCAGACGCGACGTGTCTGGCCACCGCCATGCAGAAGCAGGACTGCCGGGTCCTCGGGCGACCCGCTGATCTCGGCGCGAAGTGTGGTGGCGGCAAACCCGCGGAATTCCGTCACAGACATGCGCGTCTGCCCTCCCTTTTGTTTTACTTTTTTCCGCGCGACTGCTCCGAAAGCCACTCGGCAATCATCGCGGTCCGGCGCGCGGTCAGAAGACGCGCAATCTCGGGATCCCCCTCAAGAATTGCATTGCAGAGCTGGATCTGAAGGCTGCGCGCCCGTGCGCGGTCCTCCGCCTGCTGATAAAATCTGATGTTCTGCTCTTCCCGGCCGAATGTATAGCCGATTTCCATGAACAGACCGATTGCTGGATTGCCGCTCATGGACGACATCATCCGCGCGAGCCTTGTCTCCATCTGGATAAGCGCTTCGGGAGAATCGTCTGCCGGCTGCACACCGGCAACCAGGTCCCGGTGCGCGCGCAGGGCGGTCCTGAGATCTTCATCCTGGCATTGCGCGGCAAGGGCGGCCGCTTCTGCGGCGATCAGGCGCGTAACGGCATGAACATGATCCAGGGTTGCGCCATTCAGGCGAAGGAAGCGCGCGGGTGCACGGATGACATCGGCCGCCGAGGGCCGGGTGGCAAAGAAGCCCCCGCCCTGCCCCTTCCTTACGGCAATCAACCTGTCCGCCTCGACAATCTTTGCTGCCTGCCGGAGGGTCGGCCGGCTTACACCAAGCTCAGTGAGCAGCTCTGTCTCAGACCCGATATGCTCTCCTTCGGCCACCGACAGGGATCGTTCGGCCAATCGCCGGGCCGTCTCCGAGACGCGGCTCCCGGCAGATCCGATTTGCAGAGTGGATTCATAGGGCATGGTAGTCTCCGGCCTTTTAGATACCTATTGGGACATTTTTCGTCAATAACATAGTTGTATAACTCGGAATTCTGTTTTATTAGTTACCTGTTAGAGGCGATCGATGCCGGACAAAACAGGGAGACTTTTTATGCAGACTTTCGTATTCAGCGCGGACGCGCACGTGGTTGAGCCGCCAACCCTGTTTCTGGACGGCCTGCCCGCCTCACTTAAGGATCACGCCATCCACGCCCGCAAGGAAGGTGATTTCCTGATTACGGGCACAAAGGACAAAACGATCTACCGCCTGCGTGTCGGCGCCAAGGGGGAAAAGGAACTCGGCGACCGCGAACGCCGGGGCGTGCGGGAAATTCCCGGCCGGATCCTCGACATGGAGCTCGACGGGATCAATGCCGAGATCGTTTTCCCCTCTCTCGGTCTCTGGCTGTACTGTCTGGATGATGCAGAAGCTGAAGCGGCCTCCTGTAAAGTCTACAATGACTGGAACAACGCCTATTTTGCCGGAAATCTGGACAGGTTTGTCCGCTGCGGCGTCCTGCCTGTCCAGGATTTCTCAAACACGCTTGAGGAAATGAAACGTCTCGTAAAGCTTGGCTTCACGGCCGCCATGCTGCCGGCGGTGACCCCGCCTGGTATCCCGAAATACAATGACGAAGCCTGGGATCCTGTCTTCGCGCTCGGCGGCGAGCTCGGACTCGTTTTTGTGCTTCATACCGGAACCGGTCTTGAGACCGTCGTCCATGAGCGCGGCCCCGGCGCCGCCGTGATCAACTATTCAAACCAGATGTCGGACGCGATTAACTCATGCCAGTATCTCGTGGCGGGCGGTGTGCTTGATCGCAATCCAGAAGCCAGGGTTGCCTTCATCGAGAGCGGTGCAAGCTGGCTTTCAGCCATCGCCGAGCGGATGGACGAAGTGTATGTCGCCCACGACATGTTCGTCCGCCCCAAACTGTCCATGATGCCGAGCGAAATCATCAAGCGCCAGGTCTTTGTGTCCTTCCAGCATGACCGGGCCTGCATCGCCCACCGCAATGAAATCGGGGTGGAGAACTACATGTGGGCATCTGACTATCCGCATGCAGAGGGCACATTTCCCAAATCGAAGGACATTGTCGAAGGCCTTTTTGCCGGCATCGATATTACCGACCGCGAGAAGCGCCTGATACTGGGCGGCAATGCGGCCCGGCTGTTCCGGCTCAACCATCCTGCCGTGGCGGATCTTGTCACGGCTTGATCCAGCGCCTGTCCGTCTCCTCCGACGCAGCGCTTAAACCTGCAGGCTCCGGCGGTCACGCCGGAGCCATTTTTTTACAGAGCTGCCTTCCCGCGCATGACCGAGCGCGCGGCCATGGCCGCAGCTACAGCGCCGATCGCAAGTCCGGCGGTCATTGTCACCAGCGAATACCGGATCGCCTCTTCGCCGAAAGAGAGGGTGTATGCATCACTCAGGACGCCAACGACCATGGTGCCGAGACCGACCCCCGCCAGGATGATGAACAGGTTGAAGACCGCGCTGATCGTGGCCCGCATCTCGACCGGCACCAGTGAGAACACCAGCGCCAGGGTCGGCGGCACCCAGAGCGTCATAAAGAATTTGAGGCCGACAAAACAGACTAGCGCAAGGCGGGCGTCCGGCAGCAGCGCGAAGCCGAGGGCGAACGGAATGGCGGCCAGAAGCCCCACGGCCGACAGCCAGCCGTTGAACCTGGGATTGTCCTTGCCGTACTTGTCGCCCAGCCAGCCGGCCAGAAGGTTCCCGGCCACCAGCCCGATGAGGATCGCATATCCCAGGAGCGCCAGTTCCGATTTTTCAAAACCGTGCACACGCTGGAGAAAAGAAGGGCCCCACATCAGATAGCCAAATCCGGCCATCGGGACGGCGACACTCAGCAGCCCGACCCAGCGCAGGGCGGGTATTGCGGACATGATCCGCAGCGCCTGCAGAATCGGGACCGTCTGGTGCGCCTGGCCAGAGCCGATCTTCCCGCCCTTCCGGCGCGGCTCCCAGACATAGACTGCAACGATGATGGCCAGAAGGACGCCCGGCAACCCCATCACCAGAAACACGCTTCTCCAGGGCAGGAAGGAGGCAAGCCACGCGGCCACAATCACGCCGAAGGAGAGCCCGACGGAGCTGGCGGCCTGCATCACGCCGATGACCAGCACGCGTCGCTCAGGCGGGAAGATCTCTGTCAACACGGACATCGACGCCGGGCCGGAACCGGATTCCCCGACCGCCACGGTCATCCGGGCAATCGCCATCTGCCAGGCATTGCCGACGAAGCCGCAGGCCGCCGTCGCCAGGCTCCAGAGCCCCAGACACGCGCCGATGACCAGGGGCCGGTCTCCCTTGTCCGCAAGTCTGGCAATAGGGAGCGCCACGAGCGCATATATAACCCCGAATACCAGGCCACTGATCAGACCCAGAACGGTATCGTTGATCACCAGATCGGCCTTGATGTCTTCCATCAGTACCGTGAACACCTGCCGGTCGAAATAATTGACCACGGCGACCAGTGCCAGCAGCCAGAGCGAAACCTGCCGCTTCAGAGCGAAGCCATCTGAAGCCATTACAACGTACCTTTGCGGACAACATGTTCGAGGAGGTCTGAGACGCCATGCGCCTGCAGCGCACCGGCAAGCGTATCCCGCGTGCGGAGTCTGGCTTCGGGCATGTGGCCGTAACCGCCAAAGGCATATGCCTTCATGTGGGCATCCCACTGATCAAGGATGCACAGCGCATAATCGCGCGCCGCCCGGGTCCGATCCATTCGGATACCCCGGGCCTCCAGACCGTCAAGATACCGGGCGATCAGGGCTGTTTCATGAGATTGCCGCATCGCCTCGGGAAGCGCGGACATCAGGAAATAGGCCACATCGCGCAGGCCAGGACCCCGGAAAATGACCTGCCAGTCAAAGAACCCCGCACTGCCATCGGGCGCGCCAAAGGTATTCCCCAGATGCGAGTCCCCGTGCAGCACGGTCGGTGTCAGGGTTTCCCAATAGTCGTAAACGGCCAGATCATTTTCCCCCCAGAGGCTCAGAAGGCGGCGCAGGTCATCGGGAAGGGATTTGCCAAGGTCCATGTCCAGATACCGCCGCCGCGCCTCCAGAAAAGACTGGCGGTGCCATTTGCGTCCGAACTTCCGTGTGCGCGGACGCACCCAGGCCATGTCGCCTGCAAACCGGTCTGTGTCCCAGAATGTGGCATGCAGAAGCGCAAGCGCGTCCATGACCGCGCCGGCATGTTCGACCGAACAGGCATGGTGGGCCCAGTAGGGTGTCAGGCCGCGCGTTTCGAGATCCTCCATGATCAGCAGAAAGCGGCCGCCGGGATAGTAGGCGGCATGGTAGGCTTCGGGCGCGATACGGGCCACTTCACATTGTAACTGGGTGTAAAAGCGCATTTCATTCTCTGCCATATGCAGCAGCGCCAGCGTTTCACGAAGATAGGGCCCGTGCGGCGTGGCTTTTGCGAAGGCATAGGCGGGAAGCGCGGCGGCCTGTCCTGCTTCATTCCAGGTCAGCTTCCAGCGGCGGCGGTCTGTCATGCCGTCATGGCCGTCAACGATTTCTGCCTTGGTGAGTTTTGCCCCTTCCACGCCCGCCGCGATCACCTGCTCCAGGAACCCGGAACTGACTTGGTCTGCCGTATGCGGCGCGTCGATTTTGAGGCCGTCCGCATGGGCAAGCGCCATGTCGGCCTGCTCAAGGGCATCGAGTGAAAATTCTCCGAGCGCGTCGGACCGGTCCGGTTGCATGGGTTCCCTCAAAGACAAAGGAGGCGGGACCAGAAGATCCCGCCCCGGAGGTGGTTACCAGGAGAGTTCCGGGCGCATTACTCCGCGCCAAACCGGTAGCTTGCCGTGACGCCATAAGTTGCCGGCTCACGGAAGCGTCCGCTCACATATCCGAAGTTTCCGAGGTAAAGCCCTGTCAGCTTTGACCGGTCATCCAGAATATTCCGTCCCCAGATTGACACATCCCAGCCATTTTCGAAGGAAAGGCCAAGGCGGGCGTTCAGGACATCACTCGCCGGCGCGGTGATGGCATCCTGCAGGGCCGGCGTTGACGCCGGAGAACTCGGCGCCAGCTCGTTATTGTAGTAGGAGTCCCGCCAGGCGTAGTCGACCCGCGCCATGAAATTGGCAAAGGAGAGCGGGCGTTCATAGGTTGCGGCAAGCGCAAACTCGGATTCCGGGACACCAATGATCCGCCGGTCCGAAACATCCTGTCCGGCATCGACATATTCATCATAGCTTGTGTCAATGATCGCGGCGCTGCCCTGCAGGGTCCATCCTTCAGCCGGAATGACGGTTGCCTCGAGTTCCAGGCCGGTATTCGTCATCTCCGCCGCGTTCTGAACAACCGTCGCGTTTCCGGAACCGACGACCACGATGATGGAGCGTTGGGCATCCTTGACCTTGTTCGTGAAGGCCGAAACATTGAACCGGACGCGATTATCAGCGAGATCACCTTTGAATCCTGCCTCAAATTCATCAACCGTTTCGGGATCGAAATCCAGATCGGCCGTTCCATTGAGACGAAGGTTCTGGCCCCCCGACCGATAGCCATGACTGAATTTTCCATAAACCAGGGTGTTCCCGGTCGGCTTGAAATCCAGTCCGAATGTATAGGACAGATCGTCATAAGTGTCCGAATAGGTCTCGGCGCAATTGGGCGGGGCCTGCCCCCCCGAACAGGAAACAAACACATCCGATCCGCCGATCGAATTCCCGTTGAAGGTTGTTATCCCCTTCTCGTCTTCAGAGTAGCGCAGTCCGACCGTCGCGCGTAGTCGGTCGGTCAGGTCGTATGTTCCCTGACCATAGAGACCGATACTCTTTGTATCGACATCGCCGAAGAAGCGCAGGATGACAGGATTAGGAACCACTCGAAGATCGGTAAGGGTCGCATCGAATCCGGTCTCTTCAAACCATGTCCCCCCCACGACATATTGAAGGCGATCATTCAATCCCTGCCCGGCATACTGAGCCTCGAAGGAGGTCTGACTCAGATCGAGCACCGTGGTCGTGATGTGAAGCGAGTCGCCCGCTCCAGCCGGAAAGGCAAAGCCGTCGAGATCCGTGCGGGTCCGGCTGGAAATCCGGCGATCCCCGGCAACCAGTTTCAGGGTGCCAGGGCCGATATCCCAGTTCAGAACACCGCTATAGGTCTGGGCCGTGGCCGTGAGGAAGGGGTCCCCATCCAGGGCCACGCTGTCACCGCCGGAAGAGTTCACAACATCCGTGTAGCCCGGTACGGCAACCGGGACCGGACCGACAGGTGGCACCGGACTGATCCCGTTCAGAAACGCTCCGGTCAGCCCGGTCCCGAAGACCGTACCATATCCCGGGCCATTCATGTCTTCATCATACACCTCAGCGCTCAGGATGAGCTCCACATCGTCATGTGGCGCGATCAGCACTTTGAGGCGCGCATTGGTGATATCGCGGTCGTTATACTCCTCGCCATTGATCAGATCGGTGATGTAACCGTCGCGATTGGACTGGCGCACGGCGGCGCGAACCGCAATCTTGTCGGTTACCACCGGGAGGTTGAGGACGCCTTCATACACCTGGGCATTGAGGTTCCCGAGCGTGACAGAGCCTTTGCCACTGATCGCAGAGGCATCGGGCCTGGCCGAAGTGAAGACCAGCGCCCCGCCCGTCGTGTTCCGGCCGAACAGGGTTCCCTGCGGCCCTTTGAGAACCTGCACCGACTCCATATCGAGCAGGTTGAAATTGAGACCATAGGCGCGCGCCCAGTAGACATCATCCACATAGGTTCCGACGGAGGGATCCAGCGTGGCCAGCACATCGTTCTGCAACTGGCCGCGCAGGGAGAAAACCAGCGCCGTAGAATTGCTGTTGGCCTCGCGCGTGGTGAAGCCGGGTGTGAAGGCAGCGATATCGGCGACTTCCACGACACCTTTTTCGGCAAGCAGCTCTCCGGTAAAGGCGGTCACGGAAACAGGGACATCCTGCAGATTTTCCTCAACCTTGCGGGCCGTAACCGTCACGGTCCCCAGCCGGTTGGTCGCGTCCTCGGTTTCGGTCTCCTGCGCGCTGGCCGGCATGACAAACAGCGCGGCGCTGAGAGCGGCCATCGACGCGCCAAGAATGCTGAAACTGCCGATGCCGCTTGTGTCAGAAAATCCCGAGAATCGGCATGAGTACTGTCGCTTTTTGGCCATTTAATTCCTCCCATGGGCCTTCGTAACGAGGCGCCTGATTACTTGTATAACTAGGTGCACTGTGATTGACAAGCACATGACAGGAAAAAGGATTAACGCGCGTGGGCGGTGTGTCTTTCGAGCATCAGGCAGAGACGGGGGACATCCGCCAGCGCGCGCAGGACGTCATTGAGATGGGTACATCCGAGCGTGCCTGGAAGTTCGGCCAGGACCGCTGACCGGAAGGATTCCAGCGAACGTCCGATCAGCCGGCCGATGTTCCCTGCGGCCACGGGGCATTCCCTGTACGGCAGAACCCGCGGATCCGCAGACAGGGCAACCAGGCGTTCACCCCGTGCATCAGCCCTCGCCGAGACGAGATACTCATGAATCGCAATACGGGCTCCCGACGGATCGCTTGCGCTGTCCTGGAAACCGGCTTCGATCCGGATGTCTTCAGTCTCAGACCAGACATCGATCCAGCGGGCCCGCCGCATGCCCGTGCCTTCCTGGACCTCCGGTGAATGCCAGCCGTCAGGATCGTCACGATGCGTCAGGGGGGAAACATAAGCGCTTGACTGAATATCCTGGCGCGGACGTCCGTCCTCTGTGAGGGAGGAGGCCCCGGGCCGGAATCCGGCGCAGATGCCTTCCATTCTGGGAGGCCGCCTTACCTCGCTCTGCCTCGCGGACGGGTCGTCGCTCTCCGCCCATCTCGACCAGGCCCATCCTGCCACAAGGCTCGCTCCGGCAAAGTCATCCAGCAGCAGGTGGAGCGGATCACCCAGACCGTCATTGGCTGCCAGCAGGGCCTCGATTGCGGCGCGCGACTGCCCTCCCGCGCGCACGCCGACCAGTCCTTCAAGCCCGCTGAGGCGGGGTTCGGATTTGATGGAGAGGATCTGCCGGGACGCTGAGGCGAGGAGTTCAAACCGTCCCAGTCCGACAACAGCGCTTTCATGCAGGGAAGGACCTGTCACCAGATCCCGGGCGAGGCCCTGCATCCGCATCGGGCCACCCCGCCCTTCTGGCCAGGATGTCTCGATGCTGGAGGTCCGGCGCAGGGAATAGGGGCGCCGGACAGGCAAATGGCCCGACGGCCGGTCAGGGGCGCGCCCGGATCCGGCCATCAGCGCGGCGCCATGCGGATCGCCCCGTCAAGCCGGATCGTCTGACCATTGAAGTAGGCGTTGCGAACGAATTCGAGCACCAGCGACGCAAACTCTTCAGGCTTTCCAAGCCGTTTCGGAAACGGAACGGACGCCGCCAGCGACTCCAGGACTTTTTCCGGGACACCCATCATCGGCGGGGTTGCCATGATGCCGGGCATGATGGAATTGACCCGGATTCCCTCGCTCATGAGGTCACGGGCGACAGGCAGGACCAGGCCATTCACCCCGGCCTTCGACGATCCGTAGGCGGCCTGCCCCATCTGACCATCCTGCGCAGCGACGGACGCCGTCAGCGTGATCACGCCGCGCTCTCCATCGTCATTGACCGGGTCCAGCGTCGCCATGCCCGCCGCCGTCATTGTGATACAGCGAAATGAGCCAACCATGTTGAGAAGCACGTTGCGCTGGTATTCGTCGGTCGGAAACCGCACGATCTCACCGGTCTCCCGGTTGCGCGAGATGGTCTTTCGCGACGATCCGCCCCCGGCGCAGCCGACGAAAATGCGCTCCTGGCCGTGGGCGGCGCGGGCGCGCGCGAATCCCTCGAGGCAGCTTTGCTCGTCCATGATGTTGACATTGCAGAAGACAGCGCCGATTTCGCCGGCCACAGCTTCGCCACGTTCGGCGTTCATGTCGAAGACCGCGACTTTCGCTCCGGCCGCGCGAAGCGCCTTCGCGGTTGCAAGGCCAAGTCCGCTGGCGCCGCCCGATACGATTGCTGAGGTTTGCTGCGTGATTTCCAAAGTGTTTCTCCGATACGGCTTGTGACTTATGTGAACAGTTGCCTGATCTGCAGGACGGCGGGCTTCATCGAGGCCGTGCGCGGCACATCATCGACTTCAAGGAAGCGAACCGGGATCTGATACGGAAGCAGCCGGTCCTTCAGGAACGCGCGGAACTCTGCGTCGTCTGGCATTGCGGCGCCCTCTGCCAGAATGATGGCGGCGGCCGGGACTTCTCCAAGACGCGCGTCCGGAATGCCCACGACAGCCGCCTCGCGAACAGACCTGTGCTGCTCAATCTGGCGAACGACATCGTCCGGGTGGACCTTGAACCCGCCTCGGACAATCGCATTGTCCGCCCGCCCCCGGATGAACAGAAAACTGTCTTCGTCCAGCACCGCCCGGTCCGTCGTCCGGCGCCATATCCCGGTATCGCCGATCTGCGGCGCCTTCAGCTCCAGCAATCCCTCAGAGCCCGGCGGCAGGGGCTCACCCGTCTCGGGATCGACAACCCGGGCTGTCACATCATGATGAAGGCGGCCCGCAGCGCCGCGCTTGTCCTTCCAGTGGAGACGGAAATCTTTCAGGGACCATCCTGCGACCGCGCCGGCAAATTCGGTTGCACCATAATTGCCAAGAATGGGAAGATCGTAACGCGCGAGGAATTCATCGACGATTGCCGGATCGAGCGGCGCAGTCCCGCTAATGATCGCTGACAGGCTGGAGAATGTGTCGGCGGGCAGGTTCGCCTCGAGGATCATGCGCAGCGCGGAAGGGACACCCGGCGCAACTTTTGGCCGGTGACGGACGACGGCGCGTGCCCATTTCTCGACCGAGAACCGCTCGACGAGACAGATCCGGCGTCCCGCCATGAGCGCTCCGATCACCCCGTAGATCCCGCCGATATGCGTAACCGGATTGATGATCAGTGTCGCGCTCTCGCGCAGTTTCGCCGGATCGCCTGCCTTGCGTGTGCCCTCATAGACGGCGACGGCGGCAAAACTCGCATCAAAGGCAGCTCGGGAAAGCGGCACGCGCTTCGGTTTACCTGTGGTGCCGCTGGTGAGCATTTCGATGGCAACGCCGTCTGCGACGGGACGCTCGAAAGGCGCCTCCCCCATCGCGCCTTTTTGAGCGGCAAAGCTCAGATCTGGCGAAATGGCGATGATCAAGGGCGAGGTCCGCGCCATCGCGCCGGCAATTTCGGGCCGGGAGAGGTCTGAGGGCTCGCCGATGATAACCGGCGCGCCGAGCGCCTCAACATCTCCTGCAAGAACCGTATCCGGATAGATCGGGTTGAGGGTTACCAGGCAGCGATCCGTCGCCAGCACGGCCAGGATTGCCGCGATGTGTCCGGGCCGGTTGTGCAGGAAGACACCGACACGTCCGCCGGCCGGTACCTTGTGCTCAGAGAGAAGGGCAGAGATGTCATCGACGCGCGCTTTCAGCTGCGCCCAGGAATACCAGGTCTCATCATGGTCGATGACAGGCGCCTCAGGATCGAGCGTCATCACAGCGCGAAGCTTTTCAGAAATCGTTGCCATGTTTGGGCCCTGCCTGTGCCGACGCCCCGGTGTCGGCCTTACCTATATAACTAGGTATTACATTAAGGCCGGGTTTGGCAAGCGCACCCGAACAATCGTCCACATCATCCGTCAATGATGGCCTGAAGCGAACGGGCGAGCCACTGACGCACGCCCTCATCGGCGCGTCCCTGAAACGGCTGAAGGGGCAGGATCAGCTGGAATGTGAAGAAGCCGGTGGACACGGCCATGATCTCGGCCGCCCGTGCTGCTGCGTCCGCCCCGCCGATCCATCTCTCCAGGGGTTGCATGATCTTCTTGTGGAGGAGCGCGACGGCGATGGCCTGCGTCTCCTTATTGGCTGCTGAAAAGATCAGCATGGGCAGAGGATTGATCCTGGTCTGAGAGGGGGTAGTAAACAGCTCTGCGATCGCCTCTCCGAACCGATCGCGCGGCACGGATGTAAGCATGCCTACGTCCAGCGCGCCGCTCAGCGCTTCCTCGAACAGTTTCTCCTTGGATCCGAAATAGCGGCTGACAAGCGCCGGATTCGCTCCGGCCCGATGGGTAATCTCCTTAAGCGAGGCTTCGCCATAGGGCGTTGTGGAGAACACGTCCTGAGCTGCTGCGAGGATGGCTTCCCTCGTGCGCTCTGCATTCCGTTTCCTGAGGTCAGACCCGTCGCTCATGCACTTGGTTATATATGTATTGACTCGCAAGTAAATCACAATTTACTTAGCAAAAAACTGTGGGAGAGGAAACCAGATGGTAATGGCTGAAGTTCCGGCGCATGTCCCGGCAGACCGGGTTTTTCCGTTCGACTATCACAATGATCCTCTGATCGCAGAAGACGTCCATGACGGCCTCCTGAAGCTCAGGCAGGCTGCGCCGCCGATCTTCTGGACACCGACACATGGTGGGCACTGGATCGTCTCGGACAGTGACCTGATCTCTAGCATCCTCAAGACGCCGGCACTCTTCTCGAGCAAGCAGTTGCAGATCCCGCCGCGGGAAGATGCGCCCCGGATGATCCCGGAGTCGCTCGATCCCCCCGAGCACCTTCTCTATCGCCACCTGATGATGGAGTATTTCGAGAAGTCGCGGATCGCGCATCTGCAGGAACGCGTCAGCTACTGGACCGATACCCTTCTGGCCGATCTCAAAGGCAAGCAGGACTGCGAGTTCGTCGACGCCGTCGCCTCACGCCTGCCGGTTTATGTGTTCATGGAGTTTGCCGGCTTTCCGCTGGACCGGGCCGATGATTTCCGCGCGCTTGTCGACGGGATGTTCCGCTCGAGCGATCCGATGCAGCGCCAGCAGTTTGCGATGCGGATCATGGGCGAGCTCCAGCAGCTCATTGCAGCCCGCATGGCTGAGCCGAAGGATGACATCCTCAGCAAGCTGATTGAAGCGGATTTCCAGGGCCGGAAGCTGAACTTTGAAGAGCTGATGTCGATCGGCTTTCTGCTTTTCCTCGCCGGACTCGACACCGTCACCAATGCCATGACATTCGGAATCCGCCACCTCGCACGCGATGCGTCTTTCCGCGCGAAACTCAGGAACAATCCGGACAAGTCACCCGAAGCCGTTGAGGAGCTCCTGCGGCGCTACACATTTCCGACCCTGCCAAGGCAAGTCACTGAAGACACCGAGCTGGGCGGGGTCAGCCTGAAAGCCGGCGACATGGTCCTCTGCCTTATCGCGCTGGTTGGCCTCGACGAAAAGCTCAACCCCGACGCCCTCGCTGTCGACCTTGACCGGGAAAAGCGGACACATTTTGCATTCGGCACGGGCGGTCATACCTGCCTCGGCCGCCATCTCGCAAAGATGGAGCTCGAAACCCTCTACCGCCGCTGGCTGGAGGCGTTTCCCGATTTCGAGATCGACCCGTCCCGCAAAGCTGCAGCGCCCCGCGGCGGCGCCGTGATGGGGATCCCCGAACTCTGGCTGCGTCTGCCTGTCTGAAACTCCCGGAGGAAAACATGGTCACTGACATTAAGCTGCCTGACGTCAAGATCTGGATCGGTCAGGACGGCCGCTCACAGGGGAGCGGCGGAACCTTTGCGCACCTCAACCCGGTGACCGGAGAGAAGCAGGCCGACATTCCCCTTGCCGGTATTTCCGAGGTGCATGAAACCGTTGAGAAAGCCGCCGAGGCCTTCAAAGCCTGGCGCACCACGCGCCCGGAGCATCGCCGCGATATACTCAACCGGTTTGCCGACCTGATCGATCAGCATAAGGAAGAGTTTGCCGCCCTGGCGGCGAAGGATGGCGGCACGCCCCTGCCCTCCGGTATGGGCATGGCCCTGCTGTCAGTCCAGTGGACAAAGTATTATGCAGGCTGGTGCGACAAGCTCGACGGAGATCTCTACTCGACCTATGACACGCGCGGCGAGTTTTCCTATTCTGTCCCGGAACCGCTGGGCGTCGTCGGGATCATCATTACCTGGAACGGGCCCCTCATCTCCCTGTCGATGAAAGTTGCACCGGCCCTGGCGGCGGGCAATTGTGTCGTGGTCAAACCTGCCGAGATCACCCCCTTCGCACCGGACCTCTATGCCCGGCTTGCCAGGGAGGCCGGTATCCCCGACGGGGTCCTGTCGATCATTCCCGGCGGGATTGAAGCGGGCGAAGCGCTCGTGAAACATCCCAAGATCGAGAAACTGAGCTTCACCGGCGGCCCGATCGCGGCGCGCAAGATCATGGCCGCCTGCGCCGAAAACATTAAGCCGTCGGTCATGGAGCTTGGTGGCAAATCCGCCAGCCTCATGTTCCCCGACGCCGACATCGACGCGGCCTGCGCGCGGGCCATTCAGTGGTCGATTGGTGTCATGGCCGGTCAGGGCTGCGCGCTGCCGACCCGGCTTCTCGTCCACAGCGACATCTATGACGAGGTCTGCGACAGGCTCGTGGCAATTGCCTCCCAGTACAAGGTCGGCGACCCTTTCGAACCCGGGGTTGCGGTCGGGCCCGTCATCAACCGGGCCGCCTGTGACCGGATCGTCGGCATGCTGGACCGCGCCAAAGCGGCAAAGGCCGGCCGCATCCTGATGGGAGGCAGTCATTGCGGGGGACCGCTTGTGGGCGGAAACTTCATCGAGCCGACCATCATTGCCGATGTCGACCCCAAAAGCGAAATCGCCCAGGTCGAGATCTTCGGACCCGTCCTGCTCGTCTTCAGGTTCGAGACAGAGGACGAAGCCGTGGCGCTCGCCAATGATACCGAGTATGGCCTTGCCGCCTATATCCAGTCGAATGACATCAGGCGCATCCACCGGGTTGCCGAGCGGCTGAAGGCCGGCGGCGTCTATGTCAACGGCGCCGTCCAGATCAATCCGCACACCCCGTTCGGGGGCCTCGGCCTTTCGGGCTTTGGCAAGGAAGGCGGACGCGCCGGAATCGACGAGTTCCTCCGCTACAAGACCGTATCCATCGCCTGAGCCAGGAAAGCCAGAACCCATGACCTTTTCCCTCGACCAGTTCCGCCTTGACGGCAAAGTGGCCATCGTCACCGGCGCCGGCGGGCGCGGCAACTCCATCGGCCGGGCCTATGCGCTGGGGCTCGCAGCGGCGGGCGCAGCCGTGGTTGTTGCCGACATCAACAAGGACGGCGCTGTCAGTGTCGCCAATGAGATCATCCAGGCAGGCGGGCACGCGGCCGGTGTTCAGACCGACATCACCGATCGCGCCTCTGTCGAGGCAATGGTTGCAGCGGCCGAAAAGCAGTTCGGCGGGGTCGACATCCTCGTCAACAACGCCGCGCTGATGGTGGAAATCGTGGCGACCCCGGCAATCCAGCACACCACGGACCAGTGGAACCGCGCCTTCGCCGTCAATGTGACAGGTGCGCTCCACTGCGCGCAGGCCGTCGCGCCTCTGATGGCCAGGCGCGGCGGCGGAAAGATCATCAACCAGGTCTCGGGCGGCGCATATCCTCCGTCTACGGTCTATGGTATCACTAAGATTGCGCTGGTCGGCCTCACCACGACGCTGGCCCGGGAACTCGGCAGTCAGAAGATCAACGTCAACGCCATCGCGCCTGGCAACACGATGTCGGATGCCGGCGCCCTGCTGACACCCGACAGTTCGCCGTTTGTGAAGGCGCTGGAGGCCTCGATCGCCATGCGTATGCGCGGACAGCCCGACGAACTCGTTGGTCCGCTCCTGCTACTTTGCTCACCGGCCGGCGACTGGATGACGGGCCAGGTTCTGCACGTTGATGGCGGCTGGATCATTCGCCCCTGAGACTGAAACAATGTGGCGGCCAATGGTCGGGATACTGCGTTACCCCTCTGTTGGCTGCCTGGATCGCCTGTCGTGGAAACCGGCTTCTGACGGGCACGCCCTTCGCCGTCCCGTCCGCACTTTCAGGCGGCGTTTCACGGCCGGTAATATGCGTGTCGCCACGTTCACGTCCCGGGACGCGGCGTCCTTCCTGCCTGGAAAACGCCGCGCTCAGTCATCGACACCCATGACGCAGCCCGTGATATAGGCCGCATAATCGCTCACGAGATAAGCCGCCAGCGCGCCGAGGGAGCGGAGCTGGGACCTGGTACCACCCGCGACAACGCGGCTCGCAATGGTGTTGACCCGGATTCCGTCCCGGGCCCATTCAACGGCGAGCGTCTTCGTCAGATTAGACAGCGCGCCCGAAGCGGCTGCCTGCACGGCGCCGCCCGCCTCTTCGGGCAAGTCGAGGAACAGGATAACACCGGGCCTGCCCTGCGCGATGAGGCTTTGCGCAAGTTCCGCTGCATAGAAGAACCCGCTGTCGACACCCGCCTGCAGTCCGGCGCGCCAGGCGCGCGGATCCAACTGATCGGCGCGCGTGCCGTCACCGGCTGACCCGGCGTGGACCAGCAGCGTCACCGGATCGCGTGCGGCCGCGCTCGCAGCGTCTATAGCCGCGGCCGCATCTGCCCGGCTGGCAACGACCGGCCCCCGCGCAATCGTGGCGCCCGCCGCCGCCAGTTCGTGAGCGACGGCCTCCAGGCCCGCTCCTTCGCCGATGACAATCGCCACCGGGTCTGCCAGCCAGCTCGGAACGGTCCGGCTCATTGGGAATACCCCCAGATATTGGCACGCTGGTTGGGCGGCACGAAGTCAGGAGACAACAACGCGCGGCGCAGGCTTTCACCGCCATCAATCATCATGACCTGACCCGTAATGGCCGAAGCAAAGGGCGAACACAGGAAGGCGCCGGCCCAGCCGAACTCCTGCATTCGCCCGGTTCGCCCCGCCGGAATCATCCGGCCCAGTTTTTCAACCATCTCAGGATCATCTCCATTGGGCGAAGCGGCATGCGGGAAGAAGCCGGCTGCCACACAGTTCACGCGAATGCCGCCGGGCCGCCAGTCCCTCGCGAGCGCGCGGGTCAGGGTGGCTATCGCTGCCTTGGCCGCGGCCGAATGGGCGTCACCGGGAAAGCCGGTCCGGATGTATTGCGCGCTGTTATTGACGATGGCGCCCGGCAAGGCGATCGCCATCCGCCGCCGGGCAAACTCGGCCGAGCAGAGAAACGTTCCGTCGATGGCAATCTGCGTGATGGCATTCCAGGCATTTGTGGAAAGCGATTCGGCGAGTGCCGGGAAATTTCCCCCCGC
The DNA here is from genome assembly GCA_002841155.1 of Alphaproteobacteria bacterium HGW-Alphaproteobacteria-18. Lineage (GTDB taxonomy): Bacteria > Pseudomonadota > Alphaproteobacteria > Caulobacterales > Hyphomonadaceae > Hyphomonas. The sequence continues at coordinate 222,740 of PHEH01000003.1, forward strand.
ATTGTTGGCGAGGATGCTGACAGGCCCAAGCTCATCCTCTGCAGCATCAAATGCGGCAGACACCTGGGCTGCGTCACGCACATCCGCGGCGATGGCCAGGGCCCTCTCGCCCATGGCCTCAATCTCAGCGGCAACAGCGCGGGCCTTATCAATATCCCGGCCAAGGATTGCGAGCTTTGCGCCGCCCTGCGCAAAGGCGAGGGCCATGCCGCGGCCCATGCCTGAGCTCCCGCCCGTGACCAGGACGACATCGTCGGAAAACACGGCCTCCGGCAGGAAGGGCCGGTCAAAATCCGGCGGCGCGATGATCCGGTCTGCTCTCTGGTTTGTCATTGACTGTCCCCTCTCGCCGGGTGCCCCTTGTGCCGGCATCGGGCCGCGTGCCATCCTTCCGGCATCAGGATTTCGCCGAGACGCACCGCATGACCGACCCCCGCTTTTCCGAACGCATGGCCATTACCGATCTCATGGCACGTTACACGATCAACGGAGATCGCGGCCAACTCGCCGGACTCGCCGCGTGTTTCGCGCCGGACGGCATCCTTGAATTTCCAGGCACAAGCGCGAAAAGCCCTGCCGAAATTATTAGTGTACTGAGCAATGGCCCACGCAACCCGTCGCTCACGTTTGTTCGTCATCATCTGACTTCGTCCCTGATCGAGTTCGAGGCAACAGGCAAAGCGACCGGCCGGACCTATTTTCAGGTCTGTTCGAATGCTGGCCTCGACCATATCGGCGTCTATGCTGACCGCTTCGTCCATCTTGTTGACGGCTGGCGCATCGCCCACCGGCAGGTTCGCATCGACTGGCAGTCGCCGGATTCCCTGTTTCGAAGATTTGAGACCCGCCATTAGAGTCCCCGTGCGATCAGGACCTTCATGATTTCATTCGAGCCGCCATAGATCCTCTGAATGCGCGAATTCTTCCACTGTCTGGCGATGGGGTATTCGTTGACATAGCCGTACCCGCCGTGGAGCTGCAGGCAGGCATCCATGATTTCCCACTCGGTATCCGTCACCCACATCTTGGCGATGGCGGACGTGTCGTTGTCCAGGGTCCCGTCGATGGCTTTCTGGATACAGTCATTGATGAAGGTTCTTGCCACAACCGCCTTGGCCTTGCAGGCGGCGAGCTGAAACTGCGTATTCTGGAAGTCGAACACAGACTGGCCGAAAGCTTTGCGCTCCCGGGTATATTCGAGGGTCCAGTTGATCGCCTTTTCCATCGCAATGACCGAGTTAACGGCAATGATCAGCCGTTCGCGCGGCAGTTCGGCCATCAGCTGGAAGAAGCCCTTGCCTTCCTCGGCGCCGAGAAGGTTGTCAGCAGGCACAAACACATTGTCGAAGAACAGCTCTGAAGTGTCCTGCGCCTCATGCCCGATCTTGTCCAGCTTGTTGCCCCGCCGGAACCCCTCGACCTGATCGGTCTCCACGATGAGCAGGGATACGCCGCGTGCGCCCCTGGACGGATCGGTCTTTGCGACCACGACAATGAAGTCAGCGATCTGTCCGTTGGAAATGAAGGTCTTCGACCCGTTGATCCGGTAGCCGTTGCCATCCCGGAGCGCGGTTGTCCGGATTGCCTGAAGATCGGAGCCGGCTCCGGGCTCACTCATGGCGATGGCGCAGACGCGCTCACCTGAAATCAGCTTCGGCAGCCAGCGGCGTTTCTGGTCTTCGGTGCCGTGCAGCGCGATGTAGGGCGCGACGATCACATTGTGCAGCGTGAGGGCGAACCCTTCCAGTCCAAGGCGCGCGCAGAGTTCGCAAAGGACAATGTCGTGCCGGAAATCGCCGCCGGGCCCGCCATAGGCTTCCGGCAGGCTCACACCGAGAAATCCGGCCTCACCGACTTCGGTCCAGAAACGTCTTTCCACCTGTCCGTCGGCCACCCATTTCGCCACCCGCCCGGGCGGCGCGGCGCGGGTGAAGTATTTTTCAGCGCCGGCCGCGAACATTTTGATTTCCTCGTCCTGCATGAAAGCGGGATCGGGTAGTTTGAGCGTCGACATGGGCGGGCGTCTCCGGAATGAAAGCTGTCTGGATCAGAGCGATCCACCGCTCCAGTCAAAGCACACCTGGTTATATATCTCAACCCAAAGCTTCTTTCAGAAAGCCGGCCGGATGGTCAGCCCGGCGATCCGTTCCGGCGTTCAGGAATCCGCTGACAACGCCCGGAAAGGTTTCATACCGAAATAGAAGAACACCGCGCCGATGGGCGCAAATGTCAGATATGTCATCACAAGGGATTTCTTGACGGCCAGCTCGTCCCGGAAAACGAAGTCTGTCAGAAATGCCGGAAAGGAGGGCCCGATCGTCAGGCCCGTAATCGAAATGGCAGCGATGAAGACCGCCGACATTCTGCCCCGCAACTCGGCAGGTGTTACAATCTGAAGCGCGGCGGCCGACACACCGATGAAGTTGCCCAGTATTTTTACAGGTGCCATCGCCAGAAGGAAACCGATCGCCCCGAATGGCATCACCAGAACAACCGGCGCAGACAAAGCAATCACGATAAATCCGTATACATAGTATCTGAGATGCGCATCCCTGACGCCCCTCGAATAGAGCCCGTCCACCATGGCGCCGTTGAACAGTAATCCGGAAACGCCCAGAAGGGCCGACCACAGGCCGAGCGCCAGCCCGACCGTCCCGATGGACCAGCCATAGACCCGGTGCAGGATCACTGCCGTCCAGGACAATCCGGCATAGGCACAAATCATCATGCACGCCGACCCGAGAATGAGGCAGGTGAGAAACCGCGCATTGGCCGACATGAAGGAAAAAACGGCTCTGAAGGGCGCCCCTTCCGCCACCAGAGTATGGCGCCTTTTGGGTTCTGGCATCGCAAATACGAGGAAAGCGATCAGGACGCCGGGGGCCCCGGTCACGACAAAGGCAATCTGCCAGACCTCCAGATCCGGGAGGAGTGGAAGACTGCCTCCGGATGCGGCCCAGGAGATCACGGCGCCGCCGACCATGTAGGCAATAGATGCCCCCAGCAGCGAGCCAATGGAATATACCGACAAGGCGAGCGCGAGGCGTTTTTTTGGAAACAGGTCACTGAGAATCGAATAGGCCGCCGGGCCGAGGGCGGCTTCACCGAGCCCGACCCCGATTCTTGCTGCCAGAAGGGCGCCGTAGGTCTCGGACAACCCGCACAGGACAGCGCAGATGGACCAGGCGAAGACGCCCCAGAAAATCACCCAGCGCCTTGAAAACCGGTCTACAGCATAGCCAAGGGGTAAACCGGCCGTGGCGTAGAGTATTCCGAAGGCCAGCCCCTGAAGCAGGCTTACCTGGAAATCCGTTACGCCGAGGTCAAGCTTGATCGAGTCCACCAGGAGGGCAACGATCTGCCGGTCCAGAAAGGCATTGATGCCCATCACCAGCAGGATCGCCACGCTCGACCAGGCGAGCAGCGCGGATGGGAAGGCTGGCTCGGCGCCGGTCTCGATTTCGTCTTTCTCCGGCACCGGAACCATCGGTCACTCCCATTTCCACGTCAGTTGTCTGTATCGTCAGATCCGTTCCTGCCTGCGGGGCAATTCAGAACTCGTAGCCGAGCCGGACGCCCCAGGTCCGCGGAAGGTTGCGTTGGGCGAACACCACATCAAAGAGACCGGGCGCATAGAACTTGTTGGTGTAATAGGTTTCATCGTTCAGATTTTCGACGAAGACCTGCCCGTTGAGCGCGCCGTCCGGCGAAGTCCAGAGAAGGCGGAGATTGGCAATGCCATACGCCTCCTGAAGTTCATATGGGTTGGCATCGATATTGAGACTGGTTTCTGACTGGTACCTGGCGTCAAACTGAAGATCGAATGCGCCCAGGCTGATCTGCGGGAAGCTGTAGCGCAGCAGCATATTTGCATTGAGCTCGGGGGCGCCCGGCAGGCTGTTTCCATCCACATTGCTGCCGTCGAATATCAGGTCCGATTCAATTTCAGACTCGAGGAGCCCGAGCCCCATGGAAAGATAAACCGCATCTGTGGGGACAGCCGTCAGCTCGATTTCGGCGCCGGTGACGGTTGCGTCGCCGGCATTGAGGAAGTCAACAACGATGTTGCCCTGCTGGTCCGATGTTCCGGCATTCGCCTGAAGGCCCTGGAAGTCGTAGTGGAACACAGCCCCGTTGAGCCGCAGACGGTTTCCCAGCAGGTCTGATTTTAATCCCGCCTCAAAAGCTGTCAGCCTTTCGGCATCGGCTGGACCGCGGGCGGCGAGGCTGGTTGCATTGGCCGCAAACCCGCCGCTTTTGAAACCGCGGGAGAGTTTCACATAGGTCAGCACGCTGTCGGCGGGCTTGAAATTCAGGGTAATGTCTCCGGAAAAATCGCTGAATGAGGATACCTCCGGACCAGCAATAGAGGCGCCGGCACGGGTGACCATTCTTTCCAGTGTGCGCTCTTCGTCCGTGAACCTGCCTCCCACGATGAGAGAAAGCCTATCGCTCAGTTCGGTATCCACCTGCGCAAAGACCGCCCACGCGCTCGTATCGACCTGGCCCTGCCCGCTGCCCAGATTGAACTCATTCCCCGGAAAGACCGAGGCGACGAAAGCGGTGAAATTTTCAATCTCCCTTTCATCCTTGTACGCATAGGCTCCCAGCACCCATTTGGCTGCCCCGGTATCGCCATTGAGACGGAACTCCTGGCTCAGCGCTTCGGTCTGCGCATTGAAAAAGGGCGCCAGATAGCTCGATCCCCCGGTTGAGAGATACGGGCCAGGCGTGGTGGCGTAGCGCGTCACGGTTTCGTAGTGTTCCAGACTCGAGATCGAGGTGAAGTCTGCCCACCCGAAATCGTGCCGGACCTGCGCCGATACGCCTGTCTTGTCATAGTTCAGGGGAAGCGGAAATTCGGCATAGGCATCTTCGAACGCCTGGGTAGGCACCTGCAACCCGCGCCGGGTGAAGCAGCTTCCGCTCTCGACATCGGCGACACCGCAGAGGCTGGTGCCGTCGGCCTCCAGAACGCCGAAGAAGACAGGGCTCGTGGTGGTACCGCGCGACTGTGTATGATTGGCGCGGAGGGTAACATCCCCCCCCTCCCAGAGATCAGCCGCCAGCGTGCCCCGCAGGGACAGCACTTCCGATTCACCGAAGCCCCCCTGTCCGGTAATGGGGTTGGTCTGCTGTTCTCCGTTTTCACTGTAGCGGGCAGCCACCCTCATCCGCAGCCCGGGCGCGACCGGGCCTCCGACGGCGCCTTCAATAACGCGCTTGTCGAAGGCTCCGGCCTGAGCGGTAAGGTATCCATTCAGCTCATCTCCGGGCTCCCGAGAAATGAAGTGAACCAGGCCTGCCGTTGTATTGCGGCCAAACAGGGTGCCCTGAGGTCCTTTGAGCACTTCAACCCGCTCCACATCAAACAACTGGCTGAGCGCGGCGCCCTGGGCGGGCTGGAAAACCTCATCAATGTAGAGGGCAACGGGACCATCATTCACATTGGAAAAATCAACAAAACTGATGCCGCGCAGGCTGAGCCAGGCATTGGTGGACCCGCCCCCGCCCTCGCCCTGCAGGCCGGTGACGGTAAAGTTTGGCGTTTGCCACGCAACCTGACTGATCTGTTCGAAGCCAAGCTTGTCGATCATGTCGGACGAAAAGGCGGTCACGGCAACCGGCACATCCTGCAGATTCTCTTCTCGTTTCTGCGCGGTTACGACAATCGTCCCAAGGCGGCTCAATTCATCTGCCTGAACGCCCGAAGCAGGAGGCTCCCCGGTCCCGGCCTCCTGCGCACTGGCGGCAGAAACAAAGAGAAAGGCTGCTGCGCCCATGAAAGCGCATGTGCTCATCAAAAGTGAACGGATACCCGGCGATCTCGTAATCATCATTTCCTCCCTGGAGCGCTCTGTTCCGGCGCCTGTCCGATCGCGGCGGATTTATGATTATGATCGCCGCAGAAGATATATGACCTAATGCACATAGTTGTACAAGTCAGAATCCGGTTGAAACAACTTCTCCACTTTCGCGAGAACTCCAGGTCCGCACGTGCCATGATGAAATCCTGACACATCCGGAAGCGGGCGCCGGTGCATGTAAAAGGATGTGATTGAAACCCGCCAGGACGTCCAGGTCAGGATCTGAAACAGTCTGTCAGCGCCCAGGCGCCATTATGCGGCCACGGCCCACAGACTCACCGCGCGGCCTGCCCAGGCGCTGGCGTATACGGAAGGTGTTCAGCCCGTGCGGGGCTGCGCCCGAAGCAGCGGCTTGAGAACCTTGCCGGTCGCATTTCTCGGCAACGCATCGACCCGTTCAATGAATTCCGGGATCTTCTGCTTCGCAATTCCCAGGCCCAGAAAGTGGCGGCTGATCTCATCGAGCGTCACGTCCCGCCCCTCGATGAACACCTTGACCCGCTCGCCGAGACGCTCATCTTTCACGGCAACGGCCGCCGCGTCCGTCACGCCGGGAAGGGACCGCATCGCATCCTCGACTTCGCGTGAGGAGATATTCTCACCCCCGCGAATAATGATGTCTTTCTTCCGGTCAGTAATATGCAGGAACCCGCTATCATCGAGGAACCCGATATCCCCTGTCCGATACCAGCCGTCCGCCGTGAAGGCGGCCGCATTCAATTCTGCATCCAGATAGCCCAGAAAAAGTTCCGGCCCGCGCGTCAGGATCTCGCCGTCGCCGCTGGTAACAGGTTGGTCCTGATCATCCACGATCAGGATCTCGGATCCGGGCATGAGACGGCCTTCTGTATCGAGCCGGGCGGCAAGAGGATCGTCAGGCTTGCCCATGGTGACGGTCGGATGTTCGCTCGACCCGTAGGCATGCACGACACTGATCCCGTAATCCACGCAACGCTGCACGACGCTTGCCGGAACCGGCGCGGCGCCCAGGACATAGTGTTTCAGGCTGGAAAGGTCGTGCCCCCCCGTTTCGGCGGCGTCCAGCAGGCCCGCCATATGATAGGGGGTGCCGGACGATCCGGTGATCCGGTACCGCTCGATCAGGCGCGCCGCCTCCTCGGCATTCCACTCGTCCATGGCGACAACCGGCGTCCCGAGCACCAGAAATCTGAGTAGCTGCAGAGCCCCGGCCACGTGTCCGGGCGGCCATGGCGACAGGTTGATGTCCGTTTCAGCGTCCCCCCGCCAGTTTGCCTGAACTTCGATCTCGGAGAGAAGGGTCCTGCCGGAATGCATGACGCCTTTGGGATCTGCCGTTGTCCCGGAGGTGAAGACGAGGAAAGAGAAAGCGTCCGCGGCAACCGCATGCGGCCCGGTAAACCGTTCCGGGGTCAGCATCGCCGGGAAAGGGATGGTCCCCTCAACGGACGCCCCCACGACCATGTGCAAAGGCCGGCCTGCAGGACCGACACAGGTGTCGACGAGTTTCTTATAGTCGACGCCGCGATAACTGTCCGGCGTCACAACAATCCGAGCCCTCGAGTGACGAAGAATGAACTGAAGTTCCTTTCCCTTGTAGAACGTCACGATGGGCATGAAGACGGCCCCGGCATAGGCAGCGCCGACCATCAGGGCTAGCCACTCCGACCAGGGTGGAAGCATGACGCCGACAACATCGCCGGGCCTGATCCCAAGGTCGATCAGACTCTGGCCGACCATCTCCCCCTGCCGGACAATTTCAGCGAGCTGGATCGTATCGGGACGGGTTCTGGAATGGGCAACAAACAACGCCTCAGGCGACATCCTTTCGGCTGCCTTGAAGGCCTCATAAAAGCTTTGCTGGACCACTCGCCCCTCCCGCAACTGTCAACAGGGTCTGACCCTGTCAGGTATTGAGCGAATCCACGATGCGCTCGCCCTCGCCGGGACCAGCCCAGCGCGCATGGGCATTCTTCAGATGCAGCCGCCAGTGGGCAACTGCCGCTTCTTCCTCTCGCGCCTCAATCAGCTTGATCAGCTTACGGTAAGATTTCATGCCACCCAGAAGTCTCTGCTTTCGCACCTCCGCGTCAATGGCATCGCGGCGCATCACGCCCTGCTTGTGGTTGATCATCAGATCATTGATGATGTGATTGACAAAGGTAAGCGTGTTGTTTCCTGTCAGCTTGACCAGAAGCAGGTGGAAGTCAGCGACGCCGCGCGTGAAAGCTTCGAGTTTTGAGCGTTCGACCAGCGTCAGCAGATAATCAACATGCGCGTTCAGTGCCTTGACGACTTCGCTATTATTTTTCATCCGGCAGAGCGTTCGCACGACATAAGGTTCCAGCGCCATCTGAGAGGCATACAGATCGGCAATCGTCGTGCCCTGTGACTGAAGCACATAACCGGCATATCGGGAGGCGACCGCCTCCTGAGGTTTGTGAACCTGGGCGCCCGAACGCGATCCGCGCGTGACTGAAATGAGCTTCTCAGCTTCCAGGATCCGGAACGCTTCGCGCAGGGTTGGCCTGGAAACACCCAGCGTTTCCATAAGCTGCCCCTCCGGAGGCAGGGTGTCTCCTTCCGTCAGCTCGCCGCGGACAATCTGCCCCCTGATCTGATCAGCCACCACTTCTGATGTCTTGGGCGTCCGGATACGCGGCTGAACAGCCGCGCTGTTGTCGGCGGGTTCGCGAGTCATCATTCCCCTGCTCAAAATAGTCTCCGATCATGCCGCAAACAAGAATATCCCGGCTTTATAGAGATGAGATACCACTATATAGTAAACCTAGTATAACATCTTCAGTTGAAGGTTACCATAATCCATTTCGGGAACACCCACATGCCCCACCCCCGCACGCACGCTGCCCTGACCCCCCGGAAGCCAGCCGTCATCCTGGCTGAAACTGGTGAACATATCACCTACAGTGCTCTGGAAACGGCAGCCAATCAAGGCGCCCATCTGTTCAGGCGCCTTGGGCTGCAGTCCGGTGACACGGTTGCGGTCTGGCTGCCAAACATCCTGGCATACTTTGAAATTTACTGGGCGGCGCAACGCGCCGGGCTCTACATCGCGCCGCTGTCCACCTCGCTGACGGCCGATGAAGCCGGTTACATTGTCGCTGACAGCGGCGCCAAAGCGTTGATTACGGGTTCGACTGTCCGCAGCGCGGCGGATCTCCTGCGCGGCCCCGTCCTGCCAGCGGGTCTTTCCGTGATCCAGGCCGATGCCGGCTGGGACGGCGTTCCCCACTGGCAGACCTGCCTCTCGGATGAGCCCGCAACCCCTATTCGCGACGAAGCGCCAGGGTTTCACATGGTCTATTCTTCCGGCACGACCGGACGGCCAAAAGGGGTGCGCCAGCCCCTGGGGACCGGGGCCGCGACCGATCCACATCCCCTGGCCGAAAGGATGCGAACGGCATACGGCCTTGGCCCGGATTCAGTCTATCTCTCGCCCGCGCCCCTCTATCATACGGCGCCGCTCGCTTTTTCGACATCCTGCCACCGCATCGGCGCAAGTGTTGTCATGATGGAAAAGTTTGATCCATCCAAAGCGCTCGCGGCAATTGAAACCTACAAGGTCACGATCAGCCAGATGGTGCCCACGATGTTCGTGCGGATGTTGCGCCTGCCTGATGCAGAACGCCTTCAGTATGACCTCTCATCGCTCCAGACATTGATCCATGCTGCTGCGCCCTGCCCGGTCGACATAAAGCGCCAGATGATTGACTGGCTGGGACCTATCATCCTTGAGTATTACGGGGGCTCAGAAGGCAACGGAGCGACCAATATCACCTCTGAAGAATGGCTGAAGAAACCCGGCTCCGTCGGGCGTGCCAGCATGGGCATCCTGCATATCTGCGATGAGTCGGGCCGCGAACTTCCTGCCGGCGAGACAGGGATCGTCTATTTTGAAGGCGGCGCGGATTTTCAGTACCACAACGACCCGCAGAAAACACGCGACGCCCGCCATCCCCGGCATGCTGGCTGGTCTACCCTCGGTGATATCGGCTATCTGGATTCAGATGGCTATCTGTTCCTGACGGACCGGAAAAGCTTCATGATCATCTCGGGCGGCGTGAACATCTATCCTCAGGAGACGGAGAATATTCTCCTGTCCCACCCCGGTGTGATGGATGCTGCCGTGATCGGCGTGCCCCATGCTGAAATGGGCGAAGAGGTGAAAGCGGTTGTGCAGCCCGTAGACCCGGCCGCGGCCACACCTGAATTTGCCGCTGAGCTTATCGCCTGGTGCCGCGCCAAACTGTCGCCGATTAAATGCCCCCGCAGTGTCGACTTCGACATGAGCCTGCCGCGCGGCGATAATGGCAAACTCTACAAACGCGAGATCCGCGCCCGCTACTGGCCTGCGTCCTGACCGGAAATCCTGTTTACCCGGGTCCGGTCAGGATGGATCGGCCCGGACATCTCACCGCCGCAGGCGGGCCAGTCGCTCGTCCAGAATGGCTTCTGCCTCCGACATGATACGGTCGATCAGAACTTTGCAGGACGGAATGTCGTGAATGAGTCCCTGCACCATGCTCGCCCAATAGATCCCTTTTGAGAGATCCCCGGTTTCAAGCAATTCACGTCCTGCTTTTCCGTTGACAAGTTCGGCAACATCGGAAAATCGCGCGCCGGGAGCCGCCAGCCGTTTGACGACCTCATCGGAGACAGGACTCTTTCCGACACGCGCAGTATTTTTCAGGCTGCGAAAGATCAGATTGGTGCCGCGTTCATCATTGTCGACATAGGCCTGTTTTACGTTGGGATGGATTTTCGCTTCCTCGGTCGCGCAAAAACGCGTTCCCATATTGATCCCCTCAGCCCCCAGCGCCAGCGCCGCGACCAGGCCCCGGCCATCCCCAAATCCTCCGGAGGCAATCATGGGGATGGAGACCTGGTCGGCAGCGCATGGAATAAGGATCAGCCCTGGAATATCATCCTCACCCGGATGACCGGCGCATTCAAATCCATCGATCGAGATCGCATCAACCCCGCGCCTTTCCGCCGAGACAGCATGGCGCACGGAGGTACACTTGTGCAGAATGCGGATACCGTGTGGCTTCAGCATTTCCCAGATTTCCTGGACGGCCGGCGTGCCAGCGGTCTCGACGACCCTGACCCCGCCATCGATGATCGCCTGGGCATACGCCTTATAGTCCGGGGAGTTGACAGTCGGGAAAACGGTCAGGTTGACCCCGAATGGCTTTGCCGTCATCGACCGGCAGCGGTCAATCTCGAGCCGTAACGCTTCTGGTGACGGCTGGGTGAGAGCGGTGAGAATTCCCAGTCCGCCGGCATTGGATACGGCAGCGGCGAGCTCTGCCACACCGACACTCTGCATGCCGCCCTGAACAATCGGATGCTCGATTTCGAGCATCTCTGTAATGCGGGTTCTGATACTCATCCGGCGCTTTCCCTGACTGCGTTCTTGTATTACTAGGTTATATATATTTCTACGGAGTCCACGTCTTGTCAAACCGGATCAGGGGATTTGGCCCTCGCTTGCCGCTGATGGCCGCGCCGATGTCGATCGCCTCAACTGTGGCCCTTGTCAGCGCGTGCTCCCGGGCAGGCATAACGGGCTGTTTTCCAACCCACAATGCCGCGCGCGATGGCGGGCTTGCCAACTGGCTTTCCCGCATTCAGGCCGATCAAAAGGCCTTTGCAGATCAGGGCGGATGCCCGGCTCCGTTTGCCGTCAATATCAATGTCTCGCGGCTTAAGCCGCAACACGTGCTGGATCAGGAAATCGCCGACTGCAGGGCCGCCGGGATAAGCATCATCACCTCAAATGCAGGTAATCCTGCGGAGCTCGTCAAACGCGTCCACGACTGGGGCGGTGTTGTCATTCATGACGCAACGACCGTCGAGCAGGCCGAGAAAGCGGCCGCGGCGGGCGTCGACGGCCTCATGCTCGTCTGCGCCGGGGCGGGCGGGCTTGGCGGGCTCCTCTCACCCTTCGCTTTCGTCCCTAAGGTCCGCAGTTTCTTCGGCGGGATCATCCAGCTGGCAGGCGGCGTTGCCGACGGCGCCGGTATCGCGGCGGCAGAAATACTTGGCGCCGATATGGTCTGCATGGGCACGCGCTTCATTGCGACCGAAGAGTCTGGCGTAGCGGCGGGCCACAAGCAGATGCTCGCACACGCCCGCATGAGCGACATTCTCTGGACCGAGAACATTGTTGGCATCGGCGCAAGCTTCCTCAAGCCCTCGCTTGCCGAGCATGGCCTCGATCCGGACCACCTGCCCGCACTCGACGAAAAAGGACGTCCATCGCTTCCGGAAGGTCTGAGGCCCTGGACCATGCTCTGGTCAGGCGGTCAGAGCGCTGCCTTGATCGCGGATGTTCCGTCAGTAGCCGATCTCGTATCGCGGCTGCAGGAGGAATACAGGCTCGCCCGCAGGCAGGCCGACTGATCAGCGCACGTACCTGCCAGACAAGCCACCTGCGATCACCAGCTTGCCATGCCGGCGGCGCGGCTCCGGTGAACGGATGGGCTACCGAGATAGGCCTTGTCGAACACGGACCGGCGGAACCAGATGTTCAGACCGTACTCCCACGTGTAGCCAATGCCGCCATGGGCGGCGATGGCGTCGCGGGCCACTTCGGCAAACCGGTCGCAGATATGGGCCTTAGCCATGGCCGCTGCCCTTGAGGCATCCGGCAGGTCCCTGTCCCAGGCATAGGCAGCATACCAGAGCAGCGCGCGCGCCGGCTCAACGTTCATGGCCATGTTTGCGAGCTGGTGCTTTAAAGCCTGGAACTTGGCGATCGGCTGACCGAACTGCTGGCGCTCCTGCGCGTAAGCGACACTGAGATCGACACAGTGTTGCGCGCCGCCCAGCGCGTCGGCCGCAATCAGCACCAGCGCTGCATCAATCACGCGCTGAACAGCAAGGTCGCCGCCCTCAAACAGGATCTGGACCGGCGCATCGCGGAAAGTCACACTGGCACATTTCCTTGTCCTGTCGGTTGACCGGACCGGCGCCACGGCCACGCCTTCGCCGGCCTCAACAAGCGCCAGTCCGCCGCCCTTGAGGCCCACGAGGAAGAGGCCGGCGCTGCTGGCAGAGGCAACAAACCTGACCTGTCCCGTGGCACGTCCGGCCTCGTGCAAAACGTCCCAGCTTTCAGCCAGGCCGTTTCCGCCGAAGGCCAGCCCGGCGACCACCGAACCGCAGGCGACATTCTGCAGGAAAGCTTCGCGCGCTGCCGTGTTGGCCGTCTGCGACAGCGCGTAGGCAGCCAGCATCTGTCCCATCATCGGGCCTGGCGCAGCACTGCGGCCGAGGGCCTCGGCGCAGAGCGCCGCTTCAAATAGTCCGAGCCCGCTCCCGCCTGCCTCCTCACTCAGCATCATGCCGGCAAGCCCAAGTTCCATCAGCGCGCGCCAGCTATCGGGCTCGAGATCAGCGTCCGCATCCAGATAGGCCATCAGTTTGTCGCGGGGCAGCGCATCCTGTACCGCGCCGAAGACGGCATCCTGAATGGCTGTTTGATCGCTATCGGGATGAAATCTCATTTGCTGTGCTCCGCCGGAAAGTCACGCGGCAGCCCCAGGCCTCGCTCGGCAATGATGTTGCGCTGGATGTTGGTGGTGCCGCCCGCAATGGAGTTGCCGAGTGAGCCCATGATCTGATCGAGCCATTTTTCAGGCCCGCGGCCTTTCGAGCCGGCAGATTCCGGCTCCAGCAAGGCGTCCTCACCGATGATCTCCTGTGCCGCGCGCGCGATGTCATGGCCGATTTCCGTCAGCACGAGCTTCATCATCAGGCTGACCGGTCCTGGCGCCTCATCGGCAATGGCATGCGACATGATCCGGTAACTGGAATAGCGGTGCGCCATGACCCAGCATTCGATGCGGGCCAGCATGTCGCGAATCAGCGGGTCTTCGATCGCCGGGCGGCCGTTGCGCTGGGCTTCCTTGGCGACCTCGACAAGTTTTTCGAACTGGTTGCCGAGGACGGCCGCCGAGCCGATGCTGGCACGCTCATGCTTCAGCGTGGTGCGCGAGACGTTCCACCCCTCGCCCCGGTTCCCGACGATCCACTCGGCTGGTGTTTCGGCATTGTCGAAGAAGAATTCATAGAACCCGCTCTCACCCGTCATCTGGCGGATGGGCCTGCGGGTGATGCCGGGCTGGTTCAGGTCGATCAGCAGGTAGGAAATGCCGTCATGCTTGCCGGCGTCGGGCTCGGTTCGCACCAGCGCAAACATGTGTGTGGCCTGGCCACCCTGGCTGGTCCAGATCTTCTGGCCATTGATGATCCACTTGTCGCCGACCAGGTCTCCCCGCGTGCGCACCGAGGCAAGGTCTGATCCTGTTCCGGGTTCTGAATAGCCCTGGCCCCAGATATAGTCTCCGGCCATCGTTGGCCGGATGAAGAGATCCTTCTGCAGGGCGCTGCCCCGCTCAAGGAGTGTCGGCACGAGCATGTTCATGCCATTGCCGGCAACTTCCATCGGCGCGCGCGCGCGCGCAAACTCTTCCCGGATCACCTGGGCGCGGATCACGTCGGCCGGCTGCTCCGACCCGCCATAGGCTTTGGGGATCGAGCGATAGAGATATCCGGCCTCGGTCGCCTGCAGCCGGAATGAGGCGATGAATGCCTTCATACCCGCCCTGTCTACATCCTTCGGGGTCCACGCCGTCTTCAGAAACGCGCGGACGTGCTTGCGGAAGGCCTCCGCCTCCGGACCATAGCTCAGATCCATCCTCTATTTCCCGTCATTCTTCTTCTGGAGCGCCGCATGAATGCGGCCGGCGGCCTGGGTGGACAGGCCCATATAGAGACTTTCCTGGTCGAGATGCTGCTCGAACACGCCGTCCTCGGCATTGTTGAGGTTGGCCTTCATGTAGCGCCAGCCCATGCGCGGTCCGGCGGCGAGCCGGCGGGCCACCTTCAGCGTCTCCTCGCGAAGCACCTCGTCTGCAAATATGCGGGTATACAGACCGAATTGCAGCGCTGACTGGGCATCATACTTCTCCCCGAGGAAGAAGAGTTCCCGGGCTTTCCCGCTGCCGAGAATCTTGGGCCAGAACCAGGTCGAGCCGAAATCACCGCTGCCTCCGATCCTGTCGAAGGCTGAGAGGAAGGTTGCGGACGTTGCGGCAAATCGCAGGTCGCAGGCGCCGGCGATCCCGATACCGGCCCCGGCGACCGGGCCATTGATCATGGCGATCGTGGGTTTGCCCATTTCGTGAAGCAGGCGGGCCGTTTCCATATGGGCGCGAAGCCGCAGATGCCCCTGCTCCGTCGGCCCGCCTGTCTCAGGCGTTGCCTCGGCCGGCGCCCGGCTTCCCTTGATGTCTCCGCCGGCGCAGAACCCCCGGCCGGCGCCGGTGACCACGACGCAGCCGATCGCGGCGTCCCGCGCTGCGTCCGCAACCGCGTCTGCCAGCGGCGCCATGATCGAATCATTCAGCGCGTTCAGCCGGTCTGGGCGGTTCAGCGTAATGATCCGGACGCCATCGGTATCCTCAAGGAGGACAGTGGCTTCCTCGCTCATGTCTTTGACAGTTCCCAGTGGCGCGCCATCATGCGCGCGGCTTCCTCGGCAAGATCGGCCGGGACTTCCGGATACATGGCCATCCGGCCCTTGCGCGGCAATGCAATCGTCGCGGTCGCCTTCACCGTTACCTCGTCCCGCTGATTGACAAACTGTGCCATCACATCAACGAGACATTGCCCGTTCTCTTCGCGCTTGCCGACCACCTCACCTGTGATGAATTGGGTGTCGCCCATATAGTTGAACTTGCGGATCTCATCATGAACATGCGTGATAATCCCGTCATCCCCGGCCCAGTCCTGCAGATAGTGGAAAAGGTAATTCTCGCGCATCACCCCATAATCATAGGCCATGGGATTGCCGATGGCCTGCGCCCATTTCGGATCCCAGTGAAGACGCTGCGCAACATCGGGAATACCCTGTTCATTCTTGACGTAGAAGGGCGCGATCCGCTTGCGATTCTGATGAGCCAGCCGCCCGACAGTCGGCGCGTAAGGCACAAATCCGTAGCCGCCTGAATGGAAACAGATGACATCCGTGACGGTGAGCGGGCCTTTGGCCATCTTGCCAAGCGTATCTCCGACACCGACATCGTCGAAGTAGCGGGTCTGCGCGCCGCGAACGACTTCCGCCGCATAGACAGCATCGATCTCTGCCATGTCTTCATCCGTATACGTGGCGGGCTCGATGGCAGAGTATTTCCCTTTCTTGGCCGCCGTCTTGCGCTCAGTCAGGATGCGAAGGATGCGATAGACCGCCACGACCTCGCCGCGCTGGTTGACCTTTACGTCCTTGCGCGTGCAGATCACGGAGCGTCCGGAGAATTCGGATGGTTTGACCTCGCAGGACTCGTCCCCGTTATAGGAGTAGATCGTGTCGCCGGGCCGCATGGGACGGTAAAAATCCCAGGTAGACCCGGAGACAAAAACATGAATGCCGCGAAAGAGCGACTTCCGCAATGCCTTGATTTCCTCAGAGGGCGGATCGCCTTTCATCGGAGAATTGACCGAACCGATCATCATCCCCGGCGCGATCACCCCGCCCCAGCGCGTACCGGCTGCATAGTCGGGATCGCAGAAAAGCGGATTGTCATCGCCGCAGCCATGGGACCAGTTGCGGATATTGTCGACCGTGGCCGTCTGGTTGTACTCGCGATGCTTCGACGGGGACATGTGGCCCAGCAGCTTCATCTGCCGTTCGATATCCTCGTCCGTGATGGTGTAATCGACCGCTTTCTTCCATTCTTCGCTTTCAAGAATGTCGTTCTTGGACTCGGCCATCTTGTATCTCTCCCTTTAGGTCCACGCTCAGGTGGACGCTTCAACCTGATTTTCGAACATCGCCCGTACTTCGGCGAGAATAGGTTTCAGGGAGGGCGTGCGCGGGACGTCCTCCACAAACGCAAACCGCACGGGCACCTGATAGGCAATAAGCCGCTGACGCGCGAACGCCTTGAGATCGTCCTCGCTGGGTCTGTCCGCCCCTGCCCTCAGGATAATAGCGGCCACAGGAACCGCGCCGAGCCGGCGGTCAGCAATGCCGACAACCACCGCTTCGCGAACGGCCGGATGACTTTCCAGGACAGCATTCACATCGTCGGGATGGACCTTGAACCCGCCCCTCAGGATCGCATTATCGGCTCGTCCCCGGATGAACAGGAAACCATCCGCATCGATCACGGCGCGGTCTGTCGTGCGCAGCCAGGCGCCGCCATTGCCAAACTGGCGGGCCTTCATTTCGAGCACGCCTTCTTCCCCCGGAGCAAGTTCCTCTCCCGTAACCGGATCGACCACGCGCCCGGTCACACCCGGCTGGAAACGGCCGACACTGCCCGGTTTGCTGGCGTAATACTGCCGGAAATCCGGCAGTGACCAGCCGGCAACCGCGCCGGAAAACTCCGTAGCACCATAATTCTGCAGCACCGGCAGATCATACCTGTCCAGGAATGCCTGCGTGATGGCCGGATCGAGCGGTTGGGCGCCTGTGCGCAGGGCAACAAGGCTTGAAAAAACATCCCCCGGCAGGTCCGCGTCCAGAATCATGCGCAGCCCGGTCGGCACGGCGCCGGCCACTTTTGGCCGGTGGCGCACGACCGCATCGCGCCAGGTTTCAACGGAGAATTTTTCAATGATACAGACCTTGCGGCCCGCCAGGATCGTCGACAGGGCGTGCCAGAGACCCCCGATATGCGCCATCGGGCTGTTCAGGAGCTGCACCCCCGACCGCAGCTTTGGCGGATCGTCCGGGTTCCGGCCTGTTTCATAGGACATGGCCGACCTGAAGCTCTGAAGGAATGCGTCGCGCTGAAGCGGAATGCGCTTGGGTGTTCCCGTGGTGCCGCTGGTCAGCATTTCAATGATCACGCCGGGCTGTTCCCGGCGGATGTTCCGTCCCGTGATCTTTTCAAAACCCGGGCGGAGCCGCGCGCCTTTGAGAACAGGATGGGTTTCGATGATGGCGGTTCCGGCTGCTTTCAATGTATCCAGCAGGCCGGGCCGGTCAAAATCCTCATCGATGCCAATGACCACGGGAAGATCGAGCTTTTCGAGATCGGCCCGCAACTTGTCTTCCGGCAGGACGTGATTGATCGACACCATCGTGCCATCCATGGCAACGGCCGTGAGGATGGCGGCCAGAACATCGGGATGATTGCGGATCATGACCCCGATCCGGGCGCCTTCACCAAGCCCAAGTTCCGCCAGGGCAGCCTTGATCGCGTCGATCGTCAGCTTCAGGTCGCCCCAGCTCGACCAGGTTTCATTGAAATCGATGACGTCGGCGGCCGGATCAATTTCGACAACACCATTCAGAAGATCCGACAGAAACGACATTCCAGGGCTCCGGCAACAACAGCTTAGCGGTGAACAGATCCTCTTATATAACTAAGTGTGCCTTCTGAAAAGAGGCAAGGACACCCGCGTTCACTTTAACTCACTGAAAGGGACACCCTTGTCCGCCCGCATTTCACCGGGCATGCCGAGAACACGTTCGGCAATCTGGTTGCGCAGGACTTCGTCGGCGCCGCCTGCGATACGCAGGGCGGCGGACCAGATATAGTCGTCCCAGAGCGCCTGCGTCTGCGACTCTGCCGGCTCGACAGCGAGCGCGCCCGCCCCCCGGATTTCCATCGCGATGGCAGAAGATTTCTGGAGCCGGCTGGCATAGGAGAGCTTCATCATCGCCGCCAGCGCGCCGGGATTCTCGCCGCGCGACACCATCGTGCGCAAACGGGCCTGAAGGTAGGCCTGCGCCTGCTCCTCAGCATAGGCGGTTGCCAGCGAAAGCCTGTTTGCGGACTGGTCGAGCGCCGTCCCCGGCCCGGCGGGCGTTTCGGCGGCATATTCCATGAGGCTGGCAATCTTGCCTTCTTCGCCCTGATTGAGCCGCTCGCCCATCAAAACGGTCATGCAGCATGCCCAGCCCTCTCCGACGGCACCGATCCGCCAGGAATCAGGAATCCTGACATCGGTCAGGAAGGTCTCGTTGAAATCGGAAGCACCGGAAATCTGCCGGATCGGGCGCACCTCGATGCCGGGGGTCTTCATGTCGATGACGAAGAAGGTCAGACCCTTGTGCTTGGCAACGGAAGGGTCCGTTCGCACCACAAGAATCCCCCAGTCTGAATGGTGGGCCCAGCTCGACCAGACCTTCTGGCCGTTGATGATCCAGTCATCACCGTCCCTGACAGCCCGCGTGCGGACCGCCGCAAGATCAGATCCGGCTGCCGGCTCGGAAAACAGCTGGCACCAAGTCAGGTCCCCCTTGAGCGTTGGCTCGACAAAGCGGGAAATCTGGGCCTCGGTTCCATGCTTGCCGATAACCGGCAGGGCCATGCCGAGCCCGATCCCGATATAAGGCCCTTTCGGGAGATTGTAGCGCGCCTCCTCCTCATCGAAGACGACGGCTTCAATGATCGTGCCCCCCCGGCCACCGAGCACCCTGGGTAAGGTGATACCGGCATAGCCTCCGTCATATTTGGCGCGCTGCCAGGCTTTGCCCCGCGCAACCTGTTCGGCATCGGAAATCTGCTGGCCTGCGGCAAGAGCGTGCGCCGGCGCCGTCTTCTGAAGCCATGCCCTGACCTCGGAGCGGAAAGCGGCCTCTTCCGGTGTGTCGTTGAAATCCATGTCCTATGCTGCCTCATTGCTCTGTGTCCGGACGGCATCCACAAGCCGCCCGGCCCAATAGTCTTTTGGCCCCAGGGTGAGCGCCAGGGTGCGTTCCCGCCGATAGTAGAAATGGCAGTTGGCCTCGAAGGTGTAACCGATCCCGCCATGGACCTGCAGGTTCTCGCGCGCCGCCGCAGCGAGCGCGTCCAGAGATGTGAGGCGGGCGGCCGCCGCAGCCACCGGAAGCTGGCCGGGCGCTTCTGTTGCAGCCCAGCCGGCAAAATAGGCGTTTGATCGCGCGAGCTCCGTCGCCATCAGGGTGTCGGCAAGCTTGTGTTTGATCGCCTGATAGCTGGCCAGCGGACGCCCGAACATCTGGCGCCCCATCGTATAGTCCCGCCCCATCATCACGCAGGCTTCGGCCGCGCCGACGGCTTCGAAAGCGGCCTGCACCGCTGCGCGGTCGAGAAGCGCGCTGATCCGGGCCTGCCCGCCCTGCGGCATCAGTTCGGCATGGGCCGCCCGGAATTCGATTTTGTAATGGGGCCGGAGCTGGTCGAAACTCTGCAGGCGTGTCCGCTCAATTTCAGGCTGGCCCAGATCCACCAGCGCGAGCGCCTCCTGCCCTTCGGCAAGGCATTGCACAACCGCCAGACCGGCGATACCGGCATCGGCCACGGGAAGTTTGATTCCCGTGAGTTTGCCATGCTCGAAGCGCACGCCCGGTTGAGCAGGACGCCATCCCGCCTTACCTTCCGCGCTGGCGAAGGTTGCGATCTGATCCCCGCTGGCAAGACCGGGCAGCCAGTTCATCTTCTGGGCTTCGGTGCCCGCCATCGCGATGGCATCGGCCGCGCAGACAATTGAGGAGAAAAAAGGCACGGCCGCATTGGCCCGCCCGAGGGCCTCACTGATGACACCCAGATCGAGATCTGTCAGGCCCAGACCGCCATAGGCTTCGGGAATACGCGCGCCCGGGAGTCCCATTTCGCAGAGCGCTCTCCATGTCACCTCGTCCCACTCGGCCTGCGCATCGACAAGTGCGCGCAACCGGTCATAGGGTGCGTGCCCGGCCAGCAGGCTCCGGGTTTGGTCCGCCAGCAGTTTCTGTTCTTCTGATAGATCGAAGTTCACGCTGTCCTCACCTTGCATTTTCTTTGGGGTACAATATCGACTTATATAACTAGGTCAATTAGCATCATGACAAACAAGGGAGACAGACCCAGTGACTTACGAGACCCTTCTTCTTGACGTTTCCAACCATATCGCCACGGTAACGCTCAATCGGCCCGAGGCGATGAATTCCTTCACGCGGAAAATGATGGATGAATGCGCCGAGGTCTGGCGCCACATTGCCGAGACTGACGATATTCACTGCGCCGTCCTGCGTGCCGCCCCGGGCCGGGCCTTCTCCACGGGCGTTGACGTGAAGGCGGCCGCCCAGCCCGGCGGTTCTGTCATGCATGACAATATCTGGACGGCCGAAGACCCCGGTGAGAAGCTCGGTCCCAAATCCAACCGCTGCTGGAAACCCGTGATCTGCGCCGTACATGGAATGGCCGCCGGCGGAGCCTTCTACTGGATCAACGAGGCGGACATTGTGATCTGTTCGGAAGACGCAACCTTCTTTGATCCGCATGTGACATATGGCATGACTGCGGCGCTCGAACCCATCGGCGCCACCTACAGGATGCCGCTGGGAGATGTCTTGCGTATGGCGCTTCTGGGGAATGATGAGCGTATCTCGGCAGGAACCGCGCTGCGCCTCGGGCTGGTGACGGAAATCACCCCCAACGAGGCGCTCTGGAACCGCGCGCAGGCGCTGGCCGAGATCATCGCGGCCAAGCCGCCCGCGGCCACGTCCGGCACGGTCAAGGCAATCTGGGAATCGCTCGACATGCCGAGATCCGTCGCGCTGCGCACCGCCCTGAAATACTGCCAGATCGGAAATCCGGTCGGCACCTCGCAGGTAGACCGCGCGGCCCTGATGGGCACCCGCCAGGGCTACACGGTCCGCTAGCCCCGCCCTTCCCCCGTGAACCATGCATCTTCCCGGGCGAAACAGTTCACCCGGCATCGACCCGCCGAAGCCCTGCCGCGCGCAGGCATCTAAGGAGCCTGTTTCTTGACCTTCCAGAACGTCCTTTTCGAAGTATCCGGCGGGGTCGCAAAACTGACCCTCAATCGTCCCGATGCGGCCAATGCGATGAACCTGGACCTGCTCCGGGAACTCGCAGAAGCCCTTCTCGTCTGTGAGGAGTCGGCGGAGGTCCGGAGCGTCATCCTGACCGGAAGCGGCCGCTTCTTCTGCGCCGGTGGCGACCTGGCCGCCTTTGCAGATGACCTTGAACGGTTACCCTTCTTCCTGAAGCAGCTGACTTTTCATCTGCATGCAGCGGTATCAAGGATCACGCGCATGCGCCAACCGGTTGTCGCCGCCGTCAATGGCCCGGCGGCTGGCGCCGGCATGGCCCTTGCCGCGGCCTGCGACCATGTCCTGGTGTCGGATGCGGCAGGTTTTACCATGGCGTATACGGCTGCAGGGCTGTCCCCGGACGGGGCGAGCAGCTGGGTCCTGCCACGCCGGATCGGCCCGGGCCGAACGCGGGAACTGATGCTGACGAATCGCCGCCTTTCCGCATCACAAGCGCTTGACTGGGGACTGGCCAATGAAATTGTTCCGGCGACGGGCCTGGCGACACGGGCCCAGGATGTCGCCGGGCAGTTTGCGAACGGACCGACGGCCGCCTTCGGAGAGGTCAAGTTGCTCCTTGCCAGCGCGGCAACCAATCCGATCGAAACACAGATGGAACTGGAGGCGCGCGCCATTGCGGCCTCGGCCCGTACCCGGGATGCGCGCGAGGGCATCGAAGCCTTCGTGCAGAAACGTAAACCCCGGTTCACGGGCAACTGAGCACACATGACCGGTCTTTACCCGGAGGATAGATGATGAGGTCTGGTTCGCCTGAGGCCCTCGCCCTGCTTGAGACCCTGAAACCGCCGCCGCCGGTCACGGGCGCCGGCGGCAACCTGATGCCGTTGTCGGCACGCGTGACTGCAGAAGGCGCGGAGGGTTCAATCGACGCATGGCGGGCCGGCTCCGGCCCTGCGATCCTATTTGTGCACGGATGGGGTGATACCCACCGGGTCTGGCGGCGCTTTGTTCAGGCGGCCCTGGCCGATGGCAAAGCGGTCATTCTCATGGATCTGCCCGGGCATGGCATTTCCGGTGGCGCCTTCACAACCTATCACAACGCCGGTGAAGCGATCCTGGACGTCTGCCGCGCCACCGGGCCGGTCTGGTCGGTGGTCGCACACTCTTTCGGCTGTATCGCCGCTGCGCGCGCAATTGCGCGCGGGCTCGGTATTGAAGCAGCTGCCCTGATTGCGCCGCCGGTGCCGGGCGAGACCTCTCAGTGGATAACGCAGTGGCGCGCGGCTGGCAGAAGTGAAGCCGTTATCCGCGAAGTCGAAGATCTCTACCGTGACCGTACGGGTGTGAGCCTCACACCGTTCGACCTGCGCAGAGCGCTCAGCCCCTGGGAGGGTGACGTCTTTCTTGCCGCGTCATCAGAGGACAAGGTCACCCCGATTGAGCCCATACTTGACCTCGCCGAAAACCTTCCGGCGGCAACATTCGATGGCCGCTTCCGGTCGGGTCACCGCGACATGACCGATGATCCCGATGTCATCGCGGCGGTCCTGTCCTATCTGGGCCACCCCCGGGGGGGCTACTGAGACAGCCAATCTTCCCCCGCCGCGCACAACAGTCCTGCTGACCATCCAGCCTTACAACCGGGCACTAATTATCCGGAGCCGGATTTTTCAGAGATCGCTTCAATCAGTATTTATGGCGCCGCAAGCCATGTGTCGGGGTACTCCTGTCTCAACCAACAGACCGATCATGACTGGAAGCAGGTCTTTGCGCAGGCTTCGCGATGGCCCTTCAGGATCTGTGCGGACAGAAAGCCTCACCCGGCAGCAACCGCTGACACAGGAATTTCTCAGGGGCGCACCGCACCCGTCCTCACTCCAGTCGAACTGGAACGCCTCGCCCGGCGCAAACGAGAGCGGCACAAAAGTGCCGCGTCCGCTCGTCTGCTGCTGGATACGGTAATCGTCTTGCCAGGCCCGTGCAAACGCCGCCACACGGCCATACGAGCCGTCATACCCAAGGCTCACCAGATCGGCATGCAGCTGCTTGATCGTGCGCTTCTGCTTGCGCGGCCGTGTCATCTCCCGCCGCAGCCACGCCGACAGCCTGTCCGCATAAGGATCCAGCTTGCTCGGCCGGTCCGGCGTCCTGAAACGCGGCTCGACCACCTCGGATCACGGGTACTTGCGTAGCGTGTTTCTTGAAAGGCCTGTCCGCCGGGAGATCTCCCGGATCGACATCTGGTTGCGGTGATACCACCGCCGGATAACGCTCAATAATGCCATGTCCAACACTCCATGGTCCCCCGCTCGCCAAAGCTCGGGACCGGTTCAAACATGGGTCATTTCTCAGTGGAAATTTCTGCCCTCCCAGGGTCAGTTCTCAACGGCAATCAACAGCCAGATATCGAAGCAGTGCTTTTCAGGGGGCTGGGTCAGTCGAACAGAATCTCATACGCCTGAAGGGTCGGGATCAGCGGTTGGCGCCGTGAGACAAATGGCCGATCGCACCTCACCAAAGTTTAGCGGCCTCACAAAATCGCGCACGCCTCGCGCGATCCAAAAACTGATGAAGTTGATCGCAATACAGGATAAAATTATTGTTGTATTAAATTTTGCGTCTTTTTTTTCGATTTTACAGTTGCATCCTTTACACCCGGCTCCCCCGCTAGTACCCGATTGGGAAAGAAAACGAACGCTTACACTGCGGCACACCACCGAGCGCATACGAAGGGGAAACAATTTTGAGTTACGATGACAGCTGGGATAAGCCCCACACCCCGTCAGAAGACGAACATTGGCAGGAAAGTGACTGCTACTGGTTCTACGACCATAAGAACAGAATAGGCGGGTTTCATCGCATTGGACAAAAGCCCAACCTCGATTCCGGCCAGGTGACACTCTTCGTCTTCAAGGAAGGCGGCGACAGATTTGTCCTCAGTTCCGGCGAAAGAGCTGAACACAAACTTGGACCAAACGCACGCCAAGCGGCCAAGCAGATTGTGGGCAGCCACACCGCAGAAGCGCTTGGTGCCGGGCGGATGCGGTTCACTTGGGGCGAGGAAGAATGCAAGGGCGATCTGGAATTCTATGAGTCGTTTCACGAACCGCGGAACTGGTCGAAGACGGGCCATTCCGACGATTTTATGAGCAACATCAATTCCGATGGGCATCTTGAATGCTCAGGCCGCATTCGCGGAACCGTGAGGATCGGTAAAACCAGCTACGAGATTGACGGTCTCTGTCACCGGGACCGCTCCTGGGGCTTTCGCGACAATAGCCGCGCCAGTCTGCATCGCTACCGGATGTTCTCAGGAACCGTCGGGCCCGAGCTAAGCTTTGCAAGCTTTCTTCTGGACCTCAAAGGCGGGCCGAAAATGGTTGCCGGCTTTGTCGCGCGCAATGGTGAGGATCTTGACGTCCGGGACCTGCGGGTGATCACGAGGTTTGATTCAGATGGCCTTACGCCCTTGGGAGCAACAGGAATTCTGACGCTCGAGACCGGCGAGGAAATCAGAATCGAAACACGTTCCGTTCAAGGCTTCATGACTCCCGTTCCGGAGGCGGGGGCTGCCTCGC
This sequence comes from Alphaproteobacteria bacterium HGW-Alphaproteobacteria-18, assembly GCA_002841155.1. Lineage (GTDB taxonomy): Bacteria > Pseudomonadota > Alphaproteobacteria > Caulobacterales > Hyphomonadaceae > Hyphomonas. Next base: position 247,948 of record PHEH01000003.1, read on the forward strand.
AGGACCATATCTCGACGTTTATGTATAACGGAAAGACGGGCTTCCTGGACCTCGAACTGAGCACCAATCCAGGTCGGGGCACTTATATACCAACCCAGGAAGACGTCACTTTTCTGGCCGTAGACCAAGGGCTGTCAGCCAGCGTCGAATATACTGATTAGTCTAGCACCATTCAAAGAATTCGCCCGTCCGATTAGGTCGGCTTATTCGGCTACGCCACCGTGCGGCAGCGAGGGACAAAATGTCGACAGATGAACTTAAAGGTACGATGGCGGAGTCTGTAAGGCAGGCCAAATCGCGCTTTATGAGAATTGATACTCCGGCGATCCAGCGGTTTATTGAGGGTCAGCCCGATGTATCAGGACCTGTCTCTATAGAAGATGTCGTTTTTCCGACTGATGGCGCAGGCTCAAGCAATGGCATCGCCTTCCTGAAGGCCACCGGCAATTTCGGAAATAGTGTGCAAACGCTCGATCTGGTTCTGAGATATTCACCCGGCGAGCAGCTCCTCAAACAGAAGAGGTATGACCACGAGTTCGAAACGCTGATGGCGCTGCAACCATCTGGATTACCGGTTCCGCAAGCGCTCTGGCTGGACGCAGACGGGCACTGGCTGGGTGCGGCGGGCTACATCATGAAGAGGGTCGATGGCGAGGTCCCGAGTGCGGCCATGTATTCCGCAGGCCCTCTGGCAAACGTTGCGCCTGATATTCGCAACGAGCTCATGCTTAAAGCGGCGGGATTTCACGGCCGACTCAGAAAGGCCGCGATTGGACCCGACAAAGTTCCTCATCTTATGAACAGGGGCAATGGCGCAACGCCCATCCGCCGCGAGCTGAACTGGTGGCTAGAAGAAGTAAATCGCGTTTGCGAGGAGGATGATCCGAAAGCACAGACGATCAAAGCCGTGCACAACTGGATGGTTAGGTATGAGCCGACAGACCTTTATCCAGCTAACCTTGTGCATGGCGACGCGCAAATCGCGAACATCATTTACGCCGAAGGCGACATCGCCGCTGTGGTTGATTGGGAATTATCGTATCTGGGACACAATGAGTCTGACCTGGCGCTGATCTGCTTCCTCACGGAAAGTCAGAAACTGACAGACACAGCTGTCGAGGGCACACCGACAGAAGAAGAGTATCTCGCACGCTACAGCCGCGAAAGTGGCGCCGAGATCATGCACTGGCCATATTTCAAACTATTCAATCTGTACAAAATTATTGCCGTCTCCCGAATGTCAGCCCACTTCATGCCGTCATTCGAACATCTTTGGTCTTTCTATGTCCAGACTCTCGAAGACGTCTGGTCAGCAGCAAAAGCAACCTACGAATAGGCGCCATGAGCCTCGCAGTCGGCAGAGTCTTAAACAGCTACTGCCGTAGCCTTATCAGCGTCAGAAACTCACGGCGCAGGGACGCGTTTTCCAGAAACTGCCCCCGCATGACGCTGTTGATCATCTGGGTGTTGTCGTCCTTTACGCCGCGCCAGTGCATGCAAAAATGATCTGCTTCCATGACGATAGAAATCCCGTCCGGCGTAATCAGCGTTTGGAATAGGTCGGCGAGCTGGACGATTGCCTCTTCCTGGATTTGCGGGCGTGACATGATCCAGTCTGTAAGGCGCGCATACTTTGACAGACCGATCAGGTTCGAGGCTGCATTCGGAAGGATCCCAATCCAGACCCGGCCGATAATCGGACAGAGATGATGGCTACATGCACTGCGAACGGTAATTGGGCCAACGATCATCAGCTCGTTCAGACCTTTGTCATTCGGAAACTCGGTTGCTTCCGGTGCCGGAAAATACCGGCCGGCAAACACTTCGGTAAGATACATGCGCGCGACGCGCTCGGCCGTCTCGAGTGTATTGTGGTCACGTCCGGTATCGATCACAAGGCTGTCGAGAACGCGGCCGACTGCCGCCTCAACTTCCGCCTTGATGGCATCGAGATCCCCGGGCTCAAGAAACGCCGAAATATTGTCATTTGCGAAATACCTATGGCCTGCCGCCTCGAGGCGTTCGCGCACTCTTGCAGACGCAGATGTGGGCGCAGATGTCTTAGTCGGCACGCGCCTCTCCTTGCTGCCAGTATGTGTCGCGGAGGGATCGCTTATACAGCTTGCCCGTGGCCGCACGAGGAAGTGCATCGACGAAATCGATCTGCCGCGGGATCTTTACGCCCGAGAGTTTCTCTCGCGCAAATTGGGAGAGCTCCGAGGCCATTTCAGGGCCAGCCTTGGCGCTATCCTTTAGCTGTACGACGGCGATCACCTTCTCTCCCATGTCCGGGTCAGGGCCTCCTATGACAGCGACGTCCAGTACATCTGGATGTGTCACCAGGTGGTTCTCGATCTCTTGGGGATAGATGTTCACGCCGCCGGAAATGATCATGAAGCTCTTTCGGTCTGTGAGGTAGAGATATCCTCCTTCATCAAGCCGCCCCACATCACCAAGAGTCGACCAGCCAAACCTGTTTCGGCTCTCGGCAGTCTTTTCGGGATCATTGTGGTAGGTGAACTCGTTGCCGCCCTCGAAGAAAACAGTGCCTTCCTCTCCAGCGCCAAGCTCCTTTCCCTCATCATCGCAGATATGTATCTTCCCAAGCACCGCGCGGCCAACAGTACCCGGGCGATCAAGCCACTCTTCAGCGCGCACAAAGGTCATGCCATTGCCTTCCGAGCCGGCATAATATTCGTGCACGATCGGGCCCCACCACTCGATCATCGCGCGCTTCACTGGGACCGGACACGGGGCGGCCGCATGAATGACCGCCTTCAGCGATGACACATCATAGACGAACCTGGTCTTTTCAGGCAGTTTCAGAATTCGAACAAAGTGGGTCGGCACGAACTGAGCGCACGTCACCCCATGCTTCTGTACAAGTGAAAGAAGGAGTTCAGGGTCAAACCGCTCCATCACGACGGCGGTTGCGCCCAGCCGCTGAATGGACATCGTCCAGCTAAACGGTGCGGCATGGTAGAGCGGCGCCGGGCACAGATAAATGCTGTCTTCACTCGCGCCGACCAGTCTGGACACGAGCTTGGGGAATGCTTCGTCTGCCACCGCCGGCGCATCGACCGACCGTGTCGGCGCGATGCCTTTCTGACGTCCGGTCGTACCGGAGGAGTAAAACATGACAGCGCCGCCGCTCTCGTCGCCAATCGGCGCAGCATCCATCTTCGATAATGCCTCGTCCCAGTTACTGTAGGCAGCGTGATCCTGGCCGGTCTTGAAGAGGTGAACGCCCGGGTATGCGTTCGCAACCCCATCAAGCTCACTTGCAAGGTAATCGGAAGTCAGAAGCAGCCGCGCGCAGCTATCCTTGAGAATATAGGCAATTTCATCCGCCGTGAGGCGAGATGAAACAGGCACATAGTAGAGGCCGGCTCGCTGCGCGGCCCAGCAGAAATCGTAGACTTCCGGACAGTTCTCCAGGCAGAAGGCCACCTTGTCGCCTCTGCTGATACCGAGCTGCCGGAAGAGCCGGGCACCCTTATTGGCAATCACTTCAAGGTCGGCATATGTGCGCGAGCGCCCGCTCGGTTCGAATACAAGCGCAGTTTTTCCAGGACAAGACAGTGCGAATACGCGTGGATGCATGTGCTCACTCGTGCTCAAGGGACTGGCGGCGGATCCGTTCGGATCCACCTTTACGGGCTTGGCAGACAGGTAATGCGATCTAGGATTTGGCGACATAAACCACCTGCGGCGCCATGAATTCGAGCAACCCTTCCATTCCGTTTTCAACGCCAAAGCCGCTTGCTTTGTGCCCGGCAAAAGGCGTGTCCGGACGCAGGTTAAGGTTCTGATTGATCCAGACCGTACCTGTCTCCATCCTGCGCGCAATCTTCACGGCCTCGTCAGTGTTCTTCGACCATACGGCGCCTGCCAGTCCGTACTCGCTATCATTTGCCCGGTCGATCACATCATCGATGTCAGAAAATTTCAGCATCGGCAGGACCGGCCCGAAGGCTTCTTCCTGAACCACGCGCGAACCCTCAGGTGGGTTGTCGACGATTGTAACCGGGACGAAATACCCCTTCGAATCGGGAATTTCCGCGCCCTGGATGAGAGTGAGATTATTTGCGCGGGCATCATCCAGCAGGTTCATAACGCGGTCGAATTGACGCTTGTTCTGGATCGGGCCAAGCACAGTGCCCTGCTCCGAGCCATCCCCGACCTTGGTGGTTTTTGCTATGGCAACCAGCCGGTCGCGAAGCGCATTATAGACGGACTCGTGAACATAGAGGCGCTTGGTGGCCACGCAGATCTGGGACGTGTTGGCGAACGCACCGAAGAATATCTTCTGTGCGACTTCGTCCACGTCGACATCCGGCAGGACGATTGCGGCATCGTTTCCGCCGAGCTCGAGCGTCAACGCTTTTAGATCACGAGCGGCACTTTCCATGACCTTCTTGCCGGTCTCGGTCGAGCCGGTAAACGATATTTTTGCAAATCCGGGATGGGATGTCATCAACGGGCCCAGCTCGTCACCGCCCGAAACCACATTTAGGACCCCAGGCGGCAGAACCCCCTGCAGGAGTTCACCAATCTTCAACGTACACAGTGGCGTAAACGGCGACGGTTTAAGCACCATGGTATTGCCGGCCAGCAGAGCTGGCGCAACTTTCCAGATGGCGAGGTTCACGGGGAAATTCCATGGGGCAATCGCGCAGACGACGCCAAGCGGCACATAGCGAGTTTCTATGAACTGAGCATCGCTGTCTTCGGAAACATGAACTGGCGGGCGCATCTGCGACACGCTTTTAAGCCACTGCCCCGACATCATGATTTCGGCCGCGGCCCCTTCAGTGGGACGCCCCTGCTCCTTGGTGAACAGTCGAGACAGTTCGGCCGAATGCCGGAGGATGACGTCGCCCGCTTTTGCAAGAAGTTCCGCGCGCTCATCAATGGGGCGTGACTTCCAGGTCTTGAAGGCAAACCGGGCGCAAGCTACCGCATCGTCGAGCTGTTCCCGGCTACAATCTGGAGCCTCGGCGAATGCTTCACCCGTGGCCGGATTGATGACGTGAATCTGCGCCTTCGCAGAGACGCTTTTGCCATTGATTGTCATTGAATAATTGCGGTCAAAGTCAGTCATTTACCTGTTCCTGTTTTTGATGTCTCGAACGGCCAGAAGCACTCAATCTGCGCTTGATCTCGGCCCGGATCTCATCGCTATGTTCGCCAATTCGGGGTGGCGGCAGATGATCTGTTCGCCCTTGCGCGCTGAAACGAACCGGCCTGTTCATGTCATACCAGCCACCTTCACTCGGATGCTCCCGCCGCTCGAAGAAGCCGTTCTGCGAAAGCTGTGGATCATCGAGCATGTCTCCGAGGTCGCGGACGGGCATGCAGGGGATCCGGGCCGCCCGAAATCGCTCAATCCATTCAGCCGTTGTGGCCGAAGGCGTGATCTCAGCCAGGCGCTGATACAGTTTATGCTGTCCAATGAACTGTTCGCGCGGCGTTTCGAGGTCTTCCCGCTTCAGGAAATCGAGATCGTCAATCACGGCAAATACCGTTGTCCAGCTTTCAACCGTATACGGCACAATGCTGATGTAGCCGTCGCTTGTCGAAAATGGCTGGCGGTCGGGATCGAGCTGGCGCGGATAGCCGACCGCAGCATTCGGTGGATCGAATGTCAGCCCACCCAAGTGTTCGGCCAGCATGAACTGCGAAAAGGCTTCGAACATAGGTACTTCAACGAACTGGCCCTGTCCGGTCCGCAGCCGGTGGATGAAAGCCGCAAGCGCTGCCTGAGCCGCGTAAAGCCCGGCCACCTTGTCCGCGATCAGGGACGGAATGTACCGGGCCTTCCCGCTGCCATCGACACGTCCTGACAGTGTCGCGACACCGGACGCGGCCTGAATCACATCATCATAAGCTTGAAGCCCATCATAGGGTCCGCCAGAGGCAAACCCGACGCAGTGTAGATATATGAGGTTCTGATTGAGCGGCTTCACCTGATCGGGGCCAAACCCGAGCTTTTCGATGGCATTGAGACGAACATTGTGAATGAAGAGGTCGGCCGTCTCCAGCAGGTTGGCCATGACCTTGCTGTCGTCCTCGGATTTGAGATCGAGAACGATTGAGCGCTTATTCTTGTTTAGCGCCATGAAACCTGGCGACATGCCGCGCGTTTTGGCCGGCTTCGCTGAATGGCGGAACTGATCGCCTTCCGGCGCTTCGACCTTAATGACATCTGCGCCAAGATCGGCCAGCATCTGGGTCGCATATGGCCCGAAGACCACGCTCGTCATGTCGACAATCTTCACCCCTTCCAGCATTGATTTGCCAGAGGCATTCTCCGATTTCCGATTCAACCCTCTTCTCCCGTTACGGCGCGGCCGCCCCGCCCGTTCCGCGAAAGATGTCTTCCAAGCCGAACGCTTTGGAAGCAGCCGGTGTTGAACATCAGTGTAGCGACATAGAGGCCCAGAAACACGGACCCGACCATCCAGAACGCGATTGAGCACAGTACTGCACGGCTCAGGTATTCTTCACGGTAGAAGAACCAACCGAAGACGAACAGGTTGAACAGCGTGATGTCCCAAAACACAGCTTTCACCCATGGATAGGCGTCCGAAGCCGCCCCGATCTGCGCAACTGACACCATGGGGCCAGACTGAAACCATGCCCATCCGAACATGAGCGCGGCGGACAGTGACGCAAACACACAGAAGCCGATCAGGGCCGTCCTGTAGGGGGACGCGGCAGGATTTTTCTTAAGCATGGATAGGAGCCGGTGATTTTTCCGGCGGGCAATGGGACGCGATAATACTCGCAATCTCATCCCGGCTGGGTCTCTCAGAATATTTGCGGGCCAGTCGAAGCGACGCGCCTGGCACGACATTGGCTCGCAGCACCCGAAGCCAATTGCTCGGTTTCGTCGCCCAGGCTGCGGGCGATGTTATCCCGTAATACGCCTTGACCAATTCACGATAGAATGTCGGGTCGACGGTCGGAGCGATATTCGATGTCCAGTGTGCAACAGCGGAAGCAGCGCGGGATCGAATTGTATTTGGCGCCAGCCCCACGCGGGTTTCGAACCGAGCCTGATCTTCCTTGTCGACAGTGAGCATCATGGCCCACTCGGACCGGAACCGTTCTTCGAGTGCGTTCTGGTAGTTGATCACCAGCTCTTCGGGTGACCCGCCCCTCGCCAGAATGTCCGCGAGCATATCGCTGCCCAACACGCTCCAGGTGCAGCCGCGGCCAAATTTGGGGTTGGATCTGATCACGGAATCGCCAACTGGGAAGTAACCTAGAACCTGAACGCGACCATCAGGCGCCAGTTTCCGCCAGAAGAAGTCCATATTGGCCCAACTGACGACAGGTGAAGTTGGCTCAGCTCTTTCAGGCTCGATCCATCGGGCAGCTTTTGGAATACGGCGGAGGATATCTTCAAACACTGCGGGCTTGGAAAGCGCGCGGTCATAGAGAAGTGAATCGTCTTGATTGACGACGATCGACATCACGAAATTTGCGTCATCCGCAGCGAATGTCGTTGCGACCAGATCGTCGAAAAGTACGCCTGGCATGCCAACGAAACTCGGAAAATCCTGTCCGGTACGGAGGCGATAATGTCGGGTAAAGTAGGCTGAGTTGGACTTGTAGTGAAAATCGTCGACATGAGCGCCCTCTTCTATGATAGAATCAAGGAACCGTGTCATCCGGCCTGATGCATCAACGATCACGTCAGTAGACAGAGTATGGGTTTGTCCGCCCTCTTCATACTCAAGTCCATTGACCTGGAAAGGTGCTTGTTTACCGTCAGACAGGAGGCGCAGAACCTTGACTGAGGTCCGTAGTGTAATGCCTTGCTGGCGCTCAGCATATTTGCGCATTGCCTGCTCGAGAACAGCGCGCCTCGACGCCAGCACGGTCAGGTCTTCGTCGCCGGGCTTCGGGATTGCGTCGCTGTTGCGCGTGCGTGGCAGACATTGCTTTACCGGGATTTCCTTCACCCCGGCATCCACCATCTGCTCAATCAGCCCCGGATACCAATGACTTAGTGCGTTGCGCAGACCACTGAGGAAGAAATGCGGCTGCATGGAATGCGGAACGCCTCGCCGCTGGATTATCCCATTTGGTGCAATCTGATCTTTCACATCGACGAGTACGTCTCTTTCAAGAATAGTCACGGGAATGCCCCGGCGATTGAAGGCCAATGCCGCTGACAGACCTGCGATGCTCGCCCCAATCACGACAATGCCGCGCGCCTGAAGTTGGGCCTCCACGCTCACCTCCAAAGTCATTTATTCATGAGACGCTCGCAAAGCGCCCAGTAGAAGCCGCTCATCGCATCGTACTGGGCGACGATATCCTCAGGCAGGTAGGTACTCATTGAGCCCATGCAGATGAGGATCTCGTAACAAGCGTGGACCTTGTAATAGTCGAGCTCTCCGAGCGGCTTTCCGCCTGCGTCGGCGTACATCATCAGCCAGTCCGCCTCGCTCGGCGGGGAAACGGGAAGCTTGTCGGCATGCGGGCGATGCGGGTCCATCGAGACAATCTGGATTGCGAGGTCAAGTTCCGGCGCACCAACGGAACTCAGTTCCCAGTCGAGCATCGCCGCGACTCTGTTCTGGTGAAGCAGGTAATTTCCCAGGTTGGGGTCACCATGCATCAGAACCGGCGTCTCGACGACAGGTGCGTTTTTCAACAACCAGTCACGGACGGGCACCAGCCTGGCATGAGCTTTGGGCTTCGCCCAGTCCCACGTCTTCCACCACCAATTGGTGAGCTTTTCCTGAGGTGTTCTACCCTCAGCCTTCTTAGTGAAGTTTCCGAGCCCTAGTGCGACGTGATCAAGATTATGGATTTTGGCGAGGTTGCGCAAAATGTCACGGTAGATCGCCTGGCGTCCCACCTCATTGGTCTCGACCAAAGGGCCGCTGGTAAAAAGTGACGTGGGAATGGGCTCTCCAGGGACGCATTCCATGACGAAACCGACAACGCCGATATCGTCGCCCGTTTCATCGATGCCATAAACGGCCGGAACGGCGATGCTGGTCTTCTTCAACCGTGACAGCAGGTCGAATTCGGATTTGAGATCATATTCAACGAAAAGCCTGTGAACCGACTTCGGATCGTAGCGGAGGACCAGCCTCTTCACCTCATCCTTACTCTCGCGATGAATCCTAGCCGTGAAAATCAGAATTCCGGAAGATGAGCCTGATTTCGCTGCGCCGCCGCCAATCTCCTCCAGTGAGACCTTGGCCCCGAAGACCTTTTCCAGGAAGGCGGCCAGCCTTTCAGGGTCGACCTTGGCGTAAGTTGACTTGGCTGCGGCAACACTCTTATCCAGCGCATTTGCAATGTCGCTCATTGTTTTCTCAATCTGTTTGCGTGCGGCGGAATTGGGGCTCAGTGACCAATCCGGTGCATTTGGCGCCCTATTGCCGGATCCATTGCGGATCGAACGCTCTCTTAGTGAGACCGACATCGCAATTCGCCATAAGGGTGTTGGAGACGGGCTGTTCGCCGCGCAGCGGATTGTCGATCATGTTGAAATCGCAAACGCCCGAACGACCATTCCATCGCGGAATTGAAAGCGCCTCAATGCCGGCAGGCGATGAGCCCGGTCCGCCATTATCGAAATGCGTTGAGGTAACAACCCCGTCGACGGTATCCACGTTGATTCTGAGAGTTTCGCCATTCTCCAGTTTCACGACGGACCATCCTCCGATGACGGAATAACCGTCGCAGAGCGTGGAGCTCACAGTGTGCAGATCCTTGATAGTCTCACGCTTCCCGTTGAGCATGACCCAGCCCATTTTGTGAATGTTACCTGGCTCGTCCATCATGCTGACGAGCGAATAGGACATGTCAGGACCGACTGTGCCGGCATGCCAGCGCGCGGCCCGGAAGACGGCATGCGGGCGATCACCATAGCCGTGGTCGCGATAAGCAAGACCGTTTTCGATGTCGATCACGCGGTCACCAAAGCGTACGCGGCCTTCGAGGCGCCCCGCGCTTTCTGGATGGCCCGACGTGCCCATCGTTGCCTGCTCAGGTCCGGCAATGCTGCCAAGCAGCTTCCCGTGGTAAGGACCGCCGACGAATGACCAGTCCTGCGAAGGGAACCAGTCATAGACTCGCAGATCGACTTCAGCGTCATCATCCCAGGCTTCAAAGCGGCAATACTTCATGTCCGGAATGGAGAACTTCGCCGTACCGGAACTGGCAGACGTTTCGGTGCGATCACCTTCTTCAAGTTTGCGATCGAGGAGGTGACGGCGAAAGCGCGTTCCGTCTGGCAGAACCATGCCCCAATGGGTTTGTGTCGTCCCCTGATTTAAATAGGCGCCTGTGCGAAGAAAGCCTGTTGCGCCAGTAATCGGATCGCGAAAAACCAGCACCCATGACTCCTGCCAGTCAGGATGATCAGACGGATTATGCGGCAGATCCACGTCAGAATATAGAGATGTCAAACTATCCTCCCTGGGAAATATTATTTGGCTTATTCAAAGTCGACGAACGCGACTTTTCTCGATGCTAGGCTGCCGTAAACTTGATGGGCAATGTCTTCGGCCCGCTTATGAAAGCAGACTGCGTCCATTTTGGCTGACCAGCGAGTTCCAACGTTTCAAGACGAGGCAAGAGTTCTTCGAAGAGTATCTTCATTTCGAGCCTTGCCAGATGCTGTCCGAGGCAGACATGCGGACCGAAACCAAACGCGAGTTGCTTATTCGGCTGACGATCAATCTGAAACTCAAATGGCGCGTCAAAAAGCTCCTCGTCGCGATTGGCCGACATGTATGACAGCATCAGCCAGTCGCCAGCCCGGATTGTCTTGCCACGCAACTCATAGTCCCGAACCGCTGTCCGCATGAAATGCTTTACCGGCGTCGTCCAGCGGATCGCCTCCTCAACGAGACCCGGGATGAGGGAGGGATCAGCTTTGAGCCGGGCGAGCTGGTCTGGCGCTTCAGCGAGCGCCCACAATGCACCAGCTGTAGAAGCCGATGTCGTGTCATGGCCTGCGGTCGCGACAAGCACATAGTAGCTGTTGGCCTCGCGTTTTGCGATCGGCTTTCCGTCAATCTCGGCGTTTGCAATCACAGTTGCGACATCGTCGCGAGGGTCGGTTCGGCGCATCTCTGTGAGGCGGTCGAAATAAGCATAAAAGTCGCCAAGTACAGCAGTGAAGACATCCAGAGCCGAAGATGGGTTACTCATCGCGCCCGCATCACGGCTTTTTTCAGGATCGCGTGCACCGAAGAGTTGCTGGGTCAGTGCCAGCATCATTCCCTCGTCCTTCTCCGGAACACCGAGGATTTCCATGACAACATGCAGCGGGTAATGGAGCGCAACGTCCTCGACAAAGTCGCAAGTGCCGCCGCGGTTCATCATGCGATCGACGTGATCCTTGGCGATCGCCCGTATCCGGTCGGAGAGCTTTTTCAGATTGCCCTGCATGAACCAAGCCTGGGTCAGCATTCGGTAGGCGCGATGCGCATCGCCATCCATATTCACCACCGAATGGGTCAAATGCGGTGAGTTCAGTCTTGCCTCGATCGCACGCAGCATATCGCGAGGGACAAGCACGGTCGAACGGTCCCCATTTCGAAAGATATCTGCGTTTTTCTCAACCTCGAGAATGTCGGCATGTTTTGTGATCAGCCAGAACGGATCGAATGCCTCAGGCTCGACCCAGTGCACCGGATCACTCGCCCGCAATAGCGTAAGCACTTTGTGAATGTTTTCCGGCATGGCAAATTCACGGGGGTCCGTGACTGCGACAGCGGGTTCAAGTTCGGTTGCGACCAGATTGCCGCTATTACCAGCGCTCATGCTAGTCATCCATTTTTTAGATTTGTGTGGTCACGCCGCGAACGTTTGCGCCCGCGGCGTGAGCGAACAATCGAGATGCCCGGAAGTTATTCCGCAGCCATGGCGAGCGGTGCCGCCAGCCTCCTATCCATCTCAGCCCCCATAACACCGATAAGCTGGCCAGGAACCGCGCCCGTGCACTCTGTGCCGTTCCGGAAGGTGATTTCACCGTTCACCAGGACATACTCGATGCCTTCGGGCTTACAGATGCGGCGCCACTCACCACCCGGCAAATCATGAGCGATCTCGTACTGGAAGCGCTGGTACCCAAGTGCCTCATAGTCGTAGATCACGATGTCAGCTGCGCTATTCTTCTTCAGAGTGCCACGATCTGTCAGATTGAAGACCTTGGCCGGAAGACCACTCAACTTGTGGTGCATTTCCTCAAGCGTCATCTGACCACTCTCACGCACCATCCACATGATCATATCGGTCGAGAAGTGTCCGCCGGACCAGAATTTGACATGTGCCCCGCCATCCGACGTTCCAGGTAGTGTCAGCGGGTGCTTGAGAACCTTAGCCACTTTCGCCGTATCAGCGCTCATGGCGTCTGGAAGCAAAAAGTCAGACACCGCTTCGGTATCTACCACGATGTCCATGAACAGATCGGTGATGCACTCGCGGCCAAGCGCTTCTGCGATCTCCTGCACCGTCTTGCCTTCATGGTCGCACCAGGGCTTCACACCATTGGCGTTGTTCAACTTGTAGGTTTCCAGAGGACCACCAGCTGGAGCGAGAAGGACGGGTCTGTAAGCTTTGCGCAAACGAGCACGGAAATCTTCATCGGCCGCCTTGGCAACTTTCGCCGCTTGGTCGCCGGCGAAAGTAAACTCCCGGAAAGCCGGAATAATGTTCCAGATGTCCCAGTCCATCGGCTTGAACTCATTCCAGCCGCGCATCGTGAGCGTCATGGAGTACATTTCAAGGCCTTCTGCTTTAGCCTTTTCCAGCAGCTCCAACATTTCCTCGTGATATGTCGGAAGATAGTCATTGACGAGCGTCACATTGTGAATCACCGGACGTCGGGACCGGCGCGCCACTTCCAAGCCAACTTCGCTGAAACGGGCTCCCGGAGTGTCGACCAGCGCCTGAATAACGCCCTCGCCCCGTTCGCGAAGTACATCCGCCATCGCATACAAATCTTCGACATCCATGATGTCGGTCGGCATCGGCTCCCCGTCGGAGTCAATGTGTGTGTTGTGATTACCCTGATAGGAAAAGCCGAAACCGATCGCGCCCATGTCCATGGCATCGTTCAGATGGGCTTTCATCTGCTCACGCTCTTCCGGAGTCGCCGATCTCGTCTTGGCAGCTTCGAGCCCCATGACGTAGATCATCAGCGGATTGAGGGGCACCATGCTCAGAACATTCACACCCTTGGGAATGCTTTTTAGGTGCTCGAGCCATTCGGGATATGTCTGCCAGTCCCAGCTGAGAGCCGATTTCAGGGAGTTGTAAGGGACCTGTTCGGTGGTTTCCATTTGCTGCATATAGCGGTCGCGGTGTTCCGGACGGCAAGGCGCGAGCCCGAAACCACAATTGCCGACAGCGATCGTCGTTGTTCCATGCCAGCCTGAATTCGTCGCATAGGGGTCCCAATGAAGCTGCGCATCATAGTGGGTATGAATATCAATGATCCCAGCAGCCACGATTTTTCCAGTCGCGTCGATGATCTGGTCTGCAGTCCCTGATACATCAGGTCCGATCTCGAGTATTTTACCGTCTACGATACCAATCGACCCGACGCAGCCAGGATTTCCAGCCCCATCGATAATCCTTCCGCCAGTAATCAGAGTTTCAAAGTGGGCCATCGCGCTCTCCCAGGATTTGGCATCGCCACTGCCGACGATGCTCCACATATCTCTTTGTTTGAAAAATTGCATAATTGACAACACGAGTCAATGTTTGCGAACTTTGCAGGGCAATTTTATAAGCAATTTTGGGTAAATGTCGCAAGTTTGATGCATTTGTATGCGATACTTTTACCGATCCTGAAGGGAGTGCGCCGTGACTTACCCAAACAATTCGGGTCGAAGAGCTCAGCCGGGATCTGCTGCTATGCCACTGTCTGGCGTGATGAACTTCCGGCAGATGGGCGGACTTAAAGGACAAAACGGCAGACGCATCAGACCAGGACTCTTCTGGCGATCGGCCGGGCTTGATCAACCGCATCTCCAAGACATCGATCAGATAAAGAGTCTAAATCTCAAGACAATTGTCGACCTGCGAGGCGACAGGGAGAGAGCTGCATTCCCGACTCATCCGTCACTGACCCAATTGTGCGATGTAATTTGGTCCCCGCCGGAAGCTGAAAACTCGCAAGCCGAAGCACTTATGTTGTTGAGCAAGAGCAGTGACGACGTTACGCTGATCGGCGCAATCGCATCGCTTTACACCAGGATCGCCGACCAGCATGCAGCGCATGTCAGGATGGTTTTTGATGCAATCGCATCTGACCGGGTCCCGATATTGGTTCATTGTGCGGCTGGCAAAGACCGCACTGGTGTTGTCGTCGCCATCGTCCTTGAAGCCCTTGGTGTAGATCGCCGCGATATCATGTCGAGCTATCTCGAAACGAACGACCATCTTGATTGGGACCGACTTTCTATCGCCGCCACAGCTGGAACCGGAGTCAAGGAAAGCGGCCTGGACCTGACGACCCCTCCGGCGCTTGCGCTCCTCAAACGCGCCCACCCACAATTCCTCGAAGCAGCGTTCTCCAACATCGAGACAAGCTATGGCTCAATAGACATCTACCTTGAACAGAAAGCGGGCGTGTCCTCCGCAACAATCAAGCGCGTTCGTGAAAACCTATTGGAATAACAACGCCATAAAAAAATCTACACCAGAGCCTTCAGTTCAAAGAAATGCGCCCGACAGAACAATCCTGCCGGGCGCGAGTGTTGTGCGTTTCCTGGAGGACACGCCGGAGGATCGCGCTTATCTCGCCGACCCGAACCTCATGGACAACCGAGCCCCAACGGTCCGAGGCGGAGAAAATTGCCCTGTTACCGATGCGGTCGTGGCTGAGGCAACACGGCTGTAGGCATACATTTCGTCGCCAATGTTCTCGACAAACAGCTGAAGTTCGAAGCGGTCGTCAGTCGGCCGCCAAATCAGTCGGGCGTTCGAAATCCAGTAATCGTCTTCGGCCGTGCCTGCCTGGAATGGCGCTTTTCCGTTAAACACGTCATGGAAGACTTCGCTCGTATAGGAACTTTCACCGCGCAGGAGGAACGTCCCCAGATCGGCAATTTCCGTCTCGAACTGCGCCCCAAAGTTCAACTTCCACTCTGGCGCACGGATCAACTGGTTCCCGCCGATATTCAAAGTCGCAAGCCCGGTCGGGTCCTGAAGCAACTCATCACTGTATTCGGAATGAATATAAGATCCCGAACCATCCAACTGGAAACCATCCAACGCCCGAGGCCGGAGCACATACTCAGCTTCGAGACCATAAAGAGTCGCGGATGCCGCGTTTTTGATCGTTGAGGCATTTCCGAGATAGGTCGTGAACTGAATATCCGAGAAATCGTAATAGAATGCCGCCATATTCAACAGCGCCTGATCGTCGGCAAACATGGTCTTGAAGCCGGCTTCGTACGACCAGAGGAACTCGGGGTCGAAACTGCCGACGCATTCGCCCGGATTGAAGCCCCCGGCTTTGTATCCCCGGGAGACTTTGCCATAGAGCAGGGTCGTGTCACCAGCGTCATAGTCCATGCCGGCTGATCCGGTAACCGCTTCCCAGCTGGCATCTTCCTGCCGATCACAGAGCCCAGCCGCCGGCACAAAGTTCGAGTGCAGCCTCCGGAAAACGTCCTTCTTGTCTTCGGTGTAGCGAAGACCCAGCGAAGCCCTGAACCGGTCAGAAAGGCTGTAAGTCCCGTTACCGTAGGCGGCGATTGACTCTGATTTCTGGTCTGCGCCAAAGGACAATGTTCCCTCTGACAATATTGATGGATTGTAGAGCGTCAGCCCAAGAACGGGATCAGCAATCAGTTGAAGCAGGTTCGGGATGAAGGGCTGAGAAAGATCAAATACGGGCGGAGGGGTTGGACTGGACAGGCTTCCCGCCAGCGCAACCTGATCACCAATTGAGGGTGTAATGAGATCTGCCTTCAGGAGCGCGTCGTCATGGTAATAGAATCCGCCGACAACATAGTCGAGCTTGGAGTCCATAGTCACACCGGACAGCGTGAACTCCTGAGTGAACTGTTTTGATGACTGGAAGATTGGATCTTCGCGCAGGATTGCCGCCGACGTTCCATCATTGTCGACGCGGATCGTGGCGTCAGACTCACGGTAAGCTGTTATCGACTTCAGAGTAGCATTGCCGAGATCGAACGAAACCGTTGCGCTAAAGCCCTCCGCGTCAAAGACCTGTTTAGACGGAAAGTTGTTGGCAAAATCGGTCGTTTCGGTCGGATTTGGCACAGCAAAGCCGGGCTGCGTCAAACCGTAGAAGTCTGCGACACTTCCATTTCCGAGAAGCGCCAGGTCTGATGGCGAAAACAGTCCGGGAATTCCGGCTAGCACAGGTGCCGGAAGCGAGAATATTCCGAGAGGCGTCGCAGACGAGACGCCAGAAGCGAGCGGAATTTCCTCCACGAGCTGCACCACAGTCGACGCTGACTGACGCGTTTTGTCTGCGCGAAGCACAATTTGCAGGTCAGGGGTCAGGTCCAAAAGCAAGGAACCCTGAGCGCTGAAGAGATCACTGTCGTCATAGTCTTTTCCGTCGACCACGTTATGCCGATAGCCGTCACGCCTGTCGTGCTTCAATGTCAAACGACCGGCAATCATGTCCTCCACAATGGCCCCGGTTATACCACCAGCGGCCGCAACCCGGCCATAGTCTCCGGCCGTGAGCTCCAGATTGGCACCGTAGTCATAGTCGGGTAGCCGGGTGATATAGTTGATCGCACCACCCGTCGCGTTGCGCCCATACAGCGTGCCTTGAGGGCCGCGTAGAACCTCAATCCGCTCCAGATCAAAACTGGGCACAGCCTGGGTAAAGAGCTGGCCGACATAAACGCCATCCTGAAAGGTAGCCACAGTCGGCTCGCCCGCAGTTACGGTCAGGTCTGACCCGATACCCCGCATCGACAATTGCGTATAACCTGTGAGCTGCGCGAATACGAGCGAGGGAACGCTGAACTGAAGTTGTTGAGGTCCCTCGATCTGCTTGAGCTGCAGCGCTTCTGTATCGAATGCGCTTACAGCCAGCGGAGCACTCTGGAGAGATTCTTCCTTTTTCTGCGCCGTGACCGTAATGGCTCCAAGCCGGCGCGGTCCTTCATCGGATAGGCCCGACTCGGCAGCGCCGTCTTGCGCCAAGGCAAATGGCGCATAGCTCAGTACACAAGCTGTGCACGCCCCCACGAGCAGGCCTGATCTGATTAATTTCATGAGTTTCTCCTCCCAAAGAAATAATTGATTCATGTTAGATCTTAGTTGCTCTCTATGCGGAGCAATATGGGCTGATCTTTTCAGGGTATACTGACGCCCAAAGCTTCTGCTCGCGCCCGGCATATGTCGGGGCCTCTGCGCATGACGGGACCAAACGATTCAAGAACCTCCGGCGGAAAATGTTTCATCGCCAGAACGTTTATGATGCCCAACCTGTAAGCCACGAAAAGCTCGAAATACTCAAGATGCCGGAGCTTATACCCTGTAATCCGCTCATACTCGGTCTTGCGCTCCTCATAGGTCAAAGACCCTTCGGGCATCGGGACACCATCAAGCAGGATCTGATCGCCTATATGCATGAATGCTACATCGCATTCGCGCGTTCCAAGAAAACTCATTTCCCAGTCCAGCACCGCGGTTATCGTTGTGCCCCTGAACAGGTAATTTCCGTAATTTGCGTCGCCGTGACAAAGAACTAGTTCCACATCGTCAGGCTCGTTGACGATCAGCCATTTGCGAATTGGCTCAAACATCTGGATGTATTCAGCATTTTCCGACCAGACGAGTGCGTCCCAATACCAATTGGCTTCACGCTCGATGGGCCGCGCACCCGGCGCACGCTTCTCAAGCCAGTCTAAACCAAGCGCTTTCCAGTCGACAGCATGAATGTTGGCAAGCGCTGACAGGTAAGCGAGACTCATCTCGCGGCGGTCGGAAGGCGACGCATCGTGAATAATGCCGGACGTCATCCAGGCCATAGGAGAACTCGCCCCCTCGACACGCTCCATCACATATCCAGGACGCTCTAGATACTCGCCTTCTTCATCCAGCCAGACCTGGGACGCGACCGGAACCGATGTCGATCCAAGACTACGCTGCAGATCGAACTGCTCCTTCACATCATAATGGTGAAACAACCCACTGGTAGGCAAAAAGCGAAGGACGAGAGCCTTCTCGACCGGCTGTCCGTCTGCGCGATAGCTTGCCCGAAACAACAACGTGCCATTCGAGCCGCCCGCCGCTTCGGCTACCGGCTTCACATCTCGAACGCGAATCGGTCCGGTCACTTCTGGTTGCGCGGCAATCAGCGCTTCGAGCCTCGTGGTCCAGAGTTCTGGTGAGGTGCCGGACAACCTAGCCTGCCTTGAATGCTCAACAATACCGCTGCTGATCTGATCCGCATTCATTGCCTACCTCCCATAACGCGCTCATTTTTGAGCATTCTGGTTTGCATAACTACGTTGCTTTTGCCAATATGCAAATCAATTCTAATCTTTTTGGCAGTTCTAAATTCGCATCATGCCATTTCGGACACATGACGCACCGGCCGCGCACTGGAATTGCCTTCCGCCCCTTGAGCCAGTAGGCACACGGGCTGCTCAGCTTAATTGGCAGCGCCCGGAAACGAGCACATATGCAAATCGATTGAATCGAATTGGATTTTCCGGGATTAGTGAATGCGCCTCACCGCTACGGGCGTGAGCGCACGGGACCGGGAAGAGGTGAACAATGTTAGTCGACGAACTTGATATCGCGATTGCTGAACTCCTCTCAGAGAGCGCTCAGATTACAAACAAGGAAATCGCCGACAGAGTCGGCAGCACCGAAGTAACGATCGCCAATCGCATTCGCGATATGGAAGAGCGAAACATACTAAGAATTGTCATGCAGCGCGATCTGCGGGCGCTCGGTTTTGACCTTGTCGTATTGCTGGACATTTACGTGACAAGAAGGCCACCTGAACTTGTCGCAGAAGAGCTGGCGAAGATCGAAGAAGCCGCCAGCGTCTCTGTTCTGCTATCTGATCCGGACATCTTTGTGCAGCTTAATTTACGCGATCGGAAACACCTGCTGCACACAATCGAAACCAAGATTGCCCCTATCAAGGGCATTTCGCACTGGACAGCAAACATCGCGCTGGAGGTCGTGAAGCTCGACCTTCGCTACGGTACCTTGGGGGCAATATGAGCAACACAGACCGCCTGGACGAGCAGATCCTCGAGATCCTCACCAATGATGCGAGGATAAGCAACCGGGAGCTCGGACGGCTACTCAATGTCTCAGATGTAACGATTGGCAAACGTCTCAAATCCATGCAGCGGTCTGGCGCCATCCGTCTGGCCGCGCTGATTGACCCGTCAGCCCTGGGATTGAATTGCGCAGCCTTCATCAGGTTGAAGGTTGCCGCTGATATGGCGCGCAAAATCGCAGCGGCCGCCAGCGAGCTCAAGGAAGTGCCTTTCGTCGCCTTGACGGGCGGCACGCACAATGTCGTGACGCTCGCGCTTGTTGAAGATCGTCAGGCCCTAGCGCACCTTGTGCACAATCACTTTCGGAAATGGGAGGGTGTGCACTCGCTTGAAACTCACGAACTTAGCTCTTCTCCCAAACACAGGCTTGATGTGGTCCGGATTACCGAGAAAGCGCGAAACAAGATCCGCTGATACTTGCTTGTCGCGGCATACTCCAGTTTGGCATAGCGCATAACGCAAGGCCGTCCGCCTAACTTCGCCAAGTGCGTCAGCATGCGGATTGAAGGTGATGCGCTTTGGTACCTGGTCGGCACTTTATGCTGCCTCCTAGTAACCGTCAGCCAGAG
Organism: Alphaproteobacteria bacterium HGW-Alphaproteobacteria-18; assembly: GCA_002841155.1. Classification (GTDB taxonomy): domain Bacteria; phylum Pseudomonadota; class Alphaproteobacteria; order Caulobacterales; family Hyphomonadaceae; genus Hyphomonas. The sequence continues at coordinate 267,803 of PHEH01000003.1, forward strand.
CGATCAAGGCCCGTCAGTTAAGCGCAACGTGTCTTTGGCCGAGCCGGGTTGCCCGCGCGTCGGGAACTTGCGGCGCCATAATTTTGCGAACTGTATTAAATATAATCGCTCGACAAATTCTTTTGCGGACGTGAATTCTATGTCGTATGCGTTCCCAACGATGAAAAGCACGAGCCAGATCGGTCTGCACGCACCGAAGTCGGACGGAGAGGAAACACCATGTCAGCAAGCGCGAAAGAACTTGGGCAAAGGATCATTGAGATCAATCGGAAGGTCCGGCTGGGCTCTACGACCACCGAGGAATGGCGCGAGCGACTTGATGCGCTCTTGGCACGGCAACCAGATTTGCCGCGCGCTAGCCGTGCCGGGGACGTACGTTTTCCCGAAGGCGGCGCCGGAAGTTCAAGCGGAACGCTTTTCTTCAAGCTGTCGCATGAGGAAGACAGCTCAACGCGCGACTGCGTTTTGCGGTTTGAGCCGGCTGAACGGCTCTTCCACATGTATGATCTTGATGGACAGGTGAGAATACAGAGGGCGCTGTCATCGAGCTCTGTGCCTGTCCCAGCCCAGATTTGCGAAGATATCGACGGTGAGTTTCTGAAAGTGCCGGGCTACGTGATGGAGCGTACTTCAGGCGATGCTGCGCCTGGCGCCTGGTTTGCTGAGGGGGTCATTGCAGACGCAACGCCTGCCAATCGCCGGAAGATGATCCTCTCATTCGTAGAGACGCTGGCAAAGATCCACCAACTGGATTGGCGCGCGCAGGGTTTGAGCTTTCTTTTGAGAAGGGCCATCGGCCCAAATCTGATCGGACGCGAAATCAACTGGTATTGGGATGGGCTTTCATGGGCGGGCGAAACTGACGCTCAGCAGCGCTTTTCAGAAGTTCGAGACTGGCTGCTTGCCAATGAGCCAGTGGTTCCAAGACCAGTCTTGTGTCACGGCGATGCCAACTTCACGAATTATCTGTTCAAGGATAATCAGGTGAGTGCTGTTCTCGACTGGGAGATGGCCTTCATTGGCGCCCCCGAAGCGGACCTTGCCTATGCCTTAATCGGCATGTCGTCCCTCTCGTCAGACTATCCCGAAGGCACGCCCGACGACGACGAAATGATAGCCGCCTATGAAGCCGCGTCAGGCGCCAAATTGCAGAACTGGAAGTATTACTCTGTTTTCGCGCTCTACAGGATCGTGTTAATCCACATTCTTGGTCTCAGGGCATTTCCAGAAGACTTTCAGGCCGCGTTCAAAGCGCACGTCGAGGGATTGATTGCCCGTCTGAATGCCGCCTGGAGCGAGGCGAAATAAGCAATGCAATACCAACCGCGTGCCAAGAGATTGATCGTGTCCCAGCAAGTGGTGTAGCTCGTCATTGGCCTGACGGTATTGGCCAGGCTGAGCTGATCAGCTCACCTGTGCCACAGGCAAGCTGACGAGTG
>PHEH01000041.1 GCA_002841155.1 Alphaproteobacteria bacterium HGW-Alphaproteobacteria-18
GAGGAACTGAATCGCCGTTTTCACGATATGCTCGGCTGGGCCAGCGGCAATCCGCTTTTCGGCCTTCTGACTTCCGCGTTGCACATGCTTACCCGCGAATTTTCGCTCTCGCTGGGGTATTCGGCGCAAGAGCGTGCGGTGCAGTTGCGCTTCTTGCGCCGCGTCCTTGAAGCTGTGCGCAAGGGCGATGCCGAAGGAGCGCGGCAGGCGATGGCTCGTCTCGTGGCGGGCTCCGCCTCCTATCTCGCAGAAAGAAGCCCTGAGCTTGTGTCCCAGAAGGTCAAGTGGGGGCAGACGTAAAAAACAGGCGCCCGTGGATGGCGCAATTTGGAGAAGTTAACACGATGGCACTCAAGAGCCACATTTGCGAAATTCTCGGGATCGAGTACCCGATCCTTCTGGCCGGGATGGGCGGGGCCAGTGTCCCCGCGCTTGCGGCTGCAGTATCGAATGCCGGGGGGCTTGGCGTTCTTGGCGCTGCGGCCTGCTCGCCGGACCAGTTGCGTAGCTGGATCCGCCAGACCCGCGAGCTGACCGATAAACCGTTTGGGGTCGATACCCTTCTGCCTGCCTCCGTCAGGCGCGGTTCGGCCCCGCAAAGTGGCGCCGTGGCCGAAAACCCGATGGCATTGCTCGGCGAATACCAGCAGTTCACCCGCGATTTCATGGAACGCGAGGATCTGCCCGAGGTGGATGCCGCAATGGCCATGCGCGCGGCTGGCGCTCCTGAAATGGGCAAGGGCGGGCCGCAGTTGTTCTCGCGGGAGTTTTTCGAGGCGCAGATGGAAGTTGTAATCGAGGAAAAGGTGCCAGTCTATGCCGCCGGCCTCGGCAATCCCGGACCGTGGATGGACCGCCTTCATTCGAATGGCACCAAGGTCATGGCGGTGATCGGCAAGGTCAAACATGCCCAACAGGTGGTCGGTTCCGGTATCGACATGATTGTTGCGCAAGGTCACGATGGCGGCGGACACAACTCCCCGATCGGAACCTTCTCGCTGATTCCGCAAGTGGTCGATGCGGTGGGGGACCGGGTTCCGGTGATCGGAGCGGGTGGAATCTCCGATGGCCGCGGAGTCGCCGCAGCGATGATGCTGGGCGCTCTGGGCGCGTGGGTCGGCACGGCGTTTCTGGCAACCGATGAAGCAGGTATCGAACGGTTCCAGAAGGAAGCAATAACCGACGGCGGCGATGCAGATACCATCGTCAGCCGCTCGTTGACCGGCAAGCCCGCGCGCATGATCCGCAACAAATGGGCCGATGCCTGGGTTGCGGCGGGCAAGGAGCCGCTTCCCATGCCTTACCAGTCGATGATTT
>PHEH01000042.1 GCA_002841155.1 Alphaproteobacteria bacterium HGW-Alphaproteobacteria-18
GAGCAGCGCGGAAGGTTCCTGGAACATCGTCTCGCGCAGGACCGCGGCCACCGACTTGCGTTTGGAAAACCAGTGCCGGCGCTTGCGGCCAAGGACTTTTTCGGCTTCGGCCTTGTCCATCGCGATGAACCGCGTCGACCAGCGATAGGCAAAGCCCTGGCGGTTGAGCTCATCCAGCAGGCCCGGGACTGTTGCGCCCGGAAATCCGAGAAGTGTCAGGACGCGCAGATGCGCGTCCCCGATCCGGGGTTCGAGCCCGCCCGTGAACGGCTCGTCAGCGAGTAGCGCGTCAAGGAATACGGGGATCTCGGGCGCGGCGACCTTATGGCGCCGGCTGGAAATGCAGGCATGCAGGTAGGTCAAGGTCTCCTCATCTGAAAGCGGCGCGATCTCGGACAGGGCGGTCGACAGGAGATCAAACGTGCGCTCGGCCTGCTGCCGGAAGACCAGCAGCCGGTCGCGCCAGCCGGCGCCGCTCGGGCGTTCGGGCCGCTCGATCAGTGCTTTCTCGGCGCGGGCATTGGTGTCGGGCGGCGGGAGCCAGAGCAGGGTGAGATAATAGGCGCTCTCAAACCGGGCGCCGCCTTCTTCTGCGGTGACGCCGCGCTCCTCATCGACGAGCCAGGAGACAGGATCCGGAAACGCCGAGGACGGATAGTCACCGGCTTCCTCGCGCGAGGCTTCGAAGAAGAGCGCCCAGCCGGATCCGAAGCGGCGGAGCGCGTTGTTGACCCGCGCCATCACCGCGATCAGTTCCGGCTCCGTCGAGCTCTCAAGATCGGGCCCGCGATAGCGGAAGGTGGTCTGGAACGCGCCGTCCTTGTTGAGGACGACGCCCGGCGCCACCAGCGCCGCCCAGGGCAGGTAGTCGGCCAGGAGGCGCGGGCGGGCGGCGTATTCGGAGAGGTTCAGCATGAGAGGTGTTCCTTGTGCCGGAGCGCGCGCAGCAGCGTCGCCATGAAGTCAGGGTCCCGGCGGGCCAGGAACACCGCCGCTGAATGTCCGGTGAGCCATACCGCCAAGCCCGGGATCCAGAGCTGCAGGCCGAGGCCGACGGCCGCCGCCAGCGTGCCGATCGTGATCGCGAGGTTGCGCGGCGCGCCGGCCATCAGGACCGGCTCGGTCAGGGACCGGTGCAGCGGAATTTCAAAGCCCTCGATCACTGAACCAGCGCCCCGCCGCCGAACGCAAAGAAAGTCAGGAAGAAGCTGGTCGCGGCAAAGGCGATGGAGAGGCCGAACACGATCTGGATCAGCTTGCGGAAG
>PHEH01000043.1 GCA_002841155.1 Alphaproteobacteria bacterium HGW-Alphaproteobacteria-18
CTGGCCGATGATACTTTCAGCGACGGAGACCGGGAGGGTTTCGAGATTACGCGCCATGTTTTCGAGCATCTCGATTTCATGGGCGAGCTGGCGGACCTGACCTTCCAGTTCCTGCAGCGCCCGGACGGCCTGGAGGACATTCTGGGCGTGATTGGCCGGGTCATAAACGGTGACCTGCGCCGAAGCGGGCGGGGCGAGGACGCCCGACAGCGGCAGGGCGATGAGCGGCGCGGCTGTGAAGAGGAGGGCGGCGAGGGGGCGTTTCATGAGGAGCCTCATTCAGCAGCGGAAAGATGACGCGGCAGGGCGGGGGGCGAGGGCGGCGAGCCGGGTGAGCCCCTATGGCCGGGCCAGTGGGCGAGGAGGTCTGCCGCCCAGGGCAGGCCTTGTTCATGCAGCCAGGTTTGCGCAAACCCATCCCCTTCAGTCTCGGCCATCACCCGGTCGAGCAGGGCCTGGTCTTCAGGGGTGCCGGCGGCGGCAAAGGCAAGCGCGACCGGGCCGAGATCGAGGTCGAACAGGCGGCAGCCTTTGGGCGACTGGACATAATAGTCGCGCTTGGGCGTCGCGCCCGCGATGATCTGGGTCTGGCGCGCATTCAGCCCGAAGCGGTGATAGGTCTCGCGGGTTGCCGGCTCCAGCGCGCGTTCATTGGCAAGGAAGATCCGGGTCAGGCAGCTTTCAAGGATCGCCGGGGCAATCGCGCTGGCGCGGATATCGGCGAGCGACTGGGTGGCAAACACCACGGCGACATTCTTCTTACGGAGGGTTTTCAGCCAGTCACGCAGGCGGGTTGCAAAGACCGGCGCATCGAGGAAGAGCCAGGCCTCGTCCAGCATCAGCAGCGTCGGGCGCCCGTCAAAGCGCGCTTCGAGCCGGTGGAAGAGGTAGGTCAGCACCGCCGAAGCGGCCGCGCCCTGCTGCATCAGGTCTTCCATCTCGAAACAGGTGACGGACGCCAGGGCGAGGTCTTCCTCGTCCCCGTCGAGCAAATGGCCATGCGGGCCTGCCAGCGTGAACGGATGCAGCGCGGTTTTGAGAACCTCATCCTGGAGCAGGAGAACGAGGCCCGTCAGCGTGCGTTCGGAGGGCGGCGCCGAGGCGAGGGAGGTGAGCCCCTCCCAGAGCCGGGCCTTCAGCGCCGGCGTCAGGCGGACGCCTTCCCCTTCCATCAGGCCAGCGAGCCAGCCCGCCGCAAAGCCCGCTTCAGAGGGCTGATCAATGTCCTTGAGCGGC